>CAWBES010000001.1:0-94063 GCA_963787965.1 uncultured Alphaproteobacteria bacterium
GGCCCCCGGAGAGGGCTAGTATGGGGCGCCGGCGCGGGATTCCTCTCCGGCCGGCCGCAGGCGGGGCTGCGCGGCCGGTCCGGCGGGGCGGGCGGCCTACCGTACGGCGAAGAGCGTGACCGATTCGGCCGGATACGAGTACGCGAACTTCGAAAGCGCGATCGGCCCGAGCGCGGCGACCACGATCGCGCCGGGACGTGCCGCGGCGTAGGTGTAGCACGCGGCGCCCACCTTCTGCGCGAACCCGGCGACCGCGAGGGGACTCGTCAAGGCCGCGCTCGTGCGATCGGTCGCGACGATCGTTAGCGCGCCGTCGCTCGTGCGCTTCGCGGCGTAGATGCCGAGCTTCGCCGTCGTCGGCGCTAGCCGCGTCAACCGACGTGTCGCCGAACTGGCCGCCCTTGCTTGCGACGTCGACTCCCTCGCGGCCGAACACGCCTAGCATACCGGCGTGGGTCAGGGCCGCCGAAAAATCCGTCGGGGTGCCGTCGTTCCACTCGTCGTAGCCGAGCTTCGCGCCCGGATAGGCCTGCGCGATCCACGCTCGGTGCAGCCGGATGTGGTGGACGGTGTTCGCGATCGGGTCGCCGCCGCGGCAGGCCGGGTAGTGCACCGAGTAATAATCGAGCAGCCCCGTTCCGTGCGCTTTTTGATAGCGCGCCATCTGCTCGAGGTACCAGAGCCCGTTCGTCGTGCGATGTCGCCCGACCCGAGCACCGACGCGTCGGATCGCCGACCTTGACGGCCGCCGCGTAAACGAGCGTTTGCGTCACCAGTTCGTCGCTGGTCTCGTCTCTCGGATGGACGTCGCGGAGTTCGAACCCTCAGGCGGTCGGCTCGTTGTCCATCTCGTACACCGCGACGCCGCCTCGCGCGGCGATGCCGAACGCCCGCACGAGATGGCGCACCCACGCCATTTGGAGCGTGGGCGAATTCGGAATATCGCTAATGTGCGGGTTCTTCCCGAACAGTTCCGTTCCGCCGGCCGTGTAGCCGTTGCCGCACTGGCCGCCGCCGTAGGGCACGTAGGGATTGTACGATTGCTGCGCCGGGTAGTCGGCCTTCGGAAAACCGCAGTGCCAAGGGCTGTCGGCGTTGACGTACTCGATCGCCGGCACGGTGAGGACCTGCTTGGTTCCGGTCGCGCGGTTCGCGGCGATCGTGTGGTCCGCCGACCCGCTCGGCGTAGCCGTGCCGTGCGCCTTGCCGTTGCCGCCCGTGAAATACCAGTCCTGGCCGGCGTTCGACGAATCGACCAGCCAGTTGCAGCGGGTCGTGGCGTCGCCGCCGTGGCGGCTGATCGGCAACCGCACCGACCCGGCAAAGGCGGCGAAGTTCGCGTCGGCGCTGCCGCCGCTATCGTAGAACCACGTGATGCCGTAGATGTCGGGATCGATCGCGTAGGCGCCCGCATCCGCATCGACGGTCAGCGCCGGACCGTTCGGCACGGGCGGCGGAGTCGCAGCAGACGAACCTTGCGGCGCGAGCGCGCCGGCCGGCAGCAGCGCGGCGGCGGACATGCAAAAGCCCGCGACGGTCGGGATTCCGACGGTCCGCGGGCACGAAGTGGCGCCGTGCTTCGGCCGGCAGGTGAGCTCGGGCGCTACTGGAAGCGCCACGATCTGCAAGCCGAAGCGCCGGCGTGGCCGGTCGGGAACGCTTTAGTGTGGTACGGCCGCGGCAACGTGCGCGGCGGCGGCGATCGTGCTTGCGTCTGCGATGCACGGGATGGCACCGATCAGCGCTGCGGCCAGCGTCGCCTTCAGGAGTTTGACGATCCTTTTATCCATTGCTCCTCGGCTGTGGGAAGAGTGAATGACTGCCCCCATTATGGGGCCCGGAACCGGCGTTGTCACCGTTTCGAGGGCGCGGCAGCCCCATCTGTGATGCGGCGCAATGGCCGCCGGCCGGGCCGACGCGAACCGGCGGTGACCCACGTCTCCGACGATTAGGAGAAGGCGATCAGCGGGATAGCCGCGAGGATGGCCACGATTACCGTCGCCTTGATCAGTCGTAGGGTCTTCTTGTCCATGGCTACCTCGGGAGTTCGCAGTGGGGAATGCTCGGGTAAACCCGGCCTTCGCACTATACCCGCGATTCCGCTGGGGTACGCGGAAGCGAGCCGCCTTAGCGGCTTTCTGTGACAGCCCGCACCGTTTCGCCCGGATTCAGCGCAAGGCTTTGAACGCTCCGCGCCCCGCGAAGCGCGCGGCGACGCCGAGCTGCTCCTCGATGCCCATCAGGCGGTTGTACTTCTCGACCCGGTCGCTGCGCGAGAGCGAACCGGTCTTGATCTGGCCCGCGCCGGTCGCCACGGCGAAGTCGGCGATCGAGGTGTCGCCCGTTTCACCCGAGCGATGCGAGATCACGGTCGTGTAACCGGCCTTGTGCGAGAGTTCGACCGCATCGAGCGTCTCCGTCAGGGTGCCGATCTGGTTGAGCTTGATCAGCACCGAATTCGAAACGCCGTCGCGGATGCCGCGCTTGATCCTCTCGGTGTTGGTCACGAAGATGTCGTCGCCGACCAGCTGCACCCGGGCGCCCAGACGGTGCGTCAGCGCGTGCCAGCCCGACCAGTCGTCTTCCGCGAGCCCGTCCTCGATCGACACGATCGGATACGCCTCGAAGATCCGCTCGTAAAAATCGACCATCTGGTGGGCGCTGAAGGCCTTGTCTTTCGTTTGCGGATAATAGCTGCCGCCCTCGAAGAACTCGTTTGCCGCCGAGTCGATCGCGAGCGCGATGTCCTCGCCCGGCACGTAGCCCGCGCGCCGGATCGCCTCGACCAACAGGTCCAGCGCCTGATCGAGCGTGTCGAGCGGCGGCGCGTAACCGCCTTCGTCGCCGACCAGCGTCGGCAGTCCACGGTCGCGCAGGAGCTTCCCGAGCGCGTGGAACGTCTCGCTCCCATAGCGGACTGCGTCGGCCAGGGTGGGCGCCCCGAGCGGCACGATCATGCACTCCTGAAACTGCAGCGCGCCGGCGGCGTGCTTGCCGCCGTTGATCACGTTCATCTGCGGCACCGGCAGCGTCGCGGCGCTGGGTCCGCCGAGGTAGCGATACAGCGGCAGCTCGAGGCTGGCCGCCGCCGCCCGCGCTACGGCGAGCGACACGCCCAGGATGGCGTTCGCGCCGAAATTACTCTTGTTGGGCGTGCCGTCGAGCTCGATCAGCTTCTGGTCGATCTCGCGCTGCGCGGTGGCGTCGAAGCCCTCGAGCGCCGGCCCGAGGAACTCGTTGACGTTTTGAACGGCGCGCTGCACGCCTTTGCCGCCGTAGCGCGCAGGGTCGCCGTCGCGCAGTTCGACGGCCTCGTGCGCGCCCGTCGAGGCACCCGAAGGCACGAACGCCTCTTCGACGGCGCCGTAGCTGGTCGCAACGGCGACGGCCACGGTAGGATTGCCGCGCGAGTCCAAGATCTCGCGCGCATGGACGGCTTCGATGAGCGGGCTACCCCCGCCGCGTAATGAATCGATCACGTCCGCGCGCTTCCTGGAATGTCGCGAAATGTCCCCCGTTGAACGCCGGTAGCTCGCACTACCGAACTGCGGCTACGTCGCTCTTACAGGAGGGATACCAATGTCGTTCTTTGAGAACATCGGGAGCCTGGCCGAGGATCTTCTCGGCGGCGCCTCCCCGCAACAGCTGGCCGAAGCGGTCGCGCAACACGTGCAAAACGCGGATCCGGACGAACTCGGCCAACACCTCACCGAGAGCCTGGGAACGCTCGACGGCGACGGCGTGGCCCAGCTCGGGCGGCATTTACTGCAGTCCTTTACGAATAGTTCGGGCGCCGGCGCGAGCGAGACGGCCGCCGCCGCGGGGACGACGGAGGCCGCAGTCGCGGCGGGCGACGGCGGCGCCGTCGGCGCGCTGATCGCCTACGCTAAGGGGAACCCGCAGGTGCTCCAAGAGGCCGCGAACGCCTTCATCCAGCGCAATCCCGGCGCGATCGCGCAATTGGCGCCGGGACTCTTGCAGGGCATCGCGAGCCGTCTCGGCGGCGCCCGGTAGTGCGGGGCGGCAGCGCTAGGTCGAGACGAGCCAACCGTCGAGATCGTGCCGTCGCGAGTAGATTTCACCGGGTTCGAACCAGATGGCGATCTCGCGCTGCGCGCTCGCGGGGGAATCGCTGCCGTGCACGAGATTGCGCCCGATCGTCTGCGCGAAGTCGCCGCGGATCGAGCCCGCCGCGGCCTTTATCGGGTTGGTGGCGCCGATCGTCGCGCGGCAGCCTTCGATCGCATCGGCACCTTCGACGACGAGCGCTACGATGGGAGCGCTCGTGATATACTCGACCAAGCCCGCGAAGAACGGCTTACCTTCGTGTTCGGCGTAGTGCGCCTTCGCGCGCGCTTCGTCGACGGTCAGCAGTTTCAACGCGGCGATCGTGTACCCGCGCCGCTCGAAGCGCGAGAGGATTTCGCCGACGAGCCCGCGCGCGACCGCATCGGCTTTTGCAAGTATGAGCGTTTGTTCGATAGCCATAGCGCCGCGTAACGTACGCGGCGGCGGCGGATAGGGCCTGGTCGTGTTCGAGATTCGATCCTACGCGGAAACCGGCAGCACCAACGACGACGCTGCGGAGCTGCTCGGGCATACCGGCGGCACGGGCGTCGTGCTGCTGGCGGATTTTCAGCGCGCCGGGCACGGGCGGCGCGCGCGCAGCTGGGTCGCGCCGCCCGGCTCGTCGCTGCTGTTCACGGCGATCCTGCCGCGGCCGGTCCGCAGCGACGCGCTCTGGGCCGTGCCGTTCTGGACGGCGCTCGGCGTCGCGGACGGCATCGAGGCCGCAACCGGGCTTCGGGTGGGGCTGCAATGGCCCAACGACCTCCTGCTCGAGGGCCGCAAGTGCTGCGGTATCCTATGCATCTCGCGCGTGATCGGCGCGCAGGCCTGGATCGGCTGCGGCACGGGCATCAACGTCCGGCGCCCCTCCGGCGACCCGGTATTGGCCGAAATCGACCCGCCGCCGGCCTTCCTGTCCGATCTCGCGCCGCGCACCGAACGCAGCGCGGTGCTCGACGCCGTCCTCGCCGCCTACGCCGCGCGACTCCCCGAGCTCGACGACCCGGCCGGTGTCGCCCGTTCCTGGGAACGTCGCGCGGAGCTCGAGGGCACGGCGTACCGGCTGCTCCGCGACGGCTCCGCCACGCCCTTCGTCGCGACCGCCCGGCGCCTCGCGCCCGACGGCTCGCTCGTCGTCGAACGCGACGGCCGGGAGGAGAACGTCGCGCTGGCGGACGCCCGCGCGATCAGGAGCTGAAGCGCGTCAGCGGCTGGCGCGAACGCGCTTCTCGCAGACGTCGCAGAAGTGCGAGAGCTTGTTATCGGTATCGTAGATCGAGTTCGAGAAATACATCGCGCAGCGCGGGTTGAAGCAGTGCTTGAGCGAAAGCGCGTGGCCGAGATCGTGGACCGCCTCCTTCAGCGTTCGCTGAAAGAGCAGGTTCGCGTCGGCGCGCTCGCCGTAGAAGTCGTTGCGCAGGCGGTGCAGCGAGACGACCGCGACCCGGTGCTCCTCGCTGGCGTCGCCGAAGATGAACTGGTGCGACGTCTTGTAGAGGTCGAAATCCGTGACCGCGAGCCGGAAGCCTTCGGTGACCGGCGCGCTCGCGACGACGCGGGCCAGCAACGTGTTGAAGAACATCTGCTTGCGAACGCTGTTGAGCGACGTGCGCGGGATCCGCAGCGTCCGCTCGACCGTGCAGGTGAACAGAAACCGCTCTTCGAGGCACAGCGCCAGCCGTTCCAAGAACGACGCGTCCATCGCGTTTATCGGCACGATGCTGATCTGCCCCACGAGTCTGGTATTTGGCTTCGGGCGGGCCGGGAACCTGTGGAGCAATATGCACCCTCGACGCGGAACGGGCTCGCATGATCGCCGGCATCGGAACCGACCTCGCGGAAGTCGAGCGCTATCGCTTCGACGACGCGGCGCTCGCATGGTTCGCAAAGAAGGTATATACGGACGAAGAGTTTCGCTACGCGATGCGCAAGCGAAATTGGGCGGAGCGCCTGGCGGGCTTCTTCGCCGCGAAGGAGGCGGCGCGCAAAGCCTTCGGGCACGCGATTCCGTGGCGGAACGTCGGCGTTTCGCACGAACGCAGCGGCAAGCCGGCGCTGGTCTTTCTCGGGTCCTCCGCCGGGTTGCCGGCAAGCCGGGACGTGACTCGCATCCACCTGACGATCACCCACACCGCGACGACGGCGGCCGCCTTCGTCATCCTGGAAAGGGACGACTGATGCGCGTAGTTACAGCCGAGCAAATGCGAGCGGCGGATGCCGCGGCGGCCGCGCGCGTGGGCGACGTCACACTGATGCGCGCGGCCGGCGCCGCACTCGCCGAAGCGCTGGCCCGCATCGCGCCGCACCCGCGGCGGCTGGTCGCGTTTGCCGGCCCGGGCAACAACGGCGGCGACGCGTACGCGGCCTTCGCGGCCGTCGAGGCGACCTGCGAGCGGATCGTCTACGCGCTGCCGTCGCCGAAAACGAGCGCCGGCCGCCGCGACGCCGAGGAACGGGCGCGGATCGCGGGCGTCCAGACGCGCCCCTTTCCGGAATCCCGCGAAGCGGCCGACGCGGCGCTGCGCGACGCCGACGTGGCGCTCGACGCGCTGCTCGGCACCGGTGCCCGCGCCGAGTTGCGCGTCGAACTCGTGCCGGCAGTCGAGGCGCTCAACGCCTGCGCGGCGCACGTGTTGGCCGTCGACGTCCCGACCGGCGTCGACGCGACGAGCGGGGCCGCCGCCGAGCACGCGGTCCGCGCGCACACGACGGTCACGCTGGGCGCCGCGAAGCTGGGACTGCTGCGCGAGCCCGGCCGCGCGAACGCCGGCACGCTTTACGTCGGCGATCTGGCGATGGGAGACGAGCTCGCGAGCCTAGGGCCGCCCGACTTCGCGGCGCTCGACGATACGGAGTTCCGCGCGCTCTTGCCCAAGCGCGGCGACGAATCCGATAAGCGCACCGTCGGCGCTCCGCTGATCGTCGCGGGTTCCGAACAGTTCCCGGGCGCGGCCGTCCTGTGCGCGCGCGGCGCGGCGCGGGCGGGCGCGGGCTACGTGATGGTCGCCTCCGACACGGCTACCGCGCGCCTGCTGCGCGCGCACCTCGTGGAACAGGTCGTCGTCACCTACAACGAGCGCGACGTCGACGGCTCGATCCAGCGGCTGATCGACCTGACCGGACGCTCGAACGCCGTCGCGCTCGGGCCCGGTCTCGGCCTCTCCGACGCGATCGGTGAGATCGTGCGCGGTTTCATCTCCGAGCTGCAGCGGCCGTTCGTGGCTGACGCAAGCGCGTTATTCCATCTCGGCAAGCACCTGGACATCCTGCGCGGCAAGGCGTGCGTGCTGACCCCGCACGCCGGCGAGTTCGCGCGCCTCTCGGGCGAGGGCACGATCGTGCCGGGCACGCGCGGCGACCGCTTGCGCGCCTTCGTCGCGCGGACCGGCGTCACGACGCTGCTCAAAGGCCACACGACCTTGATCGACGACGGCACGGTCACGCACATCAACGTGAGCGGCACGAGCGCCCTCGCGACCGCCGGCACGGGCGACGTGCTCACCGGCGCGATCGCGACCTTGCTCTCGCAGGGCCTGGCGCCGGTCGACGCGGCCCGCGTGGGCGCGTACTGGCACGGCTTGGCAGGCCGCTACGCCGCGCGACGGCGTCCGGTCGGCGTGGTCGCGGGCGACGTCGCGGAGGCGCTCGGTCTCGCGCTGCCGCCGGCGCCCGAACGCCGCCCGGCCTCGCGCCTCACGCGACTAGGCTAAGGCCGGGCGGGTAACCGAGCGGACGCGGTCCGAGCGAGGCTCGAGCCGGCGGGGCAGCTGCCGAAAATTCGGCGATGAGGTGGTCTATTTTAGGCCACGGTGGACGAAGGTCGGTCCCTACGCCACGAGGCTGAGGCGGGCGGTCCGGTCGAGGGCGCCGCCGAGGTCGGTCAGGATATCGGCAACGTCTTCGATGCCCACGGAGAGCCGTAGCAGTTCCTGGGTCAGGCCGAGTTCGATCTTGCGCGCCTCCGGCACGGAGCCGTGCGTCATCGTCCACGGGCTGCAGACCAGCGACTCCACGCCGCCGAGCGACGTCGCCAAGTTGAAGATCTTCATCGACCGCGCGACCTCGAGCGCGCGCTCGCCGCCGCCGCGCACGCGGAACGACACGATGCCGCCGAACCCGCGCATCTGGCGCTTCGCGAGCGCGTGGTGCTCGTGCGATTCGAGGCCGGGATAGTACACCGCCGAAACGTCGTCGCGCCCTTCCAAGAAACGCGCGACCGCGTGGGCGTTGGCTTCGTGTTCGCGCATGCGCAGCGCCAGCGTCTTCGCGCCGCGCAGCGTCAGGTACGCATCCCACGGGCCCGGCACCGCACCGACCGAGTTCTGATGCAGCGCGACCTGCGCGTGCAGCTCGGGGTCGTTGGTGATGACGATTCCGCCCACGACGTCGCTGTGGCCGCTGAGGTACTTCGTGGTCGAGTGCATCACGACGTCGGCGCCGAGTTCGAGCGGGCGCTGCCAGTAGGGCGTCGCGAACGTGTTGTCGACCGCGACGATCAAGCCGGGGCGCTTGAGCGCAGCGACTCCCGCGATATCGATGATGCGCAGCAGCGGGTTGGTCGGGGTCTCGACCCACAGCAGCTTGGTGTTCGGACGAATCGCGGCGCGCGTCTCGCCGAGGTCGCACATATCGACGTACGTGACCCCGATGCCGTAGCGCGAAAACACGTCGGAGAAGAGCCGGTGCGTACCGCCGTAGAGGTCCTTGGTCGCCACCACGTGGTCGCCCGCGCGCAGGAAGCTGAACGACGCCCCGTTGGCGGCCGCCATGCCCGACCCGAACGCGCAGCCGAAGCGCGCGCCCTCGAGATCGGCCAGCTGGGACTCCAGGGCCGCCCGGGTCGGATTCCCCGACCGTGAGTAGTCGTAGCCCTTGTTGACCCCGACGCCGTCCTGCGTGAAGGTGGCCGTCTGGAAGACGGGCACGATCGTCGCCCCAGTCGCACTGCACGGGTCCTGTCCGGTCCGGATCGCTCGGGTTGAGAATCCGCGGGTAGCCACATCAGCCTCGGCCGCATCCGGCGTACAAAAAGCACGGCTGCGAGAGATCGGCTGAGAGTGGCCGAAAGCATCATTCGGCATGAGTCACACTCCACAGTTGAATTATATTGTCCGGGGGTTGACGCGGGTACTACGGCCGCCGGGATCCGCAACCCTGCCGGCCAGGGCCGGTGCGAAAGGAGAAACCCGTGTCCGTCGGCCAGAGGAACCGCGCATCGAGACCGGCCGCGGCCTGCTGCTCGCCGGGCTGCCCGAATCGAATTTCGAGCGCATCCCGCACCTGTGGCAGCGTTTCGCACCGCATATCGGCCACATCCCGGGCCACGTGGGCGGCGTGACCTACGGCGTGCTGGCAAACCGCGACGACGACGGAAACGTCGAATACATCGCCGCCGTCGAAGTCGCCGCGTTCGAAACCGGTCCCGGCCGAGTTCGCGCGCGCCGCATTCGGCGCAGCGGTACGCGGTCTTCGTTCACCGCGGTCACGTGTCGACGATTCGCACCACGTTCGACGCGATCTTGAACGGGTGGTTCCCGGGATCCGACTTCGAGATCGCCGACGCCCCCGAGTTCGAACGCTACGGGGAGGATTTCGACCGCTCAGCGGCACCGGAAACGTCGAAATCTGGATCCCCCTTCGCCCCTAAGCCGCTAACGCTGCTGCGGCTGATTCAGAGTCGCTCCTTTGCGATGCGATAAACACTATCAGGAAACTCGCGATCTCCGAAAGCAAGGATCTCGATGCCGGCCGGCTCGGCGGGCCGAAAGTCAAGCCTCAGGTGCGCGTCGCCGCCGCACGAAGCGAACTTGCTCCGTCGCCAGCCTTCGAGCTGGTGGCTAACCTCGACACCGAACTGTGCGGGCGATTTTAACGCGGTCTGAATCTCTTTCGTAACCGCCAGTACCGCGGCGGTGAACTGTCTATCGTCAGGTCTAGCGCGGCGAATGCCCGCGAGATCTTGTGCCACGTACGACGGGACGACCTTGACGCCCCGACGGCCGATGGCACGAAATAGCAAGCGAATCGCATCGCTTGGACCTATCGATTCATCACTCACCAGCAACGAGCGTGCGATACTGACGGTCGATTTCGTCGACGACCTCCGGAGTTGCTCGCACGAAGTGGGCATCGGGTTTATGGGCACAGAGCTGAGCCGGCGCGAACTCGGCGTCAGGCCGAGCGCTCGCCTCGATCTACGCCAGGAGCGTGCGCAAGGCGGCTTCGTCGATGATGGGAACGTGCAGGCTCTCGGCTTTAGCGAGCTTCGAGCCGGCTTCTTCGCCCGCGACCACGTAGTCGGTCTTCTTGCTCACCGCGGAGCTGACTTTGCCGCCGGCGGCGACGATCAGTTCGGTCGCCTCCTCGCGCGTGAGACTCGGCAGCGTGCCCGTGAGCACGAACGTCTTGCCCGCGAGCGCGCCGGCGGGTTTCTTGGCGCGCAGCGGCGCGCTCGTGTCGACGCCGCGCGCGCGCAGGCGTTCGATCGCCGCCATATTCTGCGGCTGCGCGAAGAAGAACGCGACGCTCTCGGCGATCTGATCGCCGATCCCCTCGGTTGCGACCAGTTCTTCGCGCGTCGCCTTAGCGAGCGCGTCGATCGTGCCGAAGTCGCCGGCCAGCAGCGCGGCGTTCTGGCCGCCGACGTACCTGATGCCCAGCGCCGCGAGCACGCGCGCGAGGCCGCGCGACTTCGAGCCCTCGATCGCCGCCAGCACGTTGGCGATCGACTTCTCGCCCATGCGCGGCAGCGCCGCCATCGACTCCGCGGTCAAGTCGTACAGGTCGGCCACGTTCGCGCACAGCTTCGCATCGACCAGCGCGCCGGCCAGCACGTCGCCGATCCCTTCGATGTCCATCGCCCCGCGCGTGCACCAATGCCGGATGCGTTCGCGCAACTGCGCCGGGCACGACACGTTCGTGCAATAGGAGAACGCGTCGTCGGGCGGATGGTCGACCGCGGAACCGCAGACCGGGCACTTCTCGGGAATCCGGTACGGCACGGCATCCGGGGGGCGCAGGTCGAGCACGGGACCGGCCACGTAGGGAATCACGTCGCCCGCCCGGCGCACGATCACGGTGTCGCCCGCGCGGATGTCCTTGCGCGCGATGTCCGCTTCGTTGTGCAGCGTCGCCATGCTCACCGTGACGCCGCCGATGATCACCGGCTCGAGCACCGCGTACGGATTGAGCTTGCCCGAGCGGCTGACGTTGACGGCAATCTCGATCAGCTTCGTACGCGCCTCGGCGGCACGGAATTTGAACGCGGTCGCCCAGCGCGGGTCTTTGCCCGCGTACCCGAGCTTGGCTTGCACCGCCAGATCGTCGACCTTGATGACGACGCCGTCGATCTCGTAGTCGAGCGAGTTCCGCTCGCTCTCCCACCTGCGGCAAAACGCGATAACGTCGTCGATCGTCGCGCAGGCCGTCGCGCGCTCGTTGACGGGAAACCCGTAACGGTGCAGGGCGTGCAGTAACTCGATTTGCGTGCGCGGCAGCGCGGCGCCCTCGAACGCGCCGATCGCGTACGCGAAGAACGAGAGCTTGCGCTGCGCGGTCGCCCGCGGATCCTTCTGCCGCAAGCCGCCGGCGGCGGTGTTGCGCGGGTTCGCGAACTGAGCCTCGCCCGCGGCGGCGCGCGCGGCGTTGAGCGCGGTAAACGCGCTCTTGCGCATGTACACCTCGCCGCGCACGTCGACGACGGCGGGAAACGGGGCGTGCAGTTTACGCGGCACGTCCGTTACCGTGCGGATGTTGGCGCTCACCTCTTCGCCGACGCTGCCGTCGCCGCGCGTGCCCGCGGACGCGAGCGTTCCGCCCTCGTAGCGCAGCGACATCGCGAGCCCGTCGATCTTCAGCTCGCACGCGTACGCGACCGGCGCGCCGGCCAGTTTCGTCACGCGGGCGTCGAACGCGCGCAGGT
Organism: uncultured Alphaproteobacteria bacterium; assembly: GCA_963787965.1. Lineage (GTDB taxonomy): Bacteria > Vulcanimicrobiota > Vulcanimicrobiia > Vulcanimicrobiales > Vulcanimicrobiaceae > CAWBES01. Next base: position 11,990 of record CAWBES010000001.1, read on the forward strand.
CCGCCTCGTCGAACGCGTTGGCGAGCGAGAGCATCGGAACCGCGTGCCGGTACGGCGGGAACTCCGAAACCGGCGCGCCGCCGACCCGCTGCGTCGGCGAATCCGGCGTGGCGAGCTCCGGATGCGCCTCCTCGAGGTCGCGGAGTTCGCGTAAGAGCGCGTCGTAGGTTTCGTCCGCGATCGTGGGCGCGTCCAGGACGTGGTAGTTGTAATTCGCCTCCTCGAGTTCGGCGCGGAGGAGGCGCGCGCGTTCGGCCGGAGATCGCTTCGTTGCCACGCGGGCCTTTACGACGCGGAAGCAGCGCGCCCCGCATGATTCCCGGCGCCCGCCGCCAACTACGCTCGGCCATGCGCGCGTTTTCCTACCGGCAGCCGCCGCTGTCGCTCACCTTCGGTGCCGGGTCGCTCGCCAAACTGGCGGACGTCCTGAATGCCTGCGATATCGCGCGGCTGCTGCTCGTGCCGGCGCCGTCGCAGCGTGCGGTGGCGGACCGCGTCGCCGCAGCGCTCGGAGCCGGGGTCGTAGGCCGGTTCGACGGCGTGGCGCCCCACGTGCCGGCGAGCGCCGTGGCGGCACTGGCGGCGCTGGCGCGCGAGACCGGCGCCGGCGGGCTGCTCGCGCTGGGCGGCGGCGCCGCGATCGACCTCGCCAAGGCCGCCTCGTTTTCCACCGCCGTGCCCGTCGTCGCCGTCCCGACCACCTACGGCGGCAGCGAACTGACGGCCCACGCCGGCCGCACGACCGGCCGCACGAAGGAAGCGGTGGCGTCGGGTCCGCCGCGCGCGGTCGTCTACGACCCGGACCTGACCTACGATCTCCCGGTTCGCGCGAGCGCGGGGAGTGCGATGAACGCGCTGGCGCACTGCATCGAAGCGCTCTACGCGCCCGGCGCGCAACCGCTGGCGCTGCTGGCCGCCGAGGAGGCCCTGCGGCGCATACCGCCCGCGCTGCGCGTCGCGGCGCGGACCCCGCGCGACCCGGCCGCGCGCGAGGAACTGCTGTTCGGCGCCTATCTCGCGGCGGTCGCGTTGGCCGGGTCGGGGATGGCGCTGCACCACCGGATCTGCCACGTCCTGGGCGGCCGGTACGGCATCGCCCACGGCGACGCGAACGCCGTCATCCTGCCGCACGCCGTGCGTTTCAACGCGCCGGCCGCGCCCGAGGCGCTCGCCCGCGCGGGCCGTGCGCTCGGCACGAAAGACGTTGCGGAGGCGCTGGCGGCGCTCGCGCGCGAGACCGGCGCCCCCACGTCGCTCGAAGAGCTGGGCCTGGACCGCGGCGAACTCGGCGCGGTCGCGGACGGTGCCCTGGCGGCGCCGCTGGTCAACCCGCGTCCCGTCGACCGGGCGCAATTGCTGGCGCTTCTCGACGGCGCTTGGAGCGGACTGCCGGCGAGCGTCGAATGGTAGGAGGGTGTCCGATTATTTCAGGACAGTTGGGTTTACGCTCGAGCGAACCGAACTCGAATCGCTGTTGCACCGCGCCCTCGACCGCGGCACGCTGATCGAGGCTCCGCACGGGGACTACCGCGTCTGGACGCCGGGTGCCGGCGCGGAACTGTGGGTGAACCTCTACCGCCGCAGCGACAGCCGCCGCGAACTGGCGGGCGCCAATCCGCACTTCCACAGCGAGGCGCGCATGAACGCGGTCGTCGAGGCGCTCGAGCCCAACGCCGACTTCGCGCTCGAGGGCGAGATCTACGCCTGGGCATCGCCGGCCGGTCGCGAGCACGGGCTCTATCCGTTCTCCGCCAGCATTCCCGATTTCGATTCGGCGCTGGCGGCGCGCGAGGTGCCGTTCAACGCGGTGCTGGCGTTATGCGGGTTCGCGCGCGAACTGACGTGGTGGCCGAACGACGCCGCCTACCGTGCGTCGCTCGAACGCGAACCGGCGGGTTTCGCCGCGACGTCGTTCGTACCGGTCGGGCTGTTCGGCCACAACACGGGCCGCGCGCGTTCGCAGAGCGTCGTGACCGGCACGATCCGCGCCGGCGAGACGCGCATCAACCCCGCGACGGAACGCGCCTTCCGGCGTTTGCGGGTCGCGACCGACGGCGGTGAGATCGATATCCTGAGCGCGCCGGAACTGGTACAGGGCGAACCGCCGGTCGGCGGCGTGGTGCGCGCGACCTGCTGGCTGACGGCCCGCATCGCCGGGTAGCCGTTCTACCGCCCGCGAAAGACCGGCGCGCGTTTTTCGACGAAGGCGCGCGCGCCTTCGCGGAAATCTTCGCTGCCGTAACAGAGTTCGAGCAGGTCGCGGTCCGCGACGTCGCGGCGCGCCGCGTCGCGCAGACGGCGCACGAGTTCCTTCGCCGCGCGCACGGTCAGCGGCGCGTTACGCGCGACGTCCGCCGCGATGGCCTGCGCGTGCGCGCCCAGCGTATCGAAATCGGGCAGTACGGCGTTGAAGAACCCGGCGCGTTCGGCGGCGCCGGCATCGGCCAGCCGCGCGGTCACGAGCCACTCGAGGGCGCGCGCGTCGCCGACGATCGAGGCCACGCGCGCGACGTTGGCCGCGCTCGTGATGTTGCCGAGCGTGCGCGCGATCGGAAAGCCGACCCGCGCGCCGGCGCTGCCGAAGCGTAGGTCGCAGGCCGCCGCCAGCACGACGCCGCCGCCGGTGCAGGCACCGGAAACCGCCGCGATCGTCACGATCGGTAAGGCTTCGAATTCCCTCAGCATGGCCTCCACGCCGTCCTCGTATGCGAGTGCGTCCGACACCGTTTCGATCGCGGAGAAATCGGCGATGTCGGCGCCCGAAACGAACGCGTCGCGAACGCCGCCGATGACGAGCGCGCGGACGCCGTCGTCGGCCGCGACGGCGCGCACGCACGCGCCGAAATGGTGCCACATCTCCGACGACATCGCGTTGCGGGCCAGCGGCCGGTCGACGACGATCCAGGCCACCCCGTCGGCGCGCCGTTCGAGCCGAACCGATTCGTGGAACCTCAACGTTCGGGCGGCGGTTACGCGCCGGTCGGGTGGGCGCGGGCGACGATGCCTGCGAGGTCGGTGCCGCGGCCGAGCGTTCCGTACGAATGCCCGGCTTCACCACCCAAACGCGAGCCGACGAACGCGTCGGCGACATACCCCGGCGCGCCGCGCACGAGCAGCGCGGCTTGGAAGACCAGTGCCATCCGCTCCACGATGCGGCGCGCGCGGCGCTGCGCGTCGTCGCGATCCGCCAGCTCGGTCTGCAGCGCCGCCGCGGCGGCGTCCACGCGCGCATCCGACCCGCGCACCGCATCGACTTCCGAGAAGTACGATTCCAGCACGCCCGGCTCTTTGGCCATCGCGCGCAGGACGTCGAGCGCGATCACGTTGCCCGAGCCTTCCCACACCGAGTTGACCGGCGCTTCGCGATAGAGTCGCGGCATGATCGACTCTTCGACGTACCCGTTTCCGCCCAGGCACTCGAGCGCTTCGGCCGCGTGGCCCGGCGCGCGCTTGCAGACCCAGTATTTTCCGAAGGCCGTGCCGATGCGCTTGAGCCGCGCTTCGTGCTCGTCGCCGGCGGCGGCGCGGTCGGCCGCGCGCGCCAAGCGCGCGAACAGCGCGGTGGCGGCTTCGGACTCGAGCGCCAGATCGGCCAGCACGTTGAGCATCAGCGGCTGGTCGATCAAGCGTTTACCGAACGCGCTGCGGTACGTCGCGTGATGGATCGCTTGCGCGACGGCCTGGCGCATGCCGGCCGCGCCGCCGATCACGCAGTCCAGCCGCGTGAAGTTCACCATCTCGACGATCGTCGCGACGCCGCGCCCCTCTTCGCCGACGAGCCAGGCGGCCGTGCCGTCGAGTTCGGCTTCGCCCGACGCGTTGCTGCGGTTTCCGAGCTTATCCTTGAGGCGCAGCAGCGCGATCGCGTTCTTGGTTCCGTCGGGCAGGAAGCGCGGGACCAGGAAGCACGACAGCCCGCCGGGCGCTTGCGCGGTGACCAGGAACGCGTCGCACATCGGTGCCGAGCAGAACCACTTGTGACCGACCAGCGTGTATTCGTTGCCGGGGCCGCCGGCGCCGACCGGCACCGCGCGCGTGGTGTTGGCGCGCACGTCGGAGCCGCCTTGCTTCTCCGTCATGAACATCCCGAACAGGGCGGAGCCTTTCTGGGAAGCCGGCCGCAAGCGCCCGTCGTACGAGCCCGAGAACACGTACGGTTCCCACGCGCGAGCGAGCTCGGGTTGCAGGCGCAGCGCCGGAAGCACCGCGTGCGTCATCGAGACGGGACAGCCGTGGCCCGCTTCGGCTTGGCTCCAGAGGTAGAAGCCCGCCGCCCGCGCCACCTGCGCGCCCGGCTTCGGGTCGCGCCACGAGGAGCAGTGCAGGCCGTAGCCTACGGCCGCTTCGAATAACCGGTGATACGACGGATGGAACTCCACCTCGTCCAGGCGCTCGCCCGTGCGGTCGAAGGTCTTGAGCTTCGGCAGGTTGACGTTGGCATCGAAGCCCCAGGCGATCGCCTCCTCGGATCCGGCGCGGCGGCCGATCGCCCCCAGCGCCGGAGCGGCCCAGCGCGCGCCGTTCGCGTCCACCGCGGCGATCAGCGCGGCATCGCTCGAGTATGCGTCGTAGTTCGCGAGCGGCGGAACCTGATTCTCGACGACGTGCGTGCGGTGCGCGGCCGGGCGGGTGCGTTCGAGCGTATCCATGGAGAAAACTTCCGTTCGTTCCAGGGCGCCTCCCGCCGCGGCACGGCCGCGGCGGCCGGCACATCCGCTAACGGGGCGGCGGGTTCAGCGACTGGGCGTGACCGGCCCCGATCGACTGGGAACTCACGTTCAGCGATACGCGGATGCAGTGGCCGGTTCCGACCGCCCACCAGCCGCGGGAATACGCTATGCCGCCTTGCATCCAGGCCAGCGCGTACAGCACCGAATTTCGTCGTGTGTGCCTTCACCGAACATCCCTGTTCGAGAACCGGCTCCTCACCGGCATGCGGCTCACTCATGGCCCGCGACTCGGGCCGCCTCCCGCGCTCCAGCCATGCGGCCTTTGCGGGAGACCGTCGTGGCGATTTCGCCCGACAACTGGATGATACACCCGCACTATGCCATGCGCCTGTCACACCCCGCGCAACCTTTCGCGCCGTTCGAGCAGCAACGCGCGGAACCGTCGGGTTCCGCACTGCATCCGACGATTCCCGATCATCGCGGCGGCGTCGCTCACCTCGTGTTCGCTACCGCGGAAAGTGATTGCAGAGCTGCAGATTCTGCGGCGCGCCGGCTGCCGTGGCTCGCACGTTCGTAACGGCGAGGGCCAGCAACGTTACGGCGACGAGCCCACGGAAACGCATGGCAGAACCTCACAGCCCGGCGAGCATCGCCAGAGCGCTTCAGTCCGGCAAGGGCGGCGGAAGTCCTTTTCGCGCTAGCGGACGATCAGGCTCGGCGCCGCGTCCTTCGCGCCCGGACCCGGCACGGCGTGCGTGGCCCGGGGATCGAGCGCTTCGCCGCAGTGCGCGCACGTGAAGCGCGCTTCGGCCGGATGACCGCACGCGTCGTGCAGCAAGATCGCGGGCGGACCGTCCTGCGCGTACCAGCGATCGCCCCACTGCAAGAGCGCCACGATGACCGGGAACAGCTCCCGCCCCTTGGCGGTCAGCCGGTACTCGTGGCGCTCGGGATGCTCCGCGTACCGGCGCGGCTCGAGGATGCCGTGTTCGACGAGCTTCTTCAATCGCGCCGACAGGATGTTGGGCGCGATGCCGAGCCGTTCGACGAAGCCGTCGAAGCGCCGGACGCCGCGGAACGCCTCGCGCACGACGAGGAGCGTCCACCACTCGCCCAGCACGTCCAGCGCGCGCGCGATCGAACAGTTCATCTCCTCGAAACTCCGGCGGCGTGCGATGGCGCGGTACTCCCAACAGGCAGGTGCCCCATCCGTTCGCGACAAAGCGGCTTGCATCATGCAAGTCGACACGAAGAGCCGCGAGATCCGCCTCGCCTCCCGCCCGTCCGGTTGGCCGAGCGCCGAAAACTTCGAGCTGGCCGAGGTCGGACTCGGCGACCCGGCGCCCGGCCAGGTGCTGGTGCGCGTCACGCACAGTTCCGTCGAGCCGTACATGCGGGGCCGCATGAACGACGTCAAGTCGTACGTGCCGCCGTTTGCCGTGGGGAAGCCGCTGGAAGGCGGGGCCGTCGGGTTCGTCGTCGCGTCGGGCGACGCGTCGCTCCCCGTCGGGACGTGGGTGCACTCGATGCTGGGCTGGCGCGAGTACGCGCTGGCGCCGGCCAAGGCGTTCACCAAGATCGACACGGCGCTGGCGCCGCCGAGCGCGTATCTCGGCGTGCTCGGCGTGCCGGGCCTGACCGCGTGGGTCGGGTTGACGCTGATCGCGGACCTGAAGGCCGGCGAGACGATCTTCATCTCCTCGGCGGCGGGCGCGGTCGGCAGCATCGCCGGGCAGCTCGCGAAGCAGAAGGGCGCCACCGTGATCGGCAGCGCGGGCGGGCCCCAAAAGGTGAAGTTCCTTACCGAAACGCTGGGCTTCGACGCGGCTTTCGACCACGTCGGCGGCGATATCGAGCGCAAGCTGCGCGAAGCCGCGCCGAACGGCATCGACGTCTACTTCGACAACGTCGGCGGCGAACAGCTCGAAGCGGCCATCTCCGCGCTCAACCCATTCGGGCGCGTGGCCGCGTGCGGCATGATCTCCGCCTACAATCAAGCGCAGCCCGGGCCGCGCAACATGATCATGATCGTCGGCAAGCGGCTGACGCTCAAGGGCTTTATCGTCTCGGACAGTTTGAACCGGTTCGGCGAGTTCGTGGCCGAGATCGCGCCGCTGCTGCGCGCGGGAAAGATCGTGGCGCAAGAGTCGTTCGTCGACGGCATCGAGAACGCGCCGCAAGCGTTCATCGACATGCTGCGCGGCGGCAAATACATCGGGAAAGTCGTGGTGCGCACCGCGCCGGAGGGGACCAAACCGTGATCGATCAGCCCACCCGCGAACGGACCATCCGCTGGGACGATCCCAAGGCCTTCGTCGAGGCGTCCCGCGGACGCAGCGGGGTCGAGGTCCTTCGTTCCGTACTCGAACCCGGCGCGGCCCATCTCGCGCCGATCGGCGTGCTGATGAACTTCCGGCTCGTCGAAGCCAACGAAGGCCACGTCGTCTTCGAGGGCGAGCCCGGCGAATACCACTACAACCCGATCGGCCTCGTGCACGGCGGCTTCGCGCTGACGCTGATGGACTCCGCGCTCGGGTGCGCGGTCCACTCGTCGCTGCCTGCCGACGTCGGGTACGCGTCGACCGACCTGCAAGTGCGCTTCGTGCGCCCGATTACGGGCGACACGGGCCGGGTGCGTTGCGAAGGCCGCACCGTGCACGTCGGGCGCACCACGGCGCTCGCGGAGGGCCGCCTGACCGACGCGAAGGGCAAGCTCCTCGCCACCGGCACGACGGCCTGCGCGATCTTCCGCTAACGCAGCGTTAGCGCGCCAACCGCCGCGTCAGGCCGTATCGGGCTGCGGCGGCGCGCCGCCGAGGTGCGTCAGCTCGACCAGCTTGGCAAACACGCGTTTGCGCAGGGCCACGTTCGGCTGGCCCAGCTCCAGGACGTTGCCCAGCCACAGCCCGTCGGCGGCGGAGCGCACGAGTTCGGCGATCGCGGGATCGATGCCGTCGTCCTCGAGCCGCTGCCGCCACTCCTCGTAGCGCCGCCGGAGCGGAGCCAGCAACTGCGAATTAATGGCGACGGCTGCGAGGATGCCGGCGCTGACTTTCAACGTCCGCGTGAGCGCGCCGTCGCGATCCAAGCACGCGCCGAGGAAGGCCCGCGCAAAGCTACCGGGGCCGCTCTCACCCTGCATGTGCCGCTGCAGGTCGCCTTCGAATTGCGCGACCACGTCCTCGATCATCGCGGCGATCAAGGAATCCTTGGTGGCGAAGTGGTGGAGGATGCCGCCCTTGGAGAGGCCGACCCGCTCGGCGACGGCGTCCAGCGTCAGCTTCGCAGCGCCGTCGGCCGCGACGATTTCGGCCGCGGCGGCCAGCACGTTACGGCGCGTGGCGGCCCCGGATCCGCGAACCGGCATCTAGACGAACTCCGTTGACGTGCGTCGCCGCTGCATGGTATGCCTATACCGTCCGGCTGGACGGTATTCCCGCCGCCGCGTCCTCACAACATTCCTCGGGAGCAACGACCTCAGCCGAATGTCAACCTCCTACGCAACCGATACCGCGCGACAGCCGTTAGACGACGCGATCGCCGCGGCGGAGCGCGCGCTTCTCGCGAGGCAAAACGGCGACGGCCACTGGGTTTTCGAGCTCGAAGCCGATGCCACGATTCCCGCGGAGTACATCATGCTCCGCCACTATCTCGGGGATCCCGACCCGGCCTTGGAGGCGAAGATCTGCGCCTACCTGCGGCGCATCCAGAACCCCGAGGGCGGCTGGCCGCTCTTCTACGGCGGCCACACCGACGTGAGCGCGACCGTTAAAGCCTATCTCGCCCTCAAGCTCGCGGGCGAGCGGGTCGATGCGCCGCACATGCGACGCGCCCGCGAGAGCGTGCTCGCGCAGGGCGGCGCCGCTCGCTGCAACGTCTTCACGCGCCTCGCGCTCGCCCTGTACGGGCAGGTGCCCTGGCGCGCGGTGCCCGTGATGCCGGTCGAGACCATGCACATGCCGGCCTGGTTCCCGTTCCACTTGGACAAGGTCTCGTACTGGTCGCGCACCGTCGTCGTGCCGCTGCTGGTGCTGATGGCGCTGCACCCGCGGGCTCGCAATCCCAAGGGCGTCGACGTGCGCGAGCTCTTCGTCGTCCCGCCGGAAGAAGAGCGCGGCTACATGCGGCCGGTCGGCGCGACGCCGGCGGCCAAGGTCTTCTTCGCGCTCGACAAAGTGCTGCGCGTGGTCGAGCCGCTGTTTCCGCGTTCGATTCGTGCGCGCGCGATCGTCAAAGCCGTTCGTTTCACGACCGAACGGCTCAACGGCGAAGACGGTTTGGGCGGGATCTTTCCCGCCATGGCCAACACGGTCATGGCCTTCGACGCGCTCGGCTACGGCAGCGATCACCCGGACATGCGGACCGCGCGCGGCGCGATCGAAAAGCTGCTGGTCGTGCGCGACGACGAAGCCTATTGCCAGCCCTGCGTCTCGCCCGTCTGGGACACCGCGCTCGTCGCGCACGCGCTGCAGGAGAGCGGCTCCGCGTCCGTCGCGGAACCCGTCGCGCGCGCGAACGCGTGGCTCGCGGGACGGCAGGTGCTCGACGTGGTCGGCGACTGGGCGCGGCGGCGGCCGGGCTTGCGCCCCGGCGGCTGGGCCTTCCAGTACTGGAACGACTACTATCCCGACGTCGACGATACCGCGGTCGTCGCGATGTCGCTGCACCGCGACGACCCCGGGCGCTACCGCGAGCCGCTCGCTCGCGCCGCCGAGTGGGTGATCGGCATGCAGAGCCGCAACGGCGGCTGGGGCGCCTTCGATATCGACAACGATCATTATTCGCTCAACCACATCCCGTTCGCCGACCACGGCGCGCTGCTCGACCCGCCCACGGAAGACGTCTCCGCGCGCTGCGTCGGCATGCTGCTGCAAATGGGGTACGCCAAGGACCATCAGGCCGTGGCGCGCGGACTCGCGTACCTGCGGCGCGCGCAACAGGAGGACGGGTCGTGGTTCGGCCGGTGGGGCACGAATTACATCTACGGTACGTGGTCGGCGATCAACGCCTTCATGGCCGCCGGCGAAACCACGCGCAACTCCGAGAACGTACGGCGAGCGGTCGGGTACTTGCTGCGCGCCCAGCGGCCGGACGGGGGCTGGGGCGAGGACGGCGCGACGTACTGGCACGAAGCGCGCGGAACGTGCAAGCAGAGCACCGCGAGTCAGACGGCGTGGGCGTTGCTCGGGCTGATGGGCGCCGGCGAAGCCCGCCACCCGGCCGTGCGGCGCGGCATCGACTACCTGCGCGAGCGGCAGAACGCCGAAGGCTTATGGGACGAACCGTGGTATACGGCGGTCGGTTTTCCGCGCGTGTTCTACTTGCGCTATCACGGCTACCGCGCGTTCTTCCCACTCTTCGCTCTGGCGCGCTACCGCAACCTCACCGAACGCGCGCGAGAGCTTCCGAAGCTCGGCTTCTAAACGGTTCCCGCCTTAGGCGGGAACCGCCGCGAAGAGGCGACCGAACTGATCGACGAACTCCAGAGGCGAGAGGTTGGTCTGCGCGGACAGGCGCGAGACCGAGGGCTCCAGCAAGTCGTCCGGCTGCAACCGGATCATGTACTTGAGCGCCACCTGATAGGACTCGGTCGTCGTATCGACGAGCCGGACGCGGACGCGTCCCGTCTTTTCGTCGCGCAGTTCGTCCAGCGTTACCGGCACGACCCGGCCGCCCGAGAGCGCGACCAATGCGCCGCTGCCTCCTCCTAGGAGATACTTCACCGCACCGTATCCGAGCGTCCGCGTGTACTCGAGATCGAACGGAACGGGCTTGGCGCAACGTAGCTCGTAGCCGATATCTTTAGGGATGACGGTCGAGTCGACTCCCAGTTCCTTGAGGCGCCGGTTGACGGCGTCGCGCAGCGCGAAGCCGATCGGAATATCCGCCAGCCGGACGTGCCCGTACGCATCGGTGGAGGCGGGGCTGAGCGCGCTGAGCGCCTCGGGCGTCAGCCGTTCGACGAACCCTTCGGCGACGACCGCGACTCCATGATCGCCGCCGCTCGCGCGGCGCTTGACGATCGCGCCGACGATCGTGTCGACGACCATCGGCATGTCGACCTGCTCGGGGAACTCCTCGGCGATCACGGCCAGCGTCGCGCCCGCCGCGCGGCAGATACCCAGCGCCAGCGAACCCGACTTGCGCCCCATCGTGACCGCGAGATACCAGCGCGACGCGGTCCGCGCGTCCTCCATCAGGTTCTCGACGATCGCGGTTCCGACCGAGCGCGCCGTCTCGAAGCCGAACGTGGGCGCGTTGTCGGGGAGCGGCAGGTCGTTGTCGATCGTCTTGGGGACCGAGGCCACGCCGATCCAGCCTTTGCTCGCCTCGGCAATCCGGATCGCCCCGTAGGTCGTGTCGTCGCCGCCGATCGTGACCAGGTAGCGAAGCCCCAGCCGCCGGAGCGACTCGACCGCGCGCGCCAGGCTAGCCTCGTCCTTGGCCGGGTTCGTACGCGAGGTCCGCAGGATCGAACCGCCGGTCCCGTGCGCCCGCGATACGTCGGAGATCGTCAATTCGGTCACCTGCGAGATATCGCCGTTGACGATATGACGGTAGCCGTCGTAGATGCCGATGACCTGTAGGCCGTTGTTGATCGCCTCGATCGTCGCGGCCGCGATGACGCTGTTGATGCCTGGCGCCGGCCCGCCGCCGACGAGAATTCCGATTCGTTCCGCCACACCATGACGTTCAGACACGCTGCATCCTCATTCTTGGATTCATTCGGTTCGGGAACGCGCATGTTCGTCCGAACCCGCCCACATTCCGTTCGACTGAGGTGGCTTGCTTGAACGGAAACGCCGCGGCCGAGCGGGTATAGCGCGGTGGTGAGGCCACGCACGATCCTTTTCGATCTCAACGAGACGCTGCTCGACATGAGCGCCCTCGATCCGCTGTTCGCGGACACCTTCGGCGACAAGGGCGTGCGCCGGGTGTGGTTCGCCCAAACGCTGCAGAACGCGATGGCCGCGACGATCCTCGGAACCTATGCGGATTTCACCACGCTCTCGCAAGCCGCGCTCGAGATGACGGCGCGCAAGCGCGGGGTCCACGTCGACGAGGAGCGGGCGCGGCGGATCCTGCGCGGCATGAACGCCCTGCCGGCCCACGGCGACGTGCGCGACGGCCTGCAGCGGCTGCGCGACGCGGGGCTGCGGCTCGCGATCCTGACGAATTCCCCGTACACCGCGGCCGACGCCCAGTTGCAGCACGCCAAGCTGGGCGAGTATTTCGAGGCCGTGCTGACGGCCGACGACGTTCGCTGCTACAAGCCGGCCGGCGAAGTCTACGCGATGGCCGGCGAGCGGCTCGGGCTCGCCCCGCACGAACTGCTGCTCGTGGCCGCGCACGACTGGGACGTCGCGGGCGCCATGCGGGCCGGCCTCGAGGCCGCGTTCGTGGCACGCCACGGGACGTCGCTCAACCCGCTCGACAAACGTCCGGCGATCGTGGCACCCGACGTGCGCGCGATCGCGGACGCGATCCTCAGACTCGCCGCCGCGTAGCCCCGCAGCCGCTAGGCCTCGACCGGGACGCGCTCGTTCTGCGCCAGGTCGTGCAGCGACGCGAGGTTGTCGCGCTCGAGCGCTTCCATACGCGCGCGGTGGTCGGGGTGCATCAAGCCGTGCGCGCGCGCGTCCGCGAGGACGGGGCCCAGGTACTGACCGGTGAACGACGCCGGGACCGACGCGACGGCTTCGGGCGTCCCGGTCGCGACGATCGTCCCGCCCCGGTCGCCGCCTTCGGGACCGAGGTCGATCACGTAGTCGGCGGTCTTGATCACGTCGAGGTTGTGCTCGATCGTGAGCACGGTGTTCCCCATGCCCACGAGGCGCTGCAGCACGTCGAGCAGCTTGTGGATGTCGGCGAAGTGCAGGCCCGTCGTCGGCTCGTCGAGCACGTAAAACGTCCTCCCCGTCGCTCGCTTCGAGAGCTCGGTCGCGAGCTTGACGCGCTGGGCCTCGCCGCCCGATAGCGTCGTGGCGGGCTGGCCCATCTTGATGTAGCCCAAACCCACGTCGGCGATGGTCTTGAGCCGCCCGTGGATGCGCGGAATCGCGCTGAAGAACTCCGCCGCTTCGTCGACGCGCAGCTCGAGCACGTCGGAGACCGACTTGCCCTTGTACTTGATCTCGAGCGTCTGGGCGTTGTAGCGCTTGCCCTTACAGACTTCGCACGGCACGTAGACGTCGGGCAGGAAGTGCATCTCGATCTTGATGATGCCGTCGCCTTGGCAGGCCTCGCAGCGGCCGCCTTTGACGTTGAACGAGAAGCGCCCCGGACCGTAGCCGCGCATCTTCGCATCGGGCACGAGCGAGAACAGCTCGCGAATCAGGTCGAACGCGCCGGTGTACGTGGCGGGATTGGAGCGCGGGGTGCGCCCGATCGGCGACTGGTCGATCACGACGAGCTTATCGAGCTGTTCCGCACCGGCTACCGTCCCGTACGTTCCGCCGGCCGGCTGGCCGTGCAGGTGCTGGTTCAGGGCCTTGACCAGCACCTCGTTGACCAGCGTCGACTTGCCGCTGCCGCTGACGCCGGTGACCGCGGCGAACACGCCGATCGGGAAATCGACGTCCAGCGCGTCGATGTTATTGGCTTTCGCTTTTTTGACGTGCAGCCAGCCGCGCGGCGTGCGGCGGCGGCCGGGAATCGCGATGAACTGACGGCCCGAAAGGTACGCGCCGGTCAGCGACTCCTCGTGTTGCAGGACCTCGGCCAGCGTGCCGACGGTCAGGATGCGACCGCCTTCAGCGCCGGCACCCGGCCCGATATCGACGATCACGTCCGCTTCGCGCATCGTGTCCTCGTCGTGCTCGATCACGATCAGCGTGTTACCCAGATCGCGCAGCGTCTTGAGGGTCGCGAGGAGGCGGTCGTTGTCGCGCTGGTGCAAGCCGATCGACGGTTCGTCGAGGATGTAGAGCACGCCGACGAGCGAGGACCCGATCTGGGTCGCGAGCCGGATCCGCTGCGATTCGCCCCCGGAGAGCGTCGTCGCCGAGCGCGATAAGTTCAGATAACCGAGTCCGACGTTGGTCAGGAAACCGAGCCGCGCGCGCACTTCCTTGAGGACCTGGTGCGCGATCAGCTCCTCACGCGCGGTGGGTTTGAAGGTGCGCACGAAGGCCTCGGCCTTCTCGACCGAGAGCCGGGTCAGCGCGCTGATGTCGATCCCGCCGACCGTCACGGCCAGCGCCTCGGGCTTCAAACGTGCGCCCTTGCAGGTCTTGCACGTCGTGGCCGACATGAACTTCTCGATCTCTTCCTTGACGTAGTCCGACGACGTTTCCGTATAGCGCCGCTGCAGGTTGTTGACGACGCCCTCGAACTGCGCGTCGTAGCTCCAGGCGTGACCGCTCTTGGACTCGTAGGTGAAGCGCTGCTTCGTCTCCGCGCCGTACAGGATCGTCTGCACGAGGTCGGGCGGCATCTTGTCGATCGGCGTCGAGAGCTTGACGCGGCGCGAGCGCAAGAGCTTTTCGACCTGCTGCAGGTAGTACGGGTTCATCGAGGGGTACCTGCCGCCGCCGAGCGATTTGCTCCACGGCACGATCGCGCCGTCCTCGATCGACTTCGAGCGGTCGGGGATCACCTTCCACGGGTCGATCTCGATCTTCACGCCCAGCCCCGTGCAGTCGGGACACGCGCCGTACGGCGAATTGAACGAGAACAGACGCGGCGCGAGCTCTTCGAACGAAAGGCCGCAGGCGACGCAGGCCAGCTGCTCCGAAAACGTGAGCTCCTTCGGAGGCGCCGCCTCCTTCGCGTCCCGGCCGGGCTCGACCAGCACGGTCACGATGCCGCCCGCCAGCCGCAGCGTCGTCTCGACCGAGTCGGTCAGCCGTTTGCGGATCTCGGGCTTGACGATCAGGCGGTCGACGATCACTTCGATCGTGTGCTTGCGCTTCTTGTCGAGGTCGATCTTCTCGCGCAGTTCGCGCGTCTCGCCGTCCACGCGAACGCGCGAGAACCCTTCCTTCTGAACCTCCTCGAAGAGCTTCTGATACTCGCCCTTGCGCCCGCGGATGACGGGCGCCAGCAGCTGGATGCGCGAGCCTTCCGGCTGTTCGAGGATCTGATCGACGATCTGCTCGCTCGACTGCGCGCTGACCGCGCGGCCGCAGTTGTAACAGTGCGGCCGGCCGATCCGGGCAAAGAGCAGCCGCAGGTAGTCGTAGATCTCGGTGACGGTGCCGACCGTCGAGCGCGGGTTGCGCGAGGTCGACTTCTGGTCGATCGAGATCGCCGGCGAAAGGCCCTCGATGTAGTCGACGTCCGGCTTCTCCATCTGGCCCAGGAACTGCCGCGCGTAGCTGGAGAGCGATTCGACGTAGCGCCGCTGGCCCTCGGCGTAGATCGTGTCGAAGGCGAGCGACGACTTCCCGGAGCCCGACAAGCCGGTGATCACGATCAGCCGGTTCCGGGGGAGGGTCAGGTCGACGTTCTTGAGGTTATGCTCGCGGGCGCCCTTGATGACGATCGCATCGAGGCCTCGCGGCGCAAAACTCGGGTCAGAGTGTGACGCCACGCTCTATAGACCGGGCCGGCCGGCCTTCCGTTGCACGGCTCCGGCCCCGGCGCCGATATAACGGGTACAGCGGGCAACTAGGAGGACGTCCACGATGGCAGCCGTTTCGAAGGCCGAGTTAGCGATCCAGCGGACGCGATATCAGCTATCGCGCCTTCAGACGAGCCCGCAGTTCGCAGCCGTCCTGGACTGCTTGTTCGACTTGGAGCCGCGCCGCACCGAACCCGCCATCGCCGAACTCGCCGTGGTCGACGAGCGGCTCGTCGTGGCGCGCGCCTACGGCGAAACCTCCTTCCGGCACTACGTCGGCACGAGCGACCAGCTCGCCATGAACCTGCTCGGCTTCGTCAAGCACATGCGCCTCGGCCTCACGGAACGTGAATACCTGCTGGGCCGGGTCGAAGCGATTCCCCACCGCCCGGCTTGAAATCGCGTAGCGCGCGGTACTCGCCGACGATCACCAGCACGACGTAGGCGATCACGGCCTGAACGACGACGTCGCTGACCAGCGGCCCCACCAGCGGCGCGGCGGCCAGCAGCGACGCGACGACGCCCATCGCGAACGCGACGGCCAGCACGCCGAGCACCGTCAAAAATGTCGGTAAGGGACGCCGGAAGGCGATCTCGACCGATTCGCGGACGGCGATCAGGCCGGGCCGTTCGCCGACGACGGCCGCGGCCATCGTGTAGACGAAGAAGAACAGGTAGACGGCGAGCGAGAGCCCGAGCGTGAACGGGGCGAGGAACGCGGCCGCGAAACCGAGGGCGAATAGCACGACGATCGCCACGAACACGTGACCGGCGTCGCGCCGGAACGCGCGCGTGCCGTCGCCGAAACCGGCCCGGCCGCTGCGCCAGGCCGCGTCGGCCATGCCCGTCGTGTACGCGATCGAGAGAATCGACGCGACGATCTGCGCCGCGCCCTGCACGAAGCGCGTCAGCAGGCTGCCGTCCAGTGCCGTCCCCGGCGACGGCTCGAGCGCGAACTGCACGAGCGCCGCGAGCGTACCGACGACCAGACCCGGCACGACGATCGCCGGGTTCGCGAACAGCAGGCCCCAAGATCGTGCGAAGACCTTGCCGGCGGCGGGGCTTTGCATGTTTAGTGATTCTTCGCGAACGGAAGCACGCCCTCGACGTCGCCGATGCCGCCCACGATCGCGTCGGGCTGCGGGCCGCCGGCAGGAACGCATTCGTCGCGCACGTTGACCCAAACCGTGAACATGCCCGCTGCGTGCCCGCCGCGCACGTCGCGCTCGAAACGGTCGCCGACCATCGCGCAGCGTTCGGGCCGGACGCCCAGCCGCTCGGCCGCGAGCCGGAACAACCGTGGATCGGGTTTGAGCATCCCGACCTCGTCGGCGATGAAGATCTCGTCGAACGCGTCCTCGAGTTGGAGGATCGCGATCTTCTCGCGGTGCGTCTCGGCGAAACCGTTCGTGATCATCGCGAGCTTGCAGCCGCGCTCGCGAAGGCCCGTCAATAACGCGAGTGCGCCCGGCCAGAGTTCGAGGAAGTCGCGCCGGTAGCGGTTGTAATCGCTCGCGCAGCGGGCGGCCAGCGCGTCGTCGTCGATCCCTTCCGTCCGCAAGGCCGCACTCCACATCTGCTCGCGCAGCCGCACCAGCGGCGTCCCGAGCGCCTCGTGCGTCAGCTGGACCCAGAACGCATCGGCTTGCGCGGCGTAGGTCGCGAGCAAGCGTTCCGCCGACACGTTCCGTTCGAGCGCCGTTTCGCGCGCGACGCGTTCGGCCGCGCGCCGGAAAGTCCGCGTGTCGTCGTGCAGCGTGTCGTCGAGGTCGAAGAGGACCGCGTCGATCATGCGAGCCGCACCCGGAACGAACGCAATTCGTAGGCACCCAGCTGCGCGCGGAGCGCGCCGTCTTCGAGCGCCGCGTCGCGCCGCACCGGCCGCTCCAGGGCGTCGACGCTCGCGACCTCGCGCGCGCGCACGCCGCAACGCAGCACGAGGTCGCGCGGCGCGCCGTCACATTCGCGCACGCGCACCACGACGCCGTCGCCGTCATCGGCCGGCTTCTGCGCGACCACCAAGACGGACGGATCGTCGCTGACGAACATCGGCACGTCCGTCGTGCCGGCGAAGCGCTCCCAGAGGCGCTCGAGGTCGCCCATGCCGAGCGACGCGAAGGGGACGAACGCGAACGCGAACGCGTGCTCGCCGCGGTCCGCATCGGGATCGGGCCAGACCGGCCCGCGCAGCAACGAGTTGCCCACCCGCGTGACGCCGCGCTTGCTCGCGGCGCTCCATCCGTACGTATCGAGCGCGAGCACGGCCAGTCCGCCGGTCGCGGCATCGGCGCGCGCGAAGCGCTGGCCCGGCGCCTCGAACTTGGCACGCTCCTCGCGCGTCCGCGGCGCCGCCGCGCGCGCGACCGTTCCGTGCGGCGACCCGAAGCGCAATCGCTTGGCGGCAAAGCGCAACTCGTTCTCGAGGCGCAGGACCGCGTGGCGCTCGCGCCAGTCGACCGCCACGTCGAGGCGCAAGAACGGCTCGCCTGCGATCGCCCAGAAGCGCGCGACCGCGAGCGAGTCGCCGAACGCATAGCGGACTTCGAGGGCGCCGTCGACGATCGCGCAACCGGTCGTTCGTACGCGCAGCGGCCGCCGGAGGTACGCGCGGTCGAGGTTCCACGCATCGTAGTGCTTGGGCCGGTCCGCGTAGAGCGCGACGCGCGCGGCGCGGTACACGAGATTGGGACCGCCGGCGACGCTCAGGTCGGCGAGCGTGCCGTCGCGCCGCACGCGCGCGAAGAAGTCGTCGCTCTCGAACACGTAACCGTTGCGGCGCAGCTGCGGCACGACCGCGGCCGCTTGTTCGCGGGCACGCGCCGTCGGCAGCACCGAACGGGCGCCGGCGGTCACGTGCGAGACCAGCGCCTGAGCTTCCTCGAACTCGCGAAAGACGTCCGCGTACACCTCCGGGATCGCCGTTCCGGGCAGCACGTCGTGGAACTGCGCGCGCAAGACGATCTCCCACGCGCGCGCCAGCTGGCGGCGCGCTTCGTCGAGAAAAAACGGCGTGGCGTGCAGCGCCTTGGCCCAGGCCAGGGTGGATTCCGCCACGCCCAGCGCGCGTTCGAGCGCCGCATGGCGGGCCTTGAGGTCGTGGTGCGTGCTCAGCGTTCCGCGGTGGGTCTGAAGGTAGAGCTCGTCGCGCACGACCGGTAGCGGAGCGGTCTGCGACTGCGCGCGAACGCGCGCGAACCAGCCGGCCAAACCGGTCCACGCGCCCGCGGCCGAAGCGGCCGCCACGTCGGCATCGTCCGCGCCGCCGCCGCCGTCGCCGTAACCGACGAGCAACAGCTCGTCGCGCTTGCGCGCCGCCGCGGCACGCTTACGAGTGAAGCCGCCCCCGATCGAATCGATTTGCGCGGCGAGCACCCGGCTGCCGTCGGGGCCTTCCCAAGCGAAGCGCGCGTACGGAAACGCCGTCGTATCGTTCCACGCGAGCTTCGTCGTCGCGAACGCGGCGACGCCCGCATGCGCGAGCAAGGTCGGCAGCGTATTAGGGAAGCCGAAGGAATCCGGCAGCCACGCAACCGTGGGCGTCACGCCGACGTGCTCTTCGATCCACCGGATGCCCGCGGCGAGCTGGCGCAGCAGCGACTCGCCCGAGGGCAAGTTGCAGTCGGGCTCGACCCACAACGCGGCGCCGCTCGCATCGAATCGCCCCGCTCGCGCGAGCGTGCGCACCCGCTCGAAGAACGCGGGATCGCGTTCGGCCACGAAGGCGTAGAGCTGCGGCTGGCTCTGCGCGAACACGAACGCGGGCTCGCGTTCCAGTTGCCGCACCGCGGTCGCAAACGTGCGCTGCGCCTTACGCGAGGCGTCGGCGTACGTCCACAGCCACGCGACGTCCAAGTGCGAATGCCCGGCCAAGGCGAGCTTGCCGTCGTCGCCGCGCGAAGCGACGGCGAGCGCGCGCGCAGGCGTTGCCGGCACGACTTCGAGGAACGGCTGCGGCGTCTCTTCCGCGCGCGCCAGCAGCCGGCGCCAATGCGGGCCGTCACCGTCGGGCAAGCCCGACGACGGCAAGGCGCGGCGTTCGACCTCGAGCGTGACCTCGCCGTGGACGTGCGGCGCCAAGACGAACGCTCGATGGCGCGCGTCGAACGCGCCGTGCACGACGCCCGCCACGCGCAGGAGCGCGCCCGTTCGGGTTCGGTACCTGACCTGGCGCGAGCCCTCGCCGTGCCGGCCCAGCGCGTCCGGGGAGCGCAGGACGACGGTCTCGCCGTCGTCCCGCCCGCGAACCAGCCAATGTTTCATTCGAAGTCCCAATAATCGAGCGCCGGGTGATCGCGCAGCATCAGGTCGCTGCGCTCGACCAGCACTTTGCGCGAGTCGGGATAGTAGCACACGTCGGCGGGCTCGTAATTCGATACCATCAAGATCTCGCAGGACTCAGTGCCGTCGTTGACCACCTTGTGCGTTCCTTCGGCGCGCGTGGGAAAGGCGACGAAGTCGCCGGCGCGCAGCGGCACCGCCCCACGCGGCGTCTGCAAGCTCGCGGTCCCGCTCAAGACGACGAACAGCTCCTCTTCCTCGGCATGCCAGTGGCTGGGGCACGAAGCGTTTCCCGGCGGCAGCTGCAACACGCGGTAACCGAGCTTCTCGGCGCCGATGTAGCCGTCGATCTCGAGGGTGCGGCCGGCGAAGCCGGGGGGATCGGCCGGGCAGACGTTCCACGGCACCTCGTCGCGATTGATGCGGTTGACGTACGCGTCGGGGCGCGCTTCGAGCGTCCGCCACAGCACGCGATGGGCGTCCCCGAAGATACACGCCCCGTCGCCGGTCAGCAGGTGCTGGGGCAGGAGCGCGCGCAGGCGGCGCAGCGACAGCACGGCGCGCGGAGGATCCGCCAGTTTCGCATCCGCCATCAGCGTCAGCGCACCGGCGGGCGCACCCCACAGCGCGTCGCCGACCACGACCGTACTCGTCTGCGGAAAGTGCAACGCGAACTCGCCCGGCGTCTTGAAGCCGTCCAGGCACACGATCCGCGCGCCGCACAGCAGATCGCCGTCCCGCAGGGTGCGGTCGACGCGTCCCCCCAGCAGCGGCGCGTCGAGCGCGCCCGCCGCCGACCGCGCCCCGAAGCGCGCGGCCAGCGCTCGCGCGTCGCGTTCGTGGTCGCGGTTGGTGATCGCGATCCACGCGAGGCCGCCGGCCGCTTCGATCTCCGCCGCATCGGCCTCCGCCAGCGGAAGCGGGTCGATCGCGAGGTTGCCCTCCGGATGCCGCACGAAGAACGAGTTGAAATACAGATTGCGGTCGGGCTGCCAAGCGGACCACATCGAAACGCCGGGAACAACGGTCTGCTGCATGCTCGGACCTTCCGCACGAGGCTCCGCCGCTCCGCTGCCGGCCGGCGGCGAGCGCCGCTTAGCTGGCGTTCGCGAGTTGCGTCCGGCGCGCATCGCACGTTAGAAACTCGTTAATCTCGATACGCGTAACGACACCCGGAACGACCCGCCCGGCAGGCGCTATGCGAAGCGTACGCCAAGTGCGCGCTCCCAGCGTCTTCTAAGTAGCGCGGACTAGGATGACTTGCATGAACGCACGACCCTGCCGGAACGAGAGATCGTTGTACGAGAAGCACGGCGCGCCGACGCGCGTCCTGCATTGGATCAACCTTATCGCGATGGCGGTGCTGATCGTCACGGGCTGCGTGATTTGGGGAGACCGCGAAGGCCGATCCGCGACGGTGTTGCACCTCTCGTTCGCGTTCGCGCTCGTCATCGCCGGCACCGCGTACGCACTCGCACTCGCCGTCTCGGGCGGATGGCGCACGTTTCTGCCGACGCGCGCGGCGCTCGAAGACGCGGCCGCGGTCGTGCGTTCCGAACTCGGCGCGGGCGCACACGTACCGTCGCTGGTGAAATACAACGGGGCGCAGCGGCTCGCATACGGCGCGGCGATCCTGATGGCCGCCGCCGAGGTGCTGACCGGGTGCGCGCTCTTCTTCCAGCATCAAGCGCCTTGGCTGGCGGCCGCGCTCGGCGGGCGGCACGCCGTCACGACGCTGCATATAGCGCTCATGTTCGGGATCCTTGCATTCGCGCTCGTTCACGTCGCCCAGGTGTTGCGCGCCGGTCTGCCCGTGCTGCTCGGGATGATCGGCGGCGCCGAGCCCACGAAGGGGAACGCTACATTCGACGGCAGCGCGCTCGCCGACCAGCGCCGCGTGCGCAACCTGACGGAAGCGGAGGCGGCGCAAGAACCGGTGGCGCGCACGCGGAGAGGCTTCCTCGTCACCGCCTCCACGATGGCGGCCGCCGCGGCGCTCGCACTCGTCGGCTCGCACGTCACCGGGACCCTGCACCGCCGTGGCGGCGACGCGAGCGGCGAGGTCGACGACGTCGACGACGGCGGCGAAACGGCGGCGCCCGGCAGTCGGGCGTGGGAGAACGACGACGATCGGCGCTAAGGGCAAGCCGGGCGCGCCGGCAGCACGGAGGAGTGCCGGGCTACGTGCCGATCAGTTCCTTGAGCGCGTGCTGGAAGATCTTCGGCGCGCGGCCTTGGAACAGCACGGATTCGTTGCCGCCGATCTGCTTGCGCAGTTCCAGCAACTCGTCGCGCAGCGCCGCGGCCTTCTCGAACTCGAGGTTGGCCGCGCACTCTTTCATCTTCTTCTCGATTTCGTTCGCCATCGCCATCGCGACCTCGCGCGGCAGCCTGTCGGCCTTGAGCTTGGCCGCGCTGGTCGTCTCCTCGGCGGTCGCGACGAGATCGAGGATGTCGCGCACTTCCTTGCGGACGGATTTTGGTTCGATGCCGTGCTCGAGGTTGAACGCCACCTGACGCTCGCGGCGGCGTTTGGTTTCGCCGATCGCTCTGGCCATCGATTCCGTGATCACGTCGGCGTACATGATGACGCGGCCTTCGACGTTCCGTGCGGCGCGTCCGATCGTCTGAATCAGCGACGTTCCGCTGCGCAAGTAGCCCTCTTTGTCCGCGTCGAGGATGCCGACCAGCGACACCTCGGGCAAGTCGAGACCCTCGCGCAGGAGATTGATGCCGACGAGCACGTCGAAGACGCCCTTGCGCAAGTCGCGCAGGATCGCGATGCGCTCGAGCGTCTCGACTTCGCTGTGCAGGTAGCGCACTTTCAAGCCGTTCTCGAGCAAGAAGTCCGTAAGGTCTTCCGCCATCTTCTTGGTCAGGGTCGTGACCAGGACGCGTTCGCCCGAGCGCGTGCGCCCGCGAATCTCTTCCATCAGGTCGTCGACCTGGTGCTTGGTGGGCCGGACCTCGATCTCGGGATCGACGAGCCCCGTCGGGCGGATGATCATCTCCGCCACCTGGGTCGACTTCGAGAGCTCGTACGTCGCAGGCGTCGCGCTGACGTACACGACCTGATTGATGTGCTTGGAGAACTCATCGAAGGTCAGCGGCCGGTTGTCGAGGGCGCTCGGCAGCCGGAACCCGTGCTCGACCAGAACTTCCTTGCGCGAGCGGTCGCCCGCGAACATGCCGTGCACTTGCGGGATCGAGACGTGCGACTCGTCCACGAAGAGCAGCCAGTCCTTCGGGAAGAAGTCGAGCAGGCACGACGGGGTCTCGCCGGCTTCGCGCCCGGCCAGATGGCGGCTGTAGTTCTCGACGCCGTTGCAATAGCCGACCTCGCGCAGCATGTCGAGGTCGTAGCGCGTCCGCATCTCCAGTCGTTGCGCCTCGAGCAGCTTGCCGTTGTCTTTGAAGAAGCGCAGCCGCTCTTCCAGCTCCACTTCGATCGCCGCGATCGCGCGGCGCAGCTTTTCGTCCGGCGTGATGAAGTGCTTGGCCGGGAAGATCGTGAGGGAGTTTTTCGACTCGACGTATTCGCCGGTCAGCACGTTGACGACGTCGATCGCTTCGATCTCGTCGCCGAAGAACTCGATGCGGTGGACGAACTCTTCCTCGACGCCGACGAATTCCAGCGTATCGCCTCGCACGCGGAACGTACCGCGCACCAGGTTGAGATCGTTGCGCCGGTACTGCATGTCGACCAGACGCCGCAAGAAGACGTCGCGGTCGATCGAATCGCCGACCGCGACCGGCAGCGACATCTCCATGTAGTCCGCGGGCGACCCCAAGCCGTAGATGCACGAGACGGACGCCACGATCAGCGTATCGGGCCGGGTCAGCAGCGACTGCGTGGCCGAGTGCCGCAGCCGTTCGATCTCGTCGTTGATCGAGCTGTCCTTTTCGATGTACGTATCCGTGTGGGCGATGTACGCTTCGGGCTGGTAATAATCGAAGTACGAGACGAAGAACTCGACCGCGTTGTTGGGGAAGAAATCGCGGAACTCGGCGCACAGCTGGGCGGCCAGCGTCTTGTTGTGACAGAGCACGAGCGTCGGCTTCTGGACCAGCTCGACGACGCGGGCCATCGCCATCGTCTTGCCCGAGCCCGTCACGCCCAGGAGCGTCTGGGCCCGGTCGCCGCGGCGAATGCCCGCGGCCAGCTTCTCGGTGGCGAACGGCTGGTCGCCGGCCAGCGCGTAGGGCGAAACGAGTTCGAATCGGTCGGACATCAGTGCGCTCTATAACCGTCCCTGGGAAGATTCGTATCCATTTTCAGCCGGCCGTGGCGGCCATGCGGGCTAAATACGAACGTACGTTCGCATCCCCCTGCCGCAGAACCCCGGGGGGGCTGCGCGGCATGACGCGCTCGGCGAAAGGCACGGTTGCCGCACCAGGAAGGCACGTCGCGGCGAAAGCGGGGCTCAATCGCGCATTGCTCGACGCCGGCTTCGGGATATTGGCAACGCTGATCCGCGAGAAAGCAGAGTACGCTGCTCGCACGATCGTCGGCGTGGACCCACGGTATAGTTCGCAGACCTGCGCCGAATGCGGCGCGGTCGCGAAAGCAAGTCGGGAGGGCGCGCAGTTTTGCTGCGTCGCTTGCGGTCACGTCGACGATGCCGACGTCAACGCCGCTCGCGTGATCCTCCTGCGGGCGGAGTCGCCGCCCACGAGAGCACCGGGACGAGCCCGGGGCGCGCAGCAGGACGCTGCGTGACCACGCTCACGACGAACTCAACGGACCCGGCGGGCGCGCCGGATAGAAGGCGTCATCCGGTGACACGGCTCGGGTGCCTACTTCACGCCGAGCGGTGTCTTACGCGGGAGCGCGGGCGCTCGCGCGATCGGCGGAAGGGCGATCGTGAAACGCGAGCCCGTGGCCGGGTCGCTCGAGAGCGCGAGGGTTCCGCCCGCGCGCTCGATCGCGCGCCGCGCGATCGCGAGGCCGAGCCCCGAACCGTCGACGTCGCGGCGCGCGCCGCGAAAGAACCGGTCGAACGCGTGGCGGACCTCGTCGGCCGTCATACCCGGCCCTTCGTCGGCGATCGTGATGGACAGCCGCTCGCCGTCGTCACGAACGTCGACGTCGATCGCTCCCGTCGTATATTTCAGCGCGTTGTCGACCAGGTTCGTCAGCGCGTAAGTCAAGTCGATCGGATCGATCGCGGCGAGCTCGCCGCCGGGCGCGGAGATCCTGATGGTCCGCGACGGGTTGGCCTCGGCGATGGGCGCCACGACGTCTTGAACGAGCCGGCCGACGTCGACCGGTCCGGGACGCTCGCCGTGAACCTCCTCCCAGCGCTCGAGCAGCATCAGCTTCTCGATCAGCGAACCCATGATCAGACTCTGCCGGTTCATCGTTTCCAATATCCGCTCGCGGTCTTCGGGCGAGCGCAGGTCGCCTTTGCGCAGGATCGCGATGAACCCGCGCACGACGGTCAGCGGCGTGCGCAGCTGATGGCTGGCGTCGGCGATGAACTGGCGCATCGCGTCGTTCGCGCGCTCGCGCTCGGCAAACGCCCGTTCAACCTGCGCGATCGCGCCGTTGTAGGCGACCGCGAGTTCGCCGAGCTGCTGGCCCCGGTCGGCCGGGATCGGCTGCGGCGTCAAGTCGCCGGCCGCGAAGCGTTCGAGCGCGGCGGTCACGGCGTCCAGCGGACGCAACGCCTGCAGCGTCAACACGCGTGCGATGACGTAGCCGATGGCGGCGGCCAAAAGCAGCGCGATCGCGAACGGCCACACGAATCCGAGCGTCGCGCTGGTCAGCGCGGCGTCGCTTTCGCGCACGAAGACGTCGACGCTGCCGACGTGGACCTTGGAACTCTGCAGGCCGAAGGCGGTCGCGAGCCCGACGACCAGCTGCGCGGCCGCGTTGCCGGGCAGCGAGCCGGGCAGCGGATCGGTCCGGCGTGAGACGCGCACGACCGGCAGCGGATCCGACCGGCGCGGGCGGTAGACGTCGTAGCGCAGGTCCTTGTCGAGGACCAGTACCACGAGGTCGCTGCGCAGGAAGCGGCCGGCCGCGAGCGACGCGGCGCCCGGGCCGCTGCGGGCTTTCTCCGGCGACGATTGCAGCGCCGCCGTTAGCTGATTCGACGTCGCCGCGACGTCGCCGCGCACGCTCGCGATGTATGATCCGAACGCGAAGAGCGCGCCGCTCAGGACGAGGGCGCCCAGTGCCACGGCGATCTCGAGCGCCGTTGCGATCAGCAGGCGGCGGCCGAAGCTCGTGTTCACGCGCCGGCGCGTGTCAGGCGGGCGGCGTCGTGCGCAGCGCGTAGCCGACGCCGCGCAAGGTGTGAATCAGCTTGACCGGCTCGCCGCTGTCGATCTTCGCGCGCAGGTACGAGATATACGTCTCCACGGTGTTGGGCACCACGTCGCGGTCGACGCCCCACACGAGGTCGAGCAGTTGCGAACGCGTGAAGACGTGCTCGGGGTTGCGCACCAGCGTCAGCAGGAGGTCGAATTCGCGCGTCGATAACTCGACGCGCCGGTTGCCCCGGAACACGGCGCGGCGCCCCACGTCGACCGACAAGTCGCCGTACGCGAAGGTCTGGCGCAGTTCCATCCGCGGGCGCCGCAGCGCGGAGTGCAGCCGAGCGATCAGTTCCTCGAGCTCGAACGGCTTGCCCACGTAATCGTCGGCGCCGCGCGAAAGACCGGCGACTTTCTCGGCCGTCTCGGTCCGCGCGCTGAGCATCACGATCGGGACGTCCGTGATGCGGCGCAGCGCGGGCAGCAGCGTGAAGCCGTCGATCTCGGGCAGCATGACGTCGAGCACGATCACTTCGGGCGACCACTGCCGGACGGCATCGAGCGCGCTGCGGCCGTCGCCGACGCTGCGGACGGCGAAGCCGGCCTGTCCGAGCCCGTAGTCCAGAAGGTCTCGAATCGCGACCTCGTCGTCGACGACGAGCACGCGGGCGCCGATCGTTTCCACCACCACACCATACCGCCGGTTCCTGGGAACCGGCTTCCGGATTTCTCAGTAGCGTCCAATTCGCCCTCGCAACCTGGGAACGGCGAGCCCGTATTCCCAAGCGCGGTCAAGGACCGGGCCTGGAAACTCTGGTACCATCGGGCGGCAATGCCGCGGAAACCGGACCTCGTACTCATCGCCGCAGCCGCTTTTCTTCTGGGCGGCTGCGGCGGACACGCTCCGGCACCGAAGGCCTCGTCTCCGCCCTCCGTGCAGACCTCGCTCGCCCGGCAAGGCACGCTGGCGCCCGCCGAGACGCTGGCCGGCATCGTGGCACCCTACCAAAACGTCGCGATCCAGTCGTCCCTGATCGAGCCCGCCGTCCAGGTGAACGTCAAAGAGGGCGACCGCGTCTACCGGGGCGAGGTCCTGGCCGTCCTCGACACCGCGGACCTACAGGCCCAACTCCAGTCCGATCTCGCGCAGGCCGCCAGCGACGCCGCCAATACGACCCACACGCAGTATCAGGGAACGCTGAACATCCAGCAAGGGAGCGAGAGCGTCCAGGGCGCGGCCGCGAGCCTGCGCGAAGCTCAACAGACGCTCGCCAAGGACGCGCTCGATCTGCAACGCTACCAGCAGCTGGCCGCGAACGGCTACGTCGCCGCGCAACAGGTCGCGCAGCAGACCGCGCTCGTGCGCAACGACCAGCAGGCCGTTCGCGCCGCGCAGGCCTCGCTCGCGAGCGCGCAGGAAGCGGTCACGGCAAACGGCACGCTCGGTGCCGGCGGTTCGGGTAACGGCCTCCAGGCCTCCTCGGTGCAGCAGGCGCAGGCCGCGGAACGAGTGGCGCTCGCGCAAGCGCAGCAGATCCGGACGTCGATCGCCAAGGCGACGATCGTCTCGCCGATCGACGGCGTGGTCGTCAACCGCAACCTCAACGTCGGCGAGTACCCGGGCACGCGCCAGATCTTCACGTTGCAGCAGACGCAGCCGCTCTACGCGATCCTGCGCGGCTCGGGTGCCCAGATCGCGCGCATCCGCAACGGCGCCGCGACGAGCGTGATCGCAAGCGACCTCGGCGGCGGCGCCCGTCCGGGCACCGTCGCCGGCGTGCTGAACCAGATCAACCCCGGCTCGACGGATTTCATCGTCAAGGTGCTCTTGGCGAACGGCGACGACCGGCTGCGGCCCGGCATGGCCGTGCAAGGCAAGATCGCGCTGCCGCACGTTCGCGGCGTGCAGGTTCCCGTCACCGCGTTCACCGACGACACGCACGCCACGATCATGGTCGTGGACGAAGACGGTACGGTGCGCACCACGCGCGTCAGCGAGACCGCCGACGACGGCAAGTTCGCGACCGTCGAAGGCATACCGGCCGGCACGCGCGTGATCTCCGACGGCCAAACGAGCGTCGGCAACGGCGAAAAAGTCGCCGTCCGATGAGCATCACTCGGCTTTTCGTCCACCGCCCCACGCTGGTTTTCGTGCTGGTTTCCTTGATGCTCTTCGCGGGCGTCCTCTCGATCGCCACGATCGTCAAGCAGCTCTTTCCCAACGTCAGCCAGCCGACCGTTTCGATCGGCGTCACCTACAACGGCGCCTCGGTCAGCGAGATGCGCGACAACATCGTCGCGCCGATCGAACAGCAGCTGGCGGGCACGACCAACCTCCAGACCTTCAACGCCACGATCCAGCAGGGTCAAGCCACGATCTCGGCCACCTACACGATCAACTCGGACACGGCGACCGACCTGGCCCTCACGCAAAAAGACCTGCAGGCGGCGGAGCGGCAGTTGCCGACCAACCTGACGCCGCCCTCGATCGCGATTCGCGACCCCTCCGAATCGACGATCGTCACGATGGCGCTCTACGCCAAGAACCTCTCGGCGGGCCAGCTCTCGCTCTTCGCGGACAACGTGATCGTGCCGCGGCTGGAGCAGATTCCGGGCGTTTCGTACGCCAGCGTGGGCGGCGACGTGACGCCCGCCTACGAGATCGAAGTCGACCCCGCCAAGCTGGCGGCCTACGGCCTCACGCTCAACGACGTGATCAACACCGTATCGAGCGGCAACCAGCGCGTGCCGGGCGGCATCGCCTACGAGCCCAATCGCGAAACGACGATCGACGTGCGCGGCGACATCACCGACATCAAGAGCGTGGCGGCGCTACCGTTGGCCGCGGAGACCTCGACGGGCGGCAGTTCCGGTTCGGCCGGCACTACGGATACGCTCGGCCTCGGCGGCACGGGCGCCCTGCCCGGCTCCGTCAATCCCTGGACGTCGGCCGACGCGGTGCTGCGCATTCAGGACGTCGCCAACACGATCGCCGGCTACGAACCTCGCCGGCAGTACGCGCAGATCAACGGCCGGCCGGGCCTGTTCATCCAGGTTCAGAAGTCCTCCAATGCCAGCGAAGTCGACGCGTCCAACGCCGTCCTGCGCGCGCTGCCGCTGATCAGGCGGCAGTTTCCCGCGGTCGATTTCCGGATCATCAACGTTCAATCGGTCTTCACCGAACAGCAGATCGAGATCGTGACCCGCACGCTGCTCGAGGCGATCGCGCTAACCGGCGTCGCGATGATCTTCTTCTTGCGCTCGTGGCGCAGCGCGATCGTCGTCTGCGTGTCGATCCCCACCTCGCTCGCGATCGCGATCTCGTTCATGAAGCTGTTCGGCTTCACGCTCGACACGATCTCGCTGCTGGGCATGTCGCTCGTGATCGGGATCCTCGTCGACGACTCGACGGTCGTGCTCGAGAACATCGAGCGGCACCACCGGGAACTCGGCTCCGACCCGGAAACCGCCGCGATCGAAGGGCGAGAGGAGATCGGCGCAGCGGCGGTCGTCATCACGCTGGTCGACGTGGTGGTGTTCCTGCCGATCGCCTTCATCCAGGGCCAGGTCGGGCGCAACCTCGTCGAATTCGCGCTGGTCGTCGTCATCTCGACGCTGACGTCGCTGTTCGTCTCGTTTACGGTCACACCGACGCTGGCCGGTTTGTGGGCGCTAAAATCCCATTGGAAGCCGCCGTTTTTCATCGACTGGTTCACGCGCTTCTTCGATAACCAGCGCGACTTCTACGCTCACCGCGTGCTGCCGTGGGCGCTGCGCAACAGCTGGCTGGTGGCGGCATTCTGCTTGCTTTCGTTCCTGGGCGCGATGATGCTCGTACCGCTGGGAATCGTCGGCGAGGAGTTCGTGCCCACGACCGACCGCGGTCAGATCTACATTCAGCTCACCTATCCGATCGGCACGCCGCTGACCACCGTGCGTGACGGCGTGTACAAATTAGAGGCGCAGGTCGAGCAATCGAAGGACGTCGACGCGGAAGCGACGACCGCGGGCGGCTACTCCGCGTCGTTCGGCGGGTACGTGATTCAAGGCAACGTCGCGCAGATCACGATCTTCCTGAAGGATGCCCGGCAGTATTCCACGGCCGACTGGGTCGGACGGTTCGCCAAGCTGGCAGCGCAGACGGTACCCCAGGCCACGACGGTCGTCGTGCCGTCGACCGGAACCACGGGCGGGAACAAACAGCCGATCGATTTCCTCGTTTCCGACGTCACGGGCGGCGATCCGACCGCACCGGCCCAGAGGCTCGTCGATCTTCTGAAACGGGTTCCGGGGGCGATCAGCGTCAACGGCACGGGAACCCAGCTCGCACCGCAAGTCTCGGTCGAATTCGACCGCCAGAAGATGCAGGCGCTCAACGTCTCGCTGGGCGATGCCGCGGCGGCCGCGGGTGCCGCGTTCGGAGGCGACGTCGCAACGCAGTTCGAAACGCCGCAGGGCCTCGAGCAAGTGCAGGTGATCTACCCGCTCGCGGACCAGCACGAGCTCGACACGCTCAAAGCGCTGCCGGTGCGCGCGACCGACGGCTCGATCGTGCACCTCGGCGATTTCGCATACTTCAGGGAAACGCCGACTTCGCCCCTGGTCACGCGCACCGACCGCAACACGGTCATTCACGTCGACGCCAACGTCGCGCCGGGCGCGTCGCTCTCGAACGTCCAAAACACGTTCATGTCCGAGATCCCGTCGTTGCACTTGCCGGCGAACATCATCGTCCGTCCGGCGCCGCTCGGTCAGCAGGACTTCATGCAGCAGACCTTAGCCGGAATCGGTCAATCGATGATCCTGTCGGTGATCCTGGTTTTCTTGCTGATGGTCGCGCTGTACAATAGCTATCGCGCGCCCTTCATCATCCTGTTCTCGGTGCCGGTGGCGGCCGTCGGAGCGCTCGGAGCCCTCGTCCTCACGGGCAAAACGCTCAACCTCTTCTCGCTGATCGGAACGATCCTGCTGATCGGCATCGCGACGA
This sequence comes from uncultured Alphaproteobacteria bacterium, assembly GCA_963787965.1. Taxonomy (GTDB): domain Bacteria; phylum Vulcanimicrobiota; class Vulcanimicrobiia; order Vulcanimicrobiales; family Vulcanimicrobiaceae; genus CAWBES01. The sequence goes on from CAWBES010000001.1 coordinate 42,750, forward strand.
AGAACGGCGTCCTGCTGGTCGATTACGCCAATACGTTGCGGGCGCGCGGCGAAGAGAAACTCCAGGCGATCGAGCAGAGCGCGTTCACCCGCTTCCGGCCGATCGTGATGACCAGCGCTTCGGTCATGCTCGGCAACGTGCCGCTGGCCCTCGCCCTCGACCCCGGCTCGGGTGCGCGCTCGAGCCTCGGCATCGTCATCATCGGAGGCGTCTTCAGTTCGCTCGTCCTAACGCTCTTGCTGGTCCCGATCGCCTACGTGTGGCTGGCGCCGCGAGAGGTGACCTCCAACGCCGCCCCGTCGCCCAACGGCACTCGCCGCGACGGCACGGCGCCGCCGCGCGAGGCGGCGCCCGCCCGGAGTTGAGGCCGGCGACTTTTATCTACGGGTACCGGCGGGCCGAGCGGGGAAACTAGAACGGGCCACCCATCGTCGTGAGACTGCGGTCTCCCCGGAGGTAGGACTGTGTCGGTCATCCAGAAGCCGCTGCTCTTCAGCGGAAACTCCAACATCGAACTCGCCCGCGAGATCGCCCAGCGCATGGACACCCGCGTGGGCAGCGCGCTCGTCGACAAATTCAAGAACGAAGAATGCCGCATCGAGATCCGCGAGAACGTGCGCGGTGCGGAAGTCTTCGTGATCCAGTCGATCTGCCGCGCCCCCAACGGAAACTCCGTCAACGATTCGCTGATGGAGCTGCTGCTGATGATGGACGCGCTGCGGCGGGCGTCGGCGTACCGCATCACCGCCGTCGTGCCGTACTACGGCTACGCGAAGCAGGACAAGAAGACCAAAGGCCGCGAGCCGATCTCGGCCAAGCTGGTGGCGAACATCCTCGAGAAGGCCGGGGCCAAGCGCCTGGTCACGCTCGACCTGCACGCCGCCCAGATCCAGGGCTTTTTCGACCTCCCGGTCGACAACCTGATGGCGGCCCCCACGCTGTGCACCTATTTGAAGTCGCAGGGTCTCGAAGGCGACAAGATCGTCGTGGTCTCGCCCGATGCGGGCGGCGTGCCGCGCGCCGAGAACTTCGCCAAGCGCCTGCGCTCGAACGTGGCGATCGTCTTCAAGCGGCGGCCCGAACCCGACGTTTCCGAGGTCACGGAGATCGTCGGCCACGTCGACGGGAAGATCGCGGTGGTCGTCGACGACATGATTTCCACGGGCGGCACGCTCGCCAAGGCCGCGGAAGCGCTGATCAAGCGGGGCGCCACCGAAGTCTACACGTGCGCGACCCACGGCATCTTCGCGGGCGATGCGATCCGCGTGCTGAACGATTCCCCGATCTCCAAAGTCGTCGTGACGAACACGCTGCCCAACACCGGCACGATCCCGAGCCCGAAATTCAAGGTTCTCTCGATCGCGCAGATCCTGGCCGACGCGATCAAGCGCATCACGGCGAACCGTTCGGTCTCCGAGCTGTTCTCGAAGGACGACGAAGGCGGCCGCTCGGCGGCATCCCTGCCGGCGACGCTCGGCCTGCCCGACATCCTCACACCCGCCTCGTCAGCGACGGGGTAGAAAACGGAACGATGGCTACCACGAATACCGCGCTTGCGGTGAGCACGCGCGCCAAGACCGGCACGACCGCCGCAACGGCGCTCCGGCGAGCCGGCAAGATCCCGGCAGTGCTCTTCGGTCACGGCTCGCCCCCGGTCGCGGTCGAGGTCGACGCCCGGTCCTTCGACGAGCTGCTGCACTCGGGGGGCAAGAACAGCTTGCTCGACATCACGCTCGACGGCGGCCTCAAGGATACGGCGCTCATCCGCGAAGTCCAGCGCGATCCGATCACGCGGCGGGTCGTGCACGCCGACCTGCAACGCGTCGGGGCGACCGAAGAGATCACCGCTTCGCTGCCGCTGGTCGCCGTCGGCGTCTCCGACGGGGTCCGGGACTCGGGCGGCGTGATGGACGTGGTAGTGCACGCGGTCGAAGTGACCGGCCCGGCCAACGCCCTGCCCCAGCAGATCGAGGCGGACGTTTCGGGGCTCGCGCTCTTCGCGCACGTGACCGCCGGGGACTTGAAGCTGCCCCCCGGCATCAAGCTCGCGATCGAGGCGTCGACGATCCTGATCACGATCGAACCCTCACGGGCCGAAACCGCCGCCGTCGCCGAAGGCACGCCGTCCGCCGCCGAGGTCCCGACCGTCGGCGAAACCGAGGCGGCCGCGGCCGACGCCTAGCCCGGCACGTTGCCGGGAACCCGAATTGTCGCCGGCCTCGGGAACCCGGGGCCGAAATACGAACGCACGCGCCACAACGTCGGCTTTCGCGTGGCCGACGAGGTGTCGCGGCGCCTCGGCGTGGCCCACTGGAAGAACAAGGACGGCGCGGCCCAGGCGCACGTCGCCGCGCGCAGCGTCGTCTTGGTCAAACCGCTTTCGTACATGAACGACAGCGGACGGCCGCTCGCGCGAATCGCCGGCTGGTGGAAGGCGCCTCCCTCGGACCTGCTGGTCGTCAGCGACGATCTCGACCTGCCCTTCGGACGCCTGCGCATGCGCGCGAGCGGCGGCAGCGGCGGTCACAACGGGCTCAAGTCGATCATCGAGAACGTCGGCGAGGCCTTTCCTCGCCTGCGCATCGGCATCGGCCGAGGCCGCAACGACTCGATCGAGTACGTGCTCTCCAACTTCAGCAGCGACGAAGAAGCGCTGCTGCCGGCGCTGATCGACGTGGCCGCCGAAGGCGTCCTGCGCTGGCTCGACCGCGGCATCATCGATGCCGTGCAGTACGTCAACGCCTGGCGGCCGCCGGAAGCTTTACAGGAAGGCCCGGCGAGCAGCTAGGAGCGCGTGCGGGTATCGTGAACATGTGAAGATGACGCGAACCTTTGCAGGACGCACTTTCGTCGTACGAATAGACCGCTCGCCGATCGACGAGCGCACGACGCTGGCGGGCGACCTCGCGTTCTTGATGCAGCGCGACGTGCGGCCGATCGTGGTGGCGCCGACGACCGACGTGGCCCGCTCGTACGTGCGAACGCTTAACCGCCAAACGAATGTCGCGGTCGGCCTCTCCGGCGCCGACGCGGCGCTTTTGCCCGCCGGTGCGGCCGACGCGGTCGGGCGCGTGCAGACGGGCATTCTCGTCACGCTGACCGCCGCCGGCTACATCCCGGTCATCGAGCCGACCGCCTACGGGTTCGGCGAGACCGACGTCGAGCTGGCCGCCGACGACGTGGCCGCAGCGATCGCGGCGGCCACGGACGCGGCGCGCGCCCTGTTCTTCCACTCCGCCGGCGGCGTCGTGGACCGCACCTCGCGGGCGCTGGTCGAGGAACTGACCCCGGCCGAAGCCCTCGAACTCGCGGCCGGCGACGAGCTGGAACCGGCCCTGCGTACCGCCGTGCGCGCCGCGGCGCTGGGCGTGCGGGCCGGCGTCGGCGCCGCGCAGATCCTCGACGGCCGCATCGCTCACGCGGCGATCGTCGAGTTCCTGACCGACCGGCATCTGGGCACGCAGGTGACCGGCGCCGTCTACATGGGGCGCGGATGATGCTCGCAAGCGTCCTGGCCGCATCGTTCGCGGCCCTGGCCGGAACGGCCGCACCGGCGGGGTACGTCGGAAAGGGACAGCTGGTCCTGCGGACGGCGCTGGGCGCTTCCGCTTCCGCCGTCGCGCTGACGCTCGGCGGCGACATCGCGCTCGAGGCGAAGGGGGAAAAATTGCGCGTCGACCTGCTCGACCTCGGGATTCCGGGCGCCGATCCGACCCTCTCAGCGGTGCTTTCGACGCAGCTGATTCCGCCCGGCGGCTTCACGATCGTCTACGATCGCTCCGCATCGACGTACACCGTGTGGTCGAACGCGAAGCGCGCCTATTATGCCGGCGGCGGCGCGGCGGCCAAGGCGGCACCGGCCGAGGGTACCGGCGCCGGGCTCGCTGCCGCGGGCGATCTGCTCGGGGCGTTCGCTTTCGCGCGGACGCTCAAAGACGATAGCGCGTTCACCGTCACGCTGTCGCTCGCCGGTCACGGGAACGTCAACGGGCATCCGGCGACCGGGCTCGACTACCAGTACGCGCGTACGACGAGCGCGGGCGACGCGACCGACGTGCGCGGTCGCTTGCAGCTCGCGGACGACCTCGACGGCGTGCCGGTCGAGGTGACCGCCAACCTGAAGATCAGATCGCTTCCCGAGAGCGCGCTCCGCCTCGACCTGACGTCGCTGCTCCAGGCGAACCCGCCGGCCGCGGATTTCGCGGTCCCTGCCGGCTACGCGCGCGCGCCCGCCATCGGAGACGTGCTCGGTACGTCCCTACCGTTCTAGCGCGCGATAGCAGTCCGCGAGATGGTCGTCGACCAGCCCCACCGCCTGCATGAACGCGTAGACGATGGTCGGGCCGACGAAGGTGAAGCCCCGCGCGCGCAGATCGCGCGACAGTTTTTTCGCCAGCGGCGTCGTGGCGGGTACGGCCTCGGGCGACCGCGGGCGGTTGACGATCGGCGTACCGGCCACGTAGGCCCACAGGAATGCGGCGAAGGTCGTGGCGGCGTCCCGGCGCAGCGCCAAAAGCGCTCGCGCGTTGCCGATCGTGGAGCGGATCTTCGCGCGGTTGCGCACGATCCCGGCATCGAGCATCAGGCGCTCGACGTCGCGTTCGCCGAGCGCCGCCACGCGCTCGATGTCGAAGCCCGCGAAGACCTCGCGGTACCGCGCGCGCTTGGCGAGGATCGTCTCCCAGGACAGCCCGGCTTGCGCGCCCTCGAGGGTCACGAACTCGAAGAGCGTCCGGTCGTCATGCACGGGGACGCCCCATTCGGCGTCGTGGTAGGCGATCGAGGCGGGCGTACGCGCCCACGGGCAACGCCGGCGAGCTACCGGCACGGGTCGGGTCGACCGGTCGCTTTCGCGATGCGCGTGCCCATCGGCGGGCTGTTGTAGAAATAGAGACGGACCGCGCGCGCGGGACACAGCGGTGCCAGCGTTTCGTCGGTGATGCGCACGTACGACCGAACCGCCGAGGCCGGATCGCCGGTCAGGCTCAGCGCATACGCGTCGGCGCGCGACTCCAGGTTGCGCGAATAGGCGTTGTACAGCGGCGTGCACGCGAGCGCGAACAGACCCATGAACCCGAGCACCAGCGACAGTCGCGCCAGGGGATCGTCGTCGCGGCGAAACCGCACGCGATCCGCGCTCAAGACGCCCAGCGCCGTGCAAAGCATGAAGAGGAACGTCCAGAACAGCGACAGCCGGAAATCGTCGGCATGAGCGTAGTGGCCGAATTCCCGCGCCGTCAGAAAGAGCACTTCGCCCGGCGTGGCGTCGGCCAGCAAAGAGTCGCCCAGCGCGATGCGTTTGGTCGGCCCGAAGCCGGAAACGTCGGCGACGACCCCCTGCGAGCGGCGCGAGTAGTTCGCGACGACGATCGGCGCGTCGCCGATGCCGGCGCGCTCCGCGAGCCGGGTCAGCGGAGCGTAGATGGCCGATTGCGCCGGCAGCGGCTTGAAGTGATTGAAGAGCGGTGCGATCGCGATGGGCTCGAGGTAGGCCATGAGCAGGGTGATCGCGGAGAGCCCGATCGCGCCGAAGACGTACCAGAAGCGCGTTCGGTCGACCAGCTCGAAGATGAGGGCCACGATCAGGCCGACCACGATCGCGTCCAGCGAGATGCCGACGAAGCCGTCACGCAGCCACAAATACGTCGTTTCGGTCGCCAGCCCGAAGGCGACGTCGAGGCGGTAGCGCACGAGCGCGCTCGGCAGCGATGCGAGGCCGCCGACGTATGCCAGCAGCGCGCCGTACGCGAAACGCATGGCGAAGACGGGCCGGATCGCCCGCCGGACGAGATCGCGCAGGCGGGCCGCGTACCCCGAGGCCCAGAGATAAAAGAACGCCGCGATCTGCGAGACGGCCCACACGACGAACAACGGCCGCCAGTAGCGCCGGAAGCGGACGGCGACGGCCTGGCGGCGGCCGTCGACCAGCTCCGCCGGCGGCCGGCCGAGCAGAGCCGCGGCGGGGAGCGAGGTCACGCGGTTTTCCAGATAGCTCTGAGCGGCCGCGGCCGCCGGCCGGACCCCGGCCCCGGCGGCGCCGCCGAGCGCCAGCGCCAGGCACAGAATCGCCCGCGCGCCCCAACCGTGCAACCAGGCTCCCCGCGAGGGCGGTTCACGGTCCCATGCAGTCACTCGAGACACCGCAGTTCTACGGCAGCGGAAACTGCCCGTCCCAGCGTGCGATCGGCATGATCGCGGACAAGTGGAAGCTGTTGATCCTCATCGAGCTGTCCCGCACCGAGCTCCTGCGCTTTAAGGAGCTGCAGCGGACGCTCGGAACGGTCAGCCAGAAGGTCCTGACCGGGGCGCTGCGCGAGCTCGAAGCGGACGCGCTGGTCGAGCGCACCGTCTATGCCGAGGTGCCGCCGCGGGTCGAATACCGGGCCACGAGACGGGCTCGCGCGCTCTTGCCGATTCTGCGTCAATTGGATACCTGGGCGATCTCGACGGCCGAAGCTGCGGCCGAGGGCGCGCCGCGCGCGTAGTCCGCTCTGCGCCCTAACCGGCGAGCGCGGCTGTTTGGCGGTCGGCCACGATGCTGGGATTGGCGCGCTCCGGTCCGTCGTCATCGAGACCCGCGCGCCGCCGCGACGCGACGGGGTTCCTGACCGCAACATAGCGTGGGCACTCCGGACCGTTTGGTTCGTTGCAGTAACCGCGCACGCAGGTGGCTCCGGCGCGGACGAAGAGGGCCGGCGCGGCCCTCTTGGCGAGCCGCAGCATCGCAAAGGCCAATTCGCGAATCTCCCACTGCGCGTTGTTGCACGTGCGCAGCGTGAAGAAGTCGAGCAAGGCGCGCGCGTTGGCGGTTACTACGATTTGCGTCTCCGCCGCGTTCGGCAAGGCGAACCGCGCGTCTTCCGCAGGCGTTCCGGCCTCGAGCGCCGCGGCATAGAAGCCGGCGATCTGCGCCATCAACGCGTCGTACTTCGCCTTGATGTCGGGACGCGCCGCGATCGACGGCGGCGTAACGAACTCGAATTGGCCTTTGACTTTGATGTAGCGCTGGCTCTTCTGCTCGTAGGACATGTGACGGTGGCGGACGAGCTGATGCGTCAACGCGCGCGACACACCCGAGACCCCGAACGTGAACATCGTGTGTTCGAACGTCGAGAGATGGCCCGCGTCGCGTACCCGCGACACCATCTTTTCGATCTCGTCGCGCGTCCAATTCTCGTCTATCGTCTCGATGTCGCGGGGGCTGTAGCAGTTACGTGCAGCGGTCGCGACGGCTCGTTCGGGATCGGGTGAATGCGAGAGCAGAACCACCTTCAACGCCATGTGCCCGTCGTTCGCCGCACGCTTTCCAAGGCCCGCTCGGTCCGGGCGCGAAGAGCGCGCCATGAGCGAGCTGTGGACGTTACCCGCAACCGAGCTTGCCGCGCGCATCGCCCGCGGCGAAATCTCCAGTAGCGACGCCGTCGCGGCACATATCGGACGAATCGAAGCGGTCGACGGCGCGCTCAACGCGGTGGTGGTCCGGCGTTACGATGCGGCGCTGGCCGAAGCACGTGCGGCCGACGAACGGCGCGCGCGGGGGGAGCCGCTGGGAGCGCTGCACGGCGTACCGGTCAGCATCAAGGAGTGCTTGGACGTCGCGGGCACGCCGTCCACGTTCGGCGTGCCGTCGCGCGCCAACGACAGCGCGCCAGCCGACGACCCCTACGTCGCGCGGTGGCGCGCGGCCGGCGCCATCGTCGTCGCCAAGACCAACGTCCCGCAATTGATGGTCTTCATCGAAACCGACAACCCGCTCTTCGGTCGCACGGACAATCCGTGGGATCAGACCCGCTCGTGCGGCGGCTCGAGCGGCGGTGAAGCCGCGCTGATCGCGGCGGGTGGTTCGCCGCTCGGACTGGGTAGCGACATCGGCGGCAGCTTGCGTTCGCCCGCAACGTCCTGCGGCGTCGCGTCGCTCAAGCCGACGACCGGACGGCTCGACGACACGACGCGCCTCGAGATGTTCGCCGGCCAACGCGCGATCGTAAGCCAGGAAGGTCCGCTCGCGCGCACGGTGGCGGACGTCGCGCTCGGGCTCGAACTGGCCAACGGCGGCCGCGATCCGGACGTGCTTCCGCCGCGGCCGCTGCGCGATCCGCTCGCGACGGACCTACGCTCGCTGCGCGTCGGTTTCTACGAACGCGCCGGCTCGTTCCGGGCGTCGCCGGCGCTCGAGCGCGCCGCGCGCGAAGCGGCGGCCGCACTCCAAGAGGCCGGCGCCACGATCGTGCCCTTCGAGCCGCCGCGCGTCGATGAGGCAATGGACCTCTTCTACGGAATCCTGAGCGCCGACGGCGGACGTGGGGCGATCGACGCGCTCGGAAGCGATCAGCGCGATCCGCGCGTCGCCGAGTTGCTCGCGATCGCCTCTAAGCCGCGACCGGTCGTAGCCGCCCTTGAGCGCCTGCTCGGCGTCGCAAGGCAAGGCAGCCTCGCGCGCATGGTCCGCAACTACGGTTTCACCGGTACGTTGCATTATTGGAAACTCACCGAGGCCCTGATCGCGTATCAAAAGCTGTTCGCACGGGCGCTCGATGCGGCCGAGGGCGGACCGCTCGACCTCCTGGTTTGCCCGCCGAGCGGCTTGCCCGCGCTACGGCACGGCGCGAGCGCCGAGGTCGGCACCGCGGGCGCGTACGCACCGCTATACAACGTGCTCGGTTATCCGGCCGGCACGCTGCCCTGGACGCGCGTGCGCGTCGAGGAGGAAAGCGTCCGGAAGCCCTCGCTCGACCGCATCGAACGAAGCGCGCTGCGAACCGAACGCGGCAGCGCCGGCTTGCCCGCCGGCGTGCAAGTCGTCGGCCGCCCGTGGCGCGAGGATACGGTGCTCGCCGCGATGTTCGCGCTCGAAGCCGCAGCTGCAGCGCGCTCCGATTACCCGCTCACGCCGGTTACCCCGGTCACGCCCGTCACGCGGGTTACCGTCGCTACGCCGCGCGCCTAAAGGCGCGCGGCGTAGCGCGAAAAGCGCTACTGCGCGGCCTGCCGGCGGCCCTGTTCGACTTGGACCGTCACGATCGAGCCTTGCGGAATCGTCACGTTTTCGCGGTTGTTCTTCGCGATCAGATAACCGGTGCCGCCACCGATCAGGGCGCCGATCCCATGCCCCAGCAGACCGCCGACCAAGGCGCCGCCGCCGGCCGCGATCGCTTCTTTCCCGGCGTTGCTCTTCGTATTGACCTGCACGTTCGAGGCCGTTCCGACGATCTGGTAGACGTTTCCGGAGCGCGTGTTGACCTTATCGAACGCGAGGTGGATCTTGCCGGGCGTCCCCTGACCGGCGCGCTGCACGGACGCGACGTGGCCGTAGATCGTAGCACCGTTGACGTTGTAGTTCGCCGAGTGAACGTTGGAGAGCGTGAACGCCTGGCCGACCTGAGCGTCCTTCGAGTTCAGGCTCTGATCGATGTTTCCGATCAGCGTCGTGCCCGGCGTGATCTGTGCCGGCGCGGTCAGCGGAACGAGCGCGAGTGCCCCGGCCGCGAGGCACACGCCGATTTTCCGAATCATACGAACTGGGTTCTCCTCCTGCTCGCGGGTTCGAGCACTTACGCGGCGGCGACCTCTTCCGCGAGAACGCGTTCGATCGCGTCGACCACCCGGTCGTACCCTTTGTCGCCGGCTTGGAAGTGGCGGAGTTCGTGCCGGCGGTTGAACACATAATACGCCGGCACGAATTGGTTCTGGAAACGGTCGACGAGAACGTGCTCGCTGTCGATCGCGCACGGTTGCGTGAGTTCCATCGGGCCCAGCGCGTCTTCCGTCACGCGAGCAACGTCGAGTTCTTCGGGACCGCGAGGCTGGTGGACGGCGATCACTTCGAGCCCCCGCGGTCCGAAGCGCTCGCGCCATCCCGCAACCTGTTGCGCCACGTCGTGGCAGATGTAGCAACTCACGGACCAGAAGTGGATCAGGACCGGCTTGCCCTCGAGCCGGGCCGCCGGCGGTTCGCCGCCGTTGATCCACGCGGCGACGCCGTCCAGCGAAGGCAGCGGGCTGCGCATGCGAAGTGCCATCAGGCGACCGAGAGCAGCTTCTTCCCGGGCTTCCAGTCGGCGGCGCAGAGACCGCCCGTCTGAAGGGCCTGGAGCACGCGCAGGGTCTCGTCGACGCTGCGGCCGACGTTGTCGTTCGTCACGACCGAGTAGCGCAGCACGCCTTCCGGATCGACGATGAAGAGGCCGCGTTGGGCGACGCCCGACGCTTCATCGAGCACGCCGTACGCGCGGGCGACGGCCTTGGTGTAGTCGGCCACGAGCGGGTACTTGGTCCCCGCGATGCCGTTCTTTTCCTTCGGCGTGTTCAGCCAGGCGAAATGGCTGTGCACGGAGTCGGTCGACGCACCGAGGACGTCGGCGCCGATCGCCGTGAACTCTTCGTACCGATCCGAGAGGGCCGTGATTTCGGTCGGGCACACGAACGTGAAGTCGAGCGGGTAGAAAAAGAACACGAGCCACTTTCCACGGTAGTCCGAGAGAGCGATTTCGCGTCCGAGGTTCTTGGCGCTCGTGGCGTCCTTGGTGCTCGCGAGCTTGAAATCCGGGGCCGGTTGACCGACCTGCGCCATGTAGATCCTTTCGAGACTGGGAGCAGTTGCGAATTATGATAGTGAGACTGATTTTCACTATCGAAAATATGCTATCATGGCCTAGATGGAGCGTCAACGACTTAGGTTGCCCAAGAACTACGCGCTGATCCGCGACGTCGTGTACGCGAACGGCCGCGGCACGCACCGGACCGCCGGCGACATCTACCTCGCAGCCCGGAACCGCCGGCCCCGGATCGGCTTCGCGACGGTTCACCGCGGCCTGATCCGCCTTTGCGAGCTGGGCGAGATCCACAAGATCGACGTGGCCCACGGCGACGCGGCGTGGTACGAACCTCCCAGCCCACCGCACGCCCACCTGCTCTGCGGCGGCTGCGGCGCGCTGGTCGACGTCGAGTACGCGACCCCGGAGCGAACGCTGCGTTCGATCGCCGAGCGGGAAGGCGTGCGCATCGAGGCCGAAACCGTCACCTTCCGAGGCCTATGTCGCGACTGCGCGGCTGGCCGGGTCGACCCGAGCCCTTCAGGCCTTCTTCGATAGCACCCGCGCCGGGTTGCCCACGACGCGTTCGCCGTCGGGCACGTCGCGCAGGACGACGCTGCCGGCGCCCGTCAAGACCCGGTCGCCGAGGATGACCGGGGCCACCAGGGACGTGTTCGACCCCACGAAGGCGTCGCTGCCGATCGTCGTGACGCTCTTCTTGCTTCCGTCGTAGTTGCAGGTGATCGTGCCCGCCCCGATATTCGTCCGCGCGCCGATGGACGCGTCGCCGAGATAGGTCAGGTGCCCGGCCTTGACGCCGGGCCCGAGCTGCGACTTCTTCACCTCGACGTAGTTGCCGAGCCGGGCGCCGGTCCCGACGTCGGATCCCGCCCGCACGTGCGCCCACGGGCCCACGTAGGAGAAATCCCCGATCGCGCTATCGGCGATCACGCTGTCGGTCACGACGACATGCTCGCCGATGCGCGCGTTCTGCAGGCGCGCGTTGGGGCCGATTTCGCTGTGCGCCCCGATGCGGGTGTTGCGGCCGATCGTCGTGTTGGGCAGGATCGTCACGTCGGGCGCGATCGTCAGATCGGGTTCGAGGTACGTCGTTGCCGGGTCGGCGATCGTGACGCCGGCCCGCATGTGGCGCTCGCAGAGGCGGCGGTTGATCAGCGCCGCCGCGGCGGCCAGTTCGACCCGGTCGTTGACGCCCAGAACGCTGCGGTAATCGTCCGCGGCGACGGGCACGATGCGCTCGCCGCGCGCCGCGAAGCTTCCGATCGTATCGGTCAAGTAGTATTCGCGCTGCGCGTTGTCGTCGCTCAACTCGGCGCAGGCCGCGCGCAGTTTCGCTTCGTCGTACGCGTAGAGCCCGGCGTTCATTTCGTCGATCGACAGTTCGTCCTCCGACGCGTCGCGCGCCTCGACGATCCGCGCGACGCGGTCGCCGTCGCGCACGATGCGGCCGAACGCCGACGGCAACGGCATGCGCGCGGTCACGAGCGCGAGCGCGTCGCCGCGCGCCGCGATCGTCGCGCGCAGCAAAGCCGCATCGATCAGCGGCATGTCGCCGTTGAGAACGACGATCGTGCCCGTTCCCAGATCGATGTGCGCGAGCGCGACCTGTACCGCGTGGCCCGTGCCCAGCTGCGGCTCCTGTAAGACCGCCGACACGGCCGTACGGCCCGCCGACGCGGCGATCTCTTCCACGTGCGGCGCGACCTCGGCGTTGGTGACGACCGTGACCGAATCGACGTCCGCTTCGGCCAGCGCCCGCAGCGCGTACCAGAGCATCGGACGCCCGCACAGTTCGTGCAGCATCTTCGGCCGCGCGCTCTTCATGCGCGTACCTTTGCCGGCCGCGAGAACGATCGCGCGGACGCTCACGGTTCGCTCGCGACCGGCGCCGTGCCGTTGTGGGAAAGCAACTTGCGCCACGCCTCGGTTTCGGCATTCGTCGCGCCGTCGAGACGCTCGAGCGCGACCCGCAGGCGCTCGCGCACGAGGTCCCGGCCCAGCAGCGCCATCGATTCGAAGAGCGGCACCGATTGCGGACTGCCCGTCACCGCTACGTAGAACGGCCGCACGACGTCGCGCAGTTTGACGCCCAGCAGCGCGGCCACGGTGCGAACGGCCGTCGCGATCTCATTGGCTTCCCAGTCCGGCAACGCGTCGAAGGCCGCCAGCGCCAGTACGAATGCCTTGCGCAGCGAATCCTTATCGAGCTTCCCGGCCAGCAGCTGGCCGGCGCTCGGCTCGAGCCGCCCGGCGAAGAAAAACGCGCACAGCGGGCCCAGGTCCGAGAGGCGTTCGATGCGCGCTTGCGCGAGCGGCGCGATCTGCGAGAGGTACTCTTCGTTGAGCGCCCAGTCGCGCACGCGCCTCAGCAGCCCCTCGGCGTCCATCGTCTCGCGAATGTAGCGCGCGTTGAGCCAGTCGAGCTTCTTCACGTCGAAGACCGGGCCGCCGAGCGAGATGTGATCCAGACCGAAGCGTTCGACCATCGTCGCCATGTCCATCAACTCTTCGCCGTCGACCGGCGGAACGCAAAAGAGCCCGAGGAAATTCGCGAGCGCCTCGGGCAAGTAGCCCATGCGTTTGTAGAAGAGGATGCTGGTCGGGTTCTTGCGTTTGCTGAGCTTGGACTTATCGGCGTTGCGCAGCAGCGGCAAGTGCGCGATCTGCGGCATCTTCCAGCCGAACGCTTCGTACAGCAGCAGATGTTTCGGGGCCGACGGAATCCACTCTTCGCCGCGCATCACGTGCGTGATCTCCATCAAGTGGTCGTCGACGACGTTGGCGAGATGATACGTCGGCCAGCCGTCGGACTTTACGAGCACCTGCATGTCGACCTTCGACCACTCGGTCAGAATCGGACCGCGCAAGAGGTCGTGGACCACCGCGGTACCCTCGCGCGGCACGCGCAAGCGCACGACGAACGGCAACCCCGCGCTCTCGTTAGCCGCAATCTGCTCCTGCGTCAGCGCGAGACAGCGGCCGTCGTAGGCCGGGGAACGCACGCCGCGCGCGCTCTGCTCGGCGCGCATCGCGGCCAGCCGCTCCGGCGTACAGAAGCAGCGGAACGCCTGCCCGCCGTCGAGGAGCCGGCGCGCGTACCGCGCGTACACCTCCAGGCGTTCGCTCTGGCGGTACGGACCGAACGGGCCGCCGACGTCGGGGCCCTCGTCCCACGCGAGCCCGAGCCAGCGCAGCGCTTCGAGGATCACGTCCTCGGAGGCCACCGTGCTGCGGACGCGATCGGTATCCTCGATACGGAGCACGAAATCGCCGCCGTGCTGCTTGGCGAAGCAGTAGTTGATCAAAGCGACGTAGGCCGTGCCGACGTGCGGGTCGCCCGTCGGGGACGGCGCGACTCGAGTGCGTACTTTCATTCGGTCAGTACTTAACCGACGAACTCGCGCCGGTTACCGCATTCGCGCCGCACGAACTCCACGATCGTGGCCAGCGGCGCTCCGGGCGTGAAGATCTCGCGCACGCCGAGGCCTTTGAGTTCCCGCGCGTCGTCGGCCGGAATCGTGCCGCCGCCGAAAAAAACGATATCGCCGGCCCCTTGCGCGCGAAGCTGCTCGAGCACGGCCGGGAAGAGCGTCATGTGCGCGCCCGAGAGGATCGACAGGCCGATGCCGTCGGCGTCCTCCTGAATCGCCGTTTGGACGATCTGTTCGGGCGTTTGAAAGAGACCGGTGTAGATCACTTCCATCCCCGCGTCGCGCAACGCGCGCGCGATCACCTTCGCCCCGCGGTCGTGGCCGTCCAGGCCGGCTTTGGCAACGATGACGCGGAGCGGTCTATCGGTGGTCATAGCACTCACACCTTCGCGACCGAAGCAATGCTTATCCCGCCCGGAACGCTACGGCGGCCGCCCGGGAGCCGGCGTGGCCGGCGGCGGCGCCGTCACGTTGAAGGTCGTGCCCTTCTCGTAGACGACGTTTGCCTCGCGGACTCCGCTGCGCGCAACGGGGCGGTCGAGCTGCCCGGGTTCGAGCCCGACCGCGATTTCCTCGCCGTCGGGTAAGTCCAGGCTACGCGCCTCGAGCGCCAACACGCCCGGCTGAACGCCGTGCGCCGCTTCCGCACGGCGGACGAAACCGTGCCCGTGGGTACCGGCGGGCAGGAAAAGGCGGTTGATTTCGGAGCTCGAGGTCGTATCGAACGCGAACCGGTCGCCGCTCTTCGCATCCTGCGACGAGAGCCGCTCCGTCAGCTTGCACGGCACCCTGGTGACGGCGGCCTCGTAGTCCCCTTCGATCGCCGGGGCGGGGCGCGCCCCGGCTAGGGACAGCGCGGCAATGCCCCACGCGAGCGCCGCCGCGGCGCGGGGCAATCGAGAGCGAGGGCGCAACTCGGGACTAGGACGCGGCCGGACTCGGCGCGGGGGCAGGCGGCTGCGGCGAAGCGGTCAGCAGCGGCGCGGGCGCGCGGCGCGGAGCGATGGTCACGACCGTGAACTCGGCGCCGGGATCGAGCACCAAGTTGTGCTTCGACAGGTGACCGACCGGGCGCTTGGCCGGGTCGATGTTGACCCAGAGCGTGCGGCCGCCCGGGAGATCGAGCGCGTCGGCTTGCAGCCAGAGGCTCCCGTCGTGACCGTTGCCGGCGGGCTGCGCGATGGAAAGACGCCCGTGGCCCGGCGTGCCCGACGCGACGGTGAGCTCTCCCAGCTTGACCTCTTTGCTGGTCTTGTAGGTGAAGGCGTCGCCGACGTGCGCGGTTTCCGACGACACCTGCTCCGTCAGGACCACGGGAATGTTCACGCCTACCGGCACGGGCGCGTCGCTGCCGAGCGCTACGCCCGCGCACGCCGCCGCCGCGACGACCGCGGCCGCGGCCAAACTAAAACGCCGCACGTTCGGTATACCGTCCGTACACGTCGACCATCGCCTGCACGATCTCCCCTTCCGTTGCCAAGGCCGTAACCGCATCGATGAGCGGCGGCATAACATTCCGCGACGGGTCCGCGCAGGCCCGCTTCAGTTCGGCTAGCGCGCTTTCGACGCGCGTGCCGTCGCGGGAGGCGCGCACCTCTTGGACCGCACGCGCCTGGCCGAGCTCGACGTCGCGGCCGATCTTGAGGAGATCCAGATCGTCCTGCGATTCCTCTTTCTCGAAGGCGTTGACGCCGACGATCACGCGGTCCCGGGTTTCGAGCGAACGCTGGTAGCGGTACGACGCGTCGGCGATTTCGTGCTGGAAGAACCCGGCCTCGATCGCCTCGATCACGCCGCCGAACTCGTCGATGCGCCGGAAGTACTCTTCGGCCTGGCGCTCCATCTCGGCCGTCAGCGCTTCTACGAAGTACGAACCGCCGAGCGGGTCGATCACGTTGACGGCATTGGTCTCGTAGGCGAGCACCTGCTGCGTGCGCAACGCGATCTCGACGGACTTCTCCGTGGGCAGCGCCATCACTTCGTCCATCGAGTTCGTGTGCAGCGACTGCGTGCCGCCGAGCACGGCCGCCAGCGCTTCGTACGCGACCCGCACGATGTTGTTCTCCGGCTGCTGGGCGGTCGCGCTGCAGCCGGCCGTCTGCGTGTGAAACCGCAGCGTCCACGAGCGAGGATCTTTGGCACCGTACTTTTCGCGCATGCGGCGCGCGTAGATCCGGCGCGCGGCGCGGAACTTGCAGATCTCCTCGAAGAAGTCGATGTGCGAGTTGAAGAAGAACGACAGCCGGGGCGCGAACGCGTCGACGTCGAGACCGGCCGCGGTCGCGGCTTCCACGTAGGCGAAGCCGTCGGCGAGCGTGAACGCGAGTTCCTGAACGGCGGTCGAACCCGCTTCGCGGATGTGATAACCGCTAATCGAGATCGTATTCCACTTCGGCATTTCGGCCGTGCAGAACTTCATCATGTCGACGATCACGCGCACGTGCGGGCGCGGCGGAAAGATCCATTCCTTCTGCGCGATGTATTCCTTGAGGATGTCGGCTTGCAGCGTGCCGCCGAGCGCGGCGCGCGGGATGCCTTTGGCTTCGGCCGTCGCGACGTACTGCGCGAGGGCGATGGCGGCGGGCCCGTTGATCGTCATCGAGGTCGTGATGGCGCCCAGGTCGATGCCCTCGAAGAGCGCCTCCATGTCGCGCAGCGAATCGATCGCGACGCCGCAGCGGCCGACCTCTCCGAGCGCCTGCGGCGCGTCGGAATCGAACCCCATCAAGGTCGGCATGTCGAAAGCCACCGAGAGGCCCATCTGTCCCTGCGAGAGCAGGAAGTGATAGCGCTCGTTGGTCTGCTTGGCGTTGCCGAAGCCCGCGAACTGGCGCATCGTCCACAAGCGGTCGCGATAGCCGCCGGCGTGGATGCCGCGCGTGTACGGGTACTCACCCGGATACGCCAGGTCGCGCGCCGGATCGAGCTGCTCGACGTCCGCCGGGCCGTACAGCGGTTTGAGCGGCACGTCGGAGATCGTGCGGTCGGTCGCGCCCGAGCCGGTATCCGCGCGCCGCGTCCCCTGCGCGAACTTGGCGGCCCAGCGGGCCTCCTGTTCCTGGAACCGCGTGCCCTCCGAACTCGCGGGACGCTCGATCATCTTCGCCACGGCCTACGTTCCCCTATCGCTATCGTCGTTGCATACCCGCTTCGACGGGCCTGGCGGCGCCTCCGCGAAAGCGAGCGCTTACAGCCCGCGACGACGCCGGATCAGCCGGTCGCGCGTGCGGCCGCCCGCCGACTCGCGCCACGGCGCGAGCAGCCCGAGCGTCGTCCCGAACCGGCCGGAATCGCGCCGACCCTGCGCGCGCCGCACGGGCGTCAGCGCGGCGGGATCTCGAGTTCGGCGAAGATATCCTCGAGCGGTAGGTTCAAATCAGAGAAAGAGCGTGGAGCGAAGCTCTTCGCTTCAACACCGCGCACGGTCCGAACCGGATTGTCAAAGCCACCCTCCGGATCGTACTCCGTTACGGTTCCGGCCTCCGGATCGACGCTCAAGATCAGAGCAACTCCGAAAGCGAAATACACCCGCCGCTTCTCGATGAGATCCTTAGGCCGATCGTCCGGCGAGACTATTTCGACGACGATTTCCGGAGCGATAGGCGGTAACTCCAAGTCGCGTGCCGACAGCGTGCGCAACCGCTCGAACGACATGTACGCGATATCGGGCACCAGCGGGTGCACGTCCTCGCCGGGCACCGTCACGCGAAAGCGCCATTCGGTGGCGACCTGCCCTCGGCCGCGCGCCCATCGCCGCAGATGCTCGCAGATCGCTGCTTGCAGAACACCGTGCTTTCGCGTCGGGCTCATCTTTTGGACCGGTCGATTGTTTATCCACTCCGTGGCCGGCGTTGTCTCCGGCAGGACGATCTCTGGGAGTCGCGCGGCACGCATGGACCTTCGTTTCGGCGATCCGGCAACGGCCCCTCGAATGGCGGCGGCAGCGCGGGAATCGGAGGTCTCGCCGACGGTCATCCGGTGCGACGACGCCAGGTCAGTCGGTCGCGCGTGCGGCCGCCCGCCGACTCGCGCCACGGCGTGAGCAGCACGAGCTCGCCCTGCGGCGTGAACGACCATTCGCGCACGAGCGTCGTGCCGACCCAGGCCGGAATCGAAGCGAATTCGACCTCGTGCAGCACCTCGGCGCCGGCGACCCGCCAGCGTCCGGCGTACGCGATGAAGCCCGGGCCGGCTACCTGCCCGCTCGTACCCCAGTCGGCACGCATCAGGAAGGCCGAGACGAATCCGCCGGCTTCATAGCACAGCGTCCCGCGGGCGCCTTCGCCGAATTGTGACGGCCGGTCGAGCGGAAACGGCCCGTCGCCGCTCCGGCGCCAGTCCACCAAGGTCCAGAGCCCGGCGAAATCAGGCACGCGCGGCTCTTACGCCATGTGGCCGGGGACGACGGGGTGCGAACTCGAGAGCCCACCGTCCACCGCGATCGCTTGGCCGTTCACGTACGACGCGTCGTCGGAAGCCAGGAACAGCGCCAGCGCGGCGGGCTCTTCCGGGCCGGCCGCGCGGCGCAACGGGTTGAGCTGGCCCAGTTTGCGCTCGCTGCCGCGAGCGCGCGCACCCTCGAAGATCGGCGCGGTCATGCCCGTTTCGGTGAGACCCGGACAGATCGCATTGACCCGCACCCCCGTGCCCGAAAGCTGATTGGCCGCCGTTTGCACGAGGCTGATCACGCCGGCTTTGCTGGCGCTGTACGGCATGCCGCCGGCGCCCGAGCGGAAGCCCGCAACCGAGGCCGTGCAGACGATGGAGCCGCGCCCGCGCGGCACCATGGCCGCCGCCGCGCGCTGCACGAGCACGAAGGCGCCGATCAAATTGACGCGCAGCACCTGTTCCCACTCGGCGACTTGCAGCTCGGCCAGGGTGGCGAGCCCCCCGGAGATGCCGGCGTTGGCGAGCGCGACGTCGAGCCCGCCCAAGCTCTCGGCGATCGAAACCGCTTGGTCGATCACCTCGGGCGACGCCGCATCGCCGACCACGGCGTGGGCGCGGCCGCCCGCGCGCTCCACCGCCGCCGCGGTTTCTCGCACCGCTGCGGCGACGTCGACCAGCACGAGCGCCGCCCCTTCGGCCGCGAAGCGCAGCGCCATCGCGCGCCCGATACCGCTGGCGGCACCGGTGATCAGCGCGGTCTTGCCCGACAAACGTCCCATCGCCGACGAGTACACCGCCCCCCGGCCCGGATCATGCCGCGACCGTTCGCTGCGCTTGGGCGCAAGCCGGCGCCGGCGTCAAACGTCGACTTCCAAACCGAGCTCGACGCGACGCTCCGGTTTGATGCGCAGTTCCTCCGCCAGCGGCTTCGAAAGCCGGTGCAGGAACCCGAAGAGGCGCCGCTGCCAGCGGGGCAAGCCGTTGACCTTACGCAGAATCACGGGGTCGGCGTAGACGAACGTCGTCGTGTCACCGTCGATGTCGAAGTCGCGCAGTTTGCAGGCCTCCAGAATCGGCTGGATGCGCGGACGCTCCATGTACCCGAACGACGCCGCGACGCGCGCGAACCCGTCGCTCGGGCGGTCGATGGTGACGCGCTCCCGCTCGTCGACGTACGGGCGCCCGGCGGAGACGATCGTGAGTAGCGCCACTCGCTCGCGGCTGAGGCGAGGGACGATCCAGCGATGGTTGCGCACGAACGGCACGCCGCTGGGATCGCCGGTCAAGAGGACCATCGTTCCTTCGGGCGGTTTGCCGAGCGCCGGATACTCGGCGAGGAACTCCGCGACCGGCATCTGCTGCTCGGTCAGCACCTTCGCGACGCCGCGCCGGCCCTCGAGCCAGGTGATCGCGACGGCCGTGACCAGCACGCTGATCGCCAGTGGAATCCACGCGCCGTCGAAGAACTTCGGCAAGCCCGCCAGGACGAAGCTACCGTCGGTTACCAAGAAGAGCGCGACCAGCGGCGTCACCCAGCGCTTGCGCCATTTGAACACGCGGGTCGCAACGACGTAGAACGCGACGTCGGTGGCCATCATAGTACACGCGACCGCCAGGCCGTAGGCGGCGGCCAGCCGGTCGCTGCTGCGGAAGGCGAGCACGAGCGCCAGACACGCGAAGCCGAGCGCCGAATTGATCACCGGAACGTAGACCTGGCCGCGCTGATCGCGCGACGTGTGGAGCACCGCCAGCCGCGGGCTCAAGTTGAGCGCGATCGCCTGCTCGGAGATCGTGAACGCGCCCGAGATCAGGGACTGCGAGGCGATGACGGTTGCGGCAGTCGCCAGCGCCACCATCGGCCACAGCATCCAGCCCGTCGTCAAGGCATAGAACGGCGACGCCAGCGCTTTGGGATCGGCAATGACGACGGCGCCCTGGCCCAAATAGTTCAGCAGCAGCGCCGGCAGCACCAGCCCGTACCAGGCCAGCGTGATCGGCTTGCGCCCGAAATGGGACATGTCGGCGTACAGCGCCTCGGCACCGGTCACGCAGAGCACGACCGCGCCGAAGATCAGAAAACCGTAGATCCCGTGGTGCAGGGCAAAGCCGATCGCATGGCGCGGGTCGAGCGCCGCCAAAATCGCGGGCCGCGCGACGATCGCGACCAGGCCGCTCGCGGCGATCGCCGCGAACCATACGACCATGACCGGGCCGAAGATCCGGCCGACGCTTTGCGTTCCTCGCCACTGGACCGCAAACAGTGCGATCAGCACGCCGGCGGAGATCGGGACGACGAACGGCTGCGCCGCGGAGGTGGCGACGCCGATTCCCTCGATGGCCGAGATGACCGAGATCGCGGGGGTGATCATGCCGTCGCCGATCAGCATCGCACCGCCGATGACCACGACCCAGACGAGCCAGCTCGCCTTGATCTGCACGCCGTGAATCTTGGGCGGCTCGGCCAGCGCCAGCAACGCGAGGATTCCGCCTTCGCCCTCGTGGTCGACGCGCATCAGCACCGTGACGTACTTGAGACAGACCACGAAAAACAGCGTCCACACCAGCAGCGATACGATGCCCACGGCGTTCGCCGCGGTCGGGGCGGCGTTCGCGGTATCGAAGCACGTCTTGAGCGTGTAGAGCGGGCTGGTTCCGATGTCGCCGAAGACGACGCCCAGCGCCGCTAGCGCCAGGCCGGCCCGTGGCCCGCCCTTCTCGAGCGGCTCCGCCGTTTTGGGTTTCCGGATCGGTTTCGCTCGAACGGCCCGCAACGGCATCACCGAAAACGCCCTGGGAACCCGAGGATTTCTCCCGCCGCGCCGGCGCGGATCCGAACGTCGCGCCGGGCGACGCGTATCGGTTTCACATCGATCATGCTACAAGCCGGACGGATAGGTCTCGGGGACTTCGCCCCGTTCCCACAGCGCAGTTCGCTCCAGCGGTTCGACCGCGCGGGTCCGATCGATATGGATCACGGCGTCGAACTGGACCGGCATCACCGACTGGAAGTAGTGGCTCTGCCGCTCGGTTTCCGGACGGTAGATGACGCCGATCGCGCGTTCGAGCAGCGGTCCTCGGCACGCCGCGCGCACCGCCGGATCGTCGAGCAGCAAGCCGAATCGCGACACGCCGGTGCTATGGAAGAGCGCTTCGTAGCTTCCCTCCAAGGCGGGCCGGACGCGCTTGCGCTCGACGGGCGCGCCCCAGTCCGAAGCGGCGCTAACCGTACCGGCATACGTCGTGAAGCCGATCGACACGCTGTCGAGGCCGTAGCGGCCGCGCACGAGTTGGCCGATGTTGAACTCGCCCCGCTGCGACATCTCGGTCGCGGCGGCATTGCCGACGTGCGAGTTGTGCGCCCAGACGACGATCTTCGTTCCCTCGCGATGTCGCGCGAGATGGGTCGCAAGCTCGTCCAGCGTCTCGAACATGTGACGGTCGCGAAGATTCCAAGAAGAGACGCCGTGGTCGAGCATCGTGCGATAGTATTCCTCGGCGTCCTTCGCGACGCGCGCGTTCTGTTCCGCATAAAAGTACTCGTCTGCGGCGACGGCGCCGTCGAGACGTACGTACGCCGCGGACCGGCGCCGAAGCTCGAGCAGCGTCTGGACGACGTCGTCGCGGCACGATTTCGTCAGGCCGAGCGCCACGCCGCGTCCGTAGCCGGCCGGCTCGGCGACCGCGTCGAAGCAGCCGTAGCGGCGGCGCGCGCGTTCGGCCGCCGCGGGATCGACGCGTTCGAGGTAGCCGATGACGGCTTCGATTGAGGTATGGAGGCTGTAGAGATCGAGACCGTAAAAGCCGACGCGGTTGCGGCGGCCTCGCGTTTCGTTGAACGCGCGCAGCCAACCGACGAAATCCAGGACCTCCGCGTTGCGCCACATCCACGTGGGAAAGCGCCGGAAACCTTCGAGTGCGTCGGCGGCGCCGGCATCGTCTCCGGCGCCGGTTACGTAACGCGTCACGCGCAGCGCGTCGGGCCAATCCGCTTCCACCGCGACCGCGGCAAAGCCGTGGTCTTCGATGAGCCGCCGCGTGATCTCGGCGCGCTCGCTGTAGAACTCGTGCGTTCCGTGCGAGGCCTCGCCGATGAGAACGACGCGCGCGTTTCCGACCTTCTCGAGCAGCGTCCGGTAGGGATGCGCGGCGTGCGCCCGCGCATCGGCGGCGGCGCGGTCGCGCAAGGACGCAACGGCGACGGCGCCGCTCATGAGGCCCGTCGCAGCGACGCCCGCTCCAGCAACATTCGGACCTCGCGGTCGGTCACTTGCGAGAAGTCGTCGTACCACGCGCCGACGCCGCCGAAAAGCTCCGGCGTGTCGTATGCGACGACGTCGTCGGCATACCGGCGGAGCATCGCGCACGTATCGACGGGCGCCACGGGAACGGCTACGACGACCTTCGCGGGGTGCTTCTCGCGCAGGGCCGCGACCGCGACGAGCATCGAAGCGCCGGTCGCCAGCCCATCGTCCACCAGGATGACGGTTTTCCCCGCGAGTTCCGGATAGGGCCGGCTATCGCGATAGAGACGTTCGCGCCGTTCGAGCTCGCGGCGCTCGCGTTGCGCGACGTGCTCGACGTCGTCGGGGGTGGCGAGCGACGCCTCGATGATGTCCCGGTTGAAAACGCACGCGCCGCCGCTGGCGATCGCCCCCATCGCGAGTTCCTCCCTGCCCGGAACGCCGAGTTTGCGAACCGTGAAGACGTCGAGCGGCGCCCCGAGCCCGCATGCGACCTCGTAGGCGACCGGAACGCCGCCCCGCGGCAGTCCCAGGACGACGACGTCGCGGAGACCGGCGAACGAGGGAAGGAGCGACGCGAGCAGACGCCCCGCTTCGCGCCGGTCCCGGAACGGGCGTGACCCGTCGGGCGCGCGCTTGAGATCGGAGTCGGCCATCAGCGGATTCCCCCTTGGAAACCCGCCGAGCGGGGCGGCGGCCTCCGCCGTCGGCTCGCCCGGCTAATCCGTAACCTTACGCGCGCGCTGAGAAGCCTTTATGAACGGCCCGCGGCGCTCCGGGCGGCGGAGGTTGCGGCGGCGGGGGCCGGCGAACGCTCGCCGCGGGGCCGTCAACGAGACGCCTGCTGTTCGGCTGCCGCCCGGTGCGGGAAGGGAGTTGCTCGTGAGATTCCGGCGCACGGCGCTGTGCCTTGGGACGGTCGCGCTCCTGGTTCCGGCCGTCGCATCGGCCGCGGGCACGAGCACGCTGCCTCCTTCGCAGCAGGTCTCTCCCGCGATCCTGGTCGCGCGCATCGACACGAACTGCGCGGTCTTTGCCGATGCGATCAAGACGCAGAAGCCGACCGCGGTGGCCGAGGTGAAATCGAGCCGCTGGGTCGCCGCCTCCGACGCCGACGCCACCGCGCTCACGAAGGCGGGTTCGATTACCACCTTTGCCACGGTCTGGAAGCAAGCCGGCAACTACGTGTGGGTGCACTGGGTCACGACCGACGCCAAGGGCGACAAGCGTGCGGATCAGCTTTGCTTCCGGCCCGACGGGACGCTGGCACGAGTACGCCAGGCGACCACGATCGCCGCGCTGGACGCCGTCGGCGCGCAAGCGGCGTATTTCAACACCGACGGATCGGTCATCAAACGCGTCGGAGCCTTCGTGAGCGACGACCCCGCGATCTACCACAACGTGCGGCAGCTGCCGTTCTTCAAAATACTGCCGTAGCGGGCGCAAGCCGCTGCCGACTCAGCCCGGGATGTCGAGCCCGATATCGAGCGCGACGGCGCTGTGCGTCAGCGCGCCCACCGAGATCACGTCGACCCCGGTCGCGGCGATCGCACCGGCCGTCTCGAGCGTGACGCCCCCCGACGCTTCGAGCAGCGCGCGGCCGGCGGTCCGGCGGACGGCTTCGCGCAGCTCGTCGAGCGTGAAGTTATCGAGCAGGATCGCGTCCGCGCCGCGCGCGTGGGCGAGCACCTCGTCGAGCTGCGCGAGCGTGTCCACTTCGATCTCGATTTTCACGAGATGCCCGGCGCGCGCGCGCGCGCCGTCGAGCGCGGCCGCGATCCCGCCCGCGAGCGCCACGTGATTGTCCTTGATCAGGATCGCGTCGTCGAGCCGGAAACGGTGGTTCGCGCCGCCGCCGGCGCGCACCGCATACTTCTGCAGCGCGCGTAACCCGGGCAGCGTCTTGCGCGTCTCCGCGATCGCGGCGCGACCGCCCGCGGCCGCGACGAAACTCGCCGTCGCCGTCGCGATCCCGCTGAGGTGGCAGAGAATGTTCAGGGCCGTACGTTCCGCGCCGAGCAGCGCGCGCGCGTCGCTTTCGATCCGCGCGAGCAGCGTTGCGGACCCGACGCGTTCGCCGTCGCGTACGGACACCGCGAAGACGGCGCCGGGATCGAGGATGCGAAAGGCCTCGAGCGCAACGTCGAGCCCGGCCAGCACGCCCGGCCCGCGCGCCACGAGCGCGGCCCGCGCGCGCCGGCCCGCCGCGACCGTCGCCTCGGACGTCAGGTCGCCGCCCAGCCCGAGGTCCTCGACCAGCGCGGCCCGCACGATCGGCTCGTAAAGCGCACGCGGCAGCGGCGCCGCGGCCACGCTCATGCCGTTTGCGCGGTTCGCGTGACGTCGGCGAGGGTGGAGAACGAACGGTGCCCCTCGGCGGGCAACGCGTCCGGGTAATCGGTTCGCGCGTGGCTGCCGCGGGTCTCGCGCCTGCGCAGCGCGGCCCGTGCGACCAGCGAGCCGACCGTCGCGGCTTCGCGGACGTCCTCGCTCGGCGAGTCGCCGGCGAGCCCCTGGAGGCGTTCGAGCGCTTCGCTCAGCCCGCGCTCGTCGCGTTCCACACCGACGCCGGCGTACATCACGTCGCGCAGGGCGGCCCATTCGAGCGCCGTCCCGGGCACGGCGGCAGCCACGTCGCCGGTGCCGAGCGGCCCCGGCGCGCGCCGCGCCGGCGTCGCCGCGATGTCGCGTGCGATCCGCTCCGGGTACACGACGGATTCCAGCAGCGAGTTGCTGGCGAGCCGGTTGGCCCCGTGCACGCCGGTCGCGGCCGCCTCGCCGCACGCATACAGGCCGGGCACGCTGGTGCGTCCGTGCAGATCGACGGCGATCCCGCCCATGTGATAGTGCGCGGCCGGAACGACCGGAATCGGCATGCTGCGCGGGTCGATCCCGAAGCGCATGCAGGCCGCGAACACGGTCGGAAAACGCTCGCCGAACGGTTCGCCCGCGATGCGACGCGCGTCGAGGTAGACCCGCTCGCCCGCCCGCCGCAAGCCGAAGACGCGGCGCGCCACGACGTCCCGCGGCGCGAGCTCGAGTTTCGGATGCACTCCGGCCATCACGCGGCCGCCGCGCGCGTCGACCAGCAACGCGCCTTCACCGCGCAGCGCTTCGGTCACCAGCGGCAACGGGTCGCTCGGCACGTCGAGCGCGGTCGGGTGGAACTGCACGAACTCGAGATCCGCAAGCCGCGCGCCGGCGCGGGCCGCGAGCGCGATCCCGCTCCCGCGCGACGACGTCGGATTCGTCGTGAAGCGGTAGAGGCCGCCGAGACCGCCGGTCGCGAGCACGACCCGCGGCGAGGACAGCGTCACGGCCTGCCCGCCGCCCAGCCGCACGACCAGGCCCGCGACGCGGCCGTCCGCGTCGAGCACGATCTCGCGCGCCTGCGCGCGCTCGAAAAGCGTCACGCCGCCGGCCGCGCGGACCGCGACCGCGATCGCGCGCACGAGTTCCGCGCCCGTCGCGTCGCCGCCGGCGCGCAGGATGCGGCGGCGCGAATGCGCGCCCTCGCGGCCGAGCGCGTATCCCAGCGACCCGTCACGATCGAAGCGGACGCCGCGCGCCGCGATGCGCTCGATCGCGGTCGGTCCGTCCGCGGCCAGGCGCGCCGCCACCCGCTTCTCCACCAGCCCCGCGCCGGCGGCGACGGTGTCGGCGGCGTGCAAGGCCGGCGAATCGTCGTCGCCCACGGCCGCGGCGATGCCGCCTTGCGCCCACGCCGAGGACGTGTACTCGCCGAGCGACCCGTACGAGACGAGCGCGACCGAGCGCGGCCCGAGCTCGAGGGCCGTCAGCATGCCCGCCAGGCCGCCGCCGACGACGATCGCGTCGAACCGCGCGCTCATGCCTTCACCGCGTCCCGGCGCACCGCGGTCATCCGCTCGACCGCCAGCCGCGCGCGCGCGGCGACCGCCGGATCGATCTCGATCTGCGGCTGCATCGTTTCCAGCGCCCGCACGATCTTCGGCAGCGTGATGCGGCGCATGTGCGGGCACAGGTTGCACGGCTGCACGAACTCGGTCTCGGGAAAGGCGTCCGCGAGGTTGCCGGCCATCGAGCACTCCGTGATCATCGCGACGCGCGCCGGCGTCCGGTCCTTGACGTAACCGAGCATCGCCGTGGTCGAGCCGACGAAATCGGCGTTCGCCAGCACGTCCGGCGGGCACTCCGGATGCGCGAGCACCGCGATGCCGTCGTGCATCGCGCGCAACTCGAGGATTTCTTCACCGGTGAAGCGTTCGTGCACTTCGCAGTGGCCCCGCCAAGGGACGATCTCGACGCCGGTCTTCGAAGCCACGAAGGCGGCCAAGTACTGGTCCGGCAGGAAGATCGCCTTAGGAACGCCGAGCGACTCGACGACCGCGACGGCGTTGGCCGAGGTGCAGCACACGTCGGATTCCGCCTTGACCGCCGCCGAAGTATTGACGTACGTGACGACCGGCACGCCCGGATGCGCCGCGCGCAGCGCCCGCACGTCGGCCGCGGTGATCGATTCCGCGAGCGAGCAGCCCGCTTCGAGATCCGGCAGCAGGACGGTTTTCGAGGGGTTTAGCAGCTTCGCCGTTTCGGCCATGAAATGTACGCCGCACATGACGATCGCGTCCGCTTCCGTCGACGCCGCCGCTTGCGCGAGCGCGAGCGAATCGCCGATCACGTCGG
Organism: uncultured Alphaproteobacteria bacterium; assembly: GCA_963787965.1. GTDB lineage: Bacteria > Vulcanimicrobiota > Vulcanimicrobiia > Vulcanimicrobiales > Vulcanimicrobiaceae > CAWBES01. The sequence continues at coordinate 70,029 of CAWBES010000001.1, forward strand.
CGACGCAGCGGTAGATCTCGGAACTTTGGTAATGATGCGCGAGCACGATCGCGTTGCGTTCGCGCTTGAGTTCTTCGACGCGCGCGATATACGGCGCGAACAGCTCCCACTCGGCGGGCGTGATCGAGCGCGCTACGTTCGCGTACAAGTGCGCCGTCGCACGCGCGACGTCGCTCGTAAACGGCAGGTCCAAACGCTCGGGTCTTGCGATCATGGTATCCACTAGGGACAGCCTGTGCCGCCATTGCGGTTTCAATACCTGCAGCGCGCGGTAACGTTCTTTCGTGAAACGATCGTTTCAAGAATGAAACGCCGCGAGGAGCGGGCGCGGCTACATGCCTCTGACGTGCGAACGCAAGGCGGTCGGCGCGGGCGCGACCGCGTCCGTCTCCGGCGGCAGCACGCTCTCGACGCGCCGTAACAGCGCGTCCGCCACGCCGTACGGGTTGCCGGGTATCTCTTCCATGGAGGCGAGCACCTCCGCGATGCGGACGTCGACCCGGCGCTCGAGGTCGCCGAGCACCAGCGCGCGCACGCGGTGCGCGAAAGCGTCGCGGCGCTTGCGCGCCAGCTCCCCGCTCCGGCGCAGGTACGCGTCGTGCCGCAGGATCGCCGCCCAGAGATCTGCCACGCCGACGCCTTCGCGGGCTTGCGTCGCGACGAGCTCGGGGACCCAGCCGGAGAAATCGAGCATCTCCAGCATGCTGCGGATCTCGCGCTGCAGCTGCAGTGCCATCGGGTGGTCCGACTTGTTGACCACGAACACGTCGGCTACTTCCAAGATGCCGGCCTTGAGCAACTGGACCGAGTCGCCGCTGCCCGGCTGGAGCGCGACCAGCGTCGTGTCGGCCAGCTCGGCGATCTCGATCTCGGATTGCCCGACGCCGACGGTTTCCACGATGACGACGTCTTTGCCGAACGCGTCCATGAACGCGACGGCGTCACCCGTCGCGCCGGCGAGACCGCCCAAGTGCCCGCGGCTGGCCATCGAGCGGATGAAGACCTCTGAATCGGTGAAGTGCTCGGTCAGCCGGATCCGGTCGCCCAGGATCGCCCCGTGTGAAAAGGGCGAACTGGGATCGACCGAGACGACGCCGACCGACTTGCCCTCGCGCCGGGCCATGGCGATCAGCGCCCCGCACAGCGTCGACTTTCCGACGCCCGGCGGCCCGGTCAAGCCGATCGTCGTCGCCCGCCCGGTGCGCTCGAAGAGGCTGTGCATCAAGGCGGCGCCTTGCCCGGACTCGGCTCGGGAGATCGCCCGCGCGAGCCCCCGCTGGTTATGCGCCTCGAACAGCGCCAGAATGCGGGCGTCGACATCGTTCATCGGCGCACGCCGTTCGCGGCCTCTGCGAGCCGTTCCCGGACCCTCCGCCGGTCGCCCGCAGCGCTCACCAGACCGCGCAGCGCCAGGAGCGCGAAGGCCGTCGGCAGGAGCGCGAGCAGGGCAAACACGACCGGCCAGAGCCCGACGCCGCCGGCCCGGCTGAACGCGCCGGCCGTCAACGCCCACAGGATGGCGGCGCAGAGCACGTTGCCCGCGATGGCGAACGCCAGCCGCGCGATCTCCGAGAGGACGGCCAGGCCCGCGCGGGCGGGCGCTTCGCGCGCGATGTAGTCGACGTACCCGCGGCGGTACCCGAAGTATTTGTCGAGGAAGTGGTCTCTGAAGCCGGACACGATTCGGAGAGGTTCGACGCGGCGCTCGGGTGGGCCCGGGAACCCATCGCGGCACCGGCGGGTAGGCCGCTCGCCCGCAGATAACCATCTCCGGATGCAGCAGCTCGGGTATTACCGGTTTGCGACGGTCGCTCGCGACCGGATCGTGTTCGTCTGTGAAGACGACCTGTGGTCCGTCCCTCGCGAGGGCGGCAGCGCCCGCCGCCTGACCGCCGGCACCGGCGGCATCACGACGCCGCAGCTATCGCCCGACGGTTCGACGATCGCGTTCGTCGGCCGCGACGAGGGCCACCCGGAGGTCTATTCGATGCCGGCGGACGGCGGCGTCGCCCGGCGCCTGACGTTCTTGGGTAGCGACGCATGCAGCATTTCAGGCTGGAGCCCCGACGGGGCGGCCGTCTTCTTTTGTTCCGACGCCGCGGCGCCGTTCTCGCGCGAAACGCAGGCCTTCCGCGTGCCGGCGGCAGGCGGCACCGCGGAATCGCTGCGCCTGGGACACGCCCGGTCGCTCTCGCAACACGCCGACGGCCGCTTCGTGATCGGGCGCAACAACGACGATCCGGCGCGCTGGAAGCGTTATCGCGGAGGCACCGCGGGCGACATCTGGGTCGACCGCGACGGCTCTGCGACCTTCGCGCGCCTGATCTCGCTGCCGGGCAACCTCGTGCTGCCGATGTGGGTGGGCGAGCGCGTCTTCTTCCTTTCCGACCACGAAGGGGTCGGCAACGTCTACTCCGCGCTCCCGGACGGCACGGACTTGCGGCGGCATACGAACGAAACCGAGTATTTCGTGCGCTTTCCCTCGACGGACGGAACGACGATCGCCTACACCGCCGGGGCCGCGGTGAGCCTGCTCGATCCCGCGACCGGCCGGGTGGAGCGGATCCCGATCGAGACGCATTCGAGCGCGCCGCAATTGGCGCGCCGCTTCGTCGACGTCTCGGAGGGCCTCGAACACTTCGCGCCCAGCCCCGACGGGACGTCGCTGGCGCTCGTGTCGCGCGGGCGCCCCTTCACGATGCCGCTCTGGGAGGAAGCCGTCGTCGCCCACGGCGCGGGCAGCCGCGTGCGTTATCGCGCGTCCGAATGGCTGTACGACTCGCGCCGCTTCGTTTGCGTCAGCGACGAGAGCGGGGTCGAACGGCTCGAAGTGCGCGACGCCTTCGGCGACGGCGCCGCGCCCACGTGCGTCAACGCCGATATCGGGCGCGTCGTCGAATTAGCGGCTTCTCCGACCGCCGCCGTCGTCGCGGTCGCGAACCACCGGCACGAGCTCCTGCTGGTCGATCTCGACGAAGGCCGCGCGCGCACGATCGACAAGAGTTCCGCCTCGCACATCAGCGATTTGGCGTTTTCGCCCGACGGCCGCTGGCTCGCGTACGCGTGCGCCGTCGGGCCCGACGCGGTAACGACGCCCAACCCCGATACGTCGATCATCCGCGTCGCGAAAGTGAAGTCGGGAGCCGTTCACGACGTGACGCCGCTCCTGCGCGTCGATCGCTCCCCGGCCTGGGACCCGGACGGTAAATACCTGTACTTCATCTCGACGCGCGACTTCAATCCCGTCTACGACGCGCTGCAGTTCGACCTGAGTTTTCCGCAAGCCATGCGGCCGTTTCTGGTCACGCTGCGCGACGACGTGCCCAATCCGTTCGTGCCGAAGCCGGCGCCGCTGCACAAGGACCGGCACGACGACGAGGACGACGAGCGCAAGAAGGACGCTAAGCCGCCGCGCGTCGAGATCGACTTCGAAGGGATCACCGGGCGAATCCTCGGGTTCCCGGTCGACGAGGGACGCTACGAACAGGTCGTTGCCGCGCGCGGGCGCGCGCTCTTCACGCTGTTCGCCTTGCGCGGGATCAAACCGGAGGGCGCTACCTGGGAGGACGACCGCGACACGGGCTCGCTGCTGGCGTACGACTTCGAGCAGCAACGCTTGGCGCCGCTGGCGCAGGAAGTCGGCGACGTCCGGCTCGGCGCCGACCACCGCACGCTGGTCTACACGTCGCACGACCGGATGCGGGCGATCGACGCGCTCGGCGAACTGCCCGAAGAGGGCCAAGAAGATCCGAAGCTCTCGAACGACCCGGGCCGCCGCAGCGGCTGGCTCGATCTCTCGCGCGCGAGCGTCCTCGTCGAACCGCGCGACGAGTGGGCGCAGATGTACCACGAAGCCTGGCGCATGCAGGGCGAACAGTTCTGGGACGAATCGATGTCGGGCGTCGACTGGAACCTGGTGCGCGATCGTTATGCGAAGTTGCTTCCGCTGGCTCGCACGCGTACCGAACTCTCGGACATCATCTGGGAGATGCTGGGCGAACTCGGCACGTCGCACGCCTACGAGATCGGCGGCGACCACCGCATCCCGCCGCAGTACCGGCGCGGCTTCCTCGGCGCCGATCTGGTCTGGAACCCCGAGATCGGGGGCTACGGCATCGAAAAGATCTACCGCGGCGACTCCTGGAACCGCGAGATCGACTCGCCGCTGGCCGAACCGGGGCTCGCGATTCACGAAGGCGACACGATCGTCGCGGTCGGCGGGGTGGCGCTGTCGCGCGGCGTGACGCCGGATCAGCTGCTGGTCAACACCGCCGGCCGCGACGTCTCCCTCACGCTGGCGTCCGGCAAGAAGGACGTGCGCCGCGTCGTCGTGCGCGCGCTGCGCAGCGACCGGATGCTGCGCTACCGGGCGTGGGTCGAAGCGAACCGCACGTACGTCCACGCGCAAACGAACGGACGCGTCGGGTACGTGCACATACCCGATATGGGACCGTGGGGCTTCTCGGAGTTCCACCGCGGCTTTCTCTCCGAATTCAACCGCGACGCGCTGATCGTCGACGTGCGTTACAACCGGGGCGGGCACGTCTCGCCGCTGCTGATCGAAAAACTCGCGCGCAAGCGCGTCGGCTACGACGTTTCGCGCTACGGGCCGCCGATGCCGTATCCGCCGGAATCGGTCGGCGGCCCGATCGTCGCGCTCACGAACCAATTCGCCGGCAGCGACGGCGACATCTTCAGCCACGTCTTCAAGCTCTACAAGCTGGGGCCGCTCGTCGGCAAACGCACCTGGGGCGGCGTGATCGGAATCAACCCCTATCACCGGCTGGTCGACGGCACGATCACGACCCAGCCCGAGTTCTCGTTCTGGTTCGTCGACGTCGGCTGGAAGGTGGAGAACTACGGAACCGATCCCGACTACGACATCGATATCGCCCCGCACGACGAGCGCGCGGGCTTCGATCCGCAGATGAGCAAGGCGCTCGAACTGATCGCGCAACTGCGCGCGAACTCGACGAACGGCAAACCGCGTTTCGACGGGCGTCCGCGGCTCGAACTCCCGACGGAACTCGCCGTAAAGACGTGAGCAGGGCGGCGACGGCGTTGGCGGCGATCGCGTTCGCGACTTCGCTGCAAGGGACGGCGCGGGCTCAGGAGCCGCCGCCGCTGCCACCCCCGCAAAGCCTTACGGCAGCCGAGTTGATCGCGCGCACGCGGGCCGCGACCAACTACGAACGCCGCCCCGACACCGAGCGGGAATTCTGGCTGGTCCGCACGTCAGGCCTCGCAGGAACGCTCGTGACGCTGCGCCGCGGACAGGACACCGAGAGCGAAACGACGCTTGGCCCCTTTCGAACGGCGAAAGGCGTCAGCGGCGGCCGGCGCTGGCACCAGAACGAGAACGGCGAGACGATCTTCGACCGCCCGGAACCTTCGCAAACCGAGAAGCCCGTCTCGCAATCGGTCACGCGCGTACGCGAGCCCGTCGATGCCTGGATGCTCGAGACGACGTTCGCAAGCGGGCACGCGACGCGCCTCTACTACGATGCCCGGACCTTTTACCTCGTGCGTTCGGAGCGGACCGCGGCCGGACGGACGGCGCACACGATCTACGACGACTTCCGGACCGACCAGCTGGGGCGCACGCGCTGCTGGCACTACGCCGGCGGCGACGACCGGCCCGACACCGCCTACGATTACCGGTTGGTTCGCGACGACTGGAACCTCCCGCTCGCGGACGGCGACCTGGCGGTCCCGCACGACCGGCGCGCGCTCGTGGAGTTTCCGCCGGACTCCGACACCGTGCGGCTGCCCGCGCGCATCGAGAACGACCGCATCTACGTGCGCCTGCAGATCGCCGGCCGCGGGCTCGACTTCCTGCTCGACACCGGCGCCTCGAACCTGACGATCGACGACGACGTCGCGAACCGGCTCGGGCTGACCGTTTACGGCCGGGCGACCCAAACCGTGGCCGGTTCGTTCGCCACCGGCCGCGTCGTCGTTCCGGCCGTCACCTTGGGCGATCTGACGATGCACGACGTCGTAATGCACACCGCACCGTACGCGTCGCGGGAAGCCCACGACACGCGCGTCGTCGGACTGCTCGGCTTCGACTTTCTCGCGGCTGCCGGGCTGAAGATCGACTACGCGAACGGCATCGTCGAAGCGCTGCGGCCCGGCACGCTTGAAGCGCCGGCGGCGGCGACCGCGCTCGACGTGCGCCTCAATTCCGGCGCACCGGTGACGCACGCCGAGATCGGCGAGGCGGCCGGCGACGACTTCATCATCGACACCGGAGCCGCGTTCTCGTTCGTGCTCTTCCAGCGCTTCGCACGCAACCACCCCGAGATCGTGCGGCCCGAACGCGAGGGCCGCGTGCAGTACGCGACGGGCGTCGGCGGCACGATGTCGTACCGCGACGCGCCGTCCCACAAAGTCGTTCTCGGGTCCCTGACGCTGCCCGACGTGGCCGGCTTCGAGGCGCTCTCGCCGAGCGCGCTCGGCTTCGACAACGAAGACGGCTTGATCGGCGCCGACATCCTCAAGCAGTTTACCGTCTTCTTGGATTACGGCGCCGGCCGCGTCTACCTCGCCCCTCCGGCGCGCGCGCAAGCCGCCCGCTAGCCGTCACGGCCACGCAGCGGCTACGGACGGTGCTTCATCGTCCAGAACGGCGTTAACCTCGGGGAAACGGTCGAGACGCGTGCGTAGGTGATCGATTGCGTCGAGCGCGACCCGCAGCATATCGACGTAACGCAGATCGCGCACGGTCCTCATAGACAGTGCGAGCAGAACGAGGTCGTCGTTTACGACAGGCTCGCCGCGAACGTCCACCCCGTCTAGGCCGTCGATCGCGGCTCGTTCCTCATCGAGCATCAGCGCAATTCTGTTCAGTACGTCGCTTGCCACTTCGTGAGTAGGCGGCTCCAAGAAATCCAAGCGAACGGTCGTGGCGAAGCCGAATCGAGAAACCGCTCGGCCTTCCGGCTCGAGAGCCCGGCGAAAACGCTGGTAACCGGATGTAAATTTCTTTCCTTCGGGTCCGGCGGCATGGCGATCGATAAAGGCTTCGACCCGGCGAAGGTCCACGTCGCATGCTCGGGCGACGGAAACGGCGACATCGAGAGAGCCTCTGTCGGCCCACACGATATACTTGTTGAGCCTATCGCAGACGGCGTCGGCGGGATGCAACACTCGAACCGGTCCGAAGTCGGTCTCGATTTGTGCGTAGTCAACGATGATATCGCTCGCGATCGAAACTGGAGAGGGAACGAACTCGACCATGTAACGGTTACTTCTGTGAACGAACATGTGGTTTGTGAGCTCGAAGCCGAGCGATGCCATCGCGTCGACGACTTTGCGCGGTTCGTCGATGCCGCCGACGATAACGATGTCGATGTCGTCGGATAGGTAGGCGTCCGGCGCGTGCAACGTCGACGCGCTACCACCGACGACGACCGCTTCGTAGCCGAGATCTCGGAGTGCCGACGCAACGGCGCCTGCGACGTCGCGAAGGGGCGTGCCCGCCGTGATCACAGCGGCTTTCCAGCGCGGCGCGGCCGGCGGCGGGCGGCCAAGGCTAGGCGGTTCCGGTAGCGGGGTTCGCGCTCGACGAGTGCCTGAAGCAACGCAGCGAGCTCCTCTGCCACGATATAGTCGGGGTTCAGGTACACCTCGCGCTGTTTGCCGTTCAGACGGGTAACCAGAACGCCCGCTCGTTCCAGGTCCGAGATCGCCCGCTGAACCATGGAAATCGGCCGATCCGCGAGACGCGCCAGTTCACGAGGATAGCTGCGCTCGAGTCCCGCCACGAGCGCCAGAATCTCAGTCCGGAGCGACGAGCCGAACAAGCTCGAGACACGCATGGACTTCGACGAAGCCGACATCTTTTGGCGGTCGGATGACCCGTTTATGAGGTCATATGACCCTTTCCCGATAGTCATATGACCATTATATCAGGTCATGTCTGCGAATCGAGAACGGATGCTACGGCAGCTTTTCGAGTGACGCCGGAACCGTTACCGATGCACCGCCCGCGGCCGCGATCGAGACGTCGCCCGGAACGGCGCCCGGTTGCGGCGGCACGAGCTGGAACTCGTAGGTCGTCACGCCGCTCTCGGGCGACGCGAACGATACGGCCTGCGGCGAGCAGAGGCCGCCGCTGCAAAACGACGCGATCCAGCCGGAACGCAGTCCCTGCGCGCGAAGCGTGACCGCCGAGCCGGCGGGTGCCGCGACGATCAGCCGGTACTTCAGGGTGGACGCGACGCTGCCGGGAAGGTCGGGGCCGCTCCAGGGCGCGACCGACATCACCGTCCGCGCGCTCTTGCCGGCCAGTGCGACGGCGATCGTTCCTTCCTGCGTCCGTTCGCGCACGTTGCGCTGCAGTTCGGCGTACTCGCCGTTCGGCGCGAGCCGGTCGCCGTAGGCGTTGGCTTGCGCGAACGCGCGCCGCGCGCCCGCGGCGTCGCCGAGCGCGACGTAGACGTTCGCGGCATCGAGCGACGTGTCCGCGACGTCCGCCAGCGCGTCCTGCGTGGGATCGGCGGTCGCGCCGGCCGCGAGCAGCGTTAGCGCCTTTTCGTACGCTTGCGCCGCCTCGGCGAACCGCTTGGCGCGCTGGTATGCGAGCCCCAGCTGCGACCAGCCGTCGCCGTCGGCGGGCACCAGTTGCGTGTAGCGCCGCGCTTGCGGGATCATCGCATCGTAGTCGTGCAGACGGTAGTAGGCACGGGCGAGCGCCGCCACGAGTTTCGGCGCATCGGGCGTGACCGCGAGCGCCTGCCGGTAGGTTTGCGCGGCCTCGTCCCAGCGGTTGAGATCGCCTAAGCCGTGGGCCAGCATGGTCAGACCTTCGACCTTCCGGGCGTCGCCGGTCGCGCCGTCGCGCAGCGCCGTCCCGGCGGCTACCCGCAAGGTCCCTTCCTCGTGCTGGGTGCGCTCGACGTCCACGGCCGTCTCGTCGGCTTCCGCGATCGCCTCGGCTTGCGCGATCGCCGCCGAAACGGCACGCACGCCGGCGGCCAGGGCGGCGGGCGGCCCGCCGAACGAATAGCCGGCCGGCGCGAGCAGCGCGTCGATCCGCGCCTGCGACGCGGAGAGGTAGGTCGAGGTACGGCCGGCGCGCGCGTCGGCCACGTATTTCGCGAGCCGTGCCGGGGTCACGCCGCCGGTCCACCGCGCCCGCACCACGCCCTTCGCATCGACGACGAGCGTGGTCGGGATATAGGCGATGCCGTACGCGTTATAGACGGCGGGACCGGCCAGGGCGACCGGGTACGGCACGCCCTTGGCGGACAGAAAGGTCCGGACGATCGGCGCCGTCTCGGTCGTATCGATGCCGAGAAACGCGACGTCCGGAGCGTGCAAGGAGCGGTACGCCGCGATCAGGTCGGGTGTCTCCGCCCGGCACGGTGGGCACCAGGTGGCCCAGAAATTCAGCACGGTGATCGTACCGGGCGCCGCGGGTGCCGGCAGCACGGCGCCGTCGAGCAGCGTCACCGGAAGGGCCGGCGCGACGGAACCGAGGCCCGCACCCGCCGGGCGGGCGGCGCCGAGCGTCGCCGCGAGGAGGAGACAGGCCGGGACACGCATGCGCCTCCCTTCGCCGCCGCGCGAAAATTCCAGGCCGCGGGAAAGCGACCGCCCGCCGCCGCTCGAATTTGACGCTACGGCGGCTTCTTGGTACTATGGGCGGGCCGAAGCAGGGTCGCGCGAGCGCCCTCACCGGACGCCCTTCGGGCCATCCGGTCGCACATTAGGGACCGACGGTAGGTCCGCTCGATGTGGGATGCTTTGGCATCGCCACTTTTTTTTGCCTCAGGAGAGCGTCTCATAGCACGACCGCTGCGCGTCAACGATCAAATCCGTATTCGCCAAGTCCGCGTCATCGACGACGAAGGTACCCAGCTCGGGGTCATGCCGACGGAGAACGCGCTTGCCCTCGCGCGACAGAAGGGCCTCGACCTGATCGAGGTCTCGCCGACGGCGGTTCCGCCCGTGTGCCGGATCAGCGACTACGGCCGCCTGAAGTACGAGCAGTCGAAGAAAGATAAAGACGCGCGCAAGAAACAGAAGAACTGGGAACTTAAGGAAGTCAAGCTTCGCCCCAAGATCGAGACCCACGACTACGAGACCAAAGCGCGCATGGCCGAGCGCCTCCTGCTCGACGGCGGCAAAGTCAAGGTCACGATCATGTTTCGCGGACGCGAAATCACCTATACGAGCTTCGGGAAGCGGTTACTCGATCGCATGGCGGCGGACATGGCGCCGATCGCGACGGTCGAGCGCGACGCAAAACTCGAAGGCAAGAACATGTTCATGATTCTGGCGCCTCGCCCCGTTCCGACGGGCCCGCCGAAGTTTACCATCCCGCACCAAGACGGTGCGCCCGCCAACTCGCACGCGCATGCCGAAACGCCCGGACCCGACCGTGAGGGTCCGAGCGCAATCGGCGGCGATGCCGGCGGAGCGATCTCACCCAACGGTGCTAGCCAAGGAGTAGCCTCCAGTGCCTAAGATAAAGACGCATCGAGCGACCGCGAAGCGCGTGAAAGTCAGCGCCAACGGTAAGGTCTCACACCGCCACCAGTTCAGCGGTTGCGGACACATTCTCAGCAAGAAGACGCGCAAGCGCAAGCGGAACTTTCGCCGAGACCAGCCCGTATTCGCCGGAGATCTGAAGCGTTTCGCGCCGCAGATCCCGTACTTGCTGTAGGAGCGTAACGACCGATGGCACGTATCAAACGAGGCGTACAGAAGATCAAGCATCGCCGCAAGGTGATGAAGCTCGTCAAGGGTTTCCGCGCGGCGCGCAGCCGCAACTACCGGGTCGCAAACGAAGCGCTCCTGCACTCTTTGAGCTACGCCTTCCGCGACCGCCGCGTACGCAAGCGCGATTTTCGCTCGCTGTGGATCAGCCGCATCAACGCCGCCGCGCGCCGCGAAGGCTTGTCGTATTCGCGTTTGATCGACGGGCTCAAGAAGAGCGGCGTCACCCTCAATCGTAAAGCCCTGGCCGACCTCGCGGTTAGCGACCGCGCAGCGTTCGATTCCTTGCTCGCCGTCGCGAAGGCGCAACTCGAAGCGCGCGCGTCGACGCCCGTAGCGTCCTAGGAGGCGGGACGCGTCTGCCACGAATCACCGCCCGTCCGGTTCATAGAACAGCGGCCGGTCGAACTTCCTTTTGAATCGGTCCGAAAGGCACTCTATGGCGACACAGGCGGCGAAGACGACGAAGTTGGTACCGAAAGGCAAGCGCGACTGGCCGGTGGGCATCGGCCTAGCCGTTATTCATATCGGAGCGCTGGGCGTTTTTCTGCCCGCTTTCTTCTCGTGGTCGGCAGTGGCCGTGGCGGTCGGGCTGTACGTCCTGACCGGCATGGGCATCACGCTGGCCTACCACCGCCTGCTGACGCATCGAAGCCTCTCCGTCCCGCGTCCCGTCGAGCACGCGCTCGCGGTCTGCGGCGTGCTCGCCCTGCAGGGCAGCCCGATCGAATGGGTCGCGCAGCACCGCGCGCACCACGCGAATACGGATCGCGACGGCGATCCGCACGATTCGCACAAGGGGATGCCCTGGGCCCACATCGAGTGGTTGTTTCGCACGAACAAGGACCGCGTCGCCCCGGCCGACCGCCCGCGCTGGGCAGCCGACCTGATCAAGGACCCCTTCTACCGAGCCCTCGAGCGGTACAACCTGTCGATCACGGTGCTGCTGGGAGCCGTGCTGCTCTTGGCGGGCGGCTGGTCGTGGGTCGTGTGGGGCATTTTCGCGCGCCTCGTGTTCACGTACCACTGCACCTGGCTCGTGAACAGCGCCTCGCACGCCGTCGGCTACCAGTCCTACCGGACGGGTGACCGCTCGACGAATAACTGGTGGGTCGCCCTGCTGACGTTCGGGGAGGGGTGGCACAACAACCACCACGCCTTCCCGTTCTCAGCCCGCCACGGGCTGCGCTGGTTCGAGTTCGATCCGACCTATTGGACGATCGAGGCCATGGCGTGGCTGCGCCTGGCCCGCAACGTCAAGCTCCCGACCCGCGAGATGATGGAGCGCCTGCAACTCCACAACACGCGGCGGGTCGCCTGAGGCTCATCTCGCCGGCACCGTGACCTGCGACCGCGCCCAAGCGAGCGCGATCTGAGTCTTGGCATCGCGCAATTCGTCCCGTTCGACCAGCTCCCAGGCCTCGTCGAGCGACCAGGTGCGCAACTCGAAGCTCTCATCGTCTTCCGGTTGCGCCTCGCCCGGCGTCAAGCCGTCGGCCACGAAGAAGTGGATGCGCTCGTCGCAGAACCCGGGCGTCGGGTAGATGCTCCAGAGAAAGCGCAGCGACTCGGCGCGGTAGCCGGTTTCCTCGACCAGCTCGCGCCGCGCCGTTTCGATCGGCGGCTCGCCGTGTTCGATCATGCCCGCCGGCACCTCCCACAGATCGGCGGCGACCGGGTGGCGGTACTGTTTGACCAAGACGATCTCCGCGGGCGTCGGACGCGCGATCACGCACACGCCGCCCACGTGCTCGACGACCTCGACGCTGCGGCGGCCCCCATCGCGGTAGCGGTCGATTTCGTCGACCCGCAGGTTGAGGACTCGACCCGAGTAGATGCGTTCCGAGGCGTAGCGGTTCATCGATCTTCCGTTGAGGCGTGAGCGGGGGCGAAGTGGGCGAGTAGCTCGATGGCGAGGCCCATTTCGAGCGCGACGATCGTCGCGCCGATAGACCATTTTGCCGGCGCCACCACGAAGGCGATGGCCGCGGCGATGGCGGCCAGGAACGCCGCGTCGCGCGTCGCGGAGATCCGAACGCCCGGGCCGCCGGCCAGAAAGTTACGGCGGAAGGCGTATACCAACAGGACCGCGATCGCGGCCAGCGCCAGCACGGCGAGCCCGTGGAAGCGGGCCACGTTCGCCAGCCACGAGCCGCCCCCGAGCAAGACGGCGAGCATGATGACGGCGATAAAGACGGCCTCGACCGTGCGAGCGGGCATCGAGCAGTCTCGGCTGCGGCACGACGCGAATCCTGGTGCATGGCGATTCCGCTCGGTGCACACTCACCCAAGCTCGACGCGGTGCGCGCCCTTCACACCAAGAGCGGCCGGCGCGAGCACGGACGTTTCCTGGTCGAGGGTCCGACCATGCTCTCGGAAGCCCTGGCCGCGGGCCTCGAGCCCGAAGCGGTCTTCGCAACGGACTGGGGCCTAGACCGCGCGCTCGCGCAAGGCCTCGACCTCGGAGCGAACGCATATCTGGTGCCCGACCGTGCGATGGACCGCATCTCCGAGGTCGAGACGCCACCCGGAGTCGTTGCCGTCTTCGCGTCTTCGGTCCAGACCGCCGACGCGCTGCTGGCGCAGGGCGAGCCGGCCATCCTGCTGGCCGGGGTCTCCGATCCCGGCAACGCGGGGACGCTGTTGCGAACCGCCGAGATCTTCGGCATCGAGCGCGCCGTGTTCGCCGCCGATGGTGTCGAGGCTCACAATCCGAAAGTCGTCCGCGCGACGATGGGCGCCATCTTCCGCATGCACATCGCCGTCGCGCGGCCGCAAGAAGTCGTTGTGGCGGCCCGGCGGCACGGCTTCGCGATCGTCGCGACCGCGCGCGACGGCGTTCCGCTGCCCGCATTCCGGTTCCCGCGCAAGGCACTCCTAGCCGTAGGGAACGAACGGCGCGGGATTTCGGCCTGGCTTCCCGCTTGGGACGTGAGCGTTTCGATCCCCCAGCGCGGGCAGGCCGATAGTCTGAACGCCTCCGTCGCGGGCGGTATCATATTTTACGCGTTTTCGCAACAGTTTTAGGGTAAGAAAATCCGCGCATAAACTATCGAAAAACCTTGATTTGTCAAGACTTGGCGCCCCATAACCGCTATGCTATACTCCCCAATGTTCTGGGCGACTACGCCGTGACGATAAACTTGAGAAGGGTACACGCCGACTGTATGCGCACACACGACCGCTTCTGGAAACTGTTCGCGAGCACGGGATCGATCTATGCCTACCTGATCTACCGACAAGTCAACCAGGCAACGGCGAGCAGCTAATCAGCGCTCCTTTCAAAATCGAACGCAAAGATGTGACGCACGCCCGGCCGAATCGGCCGGGCGTTCGCATGTTCCACGGAGCACCGTCATCGACACCTTGACCGACCAACTCGACGCGCTGGGAGCGCGTCTGGAAGCCGCATTGTCCGAGGCGGCCGACGAGGCCGCGCTGGACGCCCTGCGCGTGCGTTTCCTGGGGCGCAGCGGCGAGATCACCCAGGTCCGGCGCGCGATCGGCACGCTGCCGCCCGCCGAACGGCCGGGCGCCGGCAAGACGATCAACGACGCCGTCGCGCGTTTCGAGGGGCTCGTTGCCGCCGCGTCCGCCGAGCTCGGCAGGCGCGCGCTCCAGGCCCAACTCGACGTCCGGATCGACGTGACCTTCCCAGGCACGCCTCCGCAGTCAGGCTCCCTGCACCCGATCCGGCGTGCGATGGAGGATGCCTGCGGCTACTTCGAGCGCCGCGGCTTCGCGGTCGTGCTGGGAACCGAGATCGAAACCGAGTACTTCAACTTCGACGCGCTCAACATTCCGCCGGACCACCCGGCCCGCGAAGGACTCGATTCCTTCTACCTGCGGCCGGGACTCCTGCTGCGCACGCACACCTCGCCGATGCAGGTCCGCACGATGCAAGCCCATCCGGCCCCGCTCGCGATCGTCGTGCCCGGCAAAGCCTACCGCCGCGACGCGATCGACGCGCGCCATTCGCCGGTCTTCCATCAGATCGAGGGCCTACTCGTCGCGCCCGGCATCCATCTCGGCCACCTCAAAGGCATGCTGACCGGCCTCTTTCGCGAGCTGTTCGGCCCCAAGCAGACCGTCCGTTTCCGGCCGTCGTTCTTTCCCTTCACGGAACCCAGCGCCGAAGTCGACACGACCTGCCCGGGCTGCGGCGGCACGGGCTGCAAGACCTGCGGCGGTTCGGGCTGGATCGAAATCGGCGGATCCGGGATGGTCCATCCCCAGGTCCTGCGGGAATCCGGTTACGATCCCGACGTCCAGACGGGCTGGGCCTTCGGCGTCGGCATCGAACGAATCGCGATGGTGCGTCACGACATAGACGACATTCGCGTGCTGTTCGAAAACGATCCGCGCGTGCTCGCTCGACTTGCTTAAGGACATCCGGCGATGAAACTCCCGATCGCGTGGCTGCGCGACTATCTCGATATCGAGGAAAGCTCGGAGGCCCTGGCGGAGCGCCTGGCGTCGCTGGGCTTTCCCGTCGATGCGATCGAGGTCCGCACCCGGCTGAGCGGCGTGCTGACCGGACGCCTGATGCGCGTCGAAAAGCACCCCGACGCCGACCGCTTGCAGATCTGCACCGTCGACGTGAACGGCCCGCGCCCACTGACGATCGCGACGGCGGCGACGAACGTCGCGCCCGGCGACGTCGTCCCCGTTGCGACCATCGGAGCCGAGCTGGTCGGCGTACGGATCGCGCCCCGCAAGATGCGCGGCATCGACTCCGAGGGCATGCTCGCTTCCGCAGCCGAGCTCGGCCTGCCGGCAGCCTGGTTCGACGACGGCATCCTGCAGTTGGAACAGAGCCTGCCGATCGGCGCCGACTTCGTCGACGCCTTCCGGCTGAGCGACGACGTTCTGGACGTCGAGATCACGGCCAACCGGGTCGACGCGATGTCGGTGGTCGGTCTCGCGCGCGAACTCGCGGCGTCCCTCGGCCGCAGGATCCGGGAACCGCAAACGGGCGCCGCCGGCTGCGCGGCCCCGCTCCCGGGCGAACCGCCGCTCGTGACGCTGGAAAGCGCCGATTGCCGCCGTTTCGTGGCCCAGCGCTTCTCGGGCGTCCGCATCGGGCGCTCGCCGTTCTGGATGGCGGTGCGACTCGCGCTGGCGGGCCAGCGGCCGATCGACAGCCTGGTCGACATCTCGAACTTCGTGATGCTGGAAACCGCGCAGCCGCTGCACTTCTACGATTACGACCGCCTCGCGGGCGGCCGGCTGATCGTGCGTGACGCGCGGGACGGCGAGCCGATGCGCACGCTGGACGAAGCCGAACGAAAGCTCGACCCGCGCTTTCTGGTCATCGCCGACGAGCGCGAGCCACAGTGCATCGCCGGGCTCAAGGGCGGTGCCGAAAGCGAAGTCTCGAGCGCGACGCGCGAACTGCTGGTCGAAGCCGCGATCTTCAGCGGGCCGCGCGTGCGCCGCATGAGCGTGGCGCTGGGGCTGCGCACCGAAGCCTCGAGCCGTCACGAGAAAGGCCTGCCGCTCGGACTCGCCGGCTGGGGCGCGGCGCGAGCCGCCCACTTGTTGGAGGCCACCGGCGCGACGGCGCACCCGCCGTTCGCCGCCGGGACCGCCGATGCGCCGGACGGACCGATCCGGGTCCCCGTGGCGCGCTTTCACGCCTTGCTGGGCGTCGAGGTGCAGCAGCCGGAGGCGGTCCGGGCCCTGGACCTGCTCGGTTTCGCCGTACGGGAACCATCGCACGCGCGCGCGCTGGACGCGACGCCGCCGTTCTGGCGCGGCGACGTCCGCATCCCCGAAGACGTCGTCGAAGAGGTCGCCCGCGTCGTCGGCTACGATCGCATCGAAGCCGTGCTGCCGCCGATCCTCGAGCAGGACGTATCGAGCGCTCCCTACCGCGACGAACGGCGCGTCGCGCACGCGCTGGCGGCGCTGGGTTACCGCGAAGCCGTCACGTTCGCACTGCAGCCGGGCGCCGTCGCGGATAGCTACGCGAAGGCGGGCGTGGCCCTGCCGGGACCCGCCGTCGAGATTCTCAACCCGCTCTCGGAAGACCAGCGCTTCCTGCGTTTCGCACTGCTCCCGGCCCTGCTGCAACTGGCCGCGCGGCACGGCGGCGCCGACCCGTACCGGGTCTTCGAGATCGGTCACGTCTTCGCGGGCGGCCCCGAGCCGCTCGAAACGGCCTGCGCCCTGTGGCTGCTCGCGCTCCCGAAGACGGACGAACCCGGCTGGCGCGACAGCGGCTTCCTCACCTTCAAAGGCGAGTCGCAGGCGCTGCTGCGGGCGCTCGTCGGCGCCGACCCCGAAGCCGTTGCGAGCGCCCAGCCTGCCTGGCACCCCGGCAAGACCGCCTCGCTGCTGGTCGGCGGAAAGGACGTCGCCACGATCGGGGCGGTCGACCCACGGCTGCTCGCGGCCTTCGACGTCGACGCGCGGGTCTACGCCGGGCAGCTGCGCTTCGCGGACCTGCCGGCCTACCGCGTGCCCCACTACGCAGCCGCGTCGAAGTACCCGGCGGTCGCGCGCGATCTGGCGCTGATCGTCGGGCCCGACGTGCCCGCGACCGACATCGAGCGTGCGGTGCGCGCCGGCGGCGACGGCGCGATCGCGGACGTGCGCGTTTTCGACGAGTACCGCGGACCGCAGGTCGAGGACGGCAAGAAGAGCATCGCGGTACGGATCGTGCTGCAACGCAACGACGCGACCTTGACCGACGCGGACGCCGACGCGCACATCGCCGCCGTTCTGGCCTCGCTGCGCGAGCGCTGCGGAGCGAAGATCCGCGGGTGAACGGGCCGTCGTGGCCCGATGTGGCGATCGGCGGCGTCGTCGTCTTCGGAGCGCTCAAGGGCTTCAAACGCGGCCTGATCGCCGAACTGGCGGGCGCGCTGGCGCTGGCTTTCGGGGTGGCGGCCGCGTTCTTCTATGCGGGGCAGTGGGACGGCTTCGTGCGCGGCTGGACGCACCTCTCGCCCGGTCCCGCGCACGTGACCGGCATGGTGCTCTACGCAGCCGCCGCCTACGCGATCGTGCTGGCGCTCGGCGCGACTCTTTCGGCGGTGGCGAAGCTCCCGCTGATCGGCACGGCCAACGCGCTCCTGGGGGCGCTGGTCGGGCTGATCAAAGCCGCGGTCTTCGCCTGGGCCGTGCTCTACGTGGCACTGTTCTTCGCGCTCCCGGCCGACGTTCGCCAAGACCTGCACCGCTCGGTGCTGGTCTCGGTCCTGCAGATTCCGAACGCCGGCCTCGACGGGACGCTGCGCGCGACCTTACCGCCGCTGGTCGCGCCCTACGCCGATTCGCTCTTCGCGCGGCACCGGGTCTGACGTTAGCGCGTAGCGGCGACCCGGTCGTCGAAGACGGCGTGCGCGGCCCGCATGCCGTCGCCCGCCTCGAGCGGGAGGCCCTGGTTCCGTAGGACGCTCTCGAAGGCTTCCAGACCCCGCAGCACGTCGACGGTCGACAGATCGCCCATCGTGCCCATGCGCAGCAGCTTGCCCTTGAGCTCCGCCTGGCCGCCGCCGAGCACGATCCCATGGGCCTCGCGCAGCTCCCGCCGAACGGTGGCGACCTCGAGCCCCTCGGGGACGTTTAGCGCGACGACCGTGACCGAGTGCGCGCCCGGTTGCGAGAAGACGGTGACGCCGGCTGCTTCGGCAAACGCGTGGATGGCCCGCCGATACCGCTCGTGGCGCGCGTAGACGCTCGCCGCGCCTTCCTCGTGATAACGCGCGATCGCCACGTCGAGCGCGAACGCGACCGAGACGGGCGGCGTCCACGGGGTCTGGCCGAGTTCGGCGAACTCGCGCGCGCGCTTGAGGTCCAGGTAGAAGCGGGGCGCCGAGGCGCGCTCCATGCGCTCCCACGCGCGCGGACTGACCGCGACCATCGCCATGCCGGGCGGAACGGCCAGCGCCTTCTGCGACGCGGCGACGACGACGTCGAAGCCCCAGGCATCCATCTCGAACGCCGACGCACCCAGCCCGCTGACGGAATCGACGATGACCGTGGCCGGATGATCGCCGATCGCGGCGGACAGCGCCGCCATGTCGTTCTGCACTCCGGTCGAGGTCTCGTTATGAGTCAAAAGGATGCCGGCGAACTCGCGCGCATCGGGTTCCCGCAACCGGGCCGCCAAGGCGGCTGGATCGACGCCATGGCCGAGCGGTGTCTCGAGGATTTCGACTTCGAGACCGTAGGTTTTCGCGATCGCAGCCAAGCGCCGGCCGAAGACGCCGACCGGGCACGACAGCACTTTCTGTCCCGGGGAAAACGAGTTCGAGACGGCGGCGTCGAGGCCGCCGGTGCCGGAACTCCCGAGCACGACCACGTCGTGCGCGGTGCCGAAGACCGGTTTCAGCCCGGTCGAAATCCGCTCCAGGATCGCGGCGAACTCGGGGCCGCGGTGGTCGATCATCGGACGCGACATCGCTTCGAGCACGGCGGGCGCACACGTAACCGGGCCCGGAATGAACAGCAACTGCTTAGCCATGACGCCAATCCTAACATATATACGAGGGGACGACATGCAACGACAGGAACGGGTCCGGCTCACGTCGCTGACCGCCGGCGGCGGCTGCGCGAGCAAGGTCGGCGCGGCCGATCTCGCCGGCGTGCTGCGGCACTTGCCCGCCTCGGCCGACCCGAACGTGCTGGTCGGGTTCGGCACCGCGGACGACGCGGGCGTCTACCGGCTGCGCGACGATCTGGCGATCGTGCAGACGGTGGATTTCTTCACGCCGATCGTCGACGACCCGTACGACTTCGGGCGTATCGCGGCCACCAACGCGATCTCCGACATCTATGCGATGGGCGGCACGCCCGTGACCGCGCTCAACATCGTGAGCTACCCGATGGAAGAGTACGGCCCCGACCTGCTGACGCGTATCCTGGCGGGCGGTGCGGAAGTGGCCCGCGCCGCAGGCGTTTCGATCCTCGGCGGCCATAGCGTCAAGGACGACGAGCCCAAGTACGGCATGGCGGTCACCGGCACGATCCATCCGGACCGCGTGGTCACGAACGCCGGCGCGCGGCCCGGCGACGTGCTGGTCCTGACCAAACCGCTCGGGACCGGCATCCTCTCGAACGCGCTGAAGAAGGGCGCGCTTGACGAGGACCAGATCGCCGAAGCCGTGCGTTGGATGACGACCTTGAACGCGGGTGCGGCACGCGCGATGCTCGAGGCCAACGCCCACGCCGCCACCGACGTCACCGGTTTCGGCTTGCTCGGACACGCAAACGAAATGGCCCGCGCGAGCGGCGTCGCACTGCGCATCGCCGCCGAAAGCGTTCCCGCGTACGCACTGGCGCGCGAGATGCTGGCCGTCGGAATCTGCCCGGGCGGTTCGCGCGCGAACGCACGGGAACACGCCGCGTTCGCGGCGTTTGACGGCGGCGTGCCCGACGACCTGCGGCTGCTGCTCAGCGACGCCCAGACGAGCGGCGGTCTGTTGATCGCGGTCGCCCCGGACGACCTGCCCGCGCTCCTGCGCGGGTTGCGCGAACCCGAAGCGCTAGCTGCCGCGATCGGCAGCGTCGAGGCGGGCAGCGGCCTCTTCGTCGTGTGAGACGCGGTCCGCCGTCAGCGTGCGTCGCGGCGCGCGACCCTGCGCGTTTGCGGCACGATGGTATCCTGGTCGCGCTGCGCGGCGGCGATCGCCGAGGCCAGCGGCTCCGGTGACACCGACGCCATCCCCGCGTACGGCAAATCGATTTCGAGCGCGACGAACAACGCGACCGAAACCGCGGCACCGACGAGGCCGACTTGCAGGTAATGAAAGCCGGGATTCGCATCGTTGCAGAGCGCGAACGATGCCAGCAGAATGATCGGCAGCGTCACCAGGGCAAACCAGAGGAGCGGCGCGATTCCGCTCGTCGTTTGTCCCAGGCGCTCGGCCCGCAATTCTGCGAGCTTCGCGATGCGCGGCCGGACGTCGACGCTATCGCGCGGTGCGGCGAGCGCCGCGCTAGCCAGCCTCGTCAGCTCGCGCCCGGCGAGGTTGGAAAACCCGGACGACGCCATCGCGGGCCACTCGACGCGCACCACCGCATCGACGTACCGGTGGAGATGCAGCATCAAGTGCTCGCGCGAGGCGGGTGGCAGCAGCGCGGCCTCCCGAACGAGCGAACGAACCTCGACGGCTTCCGTGTTGACCGTCCCCCTTGCCGTCCGAAAGTCGGCCCAGAGCGAGACGATCACTAACCCCATCAGAATCGACGTCATCGTGGCGATCGCGCTCTGAACCGGCCCGAGCGCACTCGGATTCTCCGGCAGGGACAACCGCGAAGTCAGCTTTCGCCCGCTCAGCGTGAACAGGAAGCCGATACCGATGAAGAGGGCGCATACGACGAAGAGCGCCAACCACAGCGGCATGGCCTGAAACCAGTGGAGCAGGTTCATCATAGGTTCGTCCGCCGTGCGCCCGAGCGCCGTCTCTGCTATCAATCGGCAGACGAATCCGCCTAGTTCACGTCCGTACCCGGTATTTCTAGATGCAGAGCTTGATGCGCGCGGAGTAACTGAGCGTCGCCTTGCCGTCGGCCGGCACGCGCACGGTCCAGGTCGCGGTCGAGCTCGACGTCTTGGCGTGGCGAACGTTCTCGGAGGTGATCTGCCAGTCGCCGGGGATCGGCTCGACGACGAGCACGTCCGCGGGTTCCGCCTTGGCGTTCGAGAGCACGATCTGGTAATCGCTCGCGAACGCACAGTTACCGAGGCTCTGAAACGACAGCTGCTTCTTATTAGCAGTGACGTCGAATGAGTCGCCCAAGTGCAGGCGCACGTCTTCGTTACGCGGCGTGTGGTCGATCCGGTCGGAGCCCAGGAACTGCGACGTTCCGCCCGCGTCGTTCTTGTAGAGCCGCACGATGCCGCCCGGCAGGGGCACGCCGAGGTCGCCGCCCTTATTGGCGAACGTCACGTACACGCCGACCTTCAACTTCGTGCCGAGATCGGCGTTCTGACTATAGTAGTACGCGTCCGAACCGCGCAGCTCGAGCGTCTTCCGGATCGGGACGCCGCGCGCCGCCAGCAGCGACACCTGTTTGGTTTGGTTGTTGAGGACCGAAGTCGGACGCTCCAGCGTGTAGAGGTGGTATTCGAAGAAGTTCTCCTGCCGGACTTCGGGCGCGGCGGCCTCGACGGCCCCCATGGCTCGGAGCTGGTTGATCGCCGGCGGTTGCGCGACGTTGACGTTTCCAGCGACCAGTTGCAAGCGGGCGCCGGGAAAGCTCGTTCCGCTCGTGTTGGAGAGCGTGATCAGGCCTTGCAGGTCCATGCGGTCGTCGCCGGGCGACACGACGCCGACGTAGTCCGCGCGCCAGTCGAGCCCGCCGGTCAGGTAGCTGAGATCGAGATCGGGCGTACCCGCGCGCTCGCTTGCGAGATCGAGCACCAGCGTCGGCCGGTCGCGCAGGTCGCGCGGCAACGACGGGTAGACGAGGTGGCTGTCCGTGAGGCCGGTTTCGATGCGGTCCGCATACTGCAAGACGATGCCGTCGTTATCGGCCAGAAGCTTCGCGGTCTCGCGCGCGGGCCGGCCGGGATCGGGCTTGTCGTGGACGACGGTCACGTCGTGGCCCACGTACTTATCGAGAATCGTCGACGGCTTCAGGAGATCGTAGTTGAAGTTCTGCTCGACGACGCGAACCGCGCCCGGAGCGCTCAGGTCCTCGAGGATCGCCGAGGTCGCGTCCATACTCGCCCCGACGTCGCGCCAGGCCAGCCGGTTCGCGCCTTGCTGCAGCTCGACGCGCCGCCGGTCGTGCACGAGCGCGAGCGCGCCGTTATAGATCGTCAGGTTGACGCTGCGCACGTCGGCCAGCGTCGACGTGCGTTCGACCGGATCGGCCCCACCGGTCACCGGCAACAGCAGGCACGCTGCGCTCGCGAACGCAGCGGTACGAACGAAGCGACCAATCATACGCGGCCTTTCTCGAAGCACGACGGCCTCGCCCTGGCACGAAACGCACCGACCCGCCGCCGTGTGACGTGGCGTAGCGTCAAGGCTCGTCCGCGCCCACGATCTGCAAGTCCGAGAAGTAACGCCGGAAAAAACCGCGATCTCGCGTGACCAGGCGCCCGCCGCGAACCCACGCGTGAGCGCCGATCAAAAAGTCCGCGATCAAACGCGTCCGCGAGCCGCCTCGACGACGATAGTCGCGCCAGTGTATGCCGGCGACCTCCGCACATTCACGGTCGAAAGGATCGAACTGGATGTTCGCGTTGGCGAACGCCCGCTGCATTCGCTCGGGGTCCTCGAAATATCCGCATACTTCCGCCCACACGATCGGGCAGACGACGAGCGCCCCCATCGCGGCGGCGTCGCGCAACGCTTGAAGCGAGGTCGCTCCGCGCTTCGGGTCGTTCGTCAGGATATCGAAGAGGACGGAGCTATCGAGCGCGGTGACCACGGCGCTTCTCGTTTGACTGCTCGTTCCATTGCGGACCTCTCAGGTCGGCGACGGTCGCATCGACGTCCATCGGCGACAGCAGTCCGACGAGTGCGCTGAGGGGATCCGGTTCGACCACGCGCCGGGCGACGAGCTTTCCATGCTCCTCTTCAAATTCGAGCTGAGTTCCCGGACCGATGGCGAGGCTATCGCGGAGCCGCTTCGGAATCGTAACCTGCCCCTTTTCGCCGACGGTGCTTTTCATACTCGAATCGTACGTATTCCTACCTCGACAGTCAACCGCCGTGCGATGCGATCGAAGTTGCCGCCTCGCGCAGTTCGGGGTCGCCTTGCCGTCGGTCGGGACGTGGTGCTGTCCAGGTGACTGGCATTGCTTCGCTGAGCGTAGCGATCTCGTACCCAGGGGCCGGTACGGCCTTCCACCTTGGTACTTCCGCCACGGCAACCGTTACCGTAACGGCGTACGACGCGGACGGCAACGCGATCGTCGAGCCCGGCAGCGGCTCGAGCGATTACGATACGCCGATTCACCTCTCTGTTGTAAAAACGGTTCCGACCGATATCGGTTCGTTCACTTTGGGGACGAACTTGTTGCAGACGACGTCGGCGCACCTATAAGGCCGACGGAACGCCGACCGCACCGAAGATCACGACCGGGGGATAAGCAAACCGGTTGGCGTGGCGGTCGCCGCGGCCGGAAAAATCTACGTCCCATCCCGGCGATCACGGGGCTTTGCAACCCCCAAGGGCTGCGGTCCCGGCCTGCTAACCTATGCTGCGCATGGCACGTCGACGCAGCCGGGAAGATCTTCATCGCGGATGCCGGCAACGAGACACGGATACGACGTATTCCGCAACCGGGGGACAGCCAACACCGACGATCTCCGGTCTCAACGTCCCCTACGGCGTGTTCG
>CAWBES010000002.1:0-49991 GCA_963787965.1 uncultured Alphaproteobacteria bacterium
CTGTCGCAAGCGCGAACGTGAACGTGAACGTCGGCTCCCATCGCGTCCCGCGCGCCGCGACGATGGTCGAGATCAAGTCCGGTGCCTCGTCGGCCCGGCCGGCATCATCGCGGTTCCTCCGAGCAGCCACGGACACGTGCCCGCCGAGTCGGCCGATGCGGCGGTAGTAGCCTCGGGGTCTGGCGTGGGGCTCGGGCCCTGTTTGCATACCAAGATTTGAGCGCGGATTATTGGCCCCGGGTGGCGCGAAAATGTGTCTCAGCGGAGGCGTCGCTCGGGTGCGAAGAGGGAATCGGGATGCCGGCGACCTGATGTCGGCTCGCGCGCAGCGGTCTGGCTCCGCGATGGCGAACGTGGGAGCGTGGACGCAGCCCGCAGCCCGTTGCCGGCCGAGCCGGCCCGCTCCCGAGGGGGACGGTGACGTTCGCCTTCACCGACATCGAAGGCGACACGCATCGGTGGGATCGCGACCGGGCCGCGATGAAGCCGCGGTCCGCCGGCACGACGATCTCATGCGCGCGGCGATCGCCGAGCACGGCGGCCACGTCTTCAAGGCACTCGGCGACGGGTTCTGCGCGGCCTTTTCGCGGCCGGGCATGCGGTGCGGCGCTGCTCGCAGCCCAGCGCGCGCTTGCGGCCGAGAATTTCTCGGCCGTCGACGGCCTGCGCGTGCGCGCGGCGGTCCACACCGGAACCGCAGACGAACGCGACGGCGACTACTTCGGACCGACGCTGAACCGGGTTGCGCGGCTGCTTGGGATCGGGCACGGCGGTCAGGTGCTCGTTTCCGGCGTGACGGCGGACCTCGTGCAGGCGACCTGCCGCCGCAGGCCGGCCTGCGCGACCTCGGCGAGCAGCGGCTGCGTGACCTTTCGCGGCCGGAACGGGTCTACCAACTAGTCGCTCCTGACCTTGCGGCCGACTTTCCACCACTGCGGTCGCTCGATGTCCTTCGGAACAACTTGCCCCGGATGCTCACGTCGTTCGTCGGTCGCGAAAGCGAGATCGACGAGATCACGGCGCTCATCCACGCACACCAACTCGTGACGCTGGTCGGCTCGGGCGGAGTCGGCAAGACGCGCACGTCGCTGCAAGTCGCCGCGAACGCGCTCGACGGCTCGGACGACGGCGTGTGGTTCATCGAGCTTGCGCCGCTGTCGAGCGGTGAGTACATTCCCACGACCGTTGCCCACGCGCTCGGCCTGACGCTCGCGGCTGAGGTCGATCCCCTCGAGAGTCTTGTGCGCGCTCTCAAAGGCAAGTGCGCGCTGCTCGTGTTCGACAACTGCGAGCACTTGGTCGAGGCGACGGCCCGCGTCGTCTCGGCGCTCCTTAACGGCTGCCCGAACGTCAAAATCCTCGCCTCGAGCCGTCAAGGTCTCGGCATTAGCGGCGAGGAGACGTATCGGCTCCCATCGCTATGCGTCCCGGACGGAAACGACAGCGTTCGATTATCCGCGATCGATGCGCTGCAGTCTGAAGCTGTCGCTCTCTTTGTCGAACGCGCGCACACCATCGATAAGCGCTTCGCGCTGACCGACGAGAACGCACCGGTTGTGGCCGACATCTGCCGGCGGCTCGACGGGATTCCGCTTGCAATCGAGCTCGCGGCGGCGCGCGTCAGAATGCTCAGCCCGCGACAGCTGCGCGAGCGGCTCGACGAACGGTTTCGCGTGCTCACCGGCGGTGGCCGGGACGTCCTGCCGCGTCAGCAGACGTTGCGAGCGCTGATCGACTGGAGTCACGATCTGCTCGACGAGCGCGAGCGCTCGCTGTTCCGTCGCTTGGGCGCCTTCGTTAACGGTTTCACGCTCGAAGGTGCGGCTTCTGTCGACAACGGGGATCACTCGAGCGAGCTCGACATATTCGACGTGCTGGCGTCGCTCGTCGATAAGTCGCTCGTATTGGCCGAGCCGGATGGTGACACGCTGCGTTACCGGTTGCTGGAATCGACACGTGTGTACGCGCTCGAGAAGCTCGACGCCGCAGGCGAGCGCGCGGTGCTCGCGAGCCGGCATCTGCGTTATCTGCGGAGTCGCTTTGCGGAGTTATCGGCCCGACGCGAACGGACCGGTCGGCTGACGGAACTCGAGGAGGCGCTGCAGACCGAGCTCGAGGATGTGCGGTCCGCGCTCGACGGCGCGTTAGTACGCTCCGATACTACCGAAGGCGGTGAGCTGCTCGCCAGTATCGGGACGTCATGGCGTGCCGTGGGAGTCGAAGCCGAGGGCATCGTTCGGTGCGAACGGTATCTGGCGGCGCTTCCCAGGGACGAGTCGCAAATTCTTTCTCGGCTCTCATCCGCGCTGTCGTATTTGCTCTCTAGCTGTGGCCGAACCGTTCGCGCTGTCGAGGTTGCGACGGCCGCTGTGACGTTCGCGCGGGAAAGCGGCGACCCGTCGACGCTGGTCCGCGCGCTGACCCAGTTTGCGTCGAGAGCGGTGGCTGCGGGCCGCCTTCACGAGGCGGAGGCGGCGCTCGTGGAAGCTGAAGCGATCCCCGAAGCGTCGGCGTCCGTGCCCATGCGCCTCTGGTTGCTCGAATCGCGCGCGATTTTCAGTCATTTTTGCGGTGATTTTGAGACGGCCGCGCGCGCTCACGAGCAAATCCGCAACGCGGACCGCTCACTCGGCAATCCCGCTGTAGAGGCCGCTGCCGCGGGCAACCTCGCGGAACTCGAACACTCGCGCGGTGAGACGCGGCGAGCGATCGCGATCGTGCACGAAACACTTCCCGTGGTGCGTTCCGGTGGCTCTCGGAACCTCTTCGCAAGATTTCTCCATAATCTTGCCGGGTATCTCGCGGCGGTGGACGATCTTGCCGGCGCCCTCGCTGCAGCTCGCGAAGCGATCGGGCTCAACGCGTCTCATAACCCGGACTTTGCCATCGTCGCGATTCCACTCGAGCACGTCGCGCTCGTCTTCGCGCTGCGTGGCGATCTTGCGCGCGCGGCCACCCTCGAAGGCTACGCCGACGCTGCATTTGCGCGACACGGGTTCGAGCGCGAGTTCACCGAAAACACGACGCACGATCGCCTCGCCGCGCTCCTGCGCGAGCAACTCGCGCCCGACGAACTCGCGCGACTGACGGACGCGGGCGCGGCGCTCGCACCCGAAGCGGCGATTGCACTCGCCCTCGAGGAGCAGCCGTCTTGAAAACGCAACCATTCCGCGACCCGATTTAGGCCGATGGGTAGCGATGGATGCCGCTCCGTACCAGGGGTCCGCCGCGTACGTCCCGAGCGCCTCCCCGACGGCCCAGCGTGTGTGTTGTACCGGCGTCCGGTGATGCAGTTGTTGCCGGAATCGAGTTGCTCGGACGATTGGCCGGGGAACCGCAGCGCCTGATGCAAGTTCGGATCGGTAATCGTCCTCCGAGGCGCGCCGCCATGTGTTACGGCTTACATGAGTCTTGACGCCGCCAATTATCGAGCCCGAGGTTACCGCTAATCTGCATAACACGGCGAAGCTCGTGCAAGCGCCATGAGACGCCCTCGCAATCGCGGCGACGGATGGCTTTCGGGCTTCGCAGAGTGCCCACGGCCGGCCGAGAATCGCCGTGCGCAGGAAGCGTCGGCGGTTCGAGCGTATTACGAGCGCCCCGCTACTTCCGGAACGCTGAAGCGGAGATAGTTCAATTCGAACGCACGTTCGATTTACGGACACCAATTTTCATACGTCTCCATGTGGTCGTCGGGCCATGGGTTACCAAGGGGAGTTAGATGACGACGATTCATCCGGCAGCGCTCTTGGCGCAGGCGCCCGTCCCGCACAAGCCCAAACGCAACTCGTTGCCGTCTAGCGCGACCACCGATGACGTGATTTCGGGGACGGCGCGGTGATCGGCTACTGGTTCGCTCTGCGAAACGGCGACGTGTCCTATCGGAACGTTCCGACCCCTGACTCGGCGACGCTACGGCGCGAAGAGACATTCTTCGACCTCGACGCCGCTCTGCGTCGATGTCGCTGACGCAATCGGAAGACAGCTACGCGCCACGTTCCTTGTGACGATTAACCTGCCGAGAGGGCGGCGTCTCGCCCTCCGCCAGGCCCGTCCGGGGATGATTCGTGCGCGATATAGCTCTAACGACGTACGCCGGCTTCTTGTAGAGTAAAGACACTCCAATGGTGTCTGACGGCGTCGCCATACCATCGGACACTTGAATTCACTAAAGAAAGTAGTTGCATCTGTGCTCAAGTATCATAAGATCCTGGGGCTTGCCGCTGCGACGCTCCTGCTCACGACCGCCGCTGCGTCAGCCTTTCCGCTGAGCAACGCTGCGGGGCCGCGAGCCGCAGCGAGAGATTTCGGGCCCATCAATCCCACTCAAGTAAGCTCGGTGACCGTTCACCTGAAGCTACCGAATGAAGCGCTCTTCAATAGAACGGTCGATGCCCTTTATGACCCCCATTCACCGATCTTTCACCATTGGCTCACCGATGCGCAGTTACGGCAGTTCGCGCCGCCGGCCGCGGCGCTCACCGCGGTCCGTTCTGAACTCGAGCGCAACGGTTTGTCCGTTATATCGATTGCGAACGACGGATTCTCGATCCAGGCTAGAGGGACGATCGCGGCGATCGAACGGGCCTTTCACACCGAAATCCATCAATTTAGCCTGAACGGTAAGCCGTTCACAGCCAATACGCGTCCTCCGACGTTGAACGGTCCGGCAGGAACCTATGTGTCGCTCGTCTCCGGTTTGGAGCGCCATACCGTCGTGCCGGCTCTGGCGCGCGCGGTCGACCTCGCGACGAGAAAGCCGTTTGCCGCGGTGCCGCTCGATGAGGTGCTCGCATCGGGTGGTCTCTCGTCGCTGATCACCGATCAGATCCTGGGGCCCAAGCAGACCTTCACCTACAAGGGGAAGGCAAAGCTGCCCACCGCAACGTACACGGGGCTCGTCTACGATCCAAACGCAAAGCTGGAAGCCGATTACACGCCAAAGCAGCTCGAACAGGTCTACGGCTTGGACGCCGCGTATGCGAAGGGCCTCGATGGAAAGGGCCAGACGATCGTCCTGCTGGAAGCGTACGGCTATCCAACGGCCCTCGCCGATGCGAACGCCTTCGCAAAATTGACGGGATTGCCGCCGCTCAACGCCAGTAACTTCAGTATCGTGTATCCCGAGGGCGCACCGAATCCGCAAGCCGGTATACTGACGGGCTGGGATATCGAAATCGCACTCGACATCCAATGGGCGCACTCGACTGCGCCGGGAGCCAAGATCGTCGTTGTGGCTACCAACGGTCAGGATTCCCAAGATTTCGAGGCATCGATACAGTACATCATCGATCACCACCTCGGCTACGCTGTTTCGGATAGCTGGGAAGAGGACACGGACCTCGTAGCGGGCCCATACGAACAGAAGGGGTTCGAGGATGTTCTCGTCGTCGCCGCCGCTAAGGGCATCTCGTTCCAATTCTCGACCGGCGACGGCGGTGATGGCGGCTTAGGAACGCCCTTGGGTGCGGCCGGCGTCCCCTCCGTGGCGCCGCACGCGACCGCCGTTGGCGGAACCGCGATCGTCAATGTCCCCGGCACAACCTCTTTCGTGTCGCTCGGGTGGGGCGACGACTTCGACGTCATCTTCGACGGCTCACCCGTCGACCCGCCGACGCAGAATGAAGGCTTCGCGGGCGGCGGCGGCGGTGGAGAAAGCGTGTTCTGGCCCAAACCGGCGTGGCAAAAATCGCTTCCTGGAAAAGGCCGTCAAACCCCTGACATCTCGGCCCTATCCGATCCGTACACGGGCGTGCCGATCGTCATAACTAACCCGCAGACAAACAAACAGCTGGTGGAACCCGGTTGGGGTGGAACGAGCTTAGGGAGTCCGATCTTCACCGCGATTTGGACGATTGCCAACCAGCGAGCAGGCCACGCGCTGGGCCAGGCCGCGCCGACGATCGCCAGGCTCACGTCCGGCGTGACGGACGTCGTGCCGCTCACCAGCAGCGTCTTTTCCGGCTCCGTTACGGATAGCAAAGGCACCGCCAAATACTCGGCTAACCAGCTGTTCGCGCCGCTGGACTTCGGCCAGAAAAACTTCCTTGCCGTGCTTTGGAACGAGCCACAATATAACTCAGCGGCCGCCTTCGCGTTAGGAGCCGATACGTCTCTAACCGTCACTCCGGGTTGGGACAACGCGACCGGCTACGGAACTCCGGCGGGCCTCGCCTTCATCGACGCTGCTTCACATTGACCCCGTCAATGACGATGCGGCTGGCCCGGTAGATTAGCGGGCCCCTCCCTGCGAAATTGGCCGGCAACGACTCCACCAATTCTCAAAGGAGGGGCCCGCGTCCGTTCCGGTCGGCACGCATACGCGACAGCATGCGAGCTCGAGCATGGCTCGTCGGATGGACGGATCGCGTTAACGCACCGTGGCGGCGAGGCGCGCGACCTCGCGCTCGAGCGCGGCAAACCGCGCATCGTCGCGAGCGAGCCGCGCGTGCAGTCGGCGGTTCTCTGCAACCAGCGCCTTGATCGCCGCTAACGCCACGCCGTCCTCGTCGATGCTCGTGATGTGACGGTCGTCTTCCCCTACGCGAAAGGCCGCGTAGAAGTCCTGCGCCATCGGGCCGACGTGCCGCACGCCGCGCTCCGAGGTGTAGCTCCACTCGCTGACCGGCAGCGCCGCTACCTTCGCGAGCACGCTCGCGGGATCGACCGCGACCACGCCCGTCTTCATCGTCCGGTCGCTCAGCGACGCCCACGCGCCCGAACCCGGGGCGAGCTTTACGCCCGAGGTCTGCTTGGCGTTGGTGAAGAGGGAGAAGCCGCCCGACGCGCGCGCCAGGAATTGGTACGGAGCGTTCGAGACGAGCGCCATCGCACCGGCATTGTCGCTCCAAACGAACGTTCCGTTCTGTTGGGCCTTCGCGTCCGTCCCTGCGGCGAAGCTGCCGAACCCGTTCGCGGCGTTGGACTTCCCGCCGGGAACCGTTGCGAACTCGCCGCCGTTTCAGATCGGGGCGGTGATCCTGTTTCCATATCCGCCGCCGATTACCGCGTAAAGGCTGCCGGTGTTTTCAATCGCGTTCCTCGCTCCGCTGCCGATGAAAGCCTCGTTCGGTGCGATCGTGTTTCCAACGCCCGCACCGATGAACGAGTCGACCCCCGAGATCTGATTCGCCGCGGCGTTCGCCCCGGTGTTCGCATACGACGAACCGCCCGCGCCGATGAACGAGCCCTCTCCGGCGCCCAGCGTGCCCCGCAACGGAAGTCACCGTGGGTGCGGACACGGCGGGGACCGCTAGCTAGCAGGAGGGCCGCCGCCACGGAAAGTGCGACTCGTCCGGGAAACGACATCGAAACCAGCCTTTCGTCGAGTGGGTGTCGGGATTCGAGTGTATCGGCCCGGCGTCGCGGCGCGTGCCGGCGCCGCGCGACGCCGCGGTTGCGGTTGCGGTTGCGGCCGTTGGAGGTGACGCCGAAGCGGCCGCCGCCCATTATGGCCGGCTGCTCGGGCCGACGACGATCGACGCGCTCTCGATCAGCTTGCGCCTCGTATCGCGGCGACGGGTCTTCGCTGCCAGAAACCGGCGATCGCTAGCGGCAGTAAGGGGTTCCTCGCCTTCGTCCCAAAGGGACTTGCAAAACTCGAGGGACTATGGTAGCAGTAGCAGCACACGTCATAGTGCGCAATAGCGCAATATGACCTCGGAATGAAGCCGCAGGCGGTGCAGCAGCGGCCTTCGTTTCTGTGCGAATACGCGGTGACGCCGGCATGTAGGTTCAGGGAGGCTTTTGCTTGAGTTCGTCCGATGCGCTCCAGCGCGAAATCTTGCCGATTCCGCATCGGCCCTTCACGGGCTTGACGCCGTACGATGCGAAGGATCCCGAGGCCAAGTTTCCGCCGATCGAACCGTTGCGTCCGCCGAAGAGCGCGCCGAACGTACTGGTCGTCCTGCTCGACGATGTCGGATTCGGCGCGTCGAGTGCGTTCGGCGGCCCGTGCAGCACGCCGACCGCCGAGCGGCTCGCACGCGGCGGCCTGAAATACAATCGCTTTCATACCACGGCGCTGTGTTCGCCGACGCGAGCGGCCTTGCTGACCGGGCGCAACCACCACACCGTCGGCATGGGCGCCGTCGCCGACGTCGCGACCGGAGCGCCCGGCTACAACTCGATCCGCCCGAATTCGTGCGCGCCGCTGGCCGAGATTCTGAAGCTCAACGGCTACAGCACGGCCCAGTTCGGGAAGTGCCACGAAGTCCCGGTGTGGGAGACCAGTCCGCTCGGGCCGTTCACGCAGTGGCCCACCGGCAGCGGCTTCGAATATTTTTATGGCTTTATCGGGGGAGAGACGAACCAGTGGTATCCGGGTATCTACGAGGGCACGACGCCGCTCGAGCCGCCCAAGACTCCGGAAGAAGGCTACCACTTTACGGTCGACATGACCGATAAGGCGATTGCATGGATCCGGCAGCAGAAGTCGCTCATGCCGGACAAGCCGTTCTTCGTCTATTTTGCGCCCGGTGCCACCCACGCCCCGCACCACGTGCCCAAGGAATGGGCGGACAAATACAAAGGCCGCTTCGACGACGGCTGGGACGTGCTGCGCCAAGAAACCTTCGAGCGTCAGAAGAACCTCGGCGTGATTCCGAAGGATGCGGTGCTGACGCCGCGTCCGAAAGAAATTCCGGCTTGGGACGAGATGCCGGCGGACCTCAAGGCCGTGCTGGTGCGACAGATGGAAGTCTACGCCGGTTTTCTCGAGCACGTCGACCATCACGTGGGCCGGCTCGTCGACGCCCTGAGCGACCTCGAGCTCCTGGACGATACGCTGGTCCTTTACAGCGTCGGGGACAACGGGGCCAGCGCCGAGGGTACGATCAACGGCACCTTTAACGAAGTCATCACCCTGTTCAACGGCGGCGCGGGGCTCGAGACCGCCGAATTCTTGAACGAGCGCATCGACGAATTCGGCGGCCCCACATCGTACAACCACTTCGCCGTCGGCTGGGCGCACGCGATGGACACTCCGTATCAATGGACGAAGCAGGTGGCTTCCCACTGGGGTGGCACTCGGAACGGCCTCGTCGTGCACTGGCCGCACCGGATCCGGAGCTCGGGCGAGATCAGGTCGCAATTCCATCACGCGATCGACGTCGCGCCGACGATCTTGGAAGCCGCCGGTCTTCCCGAACCGGTCATGGTCAACGGCGTCGCACAGATTCCGATGGCGGGCGTCAGTATGATGTACTCGTTCGACGACGGCGCGGCGGCCGACCGGCACGAGACGCAGTACTTCGAGATGGTCTGCAATCGCGGGATCTACCACAAAGGCTGGACCGCGATCACGCGGCACAGCACGCCGTGGATTTCGGCGCCGTCGCCGGCCCTCGACGACGACGTGTGGGAATTGTACGACACGACTACCGACTGGACGCAGGCTCACGACCTCTCCAAGGAGATGCCCGAAAAGCTCGAAGAGCTGAAGCGTCTCTGGCTGATCGAAGCCGTGAAATACAACGTTCTTCCGCTCGACGACCGCCGCTTCGAGCGATTCGATGCTGCCGTCGCGGGGCGGCCCGTGCTCGCGAAGGGAAAGTCGCAGATTCTCTTCGGCGGGATGGGGCGGCTGCCCGAAAACTGCGTCATCAGCGTGAAGAACAAGTCGTTCTCCGTCACGGCGGAGGTCAGCGTTCCGCCTCAGGGCGCCGGCGGCGTGATCGTCGCTCAGGGCGGCGCGTTCGGCGGCTGGGCGCTGTACGCGATCGAGGGCAAACCGAGGTATTGTCATAACTGGATGGGTCTGCGGAACTTCACGATCGCGAGCGACGCCGCGATTGCGGAGGGTACGCATCAGGTTCGCTTGGAATTCAAATACGACGGCGGCGGTCTCGGGAAAGGCGGGGATGCCTCGCTGTACGTCGACGGAAGGAAGTGCGGCGAGGGGCGCGTCGACGCAACCGTTCCGATCATGTTTTCGGGCGACGAGACGACCGATATCGGATACGAATCCGGCACGCCGGTCAGCACCGATTACACGGTCGAAGATAGCCGCTTTACCGGAGCCGTGCACTGGGTGCAGATCGACCTCGGCGGCGAGGATGAAGACCACCTCATCTCGCCCGAAGAGCGGCTGAAGGTCGTGATGGCGCGCCAGTAGACACGCCGCGCAGTCGCGGCTCGTCGTGAGCGCGGCCCTGCCGATCGCGGTCGCCGCGATGGTCTTGGTCGGGCTGCGGCCGCGCGGAATCGCCGAGTGGGTTTGGGCTGTCGCGGGCGCGGTCGCGCTGCTGCTGCTCGGTCTCGAGCCGCCGGCTTCGGCGCTGCGCGCGATCGGAGATCAGTGGAACGTCCTGTCGTTCATCCTCGGGCTGATGGGAATCTCTGCCGCGGCGGAGTGCAGCGGGCTGTTCGAGTGGATCGCGGGCGTCGTGCTGGAGCGCGCGGGCGGCTCGCTGCGGCGGCTGTTCGCGGCGATCTACCTTGCAGGCGCCGCGATGACGGTCTTGCTCTCGAATGACGCTACCGCGATCGTGTTCACGCCGGTCGTCTTTCGCGCGGTTGCCAAACGCGGCATCGACGCCCTTCCATACCTCGGTAGCGAACACGAGGTGAGCGACGCCGGTGCGATGATCGGGAATCATCGGATGCAGTGTGGAACCCGACGGTTCCGCGCGTTGCTGCTCGAACGGCGCGAAAGGTTGCGCGTGGTGTGACAGGCGCATGGCATAGTGCGGGTGTATCATGCAGTTGTCGGGCGAAATCGCCGCGACAGTCTCCCGCAAAGGCCGCATGGCTGGAGCGCGGGAGGCGGCCCGAGTCGCGGGCCATGAGTGAGCCGCATGCCGGTGAGGAGCCGGTTCTCGAACAGGGATGTTCGGTGAAGGCACACACGACGAACTCGTTCGGGCTCCCGTTCTCGAACCCGGCGAACCTGCTGGTCGTGCGGCAACCGCAGCTCGTCCCATCGCCTCGGCCTCAGCGCCGCAGGTCATCGCCGCGTGACCGGACCGAAGTCGGTCGGCCACGTCGCGCGCTTCGCGATCGATCACGCGCGCGGGCCCGTGCTCGTCGTGCGGCTCCCCTAGGGCCGCTCGGCGATCACGCGGCGTAGAGGTTCGCCTTGGCTCAAATCCTAACGTGCGAGCGTATGCGCCCTATAGGTATGTT
Source organism: uncultured Alphaproteobacteria bacterium (assembly GCA_963787965.1). Taxonomy (GTDB): domain Bacteria; phylum Vulcanimicrobiota; class Vulcanimicrobiia; order Vulcanimicrobiales; family Vulcanimicrobiaceae; genus CAWBES01. The sequence continues at coordinate 11,125 of CAWBES010000002.1, forward strand.
TGGACGAGCCGTCCTCGCGGCGGCATTGCTCGTGGCTTTCGCCGAGAGCGCGGCGATGTCGACGTCGACATTTGTCGCCGCACCGGCGAGCCCGGCTCCGACCGTCTGGCCGCTGCGGATCCCGGCAGCCGGCGGCACGATCGTCCTGTACGAGCCGCAGGTCCGCAGCTGGCCGAACTACACGCAAATGACCGGCATCGCGGCGACCGCCGTGACGCTGCCCGGCGCGCCGGCGCCGGTGTACGGAACGGTCAGTTTCTCGTCGCTCGCGAGCGCCGACGTCCCGGCGGGGATGGTCTCGCTCGTGAACCCGAAGCTGGATGCGACGAGCTGGCCCACCGCGAGCCAAACCGATGCGACCGCGCTCGATGCGTTTCTCAAAGCGAATCTGCACGTCGAAGGAAAGCCGTTTCTTCCGCTCGCGATGGTGCTTTCCAGCATTCCGCGCTCGGAGCGCCCCCACACGATCCCGCTGCGCACGAATCCGCCGGTCATCTACGTGAAGCAATCGCCGGCCGTGCTCGTCGTGTTCGACGGAAAGCCGTCGTTCGCGCCGATCCCGGGCACGGCGTTGACGTACGCCGTCAATACGAACTGGGAGATCGTTCACGACCCCGCGTCGGGACTGTTCTACGTGCACGCGAGAAGCGGATGGTACTCGGGATCCGGAGCGGCCGGACCGTTTACGCCGACGGTCGCGCCGGCGAGCTTCGCAGCGATTCCCGCGACCGGGCCCTTGAGCTACGTTCGCGCCGCACTCAAGGCGCCGAAACCCACCGGCACGGTCGTGCCGCGCGTCATCGTGAGCACGGTGCCTGCCGCGTTGATCGATATCGCCGGACAGCCGCAGTTCGCGAACATTCCCGGGACGCAACTTCGCTACGTCACGAACACGACGAGCGACCTCTTCTTTTCTCTCGACACGACCGTCTGGTACGTGCTGTTGGCCGGGCGCTGGTTCTCGGCCGCGAACTTGAACGGCCCGTGGACGTTCGCTTCGACGCATCTGCCGCCCGATTTCCAGAAGATCCCGGAGAATAGCCCGCGTGGCCGGGTCCTCGTCTCGGTGCCCGGTACGACGCAGGCGTTCTATGCCGCGAACGTGGCGCAGGTTCCGCACGTCACGCAGGTCGATCCCACCAAGGTAACGTTAACGGTGGCGTACCATCCCGACGCCCCGATCTTCGCGCCCATCCCGACCACGTCGCTCGAATATGCGACGAACACGTCCACCGACGTCATCAAGGTCGACCCGTCGAGTTACTTCGCGTGCCATCACGGGGTGTGGTTTACGGCCTCGTCGCCGCTCGGCCCATGGACGGCGGCGTCGTACGTCCCGTCCGTCATCTATACGATTCCGGAGAGCTCGCCGCTCTATCACGTCACGTTCGTTCACGTGTACGACGCGCAGGGTGTGGCCTTGACGGCGCCCCCGCCGACGCCGACGCCCCGGCCGGACCAGACGTACCAAAACCTCCCGGCGCAGGAGCTCTCGCAGGGTGACAAGGCGGCGTTCTACGAGGCCGCCAGCAACGGCTACGTGGGCGGCTATGCGGCCGGGTGGGGCTCGTACGCCTCCGGCACGGGCTTCTACGCGCCCGGCTACAGCAACGAGTTCTGGGTCGCCAATCCGCCGACGTACGGCAACTTCAACGACACGACGTACGCGCGCGAGCAGGCGCAAGCCAACGCGCCGCGCGGCGGCGCGGTCCAGCCCTCGTTCGTGCCCGGACACGGACCGCGCAGCGTTCCCGGTCCGCACACGAACGTGTACGCGGCCGACGACGGCGTCTATAAGTACGTGTCGGGCGGCTGGCAGAAGAACGCCGGCGGCGAGAACTGGGCGCCGGCGCCGAACGCCCCCGCGTCGTTACAACACGATCGCAAAGCGCGCCTCAACGGGTACGCCGGTACGGTGAGCTAAGGCTAAGCGCCGACGGCGCGTTCGAGTTCTTCGAGTTCTTCGAGGAAGGTTGCGGCGAAGCGTCCGAGGTGCGGGAGGACTTCCCCGCCCGCGATCAGACCGAAATCCAGACCGTCGCGATACCCGAGCACGGTGATGGACAGACCTTGGCCGTGCACGACGATGTTCATCGGGTACAGGTGAATCATCTCCGCGCCGCCGATGAAGAACGGCCTCTTCGAGACGAGCACGTTGGAGACGACGAGGTTGAAGGCCGGCGGGAAGACGTTGGCCAGATTCGAGCGGCTGTACAAGGTCGCCAGGAGTTCCAGCGCCATCGGCGTTCCGAACGTCGGAACGCTATCGAGCAGCCCGACCAGCGGCCGCAACGGGTTGGCGAACTCTTTGGAAAGCTGCGACTCCGCGACGATCCTCTCGAGCCGCTCCTTGCGGTCCGCGATATCGGTGCCAAGCGGGACGGTCATGGCGAAAGTTTGGTTGTTGAGTTCCGTGCTGCCGGGATCGTGCGCCGAAATCGGCACCATGGCGGTTAGCGTCGCCTTCGGCAGCGCGTCGCGTTCGAGCAGGTTGCGGCGCAGGACGCCGGCCGAGATTGCCAGGATGACCTCGTTGACCTTACCGCCCACCTTCGCGCCCACCGCCTTGACGCGAGCGAGCGGCAAGGTGACGGTTGCGAAGCTGCGTTCGGACGTGATCGTCTTGTTCAGCGGCGTCGACGGCGCGGACAGCTGCCGCAGGACGTTCGTCGCGCGGGGCTTGAGCGCGCTCTGGAGCGTGGACGCGAGCGCCCGGGCGATGTCCGGCGCGCTCGCCGCGAGCCTCAGCCGCCACTCGATTCGGTCGATGAGGGCATCGAACAGCACGGACCCGAGGTCGTTGCCGCCGGCGCGCGGCAGTCGCAGCGTCTTCTGCTCGGGCACCTCCTCCGGGGGCCGCAGGAGGTTCGCGTACGCGGTGACGAGCGAAGGGCCGAGGTCGCGGATATCCTTGCGTTCGGCCTCCGTTTCGGCCGGCGGCGCCGCGCCGTCCGCCGGCGGATTCGGCGAGTGGTCGTACAAGATCTCGGTGAGCGCTGCGCCCGCGCCGCCGTCGATGAACGCGTGATGCATCTTCGTGTAAATGGCCGCTTCGCCGTTCGGCAAATCGTCGAAGATGTAAAACTCCCACAGCGGGCGCGCCCGGTTTAGGGTCATGGCGTGCATCCAGCCCACCAGCCGCAGCAGGGTCGCGCGATCGCCCGGCGCGGGCACCGACGCGCGAAGCACGTGCCGGTCGATGTCGAAGTGCTCGTCCTCGACCCAACTCGGGCGGTCGATGTCGAAAGGCGCGGGCGAGACCTTATAGCGCAGGCTCTTGGCGAGCTGCATGCGGTTTAAGAAGCGCGCTTTGACGTCCTCGTAGAAGTCGGCGCTGTAGCCTTCCGGCAGCTTGAGAATCGTCAAACTGCCGACGTGCATCGGGCATTCCGCCGTCTCCGCAAAGAGAAACGCGGACTCGAGGACCGACAGTTTCCGAATCGCAGTGCTCATCTCGCCCGCTCTCTCTGGAAAGCACGCGACCGCTGCAAAACGGCGATCGACCGCGCACACGTGGTTGCGTAATTTGTTTAGAGAAGAACGGATGGAAACCCCGCCCTCGGGGGTGGCGGTGCTTTCTCCGGGCCCGTGGAAGGGCACGTTCCGGCGATGCGAAAGGAGTTTTCACTATGACGATCGATCTGCGACCTGAAGTTTCCGAGCTGCGCGACCGACTGAAGGCGTTCTTGCAGGACGTGGTGATACCGGGCGAGCGCATCTATTTCGAGCAGCAAGCGTCCTTGCCGACCCGCTGGGCGGTGCCGCCGATCATGGAGGAGCTCAAGACTCGGGCGAAAGACGCCGGGCTCTGGAACCTGTTCTTACCGGAGAGCGAATACGGCGCGGGTCTCACGAACCGCGAGTACGCGACGCTGTGCGAGATCATGGGCCGCACGCTGATCGGCCCCGAGGTCTTCAATTGCAGCGCGCCCGACACGGGCAACATCGAAGTGCTCGTGCGCTACGCGTCGGACGACCTGAAGAAGAAGTGGCTGGAGCCGCTGCTGGCCGGTGAGATCCGCTCGGCCTTCGCGATGACCGAGCCCGCGGTCGCGTCCTCGGACGCGACGAACATCTGCGCGAGCATCGTGCGCGACGGCGGCGAGTACGTCATCAACGGCCGCAAGTGGTGGAGCAGCGGCGCGATGGACCCGCGCTGCAAAGTTTTGATCTTCATGGGCAAGACCAACCCCGAGGCGGAGCGTCACGCGCAGCAGTCGATGATCGTCGTGCCGATGGACACGCCGGGCGTGAGCATCGTGCGCCCGCATCACGTCTTCGGGTACGACGACGCACCGCACGGGCACCCCGAACTCAATTTCGAGAACGTGCGCGTTCCGGTCGAGAACCTGCTGCTCGGCGAAGGGCGCGGCTTCGAGATCGCGCAGGGCCGGCTCGGTCCCGGCCGGATCCACCACTGCATGCGTTCGATCGGCGCGGCGGAAGTCGCGCTCGAGAAGATGTGCCGGCGCGCGATCGCGCGCGTGGCGTTCGGCAAGCGTCTCGCCGAGCAAGGCGTGATCCGCGAGTGGATCGCCGATTCGCGCATCGAGATCGATCAAGCGCGCCTGCTGACGCTGCACGCCGCCGACATGATGGACAAGGTCGGCAACAAGGCGGCCAAGGCCGAGATCGCGATGATCAAAGTCGTCGCGCCCAACGTCGCGCTACGCGTGCTGGACCGGGCGATCCAAACCTACGGCGGCGCCGGGGTGGCGCAAGACGCCGGCCTCGCCTACATGTGGGCGATGCAGCGCACGCTGCGCATCGCCGACGGGCCCGACGAAGTCCATCGCCAGAGCATCGCCAAGGTCGAACTTGCGAAGCACTTGCCCAAGGGCGCGGGCCGCAGCAAGAACGGGGCTAGCTAAGCCTCCGGCTTAGCGCCGCGGGCACGGCGCCGGCGTTCGAACCTGCCGGCGTTTACTTCGTCACGCAATTCCCGTGCGAATCCTTCGTGCCCGTACACGTCTTGTTCGCCGTGTTCACTTGATACTGCCCGTTCGTCTTGTTATACGAACCCGAGCTGTTGCGTCCCGAGTAGGCGGCGGAGTTCTTGCCGTTGTAGCCGGCACCGTGCGGGCCGGCGTACGCCTTGTTGCCGTTCACCGTTTGGACGCCGGCACGCTGGCCGTTCCCGCCGACGACGGCTTTGCCGCCTCGGGCATTTTGGTATTCGGTCGCCGTCTGCGCGAGCGCCGGCGCGGCCGATAGCGAGAGCGCGACCAGGAGCGCGGCGCCGGCGATGAGCTTCAACACGTGCGTGAGGCCTTTCAGAGACGTTTCGCCGTGGCACGGTCGCATGGACGTGTTAGGCGAGGCTAACGGACCGAACGTTTTGTCCTCGGTGCGAACCTGCCCTCCAATGACCAGCGGAGTCTACGCGCGTCGTCCTCGCTCTGGCAATATCGCAAGGCGTTCGCTTGCTTTGGCTATCAAAACAAGAACGGCGAGCCGGACGAAAGCGGGGCTCAACCGCGCCTTACTGGACGCCGGCTTCGGGATATTGGCGACGCTGATCCACGAGAAAGCAGGGTACGCTGCTCGCACGATCGTCGGCGTGGACCCACGGTATAGCTCGCAGACCTGCGCTGAGTGCGGTGCGGTCGCGAAAGCAAGTCGGGAGGGCGCGCAGTTTCGCTGCGTCGGTTGCGGTCACGTCGACGATGCCGACGTCAATGCCGCTCGTGTGATCCTCCTGCGGGCCGAGTCGCCGCCCACGAGAGCACCGGGACGAGCCCGGGGCACGCAGCAGGACGCTGCGTGACCGCGCTCACGACGAAAACAGGCGCAATTCAAGGCATCGCTTAAGCAATCGATGGCGAACGCGCAGTAGAGACGTGTAGCCGGCTCCGGGAGCCCACTACACCTGCCGGCACGATCGCGCGCGATTATCTGCTCCTTGGGGTTGTTTGACGGTATCATCGCTCGGCGTGGTTAGTAACGTGCAACTCTGCTTCGTAAGACGCTGCTCGACGTGTGCGCTCGGAGCCGTCGTCGTTGCGGCGCTTGCGGCGTGCGGCGGCGCGCGCGGAACCGCGGCCGGACCGACCCCGCCGCCGGTGGCCGTCGTGACGGCGACCCTGCAGAAACAGACGGTTCCGATCAGCTCCGAGTTCGTCGCAGCGACGGCCGCGATGCAGTCCGTCGACGTTCGCGCGCGGGTGCAAGGCACGCTGGACGGCGTGTACTTCAAGCCCGGAACCTTCGTCCGGCAAGGGCAGCTGCTCTTCAAGATCCAGCAAGACAAGTACGTCGCCGCGGTTCAATCGGCGCAGGCGTCGCTCCTGAAGGGAAACGCGGACTTGCGCCAAGCGAGGGACACGCAGCCCGTCGTGCAGGCCCAAGCGGTCGTCGACTCCAAACGCGCGCAACTGGACCGGGCCGACATCACGGTCGCCCGGATGAGGCCGCTCGCGGCGCAGAAGGCCGTTCCGCAAAAGGACCTGGACAACGCCCTCACGGCCCAAGAATCCGCGAAGGCGGATCTGGAAGGCGCGATCGCTCAGCTCAACAATGCCAACGTCGATCAGGCGGTCGGCATCGAGCAGGCCAAGGCCGAGATCCTCAGCGCGCAAGCCCAGCTCTCCGACGCGCAGCTCAACCTGAGCTACACCACGATCTACGCACCGATTAACGGCTTGATCGGGTTCTTAGCGATCGATCAGGGCAACGTGGTCGGCGAGACCGCGGATCAGGTGCTCGACACGATCTCGACCGTCGATCCGATGAAAGTCGACTTCTCCGTCGACGAAGCCACCTACATCGCGCTGATCAACAAGAAGCACGAGCTGCGCGAGCGCTCCCTGGCCCGGCAGCCTCTCGAGCTCGTACTCGCCGACAATAGCGTGTATCCGATCAAAGGCCGGCTCTACACCGTCAATCGCACCCTCGATCCGAAAACCGGCACGATCGCGGTCCAGGCGACGTTCCCGAACCCGGACGGCCTGCTGCGGCCGGGGCAATTCGCCCGCGTGCGGGTCGTCACCGCCGAGCGGCCGGACACGGTCCTGGTGCCGCAGACGGCCGTCGTGCAGACGCAGGGCGCGACCGCGGCGTACGTAGTCGGTCCCGACGACACGCTGCAGATGCGCTCGCTGACGCTCGGCCCGCGCTATGGGAACTCCTACGTCGTCGAAGACGGGCTCAAAGCCGGCGAGCGCGTCGTCACGCAAGGAACGCAGAAGGCGCGGCCGGGCGCGAAGGTCGTGCTGAGTCCCGCGGCCGGCGTTTCGCCCTAAGCGATGGCCCGGTTCTTCATCCAGCGCCCGGTGTTCGCGATCGTGCTGTCGACAACGATCGTCCTGCTCGGCGTGCTCGCGCTCGTCTCGCTGCCGATCTCGCAGTTTCCGCCGATCGCGCCGCCCCTGGTACAGGTGCAAGCCACGTACCCCGGCGCCAGTGCGACGGTCGTCGAGCAAGCGGTGGCGACGGCGATCGAAAAGCAGGTCAACGGCGCGGAGAACATGATCTACATGCAGTCGACGAGCACGTCACAGGGGGCGTATACGCTCAACTGCACGTTCGCCGTCGGCAGCGACCTGCAGCAGGCGGCGATCGACGTCCAGAACCGCGTGCAACAGGCGACGGGCAGTCTCCCGACGTCGGTCGTCAACTACGGCATCACGGTGAAGAAGAAGTCGCCGCAGCTGCTGATGATCGTCACGCTCTATTCGCCCGGCAACGCGTACGACGCATTGTACCTTAGCAACTACGCCTCGATCCATCTGATCGACCGGCTGGCCGCGATCGACGGCGTCGGCGACAACACGATCGTCGGCAAGCGCGACTACGCGATGCGCGTCTGGGTCCGTCCGGACCGGCTCGCGAAGCTGGGCCTTCAGTCGAGCGACATCCAGAACCAGATTCAGGACCAGAACGTCCAGATCCCGACCGGGCAGGTCGGCAACCCGCCCGCCAAGCGGGGCACGGAATTTCAGCTAACCGTCGACGCGCAAGGGCAACTCGCGACCCCGCAACAGTTCGGGAACATCGTCGTGCGTACCAACCCGGACGGGTCGATTCTGCGGCTCAGCGACGTGGCGCGCCTCGAGCTCGGGGCGCAATCGTACAGCTCGGTCGGCAAGCTCGACGGCCAGAACGCGACCGTCATCTTGCTCTACCAGTCGCCGGACGCCAACGCGATCGCGACCGCCAAGCGCGTGCGCGCGGAGATGGCCACGCTGGCCAAAGAGTTCCCGCCCGGTTTAGCCTACGGCATCTCGTACGACAGCACGGTCTTCGTCACCGAGTCCATCAAGGACGTCGTCAGGACGCTGTTCGAGGCGATCGCGCTGGTCGTGATCGTGGTTTTGGTGTTCCTCGGCAGCGCCCGGACGTCGCTGATTCCGATGCTCGCGGTGCCGGTCTCGCTGATCGGGACGTTCGCGGCCTTCGTGCCGTTGGGCTTCAGCGTCAACACGCTTACGCTCTTCGGTCTGGTGCTGGCCATCGGCATCGTGGTCGACGATGCGATCGTCGTGGTGGAGGCCGTCGAAAAACATCTCGAAGAAGGCCTCCCCGTGCGCGAGGCGACCGAGAAGGCGATGGACGAGCTGACCGGCCCGGTCATCGCGATCGCGCTGGTGCTGACCGCCGTGTTCTTGCCGTCGGCGTTCGTCGGCGGGATCACCGGGCAGCTCTACCGGCAGTTCGCGCTGACGCTCTCGGTCTCGGTGCTCCTCTCGGCGCTGGTCGCGCTGACGCTCACGCCCGCGCTCTGCACGCTGATCTTGGGCAAGCGCGGCCGCCTGTGGGGCCCGTTCGGCTGGTTCATCGAGCGCTTCAACGGCGGTTTCGCGAAGACGACCTCGCGCTACGTCGCGAGCCTCAACGTGCTGTTGAGGCGCTCGTTCTTGGTGCTCGCCGTCCTGTTATCGTTCTACGTGGCCGACGGTTGGATGGCGGTCACCTTGCCGTCGGGTTTGGTTCCCAACGAAGATCAGGGCGTGTTCTTCGTCTCGATCCAGCTGCCGCTCGGCTCGGCACTCGACGTCAACGATACCGTGACCACCAGCATCTCCGGCGAAATGAAGAAACTCCCCGGCGTGGAGGACGTCATCGCGCTCGGCGGCTTCAACCTGATCAACAACACGATCACGCCGGACTCGTCGAGTTTGGTGGTCACGCTCAAACCGTGGGACGAGCGAAAATCCAAGGAAACCGGGCTGCGTGCGATCCTGCTCGCCGCGTATGCCAAGCTCAACGCCTATCCGCAGGCGGTGGCGTTCCCGTTCATTCCGCCGACGATTCCGGGCATGGGCAATGCGAGCGGCTTCAATTTCGAGCTGGAAGACCGCTCGGGGCACAGCGTCGAAGAACTAGCGGCCGTCGCCGCCAAGGTCGCGAACGCGGCCGCCGAGCGGCCGGAGCTGACGCGAGTCAATAACGGGCTGCGCAGCAACGTGCCGCAGCTGACGCTCGATATCGATCGCGACAAGGCCAAGTCGCTGGGCGTCAACGTGAGCGATATCTTCCAGAATCTGCAGGCCTACCTCGGCGGCCTGATCGTGAACGATTTCACGCTGTACGACCGGACTTGGAAGGTGATGATCCAAGCCGAGCCGAGCTTCCGCGCGGCGCCGGCCGACATCGGCACGATTCAGGTGCGCAACACCAGCGGCGATATGGTTCCGCTCTCGACGATCACCCACGTGCGATCGAGCGTGGGCGCCGATCAGATACAGCGCTTCAACAGTTTGCGCGAGGCCGAGATCACGGGTACCGCGCAAACCGGCTACAGCTCGGGCCAGGCGATCGGCGCGATGGAGGCGGTCGCGCAAAGAGTCTTGCCGTCGGGTTACGGATACGAGTGGGCGGGCACGGCGTACCAGGAAATACAGGCAGGCAGCACGCAGTCGCTGATCTTCGCGCTCTCGCTGCTGCTGGTGTTCCTGGTGCTCGCGGCGCTGTACGAGAGCTGGCTGATTCCGTTCGCCGTCTTGATGGGCGTGCCGCTGGGCGTGTTCGGCGCGTTCCTCTCGGTCGTTCTGTGGAAACTCGATAACGACACCTACGTCCAGATCGGTTTGATCATGCTGATCGGCTTGGCCGCGAAGAACGCGATTTTGATCGTCGAGGTGGCCGTCCAGCGGCACGAACGGGAAGGCCTGCCCGTGCTCGATGCCGCGCGCGAGGCGGCCCGCCTTCGCTTCCGGCCGATCCTGATGACCTCGTTCGCGTTCATCATCGGCGTCATTCCGCTCGTGCTTTCTTCGGGCGCGGGAGCCGCCTCGCGGCATTCGCTCGGCTCGGCGGTCTTCGGCGGCATGCTCGCCGCGACGGTGCTGGGCGTCTTCATCATCCCGTCGCTGTTCGTGCTCGTGTCAGGGAAAAGCGGTACGGCGCGCAAGGACCCGACGTGAAGCTGGGCCTCATCGTTTTCACGCTCGCGTATCTGTTCGCGTCGTGCGTGCCGGATACGCCGACGAATCCGCCCGACGCGCACCTGCCGGCGGCGTACCGCGGCGTCGAAGGTTCGCCCGAGCCGTCGCTCGCGAACGTTCCCTGGACGAGCCTCTACGCCGATCCGGTCTTGCAGGATCTGATCGCGCGCGCGCTCGTGCGAAACGACAACGCCCAGATCGCCTACGCCGCGGTCCTGGCGGCCGGCGAGAGCCTCAACATCACACACGCCAACCAGTTACCGGCGATCTCGGCCACGGTACAGGCGCCGTTGCAGGCGACGGTGGGCAGCCGGCCGGCAACGACGCCCGGCGAAGCGTTCGGCCCGCAAGCGGTGGTCGCCGCGAGCTATCAGATCGACGTGTTCGGTAAGCTCCGCAGCGCGACGGCGGCCTCGCGCGCGCAGCTGCTCGCCAGCCGGGAAGCGTACGACACGGTGCTCTGGACGCTGGTCGCGCAAGTGGCCACGTCGTATTTTCAGCTTCGCGAGCTGGACTCGGTATTGGACGTCACGCAGCGCGCGGCCAAGAGCCGCGAGGACAGCCTGCGGCTCGTCAAGCTGCGCGTGCAGTACGGCGAGTCGTCGTTGCAGGACCAGCGACAAGCGGAGCAGTCGCTCTACGAGGTCACGGAGCAGGTTCCGCTCCTGCGCCAGAACATCGCGCAGACGGAAAACACGTTATCGGTACTGGCCGGCGATTATCCGCACGATATCGCGCGCGGCTTGCCGCTCGAGAAGCAGGTCGACTTGCCGCCGCTGCCGCCCACCGGAATTCCGAGCGAACTGCTCGCGCGCCGCCCCGATATCCGAAAGGCCGACGACACCTTGGTGGCGGCGGACGCGCAGATCGACGTCGCGCGCAAGTTGCTGCTGCCCGCGTTCGCGATCGGCGGTTCGGCCGGCGTCGGCGGGGAGTACGCGCAGGGCACGTACCCCAACGTGAACTTGCCCAAGCCGCTGGCGTCGCTCGTTTCGATCAACAACGTCTTCTACGGGCCGACCGGCCTGTTCGCGTTGGTCCCGCAAATGACCCAAACGATCTTCGCCGGCGGCGCGCTCAAAGCGCAGGTGCGGCTCGCACGGGACCAGCAGCAGCAGGCCGTGATCGCGTATTTACAGACCGTGCAGAACGCGTTCACGGACGTTGCGAATGCGGTCGCGGCCTACGATCAGCAGCGCGCGTACCGCGTGCAGCAGGAGCTCTACACCGCCGCTTCCGTCGACTCGGCCCGCCTCGCGGTGTTGCGCGCCGACGAGGGCTTGACGTCGTATCTCGAGGTGCTGGAGTCGCAGACGCGTGAGTACGAGGCCGAGGTCGGCACGGAACAGGCTCGCTTGAACGAACGCTTGGCGCTCGTTCAGCTCTACCTCGCCCTCGGCGGCGGCGTGCCTGCCGAAGCAACGACCGGAAGCCGCTAACGGCTAGTCGGACTTGGGCTCGGTAGGCTCGAACAACTCGGAGACCGGGATCACGACGCCGAGAACCTCGAAGACTTCGCCGTCGCGATACTCGCGGCGCTCGGCTCCGCAGGATTCGACTTTGCGGTCTGGGATGTTGACGATCCACGCGGGGATTCCGGCGGCCTCGTAGAGCGGAATCTTGACGTTGCGGTCGTCGAGGTAGGTTGTGTCCGCGACCTCGATTGCGGCCAGCGTGTCGGGCGCCTCCGTCGTGGTCGCATACCATTTGCTGCGCGCGACGGCGACGTCGACCTCGGGCGCGTGCGGGCCCTTCCACCCGGCAACCGCAATGGGATCCTGCACCTGTACCGCGTAGACGGTGGGATCGAGCGCGCGGGTCAGGTACCGCGCGAGGGTGCGTACCGCGTACACGTGCGGCGGATTGCGGGGCGATACTTCGTAGATCACTCCGTCGATGAGTTCGGTGCGCCCTGGTACGTTCGAGGCCATGTACTCCTCGACGCTGAAGCGGTGGGGCCGCGAGGCGGTTAGCGCGGTCATAGCGCCCGGATCTTTCGCGGCGGCCGCCGGATATGCATCGTGCGTCACGCGCGCGAGCGGGGGCGGGTGCCGGGGAGGAAGAGCGCCGCCGGGATTCCGAGCGCCATCACGATCGTGGCGAGCAGAAACGTGTCGCCGTAAGCCTGTACGGTCGCGAACAGCATGACGTGTTTGGCCAGCATCGCGTGGGTCGCTGCGGGCGGGAAGTGCCACGCGAGCCCCGCCAACGTGCGCGTGACGACGCCGCGCGAGAGAACGGCCGATGATGCGGCGTCGGAGAGCCGGGCGGCGCTGCGGTCGGTCAGAAACGTCTGTCCGAGCGCGATGCCGAGGCTGCCTCCGACTTGCCAGATGGTGTTGAGAATGCCCGACGCGCTGGCGGCGCGCATCTTCGGAACCGCCGCGAGCCCGACCGCGGTGAGCGGCGTAAACATCAGGCCGAGTGCGGCCGTGCGAATCAGCGAGTCGATCGCGATGCGGTTGGGGTCCCAGTCGATGTCGATCTTTGCGAACAGGAACGTCCCGACCACCGCGACGGCGATTCCGGCGAGCACGAGCGGGCGCGCGCCGATCCGATCGGAGAGCGAGCCTGCTACCGGCATCAGCAGCGCCATCACGAGTCCCGCCGGTACCAGCACCAAGCCGGACAGCGTCGGCGTCCAGCCCAAGATGGTCTGGGTGAACAGCGGCAGCAGAAAGATCGGTAAGTAATAGCTCATGCCGAGGATGCCGCGCAGCCCGACCGCGAGCGAGAACGTGCGCCGGCTGAAGAGCGATAAGTCCATCATCGGATGCGCGGCGTGCAGCTCGCGCCAGATGAAGCCGGCGAACGTCAGCACGGCCAGCACGAAGCCGGCTTGAATGGAGGGGTCGTCCCAGCCCAGCCGGTTCCCTTGGCTAAGCGGGATTAAGAACGATGCGAGCGCCGTGGCCAGCAGCCCGAAGCCCCAGACGTCGAACGGCGCGCGGCCGATGCGCTCGTCGTCGTGCGGCAGCTTCGCGAACGCCAGTAACAGGCCGACGACTCCGAACGGAATGCCAAGGAAGAAAATCAGCCGCCAGTCGTCGAGGTTATCGACGATCCAGCCGCTGATGACCGGGCCGAACGTCGGCGCCAGCATCATTCCCAGCCCCCACACGCCCAGCGCCCGGCCGCGCTCGCGCGCCGGCACGACGTCGACGATGAGCGCCATCGACGTCGGCGAAACCATCCCGCCGCCGACGGCCTGAAGAACGCGAAACGCAATGATGCTGGCGGGATCCCAGGCAAACGCGGTCAGTACCGAGGCGAGGGTGAAGAGCGAGAGCCCGATCAGGTAGATCCGCCGCCGCCCGAAGGTATCGGCCAGCCAGCCGGTCACGGGCATCGCGATCGAATAGCCCAGCATGTAGCCGGTGATGACCCACTCCATCGTATCGACGTCGGAGCCGAACGACGCGATGAGGTTCGGCAGCACGACGTTGGCGACCGAGGAGTAGAGCGGGCCGAGGAAGTTCCCGACCATGACCACCCCGACCAAGAGCCAGGGGTTCGTGACCGGTGGGGCATCCGAGACGGGAACGAGCGCTGCCGGCAGCGCGCGGGCGACCCGCGCGCCGTCAGCCGTCGCTGCCACGCTCCTCGGCGCAGCGCTCGGCCAGCCCGCGTTCGAGGAAGGTCAGGTCGTGTTCGAGGCGTTGGGCTTCGAGCGTCGCTTCGTCGAGTTCGTTGCGTAGCGCATCGATGCGTGCCCGCACCGCGGCCGCGTCCGCGCGCGCCTCGAGAACGACTTCGCGCAGGTCGTCGAGGGCGATCAGGCGCCGCCCGCTTTCGTCCCGGTAGGACCGGTAGCGCAGCATCCGGCGGATCGTGGCGAGCGAGAGCCCGAGCGCCTGCATGCGGCCGATGCGTTCCACCGCCTCGATCTCGGCAGGACCGTAGAGACGGTGCCCGCCGGCCGTTCGGGACGGCGCGAGCAGCCCGAGTTCCTCGTAGTAGCGCAGCGTCCGGGCGCTAACCCCCAGGCGCGCGGCCGCCGCGGCAACGGAAAGCGAAACCGGCGGAGCCACGGCCGAAGTCGACATACCGACAGTTTACGTCAACGTAAGGTTTGACGCAACCGGAGCGGGCTCACAGATGGCCGGGCCGCGAGGGCGCCTTTACGGAAGTGGCGGCTCTGCTGCTTTCGCGAACAGATCCGCGACGGGAATCGCGATACCGAGGATCTCTATCGTGTCGTTCTCGGTAAAGACGTGGCCGCACTGAAGATCGAGATCGGCAACCGATCCGTAGAACTCGACTTGCCGCAACGGGATATTGACGATCCAAGACGGCACGCCGGCGTTCACGTACAGCGGTATCTTGTACGTGCGATCGCCGCATTTCCCGCGATACGTCGTGTCGGATACTTCGATGAAAGCGAACGCGTCTCGCGCCGTGGGAGTGGTCTTGTAGCGTTTGCGAGCGACGACCGCGACGTCAATCTCGGGAGCGTCGTTCCCCTTCCATCCGGAGACGGCAATCGGGTCTCGAATGCGCGCGACGTACTTCGTGCCGGCGAAACCGAGGACGAGAGCTTCCGTGAGCGTGCTGACGGCGAAGCTATGGGGCTCGCTTTTTGGGGACAAGTCGTAAATCATTCCGTCGAGCAGCTCGGTCCGGCTGTCCGCCTCGAGCGTCATGTACTCGGCGACCGTCAGGAGATGCCGGCGAGGCGCGGTTTCGACTACTCGTTGCATGAGCTATCGACCAGCAGACGCATGCATCGCATGCATCAGGTCTTTGGCGGCACGCACGTCTTCGGCGTCTTCCGTAGCGATGAGCCGGAGCTGGGGAGAGAGTTCGATCTGAAGCCGGTTGCGTGAAGGTCGCGCCATACTGCAATGTTACTTCAATGGCCCTCCAACTCGCAAATCCCCCGCCTTTCGGAGTACGCCTAGGTAAGTGCCCACTCTGGGGATTCCTCGGCCGGCAGCGCGTTCGGGGCCGCCGGCATTCCGCGGTGCGATCGTTTCGGACGATCGTCGACCTGCCGGGCACGCGTCGGTTCACGCCGGCGCGAGCGCTGCGGGCGCGAGGGCACGGGGCGGACCGGCTTCTCGACCCGCGTGTCTGCGGCCGGGCCGGCCAACCCGCGCTCGAGAATCGCGAACGCCTCGACGACTTCGCGTGCCTCGAATGTCCGATTTCGCCGAGCGCTCTTCGAAGGCGTACAGTCCCCGCGTCGACGAGCTGCGCAAGGGCATCATTGGCCGCCGCGAAGCTGCGACCAGAAAGCCTCGCGGCCAGATTCGCGGTGAGGATCGGGGCCGCCGGGAGCCACGCTAGAAGCGCGACGTCTTTCAGATGCTGGAACAGCTTACAGAGTCCACGCTATTCTCCGCTCTCGCACCTCACGTTGACGACTCGATCGATAAGCTATTTGATGGAAACGTGCAAGAACGCAAGTATGTGATCGATGCTACGCGCTGCCGTTCCCTCGGAAGTCTGCTGGTTTCTGCGGGAAGCGCGAATATCGCAATCGACAACTTTCGCAAGACGCGGTTTTCCTTCAAGGATCGGACACGTCAGGAGTATAATCTACCTGTCACCGACCTGCGAGTGGCAGATGGCCAAGCTGACCGCATCACCGAAATCGTAAGACGGATAGCACATGCCCGTGAACGGATGTCACAGATTCTCCTGAGGATCGGCCTCGCTCGCGGCTTTGACGGGAGTGGCCGATGGAACCAGAAACGGTGCTATCTCCAAGTAAATGGAGTCTTCTTTCCGTCTTGAGCATATGAACGAGATCTTCACTATAGGGTACGGGGACCGCGACTTCGATGCGTTTCTGACATTGCTTCGGCGCTATCGTATCGAGATTATATGCGACGTTCGCTCATCCCCATACTCAGCGCGCCACGAAGGCTTCAATCGCGAGACGCTGCAAGTCTCGCTGCGAGAATCGGGTGTGAAGTATCTCTTCCTTGGCGATCTGCTGGGAGCACGTCCATCAGACCCGGATTTGTACGTGGCGGGGCGCGCGTCTTATGAGGCGATGGAACGCTCTTCGATGTACCGGCAGGGCATCGAACGGCTTGAGGTCGGAACGGATACATATCGCGTTGCTGTAATGTGCGCGGAAAAGGACCCGCTAGACTGCCATCGTGCCGTCCTTACTAGCCGGACGCTTGCGCGCGACGGACTGTCCGTCCAGCACATCGGGTCGGACGGTGAGCTCGAGCCGCACGTTAAGATGGAAAGGCGGCTGATGAGTAGATATGGCTTGTTGCAAGCGTCGCTGTTCGAACCTTCTTCAGACTCCATGGCGCTGGCGGACGCGTACACGAAACGTGGTTCGGAACTCGCATACGATGTCGAGGTGGCCTATCGAGCGAGAGCCTCGTTTTGAAGCTGTACACGATCGGATTCACGCAGACGACGGCCGAACGGTTCTTCGGCAGACTACAGAGCGCAGGTATTGCTAGGGTGCTCGATACGCGGATCCATAGAGACGGCCAGCTCGCCGGTTTTGCCAAGGTACCGGATCTGCCATATTTTTTGGACCGGCTCACGGGAATCGCTTATCAGCCCGTACCGAGCCTGGCACCGACACCGGCGATGTTGAAGTCGTACCGAGAAAAGCTACTCAGTTGGGAAGGGTATGCCGAATCGTATCGGGACCTGCTGCGCGAGCGACAGCCGGAGAAGGAAATCCACGCATCCCTACTCGATGGCGCATGCTTGCTGTGTTCCGAGCATACTCCCGAAAGGTGCCACCGCAGGCTAGCGGCCGAATACCTTCGCGACACTCTTGCCGGTGTGGCCGAGATCGAGATCTTTCATCTCTAACAGACATCCGTAATCGGCGCGCGATGGGTCGCTCACCCCAGTGAGTCGTTCAAGGGCAGATCGCGCACGCGCTTGCCGGTGGCGGCGAAGAGCGCGTTGGCGACGGCGGCGCGAGGGCGGGTACGCCGATCTCGCCGACGCCGCTCGGCGCTTCCTGACTCCGCACGGCGAACACGTCGGTCGTCGCCGTGTCGGCGTTGCGCATGATCTTGCCCGTCAAGGCGGCGGAAAGCGTTGCGTCTAAGCGTGACTTCGCGGCGTCACTCCTGTATTCTGGAGCGGTCGCCGCCGGCTGCTGAGGTCAAAGGCACGAGCGACCATCCGGCCGCCGACAAGCGCTAAGAACGGCGCTACGCCGACCTGCGATGTGCGCGCCGCGCCGCGAGAGCAACGGCGGCAAGTGTTTGCCGGCCGCGATGCGAAAGCGGGCAAAGTGAGGGCTTCCTCGGGCGGCTTCCGTGGATACATCGGGGTCACGGATCGGCGGTGGTTCGAGCGCCTGCGCCGGTCGGGTCTCGACGAGGTCAATTTCTGGCAGCCGTCGCCGACCGGTGTCAGCGCCGATCCCGGTACGCCGTGGATCTTCAAGCTGCACTACCCGCAAAACGCCATCGTCGGCTTCGGCTATTTCACGTACTACACGCGCATGCCGATCGCCGTTGCGTGGGAGACGTTCGGCACCGGCAACGGCGTCTCGTCGTACGCGGAAATGGTGAAGCTGGTCAGGACCTATCGTAAGAGCTCGGCAAGCGATGCGTCGGACATAGGATGCGTCGTGCTTTCGGACCCGCTGTTTCTCGACGAGGCGGATTGGATTGCGGCGCCGGACGATTGGGCGTCCAATATCGTCAAGGGCAAGTATTACGGGCTCGCCGAGGGCCCGGGTGCGGTGATTTGGCAGCAGCTCGCGGCGCATGCGGCGGTCCCTGCGATCGCGAGCTCGATCGTCGCTCCGCACGCCCTCGGCAAGCCGGTCCTCGTCGTGCCGCGGCTGGGGCAGGGCGCCTTCCGGCTGCAAGTCACGGACGCGTACGCGCGCCGCTGCGCCGTCACCGGCGAGCGAACTCTGCCCGCACTCGAAGCCGCGCATATCAAACCGTTTTCGGAAGTGAAGTCGCACGACGTTCGCAACGGTTTGCTCCTGCGTTCCGATCTTCACCGCCTCTTCGATCTTGGCTACGTTTCGGTTCGGCCGGACCTACACTTTTCCGTCAGCC
Organism: uncultured Alphaproteobacteria bacterium; assembly: GCA_963787965.1. Lineage (GTDB taxonomy): Bacteria > Vulcanimicrobiota > Vulcanimicrobiia > Vulcanimicrobiales > Vulcanimicrobiaceae > CAWBES01. The sequence continues at coordinate 29,522 of CAWBES010000002.1, forward strand.
GCGCGATTCGCGACGATTTCGAGAACGGCCGCGACTACTACGCGCTGCACGATAGAGAGATTCGCCTACCGAACGACCCGAAGAAAGAGCCGCAACGCGAACTGCTCGAGTGGCATTACGACGAAGTCTTCCGGAGATAAGGGGAGATCGGGAGTCGACCCGTTCGCCGGATTCGGCGGCCCGGTGGAAACCATCGCTGCGAGGCACGTCACGAAACCGCTCCCGGCTTCCCGCGCGCCGGGCGTTCCGTTGCGCGACCCAGCGCGTCGGCACGTTTGAGGAACTGTGCGAGAAGCGCTCGGTCACGCTCGGACTTGACGCGGACGTCTCGCGCAAAGTCTTCGAGGAGCTCGTCCTGGTAGAGGTCGTGCGCTATCGCCGCTGCAACGAGACGGTCCCGGTGCACGCCGTCGCTCGTTTCGCCGAGCCATCTGTGCAACAGTGCCTCGACCGCCGACGTGATGGTACCGCAACGGCTCCCGATACAAGCCCGCGTCGAGCCGCAGCGTGACGTGAACCTTCGTCTGATCCGGCGAGAGGGCCACGCCGGCGACCTCGCCTCGGTCAGGTCTTCCGGAAATGACCGGGGCGGCGGGCGTGGTTATTTCACGGGAACGAATCCGCTGGTGGCGCTGGCGGTCGTAGCGGTTCCGGCGTACATGCAGATGACGCGGCTCACCGAGCCGACCAGACCGCCGGAGAACGTGCCGTCGCTGTTCACCTGGGCCAAGCCGGAGATTCTCGGTAGGAAGCGGCCGTCGGCATTGACGGCTTCGATGAAGACGGGAACCTTCGGATCGCGCTTGCCGGGCGCGCCGATCGCGAGACTTCCCGAGACGACGGCGCCCGGGGCGACGTTCAGCGGACGCGCGGTGCACGCGACCTTGCTGGGCGCCACCGCATGGCCTTCGACCTGGACGCCGCCGAGTTGCTTGAACTCCGGGTGCAGATCCCCAGGCTTCTCGTTGTTCTGCAGAAGCCGCAGACTCGACGCGAATACTTGGATGCCGGCGGACGCACCGAGCGGCATCGTCGTGCTCGGCGCGATGACGGCGGGCACTTGCGCGACGGCTCCGGGCGCCAGCTGCAACCCGAGAACGCCGTTATTCACGATGACCTTCCACCCGGGCGGCACCTTCGAGCGGTCGTAACCGAGATAGAACCACTTCGCGTGCAGGTTGTCGTCGTTGCGCAGGTTGATGATCGTCTTGTACGGCGGGGGCGCGGCGCCGCTGCCGCTGGCGGGCACCTGGAAGTAGTCGATGTTCTCTTGCTGGCCGTTCCCGTCTTGGTTACCGAAGACGATCTCGTTCGACAAGTGGTCGATCCGCACGCGCACGCAGGAGTGGAAATAGAAGATGCCTTGCGCGAGCTGTTGCGGCGTCAGGTTTGCCGTCGGCGTCCAGGGGAGCCACACGTCCACGAACGCGCCGGGCGAGATCGAGGCGAGGCCGGGGAACTGCGCGGACGTCACCGTGCCGAGCTGCACGAACCCGTTGGAACCGTTGATCCCGAGCCCGAGCGGACTGGTCACGTCGAAGTGGACGACCACGTTGGTCGCCGTGGACGACCCGTAGTTGCGCACGCGCGCGTACAGGCGGTTGACTTGGCCGATTGCGGGATCGTCGCCGTTTCCGCGCGGCACGACGCCGCCGAGCAGGTCGGACCACGTCCCCCAGCGGTAGGTTCCGTAGCCGTTGACCGGGCTATCGACCCAGATGTCCGTCGTTTCGTAGGTGTTCCCCGGTGGTTCCAGCCACGACTGGAGGCCGACGTCGGGCCGGTGCGCGAAATCGCCGTAGCGGACGGCCACGTCGTAGTCGTCGGCGTCGAATTCCTTGAGCACGGCGATGTTCACGCCGTCGGAGCCGCCGTTGTACGCGTCGCCCGCATGCCATAAGGCGTCGCGATTGCCGCCCTTGCCCATGACGGTCACCCACGGATCCGTGTTCGGCGTGACGCGTTCGATCAGCACGCCTTCGTCCGGGATGCCCGGCGGGCTGTAGGAGTCGTCCAGATTGTCGCCGAGGACGCGGCGGCGTACGCTGATCAGATAGTATGCGCTGTTCGGCCCGTTGATGTACGCGCGGATCGCTTGCGCGTTGGGCTTGGTCGAAGGCGCATATTCCTCGGCGTATACGCCGGCCTGACCGCCACCGGTGATGGGCGTGAAGTTGATGTACTTCGTGTCGGGCATCCAGCCGAACGCGATCGAACTCTGCTTCTCGAAGACCCCGGTTTGGCCGGGATACTCGGCGTCCATCTGCTCGAAGTTGCTGTTGTAGTCGCTCGGGTGGGCGGGGCCGCCGGCCTGCAGGGCGTGACCGACTTCGTGCGCCCAGCGTCCCCACACTTCGACGTTCGTGCTTCCCGGGTTCTCGCTGAAGATCGCGCAGCCGATCAGCGGCGTATCCGACGAGCCGGGACCGAGTGGCAGATTGCACTTACCGCCTTGGCCGCGGTGGAACTTCGACGGGTCGGTTTCCGCCATGACGACGACGACCCCGTCGGCGCTACTCCAATTGAGCCCGGCCGGGGCGTTCGCGATCGAATCCGTCAGGACTTTACTGAACTTGTTGCCGCTCGAGAGGTCCCCGCCCGGATCGGGCGGCGTATCGATGTAATCGCTGCGGTTTCCGGGCAACTGGTAGAGCGGGCTGACCTGCGAGGTCAACGCGACGGCGCCGTACGAGCTGTACGTGCTCCACTGCTTCCCGACGAGCGCCATGTTCGCTTCGACCTCCGCCTGCGAGTAGCGCGCCTTTTTGGGATAGTCGTGGAAGTAGACGTGGAGCACGATGAGGTGCTTGCCGCCCGAGACGAATACCGCGCCTCCGGCCCGCGGGAGCGAGACGAGGCCGACCGCAAACACGGCGACGACCAAAAGGCGAGCGGCGACCAGACGGAGACGCGCCATCGAGCAGAACCTCGCACGGAAATGGGACTCCGAGCATAGCACCGACCGGCCCGCATGTCACGGGGCGAGGCGCTCCGATCTTGGAGGAAGAGCCTGCGAACCGCCGCGGGGAGTGGGGGCCGACCGGTCCTGGGCGCGGCGGCGATTTCCGAAGGGGAATCGTGGGGAGATTCAGCCGCCGCTGATGTAGCGTGCGGCGTCCTGTTGCTTCCAGATCGAAAACAGGTCCGACCCTGATGTGAACGTCAGATTGTTGCAATACCTGGGGATTGGCGGATTGGATTTCAACTTGAGAATCTGAGAAAGCCCCGCGCAATCCTTCGCGATGAGAACGTAGCGCGGCTCGAGATCTGTTATCAGTTGTGCGAGCGGCGTCACCGCTTCGTGGCTCTCGATCCTGGGCTTCTCGATCGCCCACCCCGAGCCTGAAGGAAGCGCGCACTTCGCAAGATTCGTGAAGGCTATTTGCGTGAGAGGCACCTCGAATTCGCTCATCAGTGAGAGTAGGCGCGCCCAGACCGTGTTCGTGACGAGTCGGCGCTTATTGTTGACGCAGGTGACGTAGGTTGCCCAGCTCGGGATGGCATTGAGGTACGCCTTGCGCACCGCGTCCAGATAGGGCCGGGAGCCGGGCGGGGCTGCATGGATAAAGGTCTGTACGTCGGGGGCGATATCGAAGATGCCGCTATTGCGAAGGACCGGGGCGTTGTGGATGGCGCCGACGAGCAACACGCGCCCAACGGCGTACTCCTTGCCGAGATATCCAGGCCAAGAGAGCTCGTCGTCGCACTGACAGCCGCAGGGCATTGTCAGGACCCTGCGCGCGTATGCGAGCCAGCGAGTTTCAAAGTCGTCCTGGCTTGTATCCGTAGTTATGGCGCAGTCACTCGCGTCTAGCACGAAGCGGACCCGGAACTGGCGACCGGGGGCCCGCTCACGTACGTTTCGGCAACCTTCTGGCGCGCGACGCGCCACCGCTGACGCTCATCTGGGTACTGTGGGCGGCCGACGGGCACGTGTAGAAGACGGGCCCTGAGGCAACGGGCCCTCCGGAGGCAACCTGCTTCGAGCATGTCAGTCATGGTTGCTATCTCTTCTCGGCAATGGCCGCAGTTAATATTAGCGAATCAGTCGACGATCGTAATCGCCGCGCAGCCGGCGCTTCTGCGGGTGCTATATTAGCAGGTGCGACATCGCTGCTATGAGTAGCAACAAGATATTATGCGTTGTTGAGTCTGTTGCTGCTGTGGGCGAGGGGATCCGGCAACGGTCAGATGGTTATGGACGTCCTAGCAGCCGCTAATGCCGCGGACCTCTGCCCGCGATGTTCGCGAGGCAGATTAGCGAAGTGCTTCACAATAGGTCATTAAGAGGAAAGCAAGAGCGAGTGTCAGACGTGTGACACGCGTCAAGGGTATGCTTTGATACCGGATTGCACGAGCGCAGAAGCGGTATCGCTAAGCTCTGCTCGCGAGGCTGAACGCGGAGATGGCGCTTGTGGCGCTCGTTGCGTCCCCCGCTGATAAACTTCTCTTCAGGACACCCGAAACAGACAAATATGCAGTCCAGCGTCAACCCCGCGCTTGACGAGTGCTTGCCGGTCGGCACGCTCGCGGTAGGGCGTACGAAGAACAGCAGGTCCCTGTGAGCGAATACCTCGATGCGAAAACGCAGGCCGCCGAGAAGTGGTTCGGGTACGGCCGTTGGGACGCGCCATTCTGGTTTGTTGGAAAAGAACCGGGCGGTTCGGATGAGCCGGAGCAGTACGCTTCCTGGCTTCGTCTGGGAGGCGGCGAGCTCATCGACTTGCGGGCGCACGATCTCGACTGCGCGCCACCCGGGTCAGTTATGCTCTGGCACGGCGATCGTGCGAGGTTGCAGGCCACATGGCGTCCCCTTATCGCTTTGCTCCTCGCGTACCAGGGAGTGCCGGCGTACGACCGCGAGGCCATTCGCCGTTACCAAGACCAACGGTGGGGAAGCGTGGCGGGAGAGACCGCGCTGATCGAATTGTCCGCGGTCGCCGCCCCGAGCACGTCGGCCGGCGAGGCGCTGCGCTTAGCGCATCTGCCGGAGCGGATCTCGACGATCCGACGCCGCCTTTCCGAGCATCGGCCGAGATTCGTCGTATTCTACGGTGGGGGAAACGACCCGGTTTTCGGCAAGCCTTACATCGAACGCTGGAGCGAGATCGCGGGCGTTCCACTGGCGCAAAACGAGATCGCCGTGCGAGACGGCATAGCCTTCGTCGCAACGCCGCACGCGACCGCGCACGGCATCACGAACGACTTCTGGACGGACCTTGGGTCGCGAATGGCAGCCGCGTGTCGTGGCCTCCGCGGGCCGAGTGAGACCTGACACGAGGACCTCTTACGTTGACAAGAAAATGTAATGCCCGATGAACCTCGTGTCGCGACGCGCTCATGGCGCCGCTCATGTATCCATAATCCGGCCGGACCGCCGGGTTCGATGCGCGGTCATGTAATCTAGCGGTGGCCGATCCGTTCCCCCGTCCCGACTCCGCCAAAGACCCGTTGATCGCGTCCTTCCAGCGGAAGATATTCGAGAAACTCCTCGACGCGACGCGCAACAACCCACTCCTCTACTACAAGGACTCCCGCACCACGCGCTTCGGCGTCCCCGACGCCGAATCCGAGTTCGTCGCCGCCCTCGCCGCGGGGCACCTCGTACGTGGCGCCGAGTTCGGCGTCACCGACGATGCAGGCGCGGTTGCCCTCCGCAAACGCCTCACCGCGATCAAAGCGAAAGCCCGCGAATTCGAAGAGGAGCGGGGTTTGCGCACGCTCTTTCTCGCCGTCGGCATGGCGACGTGGAAGTCCCACGACGGCGGTCGCGACCCGCTCGCGCCGCTCTTCCTGATCCCCGCCGAAATCGCCGACGACCCGCGCGCGCGCGGCGAGTTCATCGTGCGCCGCGCCGAGGGCGCCGACGCCGTCGTCAACCGCGCGCTGCGCCTGCGCGCGATGGCCCCGCCCGCCTTCGCCGACGCGCTCGCCTCCGAGTTCGAGGACGGCACGGTCGACGACCTCACGTCCGCCTTCGCGCGCGTGCGCGAGCTCGCCGCACAGGCGCCCGGAATCACCGTGCTCTCGCGCTCTGCCTTCGGTATCTTCAACTTCGGCGCGATGGCGATGATCGAAGACATCGACGGCGCGAGCGACGTCCTGGCCGCGAACCCGCTCGTGCGCGCGCTCGCCGGTGACGAGGAAGCGCAAACCCAGCTGCTCGGCCTGCGCGACGGCGCCGTCGCGCTGACCGAACTCGACGACATCGCGCCGGTCGACGAGCCGTTCGTGCTCGATGCCGATCCTTGGCAAGCACAGGTCATCCACACCCTAATCCGCCGCGAGGTCGCGACGGCGATCGTCGACGGACCGCCCGGTACCGGCAAATCGCAGACGATCGCCAACCTTATCGCCGCGATCGTCGCCTCCGGCAAAAGCGTGCTCTTCGTCGCCGAGAAACGCGCTGCGCTCGAGGTCGTCCAGCACCGCCTCTCCGCCGCCGGTCTCGGTCACCTGATCCTCGACCTTCACGCCGCCGACACCAAGCGCACGCGCGTCTACGCAGCGCTCAAGACCACGCGCGCGAAGGTCGGCGAGAGCCCGCCGCCCTCCGCGGATTACGATGCGCCCTTCGTCACCAGCCGAAAACGCCTCAACGAGCACGTGCGCACGATGCACGCGCCGCGCCCCGTCTGCGAGCGTTCCACGTACGAACTGTTAACGGTCAGCGCAAAGCTCGCTGCGATATCCGTGCACGCCCGCGCCGCCTATCCCGCCGCCCGTGCGCTCGGCGCAACCCAGCTCGCCGACCTGCGCGAGCGCCTGGTCGACGCCAGCCGTGACCCGGGGCTGCTTTTCAAAGACCCGGCACTGCCGTGGTCGTCCTCGCGCCTAGCGCCGAACGAGGTCTCCGCCGCCGTCGACACGGTCGTGCGGGTCGCGGGCCACAGCCTTCGCCCGCTGCTCGCGCTGCTCGACGCGATCGGCGCGCCCTGCGCCTCGCTCGACGACGCGGGCGCCGCCGCTACCGAACTGGTTGCGCTGCGCCGCGCGCTCGCCGCGGTCGATCCCGCACTACTCGAGATCGACAAAAGCACCCTCGCGCTCGCGCGCGCCACGTTGATGTCGCCCGTCGGCGTGATCCTCGCGTGGTTCTCAAGCTCGCGCCGCGCGGCGCTCGCGAAGCTCGCGCCGCTGCGGCGCGGCGGCGCGGCGAACGCCGCCGTGGCCGACGCCATCGACCGCTGGCAGAGAACCGCCGACGCCTTCCGCGCGCGCGCAGACGCGATCGACGCGATGCCGCCCGAGCTAACCGCAGCCTGCGCTTCGTTCGCCGGCGACCTCGCTGCCTGCGAGCGCATCCTCGGCGAATCGCTGCCCACCGATGCCGTGGCCGCGCTCGTGCGGCTGGACGCGCACGCCGCCGCCGTGCAAAGCGCGTACCGCGCCGCGCACCTGCGCGAGGTCCAAGCCGATCTAGAACGCGCCGGCCTCGCTCCGTTGCTCGACGAACTGCGCGATACGCGCGTTGGCCCGGCGCTCTGGGGCCCGTCGCTCGAGAAATTGTGGATCGACGCGCACCTCGACGCGCTGCGCTCCGAACTCGCCGCCTTCAACGGCCGCGTGCACGACGGCGTCGTCGAACGCTTCACCTCGCTCGACGGCAACTTGCGCCGCGTCGCCGTCGCCCGCGTGCGCCGCGCTGCAGCCGATCGCTTCGTGCGCGCGACGACCGCCGCCCGAGCCGAAGAGAGCGTGCTCGCGATACAGCTGTCGAAGGTGCGCCCGCGCAAGCCGCTGCGCGAGCTCGTGCGCGAGGCGCCGAACGTCCTGACCGCCCTCGTTCCGTGCATCATGGCGAGTCCGCTCTCGATCAGCCAGTTCTTGCCCGCCGAGGCCCTCTTCGATTTCGTGCTCTTCGACGAAGCGAGTCAGGTCACGCCCGGCAATGCGGTCTCGGCGATCCTGCGCGGCAGGCGTGTCGTCCTCGCCGGCGACGAGCGTCAACTGCCGCCGACCGACTTCTTCGGCTCCGGCGGCAAAGACGACGATGAGGACGAAGAGGAGGAAAGCGCCGTCGACGGCGTCGAGTCGGTGCTCGCCGCGATGCGCCCGTTCGCCAAAGCGCTCGGTTTGCGCGTGCACTACCGCTCGCGCGACGAGCGCCTGATCGCGTTCTCGAATCACTGGCTGTACGGCAACGAACTGGTCACCTTCCCCGGCTGCGGCCTCGACGGACGCGGCGTCACCCACGAACTCGCGCCGCCCGGCGGGGAGATCGACGAGGCGTCCTCCGGGCCCGAGGTCCTGCGCGTCGTCGACCTGATAATGGAGCACGCCGCACAGCGCTCGCACGAATCGCTCGGCGTAATCACGCTCGGGTTGCCTCACAAGTTGCGCATCGAGACCGCGCTCGCGATGGCCCGCCGTGACCGCCCCGAACTCGACGACTTCTTTTCCGACGCGAACCCCGAGCCGTTCTTCGTGAAGAATCTCGAGCGCGTGCAGGGCGACGAGCGCGATGCGATCGTCTTGACGTTCGGCTACGGCCGGACGAAGACGGGCGCCGTTAGCCACAACTTCGGCCCGATCAACCAACGCGGCGGGGAGCGCCGTCTTAATGTCGCAGTCACGCGCGCGAAGTCGCGACTCACGGTCGTCTCGAGTTTCCGGAGCGTCGATCTCGACAGGTCGCGCTTGAACAGCGACGGCGCGAAGCTACTCGCGAAATATCTCGCCTACGCCGAATCGCGCGGCGCCGACCTCGGCCGCGACGGTAGCGTACCCGACGTGCCGCTCAACGCTTTCGAGGCCGAAATCAAGGCCGTGCTCGAGCAGCGCATCGGCCTGTGCTGCGTGCCGCAGTACGGGGTCGGCCAATTCCGGATTGACCTTGCCGTCCAGCATCCCGAGGAGCCGGGCCGCTTCGTGATGGCGATCGAATGCGACGGCGCGAGCTACCACAGCACCCCCACCGCGCGCATGCGCGACCGCTTGCGGCAGCACATACTCGAAGGACTCGGCTGGCGGTTCTGCAGGATCTGGTCGACGGATTGGTTCAACGACAGAGAGCAAGAAGTCGAACGGGTTCGCGCGGCGTATCGGGATGCGATCGCACGGGCGGAAGCGACGCAGTTCAAAGCGGCGGCTTCCGATACCGTGTCATCGCAGGCGGGTCCGAGCGCTGCGACGAGTTCGGGTACACTTTTCCCATCGTCGACGACCGCTGCGCCCGGCGCTAGCGGATTCGGTCGACGAAGTAAACCAAACCCGATCCGGTACCCCGGCCAGCCGATCGATTCGTACAGTGACCGCGATCTGCACGAAGCGCTCGTGTGGATCGAGAGCGACGGCCGCCTGCGGAGTGACGGCGAACTCCTTGACGAGATGATGCGTCTGTTCCGTTACGGCCGCCGCGGAAAGCGGATCGCCGCCCGGTTCGAAGCAGCGATCCGCGCTTATCGCGATGCGAACTCGCGGTGAGTCGACTGTGGCCGCTCCTGAAGAAGCCGCGTGTCACCGGCTAACGTAAAACCGTAACGTCGAGGAGGCATCATTTGGCGGAAAGTACGCTCGTAACGCCCGCGTTTATCGGAGAGGTAAAGCGCTTTCAAGCGCGGGAGCAAGACCTGATATGGAAAGCGGTCGAGCTCATCAGCATGAACCCGGATGGTGGCGGCCTCAATCCGGAGCGGGTGAAAAGCAACTCGCTGTATTGGACGTACCGAGCGAGTCAGGCTATTCGGATCGTCGCGTGTCGCGCCGACGGCTGCGTGCAACTGATGGGCGTCGACCAGCACGACGATGCCTACAAGCGTGCCGCGAAGGGCGCCTACGGACAGCCGGTCGGCGTCAAGATCGTAACGGAGGCGAGGCCGGTCCACGAGATACGGAAGCCGCGCCTCACCGGGCCGTTGAAAGACATTTCGGACGCCGAACTCTTGGAGTATTTCGGCGTTCCGAGCGATTTTGCCGACGCGGTCCGATCGGTACCGGATAGCGAGGGGCTCTGGAACATCGGCGTGGTCGACGCGATGCCGGAGGAGAAGTTCTTCGAGCTCCTCGACCGTTTTCCGAAACCGCAAACGGTATCGACCGGGGCCAAACCGGTGTTTCGCCTCAGCGATGCGGCACTCACCAGGGCTTTTGGTGCGGGCGAGATTGCCGATCTCCAATTCAACCTTCCTGCAGCGTCGTGGGCAATCGTGCAAAGTACGCGACGGGCACCGATCCTGGTGAAGGGTGGACCGGGATCCGGGAAGACGCTCGTGGCTCTCTATCGGGCCCTTCACGTCCTAGAGGCCGAGCAGGGCCTCGGAATCGTCGCGAAACCTCGCGTTCTCTACGTGACCTACACCAAGCAGCTCTGCGACGACGCGCGCAATAAGATCGAGCGGCTGCGCGGGAAGATTCCGCAGAACCTCTCGATTGAGACGTACGACCATTTCACCCTCAAACTCGGGGCGCAGGGCCGGCGCGTGCTCTTCAAGGACGCGGAGCTGTTGCCGTACGTTCGCGACGCAATCGGCGGCACGGAGCTGAACGCTGAGTTCGTACTGAGCGAGATCCAATCGGTCATCGAGGCGCGCAACGTACGCTCCCTCGACGAATACCAGCGCCTCCAGCGGCGCGGCCGAGGCGCAGCCCTCGGTCCGAAAGGGCGCGCAACGCTCTGGGCTGCATACGAGCGCTATGGTAAGCTCCACGACGAGAAACATACGGCCGACCTCGGCATGACCCGCATGCGAGCCTGTGACGCTGCGGAAAAAATGCCGGACGGCGGCCGCTACGACTTCGTCATCGTCGACGAAGTGCAGGATCTTCAAGTGCCGTCGCTGTTGATGACGGTCCATTTCGCGCGCGGCACCGGCTCTGGCAAGCACCTGATGCTCGTCGGCGATGCCGCACAGACGATCCATACGCGGGGGTTCAGATGGGCCGACGTCGGGCTTCGCATCGGAGGCGGCAACGTGTACTCGCTCCTTCAGAGCGAACGAAGCACGCAACAGATCCTCGATTTCGCGCGCGCTTTCTTCGCGGCGCCGGCGGGAACGCTGTCACCCGATGTCGAGCAACTCACGACCTCGAAGACCGGCCCGCTGCCGCGTATCGTCGATGGCTTGCCGACGGACGATGCGCTCTACGCCTGGATCGTCGGCGACGTGCAGGCGCGTCGCCGTTCCGGCGTTTTGTTCCAAAACATCGCCGTCATCGCGCATTCGAACAAGAAGCTCGCCGCGATCGGCGCAGCTTTCGAGGAGGCCGAGATTCCGACGGTAGCTCAGAATAACGCGCAATTCTATCGAAAGGACGCCGTGAAGCTGATCACGGCCCACAGCGCAAAGGGGCTCGAGTTTCCCGAGGTCTACATTCCGGACGCAAGCGACGGGGTCTATCCCTTCTTCGCTAACAAGAACATCGAGGATCCGGACGATCGCGCCGAAAGAGACGTACAGGACTGCAAGCTCCTCTACGTCGCTGCGACGCGCGCCGGCGATCGGCTGACGATCGCATACGTGCGCGACCCGAGCCCGTTCGTCGAAAACGCCCGCGCTCTGGCGGAGGTCGCGAGGTGATTCCGATCCCCGCGACTCGCTACCACGCCGACCAGCGCGTGCGCGTTCGCGGCCGCGTCTGGGAAATCGACGCCGCACCGTCGGAGGTCGAAACTACCCAGGTCCTCGTGCTCCGAGACGTGCAAGAACGAACGAGCACGATCGAGGTCATCGCGGAGATCGAAACGATCGACGTCTTGCCGCCGACGGCTCTGCCGAAGACGCTGGCGCCGTTCGGGCGCTGGCGCGACCTCCACGCGGCGATCGCGTGCACGATGAAGCCCGCGCCGGATAACCTCGGCGGATTCGACCAAGCGAAGGTACGAACGGAGGACTATCAGCTCGTACCGGTCATTCGCGCCTTCGACCGGCCGCTGCAGCGCATCCTCATCGCCGACGATGTCGGCCTGGGGAAGACGGTCGAGGCGATCCTGATCCTGTTCGAACTTCATGCGCGCGCTCGTGCCGACCGCGTCCTGATCCTCTGTCCCGCCGGCCTGCAGGACCAGTGGAGAGACGAGATGCTGGACAAGACCGGCCTCGAGTTCGAGATCTACGATTCGACGCGGGTGCTCGAAGTGCGGCAGCAGAGCCGGGTCGGCCAGAACCCGTGGACGGCGCGCCGCCGGATCATCACGAGCGTCGACTACGCGAAACGCGCGGATGTGAAGCGCGCCCTTCGCGACGTACCTTGGGATCTGGTGATTGCCGATGAAGCGCACTACCTCTCGGAAACCAGCAGTGAAGGCCGCGCCTACCGCACCGAACGGTCGCGTTTCGCCCAGTTCATCGCCGACCGCACCGATAGTCTTTTCCTTCTGACGGCCACGCCGCACAACGGCGACCCGCGCAGCCTCTACAGCCTGATCGAACTGCTGGACCCGGCGCTCGTTGCGTCTCCGGAGTCGCTGAGCGGCGCTACCGTGGCGCCCGTTGTCGTGCGGCGCTACAAGAGCGACATTCTCGACGAGCAAGGCCGGCCTCGCTTCAAGGGGATCGACGTTCGCAGCATCCCCGTACCGTTCGGTGACGAACGCGAGCGCCGGCTCTACGACGCCGTCGTGAAGTACTGCCGGAAACTTTGGCGACGCGATGCGGGTACGGCCGTCGGATTCGCGATGACCGTCATCAAGAAGCGCCTCATGTCGTCGCGTTACGCGCTCGAGCGAACGCTCGAGGCGCGGCTCGAGACGCTTGCCGACGAACCGTTGGATCTCGAAACGAAGCGCGGCGTCCTGCGCGACTACCGCGAAGGCGCCCCGCTCACCGAAGAACAGATGGAGGCGGCCGAGCGTCAAGTTCTTGCGGCGCCGGCCGGCGACGCCGAGGAACGGGCGAAGGAGCGGCGCGAGATCGAGCGCCTGTTGCGGACGTCGCAGGCGATTCCCGCAGAGGTGGATTCGAAGTTCGCGAAGCTGTTGACCGAGCTGCAGGCCCTGCACGCCGGTAGCGTGACCGGGAAGCCCGAGAAGGCGATCGTCTTCACGGAGTTTCGCGACAACGCGATCGTAGCTGTAGGCAGCCGCGGGGATTTCGGGCGGGAGATCGCGCCGCAGCGCCTGCGGCACGCCGACTCACGAGGGGGCCATCCTGGCGCACGTTTCCGCCGAAAGCCGGCACGATCCACTCGACGATTCGCTTGCGTTGCATCGGATCGAGGCGGCGCTCGGCGCCGCGCGCGCGCCGCGCCTCGACCGTTGCGCGCATCTCATCGGAGAACGCGGCGCGCGGGCCGAGATCTTCTCGCCATGCCCGCGTACGCACGCCCTTTGCGGGCTGAAGGAGGCGGCACTGGCAAGGGCAGCAACCGACTGCGACGTGACGCCCCGGCTCGGCCTCGGCAGCCAGCTGGGCTGCCGGCGGCATCGGCGTCCGGCCGGTAGCCCGAGTCTATGGGGGTGGACCCGCCTCCGCGCAGACGTCGTGAGCGTAGGGACAGAGCCGGCACCCGGGGCCGGGACGTGGCTCGTCGCTTTCCATCGTTTGCGCGGGCGCGATTGCTGCGTGGAGGGCGGAGTCCGTTGCGGGCTCGACCTCCTCGGCGTCCGCGCCGTCGGAGGTGATGCGAAGCAGCACGGTCCGCGGCACCTCTGCGAACGCGTCGGCGACCGCTTTCGCGTAGAGCGCGAATTGCAGCGCGTAGTGCGCGCTCGGCGTTTGGCCGGTCTTGTAGTCGATCACGACCAGCCGGCCCGTCGCGTCGCGCGCTAGGAGATCGATGTAGCCGCCTAACGCGACGCCGTCGATCTCGAGCGCGAAGCGGCGCTCGGCATCCACCGGCTCGTACGGCTCGAGGATCGCGAGGGCGGCTCGCGCCGCGCGCTCCGCGGCGGTGGCCTCGGCTTCCGTACCCTCCTCCTGCTCGACGGCTTCCGCGACGAAGCGCGACAGCTCGCGCTCGCTGCGCTCGATGCGAGCCAGCGCGTCCAGTTCGAGCACCCGATGCACGATGCGGCCGTACCGGGCCGGATGGCGGATCTCGCGATCCGGGTCGGCGCCCTCGAGGCCGGGCGCCGGAGCGTCGTCCTCGAGATTCGGCAGACCGAGCACGTACTGGTAGCGCGCGCGGCGAGGGCAGCGTTCCTGCGCCTCGATCGCGGTATACGAGAGCGTCCCGGTTCGCAGCGGCACCGTCGTCTCGGGGCGTACGAGCCGTTCGACCCGCGCTTGCAAGAGGCGCCGCATCTGGTCGTCGAGCGGCTCTGCCGCTGCGGCGGCAAGGCCGTTATCCTCGCCCGCCGGGACCGCGAGCCCGTGCGCTGCGGCGCCGTGACCCTTCCGCTCGATCCAGTCGGCGACGGCCTCGATGCACGTGCTGCGGTTTCCGTATCGATCCGTCCGGCCCGTGACGGTCACGCTATCGCGCGCTCGCGTGAGCGCGACGTAGAACAGACGGAACTCCTCGCTGTCGTCCGGAGGCTGCGCTACGAGAATCCCGTTTTCGTCGTGCGCGAACGACGTGCAGTACCAGCGCAGCGTCGGCCGGCCGTCCACGCCGTGTTTGAGCGCGAGGGCGCCGTGCGCGTCGAGCCGCGCCACGACCTCGCGCGCGTCGTTGTTGCGCAGCGGGAACGCGCTCGGCGCCACATCGACGACGAAGACGTGCTTCCACTCCAGCCCCTTGGCGCCGTGCACGGTTACGAGCGACACGCGGTCGCCTTCGAGCTCCGCCAGCGGCAGGTCGAGATCGAGCGCTTCGCGTTCGTCGAGTTCGGCGATGAGATCGCGCAGGCGCGCCGCGGGAACGTCGTTCGCGAGATCGTTCGCCAGGCGCACGAACTGATCGAGGTTCGCCCTCGCTTGCGCCGCGCTCTCGGGCCGTTCGAGCCGAGCCGCCTCGGCGCCGGCGAGCGCTACGATCGTCCGTACGGCATCGACCAGCGGCTGGTGGCCGAGTTCCGAAACGAGCCGTGCCGTCGCTCGGAAACGCGCGAGCCGCGCTCGCTCGGTATCGTCGAAGGCGGCCGGCGCCGGGTCGAGCAGCGCCGCGCGCGCCAAGTCGCCGTCTTGCGCGAGCGCGACGAGCGCCCCGTCTCCCAAATTGATCGCGGCGCTCTGCAGCGTGCCGACCAGCGCGTAGGCGTCCGTGGGGTCGACGGCGAGCCGGGCCCAGGCGGTCACCTCGCGGATCTCCGGAGCCGCGAAGAAACCGACGCCGCCGCGCAGCTGCGTCGCGATGCCGCGCTCGTGCAAAGCCGCCGCATACAACGGCGCGCGCGTGCGCCCGCGCATCAGCAGCGCGATGTCGGAGGGCGGCGTGCCGTCGATCTCGATCAGGCGCCGAACGGCATCGGCTACGGCGGCCGCTTCCTGCTCGCGCGCGTCCTCGCCGGTGAACCACGAGGCTCGCACGACTCTGAGGTCCGCCCGGCCGCGCTGCGCGCGCAGCGCCTTCCCGTCGCCGGGATATCGGTTGCCGGCCAGTTCCGCCAGGGCGTGATGCGCGACGTCGAGGATCGGTTGCAGGGAGCGGCGGTTCTCCCCCAGCGGCAGCGTCTCGCGCGCTCGCGCCCGGAAATCGATAATGCCCTGCGGCTCGGCGCCGTTGAACTCGTAGATCGCTTGCCGAACGTCGCCGACGACGAGTACCTGGCGCAGCTCCGGGCCGAAGATCGCTTCCAGAAATGCGATTTGCGTGCCGTTGGTGTCCTGGAACTCATCGACGATCGCGTGCCGCCAGCGCGCCCGCAGCCGCTGCGCGATGGCCGGCCGGTCTCGCACCATGGCCGTGGCGCGGACGATCGCGTCGCCGAACGTGAGCAGCTGGGCTTCGTCGAGTAGCGCTTGGAAGCGCGCGAAGAGCGCGGCGACTACGGCGACGTTGCGGCGCTCGTGCTCGGCCTCGAGCCGGCGTTCTTGCGGCGACCGTTCCGGGTCCGGCTTCGGCCAGCCTTTGAGCACCCCGCCCCGTTTACCGATACTTTTGATGCCCCCGAACGGAAGCGCCGCGAGCGCGTCCGCCTGCGCGAGCGCGTCCGCGCGAAAGCGATCGACGTCGATGCCGCGCCCCTTCAAGGTCAGCGCGATCGCGGCCAGCGAGCGTTCGAGGGCCTTCGGCCGGTCCAGCAGCGGAAAGGACTGCAGATCGACGTCCAGCCGCCCGGCTTCGAGATCCCGGAACGCACGCGCGAAGATCCCGCGCGCGCGGCCGTCGTCGACGACGCGCAGGTCCGGCGAGATCCCGCTCTCGTAGGCGAATTCGCGCAGCAGGTCGTAGGCGATGCCGTGAAAGGTTCCGCAGACGGGCCGGCGCCGCTCGCGGGGATCGAGGACTGCGTCGAGGCGTCCCGCGATCTCGCTCGCCGCGGCCTTAGTGAAGGTCACCACCAGCAACGCGTCGGGCGGCATGCCTGCGCCGATCAGCGCGCGCGCGCGCTGCACCATCGTAAAGGTCTTGCCGGTTCCCGCGCCCGCGTCGACCAGACGCGGACCGTCGCAGTCCGCGGCGACGATCGTCTCCTGTTCGTGGGTGAGAACGAATTCCGTCATCGGGTTTGCGCCGTCCCGGGACAGATCGTGGCGAACGTGCAGTACTCGCACGCCTTCGTCGCGCCGGCCGTCGGCACGTACGTCAGCGTGCCGGCCGCGAGCGGCGCGAGCAGTTCTCGTTCGAGCTCGGCCAGCGCGGCACGCGCCACCTCGCGCAACGGCCCCTCGAACGGCACCGCGTCGACGACGGCCACGCCGCTGCGCTGCTCGGCGGCGTGCGCGCCGCCCAGATAGATTTTCACTAACGTTCCGACCTGCTCGAGCGCGGTTGCGTAGAATGCGAGTTGGAGGTCGAGATGCTCCGGCAGATCGCCGATCAGCGAACGCCGCGGGATCCCGGCGGCGTCGTCCTCCTGCCAGCGTTCCAGCAGCTTCTGCGCCGCCTTCTCGGCCGGCGGTTTCGCGGCTCCACGCTTGTAGTCGACGACGATGCGCGTCCCGTCGGCCAGGCGGTCGACGCGGTCCAAGCGCCCTTCCAGCGCGAATGCGCCCGCCGGAATCGATACCTTCGCCTCGCGCTGCTCGACCCGAAACGGATGGGACCGCGCGTACGCGGATAAGGCGGGCGCGTACGCTGTGAGCGCAACGTCGGCGGCGCGCGCGGCGGCTGCCTCGACGGCCGGTCCCGCGAAGACCGCCGGGTCCCACTCTTCGCGGCGCAGCGCGAGGAGTTCGGCGATCCACGCCTCGAGCGGGCCGGCCGTTCCGCCGAACGTATCGTGGGCCGCATGGAATCGTTGCAAGACGCGGTGCAACACGCCGCCGATATGTTGGGCGGCCGAATCGTCTTGGGGCAGCCGTAAGAGCCGGGAATAGTAGACGCCGCGGGGGCAGCGCAGCCACTCCGTGGCTTCGCTGACGCTGAACGGACGCGTCCGGCGCAGCGGCGTCGTCTCGCAGCGCGTGAATGCCGCGGCGCCCTCGCAAGCGAACGCGGCCAGCGCCGGCACGCCGTCCGTCGCCCCGGCACCGACCAGCCAGGCGCGCAGCGGTTCGTCGCCGGAGCCGAGCGCGCGCACCAGCAGCGAGGAGCGGTCGACGGCCGTGAGTTCCTTCGGCGCGCGAGCCGCGATGAAGGACGAAGGACGCTGCGGATCGTCGTTGAGGCCGCGTTCGGCGAACGTGACGGTGAGCCGTTCGCTGCAGCGGGTGACGGCCACGTACCAGAGCGAGGCCTCTTCGGTGGCGGCGCCCTCGGGCGCAACGCTCGCGCCGTCGACGCCGTGCGCGGCGAGAAGCGCGCGGTCGCAGTCGTCGAGCAGCCGCGACGCGCGGGACTCGCGCGGGAAGCGCCCGTGTACGGCGTCGCCGATGAAGACGCGCTCGAACTCGAGCCCCTTCGCCGCGTGGACGGTCAGGACGCGCACGCCCGGGGCGCCGGTGCCGGCCTCGGAGTCGCCGATCGCGGCGAGGAGATCGTCGAAGCGGGCGGCGATCGCTTGCGGTTCGGCCGCTTCTCCGAGCGCCCGAGCGGTCCGCTGGGCCGCCGCGAGCGCGTCGCAGACGGCTTTCAGGCGCGCCGCTTGGGCGCGGACGTCGGCGGGGGGCGCGTCGCGCACGACCGCGGCGAGCAGTCCGAGCCGGCGCGCGACGCGGCGTGCGGCCAGGCCCAGATCGCCCGCCGTCCACGCCTCGTAGGCTCCCAGCAGGCCGTCCGCCAGCCGCCGGGCTGCGTCCGCGTCGCCGGACAGGAGCGGCGTCAGCCGTTCGGCCAGCGTCGCGTCGAGGCGAGGGACGGCACGCGCGCGCTCCCCGACGCGCAGCGCCAGAGCATCGCAGCCGAGCGGCGGCGACGCCAGCAGGTCCGTCCAGCGCGAAGGGTCGGCCGGCGCTGCGAAGAGCGCGAGCGCGGCGCCGAGCGTCGCGACGCGCGCGTCGGCGAACAGTGCGTCGCTTCCGGACGATACGACCGGTATTCCGCAGCGCGCCAGCTCCGCGCAGAGCATCGGCCCGAGCGGCCGGAACGCTCGCAGCAGGACGGCGATCTCGCGGGCCTCGCGCCCGGCCTCGAGCTCGGCTTCGATCAGCCCGGCCAGCGCCCGGGCTTCGTCGTCGAGCCCGCCGTAACGGATCACGTCGACCGGGGGTCCGTCCGGGCGCGCCGAGCGCAGGGGAACGGCCACCGGCAGCGGCGCCTCCGCTGCCAGCGCGCAGACCGCCGGCGGGCAACGCCGGCTCAGCGTCAGGTCGAAGCGGCGCATCGCGAACCGCGCGAGCGCGTACGGAACGATCGCATCGCTCGCGCCGCGAAAGCGATAGATCGACTGCGCCTCATCGCCGACCGCGAACACGCGCGCGCCCAGCAGCTCGAGCAGCGCGAGCTGCTCGCGGTCCGTATCCTGGAACTCGTCGACGAGAACGTCGGCGTACCGGCCGCTCAGCCACGCTTGGGCGGGCGAGCCGGGGCGCGACGCTTCGGCTAACGCGCGCGAGACGAGATCGCCGAGATCGCCCGCTCCGATCGCACGGTGCGCGCGCACGAGTCGCGTCCGGATCGCCAGCAGATCGCGCAACCGCGGCGAGGCATCGGTTTCGATCCCCGCGACCGCCTCGGCGCCGGCGCGGCCGAGGTCGTCGAGCACGCGCTTGGCGTCGTCGGCGAAGCTCCGGCTGCGGCGCGCCGCCGCCCCGAGCGTCGGCGTGGGCGTTCGAGCGATCGCGGCCTCGAGCAGCAGACGGCTCGAGAAGCCGTCCAGTAAGCGTATGTCCCGAAAGCGTGCGAGCCCGCCGCCGGCCACGCGCGCCGCGAAGCCGTGAAAGGTCCGCACGTCGATGCCGCCGGAGACGCCCGCGGCGAGCAGCCGGTCGCGCAACTCCGCAGCCGCGCGCCGCGAGAACGTCAGCACGAGAATCCGTTCCGCCGTGACGCCGATGCCGCGCAACGTCCGGACGCGTTCGACCAGCAGGAAGGTCTTGCCGGTTCCGGGCCCCGCGCCCACGTAGGCGTTGCCGTCGACGTACGAAAGCGCGGCGCGCTGCTCCGCGCTCAGCATCCGCTAAGGCCCGGTCGCCGGAGACGATCCGAAAGCGCGGCGGATAGTACTCGGCGTTGTTCCATGACCAGATCGTCGCCTTTCGAGGATTTCGTCGGCGACATCCTGTGAGCCGCGCTCAGGGCTGTGTCTTCGCCGTCGAGCGTCTCCAGCCGCGTTCCGGGATCGACTTCATCGCTGTCGGTCACCGGTATAGTATACGCTGCGGCGGTGACAGACGTATGGCGCGGATCGGGCCCATCCGGGACGGCGTGTCGTAACGAATAGCGGCCGGCGCACCCTAAGCCGCCGCCTCGGTACGGCGATCGTATCACGAAAGCGCTCCTTATACGCTTGACGTATATACGCCTCGCGTGGTACGTCTGAGATGCGTGATTCGCAGCTATGGCGACAAGGACACGGAGCGGTTGGCGCAAGGGCAGCGCGTTCGCCGGTTTGCGTTCTTCGAGCGCATCGCGCAACGGAAGCTCGTCGTCCTCGACGCTGCTACCACGCCGGCCGACCTAAGCCTGCGGCTCGAATCGCTCAAAGGCGCCCGCGCCGGCGTTCACTCCATCCGCATAAACGACCAGTGGCGGATCGTCTTTGAATGGGTCGAGAACCACGCCGACCGTGTAACGATCGAAGATTACCATTAGAAGATTGGGAAGCACTGAAAATGGCGAAAACCTTACCGCCGGTCCACCCCGGCGAAGTCCTTCGCGAAGAGGTCATGGCGCCCATCGGCCTTTCCGCCAATCGTCTCGCGCGCGACCTTGGGATTCCGGCATCACGCGTTCTCGAAATCGTCAACGGTCGGCGCGCCATCTCGGCCGATACGGCGCTGAGACTTGGGCGCTATTTCGACACGTCGCCGCAATTCTGGATGAACCTTCAGGCACGTTACGACCTCGAGATCGCGCGTGAAGCGAACGGCAAGGCCATCGAGCGCGCGATCAAGCCGCGGCAGATGGCTCCTAGCCTCAGCTAGTCCGATTGGTCGCTTCCATG
>CAWBES010000003.1:0-301273 GCA_963787965.1 uncultured Alphaproteobacteria bacterium
ACCGCGGTAACGCTCACGCCAGGGCAAGCGACGTCAGTTCCGCAAGCGTCCCGATCACGGCGCTATCGGTTGTCGAGTAGGCCCGCCCGAGCTTGTGGCTCACCAGGAAACCGGCGATCGCGCCGCGCCGCGAACGCACGCGGCCCTGAAGAAAGCTCGCGATCGTAAGGAGATCGCGTCGCCGGTACGTTGCGAGCAGCCTGCGTCGCATCGCGGCCGGGTGGCGGTCGGCGCCTCCGACGTCGCCCGCCTCGACCAGCTGCGGAAACAGAAAACAGCGATCGATCTCGGCGGGCGTCATGGCCGAGGTGAGTTCCTCCCACGCCGCGCCGGCGAGGCCGCCGGGGCCGCGATCGACCACGCACTCCCAGTCCCAAGCTCCGGTCGCGCGCCGATGCAATCGGGTCACCAGGGTCGCGTCGTCGAACCAGGTCGCGAGCTGCTCGCAGACGGCCGTCATGGCCTCCGGCTCCGAAGTCGCGCTCCATAGCCGCTTCGCAGCGCCCCTCAAGAGTCGGCAGCTCTCGACGACGGTAGCCCGCTCGCGGCCAAGTTCCAGTTCCGGCAACGCCAAGCAAAAGAGGGCCGCGCGGTCCCGCGCGCTCAGCATCAACGCGGCGGCGAGCGAATCGAGCAATCGCGGCGACGTCCGGACGGCCGCACCGGATTCGAGCATCGCGTACCATACGCGGCTGACGCCGGCGGCTTCGGCGACCTCTTCTTGCGTCACCCGCTTTCCCCAACGAGCGGGCAAGCGGGCGTGCGGCCCGAGCGCACGGACGTTCGCGTCGACGGCCCCTCGGCATGCCCTGAGCAGCGCTCCGCATTCTGAACTGTTCTTCATAACCGGCCCGAGGCCAATTCTCACATTACACCCCCACGCGGAGCGTAACCAGTGGCTAGGAGTTACTCCCTGCTCTGCGATGCGGCCAGGCGCTCTTCGATTTCAAGCACGAACTGGGCGAGAAGCATCAAGAGTTCCGGCCGGATGCGGCCGTACGGACCGACGAGGTCGAGCGCGCCGATGATGTCGCGGGTGGACGGATCCCGGACCGGCGCGGACGTGCCCGTCAACTCGATGCCGCCTGCGCAATAGTGCTCCGCGCCGATCAACTGGAGCGGCCGGCCGTCGACGAGGCACGTGCCGACCGAGGTCGTGCCGCAGAGAGCCTCGCTCGCCGCAACGCCCGGCACGAAGTTGATCTCCGCGAGGGCGGCGAGGACCTCCGGGGCGCCGCCAAGCTCGATGACGTAACCGCTTGCGTTCGCTACGGCGACGGCGTAGCCCGGCAAGAGGCTGGTCAGACGGGCCCGAACCGGCCCGAAGGCGCGCAGCAACGGTTGGCTTGCATTTCGTAAGGCTTGCAGAGCGGCCCCCGCGAGCGCGACGGCCGGGATCGACGTATGCTGCGGATCGACGCCGGCCGCTTCGCTTCGCCGCCAAGAACCGACGATTCTCGGTCTTACGAGCCGCGCCGCCGGAGCACCGGCGAGAAACCCCTCGCGGGCCGTTGCGACCTTGCGCTGCGCCGGTTCGATATCGCTGAGCGATTCGACCGGGCTCAGCAGCGAACGGCCCCCGGGAGTCGGCTGCAGCGCCGCGTCGGTCTCGTAGAGCTCGGGCAACGCCAAACGGTATAGGATTCGTTGCTCGAAGTCCCCGAGTTTCAGCACCCGGCTCAAGCGTGCGACGAACTGCGGAGACACGCGGACCTGGCGGCCGCTTTCGAACCCGCGGTACCAGTCGCTCGAGACACCGGCCAGTTCCGCGACCTCTTCCCGTCGCAAGCCGGGCACGCGTCGGCGCGACGTAGCGGGCAATCCGACGTCGGAGGGCTGGAGCCTCGCCCGGCGTTCCGTGAGAAACGCGCGCAAGTTGCCGCGCCGCTGCTCGTCCGCCGGCTGCTCGATCACTAGCGCAATTCCGCCGGCCGGCCCGGCAGTCGGACGCGCGCCGCCCGAGCGCGCAGCCCACCTGCAACGCGCCGCCCAAGCCGATCGGAAACGCCGAATCTCATCATCAGCACGGTTGTGTCCGCGCATTATAGCAGTTGCGAACAGCGCCGTCATCCGATGGGGTTCGCCGGTTTCCTGCGGCCGGGAGCTGCCGCTCGCAGATCTACTTGTAGGCGACCGGGACGTCTACCGAGGTTTGCCTTCCATCGGCCGCCGTGGCCGTGAAGTGGAGCTTGATATGCACGTGCAGGAGCCCCCCGACGTGCGGCAGCGTCGACCGGCTCGCAAAAACGCCGGGAGCTACCCGCGTGAGGGTGCCCTGGTGCGACCCGTTACCGGTGACTACCGTGGTTACGTCCGGCGCCGTCGTGACGCGGATGGCGATCGGGCCGCCGGCCCGCAGGTCGTCGGAATTCAATTCGATCTTCAAAATCTCGGGCGGCCCCGTCGCCGGCGCGGGCGGCGTGAATGCGAAGCCATAGGTCGTGTCGTCCGCACGGGCGATCGCGACCGTCCCCAGCGACAAAATGAGAGCTGTCGCGCTTTTAGCGAGAGTGCGGAATTGGACGCCCACGGCCAGTGCCTCCGATCGCACGCGAGTAACCGCTACTTGACAATCCGGAGGCCGGTATCGAGTGGGCCGTAACGGCCGCTACGGCTCGTCACTTGACAACGGCGCGACCGGGCTCCGGCCCGGCGAACGACGTCTGTTTCGCCGCGAAAACGCCCTCCGGAATCGCAGCGTTTAGGCGGTAGTGCGACAAGCGCAGCGTGCCGTCGACGCTGTAGCCCGGGAAGCGCGCGGAGATCCTCTCCACCGCCGGCAACCGGAAAGCACCGTCGGTCTTGTAGGTCTGACCGACGCTCAACTGCCCGCCGTCTGTGTAGGTCCAGACGGCGCGCACGACGGTCGGCGTTCGATCGTCGACCGAAAGCGTCAGATCCTTCACGCGCCGGCCCGGCGTGGACGGAACCAGCTTGTAGATCGAGGTCTTTCCGTCATCGGAGAGCGGCGTAATCGCGTATTCGGCGCTCGCCTCTGCGTACGTGGGCATCGACGACGCCAATTCCTTGAACCTGCTCAAAGCGCTGGGAAGGTTGTCGAAGACGATCACCTGCTTGGGGCGCTGATAATAAGCCGTACCCGTGAACGTCTTGTGCAGCGGTACGAGCGCGTGCAATTCCGCCTCGAGCGTCGCGGCGGCGACGTACGACCCCAGTGCCGGGTTCGGATCCATCGCCTGCGCAAGCAGATTCGGCGTCGGCGCTGGAGTTGCCGACGCAGCGAGAAGGACGGCCGAGAACGTGAATGCGCGCATGTGTCGAACCTCGATCCCTGTCAGCTTACCACGAAGAGCTGCGGTCTCGCCATGTCGAGATTCGTGAGATCTTGGAATTTGGAAAAGGTCTCTGGGTCCGCTGGACTGCTGAGAACCAGAATCGGGAAGCCGCGTGTCGGGATCGTCGTCGCGACCCGATGAATGCGCAATCCGCCGACTCTCGGATGGTCGAGTTCCCAAGGTTCGGCCCGGAAATACTCGTCCGGCGCCGGATGCAGCCGGACGTCGTGAGCCCGCCAGAAGGCCGCGAAGTCCTGTGCGCGCGAGAGCGTATCGAGCAGCCGTTGACCCGCGGCCGATTCGGGCCACTTTGCCAGCGCTTGGCGAAACATGCCGACGTGCATGCGCGCTTCGCTCTCCCAATCGACCCACAGGCGGCGCTGCGCCGGATCGGCAAACAAACGATACAGCAGATTCGAATCGAAGCCGCCGTCGGGCCGAATTCCGAAGACCGCCGTCGCCAGCGGCGTCGCAGCGAGCAGGTTGAACCACGGATCGTAAACGAGCGCGCAGACGCTCGCCGAGTCGTTCACGAGATACGCGAGAGCCGGATGAATCGTCGCGTCTTCGACGATGGCATCTGCCGAAATCGCAAGGCCGGCAAGCGTAAAAAGATACGTTCGCTCCGCGTCAGTAAGGCGAAGCGTCCGAGCCAGCGCGTTCAAAACCTCGGGCGACGTGTTGAGGTCCCGTCCCTGCTCGATCCACGTATAGTACGCGATCGAAATGCCGGCAAGCTGGGCCACCTCCTCGCGACGAAGGCCCGGCGTCCGCCGCCGCCCACACGGCGTCAACCCGAAATCCGACGGAGACAGCCGTTCGCGCCGGGTTCTCAAGAACTCTCCCAGCCGAGTTCTATTCGTCGAATGCTCCATCGCATGCATGGCGTCCACTCCTACGTTCTGTAAGGCCGGCTGTTAGAGCGCTTCTTTCCGTTGCGAAAACGAAGTTCTCGCTTACGCCGGCTTTCGCTCGTTACAAAGAGCTGCCAGTAGAGGTTCGCTACCCTCTTCAGGCCGGCGGCACCAACGGGCATCGTCCCGTCCACGGTCACCATACCGACGCGAATGCCCGCCCCCTCGAGCTCTCCTGCAAGGCAGTCGACGAGCGCGCGCAGCGCGGCTTTGCTCACGCTCAGGGACGTCTTTTCCGGCGAAGGCGAACGCGCCAAACCGCAACCGGAGAAGAGAATCGTGCCGCCGTTGGCGAGCATATCGCCGACCGTTAGGTTCACGAAGGCGAGCGCACCGGCAACGTTCACCCGAAACTCCTCGAGCATCGTATGGGGATCGAGGGTCGAGGCGCTTCCCGAATTGTCCGTAAACGCGTTGTACACGAGAACGTCGCAACCGCCGCTCGCTTGCCGTATTTCGCCCAGTGCGCCTCGAACCGATGGCATGCTCGCCACGTCGCATTCCAGCGGTACGATGTTCAGCCGCCGGGCGCGCGCCCTGGATAGTCGCAGTTCGAGCGGTTCCGGGTCGCGGCACAGCATGAACGCTGCGAACCCCTCCTCCGCGTACCGCTCGGCAATCGCCAGCCCAAGCCCGGGACCCGCGCCGGCGATCACGCAACTGGGTTGATACCCTTCGCCGTCCGTCGCCGCCATTCTCCATGCCGTCATGTTCCGAAGGATAACAACCCCAACGCATCGTGTCTGCTAAGTGCGAGTTTACGCGCGAGCATAGCGCTCCGCACTCTGCGCCCCACCGATAGCCGGACGGGTCCCCGGGCGGCATCGCTCGCATCCTACTCGCTCAAGTGGGAATTGACACCGGCGTCGCGGTTGACCGGAGTGGGCGCGCCGTTCCTATGACCTGCGCCGGCCTTGCAGCGCGGCGAACTGAGTGCTACACGAACTATATGCTATATGCAGCAGCGCGCGCTCGATGCCCGCGGTACGGCGAAGGCTCGCGCGACCGATGTCGCCGTCTCGTACCTCTACCGCATGCCCGATGACCGCAGCCGTGCGGGCGGCGATTACGTCGCGACGTATCGTCGCGACGATGGAGCCGTCGCGCTGGTGGTCGGCGACCTGTGGGCAAAAGGCAGCGCGGGAGATTACTTCGCATCCAGCATGCGGCGAGCGTTCCGAAGCGCGGCGGCGGAAACGGTAAGCCCGAGCGGCATCGTGGCGTCGATCAACAACGCATTGGTCGACGACCTAAGAGTGCGCGGGGTGTTCGTCGGGTTCTGTTCGATATTCGTGGCCTCGTTTGCACCCGACGGCGCGTTCGCCTATGCCGCGGCAGGTACGGATACGGCCCTGCTCTTCCGCGGCGCCGCCCATCACGCGCACCTCGAGCCGACCGGGCCACTTGCCGGGCTCGAACGCGACGTCCCCTATGTGGAATGCTCGGCCCGCTTCGACCCCGGCGCAACGCTGGTCGCGTTCACGGACGGCATCAGTGAAAGCCGTTCGGCCGGCAACCGGCAACGCTTGCTGGGCACGGCCGGATTAGCCCGGCTCGTGCGGCGCGCGTCGGCCACGCGCGAAGGCGCGACCTGCCGCGGCATCATGCGCGAGGTCGAGATCTGGAACGGCAGCGCCTTCTTCGACGATGCGACGGTGGCGGTCGTGCACCGGATCGGGTGAGCGTCCCGTTCCCCGAATACTAGTGCTACGTCAGTTGTAGCTGCACGCTCGAACGATAGCGGGCGGGCGGCCGACTCTCAAGGCAGAGCATACCGCTGCAAACGTTCGGTGCGGCGTCGGTAACGTCGGCAGGCCCTCCCGACGTCTCGCCACGTAGCCGCCCCCGCGTGGACTCTCCGGACCCGTCCGACCGGCAGGACCGCCCGCGAACGCCGGGAAACCGCGAAAAACCGGCGTACGCGGCCCCCTACGCGATGCGCGGCGGAGGCGGCTTCGCACCGGCGCTCTCGGTTTTTTCGAATGAGGACGGCAACCTCTCGCTCGTCGGCTAACTGAAAAATGTATTCCGTCCGCGACGATGATGACATTCCCCTGGAAGGAAGTACATCGAACGCTTACAGGTTCTCGCCGGTGCCTCGCGCGTATTTTTGGGAAAGGACAATCATGACCGTTCTCGATCAGGTCGGACAGGAGCTCGGGGTCTCGAGCTGGATTACCGTCGACCAGCATCGCATCGACCAATTTGCCGAGTGTACCGGCGACCATCAGTGGATTCACGTCGACCCGGAGCGGGCGGCCAAGGGCCCGTTCGGCACCACGATCGCGCACGGGTATCTCTCGCTGGCGCTGGTCTCGGCAACGCTCGGCGAGGTGATCGCAGGCCGGTTCGAGGCCGCGGCGATGCTGAACTACGGCAGCGACCGGCTGCGCTTCATCACCCCAGTGAAGTCCGGTTCGCGCGTGCGCAATCGCGTCAAGCTGGCCGCCGCCGAGCCTAAAGACAAGGGAAGAACTCTCTTCACTTTCGACTGTACACTGGAAATCGATGGCGAGGACAAGCCGGCTCTGGTCGTCAGCGCCCTCGCCATGGCCTTCGGAGGTTCGTAACAATGACCGATCGCGAAGCGCAGGAAGCGCCGGAAACGCCGAAAGCGCAGGAAGCGCCGAAAGCACCTAAAGCGCCGAGAGCGCCTAAAGTGCATAAAGAGCCTGAAGCGCAGGTAGCACACGAAGCGCAGGGTGCGCACGAAGCGCATGGAGCGCACGAAGCACACGATGCGCATGGAGCACACGCCGCGCACGGAGCGCACGGAGCGCACGGAGAGCACGGAGAACTGGTCGAGCGCGCGTCCAACGCGATGCTCGGACCCAATCCCTTCATCGGATTTCGCCGTGAAGATCTGCTCGCGGCGGCCGGGGAGCTCACCACGGAAGCGGTCAAACATCCGACGCTCGTGCTCGAGCAGCAGGCCGAGCTCGTGCGCGAGATCTCCCGCGTCTTCGCGGGCAAGTCGGAGTTGAAACCGGAGCCCGGGGATAAGCGCTTTGCCGATCCGGCGTGGACGGAAAGCCCGTTCTACCGTATCTGGCTGGGCGGATATCTCGCGTGGACGAACGCGCTCAACGAGTTCATCGACAAGTCCACGTTCGATCACCGCACGAAGGAGCGCGCCCGGTTCGTCACGGGGCTCGTAACCGACGCCTTGGCACCGAGCAATTCGCCGCTGAATCCGACCGCGATCAAGCGCGCCATCGATACCGGAGGCACGAGCGTCAGGCACGGGCTGCGCAACATGGTATCCGACATCATTCACAATCAAGGCATGCCTTCGATGGTCGACAAGACCGCCTTCGAGGTCGGCAAGAACCTGGCGCTCAGCAAGGGCAGCGTCGTTTTTCGAAACGAGGTCTTGGAGCTGATTCAGTACCAGCCCCTGACGGAACTCGTGTACCAGACGCCGCTCTTGGTGATCCCTCCGCAGATCAACAAGTTCTATGCCTTCGATATCTCGCCCGGCAAGAGCATGGTCGAGTATTTGCTTCAAGGCGGTCTCGGCAATTTCGTCGTCAGCTGGCGCAACCCGAAACCTGCCCAGCGAGACTGGGGACTCGACACGTACGTCTCGGCGCTCGTCGAGGCCATCGCGGTCGTCAAACAGATCGCCGGAGTCGAGAAAATCAACATCATGGGCGCCTGCGCCGGGGGCATGACGCTGGCCGCTTTGATCGGATACTACGCTGCCGGCGACGAGCACGAAAACCCGATCAACGCCGCGACGCTGCTGGTGACCGTGTTCGACGGCGACACCGAATCGACGATCTTCACGTTCCTGACGAAGGACACGCTGCAGGCTGCCAAAGCGGCCAGCCGGAGCCGGGGCGTCCTCGACGGCTCCGAGATGGGGCGCATCTTCGCGTGGCTGCGACCGAACGATTTGGTATGGAACTATTGGGTCAACAACTACCTGGTCGGT
The DNA here is from genome assembly GCA_963787965.1 of uncultured Alphaproteobacteria bacterium. Lineage (GTDB taxonomy): Bacteria > Vulcanimicrobiota > Vulcanimicrobiia > Vulcanimicrobiales > Vulcanimicrobiaceae > CAWBES01. The sequence goes on from CAWBES010000003.1 coordinate 8,148, forward strand.
AACAGCCCGCCGGCTTTCGACATCCTGTTCTGGAACGCCGACACGACCAGACTCCCGGCCAAGTTCCACGCCGATCTCATCGACGCTTTCGCCGAGAACAAGTTCAAGAAGCACGGAGCGCTGAGCGTTCTGGGCCGGCCGATCGACCTGCGGCAGGTGACGCTGGATTCGTACTTCGTGGCCGGCATCACCGACCACATCACGCCATGGAAGGGCGCGTACAGCACGATGCGAATGTTCGGCGGACAGAAGACCTTCATCCTCAGCGCCGCCGGACACATCCAGAGTCTTATCAACCCGCCGGCGGCGGCTTCGAAACGTCAATACCTCGTCAATCCCGACTACGTCGAAGACGGCGACGAATGGCTCAAAGCGGCGACGACCATCAAGGGCTCGTGGTGGGCTAACTGGCGCGAGTGGTTGCAGCAACGGTCGGGCGAACAAGTCGCAGCACCCCGCACCTTGGGAAGCGCGGAGCACCCACCGCTCGAAAACGCTCCCGGCACGTACGTACTTGAAAAGTGAGGCAGCAGATTAGGATCACGTGGACGTCAGCACGGTAGACGCCGGCGGCTATCGCCTGCGAGTAGGAACGAGCCACGGCAAGCCGGGTACGCTGCCGCTGCTTATGTTCAACGGGATCGGCGCAAGCCTCGAGCTCGTCCGCGGTTTCGCGGACGAGCTCGAGAAATGCGGCGTCGGTATCATCATCTTCGACGTGCCCGGCGTCGGCGGCTCGAGCCCCGCGCGCGGGCCATACCGGTTCTTCAACCTGGCGTCCTTGGCGAACAAGGTCCTCGGCCGGCTCGGGGTCGTCGGGCAGGTCGACGTCGGCGGCGTCAGCTGGGGCGGGGCGCTGGCTCAGGAATTCACCCACACCTATCCCGCGCGCGTTCGCCGGCTGCTGCTGGCGGCGACGAGCGCGGGCGCTTTCGCCCTTCCGGGCCGTTTTTCGGCCCTCTCCAAGATGCTCGGAACGCGCCGTTACGCCGACCCTGAATACCTGAGAAAGGTCGGCGGCGAGTTATACGGCGGTAAATTCCGCAGCGACCCCACCCTCCTCGAAAAATACGGAAAGATGATGCGGCGGCCCAAGGGCAGCGGCTACGGCTTTCAGCTCTTAGCCGGCATGGGCTGGACGAGCGTGCATTGGCTTCCGCGGCTGCCGCAGCAAACGCTCGTGATGATGGGGACGGACGATCCGATCATGCCGCTCGCGAACGGTCGCGTGCTGTCCGGGCTTATCCGTCACGCACGCCTCGTCAAGGTTCCCGACGGTCACCTGTTCCTCATAACGAGCCGGGAAGAATGCACGCCGATGATCGCCAGATTCCTGACCGAAGGCCGCTGGCCCGATTCGGCCGTGCAAGAGAAGCCGCTCGTGGAAGCACGGTGACGCTCGTCAGCCGCGTTCGACGCGCAGCTCCAAGAAGTGGGTCGCGCAGGAGATGCACGGGTCGTAGTTCCTGATGGCCTGCTCGCAGCGCCATTGCAGCTGATCGTCGGGTAGCGCCAGGTTCGCGGCGACGACCGCCCGCAAATCGTGCTCGATCTGCTTCTGGTTCTGCGAGGTCGGCGGCACGATGTTCGCGGACACGATGCCGCCCTGCGCGTCGAGATCGAAGCGGTGATAGCAGAGGCCGCGCGGCGCTTCGGTCGCGCCGCAGCCGCGCCCCTCGCGAACGTGTATCGGAACGGCCGGCGGATCGGGCGGCTCGTACGCCGCGACCAGGCGCAGCGCTTCTTCGAGCGCGTACGCCACCTCGATCGTACGAACCAGGAGGCTCTTGAACGGATTGCGCACGACGCGATCGAGACCCGCTTCGGCGGCCAGCGCCTTCGCGGCCGGCGAAAGCTGCTCGTAATTCAGCGCGTAACGGGCCAACGGCCCGAGCAGATACGGGCCGGGCGCGCCGAACATCACGCCTTCAAGCGCCGTCGAGTGCGCGACGTGCTCTTCGCCGAACCGGCTTTCGAAGTCGGCGACCGCAATGTCGAGCCCGCGATTGGAATGGATGCGCCCGCGCTCGATCGCGTACTCGTCCGGATGGTGCAGGGCGACGAACGTGTAGTCTTCCTCGAACTGCGGGAAGTCGAACGTGCTGAAGAACCGCAACGCTTCGACCGTCGCGTCGAACGCGGCCCGGAGCCCAGGCGCGAGCGCCGCGATCGCCGCGCGCTCGGGAGCCTTGTAGAAACCGCCCACGCGCGTGTTCACGGGATGCACGGGCCGGCCGCCGACCGCTTCCATGATCGCGTTGCCGGTGCGTTTCACCAGCAGCGCGGCTTCCACGATCCGCGGGTGATCGGCGGCCATACGAAACGCGTCCTGGTATCCCAGAAAGTCCGGCGCGTGAAGCATGTGGGTGTGCAGGGCGTGGCTCTGCACCCACTCGCCACAATACGCGAGCCGGCGCAGCGCGCCGATGCGTTCGCTCGGATGCGCCCCGAAGGCGTCCTCGATCGCAAGGCTCGTTCCCAAGATGTAGGCGATCGGACAGATCCCGCAGATCCGGGACGTGATGTCCGGGGCGTCGGCGTAGTTGCGACCCCGCAGGAGCGCCTCGAAGAAACGCGGCGGCTCGAAGATGCGAAACGTGAGCTCGGCGACCATACCGTCCTTGATCCGGACGTGCATCGAACCTTCGCCCTCGACGCGAGCGAGGTTCTCGACCCGAATCGTGCGCGTCCGCTTAGCGCTCACGGGCATCCCCACCTTTGCGGAACGCTTCCGCGTTCGCGTTGAACGAACGGTAGAGCTCGACGATCTCCCGATCGTCCAAGCCGAGCAGCGAAAGCCGCTGCGAGAGACTTGCCGTATTGGTCGTGTCGCCGGGGCCGAAGCAGCCGTAACAGCCGCGGTCGTGGCGCGGGCACAAGGCACCGCAACCGGCATGGGTGGCCGGACCAAGACACGGCGTCCCGTGCGCGACCGTGACGCAGACGTTGCCTGCGAGCTTGCACTCCACACACACGCTTTGGCTCGACACCACGGGTTTGCGTCCGGCGAGCGCGGCGGCCAAGACGGCCAACAATTGAGCGCGATCGACGGGACAGCCGCGAAGCTCGAAATCGACCGGCACGTGTTCGGCGATCCCGGTCGACGTCGCGAGGCTGTCGATGTACTCCGGACGCGCGTACACCGCGTTCGCGAGGCTGTCGTAGTTTCGAAAGTTACGCAACGCCTGGATTCCGCCGGAGTTCGCGCAGGCGCCGATCGCCACCAAGTGCTTCGACTGCCCGCGGATGCGGCGGATGCGCTCCGCATCGTGCGCCGTCGCGATCGAGCCTTCCACGAGCGACAGGTCGTACGGCCCGCGCACCTCCGCGCGGCTGGCTTCCAGAAAGTACGCGATCTCGAACGCCCCGGCAACCGCGAGCAACTGGTCCTCGCAATCCAGAAGGCTCAGCTGGCAGCCGTCGCACGACGAAAACTTCCACACCGCCAGTTTGAGCTTGCCGCCCTTGCGCGGCACCTCAGAACTCCCGCACGGCGAAGAGCGACTCGATGGTATCGAAGCGGTACACGGGACCTTCTTTACACATGAACGTCGGACCGAATTGGCAGTGCCCGCAAAAGCCGACGGCGCACTTCATGTTCCGCTCGAGCGTCACGTAGATCCGGTCGCTGGTAATACCGCACTCGTGCAGCGCGGCAACGGCTGAGGTCGTCATGGCTTCGGAGCGGCAGACGAACGCGATCGTCTTGCTGCCGTCGAAACGCGAGATATGGATGGCGGACGCTACGCTGCCGACTCGCCCGCGATAGCCGCTGGGCGCGGTATGCACCGTCACGTGGACCTCCATGTCGAGGCGGCCGCGCCATTCGTGCAACTCGCGTTCGAAGAGGATATCGGCGGTGCCGCGCGAGCCGTAGCAGATGATGGCCTTCCCGTACTCCTGGCGGCGGTGCAGCACTTCGTAGATCAGCGGGCGCAGCGGTGCGAGCCCGATGGTCCCCGTGACGAACACGACGTCGTACCCGTACGCGGCTTCGACCGGCCAGCCGGTTCCAAAAGGTCCGCGAACGCCGACCGCATCGCCGGCGGCCAGCGCGGACATCGCCTTGGTAACGGTCCCGACTTCCCGTATCGTGTGCACCAGTTCCGACGGGTTTCGGGGGTCTCCGCTGACGCTGATCGCCACTTCTCCGATCCCGGGCGCGTAGAGCATGTTGAATTGGCCCGGTTGGAAAAAGAAGGGCGCCCCGTCTTTGGGAACCAGCTGCCACGTGAAGACGCCGGCGATCTCGCGCTTGACGCGGACGATGCGAAACGGCCGGGGAACCATCGGATCCACGAGCGTCGTACGTTCCCCCAGCATTGCGCTACGCCGGGTCGGTCACGGACTCGACGAGCCGCTCGCGCGCGCTCGCCAAGCGTCGGGACATCACGGGAATGAAGCGCTTCATCACCTCGTAACCGAGACGTGGATCGGTTTCGAGACGTTCCCGCAGCGTCATCGCGTCGAAATCGATGACCGAGGTCGGCACGACGGCGCGCGCGTCGAAGCGCCAGCGGTACGGCGGGACGAGCCACGACCAGCCCACCACCTCGCCGGGGGGAATCTGATCGACGACGATCGAGTCGCGCCCGGGCGCGTAGAGTTCGATCGAAACGAGCCCGCGCTCGACGATGTAGAAATGGCCGGCCGGCTCGCCGACGTGGAGCAGCATCTGACCGATCTTGAGGTCCGTGATGGACGACAGCGACGCCAACGCAGCGGCCAGATCTGCCGGGATGCCCGCAAAGAAAGCGTTCTTAGTGATGACGTCGATCGTGGACGCGCTCATACGGCCGGCACCCCTTCGTTTCGGACGATGTGAACGCCGCTCTGGATCGCGGCGACTTCTTCGGTTAGGTCGATGGCGGCCGGGCACCACGCGATGCAGCGGCCGCAACCCGTGCAACCGCTCGTACCGAACTGGTCGTACCAGAACGAGAGCTTGTGCGTGAGCCACTGGCGGTAGCGCGAGGCCGTCTCGCGGCGGATGCTGCCGCCGTGAATGTAGCTGAACTCGAGGTTGAAGCAGCTGTCCCAACGGCGCTCGCGAGCGATTTGCACGCTCGTCAAGTCGGTCACGTCCTCGACCGTGCTGCAGAAGCAGGTCGGACACACCATCGTGCAGTTGGTGCAGCTCAGGCAGCGCCGAGCCACCTCGGCCCAGTGCGGGTGCTCGAGGTTGTCCTTGAGCAAGCGTTCGGCGTTGGGCGGCATCTTGCGCGTCTGAACCGCAGCGGCTCGCACGCTCTGCGCGGCGGCGCTAAAGGCCTCCGCACCGGCGGCCGCCAGCGGAAGCGTGGCGAGCAGGCCGGCGCCGCACTCGCTGCCGGCCTCCACGAGAAATGCTTGCGCGTCGCTCAGTTCGGTGAGCGCGATATCGAAACCGGACGCGACCGCGGGACCGGTCCCCATCGAAGAACAGAAACACGTCGCGCCCGACCGCGTGCAGTTGACGGCGACGATGAACGCGGCCGCCCGTCGCGCGGCGTAACCGGGATCGACGTACGGCCCCTCGAGAAAAACCGTATCTTGAATCGCGATCGCCGCCAATTCGCAGGCACGAACGCCGAGGAACGCGGTGGGTTCGGCCACGACCGGCGTGGCATCCATCGTGAAGTCGCCGCCGGTGTGCGTTCCGCGGCACAGTTCTTGCCGCGGCGGAAAAAGCTGGTGCTTCCAGGACTGCGGCCCGACCGTGTGCGCGAAGATGCGGTCCCGTTCGTCTCGCACCAACCGGTACTGTCCCGCTTCCTGCTCGTCGAGCCAGCCGACGGCGAGTTCGCCGGCGTTCTCGATCGGCTCGTAGACGATCGCTCCGTTGCGAACGCGCGGCGCGATGACCCGGTAGCGCGCCAGCAACGCGTCGACCAGCGCCCCGAAGTCTCGGCGGCCCAAGAGGCCCGAACGCTCCTGCGGCGGCATCAGCGGTACACTAGATCGTTTCCGGAACCATTTCGATCGCTCCGCAGGGGCACTCCGAGACGCAAATGCCGCAGCCCTTGCAGTAATCGTAGTTGAACTCGAAACGATTCCCCGGTCCGAGCTTGTGCACCGCGTTGTCCGGACAAACTCCGTAGCAGTTATCGCATTCGAAGCAGTTTCCGCACGACAGACAGCGGCGCGCCTCGAAAAGCGCGTTGGACGCGTCGAGCCCGCCGGTAACTTCTTCGAAGGTCGAGCGGCGCCGCAGCGTTTCGAGGGTCGGCTGGACCGTCTGCGGGGCGTCGCTGTAGTACCACGTATTCAGGTGCTCGAACGTGGCCAGCGGGTGCTTCGGCGGCGGCGCGTAGGTTTCGCCGCGCAGGTAGGCGTCGATGTTGCGCGCCGCCTTCTTGCCGTGGCCCACCCCGACCGTGACCGTGCGTTCGGCCGGCACCATGTCGCCGCCGGCGAAGACGCCGGGGACCGCCGTCATCATGTTGCGATCGACCGCGACGGTATGGTCGTTGACGTCGATGCCCGGAGCGTTTCGCAGCAGCGACAGATCGGAATCCTGACCCAAGGCCAGGATCAGCGTATCGGCCTCCAAGGTATCGAACTCTCCGGTCGGCTGGGGAAAGCCGTTCTCGTCGAGTGCCATCTTCTCAACCGTGAAGGTGGTTTCGTCGATGCCCTTGATCGTGTTGAGCCAGCGGACCATGACGCCCTCGGCGAGCGCCTCGAGCAGTTCCGATTCGTGCGCGGGCATCTGTTCGCGGGTCCGGCGGTAGACGATGAGAGCCTCGCTGGCACCCAAGCGCTTCGCCGTCCGCGCGACGTCGAGCGCGGTGTTCCCACCGCCGTAGACGACGACCCGGCGCCCGAGCTGCGGCGGCTCGCCCGTTTCCATATCGTGCAGAACCGAGACCGCGTCGAGGATCTTCGTGGCGTCGCGGGCCGGGATGCTGGTGCGCTTCGCGAGGTGCGCGCCGACCGCCAGGAACGCCGCGTCGTACGCGCCCGCCTTCATCGTTTCGACGAGATCGTCGACCTTCTCGTTGAGCTCGATCTTCACGCCCAGCGCACGGATGCGATCGACCTCCGCATCGAGCACGTTGCGCGGCAAACGGTATTTCGGAATCCCGAAACGCATCATGCCGCCCGCCATCGGACCGGCTTCTTTGATCGTGACCTCGTGCCCGAGCCGCGCCAAGTGGTAGGCGGCCGAGAGTCCGGAGGGGCCTGCGCCGACGATCAGCACCGATTTTCCGGAGCTGACGGCCGGTTTGTCGAACTGCCAACCGCGTTCGATCGCGAGATCGCCCAAAAAGCGTTCGACGGAGTGGATCGCGACCGGCTCGTCGAGCTGCCCGCGGTTACACGAGTTCTCGCAGGGGTGATAGCACACGCGGCCCATCAGCGCCGGAAACGGATTGTCGTTGACGAGCGAACGCCACGCAGCTTCGTAGTCGCCGCTCTCCGCGCGGAACAGCCAGGCTTGGATGTTCTCGCCGGCCGGACAGGCATTGTTGCACGGCGGCAGACGGTCCACGTAGACCGGGCGTTCGGTGCGCCACGCGCCGGTATGGTTGGTGAGGCTCGAGCCCGGGTCTAGGGTGATTGCAAACGGTTTCTTCACGCCACGGCCTCCGCGAGCCCGAATACGCGGACGTTTCGGTCCGCGATCGCTTGAATGTGCGCGATCGTGTCCGTGTCCGGCTGCTTGCCGAAGAGGTGCGCGAAGCGCCTTTGGGTCTTGAGATACTCTTCGACCGGGACTCGCCGGCGTAACGTGTACCTGGACGTCACTTCGCCGTGCTCGGCTTCGAAGAGCGGGAAGAGGCCGCTCTCGACGGCCAGCCGCGCGACCTTGATCGTGTCGGCGGGCGCGGAACCCCAACCGAGCGGGCAGGGCACGTGCACGTGGACGTACCGGGCGCCGTGGAAGCTCATCGCGCGCGTCACCTTGGCTTCGAGATCGCGCACGTTGGCGACCGAGGCGGTCGCGACGTATGGAATGTTGTGCGCCATCGCGATCAGCGGAACGCTCTTTCCGGTTCCGAAGACGTTCCCGGGGTGCTTGCCGACGGTCGGCGTCGTCGCCGTCCGGGCCGCCCCCGGCGTCGCCGACGAACGCTGCACGCCGGTATTCATGTACGCTTCGTTGTCGTAACAGACGTAGAGCACGTCGTCGTTGCGCTCGAACATCCCCGAAAGACAACCGAATCCGATATCGGTCGTACCGCCGTCGCCGCCTTGCGCGATGACCCGGACGTCTTTGCGACCTTTCACGCGCATGGCCGCCGCGACACCCGACGCGACCGCTGCGGCGTTGCCGAACAGCGAGTGCATCCACGGAATCTGCCACGACGATTCGGGATAGGGCGTCGAGAAGACTTCGAGACAGCCCGTCGCGTTGACCGCGATCGCCTGATTCTTGGTCGCCTGCATGACCGCGTCGATCGCGTACCGCGCGCCGAGCGCTTCGCCGCAGCCTTGACACGCGCGGTGGCCCGAATTCAGCGAATTCGTGCGCCGCATGTCGGCTTGCACGGAACGCTGATCGGGATCGAGCAGCCGGTTTCCGACCGTGAAGGTCCCGGTTTGATAGAACTTGACCGGAGCGTTGGCCATTAGATCGTGCTCGCTATGACGGTGCCGAGGTCGCGAAGGATGTTTTCCGCCGTGGGGCCGGAACGGCGCTGCTGTTTCATGCGTGCAACCTCGCGGTTGACGATGTCCCAGTTCAGATCGAGGAAGGTCAGGATCCCGAGGTTTCCTGCGATCAGGTCGGTGAAGAGCTTGCGTAGGGACGTGCTTGGGATGGGACGCCCGCCGAGCCCCGCCACCGCGGTGTAGGTGGGGACGCCGGTCCCCGCCAGCGCTTTGCGAACGTCGGCCGAGACGATTCCGCCCAGACCCACCGACATGCACTTCTCGACGACGATCACGCGCCGGCTCGCGTCGAGCGCCGCACGCACCGCCGCCAGCGGAAACGGGCGGTAGGACGTGATCGTCAGGCAGCCGATCGAGACCCCGTCGTCGCGCATCGCATCGACGACGTCCTTGATCGTGCCGTTGAGGGAACCGAGCGCGACCACGATCGTCTCCGCATCCTCGGTCCGGTAGCTCCGTACGAGGCCCCCGGCTTCGCGGCCGAAGCGCGCCTCGAATTCACGCGCGAGTTCGGGGATCAGGGTCAGCGCCTCGAGCTGCTTGTAATGCTGGAGATAGCGCACCTCGAAGAACGCCTCGGGGCCGACCATCGCGCCGATGGAGACCGGCTCGGCGGTGTCGAGGACTTGGCGCGGCTCGAACGGCGGCAGATAGGCGTCGACCTGTTCCTGGGTCGGGATGTCGACGCGCTCGTACGCGTGCGTGAGGATGAAACCGTCGACGCACACCATGACCGGACACGACAGCGTCTCGGCCAGCCTGAACGCCTGGACGTGCAGATCGGCCGCTTCCTGGTTCGTCTCGGCGAACAGCTGGATCCAGCCGGCGTCGCGCATCGCCATGCTGTCGGATTGGTCGTTCCAGATGTTGATCGGCGCGCCGATGGCGCGGTTGCCGATCGTCATCACGATGGGCAGCCCCAAGCCGGACGCGTTGTAGACGGCCTCCGCCATGAACAACAGCCCCTGACTGGCGGTGGCCGTATAGGAGCGGGCGCCCGCCGCCGACGATCCGATCGCCACGGACAGCGCCGCAAACTCCGACTCGACGTTGATGAACTCGCAGTTCTTGAGTTCTCCCGTCTTCACCATCTCCGCGAGGCCTTCGACGATGTGCGTCTGCGGGGTGATCGGGTACGCGCAGATCACCTCGGGCCGGCACAGGGCGATCGTTTCGGCGATCGCACGCGACCCCTCGATTTGCTTAAGCAATGGCTTGGCGCTCCTTCAGGATCGATTTCACGTATGCGTAGGTCTCGCGCGCGGCTTGGACGTTGGCATCGCCGATTCGCCCCTTGAAGCGCTCCGCGATCGCCTTCTCGACCGATTCGATCTCGAGCACGCCGGTGAGCCCCGCGAACCCGCCCAGCAGCGCCGCGTTCGGCAGCGGCCGCCCCGTATGCCGGAGAGCGATATCGGTTGCCGGCACCGTCAAGCAGTGCGTCGCCGGGTACTGCGCGATGAACTCGCCGATCCCGAGATCGTCGAAATTGCGAGCGGAGTTGAGCAGGACGAATCCGTCAGGCTTCAGGCCGCCGAAGAGATCGACTTGGTGCAGCAGCGTCGGGTCGCCCACGACGACCGCGTCGGGATTGGAGATCGGTTCGCGCAGCCGGATCTCTTTGTCGTCGATACGACAAAAGGCGACGACGGGCGCGCCCATGCGCTCCGAGCCGAAGCTCGGGAACGCCTGCGCGTGACGCCCCTCGGCGAAGGCGGCGATGGAAAGCAGTTCGGCCGACGTTACAACCCCTTGGCTGCCTCGGCCGTGGATTCGCACTTGGAACATATTCAGAGCCTACTACGACAATATCAAGAGTACATGATGAAGGCCGCAAGCGATACGTAGGAGATGTGAAGAAAAGCCCGCGACCGGGCCGAGCGTCTTCGATTGGCGCTTGCCGTCGCCGTCCCTTGAGGATGGCGGGGGCGCTCCGCTAGCGAGAGGCCGGCGGGGCATCCGACCCGCTTTGGTTTGCGCGCCGGATCGCGGGAGCGACGATCTGCACGACGATCACCTGCAGCACCGCGGCGGCCGGTACCGCCAAGAACGCCCCGCCGATTCCGAAGAGCGTCCCGCCCATCACCGTCGAGAAGATGATGAGCAGAAAGCTCAACAGGACGCGCTGCCCGAAGATGATCGGCGAGAGCACGTTCTGATCGACGATCTGCACCGCTGCGAAGATCGTAAGAACGACCACCATTTTCGCCCAGCCGCCGGCCGCCAAGACGACCAGCAGCACGATCGGTCCCGAGATGACCGCGCCGACCATCGGAATCGCCTGCAGCAGCGCGACGATGAACCCGAGCAGCAACGCGTAGGGAACGTTCAGAACGGCGAGAGCCCCGCCCATAGCCAGCCCGACGACCGCGCCGTTGAGCACGATGCCTTGGACGTAGGCGCTCAGCCGCGCGCCGATGATCTCGAATGCTTTGCGCCAGTCCTCACGCGCCGCCGGCGGCAACAGGCTCAGCACGAAAAGCGTCAGCTCGTCGGAAGCCAGCATCCAGCCGATCGCCAGGAGCAGGACGATCAGTCCGTTGCCCACGATACCGGCAACGAGCGCCGGGCCGAACAGCAGGTGCGTGCCGACCGCATTGAAGACGGCCCCCACGCTACCGGCTAGCGTTTGAGCGAGTTGCCCGGCGAGGTCGTCGTTCTTCACGAACTGCCGCGCGGCCGCGAGCCGCTCTTGCAGCGAGCTGAGGATGCCGGGAATTGCGCGGGCGAGGCGTTCGACCTCGCTGCCCAGCGGTGAGATCAGAACGTACCCGACGAGCGCCGTGACGATGAAGACCACGCCGAACGTCAGCCCGACGGCGGCGCCGAACGGCATGCGCGGGGTCAAACGATCGACGATCGGGCGCAGCGCACTGGATAACAGGATACCGGTGAACAGCAAGACGAAGGCGGATAACGCACCGGCGACGACGGTCCAAAGCAGGTACGCGACCGCGAACACGGCGGCCGCGGTCAGCCATCCGCGAAGGTCGATCGATTCCGAACGGCGCTGGGGGTCGTTCATGGACGCAGGCCTTACCGTTCGGCTCCTTGCTCACCTCTCACGGCCGAGCCGCGGCGCGCCGGGCCGCAAGCGGCGCTCGACGGGAAAGAACCAATAACGGCCTTAGAGCAAGTCCTCGCGGCGGATGCTGGTATATTCCGGGCGCACGCCGGGGAGCTGCAGCAGGTGCGCGATCGCGGCGCGGAAATTGCGTTCGCGCGTCCGGTGCGTGAGAATGACGATATCGGTCTCGTTGCGCTCGTCACCGGGGCCTTTCTGCAGCATCGAGTCGATCGAGATGCCGGCGTCCGCCAACCCACGCGCGAGGTCGGCCAGTACCCCGACCCGGTCCTGCACCCGCACGCGCAAGTAGTACGACGTCTCGACGTCTTCCATCGGCACGATCTCGACGTCGCTTAGCGCGTCGTGTTGAAAGGCGAGGTGCGGCACGCGTTCGTTCGGTTCGGCGCGCATCAGCCGCGTCACGTCGATGATGTCCGCGATCACCGCCGACGCGGTGGGCTCCGAGCCCGCGCCCGCGCCGTAATACATCGTGACGCCCGAAGCGTCGCCCTTGACCAGGATCGCGTTCATCGATCCCTCGACGCTGGCCATGATCGACTTCGCCGGAACGAGCGTGGGATGCACGCGCAACTCGATGCCGGTCGGCGTGCGCCGCGTAATCCCCAGCAGCTTGATCCGATAACCCAGTTCTTCGGCGTATCCGATGTCCTTGTCGCCCAGTTTCGAGATGCCCTCGACGTGCGCGCGCGCGAATTGCACGGGGATCCCGAACCCGATGGCGGAGAGCAGCGTTATCTTGTGGGCCGAGTCGATCCCCTCGATGTCGAAGGTCGGGTCCGCCTCCGCGTAGCCGAGCGCCTGCGCTTGCGCCAGCGCCGCTTGGAACGTCAGCCCCTTCGCGCGCATTTCGCTGAGAATGAAGTTGCTGGTCCCGTTGATGATGCCGGCGATCCACTCGATGCGGTTTGCGGCGAGCCCCTCGCGCAACGCCTTGATGATCGGAATCGAAACCGCCACCGCCCCTTCGAAGGCGACCATCGTGCCGTGGGCGCGCGCCGCGGCGAAGATCTCGTTGCCGCTGGTGGCCAGCAGCGCCTTATTGGCGGTCACGACGTGCTTGCCGTGCGCGATCGCGCGCACCACCGCGTCCTTCGCGGCGGTCGTTCCGCCGATCACTTCGACCACGATGTCGATCTCCGGCTCGCTGACCGCCGCGCTCAGATCGCCGGTGACGCGGACCGCATCGCCCACGATCGCCCGCGCGCGTTCGAGGTCGCGGGCCACGACCGACACGATTTGGATGCGCCGCCCGGCGCGCCGGGTGATCTCCTCGGCGTTTCGCTCGAGGACGCGATACGTGCCGCTGCCGACGGTCCCGATTCCGAGCAGGGCTATGCGGATGGGCTCCATGCCCGGTTACTCCGCCGCACGCGCTGCCGGCCCATGCCGCTATGCGACGCGCTACCTCGCTGTTCGCGCAGCGCGCTCTTCCCATGCTTCGTAGTCGCCGAACGCTTTGCCGTTCGGGCTCGCGCGCAAGATCGCAATCGCCGCGCGGAGGTTCGCAAGCGCGCTCTCCGCGCCGGCGCGGTCTCCGCTCCGAACGGCGATCGACAGACGCGCGGAACCGGCGCGCGCGGCAAGCGCCGCGCGGGTGAGTTTGTTCGTCTCATCCCCGATGCCGAGCCCGGTCAGCGACGTGTCGTCGGGGTGCGAGTACTCGAGGATCGCACTTTCGAAGAGCGCGGCCGCTTCTTCTAACGAGTCGTTCGACGGCTCGCGCTCGCCGAGCGCGGCCAGCGCCACGCCCAAGGCCGCTCGTGCGCCCGTCCATGCCTGGCGGTGGCCGGGCGTGGCGCCCTCGAGTTCTTGGCCGAGCACGTCGACGGCGGCGCGCTGCCCGGCGACTGCCTCCTCGAACGGCCCGGCCGCATTCGTACGTTCGCCCAGACGCATGAGCGCCGCAGTACGGCCCTTTTGAAACGCCGCGAAGCCTTGCGGCCACGCGGCGCCGCCCGAGAGTGCCAGCGCCTCGTCGAAGAGCGCGACTGCCTTCTCGAGTTTCTCCGTACCGGTTTCACGGCCGGCGATGTCCGTCAAGGCGGTGGCGAGCGTGTCGAGCGCCGTGGCGTAGGTGGACCGGGCGTGCGGATCGTCCGTCGCAGCCTTGGCCCGCGACGCGGCCTGCTCGAGGATCACCACGACGTCGGCGTGCGAGGGCAGCACCGGCGCCAGCGCCCGCTCGAGATCCGCCGGTGCCTTTCCGTCGCGCAAGGCGATCTCGACGGATGCACCTTCTCGCCGGACCGCTGCAACGGGTTCGAGCGCTTCGAGGTCGAGCCGGGCCGCGAGCGATGCGCCGAGCCACACCCGACGCGAGGCGAAGCGTAGCCGCCGCGCGGGCCAGTCCGGCGCCGACGTCAGCGAGCCGAGCTGCGGGCCGCGGTACGTGATGTTCGGGATCGCGCGCTCGTACAGCGTGCGTCCGTCGGCGTCCGGAAACCAGGCCGCCTCGGCGACCCACGCTTGCAAGATGTCGGTGCCCTCGACCCAGGAAGCGAACAGAGCTTCCTGCGCGACGCGCGAGGTCCCGGACTCGCCGTACACCGGCGGCTCGTTGACGAACCAGATGGCCGCGCTCAGCGGTTCGCCGGCCTGGGCAAGCTCCGGCGGCGTCGCCGCTTTGCGCAGGCCGCCCATACGCCACGAAACGAACATCGCCGCGCCCGCGAACGGAAAGGGTGCGCCGGGACCAGCGAGTTCGATCGCGACCTTGCGGTAGTCGTGCTTCGCGTCGAAGCTCCGGCTCCAGCGTTTGTCGGCGAGTAAGCCCTCGACCGGCGTCGACCACGCAGCCTTCGTGGTATTGCCGCCGGGAGTCATGTGTTTTTCGGTGTGCACGGTCGCAACGGTCCCCGCCGGCAACTCGAGCGAGGCCAGCCACGCCTCGAAGAGCGCCGCGATCCGGGTGCGCTCCGGCTGCGCCGAGCGCGGGAGGATGGCCACGTGCGACGCGACCGCCGGCTCGTTGAGCAGCAGGGCCACATCGGGCGGACAGCGGCCTTCGGCCGGAATCCACGCCGGCTCGATCGCCCGCACGCGCAGCGGCGGCAAGGCGACGGGCGGAAACGCGCCGTCCAACGCTTCCAGCACCGGCCGGACCGTGGCTTCACGTCCCACCGCGACGTTCAGCGAAAGCTGAAGCATCAGCAGGAACTGCTTGCGGCTCTGCGGCTCGGTGGCCGGCACCTCGAAGTCCGCAGCTTCTTTCGTGACGCCGGCCGCGCCGCGAATCGTCTGGTCGAGGTCGCGCCACGTCTGCACCGCCGCCGTGCGAAACGACGTCACCTGGCCGTTGAAGAACGGCCACGCGAGCACCGCCACCGCCGCGAGCCTCGCTTGCGACGCCTCGTCGAAATCCAGCCGGACGCGCAGACCGCGAAAACCGGGGCCGGACGTCGCCACCCCCCAACTGGCGCGCTGCACGTCGTGCGCGCCGACGGGCCACGCTCCCGGAAAGAACTGCAGATACGGCTGATCGTCGTCGCTGCGAAAGAAGGCGGCGACTTGCGCATCGCTTCGCGCCGGGCGTTTCGGCGGCGCTCCCGCTCCCTTCGCGAAAAACAGCGTCTGGGACCCGGCACGTTCCGCGTCGTCGAAATCGTGGAGGACCGTGCTCGCGCGGGCGGGATCGAGGCCGGCCGCACGGCACCACTCGCCGAGGACCGATTCCGCGAACACCGCGTCTTTCGAGCCGAACGTCAGCCGGCGGCGCCACGCTTCGATCGGCACGGCCGGCGCGCCGCGCGCGGCAAACATCGCGCGCCATTTCGCGGGGCGTGCTTTCGGCGCGAGGATGCGCAGGCCGTCCGCCGTCCAGAGATCGCCGCCGATCGCGGCGTCGACTTGTTTCCCGTCGTGATAGAGGAGAAAGAGAAAGGCGTCGCTGTCGTACACGCCCGTGACGATCGCGACCGTATGCAGTTCCTCGGACAGGATGACGGCGAGCTCCTTGAGTTCGCCGCTATCGAGCCGGTCGTTGTCGGAGTCGTACGCCGAAACGAACGCGCCGCCGGCGCCGCCCTCGAGAACGACGCGCTTCTTGCCCTCACCGCCCTCGCTCGCCCGGACGTAGCCGAGCCGTTCGTAGGCCCGCACCACCGCGATCGCCCGCGATCCCGCATCGACATCGGGCGGGATCAGCACGTGCAGGCCGGCGGCCGTGGTACCCATCGCTTACCGGTTCCCGTTTCGTGCCGCCGCGTGATGATTCCGGCCGCGCCGGGGCGCCTCGGCTACGTCCCGAAGCTACGCCGTCGATTCGGGCGGCCGAATGGGCTCGGCGATCGGCGCGTCGAGCGCGAGCACGATCTTCCCCCGGGCCTTGCGGCGTGCGAGCTCGGCATAGGCGTCGTGCAGCGACGCAAAGGGATAGATCGCGGTCAGCGGCATGACGATCTCGCCCCACGCGATCAGGTTCGCGACGGCCGCGAGGGTCTCGCGCGATGCAGCCGCCGCCGACCCGTCCGTCTTGACGCCGTGCTTCTGCGCGCCCGCGAAATCGATGATCGTGTCGATACGCTCGCGCGCGACGCCGAGGCCGACCGCGAGCTCCACGTAACCGCCGCCGAAGAGGTCGATGAAGGCGTCGAGGCCTCCCGGGACGAGTGCCCGCACCCGCTCCGCGAGGCCGTCTCCGTACGCGACGTGTTCCACTCCGACGGAGCGCAGGAACTCCGCGCTCCCGTCGCTCGCGATGCCGATGACGCGAGCGCCCGCGCGCCGGGCGAGCTGGATCGCGAGGGACCCCACGCCACCCGCCGCGCCGCTGATCGCGACCACGTCGCCCGGCTTCAACGACACCGCGCGCACGGCGGCGACGGCGGTCGTCGCGACGACGAAGAGGCTCCCGGCGCGAAACCAATCGAGCGCCGGAGGCTTCGAGATCAAGTGCGACGGGTCGATCGCGACGTATTCGGCCTGCGCCGCGCGTCGTTCCGACCAGCCGAGCACGTCGTCCCCCGGTTGGAGCCCCGTCACCCCCGGGCCGACGGAATCGATGCGTCCCGCGAAGTCCGTGCCCTGCCCAAAAGGGAAATCCATCGGAAACATATCCCTGAGCAGACCTTCGCGAATCGCGATCTCGCCCGGGTTCGTGCCCGCGGCAACGACACGCACGAGCACCTCACCGGCCTGCGGCACGGGCTTTGGGACATCGACGATCCGGAGCTGCTCGATTCCGCCGTAGGCGGAGAGTTGAACCGACTTTGGCATACTCTTACGGCCTTTCTAGCGCGGACAGAACGTCCACCGCAGCGCGTCCACGGCATGTGGACCCCCTCCGTGCGGCTACTATTTCCGCGAGCTTCCCGCATCGGTCCCGGATGATTCTTGTACCGATACCGCGCCCCTGGCTTACTGATGTCGATCTCGGCGACCCCGGTTAGGTTCGGCGCTTCGTCAGTCGCCATACATGCAGCCGCCGTTGTCGATTGCAACCAAGTGAAGGTCGTTGCCGACAGGTGGTTGCAACGTTCGCGAGCTTGCCCACCAACTACCTCGGCACTCCGACGCTCGCGCCGACAGCTTCGCGGCATCAACGTCATCCGCATCGTACGAAGTTCTCGTGACCGTGACGCTGTACCCCAGCCGTACGTTCTCGGTGAGTTCGAGTGTTTCGTAACGCGACTCTCGCGGTCGATCGGGTGCCCCAGGACTCCCAGCTACGGAGCGACGGGGGCGCGTCGACATCTCGAAACGACGGTGTTCTCCGCAAACGGGTGCTGCGGTAGCGGCCCAAGAGACGTTCAGTCGCCCCTGCCACCATTGGCTCTTTTTGTGCGCCGGCTGCGCCAGTCTATGAGATCCTCGGTTGTATGCTCGTTTTCTATTTTGAGGACGTTCAGGTAGCGCGTGATGGCCTGTCGTTCGAGTCCTGCCATGTACGCGAGGAACGGCTCCGGGTCTCCGATGCCTGGGACTGCGATTTGTGCATTCTCAAGAACGTCGAAGTATTTCGTCTTTTCTTGTAAGTCGATAAGGATGGGCGCATATCCCTCACGGATGAGGTGCAGGTTTTCTAGCAGTCGCGCCGTTCGACCGTTGCCGTCTTTGAACGGATGAATGGTGAGGAGATCAAAATGAAGCCGCGATGCGACGTTGACCGGATGGATGGTCTCTCCCTCTGTGGTGTCGCGGTAGCGGGTCATCATTTCGTCTAGGAGCCGTGGAACGCGCATATAGTTCGGTGGAACGTGGCGCGAGCCGCGGATGCTGACCCGTTCGTTTCGGATTTCTCCGGCGATGGGGTTGCCGGCTCCGACGACAGCACGATGGATGTCTTGGATTATTTCGAGGGACAGATCGGTCCGCTTTTGGGCAAGGTCCAGCATCATGGCGTATGCTTTCGCGCCATTGATGACGTCCAAGTGTTCTCGGAGCGGCTTGCCTCCGATGGTCACGCCCGTTTCAAGAACGACGGTGGTCTCTCCTAAGGTGAAGGTACTTCCTTCGATAGCGTTCGTGGCGTAAACAAAGACAGCGTCCTCGGTTTTCCAATACGGCCAGAGGAGGGCTATCTGATCTGGAGTGAATGGCCGGAGGGCGTCGAGTCGTTCTTTTTGGCGAGTGAGATCATCCACGGTCATCATAGCCTGGGCGCGAGCTGTTGCTTCGATGTATTCGCCGGAGAGACTTGCCTGGCCTATACTGCGCCGTACAGATCGGCGCGGACACGAAGATGTTGTGTCACTTTTTGAAATGCTCTCCGGAGGCGAGCGGTTGAGCTAAGATCTTGGAAAGTTCTTGTCGCTGATCTTCCTCAAGGTCTTCGTCCTTGCGTAGCATCCGACGATTGCCAAGCTCGTATCGGTCTTGCATGAGCGTCAGGTCGAGGTCGCGATCATCGACGGGGCTCGTCTGGAGCCTCATCAGGCGGTCTCGCAACATAAACCGCGCCCTATCGCGCTCTGAAAGTTCTGAATCGTCGATTTCTATGCTGGTTACCGTTCTAACACGTTGGACGCCACTGTGTAAAGTCGATGACACACGAAAAAACGGCTCTCGCGAACCGTTCCATGCTTATCCCGATAAGTCGCCGTTTTTCGTTCTCTTTCCCAAGAAGTCGCCATTTTTGGGACTTCTTGGGAGAGAGCAGAAACGTGGAAACGTGGTGGAGCTGTCGGGGAACCGCCCCCCGAGTCCGAATCGCCGGACCAGCGCTTTCTCCAGGCTCAGCTTCGATTTTGTCTTAGGCCGCCGGTCCTCTCGAAACCAAACTACCGGCGACGGCAGCCCCTTGAGTTTCGGATGGTTTGCGGAGCGGACGCTCCATCCTAGCCGGACTTGTTGACGGTGACGAGACGGATCCGGCTACCCTCTCGTGCACCGTCGCTAACCTAGATTAGGCAGCGAGTGCGTAGTTGTTGTTCGCGTGTATACGCGTTGCGATCGTTTTAGGAGGGCTCGCAACTCCGCCTGCTTACTCTGACCGCGGTACAACCCGTCGAAGCTACTCAGCCCCATGTGCCGCAAACGCGCCGGCCCCGCCGGCAGCGCCCATCATAGCACGACCCGCACCCGGGCCGAAAGGTGGCGGGCGGCGCCGGCGGCTACTGCGAGAACTCGTAGACCATCCGGTAGCTGGCGGTCGCGGGACGGCCGTCGATCTGCGGCGGGGCGTAGACGCTGTTGCGAGCCGCGTTCAGCGCAGCCTGGTCGAAGGCAGCGTGGCCGCTGCTCCGGTCGACCGCGACCTTGAGGACGTTGCCGCGCGGGCCGATCGTAACCAGCACGCTGCTGGTGCCGCGCAGGCCTTGCACGCTCGGGTCGCTGGGAAACTCCGGCGCAGCAGCGGACCTGACGCGCGCTTCGACGACGCGTTCCGGCGCGTAGACCGGCGCGGCCGCCACGACGGCGGGCGTCGGCGCCTCCGTGGGCGCAGCCGCCGCCGTGGCCTGCTGCGTGGGAGCGACCGGGAGCGCCGCGGCCGGCGATTCGGCCGGCCTCGACAGTGGGGCCGCCGCAGCGTCCGAACGCTCGTGCCAGGAGGCCTGCGCCACCCGCCGAACCGGCCCCGCCGTCTTAGGGAGCTTCCCGGCTTTCGAATCGCTTCGCGGCGCGACCGGCGTCGGCGCGGCGTGCGGCGTGGGGGTCACCGGCGGCGCCGGGGTGGGCGTCGCCGAAGGCTGCGGCGATGCCGAGGGCTGGGCTTTCGGCGCCGCCGCTACGTTGCGAGGCGCCGTCGGGCTCCGGCTCGGCACCGCAGGCTGCGCGGCGGCTGGAGGCGCGGACGGCTCCACGAATGCCGGCGAGGCCTCGGCGGCGGGGACCTGCGCCCGGCTGTCGGCGTGAACGGCAACCACGTACGGCGAGGCGGATTGCACGTTTCGGAACGTGACGAAGCCGATGACGCCGAGCGTTACGACGAACGCGGCTGCAATGCTGAGCGAGATGTAAAGCGGGAACCCGCCGCCTTCGCCATGGCCGTCATCGTCAGCGTGCACGAATGTCCTCGAGGGCGCAGAAAACAACCGGGATACTCTGCTCATCGGATGCGGCCGCGGCGACCTTGTAAAGGAACGCTCGCAAAGTGATCCGGGTCGCACTTTTGTGCCGCCCTGCGAGGCGCTACCGGGGCGGGAGCCGTTGCGACCGGCCCGAACCAACGCCCATGACCGAATCCCCCCGCCCGGAACCAGCGGCCGTCCCGCCTCAGAGCGTCCGGCGCGTTCGGTCGGGGATGACGTCGCAGACGCTGGACCGCGGGCTGGCGGTGCTCGAGTACCTGAGCCAGCACCCCGGCAGCGCGAGCGTCGCGACGATCAGCGACGCGCTCGACCTCGACCGCACGGTCGTGTACCGGCTGCTGAACACCCTCGCGCAGCGGCGGCTCGCCATGCGCGACTCGATCGGTCAGTTCTCCATCGGCATGGGCGTCTTTCACCTGGCGCGGCACGCGATTCCGCCGCTCATGGCCGCCGCGCGCGGCGAACTGCGTCGGCTGGCCGACCAAGTCGGTGCGCTCAGCATCCTGACGGTCGCCGACGGCGACGAAGCCAACTGCATCGCGACCGCCGAACCGCCGGGCTCCGCGCCGCAACTGGTACACCGGCCGGGCTTCCGGCACGCGCTGGACCGTGCCGCCGCAGGCATTGCCATCCTGGCCGGCCGCCCTCCGCGACCGGGCGAGCGGGAAGCCGTCACCCTCGCGCGATCGCTCGGCTACGCGACGAGTCAGGGTGAAGTCTTGCCCGGCGCCATGGGGATCGCGGCGCCGATCCTTCTCGACGGACGCGGCTGCGATGCGAGTATCGGCGTGGCCGTCTACGGGCATCTCGACGAGCAACTCGTTTCCACGCTGGTCGTGCGCGCCAGCAGGGTCGTGGTCGCGAACCTGCGCTGACGCTTGCGGCCTCACCGGCAGGCCGTGCGATTATCGCAAAAACTGTTCGATTATCGCGCTTCGCCCCGGAGGGCCGAACCGGGGACACCCGCAATAGCGAGCCATCGCGAAAGTAATCGTCGCCGGAAGCCCCACGCCGCGGCGGTAAGTTTTTTCTTAAGGAAAGGACTCGTCATGGAGACTCGCGCACGCAGCTTTCCCTTGCCCTCGGAAGTCGAGCCCGTGCCCGGAGCCGAGGCGGCCGAATCGATGTACCCGTATTTCACGCGCGTCGGCCCCGAGGACGACCAGCGCTTTTGGTTCTACAACGGGATGCATTTCCCAGAACCGATCCCGGCCTTCGACGCCATCACGGCCGAAGCGCCGTATATTTCGCTCGGCGCCTTCAACACGCGAGTCTTCGTCGTCCCGACCGCCAAGGGCATCGAGCACCGCATCATCAACGGGCGGGTCTTCATCAGCGCCGTGCCGGTCGACGACCCTGCCGAGATCGGCTCGCGCGTGCCGCTCTTCGAGGAGCGCGCGTTCTACTACTTCGGCAAGTGGAGCGAACTCTACGCGCAGTGGAACGAGAAGATCAAAGCGCTCTTGCGGAGCATCGACGAGATCGACGTACCCCAGCTGCCGGAGTTCGAGGATAAGGCGGTCGTGCTCGAGGGGCGCGGGGTCGCGCAGAACCACTATCTGATCGAGCGCTACAACCGCTGCGTCGAAGCGTATCTGCTGATGTGGCAGTACCACTTCGAGTTTCTCGTGCTCGGGTACGGCGCGTACCTTACGTTTTTCGAGTTCTGTAAGCGGGCGTTTCCGGAGATCTCGGTACAGATGGTCGCGCGCATGGTGGCCGGCGTCGACACGACCATGCTGCGGCCCGACGACGAGCTGAAGAAACTCGCCGCGCTGGCGGTCCAACGCGGTGTCGACGGCGCGTTCCAGGAAGACCTCACGGCCGCGCAGATCCTCGCCGACCTCGAGCAACGCGGCGACGCCGGCGCGGCCTGGCTCGCTGCCTTCGAAGCGGCGCGCGAACCGTGGTTCAACATCTCGACCGGCGACGGGTTCTACCACCACCACCGCAATTGGAACGACGATCTGTCGATGCCGTTTTCCGCGCTGACTCGCTACATCGGCGAGGTTCGTGCCGGCCGGGACCTCGAGCGGCCCACCGAACGTCTCAAGCGCGAACGTGAAGAGATCGCAGCCGAATACCGCTCGCTGTTACCGGGCGACGAGGAACGCGCGACCTTCGATCGGATGCTCGGCCTATGCCACCTGGTCTTTCCGTTCGTCGAAGACCACAAGTTCTATTGCGAAAACTGGGCGGCCACCGCATTCTTCAACAAGGTACGCGAGTTCGGCGCCGTCCTGGCGCGCCACGGGTTCTTCGCGGACGGCGAAGACATCTTCCAGCTGAACCGCTACGAAGTCGCGACGGCACTGGCCGACCTCGCACTATCGTGGGCATCCGGCCTGCCCGCCAAGGGGACGCGGTACTGGCCGCCGATCGTCGCGGCACGCAAGGCGGCACTGGCGAAGCTGGCGGAGTGGTCGCCGCCGCCGGCGCTCGGTCCCGTGCCGGAGAACATCCAGGACCCGCTGCTGCTGATGCTGTGGGGCATTACCTCGGAACAGCTGAAGTCGTGGGCCGCCCCGCCCTCGGAAGGTTCCGAATTGCGCGGCTTCGGCGCTTCGCCCGGCGTCGTCGAAGGCCTCGCTCGCGTCGTGCGCAACGTCGACGAGATCGCGAGCGTCCGCGAAGGCGAGATTCTGGTGTGCCCGGTGACCGCGCCGAGTTGGGCCCCGATCTTCGGCAAGATCAAAGCGGCCGTTTCCGACATCGGCGGCGCGATGTCGCACGCGGCGATCGTGGCCCGTGAATACGGCATGCCGGCCGTGCTCGGGACGGGACACGCGACCAAGCGCATCGTCACCGGACAGCGCCTGCGCGTCGACGGGACGAGCGGCGTCGTGACGATCCTGGATTGACGCGCAGCCGTATGGGAGCACGGCACGGACACGTCGCGTGGTTCGAAGAACTCGACGACGACGACCGCGACGTCGCGGGCGGCAAGGCCGTCAGCCTGGGACGGCTGGTCGGAGCGGGGATTCGCGTGCCGCGAGGCTTCGTCGTCACGACCGTTGCGTTCCGCCAAGCGCGCTCCGGATTCGACGCAGACGGCTCGATCGTGAAGCTGGTCGAAGACCTCGATGCGGACGACGAGCCCGCGTGCCGCGCCGTCTCCGGCACGATCCGCGCGCGCGTCGAACGCGCCGAGTTACCCCCGGACGTCGAATCCGCGATCGTGCTCGGCTATCGCGCGCTCTGCGTGGAGAGCCCCGACGCGCCCGTCGCCGTGCGTTCAAGCGCGACCATGGAAGACGGCGCCGAAGCCAGCTTTGCGGGGCTGCAAGAAACGTACCTGTGGGTACGCGGCGAGCGCGAGGTCCAGAGCGCCGTACGCCGCTGCTGGGCGAGCCTCTACAGCGAACCGTCCGTGTCGTACCGGCGACGCCTGAACCTGCCCGAAGAAGCCATGGCGATGGGCGTCGTCGTGCAAGAGATGGTCGATTCCCGCACCGCCGGCGTCATGTTCACGCGCAGCCCCGTGACGGGCGACCCGTCGGTCATCGCGATCAGCGCAAGTTGGGGGCTCGGCTCGGCGGTGGTCGGCGGCGAGGTGACGCCGGACGAGTTCGTCGTCAACAAGGTCACGGGCGACATCGCACGGCACACGATTTCCGATAAGGCGATCCGCCACGTCCCCAACCGCGAGACGAACGGCATTCGCGAAGAAGCGGTGCCCGACCACTTACGCTCCGTGCCCTCGCTGTCGACCGGCGAGGTGAAGCAGTTGGCCGAGCTCGGGCGCGCCATCGAGCGGCACCACGGCTGCGCCCAGGATATCGAGTGGGCGATTTGCGGCGCAGACAGCGCGGCGCCCGAGATCTTTCTGCTGCAGAGCCGCCCCGAAACCGTCTGGAGTTCGAAGCAAACGCGCTTGGTCGAAAGCGTCGGCGCCAACCCGTTCTCGAGCGTACTCACGATCTTCGGGGCGCAGCGCAAGCGATGAGTCTCAGCCACGAGGACGTGCTCGAGATCCTGGCCCTGCTCGACGCCTCCGGTTTCGACGAGCTGCGTCTGGAGACCGACCGTTACAAATTGTTGCTCCGCCGCCCCGGCGCGCCCGCATCGCCCGCGCCCGCGAACGCACGAGCGGAAGCACCGCCCGCGCCCGCGCCCGTCGAGCCGGCGGCGGCACCGTCCGCCGCATCGGGAGAGCGCGGCGGCCTCGTCGACGTCGTGTCGCCGATGCTCGGGACGTTCTACCGCGCGCCCAAGCCGGGCGAACGCCCGTTCGTCGACGCCGGATCGCAGGTCGACGAGCAGACGGTCGTCGGCATCATCGAAGTGATGAAGCTGATGAACTCGATCTCGGCGGGTACGCGCGGCACGATCGTCGAGATCGTCGCGGCGGACGGCGAACTCGTCCAGTACGGCTCCGTGCTCGCGCGGATCGCTCCGCTGCCGTGACGATCCGCCGCATGCTCGTGGCCAACCGCGGCGAGATCGCGATGCGGATCATCCGCGCCGCGCGCACGCTCGGCATCGAGACCGTGCTGGCCGCGTCGAGCGCCGACCTCGCTTCCTTGCCGGCACGCTACGCCGACCGCACGCTCTGCATCGGTCCGGCTCGAGCGGCTGACAGTTACTTGAAAATCGGCACGATCGTCGAAGCCGCCAAAGGCAGCGGATGCGACGCGATCCATCCCGGTTACGGCTTCCTTTCCGAAAACCCGGGATTGGCCGCGGCCTGCGAAGAGGCGGAAATCGCGTTCGTCGGTCCGACCGCGGCACAGGTCGCAGGCGTCGGCGACAAGCTGCAGGCGCGTGCGCTGGCCGAGCGCGCGGCGGTTCCGCTGACGCCGGGCGGCCCGGTCGAGGACGTCGAATCCGCGCGCCGGCTCGCGGTGCAGATCGGCTTTCCGGTCTTGATCAAAGCCGTCGGCGGCGGCGGCGGGCGCGGCATGAAACGGGTCGACACCGCCGGCGAATTGGACGAAGCGTTCTCGCTCGCGCGAGCCGAAGCGGGCGCGGCCTTCGGCGACGCGCGCGTCTACCTCGAACGCTGCATCGAGCGCGCCCGTCACGTCGAAGTCCAAGTGCTGGGCGACGGCCGGGACGCGATCCATCTCGGCGAACGCGACTGCTCCGTGCAGCGGCGCTATCAGAAAGTCGTCGAGGAAGCGGGCGCGCCCGACCTCGCCGCGCCGCTGCGCGCGGAGATGCACGAGGCCGCGGTCCGCTTCGCGACCGCGCTGCACTATCGCGGCGCCGGTACGGTCGAATTCCTGGTCGACGTCGAACGCGGCCGGTTCGCGTTCCTCGAGATGAACGCGCGCCTGCAAGTCGAGCATCCGGTGACCGAAGCCGTCACGTCGGTGGATCTGGTCGCCGAACAGATCGCGATCGCGCAAGGCGAGCCGCTGCGCTACGCGCAGCGCGACATCCGCTTCGAAGGGCACGCCGTCGAGTGCCGCCTCAACGCCGAGGATCCGCAGCGCGGCTTCCAGCCGTCGCCGGGCACGGTCGCGACCGCGGCCTTCCCGAGCGGAACCGGATTGCGCGTCGACACGCACGTCGAGAGCGGGACGACGGTGCCGCCGTATTACGATTCGCTCTTAGCCAAGGTCGTCGCGCACGGCAAGGATCGCAGCGCCGCCATCGGCCGCATGCGCGGGGCGCTCGCGCAATGCCGGATCGAGGGCGTGGCAACCAATCTCGGGCTGCTCGCCGCGATCTTCGACGACCCGCGTTTCCGCAGCGGTGCGGTCGACACCGGTTACTTAGCGCATTTTGGAGGCGTGCCATCACCGATATCGCACTGATCGACACGACGGTCCGCGACGGCAACCAGAGCTTGTGGGGAGCGGTCGGCCTGACGACCCCGATGATCCTGCAGATCGCCCCGGTCATGGACCGCGTCGGCTTCCATGCGATCGATTTCTCGACCAGCACGCACATGGCGATTTCGGTTCGCTACCATAAGGAGAATCCGTGGGAGCGGATTCGCTTGGCGGCGGCGGCCATGCCGCGCACGCCGCTCTCGTTTCTGACGACCGGGATGCGCTTCATCTCGTGGGAGCGCGCCGGCG
Source organism: uncultured Alphaproteobacteria bacterium (assembly GCA_963787965.1). Lineage (GTDB taxonomy): Bacteria > Vulcanimicrobiota > Vulcanimicrobiia > Vulcanimicrobiales > Vulcanimicrobiaceae > CAWBES01. Next base: position 34,331 of record CAWBES010000003.1, read on the forward strand.
AAGATCTGATGGCGCTGTCGTTTCGTCTGCTGATCGACGCGGGTATCCGCCGCTTTCAGGCGATGGACCCCATGAACGATGCGGACGCGATCGTCGGATCCGCGCGAGCGATCCGGCGCGAAGGCGGCACCGAGATCGTCGCCGCGCTCGTGTACACGCTGAGCCCGCTGCACGACGACGCCTACTTCGCGCGGCGCGCCGCCGCCCTGGCCGCCTCGCCCGACGTCGACCGTATCTACCTCAAGGATCCCGGCGGCTTGTTGACCCCCGAACGCGCGCGCACCATCATTCCCGCAATCCGCGCGCGCATCGGCGGCAAGCCGCTGGAACTGCATTCGCATTGCACGATCGCGCTGGCGCCGTTCTCCTACGCCGTCGCGGGGGAACTCGGCATCGACGCGCTGCACACGGCGGCCGGCCCGCTCGGCGGCGGCACGTCGCAACCGTCGGCGGAACGCACGATCGACAACTTGCGCGCGCAAGGCCGTTCGACCGCGCTCGATCCGGCTGCCCTCGCCGAGATGAGCGGTTATTTTCGCCGCCTGGCGCGCGCCGAAGGATTGCCCGAAGGCACGGCCTCCGAGTTCGACGCCGCGTACTTCGAGCACCAGATGCCGGGCGGCATGCTGACCACGATGCAGCGCCAGCTCGCCGAGATCGGCCAGCTCGCCAAGCTGCCCGCGGTGCTGGCCGAAACGGCGCGCGTGCGGGCGGAGCTCGGCTTCCCGATCATGGTGACGCCGTTTTCCCAAGTGGTCGGAACGCAGGCCGTCATGAACGTGCTGGCCGCCGAGCGCTACGAGAACGTGCCCGACGAAGTGATCCGCTATACGCTCGGCCTGTTCGGCTCGCCGCCGCAACCGGTCGATCCCGGCGTGCGCGATCGCATCCTCGCGCGCAGCCGCGCGAAGGAACTGGCCGCGCAGCCGCCGCCGCCGGACCTGGGCGAACTCCGCAAGCGCCTCGGACCCGGCATTCCCGACGAGGAGCTCTTGCTGCGCGCGACCATGCCGGCCGCTCAAGTCGACGCGATGCTCGCGGCCGGGGCGGCGCGCCGCAGTTACGATCCGGACACGCGCACCGCGATCAAGCTCCTGCGCGAACTCGCGACCCGGCCGCCGCTCGCGAATTTGACCGTCGAGAAGCCGAACTTTCTGCTGCAATTGAGCCGTTATTCATGATCGCCGCATCGGTCCGCGATCGCCTCGACGCCGCCAAGGGTTTCGTCTTCGATCTCGACGGCACGCTGGCGCTCAGCGACCGCCACAGCCACGGATACAAACCGTTGCCGGGCAGCCTCGAGCTGCTGGCCACGGTTCGCGAAAGCGGACGCCCCTTCGTCATCCTGACCAACGGCACGGTCCACACGCCGGCCGACTATGCCGGAATGCTGCAGCGCGCCGGCATAGCGATCGCGGAACGCGACATGCTGACGCCGGCCGTCGTGGCGGCGGACGTTCTCGTCGCAAAGGGCCACCGGCAGGTCCTCGTGCTCGGCGGCGCGGGCGTCCGACAGCCGCTCGCGGACGCGGGGCTCGCGACGGTGCTGCCCGCCGATGCCGATCGCAGCGCCGATGCGGTGTTCGTGGGGTGGCACGCCGAATTCACCTTGCCCGATCTCGAAGCCGCCTGCCAAGCCGTGTGGTCCGGCGCCCAGGTGTACTCGGCGTCGGACGCGCCCTTCTTCGCGACGAGCGCGGGCCGCACGATCGGCGTGTCGCGCGTCATCTGCGCGGCCATTCACAGCGTGACGGGAAAGCGCAGCCGCGTCGTGGGCAAGCCGTCCGCCAGCGCTTTGCGCGTGTGCGCGGCGCGGCTCGGCCGGCGGCCGCAGGACATCGCGGTCGTCGGCGACGATCCGGTGCTCGAAGTGCGCATGGCGCTCGACGGCGGCGCGCTCGCGATCGGCGTCTGCACGGGCCTGGCCGACGCCGCCGCGTTCGCGTCGCTGCCGCCGGCGCGCCGCGCGCACGCGACCTTTCCCGGCATGCAAGAACTCCTCGACGTCATGCGCGGCGCGAAGTAAGGCCGCGATGTCCGCACCACCGGCACCCCGGCACGTCGCCGAAGGCGAACTGCTGTGGACGCCTTCCGCCGCGTTCGCGGAGCGTTCGCAACTCGCGCGCTTCGGACGCTGGCTCGAGGCCGAGCGAGGCCTGCGATTCGACGACTACGCCGCGTTGTGGCGGTGGTCGGTGACCGACCCCACCGCGTTCTGGGGTGCGCTCTGGGATTTCTTCGAGGTCGTGTCGTCGGCGCCGTACCGTTCCGTGCGCACGGGCGAGATGCCGAACGCGCGCTGGTTCGCCGGCAGCCGGCTCAACTTCGCCGAACACCTGCTGCGCTACGAAGCCTGGGCCGCGCCGGACGAGGTCGCGATCGTCCACAGCTCGGAACTGCGGCCGCAGGCGCAGATGACCTGGCACGAACTGGGCGACGCGGTTCGCAGGCTCGCGACCGGGCTGCGCGCCATGGGCGTCGTTCCCGGCGACCGGGTCGTTTCGTACCAGCCCAACATCGTCGAGACGGCGATCGCGATGATGGCGGCCACCGCGATCGGCGCCGTCTGGTCGGCGGCAGCGCCCGAGTTCGGCGCGCAAACGGTGCTGGACCGCTTCGCGCAGATCGAGCCCAAAGTGCTCTTCGCGGCCGACGGCTACCGTTTCGGCGGCAAGGACTTCGGGCGGCGCGCCGAGCTCGACGCCATCGTCGCCGGGTTACCCACCCTCGAACGCATCGTCTGGCTGCCGTACCTCGACCCGGCTGCCGAACCGCCCGCCGGCGTGCCGAGCGTTCCGTGGGTCGATACGCTCGCCGGCGAGCGCGTGCCGCGCGACTCGTTCGCCTACGAGCGCGTCGGCGAAGAGCACCCGCTATGGGTGCTGTTCTCCTCCGGAACGACCGGGCTTCCGAAAGCGCTCGTGCACGGCCACACCGGCATCACCATCGAGCTGCTCAAGAGCACGGCCTTCAACTCGAACCTGACGCCGTCGTCGCGCATGTTCTTCTACTCGACGACCGGCTGGATGATGTGGAACAGCTTGCTGGCGGCGCTCTTGCAGGGCGCCTCGATCGTCCTGTACGACGGCCATCCGTCGCATCCCGAACCCGACCTGCTGTGGCGCATGGCGTCGCAGGCCGGCGTAACGCTGTTCGGCGCCAGCCCCACCTTCGTGCAAGCGATGCATAAGATCGGGATCGTTCCCAAAGCGACCTACGATCTGTCGCGCGTGGACACGATCTTTCTGGCGGGTTCGCCGGCCGTGCCGGAAACGTTCGCGTGGCTCTACGACAGCGTCAAAGAAGACCTCTGGGTCACCTCGCAATCCGGCGGAACGGATTTTTGCAGCGGCCTCGTCGGATCGGTTGCGACCCAGCCGGTCTACGCGGGCGAGATTCAAGCCCGCATCCTCGGGATGGACGTCCACGCGTGGGACGAGGCGGGAAACGACCTCGTCGATACGGTGGGCGAACTCGTCGTCACCAGCCCCTGCCCCTCGATGCCGCTCTTCTTCTGGAACGATCCGGACGGCACGCGTTACCTGGAATCGTATTTCTCGGTGTATCCCGGCGTGTGGCGGCACGGCGACTTCATCAAGATCAACGCGCGCGGCGGCTGCTACGTGTACGGGCGCTCCGATTCGACCCTCAACCGTTTCGGCGTGCGCATCGGTTCGGCCGAAATCTACCGTTGCCTCGAACGCTTACCGGAGGTTTCCGACAGCCTGATCGTGTGCCTGGAAACGCAGGACGGCGGCTTCTACATGCCGCTCTTCGTGAAACTCGCGCCCGGCCTCGAGCTGGACGCGAGCGTGCGTAAGAAACTCACGGAGCGCCTGCGAGCGGACTGCAGCCCGCGGCACGTTCCCGACGAAATACATCAGGTTCCGGACGTCCCCTACACGCTCACGGCCAAGAAGATGGAGGTTCCGGTGCGTCGCATCCTCGGCGGCGCCGAACCGCATCGCGTCGCGGCGCGCGACGCGATGCGCAACCCCGAGGCGATCGACTGGTTCGTCGCCTTCGCCGGCACGCTCGCAGATCGCGCGCTAAAGCTGAACTCGTAGCCCGACGCCGACCGCGCTCGGATCGATGCCGGCGACGGACGGCACGTGCTCGTACGAAGCCTGCAGCGCGAAGCCGACGCCGCCCAGCGAGAACACGCGCGCGCCCGCGAAGAGGTTCTCACCGAACGCGGTACCGGTATTGCTCGGGGCATTCGGATACGCGAGACGCGCGTTGACGCCGTAGACCGAGATGCCCGCACCCACGTAGAGCGGCGTGGTCAGGCGGCCGGCCACACCGAACCCGAACCGGTTCAGCGAGCCGGTCCCGTTCGAGCCGAACGCGTCGTCGAGCTGAACCGACACGGCCACCGGCACGACGGGCAAGCGCAAGAAATCGTAGTTGAGGCCCAGCTGCGTTTGCGCGCTGCCGCCGGCGTTGCGAGCGTTGTCCTGCAACGGGAACTGCGCCCCGGCTTGGACGGAAACGGGAAGATCCGCGCGCGCGGGCGCGGCGGTTACCGATACCGCGGCAAGCGCGACCGCGACGGCCCCCGCGAGCGATGTTTTGGAGAGCATATCCCGACCTTACGGCATCGGGTTGTGGGCCGACCTCCGCAAAACAGCTACTGATAGCTGGCTGGTATGTAGAGAGTTGCGGCGAAGCGAGCGGCAGTGCAAGCGTCCAGTCTGATCCTGCTGCTGCTGACGTCGATCGTCGTGGTCGCTCTGATCGCCAAGCGGTTCCGCGTGCCCTACCCGATCGCGTTCGTGATCGGCGGCTCACTCCTGGCGTTCTTCCCCAACGTGCCGCACTTCGAACTCGACCCGGAGTGGGTCTTCCTCATCTTCCTGCCGCCGCTGCTCTTCTCGGGCGGCTGGCTGACCGACTGGAAGACCTTCCGGGAAAACGCGCGGCCGATCGGGCTGCTCGCGATCGGTCTGGTCGCGTTCACGACCGGCATCGTCGCGGTCGTCGCCCACCAGCTCATGCCGCACATCGGCTGGGCGAGTGCCGTCGCGCTGGGCGCGATCATCTCACCCCCCGACGCCGTGGCGGCGGGCGCCGTCTTCGAGCGTTTTTCGGTCCCCAAGCGAATCATGGCCATCCTCGACGGCGAAGGTCTCGTCAACGACGCGATGGCGCTGATCATCTACCGGTTTGCCGTGGTCGCGGCCGTCACCGGCGGCTTTTCGCTTACGAACGCGAGTTTCGCGGTCGTCTTCGTCACTCTGGGCGGCGTCGCGGTCGGGCTTGCGTTCGCGTACGCGCTCGCGCGTTTCACGATCCTGATGCGCCGGCTCGAGTTGGGAGATCCGCTGATCGGCAACGCGATCGCCCTGATCGCGCCGTACGCGGTCTATCTGACGTGCGAGCTGCTGCACGTGTCGGGCGTACTCGGCACCGTCGCGGCCGGCATCTACATGAGCCGGCGATCGAGCGATATCTACGGGCCGGAAGGGCGTCTGGTGGCGGGCGCCGTCTGGGAGCTGCTGATCTTCCTGCTCAACGGTCTGGTGTTCTTGCTGATCGGCCTGCAACTGCGCACGATCGTCCACGACCCCTCGTTCGCGCAACGCGAGATCTGGATCGGGTTAGCGATCAGCGCGCTGGTCATCCTCGTCAGGCTGATTTGGATCTACCCCTCCGCCTACTTGCCGCGCGCGCTCTTCCCGTCGATAAACCGCAAGGAAGGCGATCCCGGCTGGCGCTATCTGTTCGTCATCGGCTGGAGCGGAATGCGCGGCATCGTGTCGCTTGCGGGCGCGCTCGCGCTGCCGGCGACGACCGCGGCCGGAGCGCCGTTTCCGGGCCGCAACGAGATCGTGTTCATCACCTTCTGCGTGATCTTCGTGACGCTCGTCCTCCAGGGGCTTTCGCTGATCCCGCTCCTGAAGTGGCTGCGGATCGATTCGGGCGAAGACCTCGACGCGCACGAAATCGCCGTGCGGGTCGCCGCGCTGAAGGCCGGCATCGCGCGCTTGCGACGGCTCGAACCCGGCTTCAACTCGACCGAGGAGTGGGAGGTCGAGGGCCGGATTCTCGGCGAGTACGAGTACCGCATCGCGCATCTGACCGGCCACCTCGACGGCTCGCTCGACGAACGCGACGTCGCCATCGATCACAAGCTGCAGCAGGAGGCGCTGGATGCGGAACGGCGCGAGATCCTGCGCATGCGGGACTCGGGCGAGCTTCCCGACGAGATCTTCCGCCGCGTCCAATACGACATCGATCTCGCCGACGAGCGCCTACGCTGAGCCGGCGCGCACGTTCTCGTTGCGGAGGCGGCGGCCCAGTTCGTCGTGGTCGGTGCGGTCGATCGTCAGCGGCGTGACGCTGACGTACCGGTCGCGGACCGCGCCGAGGTCCGTGCCGTCGACGATGTTCGCGGGATCGAACGAACCCCATAACCAGTAATAGGTTCCGCCGCGCGGGTCGGTGCGGCGCTCGACGCGGTCTTGGTACGACTTGCGGCCCTGCCGCACCCAGCGCTCGCCGCGCACCTCGCTCTCGGGCAGATTGGGCACGTTGACGTTGAGCAGCGTCAGCCGCGGCAAGCCGTTGGTGAGGATGTCGCGCGCCATGCGCGCGGCGACGCGCGCGGCCGTCGCCCAATGATGCTCGCGCGCGTGTTCCGGCCACGAAGCCACGAGCGAAATCGCGAGCGCCGGAATGCCGATGATCACGCTCTCGATCGCGGCGGCGACCGTACCGGAATAGTTGAGATCGTCGCCGATGTTCGCGCCGCGGTTGATTCCGCTGACGGTCAACGACGGCATGCCGCCGCAGAGATCGAACGCACCGACCACGACGCAGTCGGCGGGCGTGCCCGAACATCGGAACGTCTTGACGCTACGCTCCTTCACCTCGGAAACTCGCACCGGGTGCTTGACCGAGATCGAATGCCCGATGCCGCTGTTATCCTGCTCCGGCGCGACGACCGTGACGTCGCCGAGTTCGCGCAGCGCTTCCGCGAGCGCGATCAGGCCGAAGCTCGAATAGCCGTCGTCGTTGGTAACCAGAATCCGCGGCCGGTTCACGAGGCGGTCTTCACTTCCGTCGTCTTCACAAAACACGAGAGCACGAACGAGACGATCGAGAGCACGATCGCCCCCAGGAACGCCGAACCGAACCCGTCCACCGTAAGCCCCAGGCCCATGTGCGCGACCAGATAGAACGTGAACGCGTTGATGACGAACGTGAAGAGACCCAGCGTCAACAGCACCGCCGGCAGCGTCAGGATGATCAGCACGGGCCGCACGATCGCGTTGGCGATGCCGAGAATGAACGCGGCGATGATGGCGGCCGAAAACGACGACACGTGAACGCCCGGCAACAGGTAGGCGACGATCAGCAGAGCGATCGCATTGAGCAGCAACCGGATGACGAAGTTCATTGGCCTATCCTCCTTTGCACGGTTACGGCGGTGCGCCTAGGGCGGCCTTCACCGAGGCTGCGAGTGCGGGAGTCATTCCCTTGACCGCTGCGATTTCGTCGACGCTCGCCCGCTTGAGCGCCCCGACCGAGCCGAACGCCGTCAGGAGGCGCTTGCGCCGCACGGGCCCGACGCCGGCCAGCGCGTCGAGCGCGGACCGCGTCATCGCAGTGGCGCGCCGCTTGCGATGGTATTCGACTGCGAAGCGGTGCGCTTCGTCCCGAACCCGCATGACCAGATGCAGGCCCGCAGACCCCGGCGGCAGCACGATCGGCTCGGCTTGCCCGGGCACGAAGAGCCACTCGTGCTCCTTGGCGAGGCCGGCTACCGGAATTCCCCATAAGTCCAGCTCTTCGAGCACCTCGACGACGGCGCTCAGCTGACCCTTGCCGCCGTCGATCAGCAACAGGTCAGGACGGTGATGGAACCTCTCCTTCTTGCGCAGCTCGGCTTCGAGCCCGTTCTCGCCCGGAGCGCTCGTATCGGGCCGCAAGTACCGCAGGCGGCGCCGTAGCGTCTCCTGCATCATCGCGTAGTCGTTGGAGCCCAGATCGTAGCGGATCTTGAAGCGCCGGTAGTCGCTCTTCTTCGCCCGGCCTTCGACGAACACGACCATCGAGGCGGTCGGATTCGTACCCCCGATATTCGAGATGTCGTAACACTCGATGCGATGCGGCGCGTCGGGCAGGTCGAGCGCGGCCGCGAGTTCGTTCAGCGAGCGCGCCGAGTTCGATTCCTGCACTTCCTGATGCGCCAGAAACGCTTTGAGATTCTGCTCGGCGTTTTCGTGCACGAGCCGCATGTATTCGGCGCGCGTCCCGCGCTGCGCGCGCAGCACTCGCACGCGCTGTCCCTTGAGTTCCGAGAGCCACGACTCGATGACGCCTCGGTCGGCGGGTAACGCCTCGACCAGGACCTCTTTGGGGATCGTCGCCTGCGAGGCCGGACGGCGCGCGCGCGCCTTGAGCGCGACCGGCACTTCGTTGCCGCGCGCTTCGCGCAGCGCGAGCGGCGAGAACCCGTCGCCGAAGCCGGTCCCGGTCTGACCCGCCCGCGCGGTGTAGAACTGCGTGAAGAACTCCGAGAAGAGTTCCGCGTCGGCCTGATCCGTCACGCCGTCGAGGATGAAGTGCTCCTGGCCGATCAGCTTGCCGCCGCGAACCAGAAAGACTTGCATGCAGGCCTGGCCTTGCGCCCGCGCGGCCGCGATCAGATCCATATCGATGCGCGAACGCCACACGACCTTCTGGTTCTCGGTCACTCGCCGGACCGCGACCAGGCGGTCGCGCAACCGCGCCGCCGCTTCGTAGTTCAGCCGCGCGGCCGCATCGGCCATCTCGGCGTTGAGCCGCTCGATCAACCGGTCCTGCTGACCTTCGAGAAACAGCACCACTTCGTCGACGAGGGCGTCGTATTCGGGCTCGCTCTGATACCCGACGCAGGGCGCGAGGCACCGCTTGATGTGGTACTGCAGGCACGGGCGCGCGCGCCTGCCGTCGATCGGCTCGCGGCAGGTCCGCAGCGGAAAGACGACGCGCACGAGATCGATCAGCTCGCGCAGCCCGTGCGCGTTCGTGTACGGCCCGAAGTACCGCGCGCCGTCGTCGCGTACGACGCGCGTGAACTGGACGCGCGGAAACGGCTCGTTCGTGACTTTTAGATAGGGGTAGCGCTTGTCGTCGCGCAGCCGCACGTTGAACGGCGGCTGGTGCCGCTTGATCAAGTTGGCTTCCAGGATCAGCGCTTCGATTTCGTTGTTGACGACGATCCAGCGCACGTCGGCCACGCGCTCGACCATGCGCGCGGTGCGCTGGGTGTGTGCCGCCGAATCCTGAAAGTACGAGCGCACCCGGTTGCGTAGCGAAACGGCCTTGCCGATGTACAAGATCCGCTCGGCCTCGCCCAGCATCAAATACACGCCCGGCGCATCGGGGAGCTGCGCGAGCGTGCCTTCGAGGTTCCGAGGCGGCGTCAGGGCGGCTAGGCCGTGCCGCTGCTACGGCGCGCCCGCACGACGCTCTGCGCCACGAAGGCCACGACGGCCACGCCGACCACTAGGACGAAGACGGTCGAGAACCTATGGATCTGCGGAGCGATCTCGTCGAAGTGCGCCCCGAAGACGTTGCCCAGCCACGCGAGAAAGAAGCAAAAGATCGCCGAGCCGGCAACCGTATAGGTGACGAAGTAGCGCTTCTGCATGCGGGACACGCCCGCCGGCAGCGCGGAGACGCCCCGCACGAACGGCAAGAAGCGACACACGAAGACGACGACGTTGCCGTAGCGCTCGTAGAACTCGTGAAAGCGGTCCAGTTTCTTCTCATCGAGCTTCACGTATTTACCCCAGCGGGCGACGAACGGGCGCCCCCCGGCGTAGCCGACGGCGTAGAGGATCAGGCAGCCCGTCAGATCCCCCAGCGTGCCCACCGTGCCGACCAGCCAGACGCTCGACAGGTGCCCCGTCGCCGACGCGGCGCCCGCCGCCAGCAGCACCAGTTCCGTCCCGACCGGAACGCCGATGTTGCCCAGGACCATCACCAAAAAGAGGCCGGCATATCCGGCTTCATCGATAAGGCTGATGAAGAAATGCGTGACGTGCTCCACGTCTAGTGGACTACCCGCTGTGTCATTCGAAGGTTTCCTTTGGTCCTGGAGGGCTGGCTGCCGGGACTCGCACCGAAGCGAGAGAGCAGTTCCGCGGCGAGGCCGCCGCCTTCGGTTACGATCGCGTCGAAGAGGTCGCGCGGCTCGACCGCGGAGCCTTGAGGGACGGAGGATTCGGCGATGGCTACGACGTGGCGGACCCGCGGCGTCACGAGGATCCCGTCCCAGAGGCGGTCGTCCCCGGTCCCGAGCGCGCGCCGAAGATCGGCCAGAACCTCGGGGAGGTGGATTCCCCGTTCGGCGAGGCGCGCTTCAACGCCGGGATCCCGCTCCTCGAGGAGCGCGAACAGCAAGTGCCCGACCCCCACGTAGTAGTGATTGTGATTGCGGCACGCTTGCTCTGCCGCACGCAGAACGCGCTTGGCCGCGGGGTTGAAGCGACTGAACACGGCAGGCCTTTGTGGAGAACCATCGGGGCGGCAGGATTTGAACCTGTGACCTCTGCGTCCCGAACGCAGCGCTCTACCAAGCTGAGCTACGCCCCGCGGAGCCTGGGACCTCGCACGGTTCTCGGAGGGTGCGAGGCATCCTCCCACCAGGGCCGTCCCGGGCAGGCCTCGCCACGCTTGCGTTCCCAGGTTCGCCCGAACGGACACCCGAACAAAAGTCGACGCCAATGAGATATGTAATCGTCGGGTGCGGCCGCGTCGGATCGACGGTGGCCAAGCTCTTGACCGCCGAGTCCCACGACGTCACCGTCATCGATGAGAATCCGGCGGCGTTCAAGCGGCTGGGGAACCACTTCTCCGGACGGGTCGAGGTCGGCACCGGCATCGACTACGACATTCTCAAGCGCGCGGGCTCGGCCGAGGCCGACGGCTTCGTGGCCGTCACCGACGGCGACAACCGCAACGTGATGGCCGCCATGATCGCCCAGCGCATGTTCCAGGTCAAGAAGATCGTAGCGCGTATCTACGATCCGCCGCGCGGGCAGCTGTATCGCGAACTCGGGATCGAGACGGTCTGTCCGACGACGCTGGGCGCCAAGATCGTGCGCGACAAGCTGATGCACATGCCCTACGAATCCGTGCCGTCGTTCGACTTCGGAAAGGTCTCGTCGCTGGCCGTGTCGCTGCGCGATGCCGACGTCGGCCTGCGGGTGTCCGACATCGAAAAGCCGGGTCTGATCCGGGTCGGTGCGGTCCGGCGCGGCACGCACGTCTTCGTCGCCTCGCCGGAAGACCAGCTGGCGCCCGGCGACGAGATCAACGCCATCGTGGCGGCGGAGGCGCTGTCCGAGTTCGTGGCTCGCTTCGCGGCGACGTCGCTCGACGTCCCGATCAGGCTCTCGGCGTAGGCGGGCGCCCGTATGTTCGTCATCGTCGTCGGCGGCGGCAAAGTCGGCACGTATCTCGCCCGGGCGCTGCTCGCCAAGGACCACGAAGTCGTCGTGGTCGAGAAGATGGCCAAGAAGGCCCAGATGATGTCCAATCTTCTCGAAACCGAGGTCGCGATGGTCGGCGACGGCTGCGACCCGCTCGTGCTCGATCAAGCGGGCATCAAGCGTGCCGACGTCGTCGTGGCCGACACGGGCGACGACGAGGACAACTTCGTCGTCTGCCTGATCGCCAAAAAGAACTCCAAAGCGCGATGTATCGCGCGCGTCAACAACCCGAAGAACAAGCTGATTTTCGAGTCGATCGACCGCGACGAGCCGATCACGCTGATCTCGTCGACGGAGATCATCCTCGACGCGATCAACGAGCAGGTCAACGCCCACGACGTTTCGATCATCACGAAGCTCAAGGACGGCGACCTCGAGCTCGTGAAGCTGGCGATCCCGGCCGGTTCGCCCGCTGCCGGAAAGCGGATCGTCGACGTCGGCCTGCCCCGGTCGTCCATCGTGGTCGCCGTCGACCGCAAGGGTGAGGACATCGTGATCCCCAACGGCGATACGCTTCTCCGCGCCGGCGACAGCGTGATCCTCATGGTCAAGAACGAGTCGCGCGACGACGTGCGCGCCGTACTGGCCGGCGTAAAGGTCACGGCCTAATCCACTCTACCCGCTCCGTCGCAGTTACGAAATAACCCCGCGCTCGCGGCTACGCCGCTTCCCGCCGTCGCAGGTGTACAATGTGGAAGAACGCGTTCGTGGGGAGGCAGCGATGAGACCCGGGATCGGTTCGAAACGGCGAGTCGTCATCCGAGGGGGGCGGCGTTTCAGCGTCTGCGGGCTTTCGACGAGAACCGCCGGACCGCCGGCGCCCGTACGGTACGGACTCGGCTGGGCCGCGGGTGCGACGCTGCTGGTCGCTATCCTCTACTCCGCCTATGCGATCGATCGCCCGCCCGTCGCCTCGCCGTACCTCCTGCGTTCGGGTGTCGCGAGCATCGCCCACTATTCACTCGACGATTTCGTCAGCGCGTCGCATTAGGCGGCAGTCCGCCTCTCAGATCAAGCCGCGGCGGAGGGCTACGACCGCGGCTTGCGTGCGGTCGGCGGCGGCGAGTTTTTCCAAGATGTCCCGGATGTGGCCTTTGACGGTGCCGAGTCCGATATAGAGCGCGCTCGCGATCTCCGTGTTGCCGCGGCCGTCCGCGATCATCCGCAAGATGTCGGTTTCGCGCGGCGTTAGCGGCGAATCCGTTTCGCCGGCGGGGCGCGTCGAACCGATGCGGCCCATGACGATGTGGGCGATGTGCGGATCGAAATACGCTCCGCCGTCGGCGGCGGTGCGGATCGCCGCGACGATCCGGTCGGGCGGCGAGGTCTTGAGCGAATACGCGTCGGCGCCGGCGGCGAGCGCCGCCAAGATCTCGGTTTCCAGATCCTGAACGGTTAGAATCGCAATGCGCGTGTGCGGCGAAACCAGGCGCGCGCGCCGGGTCAGTTCGATGCCGTCCATGCCGGGCAGGCCGATATCGACGACCGCGACGTCGGGATGGTGTGCGGCGATCGCGGCGAGACCGGTCGGCCCGTCGCCGGCCTCCGCCACGACGCGCAGATCGGGCGACGCGTCGAGCGCGGTGCGCAAACCCGCGCGCGTCAGCGCGTGATCCTCGACCAACACGACGGTACGCGCCTCGCTCATCGCGGCAACGCCAATGGGGCGGGCACGGCGGCGCGCGGCAACGTGAACGCGAAAGTACTTCCCCCGCCCGGCCGCGGCGCGTACGCGACGTTGCCGCCGTGGCCTTCGGCGATCCTGCGAACGAGGTACAGGCCGAGGCCCGAACCCGCTCCCTGGCGGCTCGGCCGGTCGTGCACGCGTTCGAAGAGGCGCGCGCGTTCGCTTTCCGGAACGCCGTAGCCCTCGTCATCGATGGAAAGACGCGCGGTCTTCGCGTCCGCGCCGACGCGCACGTCGATGCGCCCCGCCGCGGGAGTCCAGGTAACGGCGTTGGCGAGCAGGTTCACGAGCGCACGGCGCAGTTCGCGGTCGTCGCCGAGCACGAGCGGCGCCGCCTCCGCCTCGAACGTGACGGCCACGCCCTTCGCGCGCCAGAGCGGCTCGAGTTCCGACACGACGTCGCGCGCCAACCGATCGAGTTCGACCGGCTCGCGCCGCCGGCTCTCCTCGCCCGACTCGTAGCGTGAGACGAGTAACAGCGTTTCCGCCAAGCGTTGCAACGAGTCGTTCGATTCGATCGTGCGCTCGAGAATCTCGCGGTACGGCCGCGGCAGCGGACCGTACGCGCCGCCCAGCGCCTGCCGCATCGTCATGTTCGAAGCGCTCAGCGGCGTGCGCAGGTCGTGCGAGAGCGCGTACACGATGTCGCGGATGACGTCGCCGCGCTCGCGCAGCGCGACGTTGGCCGCAGCCAGCTCGTCGTTGCGCTCGGCAAGCTGCACGAATAGCGCGGCCTGTGCGAGCGCGATCGCCGACTGGTCGACGAAATACGCGAAGCCTTCTTCGAAATGGTCCTCGAACGGCGCGGCGGCGCGCAACAGAACGAGCACGCCGAAGACGGTCTCGTGCTCGATCAGCGAGGCGGCGATCGCGTGCGGCGCGCCGACCGTTTCGAGGAACAGGCGGCCGAGCGCGTCCGTTTCACCGACCCGGGCGATCCGCTCGCGCTGCTCGGCCATCCGGTGCAGCAGCGACAGCACGGGCGACGCCGGCCGCGCGGACGCCACCTCGACCTCGGCCCGGCCGGCGCGCGCCACGTATGCGGTCGGTTCGTCGCGCTGCGGCCGAAAGACGTAGAGCAACGCGCTGTCTACGGACAAGGACCCCAGCGCCTCGCGCGCGATCGCGCGCTCGATCAGCTCCGGGTTCATGGAGCCGCGAATCACCTCGACCGCACGGCGCACGCTCCGTTCTCGAGCGGCGCGTTCTTGCCGCGCCGACAATTCCCCGGCCCGGGCCGCCGAGCGTTGGGTCGCGATCGCGAGCACGCCGACCAGGAGAAACGAGAATGCGGCGATCATGCGATCGCCGATCGCGATCGCATCCCATCGATGCCCGTCGGCGATCCCGTTGGCGTAGCCGGCCGTCACGTCGGCGAGCAACGCGAGCGCGACCAGGACTTGCGTGAAGCGAAAGTCGAGCGCGAGGCTCGAGAGCGCGATCGGGACGTTGAGGAGTATCGCGGCCACAAACAGCTGCGGCGTGAGCAGGTCCAGCACCCACGCGGCAACCAGCAGCACCACGCACGACGGGCGGATCCAGCGTTCCGGCACGCCGGATCGATTCGCCGCAGCCGCCGCCGTACCCGGGGGCTGCGCCGCCCCTCCGAGAAAGCTCCGTCACGTGAACGACCGTGCGGGGCGCCCTTCGGCTGAAGCCCTCCTCAAGGAGCTCGGCACCGCTCCACGCTTGACGGTATACCTCGCAAGCGCACCGGGCGCGGGCAAGACGCGACGCTTGCTCGACGATGCGCTGCGCTTGCAGGAGAACGGCGTTCGCGTCATGGTCGGGTGGGTCGAGACCAAGGGCCGCCCGGACCTGGACCGGCTGCTCGAGCGGCTGCCCCGCATCCCGCCGCGTACCGTTCAGATCGGGAACTCGGCGTTCGAGGACTTCGATTTCGAGGCCGCCCTGCGCGCCCGCCCGGCGCTCGTCGTACTGGACGAGTTGGCGCACGCGAATCTCGAGGGCGGCGCGCACGCCAAGCGCTGGCAGGACGCGCTGGCCTTACGCGACGCCGGCATCGGCGTCAGCGGCGCGCTCAACATCCAGCACGTCGAAACGGTCGCCGCTACGGCGGAAGGGCTGATCGGCTTCCCGGTCCGCGAGATCGTGCCGATTTCGTTTCTGCGGGCGGCCGACCAAGTGATCGCGCTCGACGTCTCACCCGAGCAGCTCGAAGCCCGCCTGCTGGCCGGCAAGGTCGTGCGCCCCGAAGACATCGAACGCGCGCGCAGCGGCATCTTCAGGCCGCAGACCCTGCGCTTCTTGCGCGAGATGATGCTGCGCACCGTCGACGATCTCACGATTCCCGACGTGACGCCGAAACGGGTCTCGACGATGCTGGCCCTGACCACGGGCGAAGGCGACGTGGGCGTCTTCTTGCGAATGGCCGCCGGCGTCGCGGGGGCCCTCGATCTGGCGCTCGACATCGCGCTGGCCGGCGAGCGAGACATCGATGCCGTCGCGAAACTCGCGAACGAGCTCAACGCCGACGTCGTAGCGCTGCCGGGGTTCGACTTTGCGAAGCCGCAGTTCGCGGAGCTCAAAGGCACGCTGGTCGCGATACCGTGCGGCGCGCTCGCCGGCCGGATCGCGTCGCGCCCGGCGGAACGCGACGTGCTCGTCGTCGACCCGGCCGCACTTTCTGGCCAGCGCGGCATCGCGTTCTCGCGAAACGCACAAACGGCCGGCGACCGCCTGCGCATCGGCTACGGGCGCCTGACGATCTACCTGGGCGCCGCCGCCGGCAGCGGGAAGACCTACGCGATGCTCGACCGCGCGCACCAATTGCTCGAGCAAGGCGTCGACGTGGTCGGCGCGCTGATCGAAACGCACCGCCGCGCCGAAACCGATCAGAAAGCGGCGGGGATCCCCACGCTGCCGCGCCGGCTGGCGGTCCGCGACAACGTCACGTACAGCGAGCTCGACCTGCACGGGCTGCTCGAGCGCAAGCCGTCCGTCGCCCTGATCGACGAGCTGGCGCACACGAACGCGCCGGGCGACGAACACGCGAAGCGTTACGACGACGTGCTGCAGGTCTTGCGGGCCGGCATCTCCGTGATGACGACGCTGAACGTCCAGCATCTCGAGGGCCTCAACGACGCGGTCTTTCGCTTGACCGGCCAACGCGTGCGCGAAACCGTGCCCGACGACATACTCGAAATCGCCGACGACGTGATCCTGGTCGATACGACGCCCGAAACCCTGCGCGAACGCTTGCGCGCGGGTAAGATCTACGGGCCAGAGAAGATCGACGACGCCCTCTCCAACTTCTTCCGCTCGGAGAACCTGGCGGCGTTGCGCGAGCTGGCGTTACGCGAAGTCGTGCACGCGCGCAGCGGCGCCAAACGCGAACAGCCCTTCACGCGGCTCGCGCTCGGCGTCAAAGCGCGCGAGCGCGACGCCGACCTGATCGAACGCTGCGCGCGCATCGCCCTGCGCCTGGAGATCGACCTCACGGTCGTGCACGTGACGAAATCCGCGGCCGCCGCGGAAACCCGCATCGTAGAAGGGCTGGCGGAGACGGCGCGGCGCGTTCGCGCGCGCTGGAAGCTGGTCGTCGGGCCCGATCCCGCCGTCGCACTGCTCGAAGCCGTGCGCAAGGAGGGCGGCGCGACGATCGCGATCGAGGGCGCTCGCAACAAAGCCCGCTGGCCGGGCGAAACGCCGTTCGCGCGCCGCCTGCTCGATGCCGGCACGCGGCAGATGCTGATCCTCGCACCCCCGGCGTAACGCGCTAATGGAATAACCCGGAGAGCAGATTGATCACCAGTGCCACGATCGCCGTGTTGTACGCGAACGAGATCAACGCGTGCATCAGCGCGACCCGCCTGATCCCGGGGTCGGTGATCTGCACGTCGGAAACCTGGAACGTCATGCCGATGACGAACGAAAAATAGGCGAAGTCGTAGTCGTCGGGATCTTTCGTTCCCGGAAACGTGAGGCCGCGGTCCGCCTCGTTATCGTCGTCGTCGTCGTAATAGAACAAATGCGCGTATCGGAACAGGAAGATCGTGTGGATCAGGAACCAGCCGCCGACGACGGCCAGCAGCCCCAGCGCGTACACGACCAGCTTCTCGTTGAGGGTCGCCACGTGCGGGCCTTGGCCGAGGATGACGACCGCCGAAGTCAGACCCACCGCCACGCTGAGCAGCACGACCGCGAGGACGACGTTGCGCCCGGGATCCTCGACGGCGGCGCGGGCTTGCGTGTCGCTGGGATCCCGGTGCATGGCCAGACCCCAGAAGACCGCCAGAATCGCGACTGCCGCGGCGTCGTACGCGGCTACGGCGCGCTGAAAACCCGCGAGCCATGCGGGCGAAGCGAGGAGCACGGCGGTCGCCGCCACGCCGGCCGCGCCGAAGCCGACGAGACGGCCCCGCCACGGCGTATGCACGAACGGTTTGCGGCGAGCCGCCTCGGTCATGGGCCAGGTGTTATCTGCTGCCGCCTCCGTTCCCGTTTCCGTCGAGAGCGAGGTTCAGCTCCAGCACGTTGACGTGGGGTTCGCCGAGAAAGCCCAATTCGCGGCCGTGCATGCGCGCGGCCACTAAAGCGTTCAGCGTCGCGACGGCGGTATGGCGAGCCTTCGCGATGCGCGGCACCTGATAGTACGCGGCCTCCGGCGAGATGTCGGGATCGACGCCGCTGCCGCTCGAGGTCACCAAGTCCATCGGAATCGGCACGGTAGCATCCGGGTTGGCCTTGCGCAACGCAGCGATCGTGTCGCGGGTCGCGTCGATCAGCTTCTTCGAGGTCGGTCCGAGATTGGTTCCGCCGGTCGACGTCGGGTCGTACCCCTTCCCCGCAGCCGAGGGGCGGCCTTGGAAGTATTGCGGCTTCGTCCAGAGCTGGCCGACGATGTCGGACCCGAGCACCTTTCCGCCCACGGTCACGAGCGAGCCGTTGGCCTGCTGCGGAAAGACCAGTTGCGCGATTGCGGTCATCGCCAGCGGGTAGACGATGCCCAGGAACACGACCGTCACGAGCGTGTAGAGGGCGGCGGTTCCGAGGTGGCTGAGGATACCGCCGTCTTTGGCCGCGACGGCCGTGCCGGCGAACGCGCTCGCAGGCGCGTTGGCCGTTCCGTTAGCGGTGGCGGGGACAGGGGCGTGGGCGGTCGGGCTTTTCATCTTGTTGCTTCCATCGTTCCTTCGCGGGTTACGTCCAGTGCAGCGCGGTGAGCACGAGGTCGACGAGCTTGATGCCCACGAACGGGACGACGATCCCGCCGAGTCCGTAGACCAGCACGTTGTCGCGCAGCACCAGGTTCGCTCCGCGCGGGCGGTACGCCACGCCGCGCAGCGCCAGCGGAATCAGCGCGATGATGATCAAGGCATTGAAGATCACGGCCGACAGGATCGCGCTCTGCGACGTCGATAGCCGCATGACGTTCAGCGCCTGCATGGCGGGATACGTCGTGACGAACATGGCCGGCAGGATCGCGAAGTACTTCGCCACGTCGTTGGCGATCGAGAAGGTCGTGAGCGCCCCGCGCGTCATCAAGAGCTGCTTGCCGATCTCAACGACCTCGATCAGCTTGGTCGGATCGGAATCGAGGTCGACCATGTTGGCGGCTTCTTTGGCGGCCTGCGTGCCCGAGTTCATCGCCACGCCGACGTCGGCTTGCGCCAGTGCGGGCGCGTCGTTCGTGCCGTCGCCGGTCATCGCGACCAGCCGGCCCGAGGCCTGCTCGCGCTTGATCAGCCCCATCTTGGTCTCGGGCGTGGCCTCGGCGAGAAAGTCGTCGACGCCGGCTTCGCGCGCGATGGCGCTCGCGGTCAGCGGGTTGTCGCCCGTGATCATGATCGTGCGAATGCCCATCGCGCGCAGGCGGTCGAAGCGTTCCTTCATGTTCGGCTTGAGCACGTCTTTGAGGTAGATGACGGCCAGGATCTTCGCGTCCTGCGCCAGCAGCAGCGGCGTGCCGCCCGCGCGCGCGATGCGCTCGACCTCCGCGGTGAGCACGGAGGAACCGTCGCCGCCGCGGTCGCGCACCCAGGCGCGTACCGCGTCGGGCGCACCCTTACGGATCGATCTGCCGCCGGGCAGGTCGAGGCCGCTCATGCGCGTGTAGGCGGAGAACGGCACGAACGTCGCGCCGGCGGGCGGCGTCTTGCTGCCGCCGACGCGGGTTGCGTCGGCGGACGCCAGCGCCACGATCGAACGCCCTTCCGGCGTCTCGTCGGCCAGCGACGAATAGTACGCCGCTAAAGCGGCTTCGTCGCGCGTCACGCCGTCGGCCGTCACGAACTCGGTGGCCTGCCGGTTGCCCAGGGTGATCGTACCGGTTTTATCCAGCAGCAGCGTGTCGACGTCGCCGGCGGCCTCGACGGCGCGGCCGCTCATCGCCAGGACGTTGCGCTGTAAGACGCGGTCCATGCCGGCGATGCCGATCGCGGACAGCAGGCCGCCGATCGTGGTCGGAATCAGGCAGACCAGCAGCGCGATCAGCACCGTCACGCTCTGGACGGTTCCGGCGTAGATCGAGAACGGCCCGAGGGTCACGACCGCGATCACGAAGATGATCGTGAGTCCCGATAGCAGGATCGAGAGGGCGATCTCGTTGGGCGTCTTCTGACGCGACGCCCCTTCGACGAGCGAAATCATGCGGTCCAGAAACGATTCGCCCGGATTCGAGCTGATCTTGACGACGATGTAATCGGAGAGCACGCGCGTGCCGCCCGTGACCGCGCTGCGGTCGCCGCCCGATTCCCGGATGACCGGTGCCGATTCGCCCGTGATCGCCGACTCGTCGACCGACGCCGCACCTTCGACGACGTCGCCGTCGCCGGGAATGAGCTCGTTCGGTTCGACCCGCACGAGGTCGCCCGCGCGCAGTTCGTTGGCGTTGACCTCGACGATCCGGCCGCCCACGATCTTGCGCGCCTGCGTGTCGGTCTTGGTGCGGCGCAGGAAATCCGCTTGCGCTTTGCCGCGGCCTTCGGCGACGGCTTCGGCGAAGTTCGCGAAGACGACGGTGAACCACAGCCACAGCGAGATCGCGACGTCGAAGCCCGCGTCCTTGCCGCCCCGAGCGAACAGATCGCGGAAAAAGAAGAGCGTGGTGACGAGCGCGCCGACCTCGACGATGAACATGACGGGGTTGCGCAGCTGCCAGCGGGGGTCGAGTTTTACGAACGAATCCCCGACGGCCCGAAGGACGATCGTGCGGTCGAAGAGCGAGCGTGCCTGCGGGCGGCGCTCGATTCGGCGAGACGAGATCATGTTTAGAACGTCTTTCCTTGGAGCATCTGGAGGTGCTCGACGATGGGTCCGAGCGCGTCGGCCGGTACGAAGGTCAACAGACCGACGATGATGATGACGCCCAGCAGCAGCGCGACGAAGATCGGCGAGTACGTGGTGAACGTCCCGACGGATTCCGCCACGCTCTTCTTGCCGGCGAGCGAACCCGCCAGCGCGACGGCGGGCACGATGAAGAGAAACCGGCCGCAGATCATGGCGATGCCGGTCACGATGTTGTAGTACTGGTTGCCGCCGAGGCCCGCGAAGGCGCTGCCGTTATTCTCGGTGGTCGAACTGAACGCGTAGAGCACCTCGGAAAACCCGTGCGCGGCCGCGTTCCCCAGCGTCGCCGTGCCGGCGGGCAGCAGGATGGAAAGCGCGGTGGGAATCAGCGCGAAGACCGGCAGCACCAGGATCGCAAGGATCGAGAGCTGCACCTCGCGGCGCTCGATCTTCTTCCCCAGGTACTCGGGGGTACGGCCGACCATGAGGCCGGCGATGAAGACCGTTAGGACGACGAAGACGATCATGCCGTAAAGGCCGGTCCCGACGCCGCCGAACGCGACTTCGCCCAACTGCATGTTCAGCAGCGGCACCAGGCCCCCGAGCGGCGTCCACGAGTCGTGCATCGAGTTGACCGCGCCCGTCGACGTATCGGTCGAAATCGTCCCGAACAGCGTCGAGGCCGCGGCGCCGAAGCGCGCCTCCTTGCCCTCGAGATTCGGCCCGAGCACGCCCAAGTGGTGGACCAGCGGATTGCCCGACGTTTCGGCAAAGAACGCGCCGGTGAAGCCCACGCCGAAGAGCACGGCCATGGTGGCGAACAGCGCCCAGCCCTGCCGCTGGTCTTTGACGTAGCGGCCGTAGGTGTACGTCAGCGCCGCCGGGATCAAGAACATCATCAGCATCTCGAGCAGGTTGCTCAGGCCGGTCGGATTCTCGTCGGGCGAGGAGGAATTGGCGTTGACGAAGCCGCCGCCGTTGGTGCCGAGCTCTTTGATGATCTCTTGCGACGCGATCGGGCCTTGCGGGATCGACTGCTTGAACCCCTCGATCGACTGCGCGTCCGTATAGGAGCGAAGGTTCTCCGGCACGCCCTGCGCGACCAGGAAGATCCCGCCGATCAACGCGATCGGCAGCAGCACGTAGAGCAGCGCGCGCGTCATGTCGACCCAGAAGTTGCCGACCGCTTTGATGTCGGTGCGCGAGACGCCGCGAATGACGGCCATCGCGACCGCCAAGCCGGCCGCGGCGGACACGAAATTGTGCCACGCCAAGCCCGCCATCTGGCTCAGATAGCTCATCGTGCTCTCGCCCGAGTAGAACTGCCAGTTCGTATTGGTCGTGAAGCTGACCGCCACGTTCCACGCGTTGTCGGGCGTGAGGTTATCGAACCCTTGCGGGTTGAACGGTAAGAACTTCTGCGTCCGCAACAGCACGTACAGGTACAGAAGACCGACGATGCTGAACGCGAAGAGCGCGAACAGGTAACCGGTGGCGGTCATCTCCTTGCGCGGGTCGATTCGGCAGACGCGATAGAAAAAACGCTCGACCGGCCCGACGACGGGCGAGAGAAAGGTGCGCTCTCCACCGAAGACGCGCGCCATGTACGCTCCCAGAGGCTTCGTCAAGGCGAAGACGAGCGCAAAGAAAACGCCGGCCTGCAGCCAGCCGAAGAACGTCACGGTTCGCTCCTAAAACCTTTCGGGGCGCAGCATCGCGTACGTGAGATACGCTAGGCTCGCCGCCGCGAGAACCAAACCCAAGATATTGTCGAACACGGCGTCAGATCCGATCGCAGGCGCGAGCGTAGAGCTCGAACAGCGCAAACGATGCGACGGTCAGCGCGAGCACGGAAATTTCGAGTACGATCGTGGTCTCCTCGGACGGGTGTCCGCCTGCTATGCTAGCGCCGCTAGCGGCAGCCGTCACCCACCGAACGGACGATCCGAACGGATATTCGCTATCTCGCGAGCACGCGGCGCAGCAACGGAGCGAGCAGCCAGCCTTGGACGACGAGCGTGGTGAACACGACCGCGAACACCGCGTCGATGATCTGGGCGCGATTGGGAAAATCGTACGGAAGCCCGAGCGCGAGCGCCAGCGATAGGCCGCCGCGAACGCCGGCCAGGGCGATCGCGTGCTGCCAGCCGCGGGCCTTGACGAGCTTCCCGGCAAGCGGCACGAGCACGTGGGCGAGCACGCCGCGCACCAGCACGACGGCCGCTAAGGTCGCGAGCAGCAACAGCGGTTCGTGGAAGATACGCTCGAGCTTCAGGCTGAGCCCGACCAGCAAGAACACGAAGCCGTTGGCCACCAGTGCGGTTCCGTCCCAGAAACGCTCGACCGCCCGGCGTTCGCCCTTCTCGAGCGCGAACGCCGGAAGCGCGATGCCCGCAGCGGCGCTCGCGAAAATGCCCGACGCGCCGATCGCCGACGCCAGGCCGTAGGAGCCGTAGGCGACGGCCAGGGTGGTGACGATGCCGACCCAGGGCGTCTGCCAGCGCCGCAGCAGCGGCGTTCCGAGCGCGGCCACCGCGACGCCGGTCAGCACGCCGGCCAGCGAGACGTACGCCAGCGTGCCGAGTTCGCGCCATACGCCCGGCACGCCGGCGGAACTCGCGAAGGTCATCACGCCCTGCAGCAGTACGACGGCCACCCCGTCGTTGGCGATCGACTCGCCTTCGACGATCGTCAACAGGTCGACCGGAACGCTCAGCGTCCGAAAGAGCGCGAGCACCGCGACCGGATCGGTCGCCGAGAGGATCGCCCCGAGCGCCAAGGCGGCCGCAAGCGTCAACCCGGCCAGCTTTCCCGCAGCGGCGATGGCCAGCGCCGTCAGCACGACCCCGGGCACGGCCAGCAGGGCGATCGCGACCGCGACCCGGCGCAGCGCGGACGCATCGATGTCCCACGCGCCCTCGAAGATCAGCGCGGGGAGGAACAGCGCGAGCACCCCCGGCGTCAGCGAGTATTGCAGCGTCGGCGGCAGCATGCCTGCGGCCGCGATACCCACCAGAACGATCGCGGCCGCGGGCGGCAACCCCGCGTGGCTGGCCACTTGCGCGAAAAGGTAGGCGACCAGCAGCAACCCGACCGCGACCGCGACCTCTTCCAACACCGGGCAAGTCGTTTACCGTCGGGCGCGGTAAAACCCGGTCGCTACATCCTGTCCCGCTAGGGATCGGCTACGCAGCGAAACCCGACGTGCGACATCCCGGAGTCGATCATCTGCGGCGAGCGAGCCGCCGGCCGAAAGCGCAGGCAGTAGTTGGGCGCGCACAGGAACGAGCCGCCCTTGAGCACTTTGCGCGGGATGCGAATCTCGGGGAAGGCCGGGTCGTAGCTCCGCTCGATCGCCGCGTGCGGGCTCTCGACCGCACAGCACGCGGACCGCGGCTTTTCCGGGGTGGCCGCGTACCAATCCGAGGTCCACTCCCAGACGTTGCCGGCCATGTCGTACAGACCGTACCCGTTCGGCGGAAACTGCCCGACCGGAGCGGTGCGTTCGTAACCGTCGGCGCAGAGGTTCTGCCAGGGAAATTCGCCTTGCCAGGTGTTCGCCGCGGGCTTGCCGCCGGGTTCCATCTCGTCGCCCCACGTGAAGGACTTCCCGGCGAGCCCGCCGCGCGCCGCGTACTCCCACTCGGCTTCGGTGGGGAGGCGCTTGCCGCTCCATGTCGCATACGCGACGGCATCCTCGTACGCCACGTGCACGACCGGGTGGTCCTGCCGGGATTCGATCGAACTGCCGGGCCCCTCGGGATGCCGCCAGCTCGTGCCCGGCACGTAGTCCCACCACTGGCGCCAGTCGCTCAGGTCGACCGGGCCCGTCGTCTTGCGAAACACCATCGCGCCCGGAAGCACGTGCTCGGCTCCCGGAAAGTCGCCGGCAGCCAGCGGCCGCTCGGCAACGGTGACGTAGCCCGTCTTTCTCACGAAGCGCGAGAACTCGCGATTGGTGACGGTATGGGAATCGATCCAGAATGCGCCGACCGCAACTTCCCGGACGGGGGCTTCCTCCGGATAGAAATTCGTCGACCCCATCAGGAACCGGCCCGCGCCGATATGGACCATGCCCTCGCGCGTCGCGGGGACGGTTTCTACCGGTCGACTCATCGCCGTAGCCCTCTCTTCACAGTTGCTACCTCGGAAGCCGCAAGTAAGCACCCTCCGCGTTCGCCACCGCCGGCGCCGCGCCTTGGCTCGGAACTCGGGGCTCCTAGTGCGCCGGCGGCGCGGACGCCTTCGCGTAGGCGGCGTAGAAATCGAGCGCGTCCGGGTTGGACATCGCGTCGCGGCTCGCAACCTGTTCGGGCTTCGCGCCGCCGAGCAAACGGCGCACGGGGATCTCCATCTTCTTCCCCGTCAGCGTATACGGAATCGCGTCGACCGGGACGATCGCATCGGGCACGTGGCGCGGGCTGCCCTCGCGGCGCAGGCGCTCGACGATCGACGCGCGCAGCCCTTCGTCGAAAGTGCGGCCCGGGACCAGCTTCACGAATAACGGCATGAAGAACTTGCCGGGTGTGGGTTCCAAGCAGACGATCAGACTGTCGGCGATCGCGTCGATGCGCTCGACGATGCGGTAGATCTCGGCGGTCCCCAGGCGTATGCCGAACCGGTTGAGCGTCGAGTCCGACCGGCCGTAGATGTAGCAGCCGCCGCGCCGGTTGATCTTGATGAAGTCGCCGTGCCGCCATACGCCCGGGAACGTCTCGAAGTACGTCTCGCGGTAGCGCCGGTCACCCGGATCGTTCCAGAAATAGAGCGGCATCGAGGGCGCCGGGCTCGCGACCACCAACTCGCCGACCTCGTCCACGATCTCGCGGCCGTCGGGGTCCCAGGCGTGGACGTCGAACCCGAGCAAGCGGGATTGGATCTCGCCGGCGTACACGGGCAGCAGCGGCGAACCGCCCACGAGCGCCGCGCAGATCTCCGTACCGCCGGAGATCGAGTTGACCCAGAGATTCTCCTTGACGTCGCGATAGAACCAGGCCGTCGTCTCGGGCGAGACGGGCGAGCCCGTGAGCGCCACCGACGTCAGCCGCGAGAGGTCGAACCGTTCGCGCGGAACGACGCCGAGCTTCTGCATCATCGCAACGAATGTCGGACTCGTGCCGAAACCGGTCGCTTCGGTCTCTTCGACGAGCCGCCAGAGCAGTTCGGGCCCCGGGTGCGCCGGATGTCCGTCGTACAGCACGATCGACGATCCGTGCAGGAGCATGCCGGCCAGCCAATTCCACATCATCCAGCCGGTCGTCGTGTAGAAGAACACGCGGCGGCCCGGGCCCGAGTCGACCGCCAACCCGTTCTTGAAGAATTCCGCGAGGATGCCGACGTGGCCGTGAACGATCGCCTTCGGCAGACCGGTCGTGCCCGACGAAAAGAGAATCCAGAGCGGGTGATCTTCGGCGACGCGCTCGAAGCGAAACTCCTCGATGCCGGGGGGCGCTGGTGCGAGCAGCGACTGCCACGCGAGCGCCCCCGCGAACGGTGACGGCTTGCCGGGTTCCAGATAGTCGAGCCACACGATGTGCCGCAGCGTCGGCAACGCGGCGACGATCCGCTCGAGCTCCGCGCTCCGGTCGAAGTTCTTGCCGCTGAAGCGGTACCCGTCGCAGGCGAACAGGACGGTAGGCTCGATCTGCCCGAAGCGGTCGATCACGGTATCGGCACCGAACTCGGGCGCCGCCGACGACCATACCGCGCCGATCGCGGTCGTCGCCAGCATCGCCGTCATCGTTTCCGGAATGTTCGGCATGTAGGCGGCGACGCGGTCGCCGGGTGCGACGCCGAGCCCGCGTAGAGCGGTCGCCAGGGTACGGACGCCGGCGCCGAGTTCGCGCCACGTCACGCGCGCGAGGGGCCGGAGCTCCGAGCCGTGCACGATCGCAACCTCGCCCGGTGCGACCTTCTCGCGGCGCAGCATGTGCTCCGCGAAGTTGAGCCGCGAACCGACGAACCAGCGTGCGCCGGGCATGCGGCGCGTGCTGAGTACCCGCTCGTACGGCCGGTCGGATGCGATCTCGAAAAAGTCCCAAATCGCCGCCCAGAAGCCTTCGAGATCCTCGACCGACCAGCGCCACAGCGCCTCGTAGCCTTCGATGCTGCGCCCGCGCTCCGTCTTCAGCCAGCGCAGAAACCGGGTCGCGTTCGCGGACTCGATGAAGTCCGGATCCGGCGTCCAGAGCAGCTCGCCTTCGCTAATCATCGATCGGCACGCTCAGGTCGCTGCGGGGACGGCTTCCAGCTGCCAAATGCGTTCGGCATACTCGCGAATCGAGCGATCCGAGGAGAACTTGCCCATCCGCGCGACGTTGAGGATCGACTGCCGCGTCCAGGCCCTGCGGTCGTGCCAGAGGTCGCTGACCCGGCTTTGCGCATCGCAGTAACTCCGGAAATCCGCGAGCACCAGGAACGGGTCGCTGTCGAGCAGGTTGTCGACCAGCGGCCGGAACAGCCCCCGGTCACCGTGCGCGAGCGCGCCTGAGGCGATGAAGTCGATCGCTTCGCGCAGGACCGCATCGTCCTCGTAGAAGTCGCGCGGCCGGTAGTGCGGCTTCAGTTCCGTCACCTGATCCGCCGTCAGGCCGAACAAGAAGAAATTCTCGGCTCCGACCGCCTCCCGGATCTCCACGTTCGCGCCGTCGAGCGTTCCGATCGTCAGCGCACCGTTCATCGAGAACTTCATGTTGCCGGTACCCGACGCTTCCTTCCCGGCCGTCGAGATCTGCTCGGAGAGATCGGCGGCCGGATAGATGTGCTGGGCGTTCTTCACGTTGAAGTTCGGGAAGAAGGCGACCTTGAGCCGGTTCTGCGTCTGCGGGTCGACGTTGACGACCGCTCCGATCGCGTTGATCAGCTTGATGATCAGCTTCGCCATCGCGTAACCGGGCGCGGCCTTGGCACCGAACACGAACGTGCGCGGCGCTTCCCGCAGCGACGGATCGCGCTTGAGGCGCAAGTAGAGCGCGACGATGTACAGCGCGTTGAGATGCTGGCGTTTGTATTCGTGCAGGCGCTTCGCCTGCACGTCGAACAGGCTGGTCGGATCGGCGGCGACGCCGGCGCGGTCCTCCAGGATCGCGGCCAAACGGGCCTTCGCGGCCACCTTCACTTCCGACCAGCGACGCTGGAAGTCGAGATCGTCCGCTAGCGGCTCGAGGTCGCGCAGGCGGCCGAGGTCTCGTATCCACGAATCGCCGATGTGAGCGCTGATGAGCGCGGCCAGCGAAGGGTTCGCGAGCGCGACGAAGCGGCGCGGCGTGACCCCGTTGGTGACGTTGGTGAACTTCTCGGGCCAGAGCTCGTAGAAATCGCGCAGCACGGTTTTCTCGAGGAGAGCCGAGTGCAGTTCCGCGACCCCGTTCACTTTGTGGCTGCCGACCGTGGCCAGGTTCGCCATGCGCACGTAGCGCTCGCCGCTCTCGTCGACCAGCGACATCCGTCTGACGCGCGCGTCGTCCCGTGGAAACGCCGCACGCACCTCGTCGAGAAAGCGGCGGTTGATCTCGTACACGATCTCGAGATGTCGCGGCAGCAGTTGGCCGAACATTCCGACCGGCCATTTCTCCAGCGCTTCCGGCATCAGCGTGTGATTGGTGTAGCCGAACGTGCGCTTCGCGGTGAACCAGGCCTCGTCCCATTCGAGGTGGTGTTCGTCGATCAGCAGCCGCATCAGCTCCGCGATGGCGAGTGAAGGGTGCGTGTCGTTGAGCTGGATCGCCCACTTTTCGTGAAACGCGTCGAGCCGGTTGCCGCCGGCGAGCTGAATCCGCAGCATATCCTGCAGCGAACAGGAAACGAAGAAATACTGCTGTTGGAGGCGCAGGATCTTCCCTTGGATCACCTCGTCGTTGGGGTAGAGCACCTTGGTGATGTTCTCGGAACGGACCTTGTCGCCGACCGCGCCGGCATAATCGCCCTGGTTGAACGACGCGAAGTTGAACGAGTCGATGGCTTCGGCGCGCCACAGGCGCATGCGGTTGCACGTCTCGACGTGGAATCCCAGCACGGGCGTATCGTACGCGACCCCTTTGACGGCGTTGGCGGGAATCCAGCGCACGCGGTGACGCCCGCGTTCGTCGAAGTACGGCTCGGTGCGGCCGCCCAGCTTCACCTCGTACGCGATCTCGGGGCGCACGATCTCCCAGGGGTTCCCCCACCGCAGCCAACGGTCGGTCACTTCGACCTGCCAGCCGTCGTGGATGAGCTGGCTGAAGATCCCGAACTCGTAGCGGATGCCGTACCCGATCGCCGGATACCCGAGCGTCGCGAGCGAATCCATATAACACGAGGCCAAGCGCCCGAGACCGCCGTTGCCGAGCCCGGGCTCTTCCTCCTGCGCGAGGATATCGTCGAAATCGATTCCCAGCTCGTCCATCGCGGTCCGCGCCTGATCGGTCATCCCCAGACTCAGCAGGTTGTTGCCGAGGTGCGGCCCGGGAAGGTACTCGGCTGAGAAATACGCGACCGCCCGCAAGTGCCGGTAGGCCTCGAGCGTCTGTTCGCCGACCTCGAAGAGGCGCTCGCGAATCGTGAGCGCGAGCGCCAGGTACTTGTCGTTGCGCGTCGCCGCGTCGAGCGAGCGGCCCAGCGCTCCGAACAGGTGATCGTGGAACGACTGCTTGATCTCGGCCACGGACCGGCCCCGCCGGCCGTCGAGCGCGGCATCGGATTTCCCGTTGTTCAGCACGTCAACGAGTCCACGTCCAGTTTGCGTACTCCGGCGCATCGGCTCCGCGCGAACGCGCGTCGTTGCGCGCGGCCAACTGCAGGTTGCGGAAGCGCTCGCTCGCGTGGGCGCCGGCTACGCGCAGGCGCGGCACGCGGTCGATGACGTCGATCGCCAGCGTGAAGCGGTCGATCTCGTTGTTGATTGCCAGCTCGAGCGGGGTATTGATGTTGCCTTTTTCCTTGTAGCCGCGAACGTGCATGTTATCGTGATTGTGACGCCGGTAGGCCAAGCGGTGGATCAGCCACGGATATCCGTGGAAATTAAAGATCACCGGCCGGTCGAGCGTGAAGAGGCGGTCGAAATCGCGGTCGGTCATACCGTGCGGATGTTCGGTACTGGGCTGAAGCTTGAAGAGATCGACGACATTGATGAAGCGGACCTTAAGGTCGGGAAAAGAGTCGAGCAGAAGTTCGACGGCCGCGAGGGATTCCATCGTGGGGACGTCGCCGGCACAGGCTATCACGACGTCGGGCTCGACCCCTTCATCGGTGCTCGCAAACGGCCAGATCCCGATTCCCTTCTCGCAGTGGATCGCGGCGCTCTCGGCGTCGAGATACTGAAGGTGGTTCTGCTTGTCGCACACGATCACGTTCACGTAATCCTCGCTGCGCAGGCAGTGGTCGGCTACAGATAGTAGGCAGTTAACATCCGGCGGTAAGTAGATACGAACGATCTCCGCGCTCTTATTGACGACGAGGTCGAGAAAGCCGGGATCTTGATGGGTGAAGCCGTTGTGATCTTGGCGCCAGACGGTCGACGTGATCAGCAGGTTCAGCGACGCGACCCCTTTGCGCCACGAGAGGCGGCGCGCGCTTTCCAGCCATTTCGCATGCTGGTTGAACATGGAATCGATCACGTGGATGAACGATTCGTAGCTTGCGAAAAAGCCGTGCCTGCCGGTGAGCACGTACCCTTCGAGCATGCCTTCCAGCGTGTGCTCGGAGAGCATTTCGATCACCCGGCCGTCGAGCGCCAACTGGGTCCCGTCGGCGTCTTCGGGGAAGTAGTCCGCCAGCCAGAGCTTCTTGCTCGCTTGATAGATCGCATCGAGCTTATTCGACGTATTCTCGTCGGGACCGAAGACGCGGAAGTTCGTCATGTTACGCCGCATGATATCGCGCAGAAACTCCCCGAGCGGCCGGGTGTTCTCGTGCCGGACTTGGCCGGGCCGTTCGATCGCAAGCGTGTAGTCGCGGAACGGCGGCAGCTGCAGAGGCACCTTCACGAGCCCGCCGTTGGCGATCGGGTTGGCCGACATGCGCCGTATGCCGGCGGGCGGCAGTTCGAGAATCTCGGCGATCGGCGTTCCGTTATCGTCCCAGAGCTCGTGCGGCCGGTAGCCGAGCAGCCACCGCTCCAAGATTCGCAAATGCTCCGGGTTCGTGGCCGGATCGGTGATGGGCACCTGATGCGCGCGCCAGGACCCCTCGAGTTTGTGACCGTCGATCGCGGCCGGCGCGGTCCATCCCTTCGGGCTGCGCAGGACGATCGCCGGCCAGCGCGGCCGGAACGCCCGGCCCGAGGCGCGAGCCTCGCCCTGCGCGGACCGGATGCGAACCAGACACTCATCGAGGGTCGCAGCCATGGCTTGGTGCATCGAATCGGCGTCCGAGCCCTCGATGAAAAACGGCGTCCAGCCGTAACCCGTCAGCAAGCTGTGGAGTTCGTCTTGCGAGATCCGCGCCAAGAGCGTCGGATTATCGATCTTGTACCCGTTGAGGTTCAGGATCGGAAGCACGGCGCCGTCCCGGAGCGGGTTGAGATACTTCGTGATGTGCCACGACGTCGCGAGCGGACCGGTTTCGGCCTCCCCGTCGCCGACGACGGCCGCCACGATGAGGTCGGGACGATCGAAGGCCGCACCGCATGCGTGCGACAGGACGTAGCCGAGTTCGCCGCCTTCGTGAATCGAACCGGGCGTCTCCGGCGTGCAATGGCTCCCGATGCCGCCCGGAAACGAGAACTGACGGAAGAAGCGCAGCAGCCCCTTTTCGTCGAGGCTCTTGTCGGGATAGATCTCCGAGTAGGTGCCTTCGAGATAGACCGGTCCCAGCACCCCGGGCGCGCCGTGTCCGGGGCCGGCCAAGAAGATCGCGTTGGTATCGTCGCGCGTGATGATCCGGTTCAGGTGCGTGTAGACGAACGACAGCGCGGGGCTGGTCCCCCAATGACCCAGCAAGCGCGGCTTGATGTCGGCCGGCTCGAGCGGGCGCCGCAACAGCGGGTTGTCCTTCAAGTAGATCATTCCCAGCGCGAGATAATTGCACGCACGCCAGAATTGACCGATCCACCGCAGCTCGTCGCCGGAGAGCGGGGCGCCTTCGACCGTCGAGCGGGCCGGGCCGAAGGCACTCGGTTCCGAAACGCCCTCGCGATATCCGTCCAGTTGCTTCATCCGATTCCTCGCGTTCTCGTTCCGGCCGCCGGTCGTACCGTCGCGCGACGTGCCGCTCCGAGGTTCGCCTGCAGCGCTTCCGAATACCCGCTACGAGATGAACGGCGATCCCGAAGAGCGCGCGAAGCGCGACGTTGGCTACCGTGCCGTCGACGCATTCGTGCGCCCCGGCACCTGTATCGGCCTCGGAACCGGCTCGACTGCCAAGTATGCAATCGAGCGGGTCGGCGAGCGGGTGCGAAACGGCGTGTCGCTGCGCGCCGTCCCGACCTCGAGCGAAACCGAGCGGCTTTGCCTCGAGTGGGACATCCCGCTCGTTCCGCTCGGGGAGGAACCGATCGACGTGGCTGTCGACGGGGCCGACGAGGTCGGTCCGGACTGGACCTTGATCAAAGGCGGCGGCGGCGCGCTGTTCCGCGAGAAGGCCGTGGCGCTCGTCGCAAGGGTCTTCGTCGTCGTCGTGACCGAGCGCAAACTCGTGCCGGCGCTCGGCGCTTTCCCGTTGCCGGTCGAGGTCGTTCCGTTTTCCGCCGCCTACGTCGCACGCGAGATCGAGGCGCTCGGTGCCGTCGTGCGCGTCCGCCGGCGCGACGGCGTCCCGGTCTCGAGCGACAACGGCAACGTGCTGCTGGACTGCGCGTTCGGGACGATCCGCGAGCCGGCCGAACTCGACCGCAAGCTGCGCGACCTGCACGGCGTCGTGGCGACCGGGCTCTTCATCGGCCTGGCGTCGCACGTCTTGGTCGCGAACGGCGACGGCAGCGTCGCGGAGCTGAGCCGGAGCTAGCGCCTGCGCGGGGAGCGGGACGCTTTCGGGACGCCCGTCGGACGGCAACGGCCTACACTGACGAAAACCAATCTCCGTTTTGGAGTGCCGCCTGTGTGGAGCCCGATTACGGTGGTCGCCATCTCGCTATTCCTGGGCTTCCTCGTCATGAGCGTGCTCGAGGCGCCCAACCGCACGCGCTGAGCCCGCGGTCAATCGGCGTGCGTGAAGTTACCGAGGCGCGTGCCCGACGCTTGGATGCGGCGTAGCGCTTCGCGCATTCCGAGCGGCGGCGCGCTCGGCCGGCCGACCGCTGCGAAATAACGCGCGGGATCGATGTTCAGCGTCCGGGATTGCACCATGGCGACCGGGACCGAACGAAGGAACGCCTCCGCCGCGGCGACCTCGCCGCGGTCGTCCGTGACGCCCGGATGGGTCAGCAGGTTCAGCGACACGCGCAGGCCCGCCTCGACCGCGAGGCGCACGCTCGCGAGGACGTCGTCGAGCCCGTACCCGAGCGGCCGGTAATAGGCGGCATACGTTGCGGGCCGGAACGAGTTCAAACTGATCCGCACGGCGTCGAGCCCCGCGTCGATCAGCACCTTAAGCGATTTGGTCGAGCTGCCGTTGGTATTGAGGTTTATCGTTCCGGCCGCCGTCGCCGCGCGGATGCGTTCGATCGTGCGGGCGACCGTCGCGACGCGCAGCAGCGGCTCGCCCTCGCAACCTTGGCCGAAAGAAACGATGCCGCCGGAAACGCGCTCGAGGTGCGCGATCGCGACGCGCGCGAGGTCGTCCACCGCGGCCTCGGCACGCACGCGCGTTTGCGGCGACGGGATGCCGGCGTCGGGTTCCTGTTCCGAGATGCAGCCGAGGCAGCGCGCGTTGCACGCGGGCGAAACCGGTAAGGCCGCTTCGCCGCGCTCGAGAAAGACGTTCTGTGCGGTGAAACAGCCGTACTCGAGCGAGCACACCGACAGCTGCGCGAGCACGCCGTTCCCGGGATCCCGCGCGCGCCGGGCTTCGATCGCTCGTTCCAATTCGCCGGGCGCGAAGTGCCGCGGCGTCCAGTCGTCGCCGGCGTCGGTACGCATCGCCGCGACGTGCAGTTCGTCGCCGACCGCCGCCGCGAACGTGTAGCCGAACAAGGGCAGCGCGGGCGCATCGGAGCGCGCGCGGTAGGCGGGCAGCAGCAACCGCGTATACCCTGCCGGCAAGAGCGCGCCGAGCGCGGTGCGGCGCCCCGCGAGCCCCCCGCCCGCCAACAGCGGCGCGCGCCCGGGCAGCATGGCCGACACCGTGCCGGGCGGTGCCGGGATCAGTTCGCCGCCCCGCGCGGCGCGAAGGTCACCGCCGTCGGCCAGCGGTTCGCGCGCATCGTCGAAGAAGATCCGCCCGCGCGCGTCCGCGTACGCGAGGCCGGTCACAGCTTGAGCGTGCGCTCGTAGAGCGTCTCGGCCGGTCCGGTCAGCCTGGCCGTCTGGCCGGGATGCCAGTCGACGGTCAGCGTTCCGCCCGGCACGTTGACGGCGACCGGGGAGCGCACGCCGCGCACGACCGTCGCCGCCGCGGCACACGCGACGGCGCCCGTCCCGCACGCCCGCGTCAAGCCGACGCCACGTTCGAAATGCCGGACCTGGAGGGTGCGGTCGTTGAGGATGCGCGCGACGTGGACGTTCGTATCCGGCAGCAACGCGCCGAGCCCCTCGAGATCGATCGCGTCGACGTCGTCCACGAAAAACACCGCGTGCGGGTTCCCGACCGAGACCCGGTAGAACGCGCGCGCGCCGCCCGGCGTCCGCACGCGCTCCTCGCGCAACCCGCTCGGAAACGTCACGAGCCCGATGTCGACGCAGACCTCGAATTCGGGCTGCCGGGTCACGACCCTCACGCCGATGGGTCCCGCCGGCGTCGAAATCGCGAACGTGTCGCCGGCGCCGCGCTCGGCGAGGTAGCGAGCGACGCAGCGCACGCCGTTCCCGCACATCTCGGCTTCGCTGCCGTCGGCGTTGAAGATCCGCATCTCGGCCGCGAAACCCGGCACCGTCAGCACGGCGAGGATTCCGTCCGCACCGCCGACCGGGCCGTCCTTCGCGCACAGCGCGCGCGCCAGTTCCGCATATCCCTCGAAGCGCGGCGGCCGCTCGTCGATCAGCACGAAGACGTTTTCGGCGCCGTGCATCTTGACGACGGCGACGTCGCGGGCGCCGGCGGTCACTCGGGCAGCGCCAGCGGCGACTGGGGCGAGATCGTCGAGACCGCATGCTTGTAGATCAAATGCACGCGGTGCTCGTATTCCAGCACGATCGTGAAGGCATCGTAGCCGCGAACCGTTCCGCGCAGCTGGAAGCCGTTGACGAGGTAAACGGTCACGGCGATGCCTTGGCGCTTGACTTCGGCGAGGTAGGTATCCTGGAGTTGTATCCGGCCGGCGTTCGGTCCGGAATTGATCGGCATGCGGCGCGCTTCAGGTACGCCGGACCACCATCCTGCGCGGGCTCACGTCCGCAGCACGCCGGCCGCGAGCCGGCGCGCCGCTTCCGGCGGCGCCCACGTGACGTCCGGTTCGCTGCGGAACCACGTGCGCTGGCGCTTGGCGTAGCGCCGCGTCGCGCGGATCAGCACGGCGCGCAACTCGGCCGGCGTCGACCAGCCCGCGAGGTAGGCCAGCGCCTGCGGGTAGCCCACGGCGTCGGCGGCGACCGCGCCGCGCCCGATCCGCTCGGCTTCGTCGAGCAGGCCGCCCGCCAGCATCGCGTCGACGCGGCGCGCGATGCGCGCGTCGAGTTCGCCCTCGTCGATATCGAGCACGACCTTGCGAAAGGTGAGGTCGCCGGCGCGCGGCGGGTTCGGCTCCGGGCGTTCGCCGGGCGCGCGCGCCAGCGCGATCTCGAGCGCGCGCGCGATCCGGTACGCATCGCCGGCCGGGAGCGACGCAGCCCGCGCGGGATCGCGCGCGCGCAGCCACGCATGCAGCACCTCCGGCGGATGGATGCGCGCTTCGCGCGCTAGCCGCGCGCGCACGTCCGGGTCGTACGCGCCCGCCAGTGCGACGTCGCCCGCGAGCGCGCGAATGTAGAATCCCGTGCCGCCGGCGACGATGGCGCGTTTGCCGCGCGCGCGAATCCCGGCCAGCGCGGAGCGGGCGTCCGCCACGAACCGCGCGGCGCTGTAGCGCTCGTGCGGGTCCAAAAACCCGACCAGGTGGTGCGGCACGCGCGCGCGCTCGCCGACCGTCGGCGCGGCCGTCCCGACCGGCATCCCACGGTAGATCTGGCGCGAGTCCGCACCGACGATCTCCGCATCGAAGCGTTCGGCGAGTTCGAGCGCGAGCGCCGTCTTCCCCGAACACGTCGGACCCGCGAGGATCAGAACCGTCACAGGCGCTTGAACATGCGCGCGATGGCGTCGGGGCCGATCCTCACGATCGTCGGGCGGCCGTGCGGGCAGTGCATCGGGTTCTCGCAGCGCACCAGCCGCTCGAGCAGCGCCGCCATCTCTTCGGGTTCCAGGGCTTCTCCCGCGCGCACGACCGAATGGCACGCGAGCGACGCCCACGCGCGTTCGCGGGCGTCCAGGCCCGGAATCTCGTCGGCGAGATCGGCGACGTACGCGCGCACGTCGAACGCGCGCGCGCCGTACCCCGCGGGCGTCGCCGCGATACGGTAGGAGCGTTCGCCGAAGGGCTCGGCTTCGAGCCCCGCTTCGGCTAGGGCCGCCCGCGAAGCCTCGAAACGCTCCGTATCGGCGGCATCGAGTTCGATCGCGTAGGGAATCAGCAGCGGCTCGCTGACCGGCTCGCCGCGCCGCGCGCGGCGCGCGATCGTCTCGTAGGCGACCCGTTCGTGCGCCGCGTGCTGATCCACCAGCACGAGCGCCTCGCCGTCGGTCGCCAGGACGTACGTCGAGTCCAGCTGCGCCAGGATGCGCAGCGGCCCCGCCAGGTCGGGTGCGGCGGGCGCCGGTCCGGCGGCGGATCCGGCCGACGCCGGGCCACCCGACCAAACGAACTCGGGCGCCTCGCTCGCCGCCGGCTCCGCCGCGTCTGCGAACTCCGGCGGCGCGAGCGAGAGCGCGCCGCGTACGCGAACGTTCGCGTCGCGCCCCAGGGTCGCGCGAATCGCGCGCCGGACCGCGTCGTGCACGGCTTCGGGATGCCGCAGTCGCACGTCGCTTTTGGTCGGATGGACGTTGGGGTCGACGCGGTCGGGCGGCAGCTCCAGGAAGAGCACGCCGAACGGCCGGCGGTTGACCGTCGCGAAGGTCGCGTACCCCGAATTCCACGCACCCGCGACTAGCGTCGACCGCAACAGCCGGCCGTTGACGAACAGCAGCTGCATCCGGCGGTCCGCCCGGTCGATCCCCGGCCGGCTGATGAAACCGCGCACGCGCAGCGTGGAACCGGCGGGTTCCGTGGCTTCGAGCGGCAGCAGCGCCGCGGCGTGCACCGGGCCGAACACGTGTGCCAGCCGCTGCTCGACGCTCGGGGCCGCCGGAAACACGAAGTTCGCGCGTCCGTCGTGGGACAGCGAGAACGCAACCTGCGGGTACGCGAGCGCCAGCGTCGCGAGAAACGCCGAGATGCGCGCGAACTCGGCCGAGGGCGAACGCACGTATTCTCGGCGCA
The DNA here is from genome assembly GCA_963787965.1 of uncultured Alphaproteobacteria bacterium. Classification (GTDB taxonomy): domain Bacteria; phylum Vulcanimicrobiota; class Vulcanimicrobiia; order Vulcanimicrobiales; family Vulcanimicrobiaceae; genus CAWBES01. The sequence continues at coordinate 71,280 of CAWBES010000003.1, forward strand.
CGGGAACGTTCGCGAAGAGGTCGCGCACGACGACCCGCGTGCCCGGCGGCGCGGCGACCGGTTCCGGCGGCGAGACGGCGCCCGCGTGCGCGTCGACCGCGTAGCCGATGTCGCTCCCGGCCGTACGCGAAATCAAGCGGACCCTTGCGACGCTTGCGATGCTGGCCAAGCCCTCGCCGCGAAAGCCGAGTGTTGCGATGCGTTCCAGGTCGCCGGCGCGCGCGAGCTTGCTGGTCGCGTAGCGCGCGAACGCCAGCTCCATCTCACCCGGCGCGATGCCCGCCCCGTCGTCGGCGACCTCGATCGCATCGAGCCCGCCGCTTGCGACCGCGACGGAAATGCGTCTCGCCCCCGCGTCCAGCGAGTTCTCGACGAGTTCCTTGACGACCGACAGCGGGCGTTCGACGACTTCGCCCGCAGCGATCTGCCCGACGGTCGTTTCGTCGAGGAGACGAATCACCCCGAGACTATACGGCGAGCTTGGCGGCCTCTCCGCGCGACGCGCGCGGCAGCGCGATCGTGAAGCGGCTGCCCTCGCCCGGCGCGCTCCGCAGCGCGATGCGGCCGCCCGCGCGTTCGACGGCGCGTTTGGCGATTGCCAGACCGAGGCCGAAGCCCTCGGTTTCCGCGCGGTCCCGGCCGCGGTAGAAACGGTCGAAGACCCGGACCTGCTCGTCGAGCGGGATCCCCGGACCGCGATCGGTCACCTCGGCCAGGACTTCGTCGCCCTCGACCCGGACCCGAACGTCGACCGCCGACTCCGGCGCGTACTTGAGCGCGTTTTCGACCAAGTTCGCAAGCGCGTCGTGCAGTTCGTTCTCGTATCCGCGGACCAGCGCGTCGCCGGAAACCTGCACGGCCACGCGCGGCTTGGGTTCGAGCGCTTGCAGAGCGGAAGCGACCTGACCCGCGACCTGCCCGAGATCGACGGTCTCGAACTCCCGCTCCTGCGGGTTCTCCAGCCGCGCGAGCACGATCAGTTTGTCGATCAGCGCGCGCATCCGGCGGCTCTCCTCGAGCATCGTATCGTAGATGCGCAGCGCGATCCCGCCTTCGCCTTGGGCGCGGCGCCGCAAGACGTCGATGAAGCCCATGATGACGGTCAGCGGCGTGCGCAACTCGTGACCCGCATCCGCGATGAACTGCCGCATCTGCAACTCCGCCGCGCGCCGCTCTTCGAACGCCGCGCTCACCTGCGCGGCGGCGGCGTTATAGGCGCGGGCGAGTTCGCCGATTTCGTTGCGTTCCGCAGTCACGATCGGCCTGGGCGTGAAATCGCCCGCACCGAAGCGCCGCAGCGACGCGGTCGTTTCAGCGAGCGGCCGCAAGGCTTGCCCAGCGATGAAACGGCCGAGCAGCCAGGCGGCGCCCACGACGAACAACCCGATCGGAATCATCGCGAGCCAAAACGCGTTGATCGCCGCTTCGAGCGGTGCCGGGTCCGGAAAGATCGTGATCCGGCCGTGGGGGATCGGCACGACGCGCGGGGTCAACCCAAGGAACAGGTTCAGCCCGAACGGGAACGGGCGCATGCGCTCGTTCGGCGGCGGCCGGCCCATCATGGGACGCATCCGGTCGTCCGGCGGCGGCGGACCGCCGCTCGAAAACGCCGGCGGTCCGGGCCTCGCGGGGCGATCCTCGAAGCCGTCGCTGGCAGCCAGAAAATGACGGCGCGGACCGTCGGTCGACGAAATGACAATGTGGATGCCCGGCCGCGCCAGGTGCTGCGCGAGCTCGGGCGCCGCTTGCTCGAGCGTGCGGCCGCGCGCGACCTCGAGCCGGTATTCCTCGGGGACTTGGCGCGCCACCGCATCGCTCGACGCCCGCGTCGCGATGCCGAACATCGACAGCGCGAAAGCCGTGACCGCGGCGATCACGATCACGACGAGCACGATGGCCGCGAAGACGTAGGTGGCGGTCAGACGCGCGGAGAGCGAGCGGAACACGCGCTACTCTTCGCGCAGCGAGTAGCCGACTCCACGGTGCGTGTGAATCAAGCGCTTGGGAAAACCGTGGTCGACCTTCGCGCGCAGGTAGGAAATGTAGGTTTCGACCGCCCCGGGACCGACGAAGCGCTCCGTGCCCCAGACCTGGTCCAGCAGTTGATCGCGGCTGAAAACGCGGTTGGGATTTCGCATCAGCGTCACCAGCAGGTCGTACTCCCGGGCGGACAGGGAAATCCGCTTCTCGCCGCGGGTCGCCAGCCGCGTCTCCAGATTCACCTCCAGATCGGTGAAGCGCAGGACTTGAGGCGCCGCGAGCCGCGGCCGGCGCAGCGCCGTTTCGAGCCGAGCGGTCAGCTCGGCCATCTCGAACGGCTTGGCGACGTAATCGTCGGCGCCGCCCTGCAAACCCGCGATCTTATCGTTGGTCTCGCCTTTGGCCGAGAGCATCAGAATCGGCGCCTCGGTCAGTTTCCGGAACATCGGAAGCAGCGCGATACCGTCGATCTTCGGCATCATTACGTCGAGGACGATTGCGTCCGGCGTCCATTCGCGGGCGATTTGCAGCCCGACCTGGCCGTCGGGCGCCGTACGCACGTCGTACCCTTCGTCCCCGAGCCCTATTTCCAGAAGCTCGCGAATGTGGCGCTCGTCGTCGACGATGAGGATTCGCGATTGAGCGTGCATCATCGTATTCCGATGCTACGCACGTTTGCTGAGAGCCCCCTGAGATTCGTCGTGCGCGCCCGAAGGTGGGCACCGTCGGCTCGTCTGAAAGAACGTCGCTATGGAACGAACCTCCCGGAAGGCTCTGTCGCTGATCTGGCTCGTGGCGGTGGGGTGCAGCGGCGGGAGCGGCGGCGGACCCGCGCCGGCCCCCGTGACGCTGAGCGTATCGCCGTCGTCGTATACGTTCGCGCTCGACGATAACGCGCCGGTTACGGTCACCGTGACGCGGACCGGCGGCCCGTTCGCGTCGCTCGCGCTCGGCGTGGCGGATCCGACGATCGTGGGTGTGACGCCGCTGACACTGAGCGGCAGCGCCGCGACGTTTTCGGTGATTCCGGTCGCGCGCGGCGCCACGGCCGTCACGGCGGTCGACGGTAGCGGGGCATCGGCTTCCTTCAGCGTGACGACCGCGTCGTGCGGCCGGCCGGCAACGCTCGTCGCCGCCCAGCAGTTCGTTCCGGCGGCGGGCGCGACGGCGGTCGCGCCCTCGATCGGCAAGATGTACTTCGTCGGCTATTTCGTGAACGGCGTCCGCGCCGGCGGCAAACTGCACTTGATCGTCGGCGCACACGGCACGCAAGAAGGCGGTCCGCTGGTACAGGCGACTCCGCCTCCCGGCACCGTGCTGCCGACTCCGATTCCTTTGCCGGGAGTTACGGACACGGTTCTCAGTGCTACCGTCCCCGCACTCGTCGCAGGACAGAGCTACCAAACGCAGCTTTACAACGATACGTGCCAGCCCGCCGTATTAGCCGGAGCATTCTCCACCTAGGCTCCTACTTAAAATATTCTCATCGCTCTCTCAGGTCCGTCCCAGCGCGCGATTGCATACTGCGATCATGCTTTCGACAGAAGCGCTTGCTCCGGCAGCGCAAAATCGCGTTGCCGTCGTCGTCGATCTGATCGGCGATTTGGACGCCACCCTCGGCGATATCGTTGCCACCACCATCGATCGGCTCACCGCCGACGGGACGACGGACGTCTACGTGACGACGCGCCGCGTCGCCGTCAGCTCCAACGACGGACTGGCCGCGCTGGACGCCGCGCTCGCTACGGCGCGCAAGCGCGGTTGCTCGGTTGCCGTCGACCCCGGCAGCCGGCGCATGCGCGCGGCCTTCTCCCAAGCGCGGATTCCCCATCTGGCGACGGTGAGCGCAACCCTTCCACGTAACGCTCGCCACGTGATGATCGCGCGCCATGCGGCCGCTAAGCCGAGCGCGAGGCTTCGCCGCTCGGCTTAGCGCATTTCACATCCTCAGCAGTGAAACCACTCGATCAGCGTTTGATGGACGCTTTGGTTCGGGTTTTCCGTGCCGCCGGCCGCCCACACGTCGACGGTTCCGGGGATCGCCGACGCGGCGTCCAGATAGTCGCCGTTGGTCGTCACGTTGGGCGGTATGGCCGCGCTCCAGCCGACGCCGTTCCAGAGCATCGCGTACGTGCGTAGGACTTGCGCCTGCACGTAGTGCCCCACCGCGAGCACCTCCGTAGGCGACACCGCGGCGATTCCGGCTAGGTCGGTCTCGTATTTCCCGGCGTTGGGACTCGGCGTCTGAATCCACGCCTTGCCGTTCCAGCGGGACGCTAACGTCTCAAACACGCCGGCTTTGCTATTGTAATAATCGCCCGCGGCAAACGCGCTCCCGCCCGGAAGCGCCGCAATCGCGTTGATGTTATTCGAATTAACGTTGGCGTCGGTGGTGGGCACTCGGGTCAGGGTCTTGCCGTTGAAATGGTCGACCAGCGTTTGATTGAAGCCCGGTGCCGTCGGAGCGAACACTCCGCCGAACCATATGTTGCTCGCGTTGACCACGCCGATACCGTAGAGCGTGTTTTCGATCCGATTCCTGTTGGGGGCGGCCACGATCGACCAGCGCACGCCGTTCCAGTGCTCGATCAACTCCATGGTATTGCCGGCGTTTGACGTGGAGATCTCTCCGGCCGCCCACACGTCGTTCGGCGATACGGCCGACACCGCAAACAAGATCGCGCCACCGGGGTCGATCGAAGCGCCGGTGGGGTTGGGCGAGACGGCCCAGGCCTTACCGTTCCAATGCTCGATCAGCGGCTCGTTCGCGCTTCCGTTCCAGTAGTAGCCGACCGCCCACGCGTCGGTCGGACCGGCCGCGGTGACGGCCTGGAGGACGTTGTCGTACGGGCCGGCGTTCGGAGCGCTCACCACGGCCCACTTGCTGCCGTTCCACCGTTCGGTCAACGGGGCGAGGGCGCCGTTCTCCAGGTAGAACCCGACGGCCCAGGCGTCGCGCGCCGAGTCGGCGGCGATTCCAGTGAGCCTATTCTGGTCCGGCGCGCCGTTGGGGCTCGTGACGACGTACCAGCGGCACGCCGCCGCTTGGGCCGCGGCCGGATACGCGACCAGGGCACAACAGCCCACCAGGGCGGCGGCCCGAATGGCCGCACGCGGGATCGAAAATGGCATGAACCAGTCTCCATGAGTTGGACAGCGGTTAGGGCAACCGAATAAGGCCACCCTAACACGAACCGTCGCGCGCGCCTATGGGGGGGACCCCTACTAGCGGGTCGACACCTCGACGTACATGCGGCGTCCCGGGCTCGGATAGCCGAAAACCGGCGCGCTCGCCTCGTTGAAGAGGTTGAAGCCGCGCACGCTCAGCACGGCGTGCGGGTCGAGCTTGTAGCGCAGGTAGGCGTCGAACGAGTCGTACGCGTCGTACGACCCCGTGACGGGTGGAGGGACGTTGGCCGCATCGTCGCCGTCGGAACCGACGATGCCCCACCGGATGCCGTACGAGACGCGGCCGGCGGCGAAGGGGTGGCCGACGTCGAGGGTGGCCTGCAGCACGGGCGTCCGCGGCAAGCGCGCGCCGGTCGTGAGGTCGCGCGAGTCGTAGAGGTCCGTCCCATTCGCCGACACGACGATGCCGTGCAGCGGCTGCGTGCTGACCGTGAAGGCCAAGCCTTGCAGCTGCGCGCGGCGCGCGTTGACCGGGATATTGGAAACCGGATCGTAGACGATGAAGTTGGAGCCGCTCCGCCCGAACCATCCGAGCGACAGGGTCGCGCCCTGGGCGGCGCGGTACGAGACGGTCGCATCGCCGTTCAGCGATTTCTCCGGCACGAGATTGGGATTCGAGAAGCCCGGATAGTACAGATCCTGAAGGGTCGGCACGCGAAACGACTCGGCGACGTTGCCCGCGAACTTGAACGCTCCGCTGCGCACGACGCCGCCGAACGACGGGTCGAGCACGCCGGCATTGGGCGAATCGTGCTCGGCGCGCAATCCCGCGGTGAAGCGCGAGCCGGCGAACGGCGACGCGCCGAGCTGCACGTACGCGGCCGCTTGCGACTGCGCCGCCGCGACGTCGGGCGGCGTCGGGAATGCCAGCGCCGCCGTCTCGCGGGAGAGGTCGACGCCGACGACCGCGTCGCCCGCGCGCGCCGTCAGCACGTCCTTTAGCGATACTTGCGAGCGGCTCGTATAGACGTCGTCCTCGCCGCCGTTCTGCGGGTCGTTATAGGCCTGGCGCGTGCCGGCGCCGGAGAGGCTCAGACTGAACGAGGACGTGCGCGCCGCGCGCTCGAGTTCGAGCAGCGCGGTATCGGTCGACAGAAACTGCGTCGCGTCGGGAGTTTGGTAGGTCAATTCGCCGGGCACGCCGACCGTCGTCGCGTCGGCGTCGACGCGCCCGCGCAGGCGCCAGCCGCCCGCGAGCGGCACGTCGAGGTTCAAGCGCCCCGCGCTTTCGTCGCCGTACGAATTGGCGCGCACGCCTGCCGGAAACGAGCAGGGCGGGCCGTAAAAGTCGCACGCGCCGCTGCCGTAGGAGAACGCGGGATAGGAGTAGTCGCCGCTGGAGACGTGGCGCTCGAGGGTGAATCCGACGATCCCGTTGCCCGCTCCGAACCGGAGGTCGCGATCGGCAAACGAACCGTCCGACACCTCGGCGTACGTTCCGCGCGGAACGTGCGTGATCACGTTGATGACACCGCCGGAGGCGCTCGTGCCGTAAAGCGTCGACGACCCGCTTTCGACGACTTCGATGCGATCGACGCCGATCGTGGAGAGCGAGCTCAAGTAGACCTCGCCGACGGACGGATCGGCGATCGGGGCGCCGTCGATCAAGACGAGCGTCTGCGTCGGCAACGAGCCGCGGATGCCGTAATCGGTCAGCGACCCGAAGGGGCCGTACCGGAAGAGGGTCATGCCGGGCACGCCCTGGAGCGCGTCCGTGACCGTCCACGCGCCCCATTGGTCGATATGCGTGCGGTCGACGACAAAGGTCGGCCGCGACGTCTGGCCGATCGGTTCCGAGTGCCGGTCGGCGGTCACGACGCGGCCGATCTCCGTCAGTGCGGCGGGTGAGGCGGACGGCGCGGGCGACGGCGAGGGCGCTGCATTCGAGGGGTCGGCTGCGGCGAGAGCCGCGGATGCCGGAACGGCGGCCAGGGCGACGCCCAAGGCAACATGCACGAAGAAGGGATTCACGTAAGACCGACCTTTCGCGAGGTGGTGATTTACGCGTCCGGCTCAGTATCCTGACTCGCGGATCCAAGCCTTCGTGCCCGCGATCTTCCCGCCGTTGCCGGCAGTGGTCGCGAGCGGCTCCCCGCTCACAGTGGCGCGACCGTCCCGGATTCCCACCGGGTTCCTGGCGCGCGAACGCTCGAAACCCTAGTTGCCTCCCGCGAGGTTCGCGAACCTGCTCGGCCGGCTCGCTGCGGGAGCGAGTTCGGCCGGGTTCACGACGCGAGCGTCGGCAAAGGTCGTGGTCGCCACGCCGCAGACCTGCGGCGAGGACCCGGTCCCCGATACGGCCGCCGAGCTGATTGAATTGATGCGCGATCGACTGCATGCATCCGAAAGAACCCGTACCGGTAACCGACGGGCGTTCCGCCGAACCACACGCGTTCCGGCACCGGCGTTGTCGAAATAGTTGATGCGCAAACGAATGGGACTGACCGCACTCTTACTCACGCAAATTGCGGACGGTGAAACATCGCCGGCGCGAGCGCCGTGCATGCCCGGAACGCCGCGGCGTCGTATCCTTCCGCTGGACCACGCATCGCCTCGGGAGCCGCCATGTTCGCATCCCACGGTTTTCGCACGCTTGCCGCCTGCGCCGCGCTCGCCGGCCTGCTGGTTCTCGCGGTCGCCGCGCGCGCGGGCGCGGCCGCACTGCAAGTATTACCTGCGAAGCTCGACGTCACCACGCTCGACGCAACGCGCGTCCCGCAGTTGCACGCGTTCGAACCCGGCTATCGCGGCGCGCTGCGGGCCACGACCGGCAACGCTGCAGTCGTGCGGATCAGCCCCGCTTCGGTCCAGGTAAGCGGTAGCTCGATCGCGGCCTTCACGGTCGTGCCGGTTCGCGCCGGAACCGCGAGCGTCGTCGTGCGGGACGCCGCGGGGCACTCCGTCGTCGCGACGGTGCGCGTGACGACCGTGACGCTCGTGATTCACGACGTGCCGGCCGTTACACGCTCGCTGCGCATCGAAACGACGCGCTACTCCGACGGCGCGACGAGCGCTACGACCGCGAACGTCGTTCCCCGCACCTCGAGATTATGTGCGCCGGAAGTGGGCGGCACGCGTTGCACGCTCACGGTCGGCGTCACGCCGGGCGCCGCCCGCCTGCGCGTGAGCTTCTTTCCGCTGAACGACGAGGGTGGGCACCCGCTCGCCGTGACGGAACAGATCACGACGTACACCGCCGCCACCAACTTCGTGCGGGATCTCTCGAACGCATCGTTCCTGAATTATTTTCCGGTGAGGTACACCCCGACGGGCTCGGTCACGCTCGGACCGCCGGGCGATACGCACCTGTGGTTCGCCTCCGAGAGCCTGAACGGGCACGGCATCGTGCGCGCCACGACCGGCGGCTCGGCGACGTACTATCCCACCCCGCGCAACAGCGGCTACGTGTCGCTGGCGAGCGGCAGATCGGCGCTCGTGTGGTTCGCGCAGTTTACGAACCAGCCGCCGGGCGGCTACCAGACGGCGTACATCGGCGCGATCACGCTGGCGGGTTCCATAACGCTATGGCCGACGCCGCTCGACCAGACCTGCGCCACGCAGTACGACCCCCTGTCGATCGCGCAAGGCCCCGACGGCAACCCGTGGTTCATCGAAACGCTCTGCCGCACGATCGGCATCGGAACGATCTCCGGCTCGTCGCTGGTCTACTATCCGATGCCGCTCGACGTCCTTGGAAAGGCGGTCTATTCGGATCTGCCATACCAGCACGAGATCGTCACCGGCGGCGACGGGGCGCTCTGGTTCTTCGTCAACCGGTGCGGTTTGAACGGCTCCTCCGTCTGCTCGCCGGCCGTGCCCGCCAGCGGCGCGATCGGCCACGCGACGACGACCGGACCGATGGCGTTCTTCCCGCTGCCGGTAACGCCGGCATGCGTGGGCGGCTTCGTCGCGCGCGGCGGTGACGGCAACGTGTGGTTCGCGCAACCGTGCACGCCCGCCGGCGCTCCGTCCTACGTCGGGACCACGATCGGCAGAATCGATCGGTTGGGCCGGATCACGGAGTACTTCGGCCTTGCAACGACGGCCAACGACATCGCCGAGGGTCCCGACGGTGACATCTACCTCTCGTGGCCGGGCGGCATCGCACGCGTCGTGACCCGGGGAACGCGAGCGGGACGCATCGACTCCTACCTATCGATGCGCTCGCCGTCCGACCTCAACTCGATCGGCGCCGGTCCGGACGGCAAGCTTTACGTCACCGACGGGTTCGGCCGTTACGATCGGATCTCGGTTCCGTCCCACCCGGAACGGTAGATGGACCAGCCGCGTGCCACCGACGTGCTCGCCAACGAACGAACGTTTCTCGCCTACGTTCGAACGGCGCTGGCGTTTATCGCCTTCGGCTTCGTCATCGCGCGCTTCTCGTTATTCACCCGCGAGCTGGCGGCCCTCACCCACATCCATGCGACGTCTTCCGCGATCTCGATCGGGTTCGGCACGTTCATGGCGCTGGCCGGCGTCGGCTGCGCCGGTTACGGCGCGTACCGCTACGTGGCCGGGGCGCGCGCTCTGCGGAGCGGCTCGGTCAGTCCTATGCCGGACGGCGCGGCCGTCGCGATCGGCCTGCTGATCGGTGGCATCGGGCTGGTCGTCACCTGGATCCTCTATGCGACTCGCTGAAATCGCGGCGACCGACAGGAAAGCCGCCGAGCGCGCCCTATGCAGACTCATGCGCTCGCTGGCGATCACCAACCAAAAGGGCGGAAGCGGGAAGAGCACCCTCAGCGTCAACCTGGCCGTCGAGGCCACGCGCCGCGGCGAACGCGTGCTGGTCCTCGACACGGACCCGCAGGCCTCCGCGCTCGCTTGGGCGTCGTCGCGCGAGGCGCCGGAGCCCGCGGTCGAGGCAGTCGAAACCGCGCGGGTACCGATCCGCCTCTTTCGGGCACGGCGCGAAGGCGTCACGCTGGTTATCATCGACACCCAGCCGCGGGCCGAGGCGCCGCTGGCGGCGTTGCTGCGCAGCGTCGATTACGCGCTCGTGCCGCTGCGGCCGAGCACCTTCGATTTGGCGGTGCTCCAGAAGACGCTGCGGCCGGTGCTCGCGGCGCACCTGCCGGGCTGCATCGTCCTCAACAGTTGCCCGGCGCGTGCGCCGGAGGTCGCGCGGACCCGTGAGGCGACGCAAAATCTCGGCGTCGAACTGGCGCCCGTCGAGTTGGGCGAGCGGCGCGCCTACATGCGGGCTGCGGCCTCGGGGCGCGCGGTCGGCGAATTCGAGCCGAACGGCCCGGCGGCAGCCGAGATCGCGGGCCTGTGGGCGTACGTCGAGGCTCGGCTGGCGGAGGTCGCACCGGATGCGCCTTCGGAAAACGGCTTGTCGCCCGCACCCGAGGGCGCGCACTTCGCCCCAGAAAAGGCTCGCTGATGAAGGCCGCGATATTCGATGCGCCCGGAAAGCCCCTGACGAATCGAGAGAGGTCGCCGATCCGACTCCCGGCGAGGCGGATCTCATCGTCGCGGTTTCCGCGTGCGGGATCTGCGGCTCCGATCTGCACTTGGCCGATGCGGACGGATCGCGCGGCGTGCCGCCGCTTCCGCACGGCGCGATCATGGGCCACGAGTTCGCCGGAACGGTTCTGGACGCGGGTCGTTCCGTCCGCGAGGCGTGGCCGAACGGGACCCGCGTCACGGCGTTGCCGACGCTCGGGTGCGGGCGGTGCCTCGATTGCCTGGCCGGAGCGGGCTCCCGCTGCACGAAGGGCAGGCCGATCGGCCTCGGGACCGCACCCGGCGCTTACGCGGAATTTCTGCGCGTCCGGGCGCACGAGACGTTGCGCGTTCCCGAAAACCTCGACGATCGCCACGCCGCGACCGCCGAGCCGCTCGCGGTCGGTCTGCGTGCCGTGCGGGCCGCCGCCCTCGAACGCGGCGACGACGTGCTCGTGCTCGGCGCGGGACCGATCGGGCTTGCCGTCGCCGCCTGGTGCCGGTTCTTCGGCGCGCGGCGCGTGATCGTGAGCGATCTCGTTCCCGGGCGGCTCGCCGCGGCCGGGCAGATCGGTGCCACCGACGTGATCGAGGCAAGCGATCCGAAGGAGGCGGCCGCGCGCGTCGCCGCGATCGCGGGCGGCGCGCCCCGCGTCGTATTCGAGTGCGTCGGGCTTCCGGGTATGCAGCAGCTCGCGATCCACCACGCGTCGACCGACGGTCGCGTGATCGTCGTAGGCGTATGTATGGGTTCCGACCGGATCGTGCCGCTCCAAGCGCTCGCCAAGGAGCTGACGATCTCGTACGTCTTGCGGTACGTGCGCGCGGATTTCGCGCTGGCTCTCGAGATGCTTGCGGCCGGCCGCATCACGAGCACGCCGATGATTACCGGCGGCGTCGGTTTCGATGAGTTCCCCGAGACGTTCGAGCGGATGAAGACATCGAAAGCGGAGTGCAAGGTCTTTCTCGAGCCGGCAAGTTAGCGGCTCCCGGCGGGACTCATCGGAGCCCCTCGCCCAGCGGCCGACGGCGGGAAAAGGCGAGGCCGGCCGCCGCCGCAGCGCGTCCTACGACCAACCCCGTCGAACGCTCGGACATAACAGGAGGGCCCGAGCTCGCGCCAAAGAGCGAATCAGCAACGCCCAGCAGGAAGCGAGTAAGCAGATGACCGGATCCATCGTGAAAAACGTAGCGGCACGCCCCGCGTTAGCGAATGTTCTGAAGGCCGCGAGTCTGGGCGCACTGCTCTTTCTTGCCTGCTGCCCCCTCCGCGCGGCTGCCGATTCGGCCCCCGTCGTCGTGACCGATAAAGACGACGGCCATACGGTCGCGGTCGCGGTGGGTCAAGTGCTCGAGGTGCGGTTGCCCTCGAACCCCAGCACCGGATACCAATGGACCGCGGGCGCTTTAAAGACCGGCGCGCTGAACGCGCAGAGACCGCCTGTCTACGAAGGATCGAAGCCGCAGCTGCCTGGCTCGGGAGGGACCGAGGTCTTCACATACCAAGGCGCCGCCGCCGGAACCGAACATCTCTCCTTCGCCTATTCGCGCCCCTGGGAAAAAGTCGAGCCCGCAAAACGCGTCGCCATAACGATAACCGTACAACAGCAGCAACCGACCCCCGACGCGTCCGCCTCAGGCGCCCCGCGTTAACGGGTCCTTCGTCCGAGGTGCCGGCGCACCGGCACCGTGCTTCGCGGGCTCTGCGCCCAGAAACTCACAGTCTCCGTCCATTCAAAGTGCTGCTCGGATCGGGTCCCCGTTTCCGGCGACGAGACGGTCCGCGTCGGTCCGCACGCGTGCCGCAATCCGCCACGCTGAGGGGAAGACCGAGAACGCTACCTCTTTGGGCGCTCCGCGGCGAGAGCGGCGACTTTCCGTTCGAGCGCTGCCAGCCGGTCTCGCAGAGCGGCATTCTCGGAATGCAGGTTCGCGTTGTCGGCATGCAGGTTGGCATTTTCGGCATGCATCCTGAGATTCTCAGTATGGAGCGCCTTGATCGCCGCCAGCGCCACGCCGTCTTCGTCGATCGAGGTAATGTGCCGATCGTCTTCGCCGACGCCGAACGCCGCGTAGAAGTCCTGCGCCATCGGGCCGACGTGCCGCACGCCGCGCTCCGAGGTGTAGCTCCACTCGCTGACCGGCAGGGCTGCGACCTTGTCGAGGATCGCCGCATCGTCGAGCGGCACGACGCGGGTCTTCAGCGTACGGTCGCTCAGCGACGCCCACGTGCCGGAACCGGCCGCGAGCTGCACGCCGCTGGTCAGAATCGAGTTCGTGTAGAACTTCACACCGCCCGAAGCCCGCACGAGGAACTGGTTGGCCGCGAAGGATTTCAGCTGGGTCGCCTTCGCGGCATTGTCGCTCCACACGAACGCGCCGTTCGACCGGGCATCCGAGTTCGTCCCCGCCGCGAAGCTCGCGACTCCGGTTGCGGTGTTGGCGTAGCCGCCGGGCACCGTGCCGTACGCACCGGTTACGGTGTTGGAGACGCCGCCGCCGATAACTGAATAATTGGCACCGGACGCGATAGTATTTTGATCGCCCGCGCCGACGAACGCCTCGTTCGCACCAACGCTGTTCCGGTCGCCCGCGCCGACGAACGAATCGGTACCGGCGATCTGGTTTCCGGCAGTGGTCGGGTTGGACTGTATGAAGATCGCGCCGCCCGCGCCGATGAACGAGCCCTGGCCGGAAACCTGGTTCTTCTCGCCGGCGCCGATGAACGAGTCCTGACCGGAAGCGGTGTTGCCGATCGTTTGATGGGAACCGGGTAAGTCATACGTGCGTCTCCCGCGCCGACGAAGGAGCCGTTACCGGAGGCGACGTTGTAGTTGCCGGCACCTACGAACGCGCCTTCGCCCGCGGCACTGTTCGCCCACCCGGCCCCGATGAAATCCATTGAGGCGTTGTTTATGACGTTGTCTTGCCCGCCGCCGATGAAAGATTGGGACACTTCATAGCCGTTACCGATTATGTTGCTGTATCCGGCACCGATGCCGGAGCCTGCACTGCAAACTTCGTTCGAGGCACCGCCGAGCACGGCGCCGGCAATCGCGTCGGCGACGTTGTTTTCTCCTATGACGCCGATGAACGACGGCGAACCCACGCCCGCGCACGTCGGGAAGGTAACGTTCCCCGGGCGATACCGCGATCGCTGTTCCGAAATCGCTCGCGTGGTCCACCTGGAAACGACCGGGGACTGCGCCGGGTTCGCGTTCGCTGCATTCGACGACGCGCCGCTCAGAAGAAATAACAAGCCTCCCGCGACGCAATTTCCGACGAGCGATAGAGTAGTACGCATGAGAGTCTTGACCTTTCGACCGGCGTTGAAAAACTCGCTAAAGCCGGCCTTCGCAGTACTCCGTGCCCCTCAAGAACGCCACCTGCCGAGGCGCCGCTAGCCGAGCGAGAAGCCGAGGCTGTTCACCGCTGCCCTCGCTGGGCGACTTCGGCGGCAAGCGCGTCGACTCGGACTCGGCGTCGCAGCGCCGCAAGATCGCCCGCATGGCGCGCGGCGCCCCGTGCCGTGCGACTCGTGCCGGACGCGCTTGGAGACTTGGAGATCGGCATGCTCCGCGTGCAGCGCCGCCCAGCACTCGCGGCCGACGAGGTGATTGGAACCAATAGCGATCCATGATGACGCCCTCGGAGGTCAGTAGCGCCACATGCCGCCGGCTACGACTGAAGTTCGGGAAAGCCGTCGAGGCGCCGAAGGCGGGGGCGCGGCACACTCGCTGGTGAGAATCAGGCACTGAACCGTCACGTGCCGAGGCAGAGACGCTCCGGCTCAAAGCCCGAGCGTTAGCTGCATTTCTTCGTGGCCGCCCGGTGCCGCGAGGTGAGCTCGCAGCGGAACTTGCGTTTCGACTGCGGGGCGGTCGCCGAGGGCGGCGGCGATCTCTTTGGCGCGGGCGATCACGCCGGCGGGCAGGCCGGCCATCTTGGCGACCTCGATGCCGAACGAGCGCGACGTGCTGCCGGGCAGCACGCGGTGCGAAAAGACCGGCGCCCCCGCGCGCGTGTTCTCGACCGCCGTCACGTGGAAGTTGGCGACCAGCGGCCAGCGCTCGGCCAACGCGACCAGCTCGTGAAAGTGCGTGGCGAACAGCGTCATCGGTGCGTGAGCTTCGAGGTCCAGCAGGTACTCGCAGATCGCCTGGGCGATCGCGAGGCCGTCGATCGTGCTCGTGCCGCGGCCGACTTCGTCGATCAGCAGCAGACTGCGGCGCGTCGAACGGCGCAAGATGTTCGACGCCTCGGCCATCTCCACGTAGAACGTCGATTGTCCCGACGCCAGATCGTCGCCGGCGCCGATGCGCGTGAAGATGCGGTCCACCACGCCGAGCGTCATCGAACGGGCGGGGACGAACGCGCCGATCTGCGCGAGGATCACGAGCAGCGCCGTCTGCCGCAGGTACGTCGACTTGCCGCCCATGTTCGGGCCGGTGAGCAGCACGAAGCGCTCGCGCTTCTCGCCGAGGTGCAAGTCGTTGGGCACGAACGCGTCGCCGGCCAGCGCCTCGATGACCGGATGGCGGCCGTCGACCACGTCGATCGTGCTCGTGTCCACGAACTGCGGCCGCACGTAGCCGCGTTCGCCCGCCACCTGTGCGAGCGAGGCGGCAACGTCCAGCTCCGCCAGCGCATCCGCGGTCGCGAGCAGCGCCTCCACCCGCTCAGCGACGCTCTCCACCAAGTTATCGTAGAGCGTCGCCTCGAGCCGGAGCTGGCGCGATTGGGCGCTCGCGATCGCAATCTCCAGTTCCCGCAGTTCGGGGATCACGAAGCGCTCGCCGTTGGTCAGGGTCTGCTTGCGGACGTAGTCGGCGGGCACGAGCGGGAGGTTGGATTTCGAGATCTCGATCGCGTATCCGAAGGCGCTGGCATATTTGACCTTCAGACCTTTGATGCCGGTGCGCGCGCGTTCGCGCTCCTCCAGCGCCGCGATCCGTTCGCGCGCGTCGCCGCGCAACTCGATGCACTCCTTCACGTCGGGCGACGCGTCGGGGCGGATGACCCCGCCGTCGGCTAGCGTGGCGGGTAACTCGTCGCATAGCGTGCGCTCCAGCAGCGCCGCCAGCTCGTCGTGACCGCCGATGCGGTCGCCGAACGACGCCAGCGCCGGCGGCAGCGCCGCGCGCAGGGGTTCCAATAGCGCGAGCGTGCGCCGCAGCGAGCCCAGATCGCGCGGCAGCGCGCGCCGGAAGCGGACCTTCTGCGCGATCCGTTCGAGGTCGAACGCGCCGCCCAACAACTCTTGCAGCGCGGCGCGCGCGGGGTAGTCGCCGGCCAGCGTCTCGACGCGATCGGCGCGGGCGGCGATGGCGGCGCGCTCGACCAAGGGCGCGAGGATCCAGCGCGCGAGCAGGCGCGACCCCATCGCGGTCTTGCAGCGGTCGATCGTCGCCAGCAGCGTGGCCTTGGGATTCTGGCCCTGCGATTTGGTGAGGTCCAAGTGCTTGCGCGTGTTGGCGTCCAACGCCGCGAACGTGCGCGCGCGATAGAACTCGGGCTCGCGCAAGAGCCCGCTCGGTGCGACGAAACCGACCCGGCGCACGAACGCGCCCAGACCGTCGAGCGAACGGCGCATCGCGAGCGACTCGTCGAGCGAGAAGCCGTCGACGATCGAGAGCTCCCGGCACTGCACGGCGGCCAGCGGCGGCGCGGTCACGCGCACGCCGGGCAGCTGCTCCGAAATCGCGGCGCGCAGCTCCGGCGGCACGTCGGCCACGATCTCCGCGGGCCCCAGCCGCACGAGTTCGGCCAGCGTTTCCTCCAGGCTGCTGTCGCCGCTGTACGCGGTCGCGGCCGCGCGCCCGGTCGACACGTCGGCGTACGCGATCCCGATCGCGTCGCCGGCCAGCGTCAGGGCCGCCAGGTAGTTGTTGCTCGTGCGCTCCAGCAGGTGCTCTTCGATCAACGTCCCCGGCGTCACGACGCGCATCACGTCGCGACGCACGAGCTTATTGGGAATCGGCGCTTCCAGCTGTTCCGCGAGCGCGACGATCCGCTGCTGCGCGACCAGCTTCGCGAGATAACCGTCGAGCGCGTGATAGGGCACGCCCGCCATCGCGATCCGCTGCCCCGCTCCCGCCTCCTTCGAGGTGAGCGCGATCTGCAGCGCGGCCGCGATCGTGCCGGCGTCGTCGCCGTAGGCTTCGTAGAAATCGCCGACGCGCGAGAGCAGGATCGCGTCGGGGTAGCGAGCCTTCATCCCGAAATACTGCTCGAGCAGCGGAGAGTAGCGGGTCTCGCTCATCGCGCCGCGGCCGTCACCCGACGGCGATCAAATCGATCGTCTCGCGCGCGTCGACGGCCAGGACGCGCGCATCGTAGCGCTCCGCGATCCCCACGATCTCGCCCGTGCAGCCCCAGGTGAACGCCTCGTTCACGCGCACGTCGAGCCACGGCCGTTCGCGCAACTGCGCTTCCCCGAGCGCCCCCGCCGACGCCACGACCGTCACGTTGTCGGTCGTCTTGGCCGAGAGCTTCGTGCGGTCTTTGCGCGAAACGCCTTGCACGAGCGCGCGCACGATGCGGCCGCGTTTGGGCGCGTGCCAGGCGCGCACGCCGGCGTCGACCACCGCCGCCACGCGGCGCAACCGCTCGTTCCCGATCTCGGGCGGGATCTGTTCCCAATGCGCGGCCGGCGTCCCGCGCCGCGCCGAATACACGAACGTGAAGGCTTGCGCGAAGCGCATCTCCTCGCACAGCGACAGCGTCGCTTGGAAATCGGCTTCGCTCTCGCCGGGAAAGGCGACGATCAGGTCGGTCGTCAGCGCCCAGCCCGGACACATTTCCCGGAAGAGCGCGATCTTTTCGCGGTACTGCGCGACCGTGTACTTGCGATTCATGCGGCGCAGGACCGGATCGGAACCGGACTGGACCGGCAGATGGAAGCGCGGATTCAGGTGCGGCAGCGACCCCATCACGGCCGCGAGCTTCGGCGTGTAATCCTTGGGGTGCGAAGTTAGGAACGTCAAGCGGTCGAGCCCGGGCAGCGCCGCGACGATCTGCAAGAGGTCGGCGAAATCGGCGCCCGTCGCGGGCTCCTCGTACGCATTGACCGTCTGACCGACGAGCGTCAGTTCGCGCGCGCCGCGCGCGATGGCCGCCCGGACGTCGCGCAAGATGTCGTCGAGGGGACGGTTGTCGAAGCGGCCGCGCACGTGGGGCACGATGCAGTACGTGCAATAATACGAGCAGCCGCGCTGCACGTTGACGAACGCGCGCACGTGCGCGTACGCGTCGCCGACGCAGTCGGCATTGCCGCCCATCGGCGCGAGCAGCAGCCGCTGGTCGTCCAGCGCCCGGTCGTCCTCGAATCCCGGTAACCACGCCGCGAGCGCGTCGCCGAGGCGCGCGAGCTCGCGGGTTCCGAACACGCCGTCGAGATACGGCACGGCGGCGTGCATCCGGTCGCGATCCTGTTCGGCCAAGCAACCGCAGACGACCAGCTTGACGCCGGGGTCGGCGCTCTTGAGGGCCTTGAAATGCGCCATGCGGCCGTACGCGCGCTTCTCCGCGTTGTCGCGCACCGTGCACGTGTTGAGCACGACGACGTTCGCGTCCGCGGCCACGGCCGTGACGGCATAGCCCGCGGCCGCCGCCCGGTCTGCGATGTACTGCGAATCGGCCTCGTTCATTTGACAGCCGAACGTTTCGATGTAGATGTTCGCCACGTCAGCGGTCTTTCGACGTGTCGCCGGCCAACTGTTGCAGGAGCTCGAGCGGCAGGTACAGCTTGCCGCCGATCGACTGAGGCGGCGCGTCGAAGGCGACCGTCGCGCCGTCCATCCGTACGTCGGACTGGCCCAGATACGCGACCACCACGTGGCCGGCGTAGCGGACCACGATCTTCTTACCGACAACCGTGAACGCGTCGGTGGGCAGGTAATCTTCCGCCGGCGCGACGACCGCGGAGTGGGTCCCGCCGGGTCGCGCTTCTTCGAGCACGACGTCGGTCACGGTATCGGGCAACACGTCGATCGTCCGGGTCGTGCGGCCGTGGGCCGTCGTCATCTCGAGGTGGTGCGGGCCGGGCGCGAGGGTCAGGGCGTGGCCGACGGAGGCGGCCGCACCGCCGTCCAAGGTCAGGGCGGCACCGTCCGGAGCGCCGCGCACGAGCACCGAGCCCGGGCGCGCGCCGGGGTCGGGCTGCGGCGCTTCGGCCAGCCTGGTGCTCGACATGGTGATCTCGCGCGCGGTCACCGCGATATCGACTTCTCGTGCCGTCCAGCCGCTCTTCGTGATCGTCAGCACGTGGTTGCCCGGCAAGAGCGCTTCGATCAGCACCGGGGCGCGGCCCACGAAGGTCCCGTCGACCCACACGTTCGCACCGCTGGGCAGCGTGGTCACGTAGACGCCGCCGCACGGCGTCTCCGCACGCAACGGCGAGGCCGCACACATTGCGGCGAACAAAAACGTCGCGGCACCGAGCGCTCTGTGCCCAATCATTCGCAGGAGCCGATTCGCCACACGGTTCGCAGGCCCCGCGCGGCGAAGAAGTCTTCATGACCGTCGAAGTCTCCGCGAAGGTACGTCCCGCAACCGTCGCGATCGTCGGGCGCCCGAACGTGGGTAAGAGCGCGTTGTTCAATCGTCTCGTCGGCAAGCGGCTGGCGATCGTCGACGACGAACCGGGGGTGACGCGGGACCGGCTGTACGCGCTCGCCGAGTGGCGTAACCGCACCTTCAGCCTGGTCGATACCGCAGGCATCGACGTCGACGCGCTGGGCAGCGACGACATGGCCCGGCAGACCCGCGCCCAGGCCGAAATCGCGGCCAACGATGCCGACGTCATCGTCTTCGTCGTCGACGCCGCCGCGGGGCTCTCGCCGCTCGACGACGACGTCGTCCATATCATGCGTAAGACGCGGCGCCCGGTGGTACTAGTAGCGAACAAGGCCGAATCCGAACGCGTGAAGGCCGAGATCCCCGGCGAGTTCGCGCGCTTGGGCTTCGGGGAACCGATCGCCGTTTCGGCGATCCACGGCGAAGGCACGGGCGACCTGCTCGACGCGATCGTCGAGCGGCTGCCGCCGGTTGCCGAAGCGGAGCCGGACGAGACCGAACTCGCGCTCGCGATCGTCGGCCGGCCCAACGTCGGAAAATCCTCGCTGCTCAACGCCCTGCTGGGCGAGAGCCGCGCGATCGTCTCCGAAGTGCCCGGCACGACGCGCGACGCCGTCGACACGATCTTCCAGTTCCACGAGCACAAGATCCGCCTGATCGATACGGCCGGCGTCTGGCGCAAGACCAAACACCACGGCGCGATCGAATACTACGCCTCGCTGCGGTCGCTCGGCGCGATCGCCCGCTGCGACATCGCGTTACTCGTGATCGATTCGATGCAGGGCATCCTCGACCAGGAGCGCCGCCTGGCCGGCATGGTCCTCGAGGAGCGCAAAGGCCTGATCGTGGTCGCCAACAAGTGGGACCTCGCGCTGCAGCAGGCCGGCGAATTCAGTCAGGGCGAGCTGATCGAAGTGATCCACGACGCGATGCCGTTCGCGGCGTTCGCGCCCGTCACGTTCCTCTCCGCGATGACCAAACGCCGCCTCGGCAGCCTGATGCCGCTGGTGATGCGGGTCGCAGCCAACATGGACCGGCGCATTCCGACGCCGCAGCTCAACGCGATCGTGCGCGACGCCGTCTACGCGCACCCGCCGCCGAACCGCAGCGGCAAGCCGCTGCGCATCTACTACGCGGCGCAAGTCGCGACGCATCCGCCGCTTTTCATCTTCCACTGCAACGACCCGGACCTGGTGAATTTCAGCTACAAACGCTTTATCGAGAACACGCTGCGCTCGAATTTCGATTTCGAAGGCGTGCCCTTGCGCCTCGAGTTCCGGGCGCGGCGCGACGAGGATGCCGAACGGTCGTGAGCCTCTATTGGCAGGCCCCCGTCAGCTGGGCCGCCGCCGGCTGGCCGTACCTCGCGTTCGGTTTTCTGGTCGGCTCGATTCCGTTCGGCGTGGTGGTCAGCCGCCTATTCTTCAAACGCGACCTGCGCCGCGCGGGGTCGGGCAACATCGGCGCGGCCAACGCGCTGCGGACGCTCGGCCGCAAAGCCGGCGTCGCCGTGCTGCTGCTCGACGCGCTCAAAGGAGTCGTGGCGGTCGCGGCGGCGGGCTGGCTGTGGCTGCACGTCCCGGTCGGCCTCTCGCCGCCGGTACGCCCGCTGATGCCGCTGGCGGGCGCGGCCGCCGTGCTCGGCCACTGCTACTCGCCGTGGCTGCGGCTGCGCGGCGGCAAAGGCGTGGCCACCTTCCTGGGCGCCACGCTGCTGCTCTCCGGCTGGGCCGGGGTGGCTTTCTGCGTCACCTGGCTCGCCGTCGTCCTGCCGACCGGGTTCGCGTCGCTTGGCTCTATGCTGGGCGTGGCGGTGGCCGGGGCCTGGCTGATCGCGACCGGCTCGTACGGCGCGAGCGGGTACGTCTACGTTTTCGTCTGCCTCCTGGTCGTGGTCTGGAAGCACCGCGAGAACCTGGTGCGGCTCGTGGAAGGAAGCGAAAACCGGACGGTTCTGCTCAAAAGATGAACTTCCCGACGGGCCGCCGTACCTGACCGCGCGATGATATCTTCGAACGATTTTCGCAACGGCGTGACCATCTTGATCGACAACCAGCTCTGGACGGTTATCGAGTTCTTGCACGTCAAGCCCGGTAAGGGGTCCGCCTTCGTGCGCACCCGGCTCAAGAACGTCAAGACCGGCGCGACCGTCGAACGGACGTTCAGAGCCGGCGAGAAGCTCGAGCGCGCGACGGTCGACAACCGCGAAATGCAGATGCTCTACAACGACGCCGAAGGCTACCACTTCATGGACAACGAGTCGTTCGAGAACTTCACGCTGCAACGCGACCTGATCGGCGACCCTGCCGACTTTCTCAAAGACGGCATGAAGATCGACGTGCAATTCCACGACGGCACGCCGATCGGCGCGACCCTGCCCTCGCACGTCGAGCTCAAAGTGGTCGACACGGATCCGGGCTTCAAAGGCGACACCGCGACCGGCACCACCAAGCCCGCGAAACTCGAAACGGGCGCGACCGTGCAAGTCCCGCTCTTCGTCAATCCCGGCGACCTGATCCGCATCGACACCCGCGACCGCCGTTACATCGGCCGCGTGCAGTAAGCCCGGATGGCCGTCGTGACGACGGCGCATCTGCTCCACGCCGCCGCGATGGTGCTGCTGGGGCTTGTGGCGGCGGCCATCGGGTCGCTGGCGGGCCTGGGCGGCGGCTTCATCGTCGCTCCCGCCCTCCGGGTGCTCTTCGGGTTCTCGCCGAGCGCGGCCGCGGGAACGTCGCTCGTGCTGGTCCTGGCGAACGTGGCGAGCGCGTCGCTCGCGTTCTACCGGCAGGGCCGCGTCGATCTCAAGCTGGGCGTCACGATGGGCCTGCTGGCGATCCCCGGCAGCATCGCCGGCGCGTTTCTGGTCGAGCTGGCCCCCGCCGGCTGGTTCGACGCGCTCTACGCCTTCATGCTGATGTTCTTCGCGTTCGATCTCTGGCGCCGCCCGGCGGTTCACGCGAAAGGGCGAACCGCACGCTTGCCCTGGGGACGCGAGCGGACGTTTCGCGACGGAACGACCGGCCGGGAATACCGCTACGCGGAGAGCCCGCCCATCGCGGCCACCGCGGGCGTGGCGACGGGCTTTCTTTCGAGCTTTTTCGGAATCGGCGGCGGCGTGCTGGTCGTGCCCGTGTTGTTGCGCCTGTTCGCGATGCCGGCGCACATCGTGTCGGCCACCTCGCACACGGTGATCCTGTTCTCGGCGCCGTTCGGGGTGGCCACCCACGCGCTCCAGGGTTCGGTCGAATGGGCGGCGGCGATCCCGCTGGCGGCGGGCGGCCTGGCCGGCGGCCAGATCGGCGCGAGGGTCTCGAAATACGTGTCGGGCCCGCACCTGGTGCGGATCGTCGCGATCGTCCTGACGCTGGCCGCGCTGAGCCTGATCGGCGACCACGTCGCGGAACTCCGGTCCTGGTGGGGAAGGTAGGCGGCATGACGCAAGCGTTACCGGCGAAGGAGCAACGGCTGCGCGACCTCGTCCGCGGGTACGGGCGCTGCCTGGTCGCGTTCTCCGGCGGGGTCGATTCGGCGCTGGTCGTCGCCGTCGCGGCGCGCGAGCTCGGCCCGAACGCACTAGCGCTGACCGGCGTTTCGCCGAGCCTGGCGGCGGCCGAGCGCGAGGCCGCCGTCGCCTTCGCGCGCTCGGTGGGCGCGCGCCACGAGCTCCTGGAAACGAGCGAACTCGACGACCCGAACTACGCCTCGAATCCGGCCAACCGCTGCTATTTCTGCAAATCCGAGCTGTTCGAGCGCATGCTGCGCTTCGCGCGGGAACGCGGCTTCGACACGATCGCGGACGGCCTCAACGCCGACGATCTGGCCGAGATGCGTCACGGCCGGCGCGCGGCGGACGAGCGCGGCGTGCGCAGCCCGCTCGCGGAAGCGAATTTCTCGAAGGCCGACGTCCGCGAACTCGCCCGCCACTTGAACCTCGAGGTGTGGGACAAGCCCGCCGCGGCCTGTCTGTCGTCGCGCTTTCCGACCGGTACCGCCATCACGCGCGAACTGCTCGCGCGCGTGGAGAAGGCCGAAGCGGCCCTGCGCGAGGCCGGCCTGCGCGACGTTCGCGTGCGCCATCACGGCGACGTCGCGCGCATCGAAGTGCCGCTCGACGCACTCGAAACCGTCATCGGCCGGCGCGAGGCGATCGTGCGCGGCGTGCGCGCCGCAGGCTACCGGTTCGTCTCGCTCGACCTCGCCGGCTACGTGCGCGGCGGCGTCGCGAGCGCGGAACCCGGCGTTATCGATCTCGTCGCGCCGCGCTGAGCGCGCTCCGTCAGGAGCGCGCTTGGTGGCGGACCTCGGCGGGTTCGGTCGTCTGGATCGTGGCGGCGGCACCCGTCGCGATGTCGAAGTTGGCCTTGTTATTGCTCGCATACGCATAGCCGGCCACCGCACCGCCGAGGATCCCGACCACACCCCCGGCCGCGCCGCCGATGATGCGGCCGATCGTCTGGCTGCCGACCGCCGCGCCGACACCGGCGCCCAGCGCTTTACGCACCGTCGTGTTGTCCGACTTGTGCTCGATCGTGACGATCTTGCCGCTGAGCGGCGCGCTCTCGCCGTTCGGCAAGCTGATGGTGTCGAACGCGAGTTGCAGCTGGGCCTTGCGGCCCTGGCCCGCCGAGCGGGCGCTGACGATGTGGCCGTACAGCGTCGCGCCCGTGAAGCCCGGATCGCCGTTGGGGTACGGTGAAACGACTTGCATCGTGAACTGCTGGCCGGCCTGCGCGTTCTTCGTGTTGATATCCGAAGACGTCAGGGTGGCGTGGATGTCCGTGCCCGCGGGAATCGTCGTCTCGGCGCTCGCCGCGCCTGCGATCCCGAGCAAGAGAGCAACCGCAAGGACGTAGGTTGAGAGTTTTGCGATCAACGCGTTCTCCTTTATCCTCGATAGTGCGATAACGCGCGCGCTCGTCCGTTCGTCGCGCTCAGCCGGCGCCGTGCGCGGCCCGCGCCGTAACCTCCACTTCCCGCATCTCGACGATCTCGTACACGCGTAGCTGGAAGCGCGAGTCGTAGCGGCGGCGACTGCAGCGTCCGCACGAGACGGGACCCGGCGGCCGCTTCTTGCGCAAGAGTTCCATCGTGCAGCGTTCGCAGCGCAAGATGAACCGCTTCGTGCTCTCGCGCTTGGGCGACGCGCTGCCGAGGTCGTGGTAGATCGAACGCAGCCCGACCTCGCGCATCTTCTTCTTGAAGCCGGCGGTGTGCCCGGGATTCTCGCCGCGAGCGAACAGCCAAGCGTGGATCATCTCGTGCAGCAGCGTGTCGCGCAGCGCTTCGGGCTGTTTCTCGAAGTGCTTGGGCGACAGCTCGATCAACGGCGGCTTGTAGGTGATGCGCCCGGCGAGATTGGAGAAGCGCGCGTTGTACGCGATCCGATGCGCCGGTATCTCGCCGCCGAAGTGCTCGTTGTTGAGCTGCGCGAAGAGGAGCTGGAGTTCGCTGACGTCGGGCAACGCGATCACGTGCCGAGGTCTTGCACGAGCGCGCGAGAACATCCCGCTCGTGACTGGCGGTCCGGCGCGCGGCCTTCCTCCGCGCATATACCTGCCGATTCTCATCGTGGGCGCGCTCGCGTTCTTCGGCGTGGTCGGCTATTTCCTCAAAGTCGGGCTCGGGGTGACGGGCTCCGCGCTCGGTCCCACCGCGCAGCAGGGCGACTCCAACATCCGCGCGACCGGCGCACCCGACGACTCCTCGCTGCCAAGCCCGGGCGCCGGCGAGGTCGTCGTACCGCAAAGCGGCGGCGCCCCGGGGCGTGCCACCGCGCAAGCGGCCGCGCCCAACGGCGTCGGCGGCGGAACGCCTCCGCAGGGCGTCGCGGCGGGGCCGCCGGCACCGGTGATGCGCCTGCTCGCCGAGTTGCGCGGCCGGCTGCAGCAAAACCCGAAGGACCTCGAAGCGCTGGTCAACTTGGCCAACCTCTATTTCGATGCCGCGAAATACAAGCAGGCGCTCCCGTATTACGAGCGCGCGCTGGCGCTCGATCCCGACAACCCCGACACGCGCACCGATTACGCGACCGCGCTGCACGGAGCCGGCGAGGATCTCGAGTCGCTGCACCAGCTCGATATCGTCTTGGCCCAGCACCACAACTTCCCGGCCGCGCTTTTCAACGAAGGCATCGTGGCCAATGCGATCGGCCGCCGGACCGAAGCGATCGCGGCCTTTCGCACCTTCCTGAAGGTGGCGCCGGACGACCAGCACGCGGACGACGCGCGCACCGCGTTGCAGAATCTGGGCGCCTAGCCGATGTCGCGTCCACTGGTCGTCGCGTTTCAAGGCGAAGCGGGGGCCTTCAGCGACGACGCCGCGCGAACGCTGGTCCCGGGCGCGGAAACGGCGGGCTACGGAACCTTCGACGACGCGGCGGCGGCGGCCCAGCGCGGCGACGTCGATTTCGCGCTGCTGCCGGTCGAGAACTCGATCTCGGGTTCGGTCCCGCGCGTGTACGATCTGCTGTGGGCCGACGACCGGCTCACGATCGTCGACGAAATCGTCTATCGCGTCGTGCAGAACCTGATCGGTATCGCCGGCGCGACGATCGAGACGCTGCGCGACGTGCACTCGCATCCGGTCGCACTCGAACAGTGCCGTAGCTTTCTGGGCGCACACCCGAACCTGCATCCGACCATCGTGGCCGACACCGCGGGCGCCGTTCGCGAGATCGTCTCGCTCGGCGATCCCCGCATCGGCGCGATCGCCTCGGCGCTGGCGGCCGAGCGATACGGCGCGCACGTCCTCGCGCCCTCGATCCAAGACGTCGACGCCAATTTCACGCGCTTCTTCCTGCTGCAGCGCGACGGTACGGCGCGGCACGACCCCTCGCGCGCGTGCGTCGCGCTGTCGCTTGCCAACCGGCCCGGTTCGCTGCGCGCGGCGCTCGCGGCGCTGGCCGACGCGGGCCTCGACCTGCGCACGCTCGTTTCCCGGCCGTCGCTCGAACAGCCGTTCACGTACCGCTTTTATTGCGAAATCGCACGGGCGGAGCGAGCGCAACTCGAGGGAGCCCTCGAACGCGTCGACGGGGCAGCGCGCATTCTCGGTTTCTACTGATCCGCGCGCCCGGCAGGGAAGGCGACACTAGGTAACTGAATCCAGTTCGTCCCTACGAACATGAAAACGGCTGCCGCCGGGAGGTTTGACATGGGCCGTGCTTCGTCCACGCCGCGGCGCTATCACGTCCGCGTTATCGCGATTTTCCTCGCGCTGATTGCGTTTTCCATCGCGCGAGCGCAGCCGGCCGGGGCCGACGTCCTCACGAGCGAGGGCCCCGTGTCAGGCACGACCGTCGACGGGATGCGCGCCTTCCTCGGCATCCCGTACGCGAAGCCGCCGCTCGGAGCGCTTCGCTGGCAGCCGCCGCAGCGGCCCATCCCGCGGCCGGGACCCTATGCGGCCACGCATTTCGGCAATCACTGCCCGCAAGTGCCGTCGCCGTTCGGGCAACCCAGCCTCACCGAAGATTGCCTGTACCTAAACATCTTCACGCCGCCGCACCTCTGGGCCCGCGCGAATCTGCCGGTGATGGTCTGGATTCACGGCGGCGCGCTGACCGTAGGCGAAAGCGACGACTACAACCCCGACCGGCTCGTCTCGCGCGGCGTCGTGGTGGTCACGCTCAATTACCGGCTCGGGTATCTGGGCTTCCTCGCGAACCCCGCACTCGACGCCGAACACCATCCCGCCGTGAACTACGGCTTTTTGGACCAGCAGGCGGCGCTGCGCTGGGTGCGGCGCAACATCGCGGGCTTCGGCGGCGATCCGCGCCGCACCACGATCTTCGGCGAATCCGCCGGCGGGCTCAGCGTCTTCTCGCAGCTCGCATCGCCGGGCGGCGCCGGGTTGTTCCAGCGCGCCATCGTCGAGAGCGGCGGCTATCAGCTGACCCTGCCGAGCCTGGCCGCATCCGAAGCGCAAGGGACCGCGCTCGCAACCGCCCTCGGGTGCTCGGGACCCGCCACCGCCGCGTGCTTGCGCGCGGTACCCGTCGCCAGCATCCTCGCGCAGGAAGGTTCGCTGACCACACCCGCGGTCGACGGTACGATCTTGCCGCAGTCGCCGGGAACGGCGTTCGCGACCGGGCAGTTCAACCGCGTGCCCGTCATCGACGGCTCCAATCACGACGAGTACCGTCTGTTCACCGCCATCGATTTCGATCTCGCCGGCGGCCCCTTGACCGCAGCCGCGTATCCGGCGGTCGTGACCGCGGCCGTCGGCGCTGCTGCCGCGCCGAGCGTCCTGGCCGAATACCCGCTCTCGAACTACTCGAGCCCCGACCTCGCATACGCCGCGCTCGGCACCGACCTGGTGTTCAGTTGCAACGCCCTGGCCGCGAACCTGGCGCTCTCGCGGTACGTCCCGACCTGGGCCTACGAGTTCGCGGACGAGAACGCCCCGGAACTGTATTTGCCGCCGGTCAGCTTCCCGTACGCCGCCGCGCACGCCAGCGAACTGCAGTTCCTCTTCGACGCGTTCCATCCGCCCACGCAGCCGCTGGACGGCAAGGAGAAGGCGCTGGCCGGCGCGATGGTGGGCTATTGGACGACCTTCGCGGCGACCGGCCGGCCGAGTTGGCAGTGGTGGCCGCGGCCGGGGTGGCCCGCGTTCCGCCCGAGCGACAACGACATTCTATCGCTGGTGCCGCCGCGGCCCGAACCGGATACCACCTTCGCGGCGTTTCACAACTGCAGCTTCTGGGGGTCGCTGGCTAGCCAGGCGTCGCTGCAATCGCTTCGCACCGCCGCGAAGTCACGCTTCCGCTAACGCCGCCTTCGCGGGGTCCACGCAGTCCGGCAGCTCGTCACCGCGAGCTGCCGACTGCAGCCCCGCATCCAGTTGCGCGCGCTGTTGCGCGGCTCTGGAGTACACCCGCAGTTCCGCGATGTCGCGTGGAAACAGCAGGCCGAGGGTCCAGTCGAAGGACACGCGGAGCCTGCGGTCGATGCCCGGCAAGCGGGCCAAATAATACGTCCGCCACAAGAACCACGCCAAAAAGCCGGTCAGCAGAAAGCCGCCGCGCAGGCCGGCGACGCCGCTACGCGCGCCGAGCGACGCCATCATTCCGAACGACGTGAAGTCGAACTCCTTGGTCGGCCGGCCGCGCAGCGTCGCCACGATGTTGGCGGCCAGCGCCGGCCCTTCCCGAATCGCGTGCTGGGCGGTGGGCGGATAGGGCTTCCCGGCGGCGTCGGGAATCGACGCGCAGTCGCCGACGGCCCACACGCCCGGATAGTCCGGTACCGAAAAATCTCGCCGGACCACGATCGCGCCGCCGCGGCCGGTCCCGATCGACAGGGCGGCGACGACGGGCGACGGCTTGATGCCGGCGCTCCACACGATCGTCGCCGTGCGGATCGTCTCGCCGTCGCGAAGCTGTAAACCGCGCGCGTCGGCGCCGGCGACCGGCACGTTCGTCAGCACGCGCACGCCGCGCCGCGAGAGCGCTTTGGCGCTGTACTCGCCCATGCCGGCCTGCAGCTCGGGCAGCAGCTTCTTGCCGCCCTCGATCAGCACGACCTCGACCTCGTCCGCGCCGATCGAAGGATAGAAGCGGCGCGTGCTGCGGAAGAAGTCGGCCATCTCGCCCGCCGCCTCGACGCCGGTGAAACCGCCGCCCACGAAGACGAACGTCAGCAAGCGTTTGCGCTCGGCGGGATCGGGAGTGACGGCCGCGAGTTCGAGCATCGCGATCGCGTGATTGCGCAGCCGGTCCGCGTCCTCCAGCGTCTTATACGGGAACGAGCGCTCCGCGATGCCCGGCAGCCCGAAGGTCGAAGTCACGGAGCCGAGCGCGAACACCAGCTGATCGTACTCGAGGGTCTTCTTCACCCCCACGATCGTGTACTCGACCTCGACCGTCTTCGCGGCGAGGTCGACCGCGCACACGTCCGCGAGCACGAAGGTGGTGCGCCGCAACTGGGCGCGCACGGGCGTGACCACGTGCCGCGTCTCCAGATTTCCGGAACCGACTTCCGGCAGCATCGGCGTGAACAGCGAGTAATTGTCGCGGCTGACGAGCACGATGTCGGCTTCGCCCGGGCGCAGGATGCGCTCGAGCTTCCGCGCGGTCGCGAGGCCGGCGAAGCCGCCGCCCAGGATCAGAATCCGAGCGCTCATGCGCCTCCCATACCCAGGAACCTTCGCCGCGCCACGCCGGCTTCAAACGGCTGAGGCGATCATTCGCCCACGCAGCCGTTGTTCGAAGGCGTCGTCGCCGGCAGGAGGTTGAAGGTCGCGGTGGCTGCCGGCGGCGAGCCGGCCGTCTTGAACCTCCAGTAGCAGTGTCCGCTGGTATGCGGATAGCCGAACTCTCCGGCATCGAAGAGCTGCACGTACGTATGCGTCACCGGGTTGGAAAGCGCGACGCTCATCGCCTGGATGTCCCAGTTGTCGTTGCCTTCCAAACCGTTGTTGTGGCTGTGCATGGTGAGCGTCATCGAGCCTTTGCCGGCCCACGTCCAGTCGGCTTGCCGGTTGGCGAACGTCAGGACCGTCGTCGACCACGCGCCCCAACCTTGTTGCCCGTATTCGTCCCCGAACGAACTTCCGGTGCAGGCACCGGTCGGCGCTCCGTTGTTGGAACGCATGAGGCAAAGCGCCCCGAGGTTACCGATTCCCTTGAAGGCAACCTGGAGATCCGAATCGGGGCGCAGGTCGTCGCTACCCGTATAGATGGTGATTTGCAGCTGCGAGAACTGCGACGCCGGTACGGGATTGAGCGCCGGGATCAACGGCGCTTTCGGGCTTCCCCAGCCGGTGACGAGATCGTAGCCGGGCTGCGCGCTGAAGGGCCCGTTCGAGCCGGTCACGATGTCGTGAAAAGTCGCCGCGTAGGCGCCGGGGTTCTCGCCGATCGCGTAGAGGGCCGGGTTGAGAAAACCGACGGGTGCGAGCCCGGTCGTGCGCGCGTCCTCGTTGGCCAGCGCCGTATCGGCAGCCCACAGCGGCGCCGCGACGCTGGTGCCGCCCACCGACAAGCGTTGCCCGTCGTTCGCGAGGACGAACACGCCGTCCGCAACAGCAGCGACGTCCGGCACGCCGCGCGAGCGCAGCGGCGAGCCGGTGGGGCTGCCGGAAACACCGGCCTGAAAGGCGGGCACGTATTCGTTCGTCTCGAGCCCGCCGCCGCTGCCGGGCCAGGCGACTTCGCTCTGCCACTGAAAGTTCGCATCGAGCGCGAGTTCGGTGCCGCCGACGACCGTCGTATTCGAGAGATCCCGATCGTCGCCGGTATCGCTCTTGAAGCCGCCTTTATCGCCCGAACTGACGAAGAAGCTCTGGCCCTGCAGCGCCATCTCGTCGACCAGCTGTTGCGATGTGGCGTCCACGGAGAACGTCCACGAGGCGCTCAGCTGGTGACAGAAATTCGGCGGATCGTCGAACGGCGACGACGTCATCGCCGTCAAGATGCTGTCGTGGTTTTCTCCTTCGAAGACCGCGATGTTCGCGAGGCCGGGCGCCATGGCCAACGCGACCTCGATATCGAGAGCGGTCTCGACTTCGCCGTTGCTCGCGGTGGGAACGCCGTTGAAACCGTCCAGCAGGATCGCGTGCGGTTTGAGCGGCGGCAGGCCGAATTGCGTTTCGTAACCCTTGACGTCGGCTGGAAACCACGTTGCGTTGTGTTCGTAGAGCCCGACGCACTCCTTGGCGCCCGTTTGCGATGCCCCCCGCGCGTACGCGTTTCGAAAGTCACCGCCCGCGAGCGTTCCGCCGGGACCCGACGTCGCGTTCGGAGCGGCGCGCCGGGGCGCGCGCGGGTCCATCGCTCGCGGCAGATTCCACGTCATCTGCGGTTCGTCCGGGTGCTCGTTCTCGAGCCCTTCGATATGAACGATCGGCGTCGATAGCGCGAGCGCGGGCTCGTTGCTCGGCGCGTAGAAGACGGTGCCGTCGGGGCGCAAGCGCATTTGCATCGTCAGATGGAAGGCTTGCTCGACGGCTGCGACGGTCGCGTCGGCGTCGAGCGCGACGCGGTTCCCGAACGTACGCGTGACCGTGAAGTGGGAGGCTTGCGCGAAGGCCAGCACGCTCCGATAGTCGGCGGCCGTCGGCCCGAAGGCCGCCAGAAACTGCGCGGGCGTCAGATAGCGACGGTAGCTCGGGCTCCGCGGATCCGAGACGGCGGCGACCAGCGCGCGCGATTCCGCGCGATTGCGAAGCGGCAGGCCGATGGTGAGGTGCAGCGTCTGCGCCGGCGGCAATCTGCCGACGAGCGGAGCGGCCACGATATCGGGCCGGAGGTGGCCGGTCACGACCTGCATGCCGGGCGCGCGAATGATGGTCGCGGCGTCGGCCGCGATCGTGGTGGGCAGCGCGACCGCGAGGCTGAGAATGCCGCAGCGGACCGCGGCGACCGATGGCGTCATGGTGGTATTCCTTTCGGAGAAGCGATGCGTGGCGGCCGTGCTGGGGGGCGGCCATGCCCGCGAGGGCACGTCGCCATTATAGTCACGCCGCGCCTTACGGCGGCCTTACTGGAAGCGCTTCGCTTGCCTGCCCCTCGGGCTCGATCGCGCACGGTCCGATGCATACTCGACCGGCCACCCGATGCAACCGTTCCTCATTCCGTGCGTTGAAGAATCTGCGCGAACCATACCATAACCGGACGCGACTCGAGGCCGGCAATCTGCCCGCTCGAGGAGCCGCGGCCGCGCCGGAGTCAAAGGGAGACTCGATACATGTCAACCGACGCAACCGTACGCGAACGCCTCGTTCGTTGGGCCGACCCCCTCGCTAGTCTCGCGATGACGACGGGGCTGAGTGGATTGGAGATATTGAATGCGATACGCGATGGTTCGATCCCGGCGCCGCCGTTCGCCGTTCTGCTGAACGTACGCATCGTCGAGGTAGCGGAGGGTCACGCAGTCTTTGAAGCCGATCCCGGCGAGGAACACTACAATCCGGCGGGTGTCGTGCACGGCGGTTTCGCGATGTCGCTGCTCGACTTTGCGCTCGGCTCTGCAATCAATACCACGCTCTCGGCGGAATCAGCCCATAGCACGATCGATCTGCACGCGCGCTTGCTGCGCGCTATCACAAAGGATACGGGCACCGTTCGGTGTGAGGCAAACATCGTTAGCGCAACGCGGTCGCTAGCGACCTCCGAAGGTCGGATAACCGACGGGCGGGGCAGAGTGCTGGCGACGGGAACGACCGCCTGTGCCATATACGCGCGAGGGAGCTGAGTTTCTCGTCGTCGCCGACCTTCTTCTGTCGAAGCGTAGACTAGCGAACCCGGCCGAACCAATCGATCCACGGGTGCCACAGGAAGAGCGCCCACGCGACGGCGCAGGCGGCCAGCAGGAACCATATCAGGTTCCCCGCGGCCCGGCCCCGGATCACGAGGCGCGGATCCGCGCGCGCAGCGCCTCGCCCACGAGCGCCGCGTCGGCCGGCCGCAGCGGCGCGGGATGCGGCGCCAGGCGGGCGATATCCCAGCGCTCGTCCGCGCCGCATCCGAAGTACCCGTCTGCGACCGCGGCCTCCGCGTGCGTGAGCACGTGCGCCGCATCGACCGGGATGCCGTAGAAGGCGCACAGCCGCGCGGCGGTCGCGCACGCCAGCGAGACCATCGGTTCGAGCAACGGGAAGGCCCCGAAATCGTCCGGCCGCGCGTCGCGCATCCCGCACACCGCGAGCCCGATCGCATACGAGTTACGGCCCAGCGTGTGCGCCGCGTAGGCGGGGCCCGGTTCGCGCACGTCCCGCATGCTGGCGCGCAGGTCGCCGCTCACGCGCACGACCGGAACGCCGTCCGGGTCGAGCGCGATACACGCGTGATAGGCCGGGAAGACCGTCGTGTAGTCTCCGGCAGTCCAATGCAGGTACAGCCGCCGCAGGTCGCCTGCGGGCCAATCGACGGCGTTAGGGAGCGGCATCGCCGCATCGCGAAGGCACGAGCGTGAACGTGAACGAGCCGCGTCCGGCGGAGGAGCCGAAACCGGCGCCCATCGAGGGCGAGTATCTCCCGCCCGAGGCGAACCCCGCGTCCGGCCGCAACTGGCGCGCGGCCGGCGGCACGGCCGTCGGGCTCGCCGTCCTGCTTGCCAAATTCAAAGGCCTGCTGTTCGCGCTGCTCAATCTGAAGTGGATTTTCTTTGCAAGTAAGTTCGCGCTGACCGGTTTCTCGTTTCTGGCGTCGATTTGGTTTTACGCGTTGTTCTTCGGCTGGAAGTTCGCGATCGTCTTGGTACTCCTGATCGCGGTTCACGAAGTGGGTCACGCGATCTTCGTACGCGGCTTCGGGCTCTCCGCGCCGGGCATCTACTTCGTGCCGGGCCTGGGTGCGTTCACGACCTGGAAGGGCGGCACGCAATCCGTCTACCAGGAGTCGGTGATCGCGTTCGGCGGCCCGCTGCTCGGGACGATCGGGGGTCTGGTCTGCTTCGGCTACGGCGCCGCGACGAACGAACCGTTCTGGTACGCCGCGGCCAACGTCGCCTTTTTCCTCAACCTGTTCAACATGATTCCGCTGGGCGTCTTCGACGGCGGCCGGATCACGGCGGCGATCTCGCCGAACCTGTGGATCGCCGGCTTCATCATCGTGGTCGCGGCGGCTGTCGCCTTTCACTGGTGGAGCCCCATTCTCTTGATCCTCATCCTGCTCAGCATTCCGCGCGCGGTCGAAGCGTGGAAGGGCCGGCTCGATCCGCGTTACTATGACGTGCCGGGCAACCAAAAAGTCGCCATCACGTGCGCCTACTTTGGGCTGCTCGCGATCCTCCTCGCCTGCCTGGTCTTCTCGCGCGTCGCCGTTCCGGGCCAACCGCTGACGTACTCGTGAGGGCGCGCGCGCTGGTGCTCGCGGCGGGCCTCGTGACCGTGGCGCTGGCCTTCGCGCTGCGGCCGCCGCCCACGCAAGGCCCGATGCTGCGAGACTTCGAGTCGTACTATGCGGCCGGTGCCACCTGGCGCTATCACGGCGATCCGTACTCGCGCGACGTGTGGCGTACCGAAAAGGACGTGCCCGGCGTGGACGCCGCGCGCGACGAGCTGCTGCCGTTCGTCGGACCGCCCTTCGCGCTGCCGCTCTGGGACGCGCTCGCGCGCCTGCCGTGGGGAACGGCGACCGCGGTCTGGAGCACGGTCATGGGGCTCGCGCTGGCCGTTATCGCCTTCGGGAGCCTTCGCGTGGCCGGCGGCCGTATCGACGCGTTCGACGCCGCGGCGGTGCTGCTGCTGGCCGCGGGCTTCGGGCCGCTGACCAGCGGCGTCGCGCTCGGACAGGCCGCGGTCGTCGCGTGCGCGGCCATCGTCGCGACGCCGTTGCTGCTGGCGGTCCGGCGCGCCCCGGCCGCGGCCGCCGCCGCGCTGGTCGCAGCGCTGCAGCCGAATCTCGCGATCGTGCTGGCCGCCCGCGCCGCGAACCGCCGCAGCGCGATCGCCTTGACGTCGGCCGCCGCGCTCGCGCTGGGCGGGTCGGCGCTCGCGTTGTCCGAGAACGGTGGGCTCGCGCACTACCTCGCGGTGCTGCGCGACCACGCGGCCTCGGAGCGTTACATCGCCATCCAGATCACCGTCGGCGCCGTCGCCCGGGCGCTGGGCGCCGCGGCGCCGGCGGCGGCCGCCCTCGCGCTCGCCGCAGCGCTGACGGCGCTGGCGCTCTTCGCCCTGCAACTGATCTCGCGCCGGTACGCGCCCGACGCGCGCCTCGCGCTCGCGTGCGCGGCCCTTCCGCTGGCCTGGCCGTTCGCGCACGAACACGACCTCACGATCGCGTTCCTGCCCTGCGTGGTGGCGGTCCGGCGCGCATCGGGCGCGCTCTGGGTCGCGGCGGCACTGGCGACGCTCGCGGTCGCGACCGACTGGCTCGGGCTCGCGCAGCGCCCGACCGGCGGCACGGAAACGGTGCTGCTCGAACTCGCGGCGGCGCTAGGCTTGGCCGTGCTCGCGCGGCCGCCGTTGCGCGCGTATCACGCCGCCCCGGTCCTGGGATGCGCCGCGGTCGCGCTGGCCGCGCGGCTCGCGTCCGCGCACGCGTTGCCGACCTGGCCCGACGCGTTGCCGGCGGGCTTCGGGGTCGCGCCGACCGTGCCGGCGCCCGTCGCGTGGCACCTCGAACAGCTTGCCAGCGGCATCGGCGCGCTCGACCCCGCGTGGGCGTGGCTGCGCCTCTGTTCGCTCGCCGGCTGCGCGCTGCTGTGGCTCGCCGCAAGCGCGGCGTTTCGCGAGCCGCGCGTTACGGAACGGGTGAGGCGGCCGCGCTCGGGACCTTCTTCCACGCGGCATCAACCTGGGGCGGCAGCTTATCCATCGTAGCCAGGAACATCGTCAGCTTCCACAGGTCGTCGTCCGAGAGGTTGCCGCCGAAGGCCGGCATCGCCGAGAACCGGATGCCGTGTTTGAGTTTCCAGAACGTCACGTTTTCGGGGTCGTCTTCGACGCCGTCCTTGGCTAACTGCGGCGCCTCGATGTAGAAGCCTTTGGCGAGCGTCGACTCCGCCCCGTCGGCGGCGCCGTGGCAGACGGCGCAGTTCGCGGCATACAAACGCACGCCCGCGGTGAGGTTCTCGTCCGTCGGCTGCAACGGGTTGTGATAGTCGCCGTCCTCGCGCGCGATCGAGGCGTGCAGCGAGCGCTGCGCCAGCCACTTTTCGAGCGGCAAGGGTTTGGCGTCCGCGCCGGCGGGCAGCAGGCCCAGCTGCACGCCCGCGAACGCGGCGGCGATCAGCAGCGCCAGCGTGAAGACGACCCCGTTGATGAATCCGCGCAAAACCGCCTCGACTAGATGTCGACGCCGAGCATGTCGTCGAACGGCGCGACCGGGTTCGGGTGCCAGTCCTTGAGATCGTCGTTGTAGGCGTAGATCTCTTTGCGCGTGTCGAGCACCACCGTCGGGACGTCCTTGGCGATCTGATTCTGGCAGAACGTCAGGCCGGCGACACGCTTCGCCGGATCGTACTCGGCGTTGCCGCGGTAGATCGTGGCCGTAACGGCCGCGTTGCAATAGCGCAGGTCGTTCTGGCCGTTGGGCGGGAAGTGGTCGCAGGCGTACGTGTTCGCGAGATTCTGGAACGGGTCGCCGCCCCACGCGAACACGATGATGTCGAACTTTCCGCCGTACATGATGCCGCCGTTGGCCGCGGTCGCGAACAGCAGCGAAGCTAGGTAATGCTTGACCGCAATCTCGGCTCCGAGCTGCTTCCACCAACCGCGAATCAGCTCGATCTCCGTGTCCGTGTCGGGCGAACCGGTCGACGTCGCGAAATCCAAGCTCAGGCGCAAGCCGTTCTTCGCTCGAATGCCGTCCGCGCCGCGCTTCCAGCCGGCCGCGTCGAGCAGCCGGTTGGCGCCGGCGATGTCGAACGGCGTCATCGGGACGTTGACGTGAAAGCGGCTGACCGGCGGAACGACGGATTCGCCGAGATCGTACACGCCGAAACGCACCTTGTCGTTGAGCGTCTTGCGGTCCAACGCCATCTGCAGGGCCTGGCGCACCGCGCGATCCTGGAGAACGGGGCGCGCGTTATTGAAATCCAGGTGGTCGTAGAAGTACGAGGGCGTCAGCACGACCTTCTCGTCCGGGATCGCGCGCACGTCGTTGATGTAGTGCGGCGAGACCGGCGTCCAGAGGTCGAGTTCGTGCGTGCGGAGCTCCTCGAGCACCGTGTTCCGGTCCTGAATCGTCTTGTAGACGATCCGCTGCAATTTGGGCGCGCCGCGCCAATACGTGGGGTTGGGCACCAACACGACGGAGTCGCCGCGGTTCCACGCCTGGTACTTGAACGGGCCGATGCCGACCGGCAGGCTGTTGTAGGGATCGGTGTTGACGTCTTTCCCGGCCAGGATGTGCTTGGGCAGGACCGGCGGGTTGGCGCCGGCCGTCGAAAAATACGTCACGGCGAACGGCCCGTAAGGTACCTTCAGATGGTACACCACCGTATACTTGTCGGGCTCGTCGATCTTGACGATCTGGTCCCAGCCCTCGTGGCTGACGACGTTCGTACGCGGGTCGAGGATCAGCTTGGTCGAGAACACGACGTCGTCGGCCGTGAACGGCGCGCCGTCCGACCATACCACGCCGTGGCGCAGGTGCCAGGTGATCGTCTTGCCGTCGGGGCTGATGCCGCCGTTTTGCTTGCTGGGAACGACCGTCGC
This sequence comes from uncultured Alphaproteobacteria bacterium, assembly GCA_963787965.1. Taxonomy (GTDB): domain Bacteria; phylum Vulcanimicrobiota; class Vulcanimicrobiia; order Vulcanimicrobiales; family Vulcanimicrobiaceae; genus CAWBES01. The sequence continues at coordinate 108,588 of CAWBES010000003.1, forward strand.
GAGCTCCGGAACGGTCGGCTCGCTGTGGGCGTCGGTACGGATCAGCCAGGCCATCGTCATCGTCGCGAGATAGCTCAGCACCGCCTGGGTGTTGACCATCGGATTGAGTCCGACCAGATCCTCGGCCGCCGCGAACCGCAACTCGTGCGGATGCGTGTAGGCGTGGCGCGACCCGGCGTCTGAGGTCGTTCCGACCTTCGTGCAGCCGGCGGCCAACAGGGCCACGGCCGACAGCGCGAGTGCGCGCGTCAATCGTGAATGCATCAGATATCCACGTTCATCATGTCGTCGAACAGCGTTACGTTGTTCGGGTGGTAGTTCTTGAGGTCCTTATTGAACGCGATGATGTCTTCGCGGCTGGTCGTGACGATCGTCGGCACGTCGTTCGCGATGATGCGCACCGCTTTGGAGAGGTCGGCATCCTGCCGTTGCGGGTCGAACGAGTCTTGGAAGTCGCGGAAGATCGGGTCGAGCTCCCGGTTACAGTAGTGCATGTCGTTCTGGCCTTTCGGCGGGATCGCATCGCAACCGAAGGTGGTCGAGAGATCGTCGACCGGGCTGACGCCCCACGCAAACGCGATCGCGTCGAACTTCCCGCCCAGCACGATGCCTCCCGATTCGGCCGGCGCGAACAGCAGCGACGAGAGGAAACGTTTGACCGTCATTTCGACGCCGATCTGCTGCCAGGCCGCGCGGATGATCTCCAGTTGCGTGTCGACGTCGGGGCTGCCCGAACTCGACGCGAATTCGATCGACAGGCGGACGCCGTTCTTCGCGCGCACGCCGTCGGCGCCGCGCTTCCACCCGGCGGCGTCGAGCACGGCGTTGGCCTTGGCCAAATCGTACGGTACGAGCGGCAGCTTGACGACGCCCGGGTAGGGCGCCGGAACGACGCTCTCCTGAAGCACGCCCACGCCGTGCCCGACCTTGTCGCGCAACGTGGGCCGGTCGACCGCGTACCGCAGCGCCCGGCGAACCGCGGCCTCGCGCAGCGCCGGACGGGTCAGGTTGAAATCGATATGGTTGTAGAGGTAACCGGGTTGACGGATGATCGCGACGTTTTTGAGCGCCTGCAGCCGCGAGAGATACGCGCCGCCGGCCGGGTACCAGTAATCGAGTTCGCCCGTCTGCAGCTGCGTCAGCACCGTATTGCGGTCCGGTATGATCTTGTAGACGATCCTCTTGAGCTTCGGCAGGCCGCGCCAGTAGTAGGGATTGGCCTCCAGCTCGACCGCGTCGCCGCGCCGCCAGGCAGTGTAGCGGAACGGACCGATGCCGACCGGCAAGTCGTTGTACGGGGCCTGGTTGATGTTGGGCAACGAACCCAGGATGTGCTTGGGCAGCAGGCTCGGGCCGCCGCCGGAGGTGTCGAATACCGGGATCATCGGGGAAAACGGGCGTCGCATGTGAAGCACGACCGTATACTTATCCGGCTCGTCGATCTTCTCGATTTGATCGAAGCCCGTGCGCGACGCGATGTTGTTGGCCGGGTTGTTCATCGCGTCGAACGAGAACACGACGTCGTCGGCGTCGAACGGCACGCCGTCGGACCACTTCACGTTCTTGCGGAGGTGAAACGTCAGCGTGCGGCCGCCGTCGCTGATGCCGCCGTTGCGGAGCGACGGGACGACCGTCGCGAGCTCGGGTTCGGGCCGGTTCTCGTGATTCCACCGGAACAGATAGGCCATCGTCAGCTGGCTGAGCATGTTGACGACGCCCTGCTGCACGAGCATCGGATTGAGGCCGGCGATATCCTCGGCCTCGGAATACCGCAGCACGTGCGGCTGCGTGTACGAATTCAGGCGCGGGGATTCGGCCGCGAGCGTCAGCGCCGGCACGACGGCGAGCAGGCCCACGAGGGCGAGACGTTTCATATCGAATAAGCCTGCGGATTCCAGAACGGAGAAATCACGGGCGAAGGCGTGAAGCCCTTCAGATCGGTGGTGTACGCGTAGGCCTCGCGCCGGAAGTACAGGACGATGGAGGGCACTTGGTCGGCGAAGCGCGCCTGTTCGGTCCAGGACGCGCGTTTGCGCGCCGCCGGGTCGACGGTCGCGAGCCCGTCGTCCATCGCCTTGGTCGCGACCGGATCGTTCCAGAAGAGCGCGTTCTGCCCGGCCGGCGCGAGGTTACGGCCCGAGTAGATCGCGCTGTCGTCGGGGTCGGCGGCGCCGATCCACGCGAAGCCGGCCACGTCGTACTTCCCGCCCTGCAGCACGCCGTTCGCCGTGTTATCGAAGAACTGCGCGGTCGGCTGGTTCTTGACGCTGACGTCGGCACCGATGTCGTGCCAGCCGCGCTGCACGAACGCTTCGACCGCCCGCCCCGTCACGCTCTCGGTCTGGGTCGCGTATTCGAACGCCAGCCGCTGGCCGTCCTTGACCCGAATGCCGTCCGGTCCGGTGCGCCACCCCAGCGCGTCGAGCGCGGCGCGGGCCGCGGCCGGATCGTACGCGTTGGCGGCGACGTCCGGATCGTAGTACGGTGAGAACGGTGCGACCGCCGTTTTCGAGAGGTCGCCGTTGCCGTGCGCGAGCTTCGCGACGATGCCGGCGCGGTCGACGCCCATCGCAAGCGCCCGGCGCAGGCGCACGTCGGCGAAGAGCGGACGCTTGAGGTTGAAGTCGATATGATCGTACACGAAGGTCGGCGTGGCGATGGCGACCGTGCCGGGAATCCCCTGCACTTCGGGCCAGACGTTGAGACCCAGGCGCGCGGCCATGTCGATCTCGCGGGTCTTGAGCTGCGCGACCAGCGTCGAGTCGTCGGGCAAGATCTTGAAGACCACTTCGCGCAGCTTCGGCTTGCCGAGAAAATAACGGTCGAACGCTTTGAGCACGACGTCCTGGCCGCGGTCCCAGCGCACGAACTGGAAGGGCCCGCTGCCGACGGGCGCCGCTTGATACGGTGCCGTGTTGAAGGAACCTTTCGCGTCGTTGACCTTTTCGAGCAGGTGGGCGGGCATGATCGGCACGTTGCCGTTGACGCCCCACAACTGCTGCAGGAACGGTGCGTACACGCGTTTCATGTGCACGACCGCGACCAGCGGATCGGAGCAGTCGATGCTCGCGATGTCGCGGTAGCCGTCGTGCGTGATGTTGTTGTTGGCGGGGTTGATCGCGGCTTTCCAGCTGAACGCCAAGTCGCGGCACGTCAGCCGGACGCCGTCGTGAAAGTAGATGTTTGGACGCAGCTTGTACTTCAGCGTCAACCCGTCTTTGCTGACGTCGCCGTTCTCGAGGGTCGGCACCTCGCGCAGGGCGTCGGGCACGGGGCGAGCTTTGTCGTCGTACCGCACCGCGTACGAGAAGAGAAACATCGACAGGTCGCCGATCGAACCGCTGGTGGCGAGCATCGGGTTGAGCGATTTCGCGTCCTGGTTCTCGCCGTAGACGAAACGGCCGCGATGCGTGTCCCCACCGGCGCCCGACGTGCCCGTCGTCGACGTCGACACGGCCGTGCAGCCCGCGAACGCCAGGCTCGCGAGGAGTGCCAGCGCGCGCTTACGCACGAAGGGTTTCGGGGTCGATTCCTCGCGAGCGATAGAATTCGGCGAAAGCGAAGGGCGATATCTCGGACGGCTTGATCTCGCTGCGGCCGCCCCAGAAGACGTTGGTGTACTCGACGTCGATGCCGGCCTCGCGGAGGTGCTCGTCGATGGCCGCCTTGTGCGCGAGCAGCAGGTTCTTATCCAAGCCGTGCGCGACGCCCATGATGTTGACGCCGCGAAACTCGGGCCCGCCCTCGCGCCAGTACGCGTGGGTCATGATGTGGTGGCGGCCGACTTCGCGGCCCGCCTCGAGCTCGCGGCCGCCGGGCACTTTCCAGTGAAAGAGCGCGTTGTAGCGCGTGACGCTCGAGCTGCCGGCGGTCGGTTTGACGTGCTCGAGGAACGTCGAGAAACGCCCGATCACGTTGCGCGCGACCAGCGACTCGGCTACGGCGTAGAAGGTCTCGAGATCGACGCCCGCTTCGGTCGCCCGCGCGGCCCACAGATCCGGCACCAGTTCGGCCGGCTCGAATTCCCGCTTGAGCGCGTCCAGTACCCGCCAGTCGAGGTCCGAGAGTTCGACGATGTGCGTGTCCACGAGATCCGCCGGCACGTCGGCGCGCGACCCGGGCTCGAGGCCGCGCCGCCGGATGTGGCCGACGCCGAGCGCGAACAGCTGCTTGGCGGGCATCAGCCGGAAGGCGTCCGCGCCGACGTGCACGCGCAGGAACTCCGCGTGCTTGTCGATCGAGTAGCCCTGCGGCACCTTCAGCGTGGTCCACAGCCGGTATTTGGCGCCCGGCGTCGCGGGGTCGGCGGTGCGGATGACGATGTGTCCCGAGAACGGATCCTCCTGCGACATGAAGTCGAAGGCCGCGTTCAGCCGCTCCTCGGGAACCTGCCAGGCAACGAGCGCGCCGTGCGCGAGGTTGGTGGCGAGCAGCGTCTGGCGGACGCGCCGGATGGTGCCGGCTTCGAGCATCGCGCGGATCCGCGCGATGGAGGTATCCCGGTCGACCCCCGAGCGGGCTGCGATCTCGCCGAGCGGGTCGCGCAGGAAGCCGCCGATCTGGTCTTCGGAGACCTTCAGAATCGCGGCGTTGACGGGATCGTCGACGGTGACGGGCGTTTCGATTACGGCCATGGTGCTAGCTACGCTGCGGCGCTAGCCAACCCCCGGTGCCCGCTCAGCGCGGCGCGCCCGCCGAGGCGGCTCCCGTCGTGCTGCGCAGGGGCGCGCCGTGGGCCAGGTTCGGCAGCGCCCCGTTACGCGCGGTCCGGCCGCCCTGGGCTTGCGGGCCCGGCGTCGGCCGGACGCGGGTCGTCCCGTTGTCGGGCGAGGCGTCGAAGTTCGCTCCGATCTGGTACAAGTACGTCTGCTCCGCTTGCCGCAGCGTGTAGACGGCCGTGACCTGGTCGGTCAGGGCCTGCGTCAGCTGTACCTCCGCGTTGAGCAACAGCGGCAACGTCGTGACGCCGGCCTTGTACTGCGCTTGCGTCGACTGCAAGTTGACGACCGCCGTCGCGTACTCTTGCTGCGTCTGGTCCAGGGCCGCCCGCGCGGTGACGAGCCCGGTCAGCGCCTGCTTGACGTTGAGCTGCACCGTCAACGCCTGGTTCTGCAAGTTCGCGTAGGCGATATCGAGGTTGGCTCTGGCCTGCGCCACGTTGGCGGCGGTCACGCCTTGATCGAAGACCGGGATGGAGAGGCTGACGCCGATGTTCTGGTTGTTGCGGAACGAGCCCGCGTACGGGTCGCTGGACGTGTCGCCCGCGGTCCCGTTGGCGGACAGCGTCGGAAAGAGCCCGAGCTTCGCCGACTGCAGGCTGTACTTTGCCTGAGCCACGAGTTGCACGGTGGAATCGTAGTCCGGCCGCAACGCGAGCGCGCGCTTGACGGCTGCGTCGTAGGGGGGCACCGGAATCGACGAGACTTGGTTGGTCGTGAAGACCGGCGCGTCGTCGATCGGCTGTACGTGCACGTTCGCGTCGAGGCCCATCGCGTTGGCGAAGGCGGCTTCGTTTGCCAGTTCGGTGCCCTGCGAACGAACGACCGCGAGCCGCGCTTGCGCGAGCGGGAGTTCCACCGTCGCGATCTGCGCGCGCGCCTCGGTGCCGGCCCGAACCTGCGCTTGGACGAGATCGAGCTGGACCAGGTCCTGACGCACGATTTCCAGATCGACTTGCGTCGTACGCTGCGCGGCGAGGTAGTTGTAGTAGGCCGTCGCGACGTTGTACGCGACCGTTTGCAGTTGGCGCCGGTACAGGTCGGCCGAGGACGTTTCCCCGCGAACGGCCGCCTGGATCGCGGCCGCGGTCTTGCCGCCGTCGTAGATCAGCTCTTTGAGACTCAGACTGAGGTCCGCGCCGAACGAGTGCGTGGAGGTGGATATCGTGTTTCCGTTATTGCCGGTGATCGTGCTCGGAATGTTGTTCGCGTTGCTTCCGTTGCCGCCGCCCGGCTGGCTGTGTGTGTAACTGGGGCTGATCGCGAAGATGAACGACGGCAGCAGTCCGGTGCGTTCCAAGCGCACGGCCGCGGCCTGCACGCCCACGTCGCCGCGCGCGACCGCCAGCGCCGGCGAGCGGGCAAACCCGATCATCTCCGCCTGCTGCAACGTGATCGACGCCGGCAGGTCCGGCGCGGGGTTTCCCGCGTTCACGCCCGGGACGGGCGTTCCGTACGCGGGATACGGCAGCGACGTCGAGCCGTCGAGCGGGGCCAGCGTATTGAGCGGGAAGGGCGTGGGCTGGCCGGAGTTGAGCGGCTGGCCCGCCGCCGGCGTCCCGGGCACCGTTAAGGGCGTTCCGGTCACCGACGGAACCGGCGTCGCCGGAAAGCCCGGGAGCGGACTCGGACTCGGTTGGGCGGCAGCCCGCGCGCCGGCGCTGGGTCCGAGCGCGACGGCGGCCGTCGCGGCGAGCGTCAAGACGCCCAGCCCGAAGCGAACCCGCTGATGGTGAGTCATGATCGATGGGACCCCTTTTTCTAGCCGCACTTAGTGCGTGGCGCGAGCTGCCGAGCCCGGGGGCCCGTTTCCGATCGCCACGACGCTGCCGTCCTGCAACGCGTCGGGGCGGGTGGTGATGACGACCGTTCCGGGACGGACGTCGCTCGAGATCACCTCGGCCAACGTGTCGGTCTGCAGTCCGACCTTCACCGGCAGTGATTTCGCTTTCCCATCGACGACCGTGTAGACGTTGGTGCCCTGATCGGTCTCGAAGAGCGCCGTCCGTGGAACCACGGTCGCGCCCCGGTGACGCTCCTTCTCGAGGATCACCGATACGAGCATGCCGCCGCGCAGCGTGTCGCCGGGGTTCGGCTGGCGCATGCGCGCGCGATACGACAGCGTTCCTTGCGTGGGCGTGGCGTTGACGTCGGCGATGCGGCCGGCGAACACGCGGCCCGGCAGGCTCTGCGACGTGAAGCGCGCGGGCGTTCCGGCGCGCACGAAACCCAGGTCTTCATCGGGAACGTTGGCGTTCACGTACACGGTGTCGAGTTGCGAAACGCGCACGATCGGCTGGTTGGGACCGGCGAAGGCCCCCGGATCGAGGAGCCGCTGCGTCACGATCCCGTCGAAGGGCGCGTAGATCGACGACTGCGCGATCTGCGTGTTGAGCAGGTCCACGTTCGCCACCGCTTGTTCGAGGGCGCCGCGGTTCGCTTCGATCGTAGCCTGGTCGATCTGCGTCTGCTGCACGTTCGTCTTGGCGGTCGCAAGGGCAGCCTCGGCGGCAGGCAGCGCCTGCAGCGCGTTGTGGAGTTCCTGTTGCGCGGCGACAAAGGTGGCGCGAGCCTGCAAGGCCGCGGTGGTGGAAACGTAGCCTTGGGCCACGAGCTCCTGGTTACTGCGGTCCTGCAGCGCCGCACTCTTGAGCGCGGCCCGGTCGGTCTCCACGCGGTTTTGCGCGGCCTGCAGCGCCTGTTGTGCCTGGCTCACCGCCGACGAATACTGCTGCGACGAGATCGGCGCTTGGACGGCCGAACTGCGAAGGCGAGCCTGGGATTGATGGACGGTCGCTTGATTGGCGGCAAGCTGGGCGCGCAACTGTGAATCGTCGAGCCTGGCGAGCAACTGGCCCTTGACGACGCGATCCCCCTCGTTGACATAGACCTGGGTCACGGTACCCGACTCGGGCGTGCTCAGCGTGGATTCCAGCAGCGGTGCGATCTGCCCGTCGAGGGTGATGTTGGTCGCGATGTCGCGTTGCGATGCCGTAGCGACGTCGACGGCGAGCGGGGGCGGCCCCTGTTGCTGCTTCGAACCGCCGCCGCAACCGCCGGTCATCGATGCCGCGATCGCGATGAGCGCGAATCCGCGAACGTTCATAACTCTCCTCATTGACCGAATCCGACGCGCACGCTTCGCGACGGCGTTTCGAACATCCGGTCCCTAGTACGCACGAAGCGACGATTTGATTCACGCGCCCCGCGAGCGGGAGCGGCCGGGCCCGCAGCCGTACAGAGCCCGGTATGGCCGCCAAAGTGGAAATCGGGCGTACCTACAAGAGCCAGACCCGGGTCGAAGAGTGGATGACGGCCGAAAAGGCTGGGAACAAGGGCGTCGCCGTTCTCTCGACGCCGATACTCTTCCAGCTGATCGAAGAAGCAGCGGTGCAGTGTCTCGCTCCGGTGCTCGCGCCGCATCAAGTGTCGCTCGGCGCGTACGTCGATCTTACGCACTTGGCTCCGACGCCGGTCGGGTTTATCGTGCGGACGGAAGTCGAAGTCATTGGGGTCGATGGGCGGCGGGTGAACTTTGCGGTGGCGGCGTTTGACGAGCGCGAGAAGATTGCTGAGGGGACGCACGAGCGGTACGTGATCGAGCGGGCGCGCTTTTTGGCTAATCTTGAAGAGAAGATGTCTTAGCGCGCGAGCGAGCTTTTGGCGGACGGCGGGATGGTCCGCGCGTGGCCGGCCGGACCGCTGGTCGATCCGCCATCCGTGGCGGATCGACCGCTGCTCCGCTCGGCGCTCTCGCCCATCCTGGGCTCCGCGCCTCGTCGGAGCTCCGGCCGGCCACGCGCGGACCATCCCGCCTGCCGGTGGTAGGCGGCTGGCGCGGGGCGACGCTTCGCTGCGCTCGCTGGTTGCCGTGCGCGGGCGCGGGCGGCGCTTCGCTGCGCTCGCTGGTTGCCGTGCGCGGGCTTGGGCGGCGCTTCGCTGCGCTCGCTGGTTGCGCGTGGCGTGCCGCTCATCGAGGGGTGGGGTGGTGGGGCGGTGGCGGGCGCGGAGCTGGGGCGTTAGCCTAGGTTCCGGGCGGCGGCTTTTGCGGCGGCTTGGGCGCTTAGGGCGGCGCCTACGGTGCTTTGGCCGGGGAAGACGGTGTCGCCGCACAGATACAGGCCGCGGATGGGGGTGTGGTGGCTGAAGGCGGCTAGGGCGGCGGTCGAGGGGGTTTGCGCGGTGCCGCCGACGAGGCCTCGGTAGCGGCCGGTGTAGCGCTCGAACGTGTGGGGCGTGGCGGACTCGATCAGGTCGGCGCGCGAGGCGGCGCCGGGGAGGACGCGGTCGAGTGCGGCGATCAGCATGGCGGTGTAGGCGCCGCGCAGGGCGGGTTCGGTGCCGTCGGCGCGGGCCCGTTCCCAGCGGGCGACGTCCGTGTGCGTCGAGACGGTTACGGCGCGGCCGCCGTTGCGCGCCCGGTGCGGCTGGCGCGCTCCGGAAAACGACATGAACGAGGTGTTGCCTTCGCCGGGCGGAGCGCCATACGCCGCGACGACTTGGTGGTGGGCGGGCAGCGACTCGGGTACGACCCCCGGCGGAAGGCCGACGTACGCGACGAACGCTCCCCAGCGCTGCGGAAGGGACGCGAGTTTCGCGCCGTAAGCCGGCGCCAGCTCGGGGCAGAGCGCGACGGCGTTCCGGACCGGCACCGCCGCGATCACGCGGCGGCTCGCGATCCGGGTCCCGTCGTCGAGGACGACCCCGCGGACCGCGTGCCGCCGCACGTCGATCTCGCGAACCTCGCGGTTGTAGAGGACCCGCGAACCGAGCCGCCTGACGGCGCGCGCGAGCGCGACGGAAATCGTCGAGATCCCGTCGGGCAGATGAAAGGTTCCTTCACGCGCTAAATCCAGCGCGGTAGCGCCGTACGCGAGATCCGCGTGAGCGGCGTCCGTCTGCGCCGTGATCAGCAGTTGCGCGTCCACGAAAGCGCGCAAGAGCGGCGACGAGTCCGCCGGCATTATCGAGGCCACGGTGCGACCCAGCGTGCCGAGCAAAGCCGCGTGGCGCGGGCGAAGCGCGCGCGCGAGCGCGAGCGCACCCGATAGGTCGGCCGGGAGCGAGGGGGCTCGGGCGGAGAGGTCCCAAGCGAGATCCGCGATGCGTTCCTGACGCCGGAAGAACGGTTCGGCGGCGGGCCCGAAGGCCCGGACGCGTTCCGCAGCCCACCGCGACCCCCCGTAACGCACCACGATTTCGTCCGGAAAATGCACCACCATTGAAGGTTCAACCAACTCCGGCGAAACAACACTACTAAGTCGAGCGTTGAGGATCTGGTGGACGCCGCGCGGTCCAAAACCTCCGATGAGGGTCGCGCCGACGTCAAAACGATAACCGTCGCGCTGGTAGAACGACGCGCATCCCCCCGGTACGTTATGGCGCTCCACCACAAGGGTCCTTACGTTGCGATATGCCAGTTCGGCCGCCGCCGTCAATCCGGATACCCCGGCCCCGACAACGATCGCATCGTACCGCTCAAAATCGGCCATGATCCTTAGAGGCGGGCAGCACCCGTTTTGGTCCAAATTCCCGCGGGTAAGCCCGAATTCGAGTTCACCGGGAGAGTTCTACGTCTATCTCCAGAACTTTATTAGGAGGCACATAGTGAAGCGACTCGTTTCGCAGCCGCTCGCCCTGGTGGCGATGGTTGCGTTCGGGATCGTGACGTTTGCGATGTCGGCGTTCGCGCCGGCTTTTGCGCAGAATCCGACGCCGGCACCCGATTTCGGGACCCCGCCGTCCGGAGAAGTCCCGATCCTTTTCAATGACCAGCACGTCTACTCGAAGCCCGACCGCCTGAAGCAGGGTCGTGTCCTGGCCGCCTTGGTACGCGGGAACACGATCCTTGTTCCTTTGCGCTCGATGTTCGAGCAGATGGGTGCGACGGTTTCGTACAACGCGTCGACGAAGACCGTCGACGTTTCCAAGCCCGGCGCCGACGTCCAGGTGACGGTCGGTAAGCCGGAAGTCGTCATCAACGGCGAAAGCCGCCCGCTCGACGTGCCGCCCGAGATCTACAAGGGCTCGCTCGTCGTTCCGCTCCGCGTCATCTCCGAGGGCATGGGCGCGTACGTCCTCTGGGTCGCCGACAAGCGACTCGTCGTCGTTCGCTACCTGCCGGCCCCCGCGCCGACCCCGCCGCCGACTCCGGAACCGACGGCTCCGCCGACTCCGGTCCCGACCCCGGCGCCGACCGCGACCCCGACCCCGACCCCGGTGCCGACGGCAGCCGTGCAGTTCTACATCGCAGCCGACGCGCTGTTCACCCCCAAGGTGTACAACGAGTTCAGCCCCGGTAACAACGGCCGCACCAACGTCGCCGGCCGCGCCGGCGTGACCTTCAGCCTCGACAACATCGCGTTCTTGGCCGAAGGCACCTACACCGCGTACATCTACCCGCACCGTTCGTCCACGAACAGCGGGTTCTCGACCGGCCCCGGCGACTCGGGGAACGTCAACGTGCTCGGACCCGAAATCGGCTCCTCGTACGTGCCCTCGTTCGACGCTCGCGACACGGACATCGACGGACGTCTCGGCGTCGGCATCGCCAACCCGAAGATCTTCCTCGTCGCCAGCTATCTCACGCGCTACGGCAACTACGGCTATCCGCACCTGAACGGGTTCGGCGGCGGTGTCGAGAAGGCGTCCAATTGGGAAGCGCCGATCGACATCTACGGTAGCTTCATCTACTATCCGCAGATTTCCGGAACGTACACGGACATCAACGTGGGCGGACCTGCGTACCTGACCAGCCAGAACCTCCAGTACCGGATGATCAAGTACCAGGCCGGCCTCACCGTCAAGGTCCCGAAGACGCCGCTATTCGTCGACTTCGGCTACCTCGGCGACAATGCCAGCATCAAGTACAACGCCCCGGCGAACATCAACCAGAGCTCCCTCTACGGCGGTCTCGGCCTCCACTTCTAAGGGAGTCCGCACCCCCGCTAAACGGGAATCCCCGGAACGCGTTCCTCGCTCTCGAGCGAGGAGCGCGTTTCTCTTTTCCGGGAATTGGCGGCCGCCCGTTTTGAGGAAGAAGCTCCTCGCAATAACGAACGGGCCGGCGACGTTCATCTTTAACGACCGGCACGTCGATCCGCGGATCTACGTCGGCATCGGATCGCGGCGTCTGCATTCGCGGTAGACGGCACCAAAGCGCGGTTCAAACGCTCGAAGCTCGGGTACGCTTGGCGCCGAGAGGTCCACGCGTCGCGGCAATGCTGCGAGAGCGCGTCGCAGAGCTCGAGCATAGTCCTGCGTGGGCCACGGGTATGGCGCACCGAATCCGGGACTCGACGCACCACGCGAGAAACGCGCCCCCGGCAGCGACGCGCTACGCTATCGCGAGTCCTCTATGCTCGCGACCGAGGCCTTCGGGTTCCCGGCGTCAGTTGTGGCCGGAACTGGCGGGCGGCGCGTTCTGCGTCGCCGACTGGTTCGACTGCGGGGCCGGGGCCGCACTCGAAGCCGCCGATGGGGCCGTTGCCGTTGCCGTCGCCGCATCCGACGGAGCAGCCGGAGCGGCGGAAGGCAGCGGCGCGAGGTGTTCGACCGCGAGCGTCTTCTTCAGCTGCTTCGCCTGCCCGGATTTCCCGTAGTCGGCGAACAGCCACAACGCGGTCGCGTGGGCGCGGTTGCGGGCGTCGATCGTCAGCACCTTCGTATACAGGCGCTGCAGCAAGTAGATCGTCTTCGGGATCTGCGTATCGTGCGGGTACTTCTGTTCCCAATCGCGCACCGCCCGTTCGGTCAATTCAGCCGACGCCAACGTTTGCTTCGAGATGTCGTGGTTGACGTCGTAGCGCAGGCCGAGATCGCGGATCGTGTTCCGGATCCCGATAAAACTCTCTTTGAGCGGCCCGAAGTATTCGTCGGCGGGCGCCAGCACCACGATCGCCGTCTTCGGCGTGGCTTTGGCGGCGTGCGACGCGGTCGCCGGCGCGACCGTGGTCGGAGCGGCGAACGCGAGGGAGGTTGCCGCGGCCATAAAGGAAGCCGCGCCGAACGAAAAAACAAGCCCAATGGATCGCTTCACGTTGATGAATCCTTCTGAGTGGAGCGTGGAGCCGTCGTTGGGGAGACGCAGTTCGTGCAACAGCGAAAAATACCCGTTGCCGCGTTGCAAACGGACGCGCACGACCGATCGCAGTTCGATCGGCACTGGCCGCAGATCGAAGCGCTCGTCGGCGAGGCCGCAAAGCAAGGCGCAAAGCTGATCGTCCTCCCCGAGGGAACGGTCCCTGCTTACGTTCTCGGCACGGAACCACTCGAGCTACAGCAGCTCGAACGGTCCGCGCGCGCGTTGGCGTCGCTCGCGAGCCGCTACGGCGCGACGATCGTCTACGGAGGCGCGAAAATCGTGGAGGGCCGGACCTTCAATGCGGCGATCGCGATCGGCCCCGACGGGCGCGAACTCGGTTACGCCGCCAAGCAGTTCTTGTGGCATTTCGACCGGCGCTGGTACGCGCCGGGCCGGACGCTCGAGCCGGTCGACACGCCGGCCGGAAGGCTCGGCCTGCTGGTGTGCGCCGACGGGCGCGTCCCTTCGATCGCCGCGACCCTGGCCGACCGCGGCGCGGAACTGCTGGTGATGCCGACGGCCTGGGTGACCAGCGGGCGCGACCCGGCGGTGCTGGAGAACGTTCAGGCCGACCTGATGGTCAACGTGCGGGCCCGCGAGAACGGCCTGCCCTTCGTCGCCGCGAACAAGGCGGGTGTCGAACTGGAGAGCGTCGCGTACTGCGGAAAGAGCGCCCTCGTCGATGCGCGGGGCGCGTTCGTCGCGCGGGGCGGAGAGCGCGGCGCAGCGATCGTCCTGGGCGAAATCACCGTCGGCGAACGCGGACCGGTAGCGCGGGGCGCGTTGGCGCCCCCCGCCGTTCCGGCCCGCTTTCCGGACGGAGGCCGTGCCCGGGCGCGGATCGCCTTCACCCTCGCGGACGATCCTGACGACGTCGCGCGCTTCGCGCGTTCGGCCGCGTATGCCGATGCGGACGTCCTCGTGGCGCGGTCCTCGAAGCCGGGCATCCAGAACCCGAGCGTGCTCGAAATCGCCCCCGGGGCGGTCGGCACCGTCGTCGAGGCCGGCGGCGTTCGCTTCGGAATCGTCGACGACAGGACGACGTTCGCCCCGCGCGGCTTGGTCGAAGCGCGGCTGTCGGGGCTCGATTGCTTCATCTGGCAGACGTCGGGCCAAGAAGGTGACTGGACCGTACCTTTCGCGCGCACGCGAGCCGCCGAATTGCGGACGTTCGTCCTCGTTTTCGACGTCCGCGGCGGACGCGCGTTTGCCGTCGACCCCGACGGCGGCGTCATTGCCGGCACGTTCGACGGCTACCGGATGGCCTCGTTCGTCTACGACCGGGCGCGCGCGGCGGCCACAGAGGTGGCGCCGTCCACCGACGTCTTGGAGGGCCTGCGCACGGCCGATGCGATCGAACGGGGCGTCGCTGAACCGAGGGTCCGCGCGTGACGGACTTCGAGCCGCTCGCGCAGCGGGCTCTCGACACGGCCGCGGCGGGCGGCGCGGCGTACGCGGACGTTCGCTTCGAAGACGCCCGCAGCGAACGGATCGAAGTCCGCAACGGCGCGCTCGCGACCTTGAGCGACGCGACCAGCACCGGCTACGGGATCCGGGCGTTCTTCGACGGCGCCTGGGGCTTTGCGGCCAGTTCCGACCTCAGCGGCGCCGGTCTCGACACGACGGCCGCGCTGGCGGTTGCGATCGCCAAAGCCGGCGCGGCGGTCGCGGCGCGCCGCTTTGGCGAAGCGCCCGCCGATCGCTACGTCGACGAATACGCCACGCCGGTCGAGCTCGACCCCGCGCGCGTCCCGCTGGGCGAACGGGTCGCGCTGCTGCTGGAGGCCGAGCGCGCGGTGCGCGCCGCGCCGGGCGTGCGAGTGGGACGCGCCTGGATCGACTTGTGGCGTACGGCTAAGCACTTCTACAGCACGACGGGATCGCGGATCGCGCAGACCATCTACCAGACGGGTAGCGGCCTCGCGGCTCTGGCGGTGGGCGAGCAGGATGCCCAAGAACGCTCGTTTCCCGGCGATATCGGGCTGTACCAAACCGGCGGCTGGGAAATCGTCGAAGCGGCCGCCTTGCGCGAGAACGCGCAGCGAATCGGTGAAGAGGCGGCGGCGCTGCTGACCGCGCCGCAGTGCCCGGCCGGCGAAATGGACGTGGTTCTGGGCGGTTCGCAGGTCTCGCTGCAGATCCACGAATCGTGCGGTCACGCCGCCGAACTCGACCGCGTCATGGGCTGGGAGGCGAATTTCTCGGGCACGAGCTTCCTGGATCCCGCCCTACTCGGCACCTTCCGCTACGGTTCCGACCGCGTGACGATTTCGATCGACAACCTGATGCCGCACGGTCTTGCCAGCGCCGCCTACGACGACGAGGGCGCGCGCAGCGTGCGCTCGGACATCGTACGCGACGGGCGGCTCGTGGGCTTCGAGATGTCGCGCGACACGGCGCGCGCGCTCGGGCTCGAAACCAACGCCTGCGTCCGCGCCGAAAGCTGGCGGCACGTGCCGATGGTCCGCATGTGCAACCTGAGCCTCGCGCCCGGCGACGTGCCGTTCGAGGCCCTTTTCGACGGCGTGAGACGCGGCGTGTATATGGAATCGAACCGCTCGTGGTCGATCGACGATCACCGCTTGAACTTCCAGTTCGGCTGCCAGATCGGCTGGGAAATCGTCAACGGCAAGCGCGGCCGTTTGGTCAAGAACCCGACCTACGCAGGCGTCACGCCCCAGTTCTGGAACGGGTGCGACGCGATCGCAGACGCGCGCTCCTGGGTCGCCTGGGGCACGCCGACTTGCGGCAAGGGCGAGCCGATGCAGGTCGGGCGCACGACCCAAGGCGCCGCGCCCGCGCGCTTCCGCGGCGTCCGCGTCGGCGAAGGGTACCGTGGATAAGCGCGAGCGCGAAGCGCTGGCGCTGCGCGTCCTGACGGCGGCCGGGAAGGGCGAGGTCGAAGCGATCGTGTGGGATACGCAGTCCGGTCTGACGCGCTTCACGCACAACGCGATCCACCAGAACCTGGCCGAGCGCGACACCGAGGTGCGCGTGCGCGCGATCGTCGACGGCCGCACCGGGGTCGCCGTCACCAACGACGTCGGCGACGCCTCACTGTCGGCGGCGGTCGCCCGCGCGCGAGCGATGGCCGCCTTCGCGCCGCGCGACGACGACCCGCCGGGTCTGACCGCAAATGACGAACCGGCAGCGCCGGCCGGTGCCTTCGTCGCGGCGACCGCCGCCGCCTCACCGGCCGACCGCGCCCGGATCGCCGCCGACGTGTTCGCCACCGCGGAAAGCGCCGGGCTCTGGGCGGCCGGTTACGTGACGACCTCACGGACCGGCGTGACGATCGCGAACTCGAGCGGGACGCTCGTGTCGTTCGACGGCACCGGTTGCGGTCTCAACGTCAAGCAAAACGGCCCCGACGCTTCGGGCTTCGCCGAACGTTACGGCAACGATCTGGCCGTCTTGGACGGAACCGCCGCGGGCTCGGCCGCCGCCGCCAAGGCGCGTTTAGGCGCCAACCCCGCGCCGGTGAAGCCCGGCGCCTGGACGGTCATCCTCGAACCCGCCGCATTCGGCGACTTGCTCGCACCGCTGATCGACCACTTCTCGGCCCGCGCCTACGATGAAGGCTCCTCGTTTCTCTCCGGCGGCCTCGATCGCGCCTACGCGGGCTCGAACGTAACGGTAGCCGACGACTTCGCACACCCGCTCTTCGCCGGCCGCCCGTTCGATTTCGAGGGTTATCCCACGCGGCAGCTGCCGCTGCTCGCGAACGGCGTCGCGAAAAACGTCGTCACCGACGCATACTGGGCCAAACGGCTCAAACGCCCCAACACCGGCCACGGCCTACCGGCGCCGAGCGCCGGCGGCCCCCAGGCGCTTCACGTCGTAGTCTCCGGCGGCGATAAGCCGCTCGATCGGCTGATCGCCGAAACGCAACACGGCCTGCTCGTAACGCGCCTTTGGTACATCCGCACCGTCGATCCGCGCACGACGATCGTCACCGGCATGACCCGCGACGGGACCTTCGAGATCGAAAACGGCGCCGTCACCCGCGGCGTGAGAAACATGCGCTTCAACCAGAGCATCCTCGAAGCGCTCCGCCACGCCGAATTCGGCGCCACCCAAGCGCGAACCGCCGCCTACGCCTGCTCGATCGTCACCCCACCCGTAAAACTAGAGGCCTTCACCTTCACCAGCACCACCGACTTCTAACCCCACCCCCCCCACCTCAACCAACGCGGCGCGCACCCCAAAGAACGGCACCCCCCGACTCTCCAGCAAACCCGGGTCCCGCGTCGCGCCCCCAGGCCCAAACGGCCGTCGTGGGCGGACGGTGGGGTGACGGCGCGTACAGCTTTCCGCCGGAGCCAGGATGGCGTGAGGCGGAAATTCGTCGTGTGCGCCTTCGCCGAACATCCCTGTTCGAGAACCGGCTCCTCACCGTCATGCGGCTCACTCATGGCCCGCGACTCGGGCTGCGACTGTCGTGGCTTATCGCCCGACAAACGTATGATACACATGCTGTGTGACATACGCCTGGCACACCCAGCGCAATTTTTTCGCGCCGTTTGAGCAGCTACGCGCGGAACTGTGGGCTCCGCACTGCATCCGGCGATCGTCGGATCGTCGCGGCGGCGTCGCTCACGTCGTGCTTCGCTACCAGGATTAGCGCGCCGCGCGCACCTGCCTCACCGCACGCGCCGTACTCGACGGCTGCACGATGTCCAGAATGGCCTCGATCACCGCCTGGTCGAATTGTGTCCCGGCGTTAGCGCGCAGTTCGTCGAGCGCCGCCGGAACCGGCAACGCCTCCCGGTAAGAACGCTTGCTGATCATCGCGTGGAACGAGTCGGACGCGGCGATGATGCGTGCCACGATCGGAATCGCCTTGCCTTCGAGGCCGTCGGGATAGCCGCGGCCGTCGATGCGCTCGTGGTGCGCGCGTACGATCGGCGCGACTTCCTTGAGCGACGGAATGCGTTCGAGCATCTTCGCGCCGATCTGCGAGTGCGCGCGCATCGACTCCCACTCGTCGACGTCGAGCGCGCCCGGTTTGAGCAAGATCTCCGACGGCGTCGCGATCTTGCCGACGTCGTGCAAGGTGCCGGCCAGTGCGGCAAACGCCTGCTGCTCGGCGCCCAGACCCATCGTCTTCGCGATGCGGCTGCACCACATGCCGACCGCCCGCGAGTGTTCGCAGGTCGTCGCGTCGCGCGCCTCGATTGCGGAGAGCAGCGAGGCGACGACCTCGTCGCGGCTCACGAGTTTGGCCGGATCTGTGGCCTTGTTCGCCTTGGCGGGGCGCTCGACGCGGAACCGCTTCTCGAGTTCGCTCGAACGGAGCGCGAGATAGGAGATCACTTCGTCGGAGTTCCCACAGTCGCCGATATAGGCGGCGGAAATCTGCGCGCACGCGAGCACGACGATACGCGCGTGCTCGAACGCTTCGTCGGGATCGGACTCGGCGTCCGCCCAGGCATCGACGATATCACGGTCGTTCATATCGAGCTCTTGGTATAGGCGGTCGAGGAAAGCGTTGGCGAAGACGCTGGCCGCGAACGAACCGGGACGCGGGAGCACGGAAGAACGCACGACGGATGCGACGATTTCCCGACGCCTGTCTTCGATGTACTCGGCTAGTCGCCGGGCGCCATCCCGGCTAATTGTCGATCCGCTCAATTCGGCTCCACTTGTGTTTCCGGACCCTCCGCCCCGGCCTTCCGGAGCAAAAGTCCCATGCGTGCGCAAGGACCTTCGCCGGTGCCAAGCGACCGGTCCTCTGTACGAAAAGCCGGTATTCGGGACTTTTGGTCTAGATTTAGTTAAGAAGTGCAAACGCTGCGCCGTCCATGCGCGGTGGTTAACGTAATGTGTGAGCCAGCTCACGCAAAACGTGCAGGGACGGCCGGCGCAAGCGAAGGCGAGTAGATCGATAAGAGACGCGCCGCATCTCGATAGTATCACCTCGCAGCCACCGCTGCATTGAGGTCTTCGGCCGATCCTCCATAACATGTGAATCGGACGACCGAGCGCTATCGCTAAATCGTCGCTCGTTTCGCGCTCAAACCGCTACCCGTCGCGCGGAACCGCGAAGAAAACCGTAGCCGATGCCGCCGAAGAAGAGGGCCGCACCCAGCCACGCCGCCGGCGGGTAGGGCACCGCCGAAATAACCAGCGCCGGGTACGTGCCGAGCGTCGGCCGCAGATGCACGCCGCCGAGTTCGACCCCTTGGCCGCTGGCGGCGAAGCCGATTCCGCCCGGAACCGGCTGGCCGTCGTCGCCGTCGACCGCGAACAGCACGGCCTCCCGGCCGGCTAGGCCGTGCACCCGCGCCGCGACCGAAGCCGCCGCCTTCGAGAAGTAGAACGCCTGGATTTGCAGATGCAGCGCCGGCGTCGCGAAGGCGTCGGCGGGCAGCACCGTGCCGGCGAGCGGCACCTGCTGCGGAAACAAGAGGACGGGGGACAGGAAGGCCGCGTTGGTCGGTTGGGTGATCGTCAGATGCGCCCCGCGCCCGTCGCGCGCTTCGACGTAGGCCGCCGGCTCCGAGACCAGCTGCACGACGGTGGCCCCCACGAACTGCCGCCCCCCCGGGCCGATCTCGAGCTCCGCGGCATTGCGCCGCCGGAGCGAGACGGTTGCGGTACCGGCGGCGATCGTGGCCGGGCCGGCCACCGGAAAGAAGGCGGCCGCGCCGACATCGGGCAGCGGCGCGACCGTCCCCGGCGCTCGCTGCACCGTTTCGGTATCGGGACCCAGCAGACCGGAGGCGAGGCCGCTGGCGATGACGACGAGCGCACCCGTCATCGCGAAGGTCAGCCGCCGTCCGAGTTCGCCGTCTTCCCCCTTGCGCGCCCCGAGCGCGTAGGCGGCGACCGCGATCGCCGCGAGCGTCAAAGCGGCCGCATACTGCCACGTGTGGTAGCCCGTCCACGTGGGCGCGACGTACTGCGCCAGGACGAGGGCGATGCCGGCAGCGGCCGCTGCCAGCCCCAGAATCGTATTGCCGGTGATGGACCGGCTCACTGCGCGCGCAAGAGGGGTTCGACGGCCGCCTGCATCTGCGCGAGCGTCAGCTCGCCGTCGATGCCGCGCACGATGCGTCCCGCGGGGTCGACGACCAGAGAGGTGGGCAGGCCGACGGCCGCGTAGGCCCGGCCGTACTGCTGGTCTTCATCGAGCAAAATCGGGTAGCTGAGGTTCATCTCTTTCGCAAAGGCGCCGGCGGCCGCGCTCGACTCGCCTTGATCGATGCCCAACACGACCAGGCCCTTCGCGCGGTCGCGCCGATAGAGTTCCTGTAAGGCCGGCGTTTCGCTGCGGCACGGCGCGCACCAGGAGGCCCACAGATTCACCAGGACCACGTGTCCGCGGTAGTTCTGAAGGGAATCTTTCGCGCCGGAAAGCGTCTGAACGTCATAGCTTTGGGCCGGCGCGCCGGCGAGCATGGCAGGGCCGCCGCCGCCGGCTCCCGCCGGGCCGCCGCCGGCTCCGAAATACGACCGCACCGTCCACGCGACGACCGCAAGAGCGACCAGCGCGACGGCATATCCCAGCGACTTACGAGGCATCCCGATGACTTCGCGCACGTATTCCGCCGCCCCCGTATCCGCGCCGCGCGCGACCTGGCGCCGCGGAGCGCTCGCGCTCGCGGACGGAACCGGGATCGCGCTCTACGAGGCCGGCCGGGACGACGCCGAGGCGCCCGTGCTGGTGCTGGTCCACGGGCTCGGCCACTGGACGCAAGCGGCCTGGGACCTGCTCGCGGCGCGTTTCGAGGGGACGCATCGCATCGTGGCCTTCGATCTGCCCGGCTTCGGCGAATCGGAAAAGCCCGACGTCCGGTACACCCTCGCGTACTTCAGCGCCGCGCTGCGGGCCGTCATCGAGGAGCTCGGCCTGCGGCGTTTCGCGCTAACCGGCCATTCGTTCGGCGCCTTGATCGCGGCCGACCACGCGGCAACCCATCCGCACGAAGTCCGCCTGCTGACGCTGATCGCACCGGCGGGCTTCCTGCGCACGCCCAAGCTCGCATTGCGGGTCATGGCGAGCGGCCCGGTCACCGGGCTGCTGAAGCGGCTCCGCCCCTCGCGCGGGTTCGTGCGGCGCACCTTCGGGACGGCGGTCTTCGACGAAGGGTCGATCCCCGACGATTACTACGCGCGGGCCTACGACCTCTCGCGCGACCCGGCGATGACGCGCGCGTTCGTGGGCGTCTATGCCGGCGCCATGCAGGAGCTGTTGCACATGAAGAGCCTGCACGAGCGCCTCGCGGCCTGGCGGGGGCCGACGCTGATCGTCTGGGGGACGCAGGACCGCTACGTGCCCATCCGGGCGCTGGACGCCGCGGTTGCCGTCTACCCGCAGGCCGACGTGCTCGAGATCGACCGCTGCGGTCACTGCCCGAGCCTCGAGTACCCCGCACTGACGGCCGCCCGGATGAAGGCCAACGGCGCCTAGGAGCCCGTCACCAATCGCCCATGCGCTCCTCGTCGACCTCGCCTTCAAAGGCGACCGTGCCCGGCGCGACGAGCGCCGCCACCAGCGGCACGCCTTCGTAACGCAGCCGGAGCGAATGCCGGTGGACCGACCCGGCCGAACGTTCGAATAGCTCGCAAAAGCGCGCCAGCACGTCGGGCGCGCACAGCGCGCGCTGCGGAGCGACGTTGTACGTCTGCCGAAAGGACGCGAAGGCCGCACCGAATTCGTCGGCCGAGAATTCGCGTCCGATCCGGACCTCGCGCCGCACGCGTTCCAGTCTTTCGCCCTCCGCCGCCCGGCGTGGGGGAGGGGTCTCCACGCCTCGCGTAACCGTTAGCCGATGGCCGCTCGCATCCTCGACGGCCGCGCGCTCGCAAACGAGTTGCGCGGCGAACTCGCGCGCGACGTCGCGGCGCTGGTCGCGCGCGGCGTCCAACCCCGCCTCCTGGTCGTCATGGTCGGCGAAGACGAAGCGAGCCTGGCCTATATCCGCGGCATGCGGTCGCTCGGGGCGAAGATCGGGGTCGAGGTGGCGCTCGAAATCTTGCCGCCGGAGATCGACGATGCCGGCGTCCGCGCGGCGCTCGAGCGTACGGCCGCCGACCCGATGGTCCACGGCGTGATCCTGCAGCAGCCCTTGCCGCCCCACCTCTCGATTCGAGCGATCGCGAGTGCGATGCCGGTTCATAAAGACGTCGACGGCGCCCATCCCGAAAACCAGGGCCGGCTCGCGTTCGCGACCGGCGCGCGCTTCATTCCCGCGACCCCGGCCGCCGTTATGCTGTTTTTAGAACGCAGCAGCGCCTGGCCGCTGCGCGGACGCGATGTGACCGTGATCGGCCGCTCGAACGTCGTGGGCCTTCCGGTCAGCCTGCTGATCATGGCGCTGGACGCGACCGTCACCGTGACCCACAAAGAAACCGTCGGGATCGTGGCCCACGTCAAACGCGCCGAAGTCGTCGTCGTGGCCGCCGGCGCGCCGCATCTGGTAACCGCCGAGTGGCTGCGGCCGGGGGCCGTCGTCATCGACGTCGGAACCACGTTCGTCGACGGTAAGCTGTTCGGCGACGTCGATTTCGAGAGCGCCCGCGAGGTCGCAGGCGAGATCACGCCCGTGCCGGGCGGCGTCGGCCCCGTGACCAACGTCGCGCTGATGCGCAACGTCGTCTCGGCGGCGTCGGCCGCCGCCGACGACGGCCAGCTATTTTAGTACCTTAGTTTAAACTAAAGTGCTTGCCGAAAAACTTCTCTTGCGTGGCTCGGAACGTTCCGCCGGGCGCCGCCGCCGGTTGCGCTTGGGGGGACTCGCGCTTTCGTTCGAGCAGCGCCCGCAGTTGGGGCAGCAGCCGCCGTAGGAACCCGAGTTCGACCGTCAAGCGCTGCTCGGTGCTCGAGAGCTCGAGCAGGCGCTGCTTCATCGAGTCGGCCACTTGTAAGGCGTCGCCGATTAGGAAGGAAGCGTCGATCGGGCTTTCCGGCAACTCGATGTCCGCGTGCATCCCCGAGAACTCGACCAAGAGGCGCAGGTAGTCCCGGAAGACCGCGCGGATCTCGAACACCAGCGCTTCGATCGTCGCCGCGTCTTCGGGCGGGTCTTCCGCCAGATAGGTGACTTCGACGGTCAGGAACGGCTCGCGGTCGATAACGCGGTCGACGCGAAAGCGCCGCCGGCCGACCGTGCTGATGTAATAACGCCCGTTATCGAGCGGCGTCACGTCGCCGATTTCGGCCGTCGTGCCGACCTCGTACGGCATGACGTCCGGATCGCCGGCTTCGTCGCCGTCGCGAATCAAGCACACTCCGAACGCCTCGCCGCCCGCGAGGCATTCGGAGACCATCTGCTTGTAGCGCGGCTCGAAGACGTGCAGATTGAGAACGGCCCCCGGAAAGAGCACGGTATTGAGCGGAAAGAGCCGGAGGCGTTCGGCGGCCACTTCGAGTTAGTGACCCGTCGGCAGCAGCCGGGATTCCGCAACGCTCCAATCGACGTTTGCGAAAAACGACTCGATGTACTTCGAGCGTTCCGCCGGCTTGTAATCGAGCAGGAACGCGTGCTCCCAAACGTCCATCACGAGAATCGGCTTGTAACCCGCGATGTTACCGTCTTCGTGCAACGTAATCCAGTGATTGGAAATACGGCCGGATTTCGGGTCCTGATACGCGATGGCCCAGCCGACCCCGCGCATGCCGCCGACCGCGGCGAAGTCCTTCTTCCAGGTCTCGAAATCGCCGAAGCTCGCCGCCAGCGCGGCGTGCAGTTTACCCGAGGACGGAGTCCCGGTGCCGCCCGACGTGAGGTTGTCGAAGTAGTACTCGTGCAGCACCATGCCGTTGTATTCGAAGCCCAAGCGGCGCGTCAGTTCGGCGAACCCGGGATCGGCTCCGGCGGCCTGTCCGGCAGAGATCTTTGCAGCGATCTGCTCGTTGAGCAGATTCGTGTTCTTGACGTAGCCTTCGTACAGGCCGAAGTGGACGGCCAGCGTTTGATCGGAGATCCCCTGTAGACCGGCCAGGTTCCACTTTTTCGGAGCGTACGCTTCGCGCGTCAGAGTCGCCATTGAATCATTATCCTCCAGCTGCCTCCGGGGTCGTGATCGGGTCACAGGGTTCGACGGCCGCACGAACAGTCATGTCGCGAGCCGCAGGAGGCGGTCAAGAGGTTCCCCGTTCTCGGAGGCGACAAACGTAAGGTGTGAGCGACCAGGATTACCTGCGGCGGCTGCACCGGAACCCGTCGCCGCTTCTGCTGGAACTGGAACAGCTCGGCCGCGCCGAGGACATCCCGATCGTAGACCGCGACACGGGCCGCCTGCTCTCCACCCTGGTCCACGCCATGCAGGCCAACCGCATCCTCGAGATCGGCACGGCCTGCGGCTACTCCACCCTCTGGATGGCCCTCGCGATGCCGCCCGCCGGCCGGATCTGGACCATCGACCCCGACACGGGGCGCACGGCCGTGGCGCTCGAGTTCCTGCGCCGGGCCGGCAAGTTCGATCAGGTCAACGTGATGAACCAGCCGGCGCTCGAGGTGCTGCCGACCTTTCCGGTGCGCAACCTCGACGTCGTCTTCATCGACGCCGTCAAGACCGAGTACGAGGAGTATCTCCAGCTGACCGTACCGCTGCTCAAGCGCTCGGGTCTGGTGATCGTCGACAACCTGCTCTGGGACGGCCGGGTCGCGGCGGAAGCGACGTCCCACGACTCGGTCGCCACCCGGGCGATCCGCCGGTTCAACAAGACCTTCCTGAACCACCCGCAGCTCGACGCCACGATCGTGGCCGTGGGCGACGGCATCGGGATCGGGGCGCGCATCGAATGAGCCCCGACGCCTTTCGCGCCACGATGCGGCGCTTTCCCACCGGCGTTACCGTCGTCACCACGCTCCTGGACGGCAGGCCCAAGGGCTTTACCGCCACCGCCTTCTCCAGCGTTTCCGTGGAGCCGCCGATGGTCCTGATCTGCGTGAACCGCCAAGCCCGAACGCACCCGCTGATCTCGCAGGCGGGCCGCTTCTGCGTCAACGTGCTGCGCCTGGAGCAACGGCCGTTGGCCGAACGCTTCGCCTCGAAAGCGATCGCGGACCCGTTCGCGGGCGTCGAGGTCCGGACCGCGGCGACGGGTTCGCCCGTGCTGGGCGGGACGCTGGCGTTTCTGGATTGCGAGCTCGCCGAGGAATACAGCGCGGGTACGCACACGATATTCCTCGGAAACGTACTCGAGTGCGGCTCGGCGGACGGGGCACCGCTCGGCTACTTCAACGCCGCCTACCGGGATTTCGGATGCACGATACCATAACGGTCGAACACTTCGAGGTCGGGGCGCTGGCCTGCAACTGCACGATCGTCGCGGACGTCGCGGCCGGCGAAGCGATCGTGGTCGACGGCGGCGACGACGTGGAGGCGATCGTCGCGCGGCTGGACGCGCTGGGCGTGCGCGCGACGCACCTGGTCCACACCCACGCGCACCTCGACCACATCGGATCGCTCGGCGAACTGCGCGAGCGAACCGGCGGGCTCGGGCTGCTGCATCCCGCGGACCTGCCGCTCTACTCGCTCCTGCGCGAACAGGCGCGCTTGCTCGGGCTGCCGGCGCCCGAGATCGTCAAGATCGATGCCGAACTCGTCGGCGGGGACGTCGTGCGGGCCGGCGGCGCGGCCCTCGACGTGCTGCATACGCCCGGCCACACGCGCGGCAGCGTCTCGTTCGCGCTGGAGTTGGCCGGCCGCACGGTGCTGCTGAGCGGCGATACGCTCTTCCGCGGCTCCGTGGGTCGCTGGGACCTCGGCGGCATTTCGCTCGAAGCCATCGTCACGAGCATCCGCGAGAAGCTCTTCGCCTACCCCGACGACACGCTCGTCGTGCCGGGCCACGGCCCGGTCACGACGATCGGTCTCGAGAGGCGCGAGAACCCCTTCCTGATCTGACCCGCCGGCTCACTCGAAACGCAGCGCCACGATCGGGTCGAGCCGCGACGCTTTGGCGGCCGGGTAGTATCCGAAGAACACGCCGACCAGTGCCGAGAACGCGACCGCGAGCGCGATGGCGGCGAGCGAGATCGACTCGGGCCAGTGGGCGAAGAGAGCGACGGCCAGCGACCCAAGCGCCCCGACGACGACGCCGGCCGCGCCGCCGGCGGTCGCGAGCACGACCGCTTCGACCAGAAACTGGCCGAGGATCGCTTTCCGGCGCGCGCCGACCGCGAGCCGCAACCCGATCTCGCGGGTGCGCTCGGTGACCGAGACCAGCATGATGTTCATGATACCGATGCCGCCGACCAGCAGCGACACGCCGGCCACGCCGGCCAAGAGTACCTGCATCACCGCGGCGGTCGCCGAGGCGGCGCCTGCGATGTCGGCCAGGTTACGGACGTTGAAATCGTCGGGTTGTCCGGGCGCTATGCGGTGGCGCTGCTCCAGCAGCGTCGTCGTTTCGCTTTGGACGAGCGGGACGGCGCCCGCGCTATCGGCCGAAACGTCCATCGATGCGAGCGTCGTCTGGCCGGTCAGGCGCTGCAGGGCCGACGTGTACGGAATCACGATCGTGTCGTCCTGATCCTGTCCGACGCTGCTCTGGCCTTTCGGCGCGAGCGTGCCGAGCACGGTGAAGGGAACGTTGCGAATCAGGATCGTCCGTCCGACCGGATTCGTGCCGTCCGGAAAGAGGTTCGCCACGACGGTTTGGCCGAGCACCGCGACTTTGGCCGAGCTCGTCACGTCGCTCTGCGCGAAGAACGTCCCGCTCGCGTTCGGCCAGTTACGAACGTACGTGTAGGTCGGCGCGACGCCGGAAATCGTCGTCTGCCAGTTGTTGGAACCCGCGACGACTTGCGCGCGCACCGTGACGACCGGCGACACGGCGGCGACGTGGGGAAGCTGGGCGAGCGCGAGCCCGTCGTCGGGCGTCAGGGTCGACGCACCGCCCGTTCCGGTGCGGGTTCCGCCCTGGTTGATGCTGCCGGGCAGGACGATCACCATGTTGCTGCCCAGGCCGTTGATCTGGTCGGCGACCGACGTCCGCGCGCCGGCGCCGATCGCGACCGTCACGATGACGGCCGCCACGCCGATCACGACGCCGAGCATCGTCAGGAGCGAACGCGAACGGTTGCGCAGGAGCGCGCCCGTCGCGATGCGCAGGGTCGGGATCGCGTCGGAGAATTTCATAACCGTACCAATTCCGGTTCCACCGGCGCGTCGGAAACGATGCGG
This sequence comes from uncultured Alphaproteobacteria bacterium, assembly GCA_963787965.1. GTDB lineage: Bacteria > Vulcanimicrobiota > Vulcanimicrobiia > Vulcanimicrobiales > Vulcanimicrobiaceae > CAWBES01. Next base: position 135,531 of record CAWBES010000003.1, read on the forward strand.
CCGTCGCGGAACGTCACGATGCGCTTGGCGTGGGCGGCTACGTCGGGCTCGTGCGTCACGAGCATGATCGTGATACCGCGCTCGCCGTTGAGGCGCTTGAAGAGCGCCATCACGTCTTCGGACGAGCGCGTATCGAGCGCACCCGTCGGTTCGTCGGCGAGGATCAGGCTGGGAGCGTTGACGAGCGACCGCGCGATCGCAACGCGCTGCTGCTGGCCGCCCGAGAGCTGATTCGGGCGGTGCGCCGCGTAGCGCAGCAGGCCGACGTCGTCGAGCGCCGCGAGCGCGGCTTTCCGGCGCGCCGCTTCGCCGACGCCCGCGTAGAGCATCGGCAGTTCGACGTTCTCGACGGCGCTCGTGCGCGGCAGCAGGTTGTACGCTTGGAACACGAAGCCCAAACGCCGGCTGCGGATATCGGCCAGATCGTCTTCGTCGAGCTCCGTGACGTCGCGGCCGTCGAACCGGTATTCGCCCGAGGTCGGCCGGTCGAGGAAGCCGACGACGTGCATGAAGGTCGACTTCCCCGAGCCCGAGGGGCCCATCACGGCGACGAATTCGCCGCGCTCGATCGTCAGGTCGACGCCCGCGAGCGCGACGACCGGCTCCTCGGCCAGCGGGTACACGCGGCGCAGTCCGCGCACGGCCACGACCGGGCGCATCAGCGGATCCCCCGCACCGCGCCGCCGGCTCCGCCGGCGCCCGCCAGCGGATTGCCGGCCGGCGCCGCGCGCGTTCCGCCCGCGCCGCTCGCGCTCGAGTCGGCCGTCACGACCGGCTCGCCCGCGGTCAGCGTTCCCTGCAGCGGCGACACCGCCGCTTGCGCGCCGCTCACGAGTTGGATCTTCACGGGGATGCGCTGCAGCTCGCCGCCGCTCACCACGAAGATCTGCGACTGCGCGCCGGCGGCCGGAAGTTCGGCGGCGCTGCCCGTCGTCGCACCCCAGGGCGAGGCTCCCTTCGCGGCCGCGCCCTGCGGCGCGCCGCCCGCGGACGGATGGTACGCCAGCGCCGCGGCCGGCACGACCAGGGCGCCCGGCGCGTCCGCAACGCGGATCTGCGCGTTGGCGGTCATGCCCGGCAGCAAGCTCCCGTCGCGGTTATCGACCAGCACCACGGTCGTGTACGTTACGACGTTATTGGTCGTCGTGGGATCGATCCGCACTTGCGAGACCGTACCCGCGTACGTGCGGTTCGGATAGGCGAGAACGCTCAGGTCGACCGATTCGCCGGGTTTGACGTTCCCGATGTCCGGTTCGCCGACGGCGAGGTCGACCTCCATTTTGTTCAGATCTTGAGCGATCGAGAACAGCGTCGGCGTCTCGAGGCTCGCGGCGACGGTCTGCCCGACCGAGACGCTGCGCGAGACGACCGTTCCGTCGACGGGCGAGACGATCACGGTCCGCTGCACGTTCGATTCGGCCGTCGCCACTTGGGCGCGCGCCGCCTCGACGTTCGCTTCGGCGGCCGCGGCATCGGCGACCCCGGCCGCGGCCTGCGACTCTGCGTTCGCGGTCGCGTACGACTGCGCGGAGGTTTGCGCGTCGCCGGCCGCCGCCTGAGCCGCACTCGCCTGGGCTGCCAAGCGCGCCTGCTGCAGCGCGGCCTGCGCCGCCTGCAACGCCGTTTGCGCGGCGACCAGGTTCGAGCGGTCGCTATCGAGCTGGCTCGCGGCGATGTAGCCTTGACCCAGCAGCGACTCGTCGCGCGATACGGTCACTTGCGCCAGTGCGAGCGCGCTCTGCGATTTGGTCACGTTGGATTGCGCCGCCGCGACCCCGGCCGCGCCGGATTGCGCCGTCGCCGACGCCGCCCGTGCGGTCGCCTGCGCGGCGCGTTCGGTCGCGGCGGCCGTTCCGATCGCGGCTTGCGCGCCGGACGCGACGGCTTGCGCGGCTTGCGCTTGTGCCTGGGCTTGCGCCAGCGCGGCTTGGGCTTGGTCCAGCGACGCCTGCATCGTCGCCGGGTCGAGTTTCGCTAAGACCTGCCCTTTCTTGACGCGCGAGTTATAGTCGGCGTCGATCTCCGAGATCGTTCCCGATTCTTGCGTGCCGACCGCGATCGTGTTCCGAGGATCGACCGTCCCGGTCGCCGTCACCGATTGCACGAGATCTTGCTTCACCACGGGCGTGGTCGCGTACGAGACGCCCGCGGCCGGCCGCATCCGCACGGCCGCGACGGCTCCCGCGACCACTGCCAGCGCTAACAGCACCGCGAGCACTGCGAGCCACGGCCGCCGCTTGTAGCGCGACGGCGACAACGTAAAGGACTTGATCGCCGCGGCGATTCCGTGCGCTCCCGCGTGCTCGAGGGTTATCATGGCGTCCACCTTTCCGGCGTTCACCCGTTACAACGCGACCCGCGCGAGCGGCGTGCTTAAGGCGCCGCTAGAAATCGATGGGGCAGGCCTGGGAGTGCGTCAGTAGTGGCGGATGCGCAGGATGTTTCCGGTCTGGTCGTCGGCCACGAAAAGGCTGCCGCGCGGGCCGACCGCGATACCGGTCGGACGGCCGATGTACGACGTTCCCGACGCCGAGCCGTAGCCGGAAACGATGTCCGAGTGTCCGGCGGCGGGGTCGTTCCAGTTGACGGGCGCGACCGGCGCGTCTCCCGACAACGGCACGAAGTACACCCGCGGCGGCGTCGAGGGGCAGCAGTGCCACGACCCGTGCGACGTTACGAAGAGTCCGCCGCGGTACGCGGCCGGAAACGCGTACGGGCCGCGCTGCGCCTTCGGATAGAACGCCGCGCCGATCAGCGTCGCATAGGCGGGAAACTCGATAGCGGGAACGACGGTCGAAGCGCAGTCCGGCGGCGGCTTTTGACCGAGCGGATCGTACGCGACGCGGTTCTCCTCGCACGCGGGCCAGCCGTAATCGACCCCGCTCGCCCCGTGCGAGGTCGGCGAATCGACGTATTCGTAGGGATGCCCGTACGGGAGTTTGTCCTGACCGGCACCACCGATGAAGAGCGCCCCGGTGGCCGGATCGACGGCCAACGCGATCGGATTGCGCGTCCGCTTCGTCAGGTTCACGGGATTGGAGCCGTCGAGACCCATGCGCAGCACGGTCGCGCGGGTCGGATCGACTTCGATGCAGGCGTTGCAGGACGAACCCACGCCGACGTACAGCGTATCCGAGGAGGCTGCGACGCTCGTGGTGCGGTGGACGTCGCCGTCGGAGTTCGGCGCGACCGGGCCCGTGCGGACGCGCGCGATCGCCGTCGCACCCGGTTCCGAGCGGTCGCCCGGCCTATACGGAACGCGCCAGACCGTCGTGTTGCCGGCCGCGTAAACGTCGCCGGCCGGAGAGACCGCCACGCCGCTCGCGGGATCGTCGCCGAGGGTCACGAACGTTTGCGGCGATCCGGCGGCGCCCGCACCGTCCGCGCCCGGTACGATCGCGAGCGTGCCGCCGGTGGTCCCGACCAGCAGATCGCCGTTCGGCAGCGCCGCCAGTTCGCGCGCACCCCCGACGTTGGCGATTGCGACCGCATAGAATCCCGCCGCGAAGTGCAGCCGCGCATCGGCAGGCGGCGGCGTCCCGCCGGCGGTGGACGACCCGCCGGCACCGCCGGACGAACCGCCCCCCGAGCATCCGGCGGCCGATATCGCAAGCACGGCTGCGGCCAAGGTCCGGCGGGCAGGGCGGCGTGACGGCGGCATACCCGTTTCATTCCCCCTTCCGGCCCCGGATCTTCGGTACGGCAAAGAACCCGGATACGGGGCGCCTCATTGCGACCGGACACGGCTGGTACCGCAACCGCTGGGTTCGGACGAAATCGTTCGTGAGCGGAGCGCCGTACATGCGCGCCGGCGGCACGCTCGATGTCGCGGTTGGAGCGGCCAACACGAACGCGATCCGCATTCGTTCCGGCGAGCGCGGGCGAAGACGAAGGCTGGCTGTGCACGTACGTGTACGAAGCGAGCGCCGATCGCAGCGAGTTCGTGGTGCTCGACGCGAACGACGTCGCCGCGCCGCCGGTGGCCCGGGTCGCGCTGCCGCAACGCGTACCGCACGGATTCCACGGCAATTGGATCGACGACTCCGCGTGCTGAAGAACGCTCAGCGCAGCCGGATCAGCACCTTGCCGTCGTCGCCGTCCGCCGGGCTCGGCACGGCAGTCGCGGTCCGCGCCGCGGATTCGTCGTGCGCTCGCTGCAGCATCTCGCCGGTGATTTTGCCGGCCGCGCGCTTGCTGCGGAAATCGTCGATCGCAGCACGCAGTGCGGCGAGCGAACGCTCCGGATAGTCCTTCTTCTTCTCGGGATACCCGTCGAGTTCGGCCTCGATGTCGGCCGCGGAGATCGCGTACGCTTGGTCGAGCGTCTTCCCGAGCGCGAGATCGACGAGCAGGCTGCACGTCGCGGTACCGAATCCGCAGCCGGTCGTGAAGTACGAGACGTCCTCGATCGCGTCGCCGGGACCGACCTTCAGGTAATACGTGTACATGTCGCCGCACGAATCGCTGAAGTATTCGCCCGAGGCGTGCGGGTTCTCCATCGTGCGGAAACCGGTACGCTGCTCGACCAGCTCTTGAAACTTCGCAAAGTTCACGAAACCGAACTACTCCTCATGCGACCCGCGGGCCGCGGCACCGGAGGTTGTGATCTCGAACCGGCACGCATCGCCGCCGGTTGCGATCGACTCGACCTGCCGCGCTTCACCGCCCACGTTGTCGCGCAGGACGGTGTGAATGATCGAACACACTTCCGGATGTTCGGCGACCGTCTGCGCGTACGGGCAGTTGTGCTCGCGCAACTCGATCGAATCGCCCGCGCCGACCACGACGTCCGCTTCCACGCCGTTCTCTCGCAGCAACGTGGCAAGCTCGAGCACGCGACCCTTGGTGTCGGATGCCGAGAGCTTGGTGCGATACTTTGCCGCCGCTCGGTCGCCCAGCTTCCCCAGCACGAGGTCCAGCGCCCCCGGGCCGAAGTTGTCCTTGACCTCGCGCAAGACGGCGTTGAGCATCTTATCGTACTGCTGCGGAAAGAGCGTCTCGGCGCTGGGAGTCAGCGAATACTCGAGCGTCGGTTTCGTCGGCCCGCGCCGAACGGAACGCTCCATCACGTAGCCGTCGCGTTCGAGCGCGATCAGTTGCTGCCGCACCGCATTGGTCGAAAGCCCGAACTCGTCGGCCAGGTCCACGGCCGAGGCCGAATGCCGGCGGCGGAGCTCGGTGACGATCTTCCCCCGCGTCGACTGAAAGAAGCGCGCGTCCTGCATCACGGGAACGGGACGCGGCCCGGGGCCGCGGGCGGAAGACGGCATCCATCCATATACACGCGAACCCTAGCATAAAAAGCGAAGATAGTCCAGGCTTTCCTTGACTTTCCTCTCCCGGAGCTTTACGATGAACCGGATATGAGCGAGCGGGGACTTCACATCGCCGGCCTACGGGCCGCCGTCGACGGCAACGACATCCTCAAGGGCATCGATCTGAGGGTCGAGCCCGGCAGCGTGCACGCGCTGATGGGACCGAACGGGAGCGGCAAATCGACGCTCGCCTTCTCGGTCGCCGGCCACCCGAGCTACAAGGTCACCGGCGGAACGGTCACCCTGGACGGCGAGGAGCTGATCGGTCTTGCGCCCGACAAGCGGGCCAAAGCCGGCCTCTTTCTCTCGTTTCAGTACCCGGCCGCGATTCCGGGCGTCTCGGTCGCGAACTTCATTCGCACGGCGCGGCAGTCGCTGCACCCGGACGACCTGACGCCTGCGAAATTCCGCGCCTTGATCTTCGAGCAGCTCGACGTCTTGGACATGGACTCCGCCTTTCTGTCGCGGTACGTGAACGACGGCTTCTCCGGCGGCGAGAAGAAGCGCTTGGAGATGCTGCAGCTCGCGATGCTGGGGCCCAAGTACGCGATCCTCGACGAGACCGACTCGGGCCTCGACGTCGACGCGCTGCGCGCGGTCGGCCAGTCGGTCAACGCGTTGCGGCAAAGCGAGCGCGGCAAGGAGATCGGCTTCCTCATCATCACGCACTATCCGCGCATCCTGCAGTACATCACGGCGGACCGCGTCCACATCATGATGGAAGGGCGCATCGTTACATCGGGCGGGCCGGAGCTCGCGAACGTGATCGAACGCGACGGTTACGATCGCATTCGCGAAGAGGTCGCCGCGAGTGCCGGCTAGGCCGACGGCCGTTCGCGGCGTCTCGAAGGGATCGCTCGGCGCCCTGCTGGAGCGTTTCGGCGAAGGATCGATCGACGAGAAGTTGCGCCTCGACGCGCTGGCGCGATTCGAGGAATTGCCGCTGCGCGCGGCCATCCGCGGCGGACGAAGCTGGAAGCGCGATCTGGCGAAACTCGACCTGTCCGCGATTGCGACGTTCGACCCTCACGCCGCCGAGCTCGATCTCGAAGCGCTGTCGCCGGCAGCCCGGCGCGCCGGCGTCACGATCGAGCGCTTCTCGCTCGCACGCGAGCGCCACCGGGCGGCCTTCGAGCGGGCCTTCGGGCACGCCGTCGACACGCGCGACGACAAGTTCGCCTCGCTGGCGCTGGCCTTCCAAAATCACGGCGCATTCGTGGACGTGCCCGCCGGCGTTTCGGTCGCCGAACCGCTGGTGCTCGGCTACGAAGCGCGCGACACCGCGCTCTTTCCGTACACGCTCGTCGCCGTCGGCGCCGACGCACGCGTCACCGTGGTCGAACGCATCGCCGCGAGCGGCGCCGCGCCGTTCCTGTGCGGCATCGCCGAACTGGTCCTCTCCGAACGCGCGCATCTCACGTACGCGGTCGATCAACGCGCGAGCGATTCGGCCACGCTCGTGATGACGAGGCGCGCGCGGCTTGCGGACGGGGCGGAACTGGACGTCGCGTGCGCGGAGTTGGGCGGCGGCCACTCGGTGTCGCGGCTGAGGGTGAACGCCGCCGCGGCCGGCGCGCGTACGAACGTCACGGCGCTGTTCTTCTCCGACGGCGACCAGCACGTCGACATCGAAACGGAAACCGTTCACACGGCCGGCAACACGACCTCCCAGACCATCGTACGCAGCGCCGGCACCGGGCGCGGCCAGGGCCGCTATTTCGGGAACATCAAGATCCTGGCGAACGCGCACGGCGCGGAGGCGTCGCTCCGCGACGACGTGCTCCTGCTCTCGGAGGGCGCGCACATCGACTCCGTTCCGGCGCTCGAAATCGCCGCCAACGACGTCAAAGCCTTTCATGGAGCGACGGTCGGCGCGATCTCCGAGGAAGAACTCTTTTACGCGCAAAGCCGCGGGATCGCCCGCGCGGACGCCGAGCGGATGATCGCGCTCGGGTTCTTCGAATCGGCGGTAGCCCGCTTCCCGCTCGAAGGTCTGCGGGACGAGATCCACGCGGCGCTCGAGCGTAAGATCGTCTCGGCCGGCGAGGTGCCGGCATGATCGCCGCGGACAGCGCGCGGGCGGCCCGGCTGGCGCGCGATTTTCCGATCCTGGCCCAGCGCACGTCGCGCGGCAAACGGCTGGCCTTCCTCGACTCCGCCGCCAGCTCGCAAAAGCCGCAGGCGGTGATCGACGCGCTGGTTCACTACTACACCCACGACAACGCGAACATCCACCGCGGCGTGTACGAGCTCGCCCAACGGGCCACCGACGCCTTCGAGCTGGCGCGTGCTAAGGTCGCGGGATTCGTCAATGCGGCCGAGCCCGCCGAGATCATCTGGACGCGCAATGCGACCGAATCGATCAACCTCGTCAGCCATAGCTGGGCGTTGGAAAACCTCGGTCCCGGCGACGCGATCCTGACCTCGCAACTCGAGCACCACTCCAACCTCGTGCCGTGGCAGCTGGTGGCCGCCAAGACCGGTGCCGAACTGCGCTTCATCGAGGTCGACGGCGACGGGATGCACCTGCTCGACGACCTGGACGCGAAGTTGCGGGGCGTCAAGCTGGTCGCGCTCTCGCACGTGTCCAACACGCTCGGGACGATCGCGCCGCTGGAACGCATCATCCCGAGCGCCCACGCGGCGGGCGCGCTCGTACTGGTCGACGCCGCGCAGTCGGTCCCGCATTTCAAGGTCGACGTGCGCGCGCTGGACGTTGACTTTCTGGCGGCGAGCGGCCACAAGATGTGCGGTCCGACCGGCATCGGGTTCCTCTACGGGAAGCGTCGCCTGCTCGAAGCCATGCCGCCCTTCCTGACGGGCGGCGACATGATCAAGGAAGTCGGCTACCAGGAGACCTCGTTCAACGAGCTGCCGTGGAAGTTCGAGGCGGGCACCAGCAACGTCGCGGACGCGATCGCCTTGGGCGCCGCCGTCGACTACCTCGAAGGCGTCGGCATGGACTGGATCGCCCGGCACGAGCGCGACCTGACCGGCTACGCGCTCGACCGCCTGGCCCCGTTCGAGTCCCGAGGTCTCGCGATCTACGGCCCCAAAGACCGTCGCCACCGTTCCGGCGTGATCTCGTTCAACTTCGCGGACATCCACGCCCACGATCTCGCCTCGATCCTGGACACCGAAGGCGTGTGCGTCCGCGCGGGCCACCACTGCACGATGCCCCTCATGGAAAAAATGGGCTGGGTTGCGACCGCCCGCGCCTCGTTCTACTTATACAATACGGAAGAGGATGTCGAGCAGCTGGTCGGGGCCCTGAATACTGCCGCCACCGTCTTCAGGCTCGCATGATGGACGACTTCTACAAAGAATACATTCTCGACCACTACCGCAACCCGAGGAACTTCGGCCGCCTCGACGCGCCCGACGCCACGGCGGAAGATCTCAATCCGCTGTGCGGCGACCGGTTGTGCTTCGACCTCCAGGTCGGACCCGACGGACGGGTCACGGACGTTCGCTTCACGGGAAAGGGCTGCGCGATCAGCCAAGCCTCGGCTTCGATGCTGACCGAGACGCTCAAAGGCGAAACCCTCGAAGACGTGGCGCGGATGTCGCAGGACCGGGTGCTCGAGAACGTCGGCATCGGCATCAGCCCCGCCCGCATGAAATGCGCGACGCTGTGCCTCAAGGTCGCGAAATCGGCGGCTCTCGGGCAAATCGCCAAATGGCCCGACGACGAGGAAGCGCGGGGATCCTCGAAGTCGACCTGACGGTGTTCACCGACGCCTTCCTGCGGGTCGCGGGGGCGATCGTCCTCGATACGCTAGCCTTCGTGGTCTGGAACGTGGGGACGCGTTCGCCGTTCGACCTGCTGGTGGCCGTCCGCGGCGCGCTGCGCCGACGGCGTTCGCTCGTCGCGGGGTTCGTCAGCGCGCTCGTCGGCTTCATCTTCGTGACGGCTGCAACGGTCTTGCTGCTGCCGGCGATCGCGGCGCCGGAAATCGACTTCGTGCCGGCGGAGCTGTTCACGCTGCTGGTCGCGCTGGCGCTCGAACACCTCGTGGGCAACGACCTGCGCGCCTTGGCCGGTACGCAAGACTCGAGTCCCGGCTAAGCGCAGCGGGGTATCGGCCGCTAGCTCTCGCGCTTGCCTTCGACGCAGACGTTCTGCACGTCGAACGCCTGCAACTCGATCCAACGGTAGATCTTGCGGTCGCGCACGAGCAGAAAGATGGTGCGCGACTGCGCCCCCGCGGTGGGCACGGCGGGGATACCGACCGCGCGCACGCGCGCGTAACCGTCGGCCTCGCCCAGTTCCCTCGAGACCCGCGGCAGAATCAGCAGTTGATCGTTGTAGTAGGCCAGCACGCCGTCGCCGGCCCGGACGGCCTTCCGCACCTCGAACTCGGTCGGCCGCGCGTCGAGCAGCTTGTCGTCGGTCGACGACATCACGCTGGCCACGCTCGTCACGCGCGCCTGTTTGGAGCCGCACGTCGCGTCGACCCCGACCGGGTCCTCGATGCGTGGTGCGCGTGAAACGCAGCCGCTCAGCAGCAGCGCGGCCAGCGTCAGGCACCAACCGGTGGGGCGGGCGCTCAACCGGGCGGCGGCGGCGCAGTCGCGGCAGGCGCGGTGAACGGCATCGGCGGGACTGCGCTCGGGCCGACGGGCGGCAACGGCCCGGCTTGCGGCGACGCACTCGGAGCCGGCAAGGGCTTCTCGAGCGGAATGCCGCCGACGATATGCGGCGTGACGATCACGTAGAGATTGTCCTTGGAACGCGACGTGTTGACCTGCCTGAAGAACCTCCCGATCAGCGGGATGTCGCCGATGAACGGCAGCTTGCTGAAGTTCTTGATTTCGTCGTCCAGAAGCAGGCCCCCGATCACGAACGAATCGCCGTCCTTGACGGTGGCCGTCGTGCTGGCGGTGCGCTGGCTGATTTGCGGCGCCTGCGCGGTCCCGACCAGCTGCGTCACGCTCGACACGTCGGAGTAGATGTGCGACGTCACGTACCCGTCGGAGCTGACCCGGGGCTCGATCTGCAGGTTCACGCCGACGTTCACGTAGTTGACCTGCTGGGACGTGACGGAACTCCCGCCCGAGACCACGACCGTACTCTCGATCGGGATCGCGTCGCCCGTCAGAATCGATGCCTGCTGGCCGCTCTGCGCCAGGATGCGAGGCTTCGCGATGATCTTGGAGTTGCCGGAGGTGATCGAGGCGTAGAGGTTGCCGAGCATCGTGGCCTGGCCCGAACCGTACTGCTGGGACTTGAACGTGTAGCCGTTGGGGCTGGTGCTCGCGTTGACAAAGATGCCGTTGCTGTCGACCAGGTTCAGCCCGATGTTCTTGGCGTCGGCTTCGGTCACTTCGATGATTTCGACTTCGAGCATGACGCTGGGAACGGGGACGTCCAGCTTATCGATGATGACCTTGAGCGCCGCGATCACGTCGTGGGTGCCGCTCAGGACGATCGCGTTGAGCCGGCGGTCGACCGCGATGTTGTCGTTGACGCGCTGGGCCACGCCGGTGGCCTGTCCGCCGAAACCTTGCGGTCCGAAGGTCTGGGGTGCGGTATTCTGCTGGAAGCCGCTGACGCCGCCGATTCCGCCCCCCAGCGACGACGTCCCGATGCTCGTCTGCTGGGGCGTGAACGTGTCGTTGCTCGTGATGGTCGAGCCGGCCACGAGCACGCCCGCCACCTCGCTGATGTCGGCGTATTTTAGCAGGATCACTTCGGTTTCCGGTCCGAGACCCGTCGCCGTCGCGGCTGCCCCCGGCAATCCGAGGCCGAGCGGATTGAGGGCCGCACCACCCGGCGCCGGCGAAACCTCGATGTAGAGCGTCGACCCGCCGCCGGGTCTGACCCGAACGGGCGCCGGGTTCGCGAGGTGCAAGGCCAGCGCCGCCGAGGAGGCGGACTGCGCGATCGTTATGCTGGTAACCGGGCCCGCGCCCGCCAGCGCCGGCGGAATTTGCGGGCCGAGCTGGGTCTGGTCGAACAAGAGCGACGTCTCGGCGGTGCCGGCGCCGACGAGATGGTACAGCGGTACGCCCCCCTGGAAGCTGACGGCGATCAACGCCCCGCCCGCCGGCGTCTGCTGGACGCGCACGCCGCTCATCGTCGATGCCGCCAGGGCGCCCTCGGCGCAGCATGCGACGGCCAATGCGGTCAGACACGGGCCGAGCATAGCTCGAAGGAAACCAAAGCGGCGCATGTCCTGAAGGGCTTATGGTCGCGAACCGAGGGACCTCCCCGGAACCGGCCGGGCAGGCTAAGCGCGGATTAGAGATTTACCGGCGCACCCGAGGCGAACCGAGAAGGGAATTAAGCTACCCTCGATAACAAATTTTCTTCCGTCACGAACGACGAGCTGGAAGATAACCACGCTCGCTTTTTTGTAACCTTTTTTGGAGGACCGAGTGAAATTCGATGCAGTCAAACCGACTCGCGGACAGTTTATCCTCGGCGGGCTCGCCGCATCCGCCGCCACCTTCGCAAGCATCAACGTCATCGCCGCCCCTACGAAGACGCTGGTAGTAGGTCTGGACGTCCCCCAGACCGGCCCGTACTCCGATCAGGGCCAGGACCAGCTCCGCGCCTACCGTTTGGCCATCGCTGAGATCAACGCCAAAGGCGGCGTGATGGGGCTCCAGATCCAGGAGTCGGTCGGCGACGACACGACCAAGGCGCCGGTTGCCGTCGAGAACGCTCGCCGTATGATCGAGCGTGACGGCGCGGTCATGATCACGGGCGGTTCGAGCACCGGGACGGCCATAGCCGTGTCCGGCTTGTGTCAAGAAAAGAAAACGATCTTCATGGCCACGCTGACGCACGGCGACGAGACGACCGACATCAATTGCCACTACCACACCTTCCGGCGCTACAATAACGCCCACATGTCGGCGCACGCGCTGGCGAAAACGCTGACGACGCAGTACGGCGCCGGCAGCTGGTTCCACATCACGGCCGACTACGCGTGGGGCCACAGCGTCTACGACAACATAACCGCGGTGGTGGAACCCAAGGGCGCCAAGACGATCAAGAACGTGTTGCTGCCCTTGGGCACGACCGACTTCAGCTCGGCCCTTTCGCAAGCGCAGGCCGCCAAGCCCGACGTGCTGGTCATCACCGAATTCGGCAAGGACATGGTCAACGCGCTCAATCAAGCCGCGCAGTTCGGCCTGACGAAATCGACCAAGATCTTGGTCCCGCTGGCCGACGAGTACATGGCCAAAGGCACGGGCGACAACTTCGACAACGTCGTCACGACCGCGCCGTTCTACTGGGCCTACCACGCCGAAAAGTATCCGGAAGCCAAGCGCTTCGTCGACGACTTTACCACGAAGTACGGCACCCCGCCGAGCAACGGCGCGGAATGCGCGTACGTCGACATGTACCAGTGGAAGGCCGGCATCGAGCGCGCCGGCTCCCTCGACCCCAAGAAGTTCATCCAGAAGATGGAAGGCTACCATTTCTCGGCGACCAAGGGACCCGAGTACTGGCGGGCCTTCGACCACCAGGGCATCAACACCGTGCTCGTGCTCGAAGGCGTGCCGCAGGCCAAGCGCTCGAGCGTCTGGGCGTACGCCCGGGTTCTCGAGGTCCACGACGGCGACTCCGTCGCGATCCCGGTCGCGACCTCGAAGTGTAAGATCGAGACCGACTAACCACAACGCCGGAGGTCCGTGCCGTAGCGCCGGCGCGGGCCTCCTCCTCTTTCGAAAAGGGACAGGGATAGCGACATCGACGCCATCATGGCCCAGCTTCCTGGGCAGTTGCTCGACGGCTTCATCCGCGGACTGGTCTACGTAGCGATCGCGCTCGGGCTCACCATCGTGTTCGGAATGTTGCGGCTGGTCAACTTCGCGCACGGGGCGTTCTACGCGATCGGCGCGTACGTCGGACTCGTGGTCGCGCAGCAATTCGGCTTGGCCGCCGGATTGGTTGCGGCACCGATCGCGGTCGCGCTGTTCGCGATCGTCTTCGACCGCGTTCTGCTGCGCCGCTTCTACGATAAGGAGCCGACCGCGCAGATTCTCGTAACGTTCGGCGTGGCGATCGTCGTCGAAGAGAGCCTGCGCCTGATCTTCGGCGGCACGACGCGGACGTTCCCCATCCCGGATGCGCTCTCGAGCTCGGTCAATCTCGGCTTCACGCAGTATCCGGCGTACCGGCTCGCCTTAGCGGCCGGCATCATCCTGCTGGTCCTGACCGTTTGGCTCTTCATCGAGCGCACGGACTACGGGCTGATCGTTCGCGCGGGCGTCCGCGACCGGACGATGGTGCAGCTGCTGGGCGGCAACGTCAAGCTCGCGTCGACGATCATCTTCGCGCTCGGGGCGGCCCTCGCGGGACTTGTCGGAGCGGCGGCCAGCCCGATTTACAGCGTCGATCCGAATACGGGCTTCTCGTTTCTCATTCCGTCGTTCGTCGTCGTCGTGATCGGCGGACTGGGCAGCTTCTGGGGCGCCGTGCTCGGCGGACTGATCGTCGGCGAATTGCAAAGCGTCACGACGCTCGTCTTCCCGGCTGCCAGCGACGTCGTGATCTACATCGCCATGGCGCTGGTGCTGCTCGTACGCCCGTCCGGGCTGCTCGGCGAGAGCGAGGTGATTCGCGGGTGAGCGAAGCGCGCTTCTACGGTCTGACGATCCTGGGACTCGTGCTCTTCCCGTTCGCCATTCACCCGATCGGCGGATACCCCGGGCTCGCGACGCAGATACTGCTGGTCGCGATCGGCTCGATCGGCTTCAACATCCTGCTCGGCTACGCGGGCTTGCTCTCCTACGGTCAGTCGATGTTCTACGGCGTCGGCTCGTACGTCGCGCTGCTGACGGTCTCGAAGTTCTTCCCCGACCACCCGAATTTCTGGCTCGCGATCGCGCTCGCCGTCGCATTCGTGACCGTGATGGCGCTCGCGATCGGCACGCTCGTCGTGCGATTGTACGGCATCTACTTCGCGCTGTTGACGCTGGCGTTCGCGCAGATGTTCTTCTTCGTCGTCTTCAAGTGGCGCGACCTCACGCAGGGCGACGACGGCCTGCAAGGAATCGCGTCGCCGCCGCTCGCGCTCGGCTTCACCTCGATCGACTTGACGGGATCGTTTCCGGCGCTCGATCTCGGCCCGTTCGGAAACCTGAGCGACGTGCACTACTGGTATGCGTTCGCCGCCGCGGTCATGTTCCTGGTGCTGGCCTTCACCCGCGCGCTCGTCCGTTCGCAGTTCGGGGAAGTACTGGGCGCGATCCGCGAGAACGAGGAGCGCAGCACGTTCGTCGGGTTCGATCCGATGCGTTACAAGCTGGCGGCCTTCACGCTCGCCGGAGCCCTGACCGGCCTCTCGGGCGCCCTGCGCGGACTCTACGAAACGTCGACGGCACCCGACGCCTTGACCGTGGAAACCAGCGGCAACTTCGTGATCTACACGGTCGTCGGCGGGGTCAAGACGCTCTTCGGGCCGCTGGTGGGGACCGGTCTCATCATGTACCTGCAAAACGTGATCAGCGCGAAGACCGACGCCTGGCGCCTGATCGAAGGCCTGCTCTTCGTGGCCGTGATCGTGTTCTTGCCGGGCGGGTTGCTCGGCTCGTTCAAACGCAAGCGGGGGCGCGAGATCCTGCGCGCGGCGGTCGCCGTGCGGCCGCCCGAACCATCCTGTCCCACGGCCGGCGAGGCGGGGCAGTGAGCGACGCGATCCTCGAGACCAGGGCCCTCGGCAAGCGCTTCGGGCACTTCGCCGCCAATAGCGACATCGATTTTTCCGTGCGGGAGGGCGAACTCCGGGCGGTGATCGGTCCCAACGGCGCGGGCAAGACGACGTTCTTCAACCTGCTCTCCGGCATCGCGCCGCCGACGCACGGCGAGATCCTGTTCAAGGGCGAGCGCATCACCCACCTCGCCGGACCGCGGCGCGTCGCGCGCGGGATCGCGAAGGCGTTTCAGACCGCGAACATCTACCCCGACGAGACCGTGTTCCAGAACTGCCGCCTGGCGGCTCTAGCGCGCGCGCAAGGATCGTTCAGGCTCGAACTATTCCGGAACTCGAAACGCTTGGCCAGCGTCGACGAGCTCGCGAACGAAGCGCTCGAGCTCGTCGACTTGACGGCCTTGGGCGGCGAGCGCGCGGGCGACCTCTCGCACGGCGACAAGAAACGCCTCGATATCGCCGTCGCCCTCGCGACCCGGCCGGAGATCCTGCTGCTCGACGAACCGGTCGCGGGCATGTCGATCGAAGAAGTGTTCAAGACCGAGCGCCTGATCCGCGGACTCGCCAAGCGCATGACCGTGCTGATCATCGAGCACGACATGGACTTGGTCATGGGCATCTCCGATTCGATCACCGTGCTCCACCAAGGCAGGATACTGGCGAGCGGTACGCCCGCCGAAATCCGCGCGAACGGCCGCGTGCAGGAAGCCTATCTCGGCGGGCACACCGAGGGCACATTGTGAACGCGGCGCCGCTCCTGCACGTCGAGGCGATCGACACGTACTACGGCGACAGCCATATCCTCAAGAAGTTGAGCATCGAGATCCGGCGCGGCGAAACGGTCGCGCTGCTGGGGCGCAACGGCGTCGGCAAGACCACGACGCTCAAGAGCATCGTCGGCTGGGTTCCGCCGCGTTCCGGCCGGATCGTCTTCGACGGAAACGACGTCACCGGCAACGAGATGATGCGCAACGCGCGGCGCGGCATTTCGCTCGTCCCCGAAGAGCGCCGCATCTTCACGAATCTCACCGTGGCCGAGAACATCAAGCTCGCCCAGGTGACCGCACGGCAGCCCGGCTGGACGCTGCAGGAGGTCTACGACCGTTTCCCGCGCCTGCGGGAACGCGCGCGCAACAAGGGCGACGAGATCTCGGGCGGCGAGAAGCAGATGCTCGCGATCGCGCGCGCGCTCGTGCAAAACACCCAGCTCCTGCTGCTGGACGAACCGACCGAAGGGCTCGCGCCGCTGATCGTGCGCGAAGTCGAGTCGATCGTGCGCGAGATCAAGGCCAAGGGAATGACGACCTTGCTGGTCGAGCAGAACTTTTACTCCGCCCTATCCGTCGCGGACCGCTGTTACGTCGTCGATCAGGGAACGGTCAAATTCGAGGGTACGCCCGCGCAACTGCGAGCCGACACCGACGCCCTGCAGCGCTACCTCCACGTCTGAGACGGACGTTCACTCCTCCAGCGTCGTCGTGTCGCCCAGCGCCTCTCCCGCCTCCTGCGCTTTCAAGAGCCGCCGCATGATCTTGCCGCTACGCGTCTTCGGAAGCTTGGCAACGAATTCGAGCTCGGCGGGCGTGCCGATGGGACCCAAGTGGTAACGAACGTGCGCGACGAGTTCGGTCTTGAGCGCGTCGCTCGCGTCGTAGCCGTCGCGTAACACGACGAACGCTTTGATCGCCTCGCCTTTGATGCTGTCCGCTTTGCCGATGACGGCGGCTTCGCCGCAGGCCGAGTGCGAGACGAGGGCGCTCTCTACGTCGGCCGTGGCGATGCGGTGTCCGGCGACGTTGAGCACGTCGTCGGCCCGCCCGAGCACCGTGATGTAGCCCTCCGCGTCGATCGTGGCCACGTCGCCCGCCGCGTACGCGCCCGGCACGCTGTCGAAGTACTGCGCGTAACGGTGCGGATCGCCCCAGACCGTCGCGAACATATGCGGCCACGGGTTGCGGATCACGAGCAGCCCGCCGGAGCCGCGCGGCACGGTTTTTCCGTCGGGCGACACGACGTCGAAGCGGATCGGCCCGAGGGCCTTCCCGCTGCGGTCCGGGCGCACCACGCTGGTCGGCAGGAAGCCCATCATCATCGCGCCCGTCTCGGTCTGCCACCACTGATTGCACACGGCAACTCGCGAGTCGCCCATCCGCTCGAAGAGAAAGCGCCAGGCTTCGGGGTTCAGCGGCTCGCCCGCACAATAGATCGCCTTGAGCGACGAGAGGTCGTGGTGCGCGAGCAGTTCGTCGCCGTGCCGCATCAGCATCCGCGCCAGCGTCGGTGCGGTGTAGAGCATCGTGACGCGGTGTTTCGCGATCGTCTCGTACACGGTCGACGCCGCCGGGTAATCGGGCGAACCTTCGCGCAGGATCGAGCCGTAGCGGTTCGCGAGCGCGCCGTACACGATCAGCGAATGGCCGACGATCCAGCCGATGTCGCTGGTACACCAGTACACGTCCTCGGGCGTGATGCCGGTCGTGTACGCCAGCATCGCGGCGGCGCCGGCGAGATAGCCGCCGTGCACCATCACGGCACCCTTGGGCTTGCCGGTCGTGCCGCTCGTGTAGAGGATGAAGAGCGGATGGTTCGCGTCGACGATCGCGGGTTCGCACGTCTCCGAGTTTTCGGCGGCATACGCATCGAAATCACGCTCGATGTCGGTCAACGGCGCCGGCGTGGCGGCGCGGCGCCAGACGATCACGCGCCGGACCAGCGGTAAGCCGGCGACCGCATCGTCGAGAATGGTCTTGAGATCGACCTGCTTGCCGCGCCGGAAGGTGACGTCGGCGCCGATGACGACCGACGCACCGGCATCGACGATCCGATCGCGCAGCGCCGTCGCACCCAGCCCGGCATAGACGACGCTGTGCACGGCGCCGATCCGCGCGCAGGCCAGCATCGCGACGATCCCCTCCAAGGAGAGCGGCATGTAGATGCACACGCGATCGCCCACTCCGACGCCGTCGGCGCGCAGCGCGTTGGCTAGCTGATTCGTGGCTGCGAGCAACTCGCCATAGGTCATCCGGCGCTCGTACCCGTCTTCGCGCAGGTAGTGGTACGCCAAGGCGTCGGGATGCGAGGCGGCGTGGCGGTCGAGGCAAGACACCGTCGCGTTCAAACGGCCGCCCACGAACCACTTGGCGTCGGCGATTCCCCCTTCGAGGGTCGCGCGCGGCGGCGTTTCCCAGACGATGCGCTCGCCGCACGACGCCCAAAACGCATTCGGATCGCGTTGCAGCTCGGCGTTCCAGGCGTCTTGATCGGCGATCGGAGCCCATTGCGCGACGCCGGCCGGCGGCGCAACGCGTTCGCCGGTGGTCAACAGGTTTTCGATCAATCCGTCACGGCTCATGGTCGCCTCCGTTTACGTCAGGACGTGAAGGTACATCAGGACTTGAAGATCGAGTGTTGCACGATGATCGCGGCGCCGTTCGCCGTTCGGTGGACGGTGTACTGGCCGAAGTATGGACCGTTCGGCGTTTGCATGTCGACATTCACCGTCACCGCGGTTTCCCCGCCGCGCGCTTCGACGTGCACGATGCGCGTCGCGGACGTGACGATCCCCACCTCGGGCAGTGGCGCGCCGGCCGCGCCCGGGCCGAGCTGAGCGGCAGCCCCGTCGGTATCGCCGCGAGCGATTGCCGCCAGATACGCACGGACCACGTCGGCCGCGAGCTTACCGAAAGCGCCGTTCGTATCGTCCCGGCCGGCCGGAGCCGCCGTCGGTGCGGCCGGGGCCGGCGTGGCGCTCGCGGCGGCCGAAACCGGCGCAACGGTCGCCTGCGGCGTCGCGGTAACGTGCGGCGTCGCGGTAACGTGCGGCGTCGCGGTAACGTGCGGCGTCGCGGTCGCGTGCGGCGTCGCGGTCGCGTGCGGCGTCGCCGCGGCAACGGGCGTCGCGGTCGCGGCGGCGGCCGCCGTCGCGGCCGGCGTCTCCGTCGCAGCCGGCGTCGCGGTCGCGACGGGCGTCGGACTCGGCGGCGGCGAGGCGGGCGGCTGGGTTCGTTTCGGCTTGGCAGTCGGCGGCGGCACGTGGGTCGGCGCCGGCGTCACGGGAGCGTATGTCGCCGCCGCGATCGTTGCTTCCGGCAGCGGCGTGGACGTCGCAGCCGGCGGCTCGTTCTGCACCTCGCCGTGCCGTCCGGCCACCGAAAAACCCGCGCCGATCACGAAGCCGAGCACGATAACGCCCAGCACGATGGGAATGAAGGGAAGCGACGGCCCGTCATCACGCGGCGGCGGACGGCGCCTTCGCGGCGGCGTATCTGACATCTGGGCTGCGTTTCGCGAAATGGACGAGCGATGCTTTCCGCGAAGCGAGCCCGCGTGATTCAGGTCCCCGTTCCAATCGATGTGGGAACGATCGCCGCGACGGCGAGTCGCGTCTTCGCGCTCGCGACACCGATTCGCGTGGACCGGCTGCTCGCGCTAGCCGTATCGGAAGCGATGGGCGCGCGCGCGCCCGCCGATAAGCGGGCCCGGGGCGTTTCGACCACGTTGGCCGGTTTCGCGGCAGGCGCTTTCGTCGTCGACGTCGATGGCCGAATCTTCAGGCGGCCAGACGAAACCGTCGTTTGCTCGGGGGTCGCAACGCTTCGCTTCTTCTCGACCGAACCGCGCCGGCGTTCGTTGCCCGTGCATTGAGCGCCCCCGGCGCCCCACGCACCGAACGAGAACCGATGATTCGGTTAGCGGCCGCCGGCACGACCCTGCAGGATCAGTTCGCCGTAGAGCGCGTTCGGCCACGCGAAATCGTCGCGCGTGAACGCCTCCGGCCAATCGGCGTTGAACGACTCGTGCAAACGGTGGTCGCCGACGTCCGAGGCTCCGATGTAGCCCATAACGCGCGCGATCTCGGCCGGATCGCGCGAGGTCAACACCTGCACGATCAGCGAAAGCGGCCAAACGTACCCGCGCGGCGTGTGCGGGCTTCCGACCCCGGTCGCATACTTCCCCGCGTAGAAATACGGGTTGCGCCCGGAGAGCACGAAGCGCCGCGTGTTCTGGTAGATGGGATCAGCGACCGGCAAGTACCCGAGGTACGGAATCGACAGTAACGACGGTATGTTCGCGTCGTCCATCAGGTTCGTGTGGCCGTAACCGTCGACTTCATAGGCGTAGACCTTGTCCCCGCCCGCCAAGACGACCTTACCGTACTGCTCGATGCCGGCCTGAACTTGCTCTGCCAGGCCCCAGGCGTTGGCCGAGTCCCGCCGGTCGTGGTACACCTCGCGCTCGATCGCACTCAGGCGCTGCAAGACGACCACGGCGAACATGTTGTCGGGAACGTTGTACTGGTAGCGCGCGGGATCGTCCGAGGGCCGGAACCCGGTCCAGATCATTCCGGTGAAGCGCACCCAGCTACCCTTGCCGTCGTTCGCGAGGTCCGGATGGCGGTAGTGCGAGCGCCGGTCGTGCCGCTGTTCGTCCCGCAGCGTGCGGAGCACGCGCTCGAACGCCGCGTTCACCTCGCGCGTGAAGATCGAACGGTCGCCGGTCGCGCGCCAGTATTTGTCCGCGAACCAGATCGGATAGAGCAGGGAATCGACCTCGAACTTGCGCTCGACGACTTTGTAGTCCGAGGAAAACGCGTTCGCATACGGGTCGATCTGGATATACTTCGCCTCGCGCGCGATGACGCCGCGCAGCGCTTCGGCCACGCGCTCGTCCGTCGACGCCTCCCCGATGTACGGCTCCATGACGGCGCTGGCGTCGCGCAGCCACTCCGCTTCGATATCCCCGGTCGACACGTAGGTCGTACCGTCGGCCTGGCGGCTGGCATGGCGGTTCAGCGCTTCGTCGAAACCCGTTAGGTATATCTTCTCCAGCTTGGAGGAAAGCGGAACCGTTTCGGCAGCTAGCGCTCCGGTTATACGGCTCGTTACCAGGACCGCCAAGGCGGCTACGACGAGGGCGCGCGCGAAGGACATGGACGTTTCCTACATCGGCGGTCTCGACCGCAAACCCTTGCAACGGAACCACCCCGGCCACGGAATGGCCGGGTTCGAGCACAATCTTCTGAAAGCCATATGAAACGCGCTCCGCTGGTCGCCTCGTTCCTCCTGCTCGCGGTCCTGTGGGAGCCGAGCACGCCGGCGCGCGCGGGCCAGGTCTACACCGTAGCTGGGAAAGACAGCTTTTCTATCGGCGCGGGCGACATCCAAAGTGAGGTGGTGTACGCCGGGACACAGACGCTGTCGCTGCGCAAACGCGGACGCGTGCTGCGCTTCAAGGCGCACGTGCAGTACGACCGCAGTGACGGCAACGCCTCGACGCCGGCGACCGGCGACTACGTCGCCGACGTCCTGCCGTCGGGCGAGATGTTGGATTCGGCGGACAACGATCCCGACTACCTGACCGTGCTCAACCAGCCGTTCGCGGCGCAGCTGGACGCGGCGACGCTGGGCGACCTCCGCCACCTCAACGGTGCCCTGCCGTTCGACTTCCCGTCGCCGATCACGGGCTCGTCGCTGCACGGTTACCTGGAGCACGTGGCCGACGGCCCCGTCGGCGGCCGGAGCGCGCTCGGCGTGAAATTCGAGGCCGCCGGACCGATGAAGGGCACGCTGCCCGACCGTCCCGGCCTGACGCTCGAGGGCACGATCTCCATGCGCGGGACCGCGTACTACGACGTCCGAAGTGCACTCTTACTCGCCCTACAGACGACCGTGACGATCCAGGGCACGGTCTCGAACCGCGCCGGCAAGGACCCGGTGAAGATCGTCTACGACCGTACGATCCGCGCGCGCCGGCATGGGACCGCGGAGACCGCTCGCTCGCCCGAACCGTAGGGCCTTTCGATACGCATCCCGAACCCGGGCACCGAAACCTGGGGCAGCGGGCCCCGTTCCCCTCGTACCAGGAGTATCGCGTGGCCCCTCAAACGAGGACCGCCGAGCGGAAGGCGGCAGCATCAGCACCGACGACGCTGCGGTCCGCCGAATCGATACCGTCGGTCGAGCGGTTCGAACGAATCGTCGACGATTACCAGCGCCGTCTCTACGGCTTCGCGTTGCGTATGACCGGCAACCGCGAAGACGCTGAAGAGATCGTGCAGGACGCCTTCGTACGCGCGTTCCGTGCCCTCGGAAAGATGACCGAAGAACAGCGGACGGAGCTGCGACTGCAACCGTGGCTGTACACGATCACGTTAAACGTAACGAGGAACAGACTGCGCTCCAAACGTCCGACCAACGTTGCGCTGGACGCGCTCGCGGATCCCGACGCGCTGTTGAACAACACGCAAGAAGGACCGGAGCAACCGGAGCAGATCGTCGAACGCGGCACCGACCTCGTACTCGTCGAACAGGCGCTGCTTCAGTTGCCTATGCACTTGCGCGCGGCAGCCACGCTTCGCTTCATCGAGGGACGTAGTCACCCCGAAATCGCTGAGATCCTCAACCAGCCGATCGGAACCGTCAAATCGCACGTCCATCGTGCGGTGCGGATCTTGCGGCGAATACTCGGCCCGCAAGTGGGCCGAATCGCACCACCCGAGGAACCTGCCAATGCGGTGTAGTGATGTCGAAGCGTTTTGGGACGAAATGCGCGAGGGGGGAGAACCCCGCAGCGAGCACGTCCTAGCCCACCTCCGTCGCTGCCGGACGTGCCAGGAAGCCTTCGAGCAGTGTGAAGGCGTCGCGTACTGCCTGCACTGCCTGCCCGTCGTCGAGCCGCCGAAGAGCCTCGTTCCACGGATCCTTGAGCACATCGCGTCGATGCGCAGCCGTGCGCGCTCCATCGGCGGGACCGACGATTTCAGCCCCGTCGCGTCTCCGCTCGGGGACCTGATCGTGGCGTGGCGCACGACCGGCATCACCTTCGTCGGCTTCGTTCGGGCCGGCGACCCGGGCGCCGTCCGGGATTTGGCCGAACGCCGACTGCGGCGGCCGCTGCGCAGCGCCGAACCGCCGGATTGGGTCGTCGACGCCATAGCACGCTTCTTCAAGACCTGGCAGACCGACACGTCGCGAGTCGATATCTCCTGCCTGAGCGAATTCGAGCAGGCGGCCCTGCACAAGGCGGCCCAAATCCCGCCGGGACAGGTCCGTTCGTACGGTTGGATCGCTCGGGAAATCGGCCACCCGCAAGCGGCGCGTGCGGTCGGGCAAGCGATGGCCCGCAACCCGGTCGCCCTCCTGTTTCCCTGCCATCGCGTCGTCGATGCAAACGGCGCCCTGCACAACTACGGCTACGGGGTCGACGTGAAGGCGCGCTTGCTGCGCATGGAAGGCTACCTGGAAGCGGGCACCCCACTCCTGGGGACCCCGAGCAAGAACGGCTAGCGGACGCCGTCGCCGCACCGATAATGCTTCCTAAAAAGAAGGTCGGCTGGCCCCCCTCGCGAATTGAAGCACTCATACGACGTCCGCGGCCCCTTCACACACACACCAATGAAGGCTAACAGACGGACAAAGGGAGGTGATCATCGTTAGTTCTGAAGGTAATCAACGACTTATCGACACGATGATTGGAGGTGCGCAGACCTAGTCTGCGCGTGATTCGCCCTACGTCCGCCGGCTGCGAGCCGGCTTTTTTTTTGCATGGCGTTTTCAAACGTTTCGCGAACCGATAGCCTCGAGAACGAGGTCTTAAAGGATCCATCGATGTTTTCCGGATTTTCACTCCAGCCGACCCCGGGAGTCCGACTGACGTGACGGACGATCCGCGTATCGCCGCCCTACCCGACATCCACGGGCATGCGAAGGGCGAACACAAACCCTTTGCCGAGGAGCGCCCGATCCCGTATACGGCACGGATGCTGTTTCTCTGGTTCTACCATGCGTGCCGGCGCGGTTCGCCACGTTTCCTGATGGTTGCGGACCACATGAACTACTTGACCTTCGAGGACCCGGCGGCGGTCAATCTCGTGCGGCGGGCGCTCAAGCTGGCGCAGGCGGGCGACCTCTACGGCGCCGCCGAGACGGCGGGCGTCGAGCTGGGCCACGCGGCGACCGTCTGCGAGGGCTTGCGCAAAGGCATCCGCTACTCCATCGGCGCCGAGGTCGACAACGACCCGCGCTGCCGGCCCGACGCACAGAACATCGTCGACGCGATGCGCCCGGACGGGATGATCCGGTCGGTCCACTTCCTGCCGATCGCGCACCCGCAATACGGCGAGAACTGGATGTGGCCGTTCGACAATCCTGAATTCGCCGATCTGTACGAGCTGGTCGGCACCGAGCGCGTCTGGGAGATCTACATGGCGACCTTGCTCGAGGCCGTCGAGAAGCTCCCCGGGCACATCGTCGCGCACTTTTACGTGCCGGCGAAATTCGGCCACTGGCCGGACGACGCGGCCCTGGACTCCTACGAGGACCGCTTGCTCGAGGCGTGCGCCGCGCGCGGCATGGCCGTCGAGATCAACTCGCGCTACCTCTACAAGTTCTACGCCGGCGACGAAGCGCAACTCGAGCGTTTCCGTACGGCGCACCTGCGCCTCTTGCGCAAAGCCAAGGAGAAGGGGGTCGCGGTCGCGGTCGGCTCCGACGCTCACAGCCCCAAGGACCAGGGCCGCGGGTTCGCCGAGGTTCTGGCGCTGCTGGACGAGGCGGAGATCAACGAGATCGCTTTCCCCCTCAACGGCCGCCTGGCCCGGGTCGCGCTACGCGCGACCGAAGAGATCTTGCGTCAGCACGGTACCGGCGCGGCGGCGGCACCCCATCCCTCGGCCCCGTCGGTCAACGGCTCGAGCACCGGTGCGAATGCGGCCGGCGAACCGGCCGAGCCGGTGACCGTGGCTGCCGCGCCCTCGGCCACCGAGGCCGTGGCCGCCGAAACCGCATCCGCCGAAACCGCACCCGGCGAAACCGCACCCGGCGAAAGCGCACCCGGCGAAAGCGCGCCCGCCGAAGGCGCGCCCGCCGAAGGCGCGGCCGCCGAGGTCACGGCGGGTGACGTCGCCGTCGCGGAAGCGACGCCGGTTGAAGCGGCTTCGGCCGAAGGGGTACCGCCGGCGCCGGTATTACCGCCCAAACGGCCGGCGAGGAAACGCCCGCCGCGCAAGAAACCCACCCCGGCCGCCCCGCTTGACGCGGTTGCGGCCGAGTCGTCGGCGCGTCCCGAAGGCGAGCCCGAGCTCCCCGCCGCGGCCGGCACCGGCGATTCCGAAGCCGTCGCGCAGACGGCCGAAGCCGCGGTCGCGGAGAGCGCCGAACGCGGCGACGAACCGCTCGCCGAAAACGCCGCCGAAGCGCAGGACGCGAAATCCGAGGCGGACCAGAGTCCGCCGCCCGCGCCCGCACCGCCGGAGAAACCGGTCTCGCGGGCAAAATCCAAGCCTCGCGCCGCAAACGCGGCGACGGCACCGAAGGCGCCGGCCAAAACGGCCGCGAGCAAGCCGTCGCCCAAGAAGGCCGCACCGAAGACGGCCGCCGCGAAAACCGCTGCGAAAGCGGCAGCGAGCAAGAAGAGTGCCTCCCGCCCGGCCGCGAAACCCGCGAAGAAGGCTGCCGCCAAGAAGACGGCAACCGCACGCGCGGCGGCGCCGGCGAAGGCGACCAAACGAGCGACGCCCAAGCGCGCTGTAGCGGCCAAGAAGAGCGTCGCAAAGAAAGCCGTCAAGAAGAAAGCCGCCCGGCCGCGACGTTAAGGCCCGCGCGGAATAATCTTTCTCGCGTCGAATTTTTCCGGTGACTGAGTATCAGTCGCCGCGCATTGACTTGGAGGGCTTCATGGGGGATCTGGACCGCCGCCGTAACGTTGCCATCGTCGGCCCGCACCACGCGGGAAAGACGACGTTGGTCGAAGCGTTGCTCGCGGGTACCGGCGCGATCGCCCGGCGCGGTTCCGTCGCTGACGGTACGGCGACGACCGACTACGAGCCCGAGTGCATCGACCGTGGGCAGTCAACGAGCGTCGGGTTCGCTTACGCCGCGACCGACAAGCTGGATCTGACGCTGATCGACTGTCCGGGATTCGTCGAGTTCTTCGAGGAGACCAAGCTGGCGCTGCTGGCCGCCGATGCGGCAGTGATCGTCATCGACGCCGACCCGGCTCGCGTCCGCCAGACCCGCCCGCTCGTCGAGCACCTCGACGCGACCGGGCTGCCGCACTGCTTCTTCATCAATAAGCTCGACAAACCGGGCAGCGATTTCGACGCGACCCTGGCGGCCCTGACGGCCACGTACGGCAAGCGCGTCGTCGCGGAGCACATCCCGCTCGGGGAAGCCGACAGCTTCCGCGGCTACATCGATCTGGCCGACCGCAACGCCTACGTCGCCGAGAACGGCGCGGCCCGCCGCATCCCGATCGACGGCGAGCTGGAGGGCACGGTCGACGATGCGCGCCGCACGCTCCTGGAGACCTTGGGTGATTTCGACGACCACTTGCTCGAAGAGCTGCTCGACGGCATCGAACCGCCGCTCGAGGAGGTGCGCAAGGACCTCCACGACGAGACGTGCGGGGACCAGATCGTCCCCGTGCTCGTCGGCGCCGGCCTCACCGACATCGGCGTCGCCGCCTCGGCCCTGCTCGACGTCATCGAGAAACAGTTCCCAGTACCCACGGGCAATCCGGAGGCGCCGCTCGTAGCGCAAGTCTGCAAGACGATCGTCCACCCGCACTCCGGGAAGTTTTCGGTCGTTCGCATTCGCACCGGCACGGTGCAAGCCGACAGCGCGCTGATCGACGTCTCGCAGAACGGCCTGAAGGTTCGCGCGGCGGGGCTCTACCGGCTGCAGGGCAAGCGGCAAGAACCGATTACCTCAGCCGGGCCCGGCGACGTCGTTGCGATCGCCCGGCTCGAAGGCGTCCGCACGGGCGACACGCTCTCGGTCAACGCCGCGGTCGCGCCGCTGCCGGTTCCCGTCCTGGCCGAACCGCTGTACGCCGTCGCGATCCGACCCAAGGAGCGCCTCGACGAGGCCAAGGTGTCGCAGATGCTGGCGCGCCTCATCGAGGAGGACCCGACGCTGCGGGTCGCCCGGGCGGAATTCACCAACGAGCTGCAGTTGCTCGGACTCGGCGAAACGCACATCGCGACCGCCTTGGCGCGCCTTTCACGGAAGTACCACCTAGCGCTCGAGACGCACGACCCCGCCGTGGCCTACCGTGAAACGATCACGGAGTCAACGGAGATCCACTCGCGCTACAAGCACCAGACGGGCGGCCACGGCCAGTTCGCCGACGTCGTCCTTCGCATCGAGCCGCGCGAGCGCGGGCACGGCATCACCTTCTCGGAAGAGATCGTGGGCGGCGTCGTTCCCCGCCAGTTCTTCCCGGCCGTCGAGAAGGGCGTCCGCGAAGCGCTCCTGCGCGGGCCGAAGGCGGGATATCCGGTCGTCGACCTGCACGTAACCCTGATCGACGGCGCGTTCCATGCCGTCGATTCCAGCGAGCAATCGTTCAAGACCGCGGCCGGCATGGCGATTCGGGACGGGCTCGCGAAATGCCGGCCCGTTCTGCTCGAACCCATCTCCTATCTCGAGGCCGTCGTGCCCGACGAGAGCGCCTCGACCATCTTGGGCAGTTTGAGCGCAAAGCGCGGGCAGGTCATTTCGTTCGAGCCTGCCGACCGTCGCGGATTCCAGCGCGTCGTCGCCTGGGCGCCCCAAGCGGAACTCGGCAACTACATCACCGAGCTGCGAACCGCGACCCAGGGGCTCGGCACGTTCGCTTGGCGCCACGAACGCTTCGACGCGGTCGGCGTATAAAGGCGACGAGGCACGGCGGCGACACCACGAGAGAAAGAGGACTATTGCGCACATTGCTCGCGCTTGCCGTCGCGTGCGCCCTGTTGACCGGCTGTTCGAAGGTCGGCGCGGGCGGGGAGGCCGGCGGACCCGGCGCGGGCCGCCATCCCTGGACGAAACCCGGCGTCTTGCGAATCGGCTTTCAAACCGGGCCGAACACGCTCAACCCGCTCCTGCAGGGCAACACCTCGGAAAACGCCATCAGCCGTTTGATCTTCGACGGCTTGGTGTCGGTCGATGCGACGGGCACGAAAGAAGTGCCGATTCTGGCGGCCGAGGTTCCGACGCTCGCGAACGGCGGCATCAGCAAGGACGGCTTGACGCTGACGTATCATCTTCGCCACGGCGTAAAGTGGCACGACGGCTTCCCGTTCACGAGCAAAGACGTCGCCTTCACCTGGCGCGCGATTCTCAATCCGAACAACAACGTCGTCTCGCAGAGCGGGTATTCGCTCGTCAAGTCGGTGGACACGCCGGACGATACGACGGTCGTCTTCCACATGAAGCAGCGCTTCTCGCCCGCGGTCAACACGCTGTTCGGGGAAAGCGATACGGCGTACGACGTGCTGCCCGAGCATCTGCTCGGCAAGCTGCACGACATCAACAACGTGCCGTTCAATTCGAATCCGGTCGGCACGGGACCGTTCAAATTCAAGGAGTGGGTACGGGGCGACCACATTACCCTGGTCCCCAACGACGACTATTTCCTCGGAAAGCCGAAGCTCCACGAGATCGTGCTCAAGTTCGTTCCCGACGAGAACACCGAGGTCAACCAACTGCGCACGCACGACATCGACTGGCAGTTCGAGGCCTCGGAACACGAGTACGAGGCGCTCAAAGCGGTACCCGATCTGAAGATCGTGTTGCAGAGCATGAACCAGTACGAGCGTATCGAGATGAACACGAAGAGCCCGGCGCTGGGCGACGTGCGCGTGCGGCAGGCGATCGCGTACGCGATCGACAAGCCGAAACTCGTTCAGACCCTGACGTTCGGTGCGGCGGTCGTGGCCGATCAGGACCTCCCGCCGTTCATGTGGGCGCACGCCTCCAACGTCACGCACTACGACTACGACCCGGCCAAGGCGAGAGCGCTGCTGCGCTCGGCGGGATGGGTTCCGGGTCCCGACGGCGACGTGGTCAAGAACGGCAACAAGCTGACCCTGAGTATCGCGTACAACGTCTCGAACGCGACCCGGCGAGCGGCCGTCGTGCAAGTGCAGTCGATGCTCAAGCAGGTCGGCATCAACGTCGACATCAAGGGCTACCAAGGCGCGTTGCTCTTCGCACCGATGGGCCAGGGCGGCATCCTGCAGAACGGCAAGTTCGACTTAGCGTGGACGGGCTGGATCGCCGGCTTCGATCCCGACCAATCGTCGCTCTTCACGTGCGACCGGCTGCCTCCTCACGGCAACGACGACACCCGCTACTGTAACCCAGCGCTCGATGCCGCCGAAGAACGCGCCTTGACCAGTTACGACATAACGGCCCGCAAGAAGGCCTACGCGCAGATCGAGACGATCCTCACCCGCGACGTACCGATCCTTCCGATCTGGTGGCCGCGCCAGATCCAACCGGTGAATCCGGACTTCAGCACTTTCTCGCCAAACCCCGTCACGGAGACTTGGAACGCCTATACATGGGAAATTTAGAGCCCGAAGGATCGCGACTCGGCCGCATTCCGGAAATCAAGTGGCTGGTGAACGCGATCCTGGAGCGCGCGCTGACGAAAGGCGACTATCTGCTGGCAGGTGGAGCTCGCAGCGACTATTATATCGACAAATTCAGGCTCTTTTCCGATCCGGAAGTGCTGCGCCGCATCGCGCGGATGTTCGTCCCGATCATCTCGGAGACGAAGCCCGACTTGATCGCCGGCACCGAACTCGGCGGCGTCATCCTCGCGACGGCGGTCTCGCAGATGTCGAACATCCCGATGATCGTCGTGCGTAAGGCGCCGAAAGCCTACGGCGCCTTCGCCCAGGACTACGTCGAGGGCCCCTACTCCGCCGGGCAGAGCGTGCTGTTGCTGGAGGACGTCGTCAGCCACGGTCGCGAGGTGTTGGCGGCCAAATCCCGGCTGGAAGAACTCGGTCTCGAGGTGACGGTCTACGCGGTGATCAACCGCGGCCTCGCGCCGGTTAAATCCCTCGTGCAGTTCTCCCTTCCGCGCGGCGACGCAAAAACGGACAACTAGCGAGCGTACCTAGGCTCGCTCGCGCAGCGCGCGCGCCCCCGGAAGCGACAACTGGAACCCGTCGTCTACGACCGTCACCGGACCGTCGTAGTTGGCGCGCGCGAGCGCCGCGAGCGCGGCCGGATCGGCGGACGCCGGATAGTGCGAGAGCAGCAGCCGGCCGACGCAGGCCTGCGCCGCCATGTGCCCGGCCTCGCGGGCGGACGTGTGGCCGCGGGGCCGCTCGCACTCTTCCGCGACGGAGAGCGTCGCTTCGCACACGAACGCATCGGCATCTCGCGCGAGTTCGGCGACGCGTTCGTCGGGCGCCGTATCCGCGCTGTAGACGACGCTGGCGTTCCCGGCCTCGAACCGCAGCGCGTAGGTCTCCACGTAGTGCGACGTCGCCGCGAAGCGAATGCTCGCGTCGCCGATCCGCAACGTCTCATCCACGCGGTAGGTGAACACGTCGAAGACCTCGCCCAAGAAATCGAGGCGCGAGTCGCGTTCGAACGCACCGGTCAGACGGCTCAGCATGCTCTCGCCGCCGGGCGGCAGATACAACGGGATGCGCCTCGCGTTGGACCGCGCGCCGTACTTGAGCGCGTATCGCATCGGTATC
The DNA here is from genome assembly GCA_963787965.1 of uncultured Alphaproteobacteria bacterium. Taxonomy (GTDB): domain Bacteria; phylum Vulcanimicrobiota; class Vulcanimicrobiia; order Vulcanimicrobiales; family Vulcanimicrobiaceae; genus CAWBES01. Next base: position 165,998 of record CAWBES010000003.1, read on the forward strand.
AGGTCGATGAAATGATCGGCGTGCATGTGGCTGACGACGACGGCGTCGACGTCTTCGGCCGCCCGGTAACGAATCAGGTTCGCAAACGCTCCGGAGCCCAAATCGGCGACGACCGCGGCCCCCGGGCTCTCGAACAGATACGAACTGCACGCGCGCGCCGGACGTGGAATCGAGCAACTCGATCCCACCACCGTCAACCGCAGACCGCCGCAGGCGTCCGCACCGCGGGCTACAGTTTCGACAGCACGTCCTCGGCATGACCGTTCACGTTGACCTTCGGCCAGACGTGAACGAGCTTTCCGCTCGGGTCGAAGAGGAACGTCGAACGCTGCACGCCCAGGCTCTTCCTCCCGTACATGTTCTTCTCGACGATGACGCCGAACGCGTCGCACAGCTCCGATTCGACGTCGGCCAGCAGCGTGAACGGGAGATCGAACTTCGCCTTGAACTTCCGGTGCGATGCGACCGAGTCGCGGCTCACGCCGACGATGCGCGCCTTGTGTCGCTCGAAGACCTCGTAGAAGTCCCGAAATTGCGTCGCCTCGTTCGTGCAGCCGGGCGTATCGTCCTTGGGGTAGAAGTAGATCACGAGCGACCTACCGAGCAGATCCTTGGTGGAAAGCGTCGTGCCGCTGTCGTCCGCCAATGTTACGGCCGGCAACGTCGCGCCGGGTTCGAGCATACGAGTCAACCCTTTGTGGGATCATGGGAAGCGGGAGGCGCGCCCTCCGGATAACGGAGCCGTGAAGAAGAACGATACTCCGAGCGAAGCGGCTGCGCCTGTGCCGCACCCGCTCGCGCTCGAACTGGCCGAAAGGCTCGCACCGGGTGACCGCGTGCTGCTGCTGGGAGTCGGCAGCGGCCGCAGCGTTCCGTGTTTGCTTGCCGCCGGCGCGTGCGTCGACGCACTCGAGGAAGATGCCGCCCGCGCCCGCTCGGCCGCGGACCGCTTCGCGGCCGACGAGCGCTTCCGCGTGGTTCGCGCTGCTTACGGCGAGCCGGTCCCCTTCGCCGGCCCCTTCGATGCTGCGCTGAGCACGCACGCCCTCCAGCACGGATCGTTCGCCGGCCTGGCGGACGCCGCCCGGGCCGCGCGCGACCGCTTGCGGCCCGGGGCGCCGTTCTTTCTGACCTTGGGATCGAAGCGCGACCCGCGCTTTCGGTCGGGCCGTCGCATCGGCCGGCACGTCGTGATCCCGCGCGACGGCTCCGAAGCCGGCGTTCCGCACGTGTACCTCGACGAACCGGAGGTTCGTGCGCTGCTGGCCGGCTTCGATCTGGAATCCGCCGTCGAAGACAGCGCCGCCGAAGCCGCTGGCCGGTGGGCGCACACCGAAGCCGAGCGGGCGGCGCTGGTGCACTGGTTCGTCCGCGCACGCCGCCGCCCGGACGAAGAGTAGTCTGGGACGAAGACTAGTAGATGGGGACGGCGGGATCGACCTCGCGCGACCAAGCGTCGATACCGCCGGCCAGGTTCGCAACGCTCCGGAAGCCGTTCTCGCGCAGGTAGCGCGCGACGCGCCCGCTGCGCGAGCCGCCGTGACACATCACGACGATGTCGCCGTCTTTGGGAAGTTCGCCCAGCCGCTCCGGAACGGTCGCCATGGGCACGTGCTTGGCGAAACCCACCGACGCGGTCGCCAGCTCGTCGTCCTCGCGGACGTCGAGCAGCAGAAAGTCCGAGCCGGCGTCGTGCATCCGCTTGAGTTCGGAAACGGAAATTTCGGCCGGTAGACTCACTTCACGCTCCCGATCAGATCGGTCATCGGGCTCGACGCGTTCGCGTAGAGTTTTCGTTGCATCCGGCCGGCCTCGAAGGCGAGCCGGCCGCCCTCGACGGCCAGCCGCATCGCGCGCGCCATCTTGACCGGGTCCCCGGCCAGGGCGATGCCCGTGTTCATCAAGACCGCATCGACGCCCAGCTCCATCGCGACCGCGGCGTCGGAAGCCGTCCCGACGCCCGCGTCGACGATGACCGGCACGTTCGAGCGTTCGACGATGATCGAGATCGAGTAACGGTTGCAGATACCGAGGCCGCTGCCGATCGGCGCGGCCAGCGGCATCACCGCCACGCAACCTGCATCTTCGAGCCGCTTGCACGCGGTCGGATCGTCGACGATGTACGGTAGGACCGTGAACCCGTCGCGTACGAGTTCGCGGGCGGCCACGATCGTCTCGGCGGTATCGGGATAGAGCGTCTGTAGGTCGCCGATCACTTCGAGCTTGATCAGGTCGGTCTCCAGGAGCTCGCGTGCGAGTTGCGCCGTCAGCACCGCGTCTTTGGCGGTCGTGCAGCCCGCGGTGTTGGGAAGGATCGTATACCGGGTGCGGTCCAGGTAGTCCAGCAGCGTCTTGCCCGTCGGATCGTCGAGGTTGATCCGCCGGATCGCAACCGTCACCATCTCGGTGCCGCTCGCCTCGTGGGCGCGCTGCATGATCTCCAGCGTCGGGTACTTGCCGGTTCCCACGATGAGGCGCGAGCCGAAATCCCGGTTTCCGATACGTAAGGGGCCGTTCATCAGTTCCTCGTTTATCCGCCCGCAACCGCGCGGATGATCTCGACGGCGTCGCCGTCCTGCAAGGCGTGTTCCTCGAAGGCGGCTTTGCGCACCACGCGGTCGTTGACCGCTACCGCAATCCCGGTGTCGCGCAGTCCCAGCTCGCGGAGCAGCCGGCCGACCGTCGTCCCCAAGCCGAAATCCCGCTGCTCTCCGTTGACCGTCGCCTTCACGCCGACTGGTTCGCGGGCGCCGGCCGCGCCTCTTGCGCGCGCTGCGGCGAGAAGACCTCGAGCCCGGCCGCCGGCCGCCCCTCCAAGACGTCGGCGATCGCGACCGCCGTGCCCGGTGCCAGGAGGACGCCGTTGCGATAGTGGCCGGTCGCGACCAGGTAGCCGGAGAGCGACGTCGTGCCGATGAACGGCAGCCCGTCGGGCGAACCGGGCCGCAGACCCGCCCACGTTTCCGCGAGCGCGAATTCGCCGATCCCGGGCAACGCCTCGAGCGCGGCGGACAGCAGGGTCCGCAGGCCGCTCGCCGTTACGCGAACGTCGAATCCGACGTCTTCGGCCGTGGCGCCGATCAGCAGCCGGCCGTCCTCGCGCGGCACGAGATACGCGCCGGGCACCCAGAGCACGTGCCGTACGAAGCCTTCCGGCATGCTCAGGGCGAGCATCTGGCCTTTGATCGGCCGCACCGGAACGCGCGCGCCCGGCGGCACGCCCTCGAGTTCGGAAGCCCAGGCTCCGGTTGCGTTGACGACCGCGTCCGCGCCGATGAGGCCGTCCGGTCCGCGCACGCCGAGCACGCGCCGGCCGTCGGTCTCGAGCGCAACGCGCCCCGCCCCCGCGTCCACCCGTACGCCGAGCGCCGCGCACGCAGCTTGCAAGGCGCTCACGAGGCGCCGGTTGTCGACGTGGCCCTCCGCCTCGCTGAGCGATGCGCCGCGCACCGCGGTGCCGAGCCCCGGTTCGAGCTCGCGCACGTCGTCGCGTTCGAGCCAGCGTATCGCGACGCCGTGCGACGCGAGGACCGCGAGCTGGGCACGCAGCTGCAGGGCCGAGCGTTCGTCGTACGCCACCTCGAGGATGCCGTCGAGGCGCAGGCGCGCGTCGACCCCGCCGTCGGCTTCCAGCGAAGCCACGAAAGCGGGGAAGCGCGCCAGCGAATCCGCGCAGAACGCGGCGTACTCGGCCGACTCCAGCTCCTCGGTGAACGGTGCGAGCATGCCCGCGGCCGCCCACGATGCCGCGCGGCCCGGCTCGCCTTCATCGATGACGCGCACGGGTGCGCCACGCCGAGCCAGTTCATACGCAATGCCGAGTCCGATCAATCCCGCGCCGATTACTACGATCATGCCGCGTGGCTTCGCCGCGACCGGCGCAAATGCTAGCGAGCGAACGGCGGCGGGCGCACGGCGCTACCCGCTTTCGCGCGGCGGCTACGTCGCTCGTGTCCTCAGTGCAGGCCAAACATCGAGACCAGCCGCAGGCCGAACGCGAACAGCAGCGAGCCCAGGAAAACGCACACCGGCAGGGTCAGCACCCACGCCAGCAAGATGTTCCGCAGCGTTGCGGCTTGCAGGCCCGAGCGGTTCGCGAACATCGTGCCGGCGACGCCCGAGGAGAGAATGTGCGTCGTACTGACCGGCAAGCCGAGCACGTCGGCCGCTTGAATCGTCGCGTACGCGACGATCTCCGCCGAGGCACCTTGTCCGTACGTCAGGTGCGTCTTGCCGATACGCTCGCCCACGGTGACCACGATGCGCTTCCAGCCGATCATCGTCCCGAGCCCAAGGCACAGCGCGACGGCGAATTTGACCCACACCGGGATGAAGTTGGTCGTCTTGTCGAGCGCTTTCTTGTACGCGCCGAGCGCGGTCGCGTCGGCCGTATCGGCTATCGCATGTTTCTTTTGCAGCTTCGCGAGGGTGCTCGATACCAAGTAGACGTCGCTGCGAAGATCCTTGCGCTGCGCTTCCGGAACCTCCGAGAGCTTCGTCTTCCCGGCCAGGAACGACGCGATCTCCGCGTTTTTCTCCGCCAGCGCCGGGTAGGTGGCGGCCGTCACCCGGCCGCTGTTTTTGAGGAACGCGTTGAGCGTGTCCGCGGCCTCGGCCGCGCCGACCGGGTCCTTGCCCGCCAAACGCTGGACGATCGCGCCGGCCGCCGCGTTCTGGCTGACGAGCGCTTGGAAGTCCTGGCCGCCCAGCCCCAGGTTGAGCGCGTAGACCCCGGGCACGATGCCGATCAGGATCAGCATGATCAGGCCCATGCCCTTCTGCCCGTCGTTGGAACCGTGGGCGAAGCTGACGCCCGTACAGGTCAGGATCAAGAGCGCGCGGACCCACAACGTCGGCGGCTCGTTCTTCTTGGGCTCGGCGAACAGCTCGGGGCGCCGGATCGCGAATTTCATCAAAAGCAGTAACAGCGCCGAGAGCGTGAAACCGATAACGGGCGACACCAGGAGCGCCGTCAGCGTATCCTGGACCTTGCCCCAGTTGACGCCGTCGCCGAACGTGTGCCCGGCCGACATCACGGAGTTCGCCAACCCGACGCCGACGATGGCGCCGATCAGCGTATGCGAGCTCGAAGCCGGCAAGCCGAAATACCACGTACCGACGTTCCAGATGATCGCCGAGATCAGCAGCGAGAAGACCATCGCGAAGCCGGCGCCCGAACCGACGTTGATCACGAGTTCGACCGGCAGCAGCGCGAGGATGCCGAACGCGACCGTGCCCGCGGAGAGGAGGACGCCGGTCAGATTCCAGAGCCCGGACCAGACGACCGCGTACGTCGGTTTGAGCGAGTTCGTGTAGATCACGGTCGCGACTGCGTTAGCCGTATCGTGGAAGCCGTTGACGAACTCGAAGCCGAGCGCCAGACCCAAGGCCAATACCAAGAAAAAGAGGCTCGTCGGACTCAGCGAACCCCCAAGCACGTGCTCCAAATCGTCAACCCTTTTCGAGAGAACATGCGTAGAACGAGGTCTCTCTAGCAACTAAGTGAGGCCGCCTGATGATAGGCGACCTCATCTTAAGAACTGGTTAACTGAAAATTAAGGGAACGTGACGGCGGAGCGCTCGCTACATGCCGGTGTAGACCGGGCCCTCGCCGCCCTGGGGAGGAACCCAGGTGATGATCTGGTACGGGTCCATGATATCGCACGTCTTACAGTGCACGCAGTTCGAGAAATTGATTTGGAGCCGGCCGTCGACTTTCGTACCGCCGCTCTCCCGCGTCTTCTCGAACAGCGGTTCGTAGACTTTCGCCGGGCAGAAATACTGGCACGGGTTCCCGTACTCGACCGTACAGCGGTCCGCGCAGATCGACGTGTCGGCCACGTGCAGGTGCGGAACCTGATCTTCGTCGTGCAGCGTGCCGCTGTTGAAGACGTCGGTCAACTTGTCGAAGGTCAAGACGTTGTCGATCTTGGCGCGATGCTCGAACGCCTTGGGCGCCCGCTCGGAAAGCTTCCTCATCTGCGCGTAACCCGCTTCGCCCGGCAGCTTGTCGATGACGCCGAAGGCGCGGCCGCCGGTGTACATCGCGAGACCCGCGTTGATCATGCCGGCGAACAGGCCGTGTTTGAAGCCCTGATGGAAGTTGCGCGCGATCCGCAACTCGTCGTAAGCCCACGAATTCCGAACCGCCTTCTCGAACGCCGCGAGCGTTTGGGCGTCGGTCTTGTCGGCCGCGATCGCGTCGAACGCGGTCTCGGCGGCCAAAATGCCCGACTTGATCGCTAAGTGGATGCCCTTGAGCCGCATCCCGTTGAGGAAACCTCCGGAATCGCCGGTCAGCAGCAGGCCGTCCGCGTACGGGCGCGGCATGGCGAACAGGCCGCCTTCGGGAATCGCTTTGGCGCCGTAGCGTAACAGCTTGCCGCCTTCGATCATCTTGGCGACCGCCGGGTGCTCCTTGTAGCGCTGCAGGTTATCGTGCGGGTCGGTGGTCGGATCCGCGTAGTCCAGACCCGTGACCATCCCGATATCCAGCACGTCGTCTTTCATACCGTAGATGAAGCCGCCGCCGAACGTATCGTTGGGAAGGGGATAGCCGAACGTGTGAATCACGCTGCCGGGAACCACGCTGCCGGGCCGGCACTGCCACAGCTCCTTGACCCCCGCGGCATACACCTGCGGCTCGCGGCCCGCATCGAGGCCGAGCTTCGCCACCGCCTGTTTGGCGAGCGTTCCGCGCACGCCTTCGGCCAGGATGACGACCTTGGCGAGCAGGTCGGGACCGGGCTCGTAGTTGGGTTTCGGGTTGCCGTTGTGGTCGACGCCCTTGTCGCCGACGCGCACGCCGATCACGCGGTCGCCGTCCCACAGCAGCTCCTGCCCGGGGAATGCGGGAAAGACGTCGGCGCCGTGTTCCTCGGCGATGGCGCCCAGCCACTTGGTCAAGCGCTGCAAGCTCGCGACGTACTTGCCGTGGTTCTTCATCATCGGCGGTATCATGGGCGCCGGCACCGTCTTCTTGCCCCGCTCGCTCAAATACCACATCTGATCGGTCGCGACGGCCGCTTCGACCGGCGCGGTTTCGCGCCAATCGGGAATCAGCTCGTCCAACCCTTTGGGATCGAGCACGGCACCCGAGATGCCGTGGCTGCCGACGTCGGCGCCCTTCTCGATCAGCATGACGCCGAGTTCTTCCTTGCCGCGCTGCTTCGCGAGTTGACGGAGTTTGATCGCGGCGGCTAGGCCTGCCGGGCCGCCTCCAACGATGAGGACGTCGACTTCGAGTTGATCGCGTTCTGCCATAACGCTACGCACGTTCTGCACATGTGTGGAAATTTCTTGTGTAGCGAACCTACGACGTATGTCGGGCCGCGCCGCCCGCCACCAGCGCGTGCAGGCGTTCGAGTGCTGCGACCACGGCCACGCGGTGCATGGCGATGCGCTCGTCCCAGCGGCCGCGGCCCGGGCTTTCCAGGGTGAGCGAGCGCCGCGCCGCACGCCGCAGCATGTACAAGCTGTACGGCGTCCCGGCAAAGAACGCGCGCTCCGCATCGGGATCCGGCAAGACGCGGCCGCGCTCGAGCCGGCGCAAGTGGTGCGCTTCGGGCGGATACCCCAGGTCGAACGCATCGTCGAGCGTTTGCACGGGCAGGCCTTCATCGTCGAGCGCGCGCACGACCGCGCCGCCGAGCGGCGCTTCGCCCGCGACGACCGGCTCGTAACAGTAGTAGCCTTCGCCCTCGTAATCTTCGTGCACGTCGATCGCCAGCTCGAAGCGGCGGTCCCGGTTGGCGGTGACGATCGCGCGCGCTTCGGGCGTCGTCCCGCCGCCGTTGAAACTGCGGTTGATGTCGTCGCCTTCGGCGTTCGCACGCGTACCCAGCGCGTAGCCGCTCGGATTGGTGCAGGGCCAGATGCGATAGGAAAAGCGGCGGTCGAGCAACCCGTCGCGCACGATCGAGAGCAGCGCCCAGGGGCCGGCGGGCTCGTCGCCGTGCGCGCCGGCGGACAGCGCGACGGCCGGAGCGTCCCGCGCAGCGACGATTTCAGCTAAGAGCAGCGTCCGGCGCGCGCCGACGCACGCGACCTCGCGAACGCTCGCGCCGCGGCCGGCGCGTAGCGCTTTCCACGCGCCGCAGAGCTCCTCGTAATCGGGCGGCTTCACCGCCTCCAGGCGCCGAGCAGTTGTTGCAGCATCTCGGGCCGCGACGGGCGAGCGAAATAATAGCCCTGCATTTCGTCGCACCCGAGGCGGCTGACGGCGGCGGCCTGTTCCGCCGTTTCGACGCCCTCGGCTACCACGCTGAGCCCCATCGCGTGCCCGAGCGCGACCACGGCCGAAACGATGGCGGAATCGCCGCGGTCCATCGGCAGATCGCGAATGAAGGTCCGATCGATCTTCAATGCGTCGACGTTGAAGTGCTTGAGATACGACAGCGAGCTGTAGCCCGTGCCGAAGTCGTCGAGCGAGATCCGCAGCCCCAGGCCCTTGAGGCCCAGGATCGCGCGGCGGGCGCCCGCGACGTCGGCCATCACGCCGCTTTCGGTAATCTCGAACTCGACCTGGTCCGGCGACACTCCGCTTTCGGCCAGCGCGTCCTCGACGTGGCTGATCAGTTCCGGATCGAGGATCTGGCGTCCCGAGATGTTCAACGCCATGCGAAGGCCGGTCAGGCCCGAGGCGTTCCAGGCCGCCAGTTGCGCGAGAGCCCGCTGCATCACGCGGTATCCGAGCTTCACGATCAGGCCCGTCTCCTCGCACATCGGGATGAAGTGATCGGGCAGGATCGCGCCGCGTTCGGGATGCTCCCAGCGCAAGAGCGCCTCGATAGCGACCGGCCGCTCCCACTTGTCGACGATCGGCTGATAGTAGACGACGAATTCGTCGCGTTCGTAGGCGCGGTGCAAGCCGTGCTCGAGGTCCAGCCGGTCGATTTCACGCGCGTGCGTCGCGGAGGCGTAGAAGCGATACGAGCGGTTGCCGCCGGCCTTCGCGCGATTGAGCGCCGCATCGGCGTTGCGGATCAGTTCTTCGGGCGATTCGCCGTCGTCGGGGAAGATGCTGATGCCCACGCTTGCCGACGAATACAGCTCGCGGCCCTCGAAGGGGACCGGACGCGCGAAGGCGGCGATGATGCGTTCCGCGCTGCGGGCGGCGTCGCGCACCGACGCGAGGTCGGGGAGCACGATGACGAACTCGTCGCCGCCCGAACGCGCCACCGTATCGGTCTCGCGAACCGCCTCGATCAAGCGTGGGGCGATCATGCGCAAGAAGCGGTCGCCCGCGGCGTGGCCCAGCGTGTCGTTGATCGCTTTGAAACGATCGAGGTCCACGTAGAGCACGGCCAGCTGCGTTCCGCTGTGCTGCGCCTGCAGCATCGCCTGGCGAAGCCGGTCGGCCAGCAGCTTGCGGTTGGGCAGCCCCGTCAGTTCGTCGTAGTTCGATTGATACGTCAGATGGTCTTCGGCGCGCTTTCGCGGCGTGATATCGAGCACCGTACCGACGACGTGCAGCGCTTCGGTGCCTTTGTACGCGTAGCGGCCGCGATGCTGTACCCAGAGCAAGCCGCCGTTGGCCCGCATCAGCCGCGTGTCCATGACGAACGGGCGTCCCTCTTCGCGGGAAAACTCGAGGGCGGCCTCGAGCGCCAAGCGGTCGTCGGCATGGACGAAATCGAGCAGCAGCGACATCGAGGGCTGCCGCTCGCCCGGATGCAGTCCGCAAAGCGCGTAGAGTTCGTCCGACCACGTGACGGTGTCCGTGGCGAGATCGTGCGTCCAGCTGCCGAGGTGGGCGGCGGCCTGCGCGAGCGCGAGCGCTTCCTCCGAGCGGCGGAGCGAACTCAGCACGCGGTGCTCGCTCGTCACGTCGATCGCGAACCCGGTCACCCCGTCGACCCGCCCGCGCCGATCGCGGTGAGGTTCCACAAACCCGCGGAAGAGGTGGTTTTCGACTTCGAATTCGTAGGCGACCGAATCGCCCGAAAGCGCGCGGCGGTGCGCGGCGATCGCAGCGTGGGCGGGATCCACGGTGCCGAAATAATCGAAGAGCGACATCCCCTCGAGGCCGTTGCCGCTCCATCCGTGCAGTCCGACGCCGGTCCCCTTCGAGGTTCGGAAGACCAGCTCCGTATCGACGGTCCAAAGCAAAGCCGGCATCGTTCTCGCGACGAGCGCGAGGATGCTGTCGTCTTCGGCCGCTGCACGAGGTTGGAGCATCGTCCCCTTCGATAACATGATTCGGCGTGTTCGGTTCGACGTCTTCACGAGTGCAGCCGCGCTGCCGAGGCTCACTTTACGGACTCTTATTATTTCAATGCAGCGCCCGACGCCGCCCTCATTAATCGAGCGCGGCGTCGAGAATCTGGATCGGGTGCGCAGCAAGCACCTGTTTTCCAGAATCGGCAAGAATCGACGCAATCTGCATGGTGCAGCCCGGATTTGCGCTGGCGACCACGTCCGGAGCGGTCGAAAGAATGTTCGCGGCCTTACGGACACCGATCTCAGTTGCGCTTTCGGGCTCGAGCAGGTTGTAGACCCCGGCGCTGCCGCAGCATTGCTGACCGTCGGGGATTTCGACCAGCTCGAGGTCCGGAATCCCCGACAGCAGGGCCCGCGGCTGCTCCCGAATCCGCTGGGCGTGGCCGAGATGGCACGCATCGTGGTAGGCCACGCGCAGCGGCAAGGGGTGCCGCCGAGCTTGCGGGAGCACCCCGGCCAAGAACTCGCTGACGTCCTTGACCTTCCGCGCGAAGCGCACGGCCCGCTCGTCGTCGATCAGCTCGGCGTACTGTTTGAGCGTCGAGCCGCAACCGGCGGCGTTGATGATGACCGCGTCCAAGGCGTCGAGGTCGCCGAACCGGGCGGTCAGCGCGGCGGCGAAGCGCCGGGCTTCGTCGTCACGCCCGGCGTGCAGCGAGAGCGCCCCGCAGCAGCCTTGGTCCGCCGGCACGATCACGTCGTAGCCTTCGGCCGCCAGCACCCGGATCGTCGCCGCATTCACGTCCGGGAAAAAGACGCGCTGGACGCAACCCGCGACCAGGGCGACCGTACCCCGTTTCATGCCGCGAGCGGGCGTATATGCCGGCAGGGACTCGCCCAGCTGCCGGGGCGAAATCTCGGGTGCGAGCTTACCCAGCTGGGCCAGCCGAGGCGGCAGGAGCGCCAGGAGTCCGCTGCGGCGCAGGAACGCCAGCAGGCCGCTTTTCGCAAAGAACGAGAGCGGCCATGCGAGTACCCGCAAGCGTGCCGGGTACGGGAAGAGCGCGAAGATCGCCTCGCGCAACGCCCAGTCGGCAGGCGCACGCCGGTGGACGGCTTGGACCTTCGCGCGCGTCGACTCGATCAGCACGTCGTAACGAACGCCGGACGGACAGGCCGTGACGCAGGCCATACACCCCAGGCACTGGTCGAAATGCGCGACGACGCTGTCGCTCAGCTCGATGGCGCCCTCGTACAGACCCTTCATCAGATCGATGCGGCCACGGGGCGAATCCATCTCGACACCCCACGAACGGTACGTCGGGCAGGCCGGCAGGCAGAACCCGCAGTGGACGCAGTCGGAGATCAGTTCGCTCGCCGTGCGCTGCTCGATCACTTAGAGTCCTCCTACGAAGCGGCCGCGGTTGAGACGGCCGGCGGGATCGAAACGCTCTTTGAGGCGCTTCATCAGGGGAAACGACGCGGGCAGGGTGCCGAACACGTCGACCGCGGCGCGAATGGCCGCGGCACGGGCGTCGAGCAGAACGGCGTTGCCGCCCAGTGCCTCGGCCGCGGCACGGGCCAGCAGGAGGCCGGTGACCGCCGCCGCGCGATCGGTCGCGTACGTCGAAAAAAAGGCGATCCCGAGCGAGGGGTACAGCGAGACCTTCGAGGCGGGAAAGGCGCGAATCAGCGGCTCGAGTCCCTCGGCCTCGAAGCGTTCGAGCGCTGCCGGCGGGATGGAGAACCGCACGCGCGCGTCGCCGAAAATACGCACCTCTTCGTCGAGCGCGTCGATCGTGCGGGCGTTCGCCACGCCCTCGGTCTCGGCGGCTAGCCCGGCATCGGCTGCCAGATCGGCGCATCGCTCGGCTTGCTCGTTCACCCCGGCCGCGAAGCCTTCGAAGAGCGCGTAGAAGTCGTAGCCGCGGCCGGCCGCGACCGCCAGCAGCGCGGCGGGCTCGAGCCGGAGCGCCGGCAACCCGGTCGCGAGCCGGCGTAGGTCGCGACCGGTGCAATGCTGGACGCGAACCAGCCGGGCGGCTTCGGGCAAGGGATGCAGCCGCAGCGTTGCAGTGGCGATCATGCCGAGCGTCCCGAGCGACCCGACGCAGATCTTCGGAAGGTCGAAGCCGGCGACGTTCTTGACGACCTTGCCCCCGCCGCGGACTCGCGTTCCGTCCGACCGGATCAGCGACACGCCCACGATCAGATCCCGCAGGCTGCCGAAGCGCGCCCGCCGCGGCCCGAACGTGTTGCAGGCGATCAGACCGCCGATCGACGCGAGTTCGGCGTGCGGCACGTCGAGCGCCAGGCGTTGCCGGTTGGCGGCGAGCGCTCTCTGCAGGGTCGCGAGCGGGATGCCCGCTTCGACTTCGACGACCATATCGGACGGCGCATACTCGACGATGCGCGCCAGCAGTTCGGTGCGGACCAGCAGGTCGACGCGCTCCGGCGGATAGCCGAGCCCGAGCTCCGTTCCGCCCCCGGCGAAGGCGATCGCCGGGCCGTGGCGGCCACCTTCGGACAGAATCGCCGCAGCCTCGGCGAGATCGGCCGGCGTGATGGTGGCGCCGACCTCGGTCCCGGCTATGGTTGCCAACGATTCAGCCGCGGACCGCGAGGCCGAGGCGTTCGGTCCGGTGCGGGACGTACGGGCCGCCGGCGTCACCGCACAAGCGCGGCGTCGGGAATACCTTGCCCGGATTGAACGCGCGGTCGGGATCGAAGGCGCAGCGCACGTAGTTCATCGTCTCGAGATCCGCGTCGCTGAAGAGTTCGCCCATGTAGACGGCTTTGTCCGCGCCGACGCCGTGCTCGCCCGTGATCGAGCCGCCGTAACGCACGCAGATCCTCAAGATTTCGCCCGACACCCGTTCCGCTCGACGCTCTTCGCCCGCGATACGAGCGTCGTAGAGCACGAGCGGGTGCAGGTTGCCGTCGCCCGCGTGGAAGACGTTGGCGACGCGCAAGCCTTCGCGCGCCGCGAGTTCGGAAATCTCGCGCAGCACGCGGCTGATCTGGGAACGCGGGATCACGCCGTCCTGCACGTAGTAGTTCGGGCTGATGCGGCCCATCGCCGCGAACGCGCCCTTACGGCCCTTCCACATCAAGTCGCGTTCCGCGTCGTTCTCCGGCATCCGTACTTCGAGCGCGCCCGCGCGCCTGGCGATGTCGACCGCCGCGGCCGCCGTGTGCTCGACTTCCGCCCGCGTTCCGTCCACGTCGAGCAGCAGCGCCGCGCCGGCATCGAGCGGCCAATCGACCCCGGTCGACGCGACGATCGCCTCGATCGCCAGCGCGTCCATCATCTCGATGGCGGCGGGCAAGATCCCGGCCGCCACGATCTCCGAGACGCAGTTTCCCGCCTCGTCGGTCGATGGAAAGGTCGCGAAAAAGGTGCGCGTCAGTTCCGGCGTGCGCAAGATGCGAACGACCGCCTCGGTCACGATGCCGACCAGCCCTTCGCTGCCGACGACCGCGGCCATCAGGTCGTAGCCGAGACCGTCGGCGTCCGGCGAGCCGATCTCGACGACCTCGCCGTCCGCGAGCACGAGCGTCGCCGCCACGACGTGATTGACGGTGAACCCGTATTTGAGGCAATGCGCGCCGCCCGAGTTCTCGGCGATGTTCCCGCCGATCGAGCAGACGCTCTGCGAACTGGGATCCGGCGCATAGTAGAAGCCCTGGGCGGCGATCGCTCGCGAGACGTCTAGGTTGATCACGCCGGGCTGCACCCGCATGCGTAAGTTCTCGAGGTCGACGTCCAGGATGCGGTTCATGCGGGCCAGGACGATCAGCAGGCAGCCCGGCACCGGCAGCGCACCGCCGGAGAGCCCCGTACCCGCGCCCCGCGGGACGATCGGCATACCGTGACGCCGCGCGACCCGGACGGCCGCTGCGACCTGCGCGGTATCGGACGGCAGCACGGCGGCAAAGGGCCGGACGCGGCTGCCGGTCAGACCGTCAGATTCGTACGTGCGCAAGTCCGAGGGCTCGGTGATGCAGTTGCCGCGCCCGACCGCCTGTTCGAGGTCTCGCAGGACCGCGGCCCGGTCTATCGTGTTCACGAGGCTAACGTTAGACGGCGGGGGTGCCCCTCCCATGCCGCGACCGGTCCGGCCTGCGACCGGCGCTCGCGCCCCGCACGTATTACTTTACGACCAAAGTTTCTTGCCCGGCGGCGACGTGCCGGACGGAGAACCCGGCGTCGCGAGCCTCCCGGCGGCAGGTGGTGGCCGAGCGCCGCCGGCGCTCGGCGGCGAAAATCGCGAATAGACACGCGCTCGTTGTCCCGTCGCACGTATGCACCGGCCTCCGGGCCCGGGACGGGCTTGCTCGCCGTCCGTTTTTGCCGGGACGATGGGCCGATCGAGTGGGTGAGCAGCGGCGGTTCATGGAAAGAAACGCAACGTATGGAAGTGCGTCTCGTGCAACTCCTCGGGTCATTCATCACGACGACCAGCGCCTACACCTTGGCTCGCCTCGAGTACGCCATGCGCCATCCGGAGGATCCCGCGCCCCCGCTGATCGACCGCTTGTCGGACGCTTCCGAAGGAACCCTGCGTTCGGAATGGGAGCGGGTCGAGCGCCAGCTCGAAGCTGCCCGACGCTACATCAGGGAGCACGACGACTCCCGCGGCAAGCGAGCCGTCTACGACAAAACCTTCGGTTGGCTCCAGCGCACGACGCGGGAACTCGAGCAGTACGCGCGTGCGGTTCGCTGGGTCATGACCGTCGACGAGGGTCGCTGAGAACGGAGGGGTAGTCCGGTTATGAACTTCAACAGTGCGCTGGAAAAAGCGCTGGCGCAGGCCCGTGCCGTGCAACAGCAGGTCGCGGACGCGGTCAACAAAACGGCCGAACAGGTGAAGCCGCACGTCGAGAAGTCGCTCGAAGACGCGCGCGAGCTTCAGGAAACGCTCTCGAAGCATGCCGAAGAGACGGGCGAGATCGCCTCGAAGCAGGCTCAGACCGCGCTCGGCCACGTCAACGACTACATCAAGATCGGCAACGACGCGCTGCGCGAGTCGGCCGAGCGGGCCCGCGAAACGGCCGTCAAACTCGTCGAGCAATCGCGCAAGATCGTCGATGCCACGGCCGCGGCTCGATCCGCCGCCGGCGGCGCGACGGCCGAACCCGCCGAAGCCGCTCCTACGTCGAAGGAACCAGGGTAGCCGCGCGGCCGGCGCCGCCGTCGGGCGCGCCGGCTAATCCGGGCGGCGACAGCTTCACGAAGCGGTCGATCGCCTGCGACCAGTCGACCAGTAAGCGGGCGGCGCGCGGCGAGCCGGTCGCTTCGACGTAGCTCTCCAGCAACGCGCGCAGACGGCGCACGTCGGGATCGTTCTCGTAGCATCCCGTGAGCCGGCAGGTCGTCGGACCGAGCGAAAGCCCGTGCGCGTCGGGCACGTACGGTTCGTCGAGCGCGACGAAAACGACGCCGCCCGACATGCCGCTGGCAAAGTTCTTGCCCGTCGGGCCAAGCACCGCGGCGAATCCGGCGGTCATGTACTCGCAGGCGTGATCGCCGGCGCCTTCGACCACCAGGTGCGCGCCGCTGTTTCGCACGCCGAAGCGTTCGCCGGCACCGCCGCGGATGAAACCCTCGCCGCCGCGCGCTCCGTAGAAACACGCATTTCCGGCGACGGGATGCCAATCGCGGCCGCCCTCGAAGCCGCGCACGATGATCCGACCGCCTTCCATCCCCTTCCCGACGTAGTCGTTCGCGTCGCCGGCGAGATCGAGGACCATGCCGTCGGTCAGAAACGCCCCGAAGCTCTGGCCGGCCGAGCCGTGGTAGCGAACGTAGAGCGCGCCGGTATCCAGACCCGCCGCACGGCGTACCGCGAATTCGTGCGCCAAGCGCGCGCCGACGGCGCGGTCGGCCGGAGATATCGCGAGCTCCGGGATCGTGTGCCACGGCTTGCGAGTGCCGACCCACGGACGCTGCACCAGGTCGTCGAGGTGCGTCGGTTCGTGCGGGTGGCGCCGCGGCGTTTGCGGACGCTCGGGCAGACGCATGATTTCGGACAGGTCGACGTCCTGCAGCCGCTCGTCGTCGAGCGGCCGGCGGCGAACGAGGTCGCTGCGCCCGCGCAGCTCGTCGAGCGACGTCGCGCCGAGGGCGGCCAGACGCCGCCGCACGTCGCGGGCCACGAACTCCAGGTACGCGATCGCCTCGTCTTCCGTGCCGGCGAATTTCTTGCGCAGTTCCGGGTCTTGCGTCGCGATGCCGACCGGACACGTATTCTTGTGGCACTGGCGCGCGTAGATGCAGCCGAGCGCGACCAGCAGCGCGCTGCCGAAGCCGTAGTCGTCCGCCCCTAACAACGTCGCGACGATGACGTCGCGCCCCGTCTTGAAGCCGCCGTCGACGCGCAGCCGAACGCGCGACCGCAGGCCGTTGGCGAGCAAGGCCTGATGCGTTTCGACCAAGCCGATCTCCCACGGCAGGCCGGCGTGCTTGATCGACGACAGCGGCGAAGCGCCGGTGCCGCCGTCGTGCCCGCTGATGTGGATCACGTCGGCGTCGGCCTTCGCAACGCCGCTGGCCACGTACCCGATACCGGACTGAGCGACGAGCTTGACCGCGATTCGCGCGTGCGGCGCGGCGCGGCGCAGATCGTAGATCAGCTGGGCGAGATCCTCGATCGAGTAGATGTCGTGATGCGGCGGCGGGGAGATCAGCGCCTGGCCCGGCTGCGCGCCGCGCAGCATCGCTATCTCCGCGGTGACCTTGTGACCGGGGATCTGGCCGCCTTCGCCCGGCTTGGACCCTTGCGCCATCTTGATCTCGACTTCGTCGGCGCTCGCAAGATACGTGACGCCGACGCCGAAGCGACCGGACGCGACTTGCTTGATCTTGCTGCGGCCGCGATCGACGGCACGATCGAGGCGTTCGGCGTGCTCGCCGCCTTCGCCCGAATTGCTGCTGGCGCCGATGCGGTTCGTCGCGCGTGCGATCGTCGAGTGCACTTCCGAGGCGAGCGCGCCCAGCGACATCGCCGCCGTCGCGAAATGCGCGACGATGCGCGACACCGGCTCCACGTCGTCGAGCGGAATCGGATCGCGCAGCGGTACCACGGTCAAGAGGTCGCGGAGCGCGACCGGCTCGCGCGCCTCCATCGCGTCGGAGAGCTTCTCGAACGCTTCGTAGTCGCCGCGCATCGCGCTAGCGCGCACGTTCTTGATCACGTTGGGATCGAACGCGCGGCGCACGCCGTCGCGGCGGAAGCGGTACGTCCCGCGGTCGGGCAGCGGCTTGTCGCCTTCGCGCGAGGCCGCGAACCAGAAACGCACGTCCTCTTCGATGTCGGCAAAGCGCACGCAGGCCGCATGGACCGCCATGCCCGGGAAGCAGACGCTCGCGATCTCGTCGTGCAGCCCGACGGCCTCGAACGTCTGCGCGCCGACGTACGAGCGCAGCGTGCAGATGCCGAGCTTCGCCATGACCTTCAGGACGCCGGCGCGCAACCCGGTCAAATACGCGAGGCCGCGAGCGGCGTCGCCGGCCGCCCGCAGGCCCAGCCACGGCGTCACGACGTTGGCGCCGACCCCGATGAGCGCCGCGACCGCGTGCGCGTCGCGCGCGTAGCCGTCGGCCACGGCGATCGACGCCTGCATGCGCAGTCCGGAACTCACCAGCCGCTGGTGAATCGCGCCCGCCGCCAAGAGCGCGGGCACGCTCGCGACGTCCCGCCGGTCGTCGAGCACGAGCAGCGACGCGCCGCGCCGCACGGCATTCTCGGCCTCGTCGCACAGCGCGAACAGGCGCTCGCGCAGCGAAACCGTACCGATCTCCAGTTCGATCGTGTGCTGCAACAGGCGCGCGTCGAAGCGCAACGCGTCGAAGTCCAGTTCGGAGAGAATCGCGCTCTCGAGCGCGACGATCGAGCCCGCGGCCGGAACGTCGCCGTTGATGTCGCCCGACCCGACCCACGCGCGCAGATCGAAGACGAGCTTCTCGCGCAGCGGATCGATCGGCGGATTCGTGACCTGAGCGAACCGTTCGCGCAGGTATTCGGCGACCGGCGCGCGGCGCTCGAAGAACGCGAGCGCGGCATCGTCGCCCATCGAAGAGGTGGGCTCGTTCGCCGAAGCGAGCGTGCCGACCACGTCCTTCAGTTCCTCCCGCGTACAGCCGAAACGGTGCAGCTGCGCGTTCGTATCGGAGCTGACGATCGGTTCGACGCAATCGTGCAGCTGGAACGCCCAGCTGCGCACGACGTCGCGAAAATCGGCTTGCGCGCGGCGTTCCGCACGGAAGTGATCGGTGTCGACGACCTCGCCGGACGCGAACCGCACGATCAGGCGGCCGCCGGGACCGAGGCGCCCGCGGTGCACGATCGGATCGCTGCCGAAGTTGACGATACCCGCTTCGGAGGCGCACAGCACGATATTCGATGCGGTCCGGCACCAGCGCAGCGGGCGCAAGCCGGCGCGGTCGAGCGCCGCGCCGATCGTGTCGCCGTCCGCGAAGACGATCGCGGCCGGCCCATCCCACGGTTCCACGGTCGGCACGTAAGCGTCGTAGTAGGCTTTGAGGCGCGAGTCGCTCGCCTCGATCGCGGGTGCCAGCAGGATGTCGACCGCTTCGTCGACCCGATACCCGGCCCCGACCATCGCGTCCACGTTCGTATTGAAGTCGAACGAGTCGCTGGCTCCCGCACCCGTCACGATTCCGCGCGCGGTCATCCAGGCGCGGTTGCCCGTGATCGTATTGATCTCGCCGTTGTGCGCGATGTGGCGGAACGGTTGCACGAGCCGCCACGCAGGCGACGAGTTCGTGGAGAAGCGCTGATGGAAGAGCGCGAAGCGCGAAGCGAACGCCTCGTCGCGCAAGTCGTCGAAGTAGGCGCTCAGCTCGTCCGAGGAGAGCAGCGCCTTGTAGACGACCGACGTCGCCGAACAGGAAAGCAGCGCCGCGCTCGGGCCGAATCCGCGCAACGCTTTTTCGATCAGGCTGGCCGCCGTGCGCATGCGTTCGCGTACGTTGCCGGGGCCCATGTCGACGACGAGCTGGTCGAATATCGGGCGCGTCGTCAGCGCTTGCGCGCCCAGGATATCGCCGTACGTCGCCGGCGTGCGCCAGCGCAGCGGCGTCACGTCGAGCGAGTGAACGCGCGCCTCGATCGCGGCGCGCGCCGCCGCCGCGGCGTCGCGCTCGCGCGGCAGAAACAGACAGATCGCGGCGACGTGACTCGACGACGCGTTGAGGTTGGCTTGCTGCAGTTCGCGAACCAGCAGCTTGCGCGGCGTCTCGCATAAGATGCCGGCGCCGTCGCCGGTCCGTCCGTCGGCCGCGCGCGCACCGCGATGCATCATGGCGGCGGCGGCTTGGAGCGCCAGGCGCACGACTTTATGGGTCGCGGGACCGCCTAAGTCCGCGATGAACCCGACCCCGCAGGCATCGTGCTCTTCGACGACGAGGGGCGTGGTGGGACGGTCTTCGGAAGAACGACGGGCGGGCGAGATGGCGGAATAGCCTCGCTTGTTAGCTTGCGGTAACCGAACGCGCTCGCGGCCACGCGTCCGGGGACTTATACAATAAGGCCTACTCGGGTCGCCGTCATTCGCCATTTGTCGAATCAGCTTCGACATGCGTTGAACGGCGCGTCCGACGTTTATCCGTTTGTCCGTATACACGAAAATGAAATTCGGCGTGTCGTCGTACGTACGGAAATTGACTTCCGCGACGAGGTCCGGCGCGTGAAGGGCCGAACCGCGGCGCGTGATGCGTATCCTGATCGCGACGCCGCTCGAACCCGAATTGGTGTCGCGCATCGCGGCGGTGAATCCGCGCGACGAAGTCATGTTCGAGCCGGAGTTGTTGCCGCCTCCGCGCTTTCCGTGCGATCACCGCGGCGCGCTCGACTTCGAGCGCGGTCCGGCGGCCGAAGCACGCTTCAACGCGCTGCTCGAACGCGCCGACGTCGTGCTGGGGATTCCCGGCGACACGGGCTCGTCGCTAGCCGCCGCACTCGCACGCGCGCCGCGCGTGCGCTGGATACAGTGCTGCTGGGCCGGCTCGGGAGAACAAGTGCGTGCCGCGGCGTTACCGCGAGCGACGCTCGAGCGGGTCGCCTTTACGAGCGCGGCCGGACTGCACGCCGGCATGCTCGCGGAATTCGTCTTCCTCGGACTACTCGCGCTGCGGAAAGATTTGCGCCGTCTCGAACGCCTGCGAGCGAACCGCGCGTGGGAGCACTTTCCGAGCGGCGAACTCGCCGGGTCGACGATTGCGGTCGTCGGCCTCGGCCACATCGGCACGGCCGTCGCGCGCGCCGCGAACGGCTTCGGAATGCGCGTCATCGGCGTTTCGCGGGACGGTTCCGCCCGTGCCGGCATCGACTGAGGTCTATCCGGCCGCGCGGCTCGCCGAAGCGTTCGCGCGCGCGGACGCGGTGGTCGTGACGCTCCCCGCCACGAGCGGAACCCGCGGCCTCGTCGACGCGCGAGCGCTTGCGGCCCTGCAGCCGCACGCCGTCTTTTGCAACGTCGGCCGCGGCTCGGTCGTCGATCAGGCGGCGCTGACCGCGCTGCTGCAACGGGGCGCGATCGCGGGCGCCGTGCTCGACGTCTTCGAGCCCGAACCGCTGCCGGCCGGGGACCCGCTCTGGACCCTCGACAACGTCGTATTCGCGCCGCACACGATGGCTCTCTCGCGGCGTGAAAACGAACGTTTGACCGAACTCTTCGCCGACAACCTCGGCCGCTTCGCGCGCGGCGAGCCCTTACGCAATCCGATCGATACGGTCGAATTCTATTAACTAGCCGCGCAGACCCAAGGCCACCATCATCGCGTACCCGATTTCGAGCGACCGCTCGTCGATGTCGAAGCGCGCGTTGTGATGCGGATACGCGCTCGCGTCGCCGCCGCGCGCGCCGACGATGAAATACGCCCCGGGGCGCTGCTCTTGCATGAACGACATGTCTTCGGCCCACATCACGATATCGTGTTCGACCACGTTGGGTGCACCGAGGACCTCGCGCCCGACTTCGCGCACGAGATCGTTCGTCGCGCGATCGTTGACGGTCGGCGGATACGACCAGTGGTAATCCAAGTCGTAGTCGATCGCGAGCGCCGAACCGAGACCCTTGACGATGCGCTCCAGACGTTCCGGCATCGAAGCCCGGACCTTCGGATCGAAGCAGCGCACGGTGCCCTTGAGCGTCGCTTCGTCGGGAATGACGTTGAACGTCGTGCCGGCGTGGAAGGTCCCGACCGTAAACACCGCGGGGTCCTTCGGAGCGATCTCGCGGCTCACGATCGTCTGCAGCATCGTGACGAGATAGGCACCCGCCACGACCGGGTCGACGGCGAGATGCGGCATCGCGCCGTGCCCGCCGCGGCCTTTGATCGCGAGCGTATACTCGTCCGCCGACGCGAAGAACGCGCCGTCGCGCACGCCGATCTTCCCGACCTCCAGTCCGCTATAGAGGTGTAATGCGAAGGTGCGGTCGACGTGCGGGTTCTCGAGCGCGCCGTCCTCGATCATCAGGCGATTCCCGGCATAGCCTTCCTCGCCCGGCTGAAAGCAGAAAACCAGCGTTCCCGGCACGTCGGCACGGCGCTCGGCCAGGGTGCGTGCGGCCGCCAGCAGGATCGCGACGTGGCCGTCGTGTCCGCACGCGTGCATGACGCCGTCGCGTTCGGAGCGGTACTCGGCGTCGACCAGCTCCACGATCGGGAGCGCGTCCATATCGGCCCGCAGGAGCGTCACGGGGCCGGGCTTGCCGCCCCGGAGCGTTCCGAGCACTCCGGTCTGCCCGATTCCGGCGCGGATCTCGTCGAGCCCGAGCTTCGCCAGCTCCGCGGCGACGAAGGCGGCCGTCTCCCGTTCGACCATCGAGAGTTCCGGCCGGCGGTGCAAGTGCCGGCGCACCCGAACCAGATCTGCCGCCGGGGCGTCGCGCAAATCGAACATGCCCCCGCATTCGACGGCCGGCCGCGCACGCTTCTCCGCCTTTCTTTGCGGGCGGCCGAGACATCGAGCAGGCATGTCCTTCTTTTTCGCATGTTGAAAGGAACTAATAGCATTTACAGCTCATATCCGGCATCCTAGAGCCACTGCCGCGAGGAGGTTCCCATGGCGAAGGCGATCTCGGCTCCCGCGCTCGAGCGACACGGCTTGGATGACGACCAGCTCCGCTGGATGATGCGCAACATGTTCCTGGAGCGGATGCTGGACAACCGCGGGTTCCAGCTCAATCGCCAAGGGAAAATCGCGTTCGCGACCGGCAGCGAAGGCCACGAAGGGATCCACGCCGGGGCGGCGCTGGCGTTCGAGCGCGGCCGCGACGTTCTGGCACCCTACTACCGGGATATGGGGCTGTGCATCGGCATCGGGATGAACCCGCTCGACGTCCTGCTCTCGATGTTCGCGCGCGGCGCAGACCGCTCGGGCGGCCGGCAGTTTCCGAACCACTACACCAACAAGGCGCTGGGACTGCTCTCGATCAGTTCGATCATCGCCGCGCATTGCTCGCACGCCGTCGGGGCCGCATTCGCCATGAAGCTCCGCAAACAGGCCGGCCGCGCCGTGCTGTGCACGTTCGGCGACGGCGCGACCAGCGAAGGCGAGTGGCACGAGTCGGTCAACTTCGCGGCGGTCCACGCGCTGCCCATCGTCTTCCTGTGCGAGAACAACGAATGGGCCATCTCGACGCCGCGCAGCGGCCAGATGGCGATCGAGGACGTCGCCGAGAAGGCTGCCGGTTACGGCTTGCCCGGCACCGTCGTTGACGGGTCGGACCCGATCGCCACCTACGCCGTCGTCAAAGCGGCGCTCGAACGCGCGCGCTCCGGAGGCGGCCCGTCGCTCGTCGAAGCCAAATGCTATCGCTTCCTGTCGCACACGACCGACGACGACGACCGCACCTATCGTACTCGCGAAGAGATCGAACGACACCGGCACCTCGATCCCGTACCGCGTTTCGAGCGCTTGCTGATCGAGCATCGGGTCGTTTCGTCGGACGAGGCGTCGCTCATGAAAAAAGAGGTGCTGGCGTTCGTCAACGCGCTGACCGACGAAGCCGAAGCGATGCCGTATCCGGCGCCGCACGAACTCTACACGAACGTCTTGGAAGGAGCGTACGAACCGTGGCTGTAGCATCGCCTGCGAGCACCGTCATGAACAACGTCGAGGCCGTGCGCCAGACGTTGTACGAAGCGCTCAAGTCCGACGAGCGGACGCTGATCCTCGGCGAAGACGTGGGCGCGCGCGGGAACGTCTTCCTGATCACCAAAGGTTTCATCGAAGAGTTCGGTCCCGAGCGCATCATCGACACGCCGCTGGCCGAAGCGTCGATCGTCGGCGTCGCCATCGGCATGGCGATGGAAGGCTTGCGGCCGATCGCGGAGATCCAGTTCGCCGACTTCATCTACCCCGCATTCAACCAGATCGTCGGCGAGGCGGCGAAGACGCGCTATCGCAGTAACGGCGACTACTCGTGTCCGCTCGTGATCCGCACGCCCTACGGCGGCGGCGTGCGCGGCGCACTCTCGCACTCGGTTTCGGTCGAGGCGCTCTTCTATCACGTGCCCGGCCTCAAGATCGTCGCGCCGTCGTTTCCGGCCGATATGAAAGGGCTGCTCAACGCGGCCATCGACGACCCGGATCCGGTGCTCTTCCTCGAGCACAAGAAGACCTACCGGCTCGTCAAAGGCGAGGTCCCGAACGGCCACTACACGATCCCCATCGGTAAGGCGGAAGTCAAACGTCCCGGGCGACCACTTGACGGTCGTTTCGTACGGCCTCTACGTTCACTACGCGCTCGAGGCCGCGAAACGCCTGGCCGCCGAAGGGATGTCCGTCGAAGTGATCGACCTGCGCTCGATCCGCCCGATGGACCGCGGGACGATTCTCGAGAGCGTGCGCAAAACGCGCAAACTGCTCGTCATCCACGAAGACAATAAGTTCGGCGGCGTGGGCGCGGAAATTGCGGCGATGGTCGTCGAAGAGGCGTTCTTCGACCTCGACGCACCGATTCGGCGCCTCTGCGGACCGGACGTGCCGGCCATGGGCTACGCGGTGACGCTCGAGGACGAGTTCATGATCTCGCCGGAGCGGATGGCGGACGTTATGGCTGAGATGGTGCGGTTCTGAACTTTTTTGCGTTTGGGCCCGGCGTCGTTTGGGTCGCGCGCATGCGGCGGGAACGTTCGTCGCGCCGCCGGGGCCGGCTCCTACTGCTCCGCCCGTCGTCGCCTCCGGGCTCGTCGTCGGAGCTCCCGCGCGTGCACGCAACCCAAACGACGCCTACCCGCTGCCGGGCGTTCGGGGCCGTACCGCGGCCGATCCGGCCCGGCGTCCTGCGCGTGCACGCGGCGGGAACGTTCGTCGCCGGCCCGTCCGGGGCCGGCTCCTACTGCTCCGCCTCCTCGCTCACGCCATCCATGGCTCCGCTCGTCGGTCGGAGCTCCCGCCGCATGCACGCAACCCAAACGCCGCCTACCCGCTGCCGGGCGTTCGGGACCGTAGCGCCATGCGGCATCCGGATGTTCATGGCCGCATGCGGCCCCGCGATCATGCTCCGCGTCGGGAGCTCCGCCGCATGGCCGCGCCCGCTGCCGGGCTTCGACCGTAGATTCGTGGCGCCCTTTGGTTGCGACGCGGCGGGAACGTTCGTCGCCGGCCCGTCCGGGGCCGGCTCCTCCTGCTCCGCCTCCTCGCTCACGCCATCCGTGGCTCCGCTCGTCGGTCGGAGCTCCCGCCGCATGCGCGCAACCCAAACGCCGCCTACCCGCTGCCGGACGTTCGGGATCGTACCATGGGTGGATTTGCGTGGCGGCACCGCATCGGGTCGCTGCGCGCGACGGAGGAAGCGGGGAAGTGGGGGGATTGGTTTAGTGGCGTACTTCTGGTTAGGGTGGGGTGATTGAATGGCTACGACTATTACCATGCCGCAGTTGGGGGAGACGGTTACCGAGGGGACGGTGGCGGCTTGGCTCAAGCGGCCGGGAGAAACGGTCGAGAAGTACGAGGCGTTCGTCGAGATCTCGACGGACAAGGTGAACGCGGAAGTGCCTTCGCCGGTCAGCGGGGTGATGCGCGAGATCCTCGTCCAGGAAGGCGAGACGGTGGCCACCGGAGCGGCGATCGCCATCATCGACGAAGTGGGGACGGAGTCCGTGGCGGCTGTCGTGCCTGCGGCGCCGGTCGAGGCCGCGCCGAGTGCGCCGGCCGCGGTGGCCGCGGCGAACGGTGCGGCCCGTTCCGCGAACGGCGCCGTCAACTCGCTTGATGTGTTGCGGCGGGTGTCGCCCGCCGTGCGGCGCCTGGCGCGGGAGCACGTGGTCGATCTGGCGGCAGTGCGCGGCACGGGGCAGAACGGGCGCATCACCGCGAACGACGTCATCGCGGCCGCGCGCGAGCGGATGCCGGCGGCCGCGCCGTCATCGGTCGCGGAGCGGCCGGTCGTAGCGGCGCCGGCGGGCAACGGGAGCGCGGCCGGGCGTTCGACCTACGAAGCGCCGGTGCCCGGGACGATCGTGCCGCTGACGCCCGCGCGCAGGATCATCGCGCAGCGCATGTCGGCATCCCTTTCGGAAGCGCCGCACGCGTGGACGATGGTCGAGGCCGACGTGACGAAGCTGTGGGCCTGGCGGGAGCGCGAAAAGGAACGCTTCGCGCGCGAGAAAGGCTACGCGCTGACGCTGCTTCCCTTCTTCGTCTTCGCGGCGGTCCAAGCGCTCAAGGCCCATCCGCTCCTGAACTCGCGCTTCGGCGACGACGGGATCTACGTGCACCGGGAATTCAATATCGGGATAGCGATCGGGCTCGACGCGAATCTGATCGTGCCGGTCATCCGCGACGCGGATACCCTCTCGATCGCCGGGATCGCGATCGCCGCCGGGCGGCTCATCGATAAAGCGCGGGCCGGGAAACTCGGCCCCGACGAACTGAGCGGCGGGACCTTCACCGTCAACAACACCGGCGCCAACGGTTCGATTCTCTCGAAGCCGATCATCAACGCCGGGCAGGCCGCGATCGTCACGATGGAAGCGGTCGTCAAGCGCCCGGTCGTGGTCGGCGATGCGATCGCGATCCGTTCGATCATGAACGTGTGCCTTTCGCTCGACCACCGCGTGCTCGACGGCACGAGCGCCAACGCGTTCCTGGCCGACCTCAAGAAGCGCCTCGAAGCGATGGGGCCGGGCGGCGACCTCTAAGCCGCGCGCGCATGAGCCGCGTGCGGAACCGCCGAACCTACGGCGGTCGTGCAGATCCGTAAACTCTTTCGCTTCGAGGCGGCGCACGTGTTGCCGCACCATCCCGGAAAGTGCTCGCGTCCGCACGGCCACTCGTACCGCGTGGAAGTCGCGGTGACGGGACCGTTACAGGCCGCCGGGCCGGCGCAAGGCATGGTCGTCGATTTCGACGAGCTGTCCGCCATCGTGAAACCGCGCGTCGTCGAACGCCTCGATCACTCGTCGCTCAACGACGTGCTCCCCAATCCCACCGCCGAGCACATCGCGCTCTGGATCTGGGACGAACTCGCGCCGGTGCTGCCGCAACTCTTCGAGGTCGTCGTCTGGGAGACCCAGACGGCGTGCGCCGTCGCCCGTGCCGAAGATGCTGGCGCTCGCTGAAATCTTCTACAGCGTGCAAGGCGAAGGAGCGTGGACCGGAACGCCGGCCGTGTTCGTGCGGCTGGCGGGTTGCAACCTCAACTGCCGCTTCTGCGACACCGATTACAGCACGAAGTTCTTCGCCGCCGCGCCGCAGGTCGTCGCGCGCGTGCGCGAACTCGGCGGCGACTGCCCGATGGTCGTGCTCACCGGCGGCGAGCCGTTCGCGCAGCGCGCGAGTTCGGGGTTGATCGACGCGTTGCGGGCGGACGGCAGGCGGGTCCACGTCGAGTCCAACGGCAGCATCGCCGTAACGTTGCCCGACGACGTGTGGCTGACGGTTTCCCCGAAAGAGCGCCTGAAACCGGCCATGGCGATGCGCGCGAACGAAGTCAAGCTGATCGTCGACGGTCGCGTGCCCGACGAGTGGCTGGCCGCGTTCGGCGAACGCGCCGTGCCGACGTACCTTCAGCCCGAGGGCAACAAGCCCGCCAACGTCACGCTGGCGCTGGCGGCAGTGAAAGCGCGGCCCGCGCGCTTCCGGCTCGGCTTGCAAACGCACAAGTTCATCGGCGTGCCGTAGTCCGCCGATATGATTCTGGTCGTCTGCGCGCTACCGGAGGAACTCCGCTTCGTCGGCGAACGCGACGGCGTCGAGATCTTCGCGTGTGGCGTCGGCCCGGTCGAAGCGGCGCTCGGAACCGCGCGCAAACTGGCCTTGCATCGCTACCGGGCGGTCGTCAACGCGGGCATCGCGGGCGCGTTCCGAGGGCGCGCGGCGGTCGGCGATGCGCTGCTCGTCAGCGACGAAACGCTCGCCGACTTCGGCTTGGAAGGTGAGGGACAGCTAACGCTGCCGGGCGGTGCGGCGCTCGTCGAACGCGTACGCGCGGACGCGGCGCTGTTGGCCGGCTGTCTGCCCCTCCGGATTCCGCTCGGGCGCGGCCTGACCGTCACGCAGGTGACTTCCACCGATGCCACCGCGGACCGCCTGTGGTCGCGGTATCGCTGCGACGTCGAGTCGATGGAAGGGTTCTCCGTGTTGCGGGCCGCAGCGTTCGCACACATCCCGGCTCTCGAAGTGCGCGGCATCTCGAACTACGTCGGCGACCGCGCACGCAGCGAGTGGAACTTCGCGGCAGGAGCCCGCGCCGTCGCCGTCGCGCTCGAGTCCGTTCTCGACCGCTTGACCGCTTGACCGCTTAGGACCGCAACGAATGATTTCCAGCGCAACGCTCTCCCTCGCGTACTCGCCGTGTCCCAACGACACGTACATCTTCGCCGCGTGGACGCGCGGTCTGCTGCTCGACGCGCCGCCGGTCGCGGTCGTGCTCGACGACGTCGAAGCCCTCAACGAAGCCGCGCGCGCCGGCCGGTTCGTGCTCACCAAAGCGAGCTACGGCGCGATCCCGTATCTGCTCGAGAAATACCGCATCCTGCGGGCGGGCGGAGCGCTCGGCCGCGGTTGCGGTCCGCTCGTTCTCGCGCGGCCCGACGCCGGCGGCAACGTGCCCGCGCTGCAGGATCTCAAACCGCACGCGCGCATCGCGATTCCCGGCGCCCTGACGACCGCCTTCCTGTTGCTGCGGCTCGCGCTCCAGCGTCCGATCGACCCGGTGCCGATGCGCTTCGACCGGATCGTCGATGCGGTCGCCCGCGGCGACGTCGACGCCGGGCTGATCATTCACGAGTCCCGTTTTACCTACCAGCAGAGCGGCCTCGCGCAGGTCGCGGACCTCGGCACCTGGTGGGAATCGCAGACCGGCCATCCGATTCCGCTCGGCGCGATCTTAGTCCGGCGAGATGTCGGCGACGACGAAGCGCGCCGCCTCGACGAGACGATCCGCGCCAGCCTGGCATTTGCGCGAGCCAACGAGGCGGCCGTCGCACCGTACGTGCGCGAGCACGCGTTCGAGATGGACGAGAGCGTGATGCGCGCGCACGTGGCTCTCTACGTCAACGAGTACTCGGCGGATTTGGGCGACGACGGGCAGGCCGCCGTCGCGGACCTCTTCGGGCGGGCCGCGGACGCGCGCCTGATCCCCAGGGTCACGCCGGAATTCGTATGATGCGCCGGAAGACGTAACCGAAGAGGACGAGCGAACAGAGCAGCACGACCAGTACGACCCAGTTCGCTATGCCCGCCGTCGAGCCGCCGCAAAAGCCGCTGACGCCGCGGGTCAGCGCCAGCGCCAAGCGGGCCAGCGGACTGCCCCCGCGACCGTCGAGCTCCCGCGCCTCGCCGGCGATCTGGTCCGGCGCCCAATTCGAAACCCTCGATCCGGTCGGCGATGCGCCCGCGGGGATCGAGCAGCACGAGCGTGTCCGAGTGCACGATCGTGCCGTCCGGCTTCAGCGTCGCTTCGACCCCGAGCCGCCGTTCGAGAGTCCGCACCGATGCGGGGTCTCCCGTCGCCAGCGACCACCGCGCCGGGTCCGCGCCGAAGAGCGCACCGTAGCGTGCCAGGGTAGCGACCGTGTCGTGCTCGGGATCGAGCGTGATCTCCGCCAGCCGCAGTTCGTCCGGTCGCGTCGACGCTTGCAGCGCTGCGAACTTCGCGGACACGAGCGGACATTCGTCCGGCAGCGGGCAGCGCGTGTAGATGAACCCGATTGCCGTGGCCACGCCGCGTGCCTCGCCCAGCACGACGCGGTGCCCGCGCTGGTCGCGAAGGACCACCGCCGGCACCGCTTCGCCCGCCGGTAAGAGCGGAACGAAGGGCGTCGGCGGTGCGGTTACCACGTTCGCAGGCCGGGTGCCAAGAAGTGCGGCTGCGAGAGCTGATCGTGAATCGGACCGACGTAGGCGAGAACCGCGAGGCCGACCGCCAACACGCCCCAGCGCGCGAGTTGATCGAAGACGGGCGGCGTGTCGACCGCGTCGTCGTCGACCGGTGCGAAGGTGAACTCGGGCCGGTGCTCCGGCGTCTCGTTTCTGAAGCGCGTGCCGACGGCCACGGTGACGAACATCAGGATACTGATGAACAGGAGCGTGCCGCCGACGGCTGCGGTCACCATCTCGAAGTGCCACGACTGGGCGCCGGCGGCGCCGAAGTAGGTCACGTCCGACGTGCGGCGCGGCGACCCGAGGAGGCCCGCAACGTGCATCGAGATCGACATCAAGAGCATGCCGACGAACCACATGTAGGTCTGGACGAGCGCGAGCTTGGGCGCGAACAGCTTTCGCCCGGTCAGCGCCGGGACCAGGCCGTAGGCGGCCCCGATGAAGCTGAGCGCGACCGGTCCGCCGACCGTCACGTGGAAGTGCCCCACGATCCACATCGTGTTGTGCACCAGCACGTCCATGCTGTACGACGTGTTGACGATGCCGCCGAAACCGCCCAGCACGAACAGCAGCATCCCGAGCGCGGGTCCCGTGAAGACGGGGTTCCCCCACGGTAGCGAACCGACGACGCCGACGAAGCCGCGTTTCCCCTTCTTGCGTGCGGCGATCTCGAAGCTCGCGAAGACGCCGAACGCCGTCATGAACGACGGGATCACGACGCCGTAGGTGTTGAGCGCGTGCAGCCACTTCCAGGTCGCGGAGACGCCGGGGTCGAGGAACTGGTGATGGAGCCCGACCGGGGTCGAGAGCAACAGCAGCATGATGAACGAGAGGCGCGTCAGCGCGTCGCTGAAGACCGTGCCCTTGTAGGTGGTCGGCACGATCGTATACCAGATCAGGTACGCGCCCATGATCCAGAAGTACACGAGCGGGTGGCCGAAGTACCAGAAGAGCATGCGCGTCAGGCCGACGTCGATGCCGGAGGTCCAGCCAAGCGACCACGGGATCAGCAGCAGCATCTCGAGCACGACGCCGACCGTGGCGATCAGCCACATGACGAACGTCGTCGCCGCCAGAAAGGCCGGCAGCGGGATGCGCGTCTTCGGGTTGTTCTTGATCCAATAGCGGACGTTGAGGAAGATGTCGGCTGCGACGACCCACGTACCGGCGATCAAGAACGTCGCGCCGAAATAGAACGACGGGTGCGCCTTGAGCGGGGCGTAGAACGTGTAGAGCACGGTTGCGTTGCCGCTGAGGATGGCGATCGTCGCCATCACCGTGCCGAAGACCATGACGCTCCAGCCGATCCAGCCGAGCCGAACCGAGCGGACGTGCGGGATCGAACGATACGTTGCGAACGTCAGGAGTCCCGTTATGAAGAAAGTCGTGAAGACCAGCGCCATGAGAACGCCGTGCGCGGTCAGGGTCCGGTAGTAATCGAACTCCGCCGGAAAGACGATAAAGTTGGCGCGCGAGAAACCTTGCAGCAGACCGAAGAGAGCGCCCAGCGTTAGGGCGGCGGTTGCCATATATATGTGCGCAAGGATCAATATGTTCTCTTTGCCCACCGAAAACCGGATCGCAAAGTCGGGAGGCGGAATCCGTGGCTTTTCCGCGATCATTACTTCACCTCGACGGAATCGGCCATCGTGTGGTGCGCGATGCCGCAGTACTCGTTGCACACCAGCAGGTACGTACCGGGCCTGGAGAACGTGTGGGAGACCGTGCTGACCCAACCCGGCTCGACCATCGTGTTGACGCCCGTTTCGGGAATCGAGAAACCGTGCACGACGTCGGTGCTGGTGACGTAAAAAGTTACCTTCGAGCCGACTGGAATCGTGAGATGGTGGGGCTCGAAACTGAAGATGCGCGCGATGTAGTACGCCTCGTAGGAGCCGTCTGCCAGGCGGTGGAGGCCAGGCTTATCGAAGGGCGGCGTTTGCGAGACCTTAGCCGGATCGATCGATTGTATGTGGCTCGGAGGAACGAAGCCGTCGACGACGGCCGCGGTCGTGATCGTCGCGAGAAAAACGACGAGCATCGCGACGCCGAATCCGATCCAGATCTTCTCCGCTTTATGGACGTGCACGGCGCTACCACCGTGCCCTTAGCAGCAAAAACATGCAAAACCACCCGACCGTTATGAGCGAGCCGAGCGTGAGGACGAACGCAAGCGTCGCCGGCAGTGGCTGGTCGCCGCGCGGAATCGAAGGACGTGACATGCCGACGAGTCTAGCCCGCCAGCGTGAAGGTCAGGTGAAGAGGAGGTCCTTCAGGTCTCGAGGAGCGGCCGCCGCGACGCGCGCTCGAGGCCGCCGCGCAGCTCGCTCAGCAACGTCCGGGCGGTCGCGATTTCGATACGGTGCGCGAGAACGCGGTCGACCGGATCGGCGGCTGCACGCTCGCTCAGCGCGTAGGACCCGTCGAGCGTGAGCGCGGTCGTCTCGCTCGAGCCTTCGTCGACCGTGAAATGCAGCGATCCTTTGAAGCACGGAAAGCTTCCGCCGTCGGCCGGGCCCCAGACGACGTGCCACGTCCGCGAGTCCGAGTGACGCGAAGCCGACACGACGACGTCCCGTCGCAGCGACATCTCAACACCGAGGCCGGGCACCATGAGGTGCGGCCGGATGGCCAGCTGGCCCCGTTCCTCGAGGAAGGCAGCGAGGATATCGGCCGCCTCATCCGAGGAGCAGTTGACAATCATCCGCTGTTGGAGATCGCACATTGGAACCGGATACTAACGGTTCGGCATCCGGTTTTCATGAAAGAACTACGAAGATCGAATTAACCGTGCGATAAGCAACCCGGATCACAGGCGGACGCACCGTTTGCGGTGGGAACGCCCGGTAGCCGAACCGTGAACGTCGCCCCGTGCGCCGGCTTACTACTAACGAATATGCTTCCGCCCTGCTGCTCGACGAAGTCCTTAACGAGGGAGAGGCCGATTCCGCTGCCGGCGTGCTGGGCCGCCGCCTTGCCGCGGAACCCGGGGTCGAAGATGCGGGTCAGATCCTCGGGAATGATGCCGGGCCCGTCGTCGCTTACCGTAAACTCCAGGCAGCCCGCCTCGCGCCGGCACGAGACGCTGACGACGCCCCCGCGCGGCGTGTAGCGGATTGCGTTGGTGAGCACGTTCGTGACGATCTGGCCGATGCGCTGGGGGTCGCCGTGGAAGCTCTTGCACGCCTGGTGACCGCAGCCGCAACGTGCGACGTGTAACTGGACGCCGCGTTCGGAAGCGAAGCCTTCCATGGCGGTCGCCTCGTTGAGGATGAGACGGCAGACGTCGATCGTCTGCTCGCGGACCTGCATCGGTTGCGCCTCGTCGGCACGGGGCAGATCGTTGATGAGCACGTCGACCTCGCCGAGCGCTTGCAGGACGGCCGTCAGGCGCGCTTCGGTCGGTTCCAGCTTGCCGTCTAGAAAGGCCTCGATGTTGGCGATCGCCACCGAGAGATGGTTGCGCATTTCGTGCACGACGCGTCTCATACGACGAACTTGTATCCCACGCCGAACACCGTCAGGATGTGGCGCGGGCGGCTTGGTTCGAGTTCGATCTTGTGCCGCAGGTTCGCCACGTGGCGGTCCAGCGTGCGGTCGAAGACGGCACCGGCGTCGGTCGAAATCTTATCCAGTAATTGTTCGCGCGTGAACGCGCGGCCGGGTTCGCGCGCCAGCACGTCGAGGATTCGAAACTCCATCGGCGTCAGGGCCACCGCCCGGCCGGAAACGCGGACTTCGTGACCGGTGCGATCGATTTCGAGTTCGGGCGGAGGCCCGGCGGGCACGGCATCGGGCGGCGGTTCGCGTCGCCGCGAGCGCCGCAAGACCGTTTTGACCCGCGCCACGACCTCGCGCGGGCTGAACGGTTTGCCGATGTAATCGTCCGCGCCCAGTTCGAGCCCGACGATCCGGTCGATCTCATCCATGCGGGCGGTCAGCATGATGACCGGGACGTCGCTGGTTTCGCGAACGCGCCGGAAGACCTCGACGCCGGAAACCTTAGGAAGATTGAGGTCTAGCAGCATCAGGTCGGGCGCCGCCGCAGCAGCGCTGCGCAGGGCGGCTCGCCCGTCGGCAGCCTCTTCCACGATGAAACCTTCTTCGCGAAGATAAGTCGACAGCACGTCCCGAATCGCCGGCTCGTCGTCGACGATCAAGATGCGCTGCGGGGTTTCCTCGATGTCCATGCTTGACCCGTGGTGCCTCTAGTTACCAAGGTGTTCGACACATATCGACCAAACCCCGGGCCGCATGCAGCGACCGCAGTTTCTTCTTCGCGCCGCCTCGGCGGTCGCTTGTGCTGCCCTAGGCGTACGCCCGCTGCCGGCCCCGGCCGCGCCGCTGCCCCCCGCCGTCGTCACGCTCGGCGATGAGGTCTTCCTCCAGCGCGCCTGGCGCGACCTGGAAGGCCGCAGCGTCGGGGTCGTGACCAACCAGACCGGCGTGACCTCGGAGCTGGAGACGATCGTCGACGCGATCCGGCGCAACCCGGGCATAGGCCTGCGCGCGATCTACTCGCCGGAGCACGGCTTGAGGGGCGACCAACCGGCCGGCGCCTACGTGAGCTCGTACACCGATCCGCGCACCGGCCTGCCGGTCTACAGCCTCTACGGCGCGACCCGCAGGCCCAGCGCCGCGATGCTGGACGGCGTCGACGTGCTGCTCTTCGACATCCAGGACGTCGGCGACCGCGCCTACACGTATATCTCGACCCTCGCGTACGTCATGCAGGCGGCCAAAGCGTTCGGCAAAAGCGTTTGGGTCCTGGACCGGCCGAATCCGCTCGGCGGCACCGTCGTCGAGGGCCCCGTCCTCGACCCGCGCTTCGAGTCGTTCATCGGGCTCTATCCGATTCCGATCCGGCACGGGATGACCGTCGGCGAACTGGCAACGCTCTTCAACGAGCGGTTCGGCATCGGCGCGTCGCTGCGCGTGATTCCGATGCAGGCGTACACGCGCGCGATGCTGTGGCCCGACACGGGGCTCACCTGGGTGCAGAGTTCGCCCAACATACCCGAGTGGGACACGACGCTCGTCTACCCGGCCACCGGCCTCATCGACGCCGCCGGCCTCAACAACGGCACGGGTTACACGAAGCCGTTCAAGTACGCCGGCGCCTACAAGCTCGACGGCCAGAGATTCGCGGAGTATCTCAACGGACGCCCGATTCCGGGAGTCCACTTCCGCGCCGCCTCGTGGGCGCCGATCGCCGGCTTCTGGCAAGGCAAGACCCTCTCGGGCGTCGAGCTGATCGTGACCGAGCCGCGCGCGTTCCGCGCGGTCCGCACCGCCGTCGAACTGCTGGTCGGCGCGCGCAAACTGGCGCCGGGCCGGCTGACGCTCGACGCAGCGGCACTGGACAAAGATTGGGGCACGGATACGTTGCGGCGGGGACTCGAAGAAGGGCTCGACGTCGAAACGATCCTGCGCGGCTGGGAGCCGGAAACGCACGCCTTCGAGACGCTGCGCCGCCGTTACCTGATGTACGGCTAGCGAGCGGCCAGGAACCCCGCGCGGGGCGTGCAAAGCGGGTTCGGACCATGGAGACTTCGTCGGCCGGACGCCTGCGCAAGCGACTGAGCGCCGCGCTCGGCGCCGGCGCCGTGCTCGCGTCGCGCGAAGATCTCGGATCGTACGCATTCGACGCGTTCTGCGAAGACCGGCTGCCCGACGCGGTCGTCCTGCCCGGGGACGCGCGCGAGGTCGCCGCCGTCGTGCGAATCGCGCGGGAGTGCGGCGTGCCGGTCGTGCCGCGCGGCGCCGGTACCGGGCTCTGCGGCGGCGCGGTGCCGACGGCCGGCGGCGTCGTGATGTCGTTTGCGCGTATGAACCGGGTGCTCTCGCTCGACGCCGCGAACCGCCGCGCGCGCGTGCAGCCCGGGCTCGTCAACCTCGAACTCTCGCACGCGGCCGCGAGCTTCGGCCTCTTTTTCGGACCGGACCCCTCGAGCCAGAAGATCTCGACGCTCGGCGGTAACGCGGCAACCAACGCCGGCGGCCCCCACGCGTTTTCCTACGGTTCGATGAGCGCGCACGTGCTCGGGCTGGAATACGTCGACGCCGCCGGTGAGATCGAGCGTGTCGGCGTCGACGACGCCGGTTACGATCTGACGGGCGTACTGGTGGGCAGCGAGGGGACGCTCGGCATCGTGACCGCGATCGAACTGCGGCTGCTGCGCGTGCCGCGCGCGATCCACGTTTGCGTCGCCGCCTTTCCCGACATCGAGAGCGCTTCCGAAACGGTCTCCGCCGTCGTCGGGGCGGGCATCGCGGCGACGGCCCTCGAGATCATGGACCGCACGATCGTCGGCGCGGTCGAAGCGCACTACCACGCGGGCTATCCGCTCGACGCCGGCGCGGTACTGCTGATCGAGATCGCCGGCGAGAGCGAGGATACCGAGCGTTCCGAGCGCGCGATCGCCGCGCTCGCCCGCGAATTCGGTGCGCTCTCCTGGCGTTCGGCGTCGTCGGCGCCGGAACGCGAAGGGCTCTGGGCGGCGCGCAAAGGCGCGGCGGGCGCGCTCGGCCGCATCGCGCCCAATTACTACATCCAGGACGCGACGGTGCCGCGCACGCGGCTGCCGCAGGCCGTGCACCGCGTCAACGAAATCGCTCGCGAACACGGGCTCCTCGTCGGCAACGTGTTCCACGCCGGCGACGGCAACCTGCACCCGCTAATGCTCTTCGACCGCCGCGAGCGCCGGCACGTCGAAGCGGTGGCGGCGGCCGGTCACGAGATCCTGGCCGCGTGCATCGAACTCGGCGGCACGATCAGCGGCGAACACGGCATCGGTTACGAGAAACGCGAGTCCATGGGGTACGTCTTCTCGCCCGAAGATCTGGCGACGATGGCGCGCCTGCGCGACGTCCTCGACCCGGCGCGGCATTTCAATCCCGATAAGATCTTCCCGAGCGGCGCTGCGTGCGGCGAAGTGCGCGCACCGCGCGGCGCGCTCGCCGCCGGCGCCTGAGCCGTGCCGCTTACAGCTCCGCTCGAGCCCGCGGCCTTCGCGCTCGGCGACCGGGTACCGAAGGCCGCGCACGCGCCCGCCGGCGATAGTGAAGTAGCGAAGCGATTGCACGCCTGTAACGCGGAGGGTCGAGCCGTCGTGCTGTTCGGCGGCGCGACCCTGCAGGGGCTCGGGTACCTCCCGGAGCGGTACGACGAGGCACTGAGCTTGGCGCGCCTCGACTCGATCGTCGAATACGAGCCTCGCGATCTCACGATCGCCGTCGGCGCCGGGTGCACGCTGGCCGCGCTCGAGCGCCGGCTGGCCGCGCACGGACAGTTCGTACCGCTCGACGCGCCGCACGCGGCCGGCGCGACGGTCGGGGGTACGCTGGCGAGCGGCTGGCTCGGGCCGAGGCGTGCCGCGTACGGGCGGCCGCGCGACTTCACGATCGGCACCACGGTCGCGCTCGCCGACGGAACGATCGCGCGAGCGGGCGGGATGGTCGTCAAGAACTCGACGGGGTACGACGTCTCGAAGCTGTACGTCGGCTCGCTCGGCACGCTCGCCGCGATCCTGCGCGCAAACTTCAAGACCGTACCGATGCCGGCGGCGCGGCGCCTGGCGATCGCCGGTCTGCCCGAGGGCACGCGAACGCGGGCCGTCGCGCACGTCGCCGCGCTGCGAATCGAGCCGGTCGCCGCCTTGATCGTTACGGGCTTCGCAGACGAGATCGACGGCCGCGACGGCGTCGACGGCCGCATCCTGTTGCTGTTCGAAGGTTCGGAGCGGCTGGTCGAGCGCGCGACCCGCGACTTGCGCTCGGCGCTGGGCTCGGCCGGCGTCCCCGAGACCCGCTTGCTCGACGGCGGCGCCGCAGCGGCGTTCGGGCGCGTGCTCGATGCGTACGTCAGCACGCTCGGCGCCCGCTCGGCAACGTACCGCAGCGGCGGCCTGCCGGCCGATTCGCGCCTCCGGCTCGACGCGTTCGAACGCGTGGCGCGCGTCAACGAACTCAAGCTCGAGACGATCGAGGATCTGCGCACCGGCGATGCGATCGTACGCCTTTCCAGCGACACCGCAGCCGGTCTCGCAGAACGGCTGCCGGCCTTCGACGGCGAACGGCGGACCGTGCTGGCTGAAGCGCGGGTGCTGGCCGCGCCGCCCGCGCTGCGCGCGCGCCTCGACGTCTGGGGTGCGCCGCCCGCCTCGCTCGCGACGATGCGCGCGCTCAAGGCGCGCTTCGATCCCAACGGAACGCTCGCGCCCGGACGCTTCGTCGGCGGGATCTGACGGTGCCGACGCTCGCGCAAGTCGAAGAACAAATACTGGTCTGCGAAGGCTTCCGCGTCACGCTGACGCCGCTGCGGCCCAAGACGAAGATGCTGCCTTCGTACGATTTTCGAGTAATGGCTCCGCAGCGCTGGCGCATCTCGGACTGGAAAACCGCGCGTCTGGGCGCCTACCTCACGCTGGTGCGGGCCGTCGCCGTGTTCGCGGGCGACGGCGCCGAAATCAAGCGCGACCTGCAACTCGGCCACGTCCGCGACACGTACTACGCCGCAACGTACGGAAGCACCGCCCCGCCCGCGGTGCCGTAGCGGGCAATCGCCGGAATCCGCGGCCGTTCGCTCGAAGACCGGCCCTTACTAGGAGTCGCAATAATCGCCGCGCTCAAACGCGAGTCCTCCGCCCAGTTGATGGCCGCCGCTGTCCTTGCACTCGCGTTCGGGGTGCTCGGGATACCTCGCGCGGCGGCCGCCGACCCGGATCCGGCGGTCGTGGTAACGGCCTTGGGCGCCGTGCGTGGATCGATCCACGACGGCGTGCTGGAATTCAAGGGTATTCCGTATGCCGCGCCCCCGACCGGCGAGCTTCGCTGGGCTCTGCCGCAACCGGTGAAGCGCTGGAACGGCACGCTCGATGCGACGAAGTACCGCAGTATTTGTCCGCAGCTGAAACGGTACGGAATCCCCGAATCGAGCGACGACGAGGACTGCCTCTACCTCAACATCACCGAGCCGTACTCGGCCGAGCCGCCGGCGCGGCCGCGCCGAGTGATCGTGTGGATCCACGGCGGAGCGTTTGTCGGCGGGTCGAGTAACATCTATCCGCTCGCGTACATGGCCCGCGCGGGCAGCGCGGTCGTCGTGTCGTTCAATTACCGGCTCGGCGTCTTCGGCTTCATGGCGCACCCGGCGTTCGATCGGGCATACGACGCCGGGTACGGCCTCGAGGACCAGCGGGCCGCCTTGCGCTGGGTGAAACGGAACATCGCTGCCTTCGGAGGCGATGCGCGCGACGTCACCGTCGCCGGTGAATCCGCCGGTGCGGGGAGCGTCTGCGCGCACCTCCTCGCACCCAAAGAGAGCGAGGGTCTCTTCGAGCGCGCGATCGTACAGAGCGCCGCCTGCATCTTCACCTTCCGTACCGTCGCCGCGAACGATAAGGTCGGCGAGAAGATCGCGGCGCTGGTGGGCTGTTCGACGGCGCCGGCTGCGCTGCGCTGCCTGCGCGGCAAGGGGGTCAAAGCGTTGCTGGAGGCCGGTTCCAAGGTTGCCGGAGGCGATCTGATGACCTTCGCTCCGACCGTCGGTACGCGAACGCTGCCGGCGCAGGGCCGGCAGGCGATTCCGGCCGGAGCTTTCGTCAAGGTTCCGATCGTCAACGGAGGGACGCGCGACGAGCTGCGGCTGTACGTCGCGTATTACATTCAAGGCGGCGGCTCGGTTACGAAAGCGAACTACGCCTCACTGCTCGAGCACCTGTATGGAAACCACGCCGAAGCGGTGCGCGAGGAGTATCCGCTGAGCGCTTACTCCTCCGCGCCTACGGCGCTTGGTACGGCGCTTTCCGATTTCAATCCGCAGACCGGCATCAGTGACTGCCTCTACCTCGAAGCCGGCAAGCTGATGGCCAAGTGGGTGCCGGTCTACGAGTTCGTCTTCGGCGACCGCAACGCGCCGCCGGTGACGAGCGATCCGGGCTTCGAGATGGGGGCGGTCCACTCGGCCGAGCTGCCGTACCAGTTTCCGCACTTCGACAACACGCAGAAGATCGGGGGTCCCGATCTCGCGCCCGCCGCCAAGGAGCTGGCCGCCACGATGATGGCCTATTGGACCAGCTTCGCCCGCAGCGCGGTCCCAGCGGCACCGAACGCACCGCCATGGCCCCGGTTCACCTCCGACCACGCCGTCATGCGCTTCGAACCGGGACACGTCGGACTCATCGATGCGAGCGCGGCCCACAAGTGCGGCTTCTGGAAAACGCTCTATCCACGAATTCTGACGCAATAGGCGATCTCTCCGTGTTTGCGGACTCGAGAACCGAAGCGCCTGTTGCGGCTTCGACCGGCGCGGGCGAATCGCGGCCAGCTCGACGGTAGGATTTCGCACCAGGCAGCTGCCGAGACGATCGAGCGCTAGACGCCCGAACCCGTAAATCAAGCCGTCGCCGCCCGGGCCGTAAATGGTTCGGCGACACGCCGGACGTAGAACCGCACGATGAGCCAGCAGGAAAGCAACGGCGCGGTCGAGCGCATTCCGATTCCGCGCGACCGGGTCAACGACTACACGGCCGAGCAGGCCGCGCGCCGCCGGGACTTCGCGCGCGAGCACACCGGTGCGGATTTGCGCAACGTCGGACAGTTTTCGTTCGATCCCGCGCTCGTCCGGGGAAACACCGAGAACTTCATGGGCGTCGCGCAGGTGCCGATGGGGATCGCCGGGCCGCTGCTGATCAACGGCGAGCACGCGAAGGGTCTCTTCTACGTTCCCCTCGCCACGACCGAAGGGACGCTGGTGGCGAGCTACAACCGCGGGATGCGCCTGATGACCGAGTGCGGCGGCGTCCGCGCGACGGTCGTCGAGGAATCGATGCAGCGCACGCCGGTGTTCATCCTGGAAAACGCGCTGGAGGCCCGTACCTTCGGCCACTGGCTGGAGGCCAACTTCGCCGAGGTCAAAGCGGCAGCGGAGTCCACCACGAGGGTCGGCAAGCTGATAAACATCGGCCAGTACGCGGTGGGCCCGATGCGGTTTCTGCGCTTCAACTACACGACCGGCGACGCCGCCGGCCAGAACATGACCAATAAAGCCACTCTCGTGGGCTGCGAGTGGATCAAGGCCAACTATCCCGGCAACGCCCGCTATCTACTATCGGGCAACCTCGACACCGACAAGAAGCACTCGCGGATCAACATGATCCTCACGCGCGGCAAGCGCGTGGTGGCGGAGATCGTCCTCAAGCGCGACCTGCTGCGCGCGATCATGGGCATCGATACGTCCGAGCTGTTTGCGAACCGCCAGGTCTCGCAAACCGGCTCGTTCCTCGCGGGTTCGGCCAACAACGGCGCCCACGCGGCCAACGGTTTGACCGCGCTCTTCATCGCCACCGGGCAGGACGTTGCCAACATCGCGGAATCGCATGCCGGCATCATGTACAGCCAGATGCTCGAGAACGGCGACTACTACTGGTCGATAACCCTGACCTCGCTGATCGTCGCGACCTACGGCGGGGGCACCGGCCTTGCGACCCAGCGCGAGTGCCTGGAAATGCTGGGCTGTTACGGCCAAGGCAAGGCTCACAAGTTCGCCGAGATCTGCGCGGCGGTCGTGCTGGCCGGCGAAACCTCGCTCACGGGCGCGATCTTGGCCGGGGAATGGGTCTCCAGCCACGACGCATACGGCCGCAACCGGCCGTAAGCGATTAGACGAATAAACGCTCGATAACCACGTTTACGTCGCCCGCGAGTGAAACGGTCGCGCTTTCGTCGAACGTCTGCGGGCCTGCGTCCGGCCGGTACTCGGGCACTTTTCGTCCGAGATCGTCGCGCTTCGTCTTCGGCGATAAGACCTCGAATATGAAACGCGGCCATTCGCCGATTCTCTTTGGGGTTCATCCCGAGTTACGGCGTCGGGCCCTGAACAAAGGAACTTCGCAGCGCGCCGATGACGTCGACTGCTTCTTGCGGAATCGGCCGGCCTGCCTGAACCCACGATACGGAATGCGTAACGGCCGTGCCGTCGGCGTTGCGCCGCTCGATCGTCAGAGTCGTCACTTCGCGATCGCAGCAGAAGTTCTCGTCCACCACCTGCCAACCGGCTTCGTGAGCTCGACGGACCCGAACGTCGAGGTTCGCGAGGGCGGCCGGTGAGAGCGCGAGCCGGACCGCTTTCGTCGTTTCGCCTTCACCGTTGGAATTCGCGACGTACGTGCGAACGAGGCCGGCAAAGCCCCCGCCGGTGTGGAGACTGACGTACCAGGCACCGCTCGTTGCGGGCAAGCCGATCGGCGCGAGCGACGCCGCAGGCGACGGACTCGTCTCGGAGCCGGGCGAAGCCGCGAGCAGCGCCGGCAATGCGACGACAGCGAGGGCTCGCAGCAGCGCGGACATCAGCGCGGCAACGCGAGCGCCGCGAACAGCGTCGCGAGCTCGAGCGAGAAATCCGGCAGGGCGGCATGCGTCAAGATATCGTTCTCGTGCAGTAGCGTGACGCGCTGCGGGTCGTGCAGCGCCACCGTGCGCGCCGCGGGATCGACGACCGCCACGAGCGACGTGCCGGCCGACAGATAGACCGCGATCTTATCAGCAATATCGGACGTGCGGTCGCCGGGCGAGAGGATCTCGACCGCGACGTCGGGAGCGAACGCAGGCGCTTGGATCGCCTCGAGATCGTGTCCGCGCAGCCGTTCGTACGAAACGTACGCGAGGTCCGGCACGAGCGGCCGCCGGGGACCTCCGGCGGGCTTGACGCGAAAGCGCCACTCCGGCCCGACCTCGCCGCGTCCCTCGGACCACGCGTTCAGCGCAGCGCCGAGTCGCATCTGCATCCGAGAATGGTCTCGCTTCGGGCTCACCTTTTGCAGCGGCCTTCCCGCGACCCATTCCGTCTCGGGCTCGGTGACCGGTACCACGATTTCGTCGACGGACATACGCTCACATACTCCTATGTCGCACGATGCATCCGACGGCAAGCGGCGGTGTCCGAACTCAGCGTGGCAATTCCAGGCCGGCGAACAACGTCGCGAGTTCGAGCGAGAAATCCGGCAGGGCGGCATGCGTCAAGATATCGTTCTCGTGCAGCAGCGTGACGCGTTGCGGGTCGTGCAGCGCCACCGTGCGCGCCGCGGGATCGACGACCGCCACGAGCGACGTGCCGGCCGACAGATAGACCGCGATCTTATCAGCAATATCGGACGTGCGGTCGCCGGGCGAGAGGATCTCGACCGCGACGTCGGGAGCGAACGCAGGCGCTTGGATCGCCTCGAGATCGTGACCGCGCAGCCGTTCGTACGAAACGTACGCGAGGTCCGGCACGAGCGGCCGCCGGGGACCTCCGGCGGGCTTGACGCGAAAGCGCCACTCCGGACCGGACTCACCGCGTCCCTCGGACCAGGCATACAGGGCAGCGCCGAGCGCCGCCTGCATCCGCGAATGGTCTCGCTTCGGGCTCACCTTTTGCAACGGCCTTCCCGCGACCCATTCCGTCTCGGGCTCGGTGACCGGTACCACGATTTCGTCGACGGACATACGCTCGCATACTCCTATGTCGCGCGTGCGTTCGACGGCAAGCGGGGCGCGACCGCCGCGTAGGAGAGGGCCGCGAGCAGCGGCATCCCGCTGACCGCCTCGAGCGCGACGGCCGCTCCCGCGCCGGCCACGACGATGCCGAGCAGCGCGACCAGCCCGGAACCGAACCCGAACGCGACGCCGTTCATCAACCCCAGCGCCATCCCGAGGTTGCGCGGCAGCATGGCCTGCACGATCGCGACGCCGGGCGCATTTTGTACGGCGAGCAGCACGCTCGCAACCAGCAATAACGGCACGCCCGTCGCCCCGGGCACGACGAAGAACCCGAACAGGAACGGCACCGCGCCGACCAGCGCCGCAACCGAGACGCGCACGGCACCGAAGCGGTCCGACAGCGAGCCTCCCGCGTAGAGTCCCAGCACGGAGACGAGCAGGAACGCGGTGACGATCTGACCCGCTTCCGGAATGGTGGCGCCGCGGCCGACGAGCAGATTCGGGAGGTACGTCATGAACGCCGCCGAGACGAAGTGACGCAGCGCCGTGCTCGCGACCAGAAGCGAGACGCCGACGCGGTCGACGGGACCCGCGACGACGGGGTTCTTCGCGTGCGCGGCCGCATGCGCGCGCGAGGCCGAGCGATCGATGCGGGGCATCAGCACGAACAGGGTGCCGACGGCCAGCGCTCCGGGCACGATCAGCAGCAGCGAACCGTTGCTGCCGTAACGGGCGTAAAGCAGTGCGATCGCCGCAGGTCCCAGCGCGTAGCCGAGTTGGCCGCCGATCTGAAAGATCGAAATCCCGCTCGCGCGCCGCTCGCCGCTGAGCATCGCGGAATACTTCCCGGCCTCCGGATGCATGATCGCCGAACCGAGGCCACCGACCACGATGCACGCGGCCAGCACCGGAATCGACGTCGTCGCGCCGGCGATGCAAATCGCCGCCGCCGAGACGGCGATCGCGCTGGGCAAGAACCACCAGCGGCCGCGGCGGTCCGTGTAGGCGCCGAAGAACGGCTGCACGATCGAACTCGTAACGTACCAAAGGAATACGAGAGCGCCCTGGTATCCCGCCGAGACGTGATCGCGCGAGAGCACCAGGAAGATCGCGAACGGGACGATCCCCGAATAGAAGTCGCTGACGCCGTGCGCGAACGCCACGACGGAGAGGCCGCGCAGGTTGAAGCGCGACGCCTCTGCGGTCCGCGAGAGCGATGTAGCCACGCCTAACGATACCACACCGCCGGCCGTGAGCCCGCCCCCGGCGCCACTAGGAAGTCGAACGCACGGCGTCGGACCGAAGCATCGCCTACCTTGCTCTCATCGAAAGGTCTTCGTCTATGAAAAGACTCGCGCTGGCCGCGTGCGCCGCCCTTTTCGCAGCATCCCTGGCCCCGGGGTTCGCGCAGTCCGCAAACACGTCGAGCGCCGCGAAACCGAGCTGCGCCGCCGGCGATCCCGTCGTCTGGGAGAACACGGCGAGCAAGACCAAAGCCTATCATGCGAGCGGCGACAAGTACTACGGCAACACGAAGCAGGGCAAGTACGTCTGCGAGTCCCAGGCGAAGTCCGACGGTTACCACGAGGCAAAGTCGTCGGGGAAGGCCTCGCCCAGTGCCGGGGCCTCGCCGAAACCGGCCGCGCCGTCTCCCGCGCCGTCCGCGACTCCCGGCTCCAAACACCACCACCACAAAGCCGCGGCTTCGCCGGCGCCGTCCCCCGAAGCGACCTAGCTCCCGCCGAGCGGTCATGCCGGCCGATTTCGGGTCGCCGGCATGACGCCGTTCGCGGCGCGCGAACGTCAAAGGGATGATGAGCAGCTACGAACAACGCCGGGGCGCCTTCGCCCGCGGCCTCGGTGACGCCGTCGCGGTGATTCCGGCGGCGCGGCACGCGG
This sequence comes from uncultured Alphaproteobacteria bacterium, assembly GCA_963787965.1. Classification (GTDB taxonomy): domain Bacteria; phylum Vulcanimicrobiota; class Vulcanimicrobiia; order Vulcanimicrobiales; family Vulcanimicrobiaceae; genus CAWBES01. The sequence goes on from CAWBES010000003.1 coordinate 210,898, forward strand.
TCCGCAACGCCGACACGGAGTACGAGTACCGCCAGAATTCGGACTTCTTCTATCTGACCGGCTTCGACGAGCCCGAAGCGCTGCTGGTGGTCGCTCCGCACCGGGCGGGCGAGCGGTTCGTGCTCTTCCTGCGGCCGCGGGACCGCACCCAGGAGATCTGGACGGGGCGCCGCCTCGGGCTCGAAGGCGCCGTCGAGCGGCTCGGGGTCGATGCGGCCTTCCCGATTTCCGAGCTCGCGGAACGCTTGCCCAAGATACTGGTCGGCGCGCCCGCGCTGGCCTACGAACTTGCCGTCGACGAAGAACTCGACCGCGTCGTGCTGGCGGCCGTGAAGGCGGCACGCTACGAAGTCCGGCGCGGCGGCACGGCACCGCAAGCGTTCGTCGCGCCGGGCCACGTCCTCCACGAGATGCGGCTGCACAAGGATGCGGCAGAGATCGCGATCATGCGCCGCGCCGCGGCGGCGTCGCTGGCGGGACACACCGCCGCGATGCGGGCAACGCGCCCCGGCCTCGGCGAGTTCGAGCTCGAAGCGATCGTCGAGTACGCCTACCGGCGGGCCGGTGCGCAGGACGTCGCCTACCCGTCGATCGTGGCCGGCGGCGCCAACGCCACGATCCTTCACTACAATACCAATCGCGACGTCTTGCGCGACGGCGATCTGGTGCTCGTCGACAGCGGCGCCGAAGTCGACCTCTACGCGAGCGACGTGACTCGGACGTGGCCCGTCAACGGCACGTTTTCCGCCGAACAGCGCGTCTTGTACGACATCGTGCTGCGCGCGCAGCTGGCCGGGATCGATCGCGTCCGCGCGGGGCAACCGTTCATCGCGTACCACGAGGCCGCCGTTCGCGTCTTGACGGAAGGGCTGGTCGACGTCGGCCTCCTGCACGGCGACCCCGCCGCGCTGATCGAGTCGAGCGCGTTCTCCGAGTTCTACCCGCACCGCACCGGGCACTATCTCGGGCTCGACGTGCACGACGTCGGGCGCTATACGGAAAGCGATGCAACGTACCGCCTGCTCGAACCCGGCATGGTGATGACGGTCGAGCCCGGCCTGTACGTGCAGCCCGACGCGGACGTTCCGGAACGCTGGAAAGGCATCGGCATTCGCATCGAAGACGACATCCTCTGCACGAGCGGCGAACCCGAGAACCTCACCGCGGCGATCCCCAAGAGCATCGAGGACCTCGAGCGCATCGTCGGCACTGACGCCGTCGTACGAGCCTGACGTATGAACGTGGTCGTCCTCGGCGCCTCCGGCTTCGTCGGGCGCCACCTGGTCGCGGCTCTGCGCGCCCGCGGCGACGCCGTCACGACCGCTTCACTGCGCGATCCGGCCGCCGCGGTACGCGCGTGCGCCGGGGCGGACGCCGTCGTGAACCTGGCCGGCGAAGCGGTCGCTCAGCGCTGGACGCCGGCCGTCAGGGCCAAGATCCGGTCGAGCCGCGTCGATTCCGCGCGCGCGCTGATCGACGGCTTCGGAACCCTCGCCCCAAGGCCCGCCGCGTACGTTTCGGCCTCCGCGATCGGCTACTACGGCACGAGCGAAAGCGCGACGTTCGACGAGAGCAGCGGTCCGGGCAGCGATTTCCTCGCCGGCGTCTGCAGCGCGTGGGAAGCCGAAGCCGACCGCGCCTCGGACCTGGGGCTGCGGGTCGCGAAGGTGCGAACGGGACTCGCGCTCGGCACGGACGGCGGCGCGCTCGCGAAGCTGCTCCCGCTCTTCAGGCTCGGAGCCGGCGGAATCGTGGGGAACGGCAGGCAATGGTATTCGTGGATCCACATCGACGATCTGGTCGGTATCTACCTCCACGCGCTCGACGGCACCGGCGGCGCGCTCGACGGCACCGCGCCCAATCCGGTGCGCAACGCCGAGTTCACGCGGGCGCTCGCCGCCGCGCTGCACCGCCCGGCCGTCTTGCCGGCGCCGGCGTTCGCGCTGAGTCTCGTGCTCGGGGAGGCGGCCCTGGTCGTCACCGCGGGACAACGCGTGCTACCCGCGCGCACGCTGGCTACTGGGTATAGGTTCAAATACGAAACGCTCGACCGCGCGTTCGCGGCACTTCTCGCACCCTAAGAAAGACGATCATGGCTAAACTCAAAGTCGGAGATCCGGCACCCGCGTTTTCGCTAACCACCGAAGAGGGCGAGCAGGTCACGCTCGCGAGCGTGCTCGCCAAAGGACCGGCCGTGCTGATCTTCTATCCGATGGACCAGACGCCGGGTTGCACCGCTCAACTCTGCGCCGTACGCGACGACGCCGCGCGCTACGGGGAAGCCGGCGTGCAAGTCTTCGGCGTCAACGGGGGCGACGAGAGCTCGCACATACGCTTCAAGGCGCGTTACAACCTGACCGCACCGCTCTTGGTCGACCGGGGCCTCGCGACCGCGGCGGCCTACGACGCGGTGTACAATCTGGGGCTGGTGCGCGTGATCAACCGCACCGTCGTCGGCATCGGCCGCGATGGGAAGGTCACGTTCTTCAAGCGCGGCACGCCCTCGACCGACGAGATCCTCAGCGCCGTCGCGTCGGCTGCCGCATAGTACCGGTGTCCCGTTCCAGGGACACTAGGCGTTCGCGGCGGTCATGCCGCCCGCGGCGCGCTCGGCGTCGAGCTCCTCCAGATAGCGCTCGGCCTCGAGCGACGCCCGGCAGCCGAGACCGGCCGCCGTGATCGCTTGCTTGTAACGGATATCGTACACGTCGCCCGCGACGAAGACGCCCGGCACGTTGGTGCGCACCCCGTCGCTCGAGATCACGTAGCCGTGCTCGTCGAGCTCGAGCTGACCGTGAAAGATGGCCGTGTTGGGATCGTGGCCGATCGCGATGAAGAGCGCATCGGCCCCGAAATCGCTGCGCTCCCCCGTTATCAGGTTTTCCAATACCAGCGACCGCAGGACGAATTCGCCGTGCGCTTCGGCTACCGTGGAGTTCCAGACGAACTCGATCTTCGGGTGCGCCAGCGCGCGGTCGGCCATGATCTTGCTGGCGCGCAAGGCGTCGCGCCGATGGATCACGGTCACTTTGGAACCGAACCGCGTCAGGAAGAGCGCTTCTTCCATCGCCGAGTCGCCGCCGCCGACGACGACGATATGGCGGTCCTTGAAGAAGGCGCCGTCGCAGGTCGCGCAGGTCGAGACGCCCCGGCCGCGCAGCCGTTCTTCACCGGGGATCCCGAGCCAGCGGGCGCTCGCGCCGGTGGCGACGATCACGCTATCGGCTTCGAGCCGGTCGTCGCCCGTCCAGACCGAGAACGGGCGCCGGGTGAAGTCGACCTTCGTCACGTCGACGTTCTCGATCTTCGCGCCGAACCGCTCCGCTTGTGCGCGAAAGCTCTCCATCAGCTCCGGGCCTAAGATTCCGTTCGGGAAGCCGGGGTAGTTCTCGACTTCCGTCGTGAACATCAGCTGGCCGCCATACTGATAGCCCGCGAAAACGGTCGGTGCGATGCCGGCGCGCGCCGCGTAGATCGCCGCCGTGAGCCCGGCAGGCCCCGAGCCGATGATGATAAGCCGTTCCATTCCGGTGCGTTCGACCGCCGCGGCAGGGTCCCCGGTTTCACGTCCTTGAAACCTGTGAGCCCATGCTCGAAGACGATTTCAGCGACATCCTAGGCAAAGCCAAACGCGGCACCGGCACGAGCGATGCGGCGCTGGCCGCCAAGACCGGGCTTCCGCCGGCCGATCTGGCCGCGTGGGCCGCGGGGAAGCGCGTGCCGGGCGACGACGAAGCGCGAGCGGTCGCGCGCGCGCTCGGTCTGGATCCCGGAAAACTCGCCGACGCGGCGGCGCGCCGCTGGGAACCGTCGGTCGCGCTGCCGCCGGACGTGCGCCACCATCCGCAAGACCCGCACCCGTCGAACGGTTACTTATTCTTTCTCGAAGACGGCAAGACGGCCGCGCTGATCGACCCGGCCGGCATCGCGGCGAACCTCTTGCGCGCCATCGGCGAAGGACCGTACGCGCTGCGCTACATCCTGATCACGCACAAGCACGCCGACCACTGCGACGCCACAGTCGACGTGGCGCGCGCGTTCCCGCAGGCGCAGATCGTCATGCACCGTTCCGATTCCGCAGCGATCGGCGCGCTCGCCCGCCAAGCCCTGCCGATCGTCGACGGCGACGAGCTTCCCTTCGGGGACGCCGCCGCGATCCGCATGCTGCATACGCCCGGTCACACGGACGGCTCGTCGTGCTTCCTCTTCCGCTCGACGCTCTTCACCGGCGACACGCTGTTCGCGGGCAGCGTCGGCGGCGCGTACGGCGACGTCAGCACCTACCGCGACATCCTGGATAGCGTGCGCACGAAGATCTTCACGCTCGACGACGCGACCGTTCTGATGCCGGGACACGGGCCGCCGTCGACCGTCGGCCAGGAGCGGGCCCACAACCCCTTCTTCTAATAAGACGCTCAGGTCGTTGCGGTCGATTCGTGCCGGCCGTCGCTGCCGATGACGCGGACGCGCGGCGTGGCGGCATTGGCTTGCGGCGGAACGAGTTGGAACTCGACGACCTTCACGCCCGAATCGGGGATCGACACGCTGACCTCGAACGGCGCGCAGACGCGGTCCGTACAGAACGACGCGACCCAGCCTTTGGGCACGTCGGCGGCCTTTAAGGAAACGTTCCGGCCCGCGGCACCGGAGACGACCAGCCGGTACTTGAGCGTATTGGGAACGCTGCCCGGCAGTTCGGCGCCGGTCCAAGGCGCCAACGAGATGGCCGTGTCTTCCGCAGGCGCGGCGAGTCCGAGCGCGACCACCGCTTCCTGACCCTCCTCGAGGTACATATCGTGGCGCGCGTCGCTCGCGGGCAGCTTCTCCGCGAGCGCGAGGGTTTGATCGAACTGCGCGCGCGCGTTCTTCGCGTCGCCGTTCTTGGCATACGTGCGGCCGGCGTAGAGATGCGTCCAGGCCAAGACCCGAATCGCCGACGCCTTACCGGGACTCGCATCCATCTGCGCCTTGGCGAGCGCGATCGCCTTATCGAAGGTTGCATACGCATCGTCGTTGTGCCCGGCCTTCGCCTGCGCCAGCGCCAGATCGACGAGCGCGCTCGGATCGCTCGGCTCGAGCGCGGCCAGCTTCGTGTCGGCCTCGACCGCGACGTCGTACTGCTCCAAACGCAAAGCCGCCAGCGCTTCGCCGGAAAGCGAATCGGCGTTCTTGGGATCGATCGCGAGCGCGGCGCGATAGGCGTTGAGCGCGTCCTCCCACTGCTCGCGATCGCGCGCGGCGTCGCCGTGCAGCCGCGGCAGCAGCGAGGTGTCGTGAACCGACGTGCCGACGTTCACGAGCGCGGCGATCGCCGTGTCGCGCAACTGGGCTTCCTCCGCCCGCGTGCGCAACAGGTCGGTCGAGTTGCCTTTCGCGGCGTCGCTGTCGTCCAGGAGCTTCTCCGCCATTCCGATCGCGACGTCGGCCTTCTTGGCGTTGAGTTCGACCGCCGCCTCGTCGCCCGTGTAGACGATCGTCGGATCGGACAGCAGCGCGTCGATCTTCTGCTGCAGCGGCGAAACGATCGAGGCCGAGCGGCCCTCCTTGGCCGCCGCAACCAGCGTTTCCAATTGCTGCGGCGCGATCTTATCGATGTAGCGCGCGCGCAGGATGCCTTGCGGATCGATCACGTAGGTCGTCGGGAAATACTGGACGTCGTAACTCTTGGCGAACGACTTGTCCTCATCGATCGCGAGCGGGTACGGCACGCCCTTGGCCGACGCGAAGGCGCGTACGATCGGGGCGGTTTCGGTGGAATCGACCCCGAGGAAGGCGACGTTTTCCTTCGCGAGTTTCGGCGCGGCCGCGATCAAGTCGGGCATCTCTTCCCGGCACGGCGGGCACCAGGTGGCCCACACGTTGATCACGAGCGTCTTGCCTTTGAAGGAGTCGAGATCGACCGTTTGCCCGTCGACGGTCTTCAGGTCGAAGTCCGGGGCCGGGGCGCCGAGACGCGGGCCGGTCAAGACGTCGAGCGCGGTGGCGGGAGGCGCGGGCGCGGCGAGCGCAGGCGCCGCTGCGGCGGTCGGCACCACGGCGAGCGACGCGAACGCCGAGGCGAGAACGAAACGCTTCATCCTCCCTGCTTCGGCACGAACCTGCCGCCGACCAGCCAAGCGAATCGCCGGCGTTAGACGCGAAGCTTGTAACCCAGTGCCGTCATCCGCAGGGCCGCGCCGACCGCGAGCGCCGCGAGCGCCGCCACGATGCCGATCGAGAACCCGAGCGGAACGTCGCTGCGGCCCGTGAACGAGTAACGAAACGCGTCGATCATGTAGAACATCGGATTGAAGAGCGAGAGCCGCCGGACCAGCGGCGGCAGGAACTGCATCGACGTGAACACGCCGCCCACGAACACCAGCGGCGTTATCACGAAGGTCGTGAAGACCGCGATGTGGTCGAACTTTTCGGCGAGCAAACCGAAGACGATGCCGATTCCGCCGAAGAGCGCCGAGACCAGCACCGTCATCAAGAAGTACAACCCCCAGTTCTGGGGCAGCGTACGCACCATGACGAAACCGACGCCCAGGATCAGGAACGCGATCAGGAGCGCGCGCAAGATCGACGCCACGACGAATCCGGTCACGAGCTCGGCCGCCGAGAGCGGGGCCACGAGCAGCTCCTGGATCGACGCCATGAAGCGCCCTTGGAAGACGGAGCTCGACGACTCGCCGTAGGTCTGATCGATCACCTGCAGCATGATGAGACCCGGAATCAAGAACGCGGCGTAGGGCACGCCTTGCACGTTCTGCACCCGGCTGCCGAGCCCCAGGCCGAAGACCAGCACGTAGAGGATCGTGGTGATGATCGGCGGCCAGATGACCTGGTTGATCACCTTGTACGTGCGCACGAGCTCGCGTTTGATAAGGGTCGCGAGCCCGACCGGATTGCGGAATCCCCAAACGTCGAGCATCGGTGCGCCTAGCGCTTTACCAGCTCGAGGAAGACGTCTTGCAGGCTCGAGCGATGGAAGTCGACGTTTTCGATCGTGTAACCCTGCGCTTCGAGTTCGGACAGCGTTCGCGCGATCTGCGCCGGCGCCACGCCGTCGAACTCGATCGTCCGTCCGCCCGCCTCGTAGCGCGCGCCGAGCGCGAGCAGCGCGGCCGGAACGGCGCCGATCGGCCGCTCGACCGTGACGCTCAGCGTCGTCGCGCCGCCGCGCGCCAAGAGCTTCGCGGTCGACTCCATGGCGGCGATCCGGCCGCTCTCGACGATGGCGATATTCCGGCAGAGCGATTCCGCTTCTTCGAGATAGTGAGTCGTGAGCACGATCGTGGTTCCGGCGGCGTTGAGTTCGCGCAAGAGGCCCCACAGCTCGATGCGCAGCTCGACGTCGACCCCGGCGGTCGGTTCGTCGAGAATCAATAAGCGTGGTTCGTGAATCAGCGCGCGTGCGAGCGACAGGCGCCGCTTCATGCCGCCGGACAGGCGCGTGAAGGGTTCGCCCGCCTTCGAGGTCAGGTCGAAACGTTCGAGCAACGCGTCGGCGCGCGCCCGGACGGCGGCGCCGCGCAGACCGTAGTACCCCGCTTGATAGATCAGGACGTCGCGAATCGAGAGGTAGCGGTCGAAGTTGTACTCCTGCGGCGCGAGCCCGACGCAGCGCCGCGCCTCGCGCCACTCGCGCACGCTGTCGTGACCGAAGATCTCGATCGTCCCGGACGTCGGTATGGCGAGCCCGACGATCGCGTTGATCGTCGTCGTCTTGCCCGCACCGTTGGGACCCAGGAAGCCGAAGAAGTCGCCGCGCGCGACCTCGAGCGAGATACCGTCGACCGCGACGAAATCGCCGTACCGCTTGCACGAGCCGATCGACCCGTAGCGCCGGCGCCTCGGCGCTACGGGATACGTTCATCGAGGTGCTTGTAACGGTGGCGGCGCAGAACGGCCACGCGCTTCTTGGCGTCCGGTATGCCGCTCTTCTCGAGGTCGCGCGCGACCTTGTCGACGTCGAAGTCGACGCGCCGGTGCTTCACTTGCCAACCGTCGCCGCGTTGGGTGAGAATCGCATAGCCGGCCCGCGGATCGCCGTCCTTCGGCAGGCCCGCGGAGGCGACGTTGACCAGCAGCCGGTCGCGCCACAGCCGCGCGTAGGGCAGGTGCAAGTGGCCGAACGCGATCGTGCGTTCCGGGACGCCCTCCGTCACGCGTTCGAGAAACGCATCGTCCGCATCGGGCCACACGTGCTCGTCGTCGGTCTTGGGATTCGCGTGCACGACCAGCAGGCCGTTCGTGTCGTCCCCGAACTGCAGCGCGAAGGGCAGCCTCGTTAGCCACGCGAGCCAATCGGCACCGAGCTGTTCGCGCTGCCAGGCGACCTGCCGCGACTCGGCGTCGTCGCCGGAAGCGTGGTCGGCCCCATCGGCGATATACCGCTCGGTATTGCCGCGCAGACAGCGGGCGCCGACCTCCCGCAACCGTTCGAGGACCTCGCGCGGGCGCGGGCCGTCCAGGCAGAAGTCGCCCGCACCGACGATCGTCTCGGCGCCGCCCTGCGCGCGCAAATCCTCGAGACACGCGTCGAGCCCGCGCACGTTGCCGTGGATATCGGAGAAAATCGCGATCCGCACGGCGTCAGTCACGCTTGAGCGCGAGCGCCAGCGAGGACGGCGTCGCGCCGATCTTCCCGAACTCCCAGAGGTCGATCGCGTCGACGAAGATCTTGGCTTTGCGCAAGAGCGGAATCGTCTCCCGAAAACGCAGATTGGCGAGCACGCGGCGCGGGCCGAGCGCGAGCACGCCGGCCCCGTAGTCCTCGCCGCGCGGAGCCGCGAGCTGCTGCAATCCGGCAAACGCCGCGCCGTCGAGCAAACCCGCCGCGAACAGCACGGTCTCGGCATCGACGAACGACGCAACGGAACGCAGCCGCCGCACTTCCGACGCCATCGCAACCTCGACGGCCTTGCGCTGCTTCGAGCGCGCGTAGGCCGCAAGCTGCTCGCGTCCCAGCGCGTTGCCGTGCGCGAACCCGCGGATGCCGACCTCCGCTTGCCGCCGCGCGGCAACGCCGAGGTACACCGTCCCGCCGCCGAACAGCACGTCGCCGCCGTCGAGCAAGCCGGGCGCTTCGATGCGCCCGACGATGGGAATCTGCGCCCGCACCAGCGCCGCCTCGACGGCCGCCGACGCGGCGCGCCGGTCGAGATCGCTCGGGCGCATCAAGAACGCGCCTTCCTCGAAGACGACCGCGCAATCGGCGGCGAGCGACGCCAGCGGCACGGGCGGCACGGACTCGGCCGCGAGTACCTTGACGCCGAAGGCGGTCAGACGGCTCGTGAAGAGCGCGAACTGCTCGGCCGCTCGCTCGTAGATCGCGTGCGATTCACCGTGCGTGGGCGCGACGGCCGCCAGCCCCGCCGACGGCGGAACGACGAAGACCGCGCGCAGCGGCCCGGTATCGCCGCGCACGAACGGGACGGCAAACGTTGGAGAGGCGATGGTCACAGGGACGGATTCGCTCGGAGGCGGACGACAGCCTCGGCTTGCGCGAGCAGCGCGGCTTGGCGGCGTTCGTAGTCGCCGAGCGAGAAGCCGGCCCGCCGGACCGCGAGCCGGTCCGCATCGCGCGCGAGTTCGATCAAGCGCGCCGTGCGGCGGGAATCCTCGTCGGGTCCGCTTTGATCGGTCGCTTCCAGCAGCGCCGCGATGCGACGGCCTTCGAGGCTGCCGACCTGCGTGGCCGCATCGGTGTGCACGAACGGCGTCAGGTCGGGCGTCGCCGTGAAGAAGTCCGCCATGTCGGTCGCCAGCGCGTCGCCCAGCGACAGCGCCGGTAACCCCAGGATCTCTTCTTCGGTCTTGAGCACGCTGACCGTCGAGAGATGGCGCATACCGACGAACTGGTGCTTGGCGTACGGAGAAACGACGACGGCATACGAACGGTGCTCGTTGACGTGATCGCGCGTCGACTGCGCGTCGTCGGGCATGATGAAGATCGCGGTGGAGCTCCACTGCGGAATGTGCGTCAGGTAGTCGACGATCCGGCCGAGCGCCCGGTCGCCGTCGGCCACCTCTTCCGGCAGCGGCGGAATGTCTTTGCCCGCGCCCCCGTGATCGGCCGGCAGCCACACGTACGTGAAAGCGGGCATCGCGTCCGCTTGGACCAGCGGATCGAAATCGCGGATGAACTCCGCCGCTCTGCGTACGTCGCGGATGCGGAGGTTCCAGCCCGGATAATTGAGGTCGATGTGGCCCCCGAGGGCAGCGGGCGCCGGAACGTCGAGCGCGTAGCGCCCGCCTAACCCTGTGGTCGGCGCGGTCGTGTCGGCGGGTCCGAGAAAGTTCGGATCGTCCGTCTTCGGGTCCGGCGCCGCGCCTTCGTCGTAGCCGGAGACGCGTACCAGATCGCCGTAATCGCGGTACGTCTTGCCGCGGTCGGCCAGCGAATTGAAGATATAACCGGCGCGCGGGTAATCTTCGGGGTCCTCGTTCTTGTTGACCATCGGGCGGCGGCCTTGCTTCACCAGCAGCGTCTTCTCGCTGTAGACGCTCGCGATGCCGGCGGCGGCAAACTGATGTCCGGCGTCGGACTCCTCGGCGTCGGCGTACAGGTTTCCCGCCAGGGCATACGTGCGCGCCAGCTCGTGCAGATTCGGCGTCACGGACTGATCGAAGGCGACGTAGTCCGGACGGCCCGGCCCGTACGGCGCTCCCGCGGCATCGGTCAAATCGCCCAGCATCGAGTCGTACGTCTTGTTCTCTTCGAGCAAGAAGACCACGTGTTTGATCTTCGTGCTGCCGGCGGTGGCGAAACGCTGCGGTACCACCGGATTGACCTTGGCTTCGCGCACGACGCGCAGATACGAGAGCGCGAGCGGCGTCGACGTGCGCACGTCGACGCGGGCCAGATCGATGCGTTCGAGCGTCGACCAGATCGCGTTGCTGTCGGCGGCCACCGATGCCACGTGACCCTTGCCGTCGACATAGGCGGCTTGATCGCCGCTGAAGCCGCGGTCCTGCCCGAAGCCCTTGGCGTTGGCAACGAACAGATAGCGGCCGTCGGCCGAGAGCGCGAGGGCACTCGGAAACCAGCCCGTCGGGATCAGGCCCAAGCGATGCGGCCGGCGCGGATCGGTCGTGTCGAGCACGGCGATCGCGTCGATTCCCGCCAGCGCGACGTACAGGCGCTTTTCGCTCGGGCTCAAGACCAGCGCGTCGGGCTGCGTGCCGTACGGCCCGCGATCGTACAAGCGGAGTTCCGTCCCACCCTGCGCGTGCGGCTGCGGACCGAGCGCGACGGTCGCCACGCGGTCCACGTTGCTCATCGCGACGAACGCATACGGGTGCGTACGCATCGCGACCACCGCCGCCGGATGGGCGCCCCCGATGGCGCGAATGCCGTCGGGCGTGGGATCGAGCGGCACGCTCGTCGCCGAGGCGGGATCCAGCGTGCCGTCGGCGCCGGCCCCGATGACCGACAGCGACGACGCCCGTTCGAGATCGGGCGGCGCGTTGCCGAAGGGAGGCGCGGCCAGGGTCCCGCCGAGCACGCCGTACGCCATCAGACCTTCGTTGGCAACCAACAGGCCGCTGCCGGACCGGGCCGCTCCGAGCGGAAAGTAGCCGACGGAAACCGGCGCTCCCGCAAGCGCTCGGGTGGCGGTGTCGATCTGCGCGACGTCGTTGCCGAGGTTGTCGATCACGTAGGCGCGCGCTGCGTCCGCCGAGAGCACGATCGTCGATGGGAACGAATGCCCGGCGTTCGCGAAGCGCTTGTCGGTCGCGCCGGGAATGTCGATGCGGTGATGCGCGTCGGGAGCGAGGGTGCCCGCCGCGTCGAGATCGAGTGCGTAGACGGCGTTGCTCGCGCCGCCGCTCGCCAGCACGAGCGTGTTCGAAGGATCGGCCGGATCGCGCAGGGCCGCGAGCCCTACGAAGAAGGTCTCGGCGGGGTCCTTGTACCGCGATACGACCGCCATCGTCTGCGTATCGACCACGGCAAGCGAGTAGCCGCCGGTCGTCACGCCGTCGAGCGCGCTGACCGTCTTGCCTTCGCGCTCGTCGTCGTTGGAAACGATCGCGTACCGGCCGTCGGGGGTGAGGGTCAGGCCGAGCGCGTTCATGCCGACGACGACGCTCGTACCGGTCGGATGCAGGATGCGGCCGGAGGGCAGCACCTGGCCGAAATCGTCGACGGCGGAGGTCGGACCCGCCGGGCTCACGCCTGCCGGAGCCTGAAAGATCATGGCGGCCGCCGGGGTCGCGCCGTGCGGTGCGGTCGACCCGGCCCGCGGGAGGGCCAGCAGTGCGAGCGACGCGACGAGGGCGAGCGAACGGCGGAACGAGGGCATCGGGATCTCCAAAGGCAGGGACGCGGGAAGCCGTCCTTCGCTTACGGGTGCGCGGCGGAGCGCTCCTGTTGACGTTCTAGAGGCGAGCGAAGGCCCTGGCCAATCGAGCGGTCGCTTCGCGCGCGGTCGCGTCGTCGAGGTCACCGAACCCTAACCGTAACGCCGCCGGGCCGCTGCGCGTCGGATACCACGGATCGGCCGGCATCGCCAGGACGCCCTCGCGCGCGCACGCGTCGAACGCGGCTTGGGTCGAAAGCCGGGCCGGAAGCGGTAGCCACAGGGTCGTCCCGGCCGCCGGCGGAGCGACGTCCGCCCACGGCAGCGCGGCCTGCAGCGCGTCGACGAACGCGTCGCGTCGCGAACGGTACAGCGCTCGCGCGGAGCGCAAGTGCTTGGGATACGCGGGCGAGTTCATGAAGCGCCAGAGCGCGCGCTGCGAGAGCGTCGAGGTGAACGAGTCCGCGCGCATCTTCGCCGACTCCAGCGGCCCGCGCAGCGACGAGCGAGCGAAGACGTACCCGACGCGCAGCGCCGGAAAGACCGACTTCGAGAAGCTCTCGATCAGGATGACGCGCCCGTCGGTATCGTGGGCGGCCAGCGGCGCGGGCGCGTCGCCGTCGTAGGTGAACACCCAGCCGGTCTGGTCTTCGAGCACGACGACGTCGTAGCGGCGCGCCAGCGCGACGACCGCTTTCGCCCGGCGTTCGGAGAGCACGGCGCCCGTCGGGTTCTGCGCGAACGGGTTGACGTAGAACAAGCGCGGCCGGTATTCGGCGAACACGCGCTCGAGGTCGTCCACGCGGATGCCGCCGCCGTCGGCCGCGACCTCGACGTACGTCGCGCCGCGCGCGTCGAACACGCCCAGCGTCGGCGCGTAGGAGGGCGACTCGGCGGCCACGACCGCGCGATGTTCCAATAACGTGGCCGCAACGATATCGGCGGCCTGCTGCGCCCCGGAACAGATAACGAGGTCGTCGCCCTGCGCCGGAACGCCGCGCGCTCGCAGCGCCGCGGCCAGCGTTTCGCGCAGATCCGCATCGCCGTTGCCCGATGCGTACTGCATCGTCGCGGGCGGATCGTCGGTCAGCGTGCGTTGCACGCAGCGTCCGAACTCCGCCAACGGAAAAGTCTCCGGCGCGGGATGTCCGGTCGCAAGCGAGATCGTGCCCGGCGCGCTCGCCCGCGCCAGGCGGTCGAGAACGCCCTCCATGCGGGCGCGCGAAAAACCGCCGATATCGGGTTCCCAACGGCGCGCGAACGGCTCGCTGGGTGCGGACGCCGGCGCGACGTACGTGCCTTTGCCCACGCGCGCGATCGCCCGACCGCGCGTCACGAGCGAATCGTACGCCTGCGAAACGGTGACCAAGCCGATTCCGAGCTGCGCCGCGAGTTCCCGCATCCCCGGCAGACGGTCGCCTTCGGCCAGCTCGCCGCGCTCGATTCGAGCGGCCAATTCGTCCGCAAGCTGCACGTACAGCGGTCGCCGGTCGCGCGCTTCGAGCACGATCCCGGCGAGCATCCGGCGCGCGGCCGCGGGCGAGCCGCCCTTCACGGGGTGTCTAGACGGTAACCGATGCCTCGTACCGAGGAGATTTGCGGCGTGGCGCCGACCTCGCCGAGTTTCTTGCGCAACGCGGCGACGTGGACGTCGACCACGCGCGTCGGCACGCCGGAAACGTCGTTCCAGACGCGCTCGAGAATCTGCGCGCGCGTCAGCAGACGTCCTTCGGCTTCGCCCAAGAACCACAGCAGCCGGAATTCGAGCGCCGTGAGGCTTACGGATCTTCCATCCTTCTCGAGCGTGTGCAAGTCGCGCACGAGCGCCGCGTCACCGAGCTGCAGCCGGCCGTCGTTGTCGCGCAGCCGCGAACGTTCGCGGCGGCGGAGAAACGAGCCGATGCGCGCGACCAGCTCGTTTCCGGAAAACGGCTTACTGATGAAGTCGTCCGCGCCGAGCCCCAAGCCCGTCAGTTTCACGTCTTCGCTCGAATGACCGCTGACCAGGAGGATGTAGGCGTCGGCCGTTTCCGCGATCGTCGTGCAGACGTCGAGGCCCGACATGTCGGGTAAACCGATGTCGAGCAGGACGACGTCGGGCCGGAACGCGACGACCTGCGCGAGCCCATCCTTGCCGTTGACGGCGATCTTAGCCGTATATCCGGCGCGGGTCAGCATCGTCTCCTCGAAGGCCGCGATGTCGGGATCGTCTTCGACGATCAGGATGCGTGCTCGTATGTCTTGTGTTGCCACTGCTTCGCCTACCTAGTATACCTAGACGCTTGTCGCGAGATCTTCGCCTTCGGATACCAAGAGCTGGCGCCGCGCGACGCCGTCCTCGGCCGCCGCGGCCGCCACGACCCGAGCGACCGCGTCGACGACGCGCGTATCGAAAACGCTCGGGACCACGTATTCGGGCCCCCGTTCCGCGTCGGTGATGATCGCCGCGATCGCTCGCGCGGCTGCCAGCTTCATGTTATCGGTTATCCGCGCCGCGCGCGAGTCGAGCGCGCCGCGGAAGATGCCCGGAAAGGCGAGCAGGTTGTTGACTTGGTTCGGATAATCGCTGCGCCCGGTCGCCATGACGGTCACGTAGGGCGCCGCCACGTCGGGCATGATCTCCGGAGTCGGATTCGCCATCGCGAACACGATCGGGTCGCGAGCCATCCGCTGCAAGTCTTCCGGGCGCAAGATGTTCGGTGCCGAAACGCCGATGAAGACGTCGGCCCCCTTGAGCACGTCCGACAGCGAACCGCGACGGTTTTCGCGATTGGTATGCTCGGCGAGCCAGGCCCAATGCGAGTTGTCGTAGGTCTCGCTGCGGTTGATCGCGCCCGCGCGATCGACCGGGATCACGTCGCGCACGCCAGCCGCCAGGAGCATCTTCATCGTGGCCGTACCGGCCGCGCCGCTGCCGGCGACCACCACGATCAGGTCTTCCATCTGCTTGCCGACGACGATTGCGGAGTTGATCAGCGCGGCCAGGATCACGACCGCCGTCCCGTGCTGGTCGTCGTGCATGACCGGGATGTCCAGCCGTTCCTGCAAACGCCGCTCGATCTCGAAGCAACGCGGTGCCGAAATATCCTCGAGGTTGATGCCGCCGAAGATCGGCGCGATGCGGACGACCGTCTCGACGATTTCGTCGACGTCCTTCGTATCGAGGCAGATCGGGAAGGCGTCGATGTCGGCGAACTGCTTGAAGAGCATACACTTGCCCTCCATAACCGGGGCCGCCGCCAGCGGGCCGATATCTCCGAGCCCCAGGACCGCCGTGCCGTCCGAGACGACCGCAACCGAATTGCGCTTTATCGTTAGCTGAAAGGCCTTGTTCTCATCGGCCGCGATCGCAAGCGAGATGCGCGCGACGCCGGGCGTGTAGACGGTCGAGAGATCGGAGCGGGTCTTGACCGGAATCTTCGGCACCACCGTGATCTTGCCGCCCAGGTGGGCCAAGAACGTCGCGTCCGAAACGCTGACGAGGCGCACGCCCTCCAGCCGCCGGATCGAAGCCCGAACGGCGTTGGCCACCGCGTCCGAAGCGACCGTGACGCTCACGTCGCGCGTCGCGAACGTCTTGCCCACCGAGCGCATGTCGACCGCGCCGATGATGCCGCCGGCGTCGCCGATAGCCGAGGCGAGGACCCCGAAGGCCCCCGGAGACGTCGGCATCTCGAGCCGCATGATGAGCGTGTAACCAATCGCTGGTGAGATCATGTAACGTCATTTGTGGGTCGCTCGCACAGCCCCTCGCGGTTCGGTCCAATTGGCGGACTGCGGAAAACGGCGCCCCCGCCTGCGCGCCGACGTCCGGCGGCCGGAAACGGCCGGCCCCGCACCGGCCCCGGCGCCTGGGGCCGCGATCTGCCGGCCCCGAACGCCGGAAACCCGCGGCGAACCATCGCTAAACCACCGTCGACCCGGCCAAGCGTCCTTCGGCCGCACCGGCGGTTCCGGACGGCGGGTCCGAGGGTCGGCACGTGCTCCGAACCAAGCAGAGTAGGCAAGGGCTTGATTACGTAGGCGTTCCTCGCGAGCGAAAGGTGACGTGATGAGGCTTCATGGCCTTTGCGGCGAAGCGCGGCTTTTGGTGCCCGAGCGACTTGACGGGCGACACGGTGGAAGGCAGACTTGAGGGATGGAAGACCGCTATCTGACCCACATCGATCTTTTTTTTGACGACAGGGAAAAGGACGAGGCTGCGGCGGAGCTCGGTTTCTCGTCGTACGCATCGTTTATCGAGGCGCCCGGACGCATTTCAGACACGGCGGTTGCGATCATCGCCGAGAGCATTTGCCTGCCGGCCGATAAACTTCGCGCCGAACGCGATTCCTATCAGGCATTAGAGAATAAGCTGGCCGCGACCATGGCGGCCAACGGTTCGAGCGAACGGGAACCGGCCAAGCCGGCAAAGCCTGCGAAACCCGCTAATGCGGCCGGCGTGTCGAAAACCGACGTGATTCACTTTCAGCGCCTGAGCCGCCAGCTCGCCGCGGTTCGGGTGGCCCTCGATTTATTGCTTGAATTAGCGGACCGGACTCTCGCGCGGCGCGACGCCGACCTTCACGAGCGGATCGCATCCGCGCGCGCCGGCCTTCACGACGAACAAGCGCTCGCTCACGCGTCCGACGCCGCCGCCTGGCAACCGCCCCCGGGATAACAGCCCGCCCCGGCATCATGGAGAGGCTGGAAACGATCCGATACGCCGCCGTAGGACGCGCTTTACTAACCGCGCTCGCGTTGTCGTTCCTATCGCTCGCGCAAACGGCGCGCCCGGCCTTCGCGGCGCTCGCGCAAGCCGGTTCGCCGGTGTACGTCTACCAAGTTTCCGCCAACGGTCTCAGCCCGTTCGCAACGTACTCGGAGCCCTCGCTGTTCAACGCCGCGGCGACCGGATTCGGCGTCACGACGCCGCCGGCGTCGGCGCTCCTGTCCAGCGCGTCGACCTTCGGCGGGTCGCTCGGAGCGCCCGTCGACCTCACGCAGACCGCCAACCAAATGTACGGAACGGCGCTGCTCACCTGTACGACGACGACGTATTTCATGTACACGAACTCGCCGTACTGCGACGCGGCGTCCGGCTCGGTCGCGGGCGCCGTCTACGAGTTCGCGGCAGTCCAGTCTTGGCCGTTCTACGTCGATTCCGGTACGGCGTCGAACGTGAACGCCGGCACCTTCACGCTCGAGACCGATAGTGACGACGGGAGCTGGTTGGTCATCGCGCCCGCCGCCTTCACGTACGCGCAGCCCGGGAATTTTCAGAACGCGACCGGCTTGACGGCCGGCACCGCCGTGGTCAACAACGGTCCCGTTCAGTCCCTGACCTCGAGGACCGGAACCGTCACCATCGCCGCCGCCCCTTCGGGCGGCGCGTGCGCGAACAATCTGTATTGGTTGACGTGGGAGTATTTCGAAGCCGAGGGAGGGCAGTCGGAGATCGAATATTCCTGGCAAGTACCGGGCGCCGGCGCGCGCACGACGCCCACGCAAGGCGTCGTCTACGGACAAGTCACGAAATCGGGTACCGGGAAGAGCGGCGAAACGGTCGGCGTCAGCGTCAACGGCGGCGCGACGACGACGCTGACGACGGACGTCAACGGCTGCTACGGTTTCAACCTCCCGCCCTCCGCCTCGGCGCAAAGCGTCTCGTTGACCGCGAAGGATACGGCCTCCGGGCAAACCTCCACCCAGGTCGTGTCGGACACCTCCGGCAGCGCCGTCGCTGCAAGCTTCGCGTTCCCGCTCGGGCCGCCGAACGTCGCGCTGTTCAAGCGGATCACCAAGGTTGTCTCGGGCGGCGTGACCACGGTGCCGCCGCCCGATGCGGGCAATCCGGCGGGCGTGCTCGGCACGGTCAATTACTCGGCCGGCGTCAAGTCGGGCGACGCCATCACCTACACGATTTACTTCGTCAACACCGGCGGCTTCAACGCCCAAGGTGCGACGAGCACGATCGGCCCGACGTTCACCGATGCGATCCCGGCGAACACGACGCTGGTCGCGGGTTCGCCGGCATTCACGTGCTGC
The DNA here is from genome assembly GCA_963787965.1 of uncultured Alphaproteobacteria bacterium. Lineage (GTDB taxonomy): Bacteria > Vulcanimicrobiota > Vulcanimicrobiia > Vulcanimicrobiales > Vulcanimicrobiaceae > CAWBES01. Next base: position 229,215 of record CAWBES010000003.1, read on the forward strand.
GTCAACCCGGCGGCGACGACGACCGCAACGTTGACCGCGGGCACGTCGATCTCGTACGCGATGAGTGCCCCACTGGCGCCCTCGACGGTCTCCAACGCCGTTCAAGGCAGCTTTACGTTCACCGTTACCGTGAACTGACCGGCGGCGAACCTCAGTAGTTCGCCAGCCGGTCGAGGGCCCGGTCCACTTCCTCGTAGACGACGTCCGCATTGGCGCGCGGGTCGTTGAGAATGAACGCAAAGGCGACGCGCCCGTGGTGGGCGGTCAAGACGGTGCCGGCCAGGCCGTTGACGTTTTCGATGTGCCCGCTCTTCGCCCGGACGCGCCCGAGCGCGGCGTGCAGGTCGTGGTGCTTGACGGTGCCCTCGATTCCCACGAGCGGCAGGCTGCGGACGTACACGTCGCCGAGCGGTCCGCGCGCGACGGCGGCGATCAGCTTCGCAAGCGAGAGCGGCATGATACGGTCGCTCGGAGCGAGGCCGCTGCCGTCGTAGAGGCGCAGACCGTCGCGCGGCACGCCGAGTTTGGAAAGCTCCGACTTCTCGAACGCGATGCCGGCGCCGTCCGTGCCGGGCCGGCCGGGCTGCTCCCCGATGACCCGCAGCAGCGTCTCGGCCGTATGGTTATTCGAATTCACGAGCATCTCGCGCACGATGCCGGCCAGGGGCGGCGAGCGGTGTACCCATAACGGAACGGCGGCGGCCGGCGCCGCTTCGGCGCGATAACCGCCGGTCAGCGGGATTCGGCGTTCTCCCAGCATGTAGGCGACGATACCGCCGACGTAGTCCGGAATGTCCAGCACGGGTTTGTAGAACTTCTGCGTCTCGCCTTGCGCGATACGGCCGTCCAGCGCGTATTCCGTGCGCGGCTGGCTCGACGTGTCGCTCGAACCGGCGCTCGCGACGGAACCGAAGGACGGCATTTGCGTCTGCCGCTCGATCGTGAGGTCGGTATCGTCGCTCGTGTGGATGGCGCCGGTGAAGCCGATCGCATCGTTTTCCGGAACCGGGCGCACGTGTGCGTCGCCGCCCGCGGGATCGGGCGTAACGTCGAACTCGATCGTATCCTCGTCGACCGAGATCGCGCTCGTTCCCGCGGCGTAATCGTAGCTCAAGTCGTCGGGATCCCAGCGCGGGTTCTGCTCCGGCCCCGAGAGTGCGGTGGCGTCGATCCCCAGGCTTCCGTCGATCAGACGGATCCCTTGGCGCGATAGCGTGCCCACGCCGCGCCGCAGGTCGTCGGACGTCAGGGTCGGATCGCCGCCGCCCACGAGCCAGAGATCGCCGCGCAGCGTTCCGTCGGAATCCGGCGGCGCGTCCGCAGCGAACCGCGTCTCGAAGCGGTGCTCGGGGCCGAGCTTGTCGAGCGCGCCGGCCGCGACCACCAGCTTCAGCGTTGAGGCAGGCGCGACGGGCACGGTCGCGCGTCGCTCGAAGAGCGTCGACCCGTCGGCCGCCAGCACGACGAGGCCGGCGCCGCTGCCGGTCGTGATCTCGTCGCTGAAGATACCGTCGAGCGTCCGGTTCACGTCCGCCCGCTGCGACGCCGTCCACGTAGGCGACGGCTTCGGAACGAAGAGCGGCGACGGCGTCTGCGCCGGAGACTGCGGCCCGGTCGCGCGGCCGCACGACGTTGCGAAGAGCAGCAGCGCACAACCGGCCGCGCGCCACGACGACCGTAGGCTCAGATGCCCGCGCCTCCCTCGAACGTCGGATCGCCGATGCCGTCGCGGTTGCCCAGGGCGATCGTCTCCAGCAGTGCGATCCATTGTGCGTCGCCAACGCGCTCGCGGATGCGCGGCGACGACCGCGTCGCGCGCAAGCAGTCTTCGCGCAGGATCGTCATGCCGAAACGGCGGGCGCGCCGCATGCGCTCGAAGGCCGGCGCACCGTATTCGATGAGGCCGGCTTCACGCTCGAGTTCCCAGCGAAAGATCGCCCCCGACGGAGCGACGAACGCGAAGTGCGTGCAGAAGGGGAGGTATTTCGTCCATTTGGAGTCCGCCAGGAAGTCGCTGCGCGACGATTTGATTTCATAGATCCGGACTTGACGCGTATGTTTCGCAATGCCGACGACGTCGAAGCGCAACCCGGTATTCGCCGCGGCAAATTCGCTCGCGACGTACGCATACCCTAGATCTCGCATGCGTTGCACCGCGAGCAAGCGCAACTCGGCCGTCGTGAGGCGGCGCCCCGCCGTCGCCGTGAGCGGAATGTAGTCGAGCACCGTAAGGGCGAGCGATTCGGCCGACCCTGCCGCCGGCCCTCGCTACCTCGGTGCCGGCCGCAGCTCCGCGGTCATCGCAACCAGAGATTCGTGTTGATGTGGCTTCCGAACAGCGCCAGATGAGCGATGTACTTCTCGTCGCGCAGGCGCTCGTTCTGGAGCCGCAGCTGCTTGAGTTCCTCGAGGAGCGCGGCGTGCTCGCGTACGGTCGGCCTGGGCGTCCGGGCACGAACGCTCTTTCTCGAACGTCTCTTCATGTCCTAAAAATGCCCTTCGGAGCAGGGAAGCGCCGGACCCGGTCTTGGGGCCGGCCTCGGCCTGAAATATCGGCGCGATTCGTGGCAACTCCTTGTCAGCGAACCGCCCGGCCGTTCGGAAGGTGCTCCGACCCGAGTTCCAAAGCTCCCGAGTCCCGGACCCCGGCCGGCGCCGAATGCCGGCCCGTTTCGCTAAGGGCACGATGCCGACGATCGAGCAACATCTCCAGGAGATCCAGCATCAGGCGTTCTTGCTGCCGCCGTATTTCGACTATTCCGCCACCTTCATATGGGCGATCAGCGGCGCGCTGCTGGGCGCGCGCCGCGGCTACGCAATTCTGGGTATCGCCACCGTGGCGCTCGTCTCGTCGACCGGCGGCGGCTTGTTGCGCGACGGCATCTTCCTGCAGACCACGCCGGTGCTCGTCAAGACGCCCGTGTACCTGTATCTCATCGCGCTCGCGGTCGCCCTCGTCATGTTCTTCGGGCGCTACGTACAACGGTTCGAGCGTCTGAACCAGGTCGTCGGGCTGATCGACGCGGCGGGTCTGGGCGCCTATGCGGTCGTCGGCATGAACCGGGCGCTCGCGGCCCAACTGCCGCTGATCGGCGTGGCCGTGATCGGCATGGTCAACGCGGTCGGCGGCGGCATCCTGCGCGACGTTCTCAACCGCGAAGAACCCAACATGTTCAAGCCGGGGAAGCTCGAGGAAAGCTCCGCGCTGATCGGCTGCGGCGTGTTCATCGCGCTGATCAAATTCACCGCCGCGGGCCAGTTCATATCGGCCTGGGTGACGATCGCATTGGTCTTCGCAATCCGGCTGGTCGCCATCCGTTTCGACATCGAAACGAAGGCGCTGCCGGCCTTCAGGGAGTACTGGAGCGCGCCCGCCGCGCCCGACCGGAAAGACGGGGGCCCATCGTCATGATCGACGCAATTCATCGTCGTATCGTTGACGTTCACAACTGCGATTAGCTGCGGTCCGTAAATAGCGATAGCGCCGGAGACGTATCGCCGCCCGGAGCGGTGGCGGGAGGCCGCACGTAGTACCTACCGGCGTGAAACAGAACGACGACTCGGGCCTTGCGCGGGCTACGTTCCTCTTCGATCCGGAAGCGATCAAGTCGGCCGACGAGCCGTCCCGAGATAGCCCTCGACTCGTCTGGATGGTCGTCTCGCTCGTTCGAACCGGAGAGTTCGCTCTCGACCGCTATATCGGCACGTTCGGCCGCGGCGAGCGAACGTTCAAGCGCGACGTCGCGAAGTTACGAGAACTGGGCGACCTTTACGGCTTTGCCATAAAGGCCCGGAAAGGCGGGCGGATCGTCCTCGAAAGCCTGGATAACGTGCGCGCGACGGGCTCGAATTCGACCGCGCCTCCGGCGCTGGCCGACACGCTGCAAGCCGTGGTCGACGCTCTGGGCGACGTCATCGGACGCGAACTCGCCGGTCACGTGGACCTGGCCGGAGCTTCGATCGACCGCTTCCTGCGGATCGCAACTCCGCGCCTGAGAGCCCACTGCGCGGTCGCCGAGGTCTACGGCGCGCTTCGCGACGCGTGGGCGCGGAGCGCTCGAGTTCGCTTCGCCTACCCGTCGCGTAACGGCGCGCTCCCACTGGAAAGGATCGTCGAACCGTATCTCGTCACGTACGTGGCGGGGCGCTACTATCTGATCGGGTTCGACGTTCGGCCGCGCAGCGGAGGCTGGCGCCAATACGCGCTCGACCGTATCGCCGGCCGCATCCGGCTCGTGGGAACGTTCCGCCGCCGCACCGTTCCTGCGGCCTACCGGGGCGAGGACGCAATCGGCCTCTTCAAGACCGGAACCGCCGTCGAAGTCAGCGTGGAACTCTCGCCGACGATCGCCGGCGCGGTCGTCGCCCGGGAGTGGCAACGCTCGCAGAACGTCACGCCGGCGCCGAACGGAGGAGCCACGATCGGCTTTCGCGTTCACGATCTCGGCGAAGCCGTTCGCTGGGCCCTCGGGTTCGGCGCCGAGGCGCGCGTGCTCGCTCCTCCCGAAGCCGTTGCGCTGTGCCGGAAGATGGCCCTCGAGATCGCCGCCGCGCACGCACCGAAGGCCGAAGAATCTCGCTTAGCGTGACAGAGCTATGACCCCGCGCCTCGTGTAGCCTCGTGGCGTCCGGCGGCGTCCTGCCGCCGGTGCGTCAGGAGAGCTACCAATGCAGGTTATCGCCCATTCATGTGCGGCGCTGCTGTCGATTCTCGGCCACTTGGGACACGCCGTCGCCGCGCTCGTCACCGCCTTGGACGATTCGATCTCGGGCGGCGGCCCGACTTAGGCACGGTTATTCCGAGTTCGGCGCAGCGCGCCAGCAGTTTGGCACGCGAGGATACCTCGAACGCAGCGAACACCTTCCTCGTATGATTGATCACCGTATGCTGGCTGCGGTCGAGGTCGTCGGCAATCGCTTTAGCGCTTTTGCCCCGCAACAACTCGAAAAGGACGACCCGCTCCGCCGGCGTCAGCCGGTCGATCGGGCCGTCCGGCTTTTTCCAGGTGCCGAACCAGGCCAGAGGCGCGCGCTCGAGCGCCGCGTCGGCGGACGCCAGCCGGTCTTCATCGCCCGTCAGCCGGTAGACGTCGAGCGCGACGAGCGCGGCGCGCATCGCGTAGCCAAGTTCGTTCCACAGGTCGAGCGCGTCGGAATAGAGGCGAATCGCCGCACCGCGTTGCCCGAGTGCTTCCGCGACGCGTGCCCCCGCAACTTTTTCGAATGCGGTCACCCGCCGGTCGTGCTCGAGGGCGTTGAGCGCATTGCTCTTCGCCGCCAGGGAACGGTACTTCGTGAGCGCCTTGCTCGCTTCGGCCGGCATCGATTGGGCGTACTCGATCGCAAAATTCGTCAGCGCGACCCGTCCTTCGTGATCGATCGAACTCCAGCGCACCTTTTGAAGGATTTCCCACGCGCGCTCCGCCTGCAGTTCCTCAGCGCGCTCGTCGCCGAGCAGCCGGCTCGCGACGGCGGCGTTCGTTTCGCCGATGGCGGCATAGGCCTGATTGGGTGCGCAGGCCGCGGCGTCACGCGAAAGAAACCACGCCCGCCCGATATCCCCCTCCAGCAGCGCGAGAAAGCGCAGACAGGTGAGGGTATTGAAGCGTTCGATACCGAGACTGGGCGGCCACGGGAAGGCGTCGTACTCGCGCCGCGCCCGGTTGCCGAGTTTCAGATCGATCGTTTCCGCAGCGACGTTTGCGATGGCGTGAACGAGCCGCGCCCGCAGCCGGACGTCGTCGCGCGGTTCGGCGCCCAGATTGGCGAGCGCTGCAAGGAAATGCACGGCCGCGGCCGCGTAGCGCTCGCGCTTGACGTCGATCCACCCGAGCAGCGCTCGGCTTTCGGCCGGATGGACTCCGAAGCGCACGTTGCGTGCGGCCAGCTCTTCCGCGCGATCGTAGCGGCGGTTCTCCCACTCGTCGACGGCTAGGAGATACGCGACCTCCCCGCCGCTGCGGGGATCCCCGCGCTCGAGCTCGGCGCGCACCCGCTCGAACAGCGCGACGCTCTCGTCGAGACGGCCCAAACGCTTCAGCGCCGCCGCCTCCAGCGCGAGCGCGAGCAGCCGCCCCTGAGGTTCGGGGTGGCTTCGCGCGGCTTCGGCCGCCGCGCCGCGCCAGACCTCGGCATCCCCCTCGATGCGAGCGATGCGCGCGCGCACGAGTTCCGTGCGCGCGTAGTCGAGGCGCCGTTGCGGCCGGATCGCGCCGAGCAACGCTCGCGCGGACGAAAAATCGGCTCGGTCCACGGCGTCGAGCACGCTCGCCAGCGCGTCCTCGATCGCGGGAACGATTACGGGCGGTAAACGGCTAGCAGGCACGTGCCGTACCCGGAAATCGCATGGCATCTCTTTCGTACACGGAACCCTATTTCACCTCGGCCCGCCGGCAACGTACGTTCTTCTTACGCCGTCCTGCTAGTGAATACTTGCCATGCAGCTAATTCGCGAAGCGGCGGATCGATCCCGTACCGGCGGCCTTGGCCGCGTACAGTGCGGCGTCGGCGTTTTCGAGCAGCTCCCGCTCGTCTTTCCCGTCCCACGGAAAGACGCTGATGCCGATACAGGCGCTCAGCTTCAACTGCGCGTCCCGGATCTCGCAGGGTGCTTCGAGTTCCGCGCGCAGCCGTGCCGCCAGCGCTTCGGGCCGGGCGCCGACGGCGGGTCCCGGCCTCAGAACGATGAATTCGTCGCCGGCGAGCCGGGCGACGGTATCGCTCTCGCGGCAGGCCTTGCGCAGCCGCTGCGCGACGAGCCGCAAGACTTCGTCTCCGACCAGATGGCCGTGCGTATCGTTGACCGACTTGAGTTTGTCGACGTCGACGAAATAGACGGCCAGCGATTCGCCGCGCCGCCGGGCGGCCGCAAGCGCCTGCGCGAACCGGTTGCTCAGCATCAGGCGATTCGGCAGCCCCGTCAGGACGTCGAAGTGAGCCAGGCTTTGCAAGCGCTCTTCTTCGATCGCGCGCTCGATGCTGACGGCGGTCAGTTCGGCGACCGCGCGCACGAACTCGCGATCGAAATCGGTCAGCGGCATCGTGGCCGAACGGCTGACGAAGCCGAGCGCGCCATAGCGCCCGCTCTCGAGGTCGAGCGGGCAACCGATGAACGACCGGCAGAGGGAAGGCGCGGCGGCGCCGGCTTCGAGCAGACCCGAACCCGCGATCGTCTCGCGAATCAGCCGGCGGAAGTGCGGATCGTCATCGTCCGGCAGCCCGCTTCCAGCGCGCTCGGTCATTTGAAACTCGCCGTTTTTCGACGCGACGAAGCCCGACTCGAAACCGAGTTCCTTCACGCCGAACGCGAGCGCGCTACGCGCCTGATCGTTCGGATCCGCGCCGACTTCGGACGCCAAACGGTACAACGCCCGGGTGCGGCGCGATTGCAAGGCGAGCGCGTCGTGCATCCGCTTCCGAGCCGTGACGTCGCGCGACATCAAGAACAACCCCGTCACGGCGTCCCTGACGACGACCGGAACCGCCGTGCCCTCGAGCGTAATCTGCGATCCGTCCGCGCGGCTCACCGTCCGTTCGTACCGGGTCGGCTCGCCCGCCGAGAGAAGGTCGAGAACGAAGCTGTCGAGGTCCTCCGTCTCGGGTCCGGGCGGAAAGACCTCTCCCGTCCGCTTGCCCGCCACGTCGGCAGATCGCAGGCCTAACATCCGCTCCGCCGCCGCGTTGAGCCGCACGTAGCGGCCGCTCGCGTCGACCATCGATATCGAGTCGGGATGCTGCTCGAAGAGCGAGCGGAATTGCTGGCGGCTCTCGTCACGGCCCGCTTCGGCCTGGCGCTGCGGCGTGATGTCGCGCGCGATCCCGAAGACGCCGACGATCGTCTCGCCGGCCAGCGCCGGAACCAAGCGCGCGATGACGTTGATCGGCGTGCCGTCACGGCTCTTGAAGACCGACTCGAACTCGACCGGCTCGCCCGAGAGCGCGGTCGCGAAGTGGGCCTGGGCCCGCTCGAGTTCGCCCGGCCCCATGTGCCGGCCGAAGTGGTCGCCGCGAAGCTCGCCGCGTATGAGCGCGCGCGAGGCGGGATTGCCGGCGACGATGATGCCGTTCCGGTCGTACAGCGCGACGGCGTCGTAGCTGAGCGTAAACAGGGACGGGTACCGCTGGAGCGCGCGGACTAGCCCGCGCAGTGCGCTCGCATCCTCACCGTCCGGCACGCCCAACCGCTTCACCCCATCATTCTACCGAATTGTGCGAAACGCTACGCGCCCTCACCGGTCAGGCTTCCCGGTTCGCGCTCCCAGCGCAGGATGGCCAGACCGTCGGGAGCGAGACCTTCGCACCACGTGAAGTAATACGCGCGCGGCGTCGTGCCGCCGAAGCTGTACGGGTGAGTGCCCCCGTCGACGACGCGCGCGCAAGCGCGGTGCAGGTGGGCGGCGATGTCGGGGCGCGTCGAAAGCGGTTCCTTGTCGACGAAGAGCGCGCGTCCCGGCTGGAGCCCGTCGGGATACCAGGAGCGCGATTCGCGGCCTTGCCAGTTGTACCCGATGACGATGGGCGCCAGGCCGGCATCGAAGTCCATCACGGACGAGAGACCGTAGCCGTCGGTCATGACGACCGCGTTGCGGTCGTGCGCGAGCTTGGCGGCGTCCTTCGCGACCATCGAGTACGTCATGATCTCGAACGGGCCGCCGTTGCGCAGTTGCGCCCCGGTCTCGCGGTGGACGATCTTGTAGATCGGAATCGGCGCGAAGGTGACCGCCAGGATCGCGGGCACCAGGATGGCGCCCGGCACGACGCAGATCGTGGTCCAGACGACTTTCAGCCGGTAGGACAGTTGCGTGTAGGCGACGCCCAGCATCGCCGCGAGCGACACCAGCGTTCCGAAGATCCAGTGGATCTCGACGCGCTCGACGAACGCCAGGGCGGTCACGACCACGAGTTGCGGAATGGCGGTCCACGCCAAAAACGCGTTGCGCGGCCTCAGCGCCAGCAGTAAGACTGCAAGGAAAATGCCCGGCGAGTAGGCCGCGGCTTGCGACGCGATCAGCGTCGCTACCCGGCGCAGCGAGAACGAGTGCGTCTCCTGGTGGCGATACTGGAGGCCGAACAGCAGCGTGACCCAGTGATGCGACGCGTTCCAAGCCACGAACGGTGCGTAGAGCACGAGCGCCACGCCGAGCGCCAGCGGCAAGCCGCGCCGCCACACGTGCCGGACGCCCGGCGTCAGCGAGTAGGCGCACACGCCGAAAAGCAGCGCGAAGCCGAGCACCCGCGAGAGCAGCACGCCCGCCAGCGCGGCGCCCAGCAGCACCCAGTCCGGAAGGGAATCGCGCTGGAAGGCGCGCGCGCCGAACCAGAGCGCCAGCGACCAGAACATCAGATATGGCCCGTCGGGGGAGGCGGACCCGAACGCGAGCGAAGCGAGCGGCGTCAGCGCGAGTGCGAGCGCGGCCACGGCGCCGGCGCGCCGGTCACCGCCGGTCAGCTCGGTGGCGCAACCGGCGATCGCGAGCGACGCGATCAGCCCGCACAGCACGAACCCCAGCCGCACGAGGCCGGGCGTCGTGCCGAAGAGGCTGAACAGGGCGATCGTGGCGGCCACCGCCGGCGGATGGTCGACGTAACCCCACGCCAAGTGCCGGCTCCACTCCCAGTAGTACGCCTCGTCACCCGTTAGCGGCAGCGTGAAAGCCACGATGCCGCGTACGACGACGATCAGCACGACCACCGCCCAAACGAAGACCGTCACTCGTGCGGCTCCACGAGTCCTCCATTGACCCCGACCGTCACGCCGTTGATAAAGCTCGCCTCTTCGGACACGAGAAACCGCACCGCATATGCCACGTCTTCCCACGAGCCGGCGCGGCCGGTGGGGTTCTTGGCGGAGATGCCTCTTGCAACCGAGCGGTCGGCATCCTTGTTCCTAATGTCGCCGGGCTCGACCACGTTAACGGTGATACCCCGAGCCCCTTCCTCCAACGCCAGCGTCCGCGCGAATGCCGTGACCGCGGCTTTGGCGGCCACATAGAGGCTCATCCCCTTGGCGGGCAAGGTATCGTGCGATCCGTTCATGCCGAAAAAGACAAGTCGACCCGAGCCGCGCTCGCGCATGGCGGGCAGGGCGGCGAACGCCAATTCGACCGCGCTCTCATAGTTGCCCGCCAGCATCCGGCGGCAATCGGCCATCGTCGAGTTCGCGAACGGCCGTACCACGATCGGCCCGACCGCGTGCACGACGGCATCCAACCTCACCAACCCCGACTCGGCAGCGCGGACGGCCCGTTCGGTTTCGCCCGGTTCGCTGTGGTCCGTAGGAATAGCGAACGGTTCGCGCGAGCCGGCGTCCCGGAGGCGAGCGAGGGTTTCGTCCGGAGGCGTTCCGGCGGCTCGGTAGGTGAAGGCGACGCGGTAACCCGCGCGCGCGAGATCGACGGCGACTCCGCGCGCGAGACCACTCGCCGCCCCCGTGACGAGGGCGGTACGAGGCTCTGGCACCCGGGACACTATTGCGCGCGCGCTGTCAGTTTCTTCTCGGCTCCAGGCCTACTCAGCGGTCGCTCCGACGCCGACGGGAAATTCGGGCATGCCGCGCTCTTCCTCGAGGGAGCGCCGGGCGGGCTGGCGGCGCTCGTGGTGGTCGACCCAACCCATGATGTACGTGTACATGACCGGCACGAGCGCGAGCGTCAGGATCAGCGAACTGAGCAGGCCGCCGATCAAGACCGTCCCCATCGAGGCCCGCTCCTCGGCGCCTTCGGTCAGGCCGAGCGAAAGCGGGAGCATGCCGAAGATCATCGCGCACGTCGTCATCAGGATCGGCCGGAAGCGGATCGCCGCGGCGGCCTTCATGGCATCGAACACGTTGAGCCCGCGTTTGCGGCGCTGCTGGTTCGCGTAGTCGACCAGCAGGATGCCGTTCTTGGCGACCAAGCCGAAGAGCATCACGATCGCGATCAGTGAGAACAAATTGAGCGTCTGGTGCCGCACGGCCAGGCCGCCGAGCGCGCCGACGATGGCGACCGGTACCGAGAACATGACGATCAGCGGCTCGACGAACGACCCGTAGAGCACGACCATCAGCATGTACACGAGCATGAACGAAGTCGCGAGCGCCAGCCCCATGCTCGTGAAGGTTTGGTTGTAAAGATCCGCATCGCCGTCGGCCAGCGCGCGGACGCCGGCGGGCAGGAAGCCGGGTTCGGCCAGCTTCTTCTGAACGGCGCCCAGGATCGTCCCGAGCGCCACGCCGGCGTTGGGATCGACGTCGGCGGAGACGAGCTCCACCCGGTTGCGCGCCTGGCGCTCGATCTTGGTCGGAGCGGTCGTCATCGTGAAGGTCGCGATTTGGGAGATCGGGACCAAGGCGCCGCTGGCCGCGCGCACCTGCAGTTCCCCGATCGTCGCGAGATCGTTCCGGCGCCCGGGCGGCAATTCGATCCGCACGTCGGTCAGCCCGTTCTCGAGCCGGACCCGCGTCGCGATGTTGCCGCCGATCGCAATGCGCGCGACGGTCGCCGCGTCGGCGGGCGCGATGCCCAGCACGTTGGCGCGGCGCGCGTCGATGCGAATGTCGAGGCGCGGGCCGTTGCTGTCGGCGCCGGTCTGCACGTTGACCGTGCCGGGTTGGGCCCTGATCAGCGCGGCCACCTTATCGGCGGCGAGCGCCAACGCCGCGTCGGGGCCCGTCAGCGTGAATTGAATCGGCGAACCGCCGCCCCCGCCGCCGCCGAGCGTCGCGATGTGGTACTCGGCGCCCGGCGCGAGATAGCCGAGCTTACGCGCGTCGGCCAGCACGCGGTCGGTCTCGCGCCGCCGCTTCTTGTCAAGGATGACCGTGAACGAGGCCACGTGCCCGCCCGTGACTTGCTCCTCGCCGATCTGCTTGTCGCCCACGGTCGAGAGCACCGAGGCCACGCCGTCGATCCCGAGCAAACCCTGTTCGAGCTGGGACATGCCGCGCGCGGTCACGGCCAGCGGCTGCCCGACGTGGTACTGCAAGGAGCCGCTGAGCACGCCCGTGTTCGTCGACGGAACGAACTCGGAGCCGATGAAGCCGAGCGGCACGAGCGCGAGCGCGCCGCCGACCAAGAGCGTACAGACGACGGGCACGACGATCCGGTGGCCGAGCGCCCACGGCAGCGCGCGTTCCGCGTACCAGCGGCCGAGGCGGTCGAAGCCCTGCTGGAACCCGGCCGCCCACCAGGGCACCGCCGGGCTGCGCCGCTTGACCGACCAGCGGCCGGCGAGCAACGGCGTCAGCGTGAACGAGACCAGCAGCGAGAACAGCGTCGCCACGACGATGACGATGCCGAATTCCTTCATGAATTTACCGATGATGCCCGAAAGAAACGCGATCGGCAGGAACACGACGACGTCGACCAGCGTGATCGCGATCGCGGCATTACCGATCTCCGTCCGGCCGTTGTACGCAGCCTCCAGCGGCGCGTCGCCGAGATCGCGCCTTCGCGTGATGTTCTCGAGCACCACGATCGAGTCGTCGACCAGGATACCGATCGTCAACCCCAGCCCCATCAGCGAGATGAAGTCCAGGGTGAACCCCATCAGCTTCATGACGATGAACGTCGCAAGCAGCGACGAGGGAATCGCGATCATGACGACGGCGGCGTTGCGCCACGCGTGCAGGAACAGCAGCATCACGACCGCCGTCAACAAGATGCCTTCGAGCAAGCTCTGCAGCACGCCGTCGACCGACGCGCGCGTGAAGTCCGCATCGGCATCGACTTCGGAGAACTGAGCGGCGGGGTATTCCGCCGCCAGTTGCTTGAACTTCGCGCGCACCCGTTCCGTCGTTTTGACGGTGTCGGAGTCGACTTGGCGTACGATCGAGAGCAGCACGCTGGGCCGCCCGTTGTAACTCGCGGGAAGGCGCTGCTCGACGTGCCCGTCCTCGACGGTCGCGACGTCACCGACCTTCAGGCTCGCCTGCGCGACGCCGATCTGCGACCCGTTGAGCACCTGGAGGGGGATCTGCAGGATATCCTGCGGCTGCTGGATGTCGGCGTGGACCGAAACCGTCGTCTCCTGGGTCGGAGAATCCATGCGCCCACCCGGCAGGTTGGCATTGTTGAACGCCAGCGCGTTGTTGATGTCTTCCAGCGTGGTGCTGGAAACCAGCATGCGCCCCTGGTCGGGGTATACGTGGATCTCGCGCGGCGAGTTTCCCGCCGTTTGCGCGTCGAGCACGCCCGGCACGGTCTTCAGATCGGGGACGATGCGCTGCGTGATGAGGTCGGACAGTTCCGCGGCCGACAGCTTGTTCGAGGTGACCGCTTCGTCGATGATCGGGTCCGATGCGTTACTGAACTTCTGAACGGTCGGCGGGGTCAGGTCCGCCGGCATGTAGACGCGCGCGATGTCGACGCGGCGCTGGACGTCGATCGTCTCGTAATTGAGGTCGGTGTCGAGCTTGAAGCGCGCGACGATCGTCGCCGTACCCTCTTGCGCGGTCGCCGAGAGCCGGTCGAGATTCTCCATGCCGTCCAGCTGGTCTTCGATCGGTTTGATGACCAGCTTCTCCATTTCGGAGGGCGAAGCGCCCGGATACGACGCGAACACGCCGACGACCGGAAACGAGACGTTGGGCAATGCGTTGATGCCCAGGCCGACGTACGACACGACGCCGTAGATGGCCAAACCAATGAAGAGCATCGCCGTGATGACGGGCCTGGTGATGGCAAAGCGGGTAAGCCACACGGCGAGTGCTCCTTGGGTGGTGGATCGACCCGTACTACGGGACTTCCGAGGCCGGTGTTTCGGGCCCGGCCGAAAATCGCCCCGCGGTCGCTCGCCAGCCTCGGCGCCCGACCGACGGCCAGCCCCCCGACTTCAGAGGTAGTTCGAGAGTTCGGTTACTGCGATCCGAGCCTTGAGCGCCGCGAGTTTCTTCTGCCACTGAGCGTCGTTTGTCACGAGGTGTCCGACTTGGCTCACGATGCCGCTCGCGATGACGAGCGCATCCGGAACCTTGAAGCCGTGGGTCGCCCGGAGGGACGCCGCCTCCTGGGCGACATGAAGGTCGACGGGGAGCAGAACCAGATTCGGCCAGCGGGTCAAGAAATCGTAGATATGCACGACCCCTTTTGGGGCAACCCGTAGCGGGCGCACCAAGAGTTCCATCGCGGCGATCGTCGAAACGACCGCGACGTTGCGGCCGGCAAGCACGAATTCGTCGATGAGCACGACAGCAAGTGCGTGGGTCGCATCACTTGGCTCGAAGTATGCGACGAGCACCGAAGTATCGACGAGCAAGCGGTCGCCGTGGGCGAGTCGTTTCTCGAGAGCCGGTCGCTTCAGTGCCAGCCTTCGCGTTCGCTGCGAACGTACGCAACGTTCTCGCCGGTGGTCCCGAAGACGCCGGCCAGCGCACCGGCGTAGCTCCGCGGGAGCACCCGCACGACGAACTCTCCTGCATCCCCGGTGTCCACGATGACGAGGCGCCGTCCGGGCTCGATGCCATGGCGCTCGGCTACCGGTCGCGGGATGGTCAGTTGGTTCTTTTCGCGCACCGTCGCTTCGATCTCGAGCTTGCTCACCGTCGCCCCCTCCTTCCGATTCGTCGTTCTGATTCAGAATGCAGCTCCTGATTCTGACTATCTACCAAATTTCCGAGTGAAGCCGGCGTTTCCCACCGGCGCCGGCGCCGACGAACTGCGCCGCCGGGCACCAAAAAGCCCGCGAGTGCGGGCTTTCCATCATGCGCGAGACTGGACTCGAACCAGCACGCCCTTGCGAGCGCTAGCCCCTCAAGCTAGTGCGTCTACCAATTCCGCCACTCGCGCGCAGGGGGCAACACTTCGGCCTCCGGAAGGAGGACAACTGAGGCATTCTAGCCCATCCGGCAGGACCGTGCAAGCTCGCTCATTTCATGTTGGGGTCGAGCGCGTCGCGCAAGCCGTCGCCGAGGTAGTTGATGGCGAGCACCGTCACGAGGATGCAGAGGCCGGGGAACACCGCCACCCAGGGCGCGATCGCCATGTTGGACTCGGCGTTCGCGAGCATGTTGCCCCAGGATGCGGTCGGGGGCTGAATTCCGAACCCGAGGAAGGAGAGCGTCGATTCCAAGATGATCACGTTCGCGACCTCGAGCGTTCCCTGCACGATCAGCGGGGCGACCGCGTTGGGCAGCAGGTGGCGGAAGATGATCCGGCTGTCGCGGTTTCCGATCGCCCGCGCGGCCTCGCAGAACTCCTTTTCGCGCAGCGATAGAAAAGCGGCCCGCACCAGGCGCGCGACCGGCATCCACGAGAGGCCGCCGATGATGACCACGATGACGCCGAAGCCCAGCGCGGCCTTGCTCGAGGTAGCCGAAACGATCGCCGTCAGCACGAGCAGGAGCGGCAGCAGCGGAATCGAGAGGAACACGTCGGTCAGACGCATCAGAGCATAGTCGATCCAGCCGCCGTAGTAGCCGGCGACCGCGCCGACGACCGTGCCGATCACCAGTTCCATCAGCACGGCCAGGAACGCGACCGTCAACGAGATCTGCGCCCCGAACATCAGCCGCGACAGCAAGTCGCGCCCGTTCTCGTCGGTGCCCAGGATGTGGCCGGCGACGCCGGGCGCGAGCGGGTAGCCCGACCAGTGCGCCTGGTCGATGAAGTTCGGGTCGGCGGGCGCCAGGAACTTCGCGAAGACCGCGATCAGCACGATCGCCACGATGACGAACGCGCCCACGAACGCCAAGCGGTGCTTGCGGAAGCGCTTCCAGACCCCGTGGCGCTCGATCTGGAATTCGTCGTCGGCGACGGGCGGCGCGATCGCGCCGGGGACCAGCGTGGTCGCCATCAGCCGGACCGTTCCCGATCAGTCATACTTCACGCGCGGGTCGAGCCACGCGTACGCGACGTCGGCCAGAATGTTGAAAAACACGACGAGCACGGAGGTCATCATCAGATAACCCATCAGCAGCGGAAAATCGAACTGGCCGAGCGCGTTGAAGAACAGGCGCCCCATCCCGGGCCACGCGAAAATCGTCTCCGTCACGACGGCGCCCGCGACCAGACCCGGCAGCGAGAGCGCGATGATCGTCACGACCGGAATCAGCGCGTTCTTGAGCCCGTGCCGGAAGATGATGCGAGTGCGGTCCAAGCCCTTGGCCGCGGCCGTGCGCATGTAGTCGGTCTTGATGACTTCCAGCATCGAGCTGCGCGTGAAGCGGCTCCAGGTCGCAACGCTCAAGAGGCTGAGTACGATCGTGGGCAGGATCAAATGCGAGATGCGATCGCCCAAATCGAACTCGTCGCTCGACGCGAGGCCGGCCGACGGCAGCGCGATGTGGTAACCGAACGCCGTGATGCCGGTGACCGCGAACGCCAGCTGCAGCATCAGGGCGAACCAGAACACCGGCATCGACTGGCCGAAAAACGCAAACGTGGTGATCGCGTAGTCGACCGCCGAGTACGGCTTGACCGCAGCGATGATGCCGAACGACACGCCGACCACGAGCGAGAGCACGAAGGAGCAGCCCATCAGCAGCAGCGTCGCGGGCATGCGCTCGAGAATCGCGGTCGCGACGTCCTCCGAGTTCGAGGTCGAGTAGCCGAGGTGGCCCTGCAGGACCATTCCCAGCCAGTGGAGGTAGCGGATCGGCAACGGCTGGTCGAGCCCGAAATTGTGCTTGAGGCGCTCGATATCGGCTTGCGTGATGTGCGGGTTCTGCAGGTACGGCGCGAGCGGACCGCCCGGCGCGTTGCTCAGGATCCAGTACAGGATGATGGAGATCAGCAGAAGCAGCGGGATCGCTTGCAGCGTTCTGCGGACGACGTAATTGAACAGGTGTGAACAGGCCTCCGGCCCTGGTGCGAGTGCGCCTCGCTTACGACCCGCCGGGCGGGAATCCTGTGTGTGACAGCCAAGCGGCGCGCCCGGAAACCTCCAAGCCGAGGATGCGGCGCGCCTCCGCCGGAGTGGCGACCGGCCGCCCGAGTTCCGCGGCGATCCGCGCCACGCGGGCCACGAGTTCGTCGTTGCGCGCCAGCCGGCCCTTCGAATAGTAGATGTTGTCCTCGAGCCCGACCCGGACGTGACCGCCCATGGCGACGGCGACCGCTGCAAGCGGAAGCTGGTCGCGGCCGATGCCCGCCACCGACCACGTGCAGCCCGCCGGCAACCCATCGACCAGGTACACGAGGTTGCGTACCGCCGCATCGAGGCCGCCCGGCACCCCGAGCACGAAATCGACGTGCTGCGGGAAGGTCAGCAGGCCCTCAGCCGCTAGGCGCTTCGCGTTCGTGAGGTGGCCCGCGTCGAAGATCTCGAGTTCCGGGCGAACGCCGTAGCGGTGCATCTCGGCCAGGATGCCGCGCATGATCGGGAAGCTGTTCTCGAAGACCTCGTCCCCGAAATTGACGGTGCCGCACGTCAGCGTGGCCATCTCCGGCCGCAGCTGCAACGGCCCGGTCCGCTCGGCAACGCTCATCCCGATCGCGCCCCCGGTCGTGAACTGAACGATCACGTCGCTCGCGGCCGACACCGCCGCCCCAGCCTGCCGGAAGCGCTCGACGTCGGCGGTGTTGCGCCCGTCGTCGTTCCGGCAGTGCACGTGGATCATCGCCGCACCGGCCGCCCGGCAGAGCGCGGCCGTCTCGCCGAGCTGAGCCGGCGTGACGGGCAGGTGCGGCGTCGCTTCCGGCGTGAGCTCGGCGCCGACGGCCGCGACGGTGATGATGAGCGCTTCCACACCGGCACCTTCCGGACAGCCGTGGCCGCCGCCCTGCGGGGATCGATCGCGCCCTTGCCTTGCGAGGTGGTTCCTACGCCATGCACCGAAGGCACGGGCCGTGAAATCTTCAATCGCGCCGTTCGTCGCGTCGATCGCAGCGTTGCTCGCAGTCGCCGCAGCGGGGCCGGCGCCCGCAGCATCCTTCCGCTCGGCCGACCTCGGCCTCGCCCCGGCCGCCACGTCGGTCCCGTTCATCGTCAAACTGCCGCTGCGCAACCGCGCGGAGCTCGAAGCGCTGACCGCGCTTCAGGCCACGCCGGACTCGCCGCTCTACCACCACTTCTTGAGCGTCGAACAGTTCCGGGCGCGCTACGGCCCCACGCCCGACTCGATCCGGCGCGCGGCGCTGGCGCTGGTCGCGGAGGGCTTCCGCGTGACCGCCGTCAACTCGCAGTCGATCGAGGCGACCGGCACGGCCGCGGCGGTGCGGAGCGCGTTCAACGTGCGAATGCACCTGATCGGAACCCGGCTCGGCGGTGCGCGCCCGGCCACGACCGACGCGGTCCAGCCGCCGCCGGCGCTGGCAACCCTCGGCGTCACGGTCATCGGCCTCAACGGCGCTGCGATGCGGCGCTCGCACCTGGGGCTCGCCGTGCGTCCGGACAACCGCACCTCGACGGTCGGCAGCTACTGGTTCGACGATCTCAAACAGGCCTACGCGTACCCTTCGTACTCCGCGGCGAACGGTTCGCGCGTCAAGATCGCAACCGTCGGCATTTCGGATTTCAACCAGCGCGACGCGCAGCTGTATTTCCAGCACGAGCGCTTGGGCACGGGCGCGGGCTATCTGGCCCCGCAACCCACGCTGTATCACGTCATGATGACGGGTTCCCAGCAATGGAACGCTCAATCCGCCGACTCGATCGAAGCGAACCTCGACGTGCAACAGGCGGGGGGGAGCGCCCCGGCAGGCGCGAGCGTCATCGGCATCGCGACCGACGGCTACGACAGCGGCTTCATCGCCGCGTACACCGCCATCGCCGACAAGAAACCGGGGTACGGCGCGCAGGTGGTCAGCACGTCGTACGGCGTGTGCGAGCTGACCTACACGGCCCCGTACGGATACTACAGCGGTCCGCCGAGCGTTATCACGCAGGGCTACCACGACGTGTTCCTGCAAGGCAACGCCGAAGGTATCACCTTTACGACCAGCTCGGGCGATAACGCGGGACTCGATTGCCCGCAACCCGGCTACTTCACGAACGGCGCGGGCGGAGGACGTTACCTCGACGTTGCCGGCGTCGATGCCGACGCCGACGATCCGAACGTCGTCGCGGTCGGGGGCACCAACCTCATCACGACGCACTCGACGACGAGCTTGACGTCGGCGTACTCGTCGGAAAACGCCTACGATAACGTCATCGGCGTGGACGACCCGTACCAAACCGGCAACGAGGTCACCAACGAGCTGTGGGGCTCGGGCAGCGGCGCGAGCCAGTTCTTCGCGAAGCCTAGCTGGCAAAACGACATCCCGACGGGGGTCACGAGGCGCTCGGTGCCGGACGTGTCGATGCAGATGGGCGGTTGCCCCGTCGGGGCGGTCTGCTCGGCCTTGCAACAGAGCCAAGCCAGCTCGGTTTCCGAGTACTTCGGAGGTACGATTTACGAAGTGGTCGGGACGAGCGCGGCGAGCCCCGAGTTCGCGGGGCTGCTGGCCGAACGCATCGCGGCTACGCACGCGCTGCTCGGAAACGTCAACGTCGAGATCTACGCGATGGCGGCCGCCAACGCGACGACACACGACTTCCACCAAGGCATCCCCGGTACCAACGGCGTCGTCACGGTCAAAGCCGGGACCCTCGGGTACAGCCGGATTCTGGGCGTCGGGACGCCGTACGGGGCCAACTTCGCCGGGCTCCCCACCGCGCCGCTCGCCGGGATCCCCCAGACCGCGAGCAACCCGTAACGGCGCTCAGCGCAGCGCGGCCTTGGCCCGTTCGATGACGTCCCAATCCAAGCCGAGCGCTTCGGCCAGCGCGAGAGCGTCGGCCGCCGGCACGGCATTCTCATCGACGCGGGCGAGCCGATAGTCCATCGCGCGCGCGATGCGGCGCAGCGCCGCCTCGAGGTCGAGCGGCGCGCCGGGTTGCGGAGCGAGCGTGGGCAACCCGCCGCTCGCGAAGTGGGGCACCCCGGCGGCGGCGGCGATCCCGGTCAGGTGCGTGGCCGCTAGGCCGAGCGCGCCGCGAGCCTGGAGCGCTTCCACGACGGCGATCAACAGCGCCCGGCCTTCGCGCGGCGACGTGGTGCGGGCGAACTCGTCGACCAGCGCGAGCGGACGCCGCTCGCGGCGCTCGAGAAACGTCCGTAGCGCCACGATCTCGTGGCCGAAGGACGACAGCAGACCGTCGCCGTCGGGCGAACTCGCGCCGACCCATGCGATACCGTCGACCAGCGGAACCTCGGCCGACGCGGCCGGCACCGGCAAGCCGAGGGCGGCGCAGGCGACGAGAAATCCAAGGGTCCGCAGGGCCGCAGTCTTGCCGCCCATGTTGGGGCCGGTCACGACCCCGATTCCTTCGAGTTCGAGCGACACCGGGGCATAAGAGCGGCCGTGCCGCCCCAAGGCTTCGGCCAGCGGCAGGAAACGCGCCTCGTGCAGCGCGACTCGCGGGGCATCCACGATGACGGGCACGACGCAGTCGTAGCGCTGCGCGAACTGCGCGCGCGCCAGAAGCGCGTCGAGTTCGCCGAGCGCTTCGCCGGCCCGCGCGAGTCCGGGCGCGGCCGCCGCGACGCGCTCGGACAGCTGCGCGCGCACCGCCTCTTCGGCGTCGGCGACGCGGGCCGCCGCGCCGTCGCGCGCGGCGAGCGCCTCGAGCGCCGCATCGTCCAACGCGATTTCACATAAAAGATACGTCGGGGCTTCGCGCAGCACGCGCAGCTCGGGCGGCAGCGGTGTCGCGAGGTTTGCGCGCATCAGGACGAACTCGCCGTCGCGAATCCGCTCGACACCGGCGAACCGCGCGATGCGTTCGCCGAGCCGGCCCCGCGCGGTGTCGTACGCCGCTTGAGCGCGCGCGACATCGCCGCGCGCGCGGGCCAAGGTGCGGTCGAAGCCGTCGTCCAGGTAGAAGGTGCGCGCGGGCGTGCGGCCCGCGGCCAGCGCCGCGCGCAGCGTGTCGTCACCGGCCGGAGCCTCGACGCCCTCGACCGGCGCGGCTTGCAACAGCTCGCTGAGGTCCGCCAACGCATCGAGGTAGCGCGAGAGCTCGAAGAAATCGACGTCGTCGAGGACGCCGTGCGCCGCGGCGCGCACGAGCGCCGGCGCCGGATCGGGCGCGCGCGCGATCGCCGCGCGCAGCGCCGCGAGCCGTGCGGCGTCGATCCCGCGCGCCACGCGGTCGACCAGCGCGATCCGCGCCCGCGCCGCCGCTTCGTCGCCGCACCGGAAGGCGCGCTCGCGGGCGCGGGCGGCCCGCCCGAAGGAGCTTCCCGGCGCGATCGCATCGAGCAGCCAGGCGGTGCCGATCGACTCGCCGGTCGCGTCGTCCCAGAGCACCTTCACGCCGCGAACGTTCCGGCGATTGTTCCCGCGTAGACGTCGAACGCCGGAAGCCCCGTCCGCTCGGCCACGGCGCGCGCGAACGCACGCGGTTCGAAGCTACGCTCGGCGCTGCGCGGCGCGACCGTGCAGGCGATCGGGCGCAGCGTCCGTTCGCAACGGAGGTCCAGGGACGCCGCGAAGTCCGCGAAGGTGCGGCCGCTGAAGGCGACGTGGGTCGGGTCGGCCACGACGATCTGGCGCCGCTCCTTTGCGTGGACGAAGGCGGCGGCCACCGTCGCGGTCAGGGCGCCCGCGACTCGTACGAACGGCCGGTCCGGATCGTAGACGGGCAACCGCAGGCGCGCGACGAGCGCGGCCGCGTCGCCGGCCGCGCGCGCGAGCGTCGGCGCGCCGGCCGCCCCGGCCGCGACCACGATCGCGTCGTCCCCGTCGCGCAAGGCCGCGACGCGGTCCACCGCGCCGTCGATCAAGGTGAACCGGCCGCCTTCGGCCAGCGCCCGCGCGATCCGGCGCAGCGCCGCGGCGCTCGGCGGACCCGCGATCTCGACGAATCCGGGCGCCCGCACGCGCGCCAGCACGATCGGGCCGAGCGCGCTCCACTCCGGCGTGACGGCCGTGATTTCGAGCGCCGGCGAACGCGGGACCAGCGCCGCCGCGGTCGCGAGCAGCGCCCCCGGGCGCAGAAAGAAGCGTGGCTTCGCCGCGCCGTCCACGGCATCCGCGGGTTCGCCGTCGCGCCCGATCGAACACACGCCGAAGGGTTCGCCCGCCCGCCAGAGCGCGTCGGCCAGGGCGGCGATGACGACCGACTTACCCGCG
The DNA here is from genome assembly GCA_963787965.1 of uncultured Alphaproteobacteria bacterium. Classification (GTDB taxonomy): domain Bacteria; phylum Vulcanimicrobiota; class Vulcanimicrobiia; order Vulcanimicrobiales; family Vulcanimicrobiaceae; genus CAWBES01. Next base: position 251,246 of record CAWBES010000003.1, read on the forward strand.
TTCTTGCTGGTCCCCACCACCGCCAGCGAACGCGCGCCGAGCGCGCGCGCTCGCGTCAACAGCGCCGCTGCCACGTCCATCGGACACGCGTTCCGCGCCCGCGCCGGCTCTTCCGTTTACGCGCTCGATCAGCAAGACGCCGTCCTCGCTCCACACGCGCCGGTACGTGCCCCGCGCGAGGCCCCGCCGCAGCGCCGGCAGATAGCGCGCCGTGAACCACGAGTTCGCGAACGTCTCGTCGACCAGTACGAAGCGCGGGTCGCGCTGCAAGCCGAGTTGCGCGTTCGGATCGAAACCCAGATGCGCGTACGCTTCGTCGAACGTCCCGACTTCGAGCGTCGCGGGCAGTCGCGCCAGGGCCGCGTCGAGCACCGCGTCGTGCGCGTTGCGGGCGCGAAGGTAATGCCCCCAGTGCGTCGGACTCGCGACCGCGAGCACGAGCACACACAGGACGAGCGACGCGCGCACGAATCCGCGCGCGAGTTGCGGCGAACGGTCGTACAGCCGTGCGATCGCACAAGCGAACGCGAGCAGAACGTAGGGAATCCAGACGGCCGCATAGTGCGTGCCCATCGTATACGTTATCGATTCGTGAGAGCCCAGCACTTCGGCAAAGCCCGGCAACGCGAGCACGAACGCGGGCGCGAAGAACGCCACGAACGCGAGCGGCAGCATCGCCTCGAAGAAGTACGCGGGGCGCCCGATCGAGTACCACGGCGCGCTGCCGCGCGGATCGACCACGCGGCTCCACGTGTAGAAGTGGGTCGGCGACCACACGTCGGTCGCGCCCGCCAGCGTTCGCACCCACCCGAAAAAGAACGCGAACGTCGCGGCGGACGCCGCGATCGCGCCGGCGGCGAACCAGGCGCGGCCGCGGTCGCCCAACCGTAACGCGTAGACGAGCCCGAAGAGGGCCGCGAAGGCGAGGATCGGCGCTTGATCCTCCTTTATTCCCAGAGCGAGCGCCAGGAACAGCGCGGCAAGCGCGAAGCGGCGCTCGTCGAAAGCCCAGACCAGCCACAGCGTCGCCGCCGTGACGAACCCGTTCTCGTGGAAGTCCGTGAACGTCACGCCGGCCAGCGGCGGGTACAGCAGCGCGACGCAAGCGACGCCGAACGCGAGGCGTTCCGGCATCCGCCGCCGGGCGATCAGGTAGAGCGGCGGCGCGGCCAGCGCTCCCGCGACCGCTTGAATCGCGACCAGCGCCAGCGGCGAGTGCGTCGCCAGCAGCAGCGGCGCGCACAGATACAGGATCGGCGAGAAGTGTACCGTGAAATGGCTACCGCTTTCGGGCGTATCGCTGAAGCCGTGGAACACGGTCGCGATGCACTGCGTGAAGAGGCCGAGATCGGAGCCCGAGTGGTAGGTGACGTAGCGGTCGATGCCGAGCGCGAAGTAGATCGCGGCGTAGAGCCCGGACGCCAGCCAGACGGCGCGAAGTGAGGTCATTCGATGTGGAGGTACTTCAGCGTCCCGAAAAGCAGGCCGGTCAGGATGAGCACGATTCCCGCGATCAAGCCGGAGCGCTCGCCGGCCCTCGCTCCGAAGCCCTGGCCGAACGCGAGGCCGAGCGCGGACGACGCGAGCGAGGCGACCGCGATCGCACCGAGCGTGACGGCCAGGGGTACGTTGATGTAGACGATCGAGAAACCGATCCCGAGCGAATCCAGGCTGATCGCCAGCGATCCGACGAACAGCCCCCAGCCCTGCGAGAGATCCAAACCCGATTCGACATCGCGTGCCCATTCGTAGATCATGTAGGCGCCGACGCCGACCAGCGCCGCGAAACCGATGTAGCCGGCGACCTCGCCCATCGCTTTGCCGGCAAGCGCGCCCAGGCCCACGCCGATCAGGTTCATCGCAACTTCGGCGGTCGCGAAGGCCGCCCCGATGCGAACCTTCGCGGCGCGCGTGACGCCTCGCATTCCGACACCGACGCAAACCGCGAATACATCGAGGGCGAGCGAGATCGCGAGCAACGCGACCTTGAGGGCGGAGCTTACCGCGGTACCTTATCGGCAGCGGGCTCGATCGACCCTGTCCTGGGTTTCATCGTGAAGCGCTGATCCGATCCTCGTCGCCGTTCGCAGTGCAATCGCCCCTCCGGTTCTCGAAGCGCAAGAACGCGGCCTCCCCTTTTCGGACGAGCGCGGCTAGGCGTACTGTACGTGAGGGCCGAGCAAGACGTGAATCGTCGAGCGCAGTTGGGCCAGCGTGAACGGCTTGTCCAGGAACGCGTCGGCGCCGGCGGCTCGCGCGCGGTCGCCCACCCCGAGCGACCCGTGGCCGCTGATCATCAGGATCGGCACGCGCCCCGCGTTCGCGTCGCTGCGGACGCGCTCGACGAACTCGAGCCCGTCCATGCCCGGCAGCATGAAATCCGAGATGATGACGTCGTAGGGCTTCTCGCTGCCTACGAGCTCCAGCGCCGATTCCGCATCGTGGACGACGGTGACCCGAGCGAGCGGCGCGAGCACGATTTGTAACAGAGCGCACACATCTTGATCGTCGTCGGCGATCAAAACGCGTTTTGGCTCTCTTTTTCCCGGAGGCAGAAGTTCGCTCACATGTGATCCGTTCGGAAGTTCGGAATGGTCGGCCTAGGCCGGGCCGCCGCCGGCACGTTAAATTTTCTTGGCGCAGCAGGCGGGAGCTCGACGAGCGCCGAGCGGGCAGGTCTACGGACCCGTCGAAAGCCAACGCTCCGATGCCCGCCCTCGATCGGATCGTCGCCACGAGGCCGTCGTTTCAAACGCGATTCTTCTTCCTGGCCCGCCGCTTTGTCGCCGGGGACACGATAGCCTCGGCACTGGCAGCCGTCCGCTCGCTTAACGCGCAAGGAATGACCGCAACGCTGGACTTCCTAGGCGAAGATGTGACCGACGTCGCAGAAGCCCGCCGGACGCGCGACACGTACCTCGAGATGCTGGCCGCGATCGAGCGCGACGCGGTCCGCACGAACGTGTCGGTCAAGCTGACCGCGCTCGGGCTGCTGGTGGACGAAGCGCTGAGCACGGCGCACTTGAGCGAGATCGTCGAGCGGGCCGCACCGTTGCCGGATCCCTTCGTGCGCATCGACATGGAGGGCCCCGCGGTCACCGAGCCGACGCTGCGCGTTTTCGAGACCGTGTACGCACGACATGCAAACGTCGGCCCCGTGATTCAGGCCTACCTGAAGCGTTCGCCCGCGGACGTCGAACGCGCGATCGCGCTGGGCGCGCGCGTTCGGCTGTGCAAGGGCGCGTACACGCAGCCGGAAACGCTGGTCCTGCGCGGCCTGCCGTCGATCCGGAAGGCCTACCTGCGCCTGGCCGAGGCACTGCTCGCGCGCGGCACGTATCCCGGCATCGCGACGCACGACGAGCGTCTGATCGCGGCGGTCAAGGGCTACGCGCGCGAGCGCTGCATCGGCAAGGACCGTTTCGAGTTCCAGCTGCTCTACGGCGTACGCCCCGAACTCCAGCGCTCGCTCGTCCGCGACGGTTACAACGTGCGGATTTACGTGCCGTTCGGGACCCACTGGGCGGGATATCTGTTCCGGCGCATCACGGAACGCCGCGAGAATGCTCTCTTCGCGGTTCGTTCTTTATTTTTGCGGTAGGTTTGGGGGTCGCTGCCTGGGGGCGGGTGCTTCGCTGGCGGACGGCGGGGACGCCCGCGTTTTGGCATCGTGCCAAAACGCTACTCGTCCACTTTCGCGCTCCCGCCATCCTGGCTCCGCGCGAAAGCTGTACGCCCCGCCGACCACCCGCAAACCACTCGCCCCCATACGAGCCGCCAGGGCTGTCGCGCGAGCCACGAAAGAAACGCTCATCGGGCTGCTGATGAGGACCGGCTTCTCCGACGGCGTGGCGTCTCGGTAGCTTTCGGGGCTTGGTGCCTGGGGGCGGGTGGTTCGCGGGCGGACGGCGGGGACGCCCGCGTTTTGGCATCGTGCCAAAACGCTACTCGTCCACTTTCGCGCTCCCGCCATCCTGGCTCCGCGCGAAAGCTGTACGCCCCGCCGACCACCCGCAAACCACCCGCCCCCATACCAGCCAACAGGGCAGTCGCGCGAGCCACGAACGAAACGCTCATCGGGCTGGTGATGAGGACCGGCATCTCTGACGGCCTGGCGTCTCGCTAGCTTTGGGGTCGGTGCCTGGGGGCAGCCGACAGGCAGTGCCCGAACGAAACGCTCGTCGGGCTGGCGATGAGGACCGGCTTCTCCGACGGCGTGGCGTCTCGCGAGCTTTCGGCGGTCGCTGCCTGGGGGCAGCCGACAGGCAGTCGCGCGAGCCCCGAACGAAACGCTCGTCGGGCTGCTGATGATGAGGACCGGCAGCGCCGCCTGCGACTAGGACTAGGCGCTTGGGGTTGCCCCTTCCCCCGAGGAGCGAACGGCGGGGCGGGCTGTGACCGTCGGCAGGGAGTCGGCGGGGGCGGGCGGGGGGTGGATGGTCGGCGGGGCGTACAGCTTGCCGGCGGAGCCAGGATGGCGAGAGCCGGCAAGTGGACGAGTAGCGTTTTGGCATGGATGCCAAAACGCGGGCGTCCCCGCCGTCCGTCCACCCCCCGCCCGCCCCAGACGGGACCCAAAAATTCGGATCAGTCGTCAGGAAGCCGTTCGACGACGAGCATCTTGTCGGATTCGATGAGGTGCGCCAGGACGTCGAAGCCGCTTTCGACCTCGCCGAAGACCGAGAAGTCGCGGTCGAGGTGGAGTTGTGGGGAGAGGGTGAGGTAGAACTGGGTGCCGGCGGAGTCCCGAACGGCGCGGCCGTCCTTGTAGTCCAGACCCATCGCGATGATGCCGGTGCGCTGCTCGACGGGGTTTTCTTCGGCGGGGATCGTGTAGCCGGCGTCGCCGTCGCCGGTGTTCGTGGGGTCGCCCGTCTGGTCGACGAAATCGGGGACGACGCGGAACCAGCGGCCGCCGTCGAAGTAACCGCGGTCCGCGAGGTTCAGGAAGTTCGCGACCGTCGAGGGCGCCCACTCGGGGTAGAGACGCACGACGACGTCGCCCTGCGTCGTCCGGATGAGAACCCGTGGGTGCGGGCCCGGCAGCGGACCGTCGAGGTCGGCGGCGGTCTTCGGGAGCAGGGGCGCGCCGAGTGGGAAGACGGCTGGGTCGGGCGGGGCCGGCTTGCCGCTCGGACTCGGCACGGGACGCGGCGTGACGAGCGCGACGGCCGGGACCGGCGGCAGGTGCAGGCCGGGCGGATCGGCGGTGAGGTGTTCGGTGGCGGGCCGGCCGGCGAGCCGCTCGAGCGCTTCGCCGGCTTCCAGCTGCACGCGCCACGACGGGTCGGTCAGCAGCGGGCGCACCAAAGCGGCAGCTCCGGGATCGCTGCGGCGCCCCCAGGCGCGCAGCGTTTCGACCCGCACGAGCTCCTCGGGGCTCGTCAGCTGCCGTGCCAAGAAGCGCGGGTCGGCCAACCTCGCGTAGCCGCGAAAGAGCATCCACGCGGCGTGCCAGCGCACGCCCGCATCCGGGTCGCGGCGCTCGATCCGCTCGATCGCGTCCGCGATGGCCGGTGCGAAGGGCGACGTTTGAAACGCGCCCAGCTGCGCGACCGCATGGCCGCGCACGAGCGGATCGGAGTCCGAGCGGGCCACGATCAGCACGTCGACCGCGACGTCGTAGGTCGCCGTCCGCGGAGCGGCTTGCGCGATTCGCCCCACCGCATCGACGGCCGCGTAGCGCACCGCGGAGTTCGGGTCGTGGCGCGCCAGATCGCGGATCGCAGCCAGGGACGGTGCGTCACCCAGCAAGCCGAGCGCGTACGCGACCATGGCGCGCACCGACGCGTCGCTCGCGCCCAGATGCGCCCGCAGCGGGACGGCGCCCGCGGCCAGGCGGGTTCGCCCGATGGCCAGCGCCGCGCGCGCCGCAATCGGCGGCGACGCATCCAGGGCCGCAACGAGCGGGGGATCGAGGCTGCGCTGAAGCTCTGCCGCCTCGAGCGGCCGGACGACGTCTTGCGCGAGAGCCCGCTGTTGCCAGCTTTCTCCAAGCAAAGCAACCAAAAATGAGAGTACGATAAGGTTTACGCGCCACACGCCTGCTAATCCCAACCTTCCGAGGAAGTGCAACGTTATTCTATATGGCAGGCGCTCGGCTCGCGCCCTTCTCCTCAAGGCGAGGGCAAGAGTCCCCGGACCATCCCCAGAGCGACGCTTGGACTGCGCCGGCGTCACGAACGGAAGGTAACCCCCACACATGTCCACGACCCCAAAACGCAAGACCCTGGGCGGAATGACAGTCCGCGAAGCCGGCCAAAAAGGCGGCGAAACCGTCAAGCGCAAGTACGGACCTGAATTCTACGAGACCATCGGCCGCAAGGGCGGCGAAGCGACGAAGCTCGCACACGGCCACGAATTCTACGAGGCCATCGGCAAGAAGGGCGGCAAGAAAGGCGGCGAAGCTACTCGCGACCGCTACGGTCCGCAATTCTACGAAGAGATCGGCCAAAAGGGCGGCCAGAAAGTCAAGCAATTGATCGAAGAGGGCAAGAAAGCCGCCGCGGCCGCTGCGCGAGAAGCGAGCGCGAAAAAGGCCTCGTAAAACCGTGCGCTCGGAGGCACGGATCATCGCGGGCGTCATCTGCCTGGAGGCGGCACTCCTGGTTGGGCTGTCGCCCGCGGCCCGCGCACTGCCGCCGCCGGCCCCGCCGAAGAGCGCTTCCACCGCCTCCCCCACACCGGGCCCAGCCGGCACCCGCTTGCCGTACGGAACGATGATCTTCTTCGTTCTCGACGATAGCGTCAACTCGGGGACGACCGCACCGGGCACCACGATCCACATGCACCTGCAATCGCCGATCGTGGTAAACGGCGTGACCGTGGCACCGGCCGGGACGCCGGACACGTTCGCCATCATCACGACGTTCAAGGCCGCCTCCGGCGACGTGGACGGCGCGATCCAGATTCACTTGGACCCGATGAAGCTGCCGGACCACGGCACGCTGCTGCCGGTTCGCGCCGTGCACGAGTACCTGACCCGCGAACTGACGGCCGGGCAACTGGCCACGCGTTCGACGACGGACACGCTGGGCGATATCTTCATCCCGTACCACTCCATCTATCACGCGTTCCGGCCCGGCCACCAGATGGTGCTGCCGGTCGGCAGCGTGTTGCGCGCCGAAACCGCTGCGACGATCGACGCCAGCAACCCGCACGATATCGTCCTGTCCACGCCGCCGCCGTTCTCGAGCAGCTACGACGTCCCGCACGCCGACCTGACGGCAGCGCCCCTCTACACGCCCGCGCCGATGCGGCCGAGGCCGCTCCCGAAGGGCAAACCCACCTTACCGCCCACCGCACCCCCGACCCCGAGCGCCGCGCCTGCCTCGCCGGCGGCGGTCGCCTCGCCGGCGTCTGCTACCTCGCCGGCCGCGGCTGCTACCTCGCCGGCCGCGCCTGCCTCGCCGGCCGCCGCCGTCTCGCCGACCGCAGCCGTCTCGCCGGCCCGGTAGGTGTGCCGCCTGCCTGGGGCGGGAACGGTCGGAACATGAAACGACGTACTGCATGCTTCGCGTTGCTGGGAGCGGCGTTGGCGGCGCTGCCGCTTGCCGGCCGCGCCGGCGCCGACCTCCCGGGCACGCCCACTGCCGCGGAAGAGCCCTTCGTCACCAAGGCCACGACCGAGCTTCAGGCGCGCTTTCCGACGGCCGCCGACGCCGTCAAGGGCGGCTACATCCGCTACACGGACGAGGACGAGACCGGCGCGATCAGCTTTGCGAACCGGAACTGGACCAGCGCCGACGCTGCCCATCCGAGCCAGCTCTGGTACGACGTCAACGGCCGGCTTCTCGGCGCCGACTACTCCGTGCCGCTGAGCCCCGAGCCACCCAAACTTTTCGGCGTCGATCCGTCGAGGTGGCAGACCTTCCACGCCCACGTGCATTACGGGCTTGCCGGCCCCGGAAACACGACGGTCTACCGCGGCGTGGGCGCCAAGACCATCGAGAAGGCCGGCGGCTCCGCTGCGGACCCGACGGCAGCCGCGCTCGTCGCCGCGGGCATCGCGAAGAGCCCGGGAGACGTCAAATTCGTCTTTGCCTTCCCCGCGATCTGGGATCTGCAAGTGTGGCTGGTGCCAAACCCCAAGGGCGCCTTCGCGGCGACGAACCCGAACGTCAAACCGACACACCCCAAGGGCATGCAGATGTGAAACCGTCCGGGGATCACTCGCTCGACCAGTAGTCCTTGAGCGCCTTGCCGCGCGACGGGTGACGCAGCTTGCGCAGCGCCTTCGCCTCGATCTGGCGGATGCGTTCGCGGGTTACGCCGAACTCCTGGCCGACTTCCTCGAGCGTCCGCTGGTGGCCGTCCTCGAGACCGAACCGTAAGACGAGCACCTTGCGCTCGCGGTCGGTCAGGTTCTTGAGCACGTCCTGCATCTTCTCTTTGAGCAGCATGACGGACGCCGCCTCGGCCGGCGCGATCGCCTCCTGGTCTTCGATGAAGTCGCCCAGGTGCGAATCTTCCTCTTCGCCGATCGGCGTCTCAAGCGAGATCGGCTCTTGGGAGATCTTGATGACCTCGCGCACTTTTTCGGGCGTGAGCCCCATCTCGTGGGCGATCTCCTCGACCGTCGGATCGCGGCCCAGTTCTTGCAGGAGCTGGCGCGAGATCTTGATCAGCCGGTTGATCGTCTCGACCATGTGTACCGGGATGCGGATCGTGCGCGCCTGGTCGGCCAGCGCTCGGGTGATCGCTTGGCGGATCCACCACGTCGCGTAGGTCGAGAACTTGTAACCCTTGCGGTAGTCGAACTTCTCGACCGCACGGATCAGCCCGAGATTACCTTCTTGGATGAGGTCGAGGAACAGCATGCCGCGGCCGACGTATTTCTTCGCGATCGACACGACGAGGCGAAGGTTCGCTTCGGTCAGCTTGCGCTTGGCCTCGAAGCCGTGCTCGGTTACGCGAGTTTGAGACTGCCCGTTCTTCTGCGCTTCGAGTTCGCCCGCTTCGATGGCCATCGCGAGCTCCTTCTCTTCTTCCATCGAGAGGAGCGGAACGCGGCCTATCTCCTTGAGGTACATCCGGACCGGGTCGTCGAGCGAGAGCCCGGCGGGCAATGCGTCGCTATCCGCGCCTTCCTCGACCGCGGCCTTCTCTTCTTTTTGCTCTTCGACGACCTCGATGCTGTTCGCCGCGATCTCTTCGAACACGGCGTCGATCCGTTCGGGATCGACGTCGTCGACGTTGTCGAAGACGGCGTTGATCTCTTCGTACGTCAGCGATCCGCGCTTCTTGCCTCGCTCGATCAGTTTCTTGATCGATTCCTCGAGCGTAACCGGCTGCGTCGCGTTGTCCGTCGCCGCGCCGTTGGCTGCTGCTTTCTTACGTGCCATGGTGTTTGACCTCACCTCCTTTCCAAGTCGCCCCGTGGGTGCTTTATCGGGTTCCTAAACGCTTTTTCTTCCGTCGCTCCAACTCTTCGCTCAAACGGCCGAGTTCGTCTCTTTCTTCCTGCAAAACCGGAACGCCGGAGAGAAAGGCCTCGTCGACTTTCCGGTCCAGCTCGCGCCGGCGGTGCTCGAGTCGGCTTTCGATGAGACCCTCGACAACGCGGTCGAGATGCGCCCGCCGCGCTACGGAGTCCTGGAAGCGAACCTTCGACGAGCGATCCGGCTTCTGCAAAGCGACGATCAATTCCACCGCCTCGCGGTCGTCGCCGAGCGCCGCGTAGAGGTCCGCCGCCGTCCTCAGCTCGCCGGCCCGCGCTCGCAGCGCCTCGTAGATCTGGCGGTAGCGGCCCTCGCGAAAGGCATCGGCCGGGATCCGGTCGGCATATTCGGCTACGAGCCCAGGCTCGTCGACCAGCGCCGCCAGGACCTCACGCTCCAAGGACGGCGGTTCCGCGGCGGGTGCGACGTGGCGCACGAATCCGCCCCCCCCGCCCCGCGGGGCGAAGTTCGCGGGGTTGGCTCGGAAGCGGCTCTCCCGGAGATCGTCGACCGCAAGGCCGAGCGTGGCGGCCGTGTACACGCGCCAGCGATCCCATTCTTCGCGGGGGGCGAGCTCCTGCACCAGCCGCTCGCCGGTTCGCGCGGCGTCGGCCGCGGAGCGCCGCTCGTCGCGCATGGCGCCGAGCCTGCGGTCGAGTGCGAATTGAACGTCGGGGATGGCGCTATCGAGCTTTACTTGGAACGCGCTCGAGCCGTGCGTGCGTACGAACGTATCCGGATCCTCGCCCGGCGGCAACTGCACGATGAACACATTGCATCCCGTGCCCTTCAACACGCCGATGGATTTCTCAGTTGCGCTGCTGCCGGCGGCGTCGGAATCGAAACACAGCAAGACCGTCGCCGCGTACTTGCGAAGTTCCGCGGCTTGTTCGGTCGTAAAGGACGTTCCGAGCGACGCGACCGCGTTCGTGAAACCGGCTTGGTGCAGAGCGATGCAGTCGAGGTAGCCCTCGACGACGATCAGCGAGTCGTGCTGCGCCGCCGCGCGGCGCGCGACGTTCAGCGCGTACAGACTGCGGCCTTTGGTGTAGACCGGCGTCGTCGACGTATTGAGGTACTTCGGCTGGGCGTCGTCGAGCGCGCGGCCGCCGAAGGCGACGACTTCGCCCGTCGTCGAGTACGTCGGAATCATCAGACGGTTGCGGTAGAAATCGTAGTGGCTGCGTTCGCCGGCCTTCAACAGCCCGGCGGTGACGGCCAGGGAGAGGTCGACCCCGGCCGCAGCGAGTTCGCGGGCGAGACCGTCCCAACCCGGCGGCGCGTAGCCGAGTTTGAACGTCTCGAGCGTCCGCGCCTCGAGCCCGCGCCGGGCCGCGTACGCGCGCGCCGGCGCGCCTTCGGGGGCCAGCAGCAGCATGCGCTGGAAGTAGGCGGCGGCCAGCGCGTTGGCCGCGTAGATTTGCTCCTTCTCGCCGCGCACGCGGGCCGCGGCGGGGTCTTCGGCTTCGAGCTCGATTCCCGCGCGCCGCGCCAGCACGCGTGCCGCCTCGGGAAACGAGAGATTCTCCATCTGCTGAACGAACTTGATGACGTCGCCGCCCTGCCCGCATCCGAAGCACTTGAAAAACCCGCGGTCGGGGTGAACGTGAAACGACGGCGTCTTCTCGCCGTGGAACGGACACAGTCCGACGAGATCGTTGCCGCGCTTGCGCAACTGCACGTAGGTTCCGATAAACGTTCCGATGTCGGTCCGCGCCAGAATTTCGCGGATCGTTCCTTGGTCGATGCGCACGGTAGTCCGCTTGAGTTCGCGGTACGGGTGCGGCGGCCCGCTCGAGAGCCCGAGGCGGCAGTCCGGGCCTGCGGGGCAGACGAAATCGCAGGTCGCTGCTAGCGCCCCCCGAACGCCGTTCGCCGCCGCCCCGCCGGCTCGGCGCCATTCCGGCTCTCGCTCGACGGCACCGAGGCGGTTGCGAGCGGCCGGGCTTTCCGCCGGGCGTACTTAGTAGATCGAAGCGAAGCGGCGTTGCTCGAAGTGGAACTCCTCGAGCAAGGTCATCCAGCGGATGTTGTAGTACCGCGGGTCGCCGTATTCGTCGAGGCGGTCGACGGGCAGCTTCTGCAGCATCGATTGAACCGATTCGAGCACGGTGCGTGAAGGCGTGAAACCGAGCGTGTTGCTGAGCTTCGCGTTGGACATGCGGTAATTGCGCACGAGCTTGGGTAGCGGCGTCTCCTGCAGATCGACGCGGATCGGCGGGTCCAGCAGCGAGAGCGACCCCGCCACCAGCATCGCCAGCTGCCGGATCTGATAGTTCTCCTCCAGCACGTTGAAGATCTGCCCGCGCAGGAGTTCGACCGGCGCGCCGAGCGCGAGGACGTGAACCCGCGCGACGTCTTCCACGTCGACGAGCGGCCGCCACATCCAGCCGCCGCCGTGGAGGTACAAGCGCCGCAACACGATCGCGTCCTTCACGAAGGTGTTGACGACCAGATCGAAGCGCATGCGGGGGCTGTAGCCGTAGACCGTCCCTTGACGGAAGACCACGGGTGCGAAGGAATCGTCCGCCGCCTGCAAGACCACGTCTTCCGCATGCTTCTTAGAAATCGAATAAGCGCCGCGCGGTTTGACGGTGGTGGACTCGTCGCACATCGTCGGCGAATGCGAGAGTTCGCTCGAGGACGCTTCGCTGTCGTAGATCGAGGCGCTGGACGCGAAGGTGAAGCGGCGAATGCCGTGGGCCTTGCACGCGGCGACCAGCCGTTCGGTCGCCAGTGCGTTCATCTGCCAGTTCGCCGCGGTGTTGTACTCCGCCGTCGGATCGTTCGATAATCCGGACAGGTGACAGACCGCGTCGATGCCGGCCAACTGCGTACCGTCGAACTCGCGCAGATCGGCCTGCACGACCTCGACGTCGAGCCCGGCCAGCGGCTTGCGGCCCCAAAACAGCCGATCGAGGACGACCGGCACGTGCCCGGCTTCCAGCAGCTGGCGGCAAAGAACCACGCCGATATACCCGGCTCCGCCGGTGACGAGAACGCGCATTACGCTGGAGTTAGCCGCGCACGACCGTCGTCCCGTCGCCCGCGAGCGCGCGGCCGATAGCGCCCGGGCCCGACCCGCAAACGATCGCCCGGCGAGCGCCGCGTTCGAGCGCGTCGATGACGCTCTCCACCTTCGGGGCCATCCCGCCGTCGAAGGTTCCGTCGTCGATATACCTTCGCGCTTCGCTCGAGGTCAGATGGTGGATGCCGGTGGCGGGATCGGTCGCCACCCGCCGGATGCGCTCGACGTTCGTTACGACCACGTACGCGTCGGCGCCGAGCGCACCCGCGATCGCACCCGCCGCCGTGTCCGCGTTGATATTGAACGCGCTCGATCCGTCCTCGGAAATGCCGATGGGCGCTACGACCGGGGTGAGCCCCGCCACGAACATGCCCTCGAGGATGCCCGGGTTCACCGCCGCAACCACGCCGACGAACCCGAGCGCGGCGCCGCCTTCGACCTCGAGCGCGCGGGTCTGCAGCAGCGCCCCGTCCTGACCGCTGACGCCGGCCGCCCGCACGCCGCGCCGGAAGAGAGCACGAACGAGGGCTTTGTTGACCGTGCCGCACAGCACGTGCTCGGCGACCGCAAGCGTAGCAGCGTCCGTCACGCGCAAGCCGTGAATTCGCGGCGGCGAGAGACCGCGCTCCGCGAGGGCCGCGTCGATCTGAGGGCCGCCACCATGCACGAGCACCACGCGGTCGCCGGCGGCCACGCGCTCCGCGACCTCGTCGAGGAGCGTATCCGGCGACTCGGGCCGCGCCATCGCATTGCCGCCGTACTTGAGAACGATGACCATGGTGACGGCTTTCCCGCGCCGCGGCGGCGCGTCCCGCGGCTATGGGCCGGCGCGCCTTAGCGTTCGAAGACCAGCTTGCGCTTGAAGAACTTGGCTGCGTCGGGATCGCGCCCGTGGGCCGTCGCGATGACGAAGACCGCGCTCGCTCGACGCTCGAGAATCTGCTCGAGCTTCGCCGGGTCGAACTTGTCGATGCGGCCGAAGTGAACGACCGCCGGACGGTCGTCGTAGATCGGCGCGACCATCCGGTCGACTTCCGCCAGCGTGAAGCGGCGCAGGTCTTGCAAATCGAACGCAAACAACCGCAGGTCGAGCGTTTTCACGATCCGATCCACGACTGCGGCTTCTTCGTCCAACGTCCCGCAGCACACGAGCAACGCGGCAGCAGGCTTGCGGAACCGGAAAAACGCCGGGCCGGGCGGTCGCAGGAAGTCGCGCACGGCCGCGTCGACGTCGCGTTCGATCGCCTTCGGCAGCTTGGACGTATGCGGCTGCCAACTGCTCGGGCTAGGGGCACCGATTGGACGGCGAATCGAATCGACCAAACCCGCGAGGTCGCCGTGAGCGGGTTCCGGATCAGACGGTACCTCGATCATCGCTCAAGCGTAACATCGTTTGCGCTTGCAGCCATGGGCCTTTCGAACCAAAGTAGGCAAGGACAGCAGCCCTCGAGCGTCAGTGCAACACGGCGCAGGGGGACACGAAGATCCCTTCCGCTCGCGTCCCGGGGCGAGTTCGTGGGGGCACCCCCACACCGTTGCTGGTGACGGGTCGGGGAAGACGTCGACGCTGCCGTCACCGCTGTAGATGTTGCCGGCAGCGTCGAGACCTGGCTCGAGAATTTCCGACCGATGAGCGAACACCGACCGGCACCGAACAAGGCATCCTCTCGAGCGAACGTGTGCGCAGATGTCGGCTGCATGTGTTATTACTTACGTCCTAATAGTTAGGGCCACCGGTGGGCGGCCGACTCGTTCGAGGACCTCGTACGCGAACCGGCCGGAGGCCGAGGCCGCTTCGTGCCTCTTGGGTGCCGGACGGGTACCGGTGCCCGGGACGCCAATAAAGCGACAATGAAGAAATCCCGTGATTAAAGGGGTTGCGCTCGAAACGGGTTCCCCGTGAAGCGGATTTTCGACCCGATCCATCACTTTATCGAACTCGGCGACGGCGAGATCGCGCTTCTCAACACCGCGCCCGTGCAACGGCTGCGCCGCCTGCGCCAGCTCGGGCTCGCGTACCTCGCGTTTCCAGCCGCCGAACACTCCCGGTTCGGGCACGCGCTCGGCGCGCTCGCCATGGGGGAGCGGACGATCGAATCGCTGCACCGCCACGACCCCGACTACTTCTCGAGCGAAGCCGATTACGCGGCGCAGCGCCGCTTGCTGCGCGCGAGCCTGCTGCTGCACGACGTCGGACACGGGCCGTTCAGCCACGCAAGCGAAGCGATCCTCGCGCGGCACCACGAATTCCGGGCTCGCGAGATCTTGGCGCTGCCCGCGGTCGCGCGGGCGCTGGAGCGGCTCGAGGTCGACGCCGGTGAGGTCGAGGCGCTCGTGACCGGCGCCCCCACGCGCTATCCCGTCCTCAAAGAGATCGTCAGCGGTCCGAACCTCGACGCCGACCGCATGGACTACTTGCTGCGCGACGCGTACTTCACGGGCGTCGTCAACGGGCACTACGACGACGACCAGCTGATTGCGTCGCTGCGCGTCTTCGAGAACGGCGGCCGCCCGATGCTGGGCGTCGACGGCCGCGGCGTCGTGGCGCTCGAATCGTTCGTCCTCGCGCGGTACATGATGTTCTCGACCGTCTACTTCCATCACACGACCCGCCAATTCGAGCGCGTCCTGCACGCCGCGCTGCGCGAAGTATGGCCCTCCCCGTCCGCGCTCGATCCGATCGAGGAGTTTCTGGCCTGGGACGACTTTCGCGTTCTCGAGGCCTTCCGGTTCCCGACGAGCGTCGCGGCCCGGGCGGTCCGCGACCGTACGACGCTCTACGCGCTGGTCGCCGAGTTCAACGCCGAGCGCGATCTGTCGATCTTCGAGACTTGCCACGCGCTGCTGCGGGAACGCTTCGGCGACGCGGTTTGGGCCGACACGCAGGCGCAATTGATGCACCGCCTGCCGCTGGTCTCGGACGGAGCCGCGCCGACCGTGCTCGTCCGCACCCACGCGGCGCTGATCGATGCCCGCGAGGCCTCCGATCTGATCGCCAGGATCACGGGCCGGGCGCACTGGCGCAAGCTGTACGTCGAGCGCGCGCGGGCGGACGTCGACGAAGCGCGCGAGCTCTGCCGCTCGGTAACGGGGCCGCGCCCGCTCGACCGCGAAACGGCACCGCCATAATGCAGGTTCTCCCGACGCGCTTTCCGGAGGCGCGGATTTTCGTGCCAGACGTCTTCGAGGACGACCGCGGGTTTTTCAAGGAAACCTATAACCGCGCGCGTTACCGCGAGGCCGGCCTGCTGGACGAATTCGTCCAGGACAGCGTCTCCTTCAGCGGGCGTAACGTCGTGCGCGGGCTGCACGGCGACCCGGAAATGTCGAAGCTCGTGCAGGTGCTGCGCGGCAAGATCTTCGAGGCGATCGCCGACGTCCGTCCCGGTTCGGCCACCTACGGCCAATGGTACGGTACCTATCTTTCCGAGCACAACCACCGCCAGCTGTACGTGCCGCGCGGCTTCGCGAACGGTTTCCTGGCGCTGACCGACGACGTGATCTTCTCGTACAAACACGGCGCGCTCTACGATCCGGCACGCGAGTTCGCGATTCGGTGGAACGATCCCGAACTCGCGATCGCGTGGCCGCTGGCCGGCGAAGCCCGCCTGTCCGCGAAAGACCGTAACGCCCCGCTTCTATCGGAACTGCGCGCGGCCCGCGGCGAATCGAACCCGCCGGGAGGAGTGGCTCCCGAGCGCACGTAAGCGAGAATCCGATGTCTGCGCCCAGCGTTTTCGCCGCAACGAGATGCGCGGTTTTCGTCGCTTGTGCCGCCGCGCTCGGCGCGCCGGCGCTGGCCGACGTCAAGGGCGACGTCTTCCAGTCCAAGGGTGGGGAAGAGCCGTTGCTCGTGTGGAACGCGACGCCCGCCGTCGTCGATATCGTCGACGCCAAACAACCGCGCGACGCCGCGCTGCACGATCTCGAAGCGAGCGCCGTCGACGTGCTCGCCGAGCGCGCACCTACGCTTAAGGACGCTAAGCGCCTAACGGTACGCGTCGTCTACGAGAAAACCGGCGCGGTCAATCCGGCCTACGGCACGGCGACCTTTCTGGGCGTCGAGCGTCTTTTCGAGTTGAGCGCCGACGCGGCCACGATTCAAACCAGCCATCAGGCTCTCGCGGACGCGCTGCGCGCGGGGAAGGTACCGGCGGCGGTGCATATCGTCGCCAGCGGCGTACTGCCGCCGCTAACCGCAGCGCCGGCGGCCACGACGCGGTAGAGCCCCGGCCAGGCTCCATCGCGTGACGACCGCTTCGCCCTCGAGCGGACAGACGACGATCCGGAGCGCCCGGCCTGCGTCGCGGCTCGGTATGATCGCGCGTTCCGTCGCGACGGTCCTCGCGGTCGCGGTCCTATTCGTCGTCGCGGAGAACTTCGCAATCCGCGCTTTCTTCCCGCGTCTGAGCCGCGTGAACACCGATTTCTCCGCGGCCTACTTGCAGCGCGAGCTGCAAGCCATGGCCGCGACACCGCCCCAGGCGGTCTTTATGGGAGATTCAGTCCTTTGGGGCTTTAGCCTGAAGCCGCAGCAAAGCGCCGTAGCGATCCTCGTATCGAAAGGCTGCGACTGCCGCAACCTGTCGTTCAAAGCGAGCAGCCCGCCCAACTACTACGCGCTCGTGCGCTTGATGCAGCAGTACGGCGTTCGCCCGAAGCTCGTGGTGCTGGAAATCAATCAAGCCCTGTTCACCAAGGCGAACAACGCGTACGCCACGCTCCATCCCGCCGTCGCGCAGCTCGCCGGACCGCTGTTGACGCCTGCGGATCGAACGGCGCTCGGAATACGAGCTCCCGCCAACCCGGCGAAGGAAGAACTCGAGCGCATCGCCTCGTCCGTGTCGTTGCTGTACGCGCTTCGGGCGGACTTCAGGGAAACGCTCGATCCGGCACCCGACGCATCACCCACCCGGCATCCGACCGCGGACGACTTCTTTGCCGAATACGACCTGACGCCGCTCGGCGACGGGAACGTCGGGGTACGCTATCTGGAGAAGACGGCGGACGCGCTGCGCGCCGCCGGCATCCCCGTGCTCGCGTTCATGACTCCCACCAATCACGAGCTGCTCCACGAGTACATCGACGGCCCCGAGTATCGGGCGAACCTCACCTACTTGCAGCGGCTGCTCGCAAGTCGCGGCGCGAAGGTCCTGGACCTCGACCGGGCGTTCCCCGGGAGTGCGTTCTACGATAGCGCCCATCTGAAACCGCCAGCACAAGTCCGCCTGGCGCAGATCCTGCAACAAGCGATGTCACGTTGAGCCCCGAGACTCCGCTTGCCGGCTTCGTCTTCCATCACGTCGGAATCGCATGCCGCGATATGGACGCCGTCGAGCGTATGTACGCGAGTCTCGGCTACGCGCGCGAACGCCCGGACTTCTGCGATTCGATCCAAGGTGTGAGGGGCCGTTTCATCGTCGGCGGTGGACCGCGCTTGGAACTCCTTCAGAATCAGGGCGAGGCCGGCATCTTGACACCGTATCTCAAACGCGGCGTTACGTTCTACCACCTCGGCTACGAGGTCGACGAGCTGCATAGCGCAGGTTCGACGCTGCTCGCAGCCGGTGCGAAGGTCCTCATGGGGCCGCTGCCCGCGGCCGCATTCGGCGGCCGCCCCGTTTACTTCTACGCAATGCCGAACTCCTCGCTGATAGAACTCATCGGTCCGCTCTGAACGCGTCGCTGCTTGCGGACCGGGACAGGTATGCACGGCGGGTTCGGTCGAACGCAATCGACGTATCCATAGTTCTGAAACCCCGTTCACGAGGTTCTGCACGGTGTCGCTCGACGCGATCTACGAACGGCTGACTCAAATACTTCGAGATCTCTTCGATGACGATACGATCGTTGCCGGGCCCGGCCTCACGGCCGATCAAGTAGACGGTTGGGATAGCTTCGCGCAATTGCGGCTGCTTTTCGAAGTGGAACGAGCCTACGGCATCACTTTCGCGGCCTCGCAGGTCTCGGACCTCAAGAATGTCGGCGAACTCGCGGAGCTGATCGATGCAAGATCGGCATGACGGAGGACCTCTACACCTGCCTCGCGTGGCTACCGCCTCCGCCGGATGATTTCAGGCAGCGATGCCGCGTCGCCGTCGCTTCGAGCGATCCAGCGCGCGCGCTCGTGCAGTTGGCCACGCATTCGCTCCGCGAAATCCAGTTGGGAACGCTGGCCCGCGCTGTCCAGCGCGTCAAAGCCGAGCGGCCGGAACCTCGCGTCCCTGACGCCCTTCAAGCTTGGGATCTTAGGCAACGCGACGCTCGAACCGCTGGTCCCTGCGCTGATTGCGACGGCGCTACGACACGGAATCGACTTGGAATGCGTCGGCGCCGACTACGGGCTAACGTTGCAAGAAGCGCTTTCGCCGGATTCGGCGGTCAATCGCGCGCAGCCGGACGCGGTCTTGCTGGCCATCGATCACCGTGGGTTGCCCCTGCGTCCCGGAGCGAACGAACCCGCAGCGCCGCCGCCGGCCGTACGCGAGTCGCTGGAATTCGTAAACGCGTTGCGCGACGGGATCGCGTCGCACGCAGGCGCGCTCTGTATCGTGCAGACGCTGCCGGCCCCGCCGGAGACCGTGTTCGGGAACCTCGACCGCGCCGTCCCGCGCACGCTCCGCAGTCTGACCACGGCGTTCAACGCCGCGTTGGTCGAGAGTCTCGAGAACACGCACGACGTGATCCTCGACGTGGCTGCGCTTGCGGAAACGGTCGGTTTGGCGAACTGGTATTCTCCGGCCAAATGGAATATCGGCAAGTTCGCCTTCGACCCGAAGTTCTTGCCGCTGTATGCGGATCACGTGTGCCGGATCGTCGCCGCCATTCGAGGCAAGAGCCGCAAGTGTCTGGTTCTGGACCTCGACAACACCCTGTGGGGCGGCGTTATCGGCGACGACGGGCTCGAGGGGATCGTGCTCGGGCAAGGCGACCCGACGGGGGAGGCCTACCTCGACGTTCAGCGGACGGCGCTCGAGTTGCGCGAACGAGGTATCGTGCTCGCCGTTTCGTCGAAGAACTCCGACGAGGTCGCGCGCGCGGCCTTTGCGCGCCATCCGGAGATGCTGTTGCGCGAGCGTCATATCGCCGTCTTTCAGGCGAACTGGAACGACAAGGCAAGCAACCTCGCCGCCATTGCCTCCGAGCTGGCATTAGGGATCGATTCGCTGGTGTTCCTCGACGATAATCCGGTCGAGCGAGCCTCGATCAGGCACGCGCTGCCCGAGGTGGCCGTGCCTGAGCTTCCGGCGGACCCGGCGCTCATCGCCCGCACGCTTTCGGCCGCAGGTTATTTCGAGAGCGTTGCATTTTCCGACGAAGATCGCAGACGTGCCGCCTTTTATGAGGACAACGCCCGTCGCGTCGCCCTCAAGTCGCAGGTCGGCGATACGGACGCGTACCTCGCCTCGCTGGATATGGAGATCGTCTTCCGCCCGTTCGATGCGACCGGGCGCAGCCGGATCGCCCAACTGGTCAACAAGTCCAACCAGTTCAATCGTGACGACCCGCCGGTACACGGAAGCGGAAGTCGCCGCCTTAGAAGCCGACCCGAACTGCTTCACGCTTCAAGTTCGGCTGCTCGACAAATTCGGCGACAACGGGATGATCGGCGTTGCCGTGTGCCGGGAGCACTCGTCCGCGGTCTGGGAGATCGACACGTGGCTGATGAGCTGCCGCGTGCTAGGCCGCCGAGTCGAGCATATGGTACTCCGCGAAATTCTCTTTCACGCCCGCGCTCGAGGCATAGAGAAACTGATCGGGGTCTATCTGCCGACCGCCAAGAACGGCATCGTGAGGGACCACTTCCAGAAGCTCGGTTTTCGGATCGTACGCCGGGATGAATCCGGCGCTACGACGTGGGAGCTAGACGCTCGCGCTGAGATCGAAGGAGGACCGATGAGAGTCGATAGGGCGGGCTTCGAGCGCGCCCTCGCGTAGATGAACGTTCCATCTTTCGCGTTCCTCGGGTTTGCAGCGGTCGTAGCCGTGCTCATCAATGTTTCGAAGGCGCCCGGCTGGAGGCGCGCCGTCTTTCTGCTTGCCAACCTCGCATTCGTTTCGAGCTTCATGCAAAGCCCCGCGCAGCTCGCGCCCTTCGCCGGGCTGTTGGCTTTCGGATTCGTCGGCCTCAAGCTGATGGAGAAGTACAAGAACCGTCCCGCGTTCGTCGTGCTCGTGATCGCGCTCGTCGTCTCGTTTTGTACGCTGAAGCGCTACACGTTCGTTCCGAGCACGCTGTTCTTGCCGTACGCCTACTTCACCGTGGGTATGTCCTACGTGTTCTTTCGCGTGTTGCATCTGGTGATCGACGGGTACCAAGGCACGTTGCCGCACCGCGTCAGCTTGTTGTCCTATGCGAATTACACGCTCAACTTCACCAGCCTCGTGTCCGGGCCGATCCAGCGCTACCCCGATTACGACCGCATGGAGGGCGAGTGGCCGGCGCCCCTTGACGAGCCCGCCGTCGGCCGCGCCCTAGAACGCCTGATCACCGGGTTCTTCAAGGTCACCGTCCTATCGCCGCTGCTGTCCTACGCGCACGATCGCAGTGTTGCCTGGACGACGATGCATCCCACGCTGGGCGCGAGCATCCTGGATGCGGCGCTCGTCCTGGCGATCTTCCCAATGTTCCTTGTACGTCAATTTCTCGGGGTACATGGATTTCGTTATTGGAGCGGCGGCTTTTCTGCGGCTGAAGCTGCCCGAGAATTTCAACAATCCGTTCGTGTCAGAGGGTTTCATCGAATTCTGGGGACGCTGGCACATGACGCTCTCCGCCTGGATGAGAACCTATATCTATTCGCCGCTGGTCATGGCCTCGATGCACCGCTTTCCGTCGCGCCGCGTCGAGCCGTTTATTAGTGTCTTCGCTTATTTCGTAACGTTCTTCGTGGTCGGGATATGGCACGGGCAAACATCAATGTTCGTCTTCTTAGGGATCCTCCTCGGGTTGGGCGTCAGCCTCAACAAACTCTATCAGGTCCTGATGACGCGGTGGCTCGGCCGCGCCCCATACCGCGCATTGTGCACAAAACCGCTCTACGCGGCGCTTTCGCGCGGCTTGACGTTCTCTTGGTTTGCATTCTCCACGCTCTGGTTTTGGTCGACGTGGGCCCAGCTCAGAGCCATGGCGACTGAGATAACACGCCGCCGCGAATCGTTCTTGGGTTCGCTCTCTTGCTAGCGACAGCGGCGCTAGTACTTACCGCGTTGAAGGACCTCGAAGCTCGGTTGCCCGTCCTCACCTTCGGCGGCAGCTCGATCGCACGATCGCGCTACTTGCGAATGGCTTGGTGTACAGTGCTCGCTATGCTCACGATTTCCGTGCAAGTGGCGCTGAACGCTCCGGCACCCCACATTATCTACAAGGCGTTCTAGCCCCCGGTTCCCATCTCCGGCGAAAGGAAATCGACGTCGGCATCCGAACCGCGACCAGCGATGTCGGCAACCGAACTGTACCTAGACCTTTTGAAGAAAGTCCTTACTAATACGCTGCACCGCGAAGAACCGTCGATCGATGCGAGCGCGCCGGCATTTCTAATGGGTTTTCTCGATCATTACATTAACGGACCGGCGACGACCATGCTGCCGCTTAGCCGTATGGACAACATCCTCACGTGCGCCAAGGACGTCATCGCGCGCAACGTACCTGGCGACTTTATCGAGACCGGCGTGTGGCGCGGCGGAGCGACTATTTTCATGCGCGCGATCTTGAAGGCCTTCGACATCGACGATCGGGTCGTGTGGGTCGCCGACTCCTTCGAGGGATTGCCCGAGCCCGACGGCGAGCGCTTTCCCATCGAGGCAAAGGCGCACCACGGGAGCGTGATGACGCACGGCTACAAACAATTCGCAGCGAGTCTCGAAGAGGTTCAAGCGAACTTTCGCTCATTCGGCCTGCTCGACGGTCAGGTCCGTATGCTCAAAGGGTGGTTCAAGGATACTCTGCCGAACGCGCCGATCGAACGTCTGGCCATCATGCGGCTCGACGGAGACTACTACGAATCGACCATGGACGCGCTGATCAACCTGTACGACAAACTTTCGGTGGGCGGCTACGTGATCATCGACGATTACGGTGAAGATACGTGGACCTATTGCCGCCAAGCGGTCGACGACTTTCGATCCTCGCGAAACGTCACTGACCAAATCGTCGACGTGGACAGCCGGTGCTCATATTGGCGGCGCTCAGTCTGAAGACCCGGCCCCGGGTTGCCCTTAACGAGACAGCTCGGCGACGAAGAGACACGTGACCGTCGCCTGTAGGGCCATCGCTCTCGCGAGCGTGTAGCCTGACATCGGCTCGGTCGATTGATCAACGATGCGCAGGCCGGCAGATCGGACAAGTTCGGCAGCCTCCTCCGGCGTGCGAAGGGCGAAGATGTGGTCCGGCGCCGGGCTATTGATCGGGACGTTGATGAAGATTCGCCCGTCGTCACGCAAGTGGCGGTGAAGGGACCGGAGAGCACGTACCGGCTCTTCCAGATGTTCGAGTACTTCCGAAATGACTATGCCGTGGAAGGCTTCGTCGGGCTGAGAGGCTAGGACGTCACGCTGCTTCAGGTCGACGGCACGCGTGACGCCGAGCCGCGATAGCGCCTGAGCCGTCAGTCGCAAGCTCTCAACGCTTATGTCCCAAGCGGACACCGTCGCGATCGCCGGGTCGGCGGCTGCCTGCGCAAGGAACAGTCCATGGCCTGGGCCGATCTCGAGATAATCGGCGTTCGGCGGCAACGTCGATAGAAAGCGGCGTTTGAAGGCAAAGAACGCGCGAGCATGATTGTACCAAAGCGGCTGAGAAACCAACAGACCGTTCATGTACTTTTCCATATACGGTTGATTGGAATAGACTTCTTCCTCAGCCTCGGCAAACGTCTTGCAGCGGTATTCGCCCGTCCGCAAGAAACGTGGGACCTCCTCGTTAACGAGGCCGCAGACCCACCTATAGTTTTCGCAAAACGTCGATATCTCATCGCCCATGAGTCGGACGACGTGTGCTGCCGCTTCTTCGACGGTCGCAAGCGACTCCTCGTCGTGCGCCCGCAGGCTTCGGCGAAGGAACGTTCCGTGCTCGGGCCACTGGCCGAGGACCGCGGAGACGATAATCCCGAGATTACGGTGATCGCGGACGGTCCGCGCGATGGCGGGGTCTTCGATCGCCTCGAAGGCGCTCGAATCAACCTGCGGAACACCGTCGCTCAGCACACCCAACTCCTCATTGAATCGGAACATTCAACAAGGACGCCTGGAGCCATGTCGTTGTGTCGAACCGGATATCTCTTCGTGTCCTCGTTCGCGAAGCGAATGACCGGGGTGGCTTGGGGAACGTTCCGGTGACCGGGAACGCGGCTTCACCTCCGAAGACGATTCGAGCCATGGCCGGCGACGACACACAGCAGAGTATCCTGCACCCGTTAGACGTTGCGAACGTCTCGAAGACCGAGTCGAGTTCCTCGAGGGCGAGGTCCGAGCAACGCGGGCGGGCGTCGAGCGAGTCGAGCGCCGGCCGGCGACCCGTCAGCCGGACGTCGTTCGGGCGGGAACCGCCGCGGCGGAGGCGGCGCCGATCTCGCGGATCGAGTCTGCGATGTAGTGAATTCGATCCTCGCCGAGGCCGGGGTACGTGCCGACCCAGAACACGTCGTTCATGATCGTATCCGCGTTGGACAGATCGCCGACCGTACGGAAGGCGACGCCGCGGTAGGCGGGCTGGCGTACGAGATTTCCCGCGAACACGAGCCGCGTTCCGATCTTGCGGTCGTTCAGCGCCTGGGTCAGCGCGTTGCGCGAGATGGGAGCTCCGGGCAGAAGGCGGATGGGGTAGCCGAACCACGAGCTGCGGCCGCCGGGCAGCTCGCCGGGCAGCGCCAGCCACGGTACGGCGGCTAAGAGCGAACCCAGGAGTTGCGCGTTACGGCGGCGCGTCTCGATGAAACCGTCGAGCTTCTCGAGCTGCGCGACGCCGACCGCCGCCTGCATGTCGGTCAGCTTAAGATTGTAGCCGAGGTGGCTGTAGGTATACTTGTGATCGTAGCCGTGCGGGAGGTCGCCGAGCTGCCAGTCGAAGCGCTTTCCGCAGGTGTTGTCCTTGCCCGGCTGACACCAGCAGTCGCGGCCCCAGTCGCGGAACGACTCCGCGATCTTGCGCAGCGCCGGCGAACGCATCATCACCGCGCCGCCTTCGCCCATCGTCATGTGATGCGCGGGATAGAAGCTAACCGTCGACGCGTCGCCGAACGTGCCCACCTGCACGCCGTTCCAGGTCGCCCCGACCGCGTCGCACGTATCTTCGATCATCCAGAGGCCGTGCGCGCGGCAGAACGCGCGCAGCGCTTCGGCGTCGTACGGATTGCCCAGCGTGTGTGCGAAGATCGCAGCTTTCGTTTTCGGCGAGAGCGCTCGTTCCAGTTGCGAGAGGTCGGCGTTGTACGTCGTCAGCTCGCTGTCGATGAAAACGGGGATCGCGCCGAGCTGCACGATCGGGTTGACCGTGGTGGGAAAGCCCGCGGCCGCGGTGATCACTTCGTCGCCCGGCTTCAGGCGGCGCTCGCCGTGTTCCGGCGAGGTCAGCGCCGCGAGCGCGACGAGGTTGGCGCTCGAGCCCGAGTTGACGAGCATGCACTCGCGGATGCCGTACCAGCGCGCGAATTCGCGCTCGAAGCGTTCGGCGAAACGGCCGGTCGTCAACCAGAAGTCGAGCGCGCTCTCGACCAGCAACTCGAGTTCCCGCGCATCGAACACGCGCCCCGACACCGGCGCCGCATCTTCTCCCGGGACGAAGGCGCGCTCGCCGTAGGCCGCCGCGAAGTACGCACGCGTCTTCGCGACCACCTCGGCGCGCAGCGCCAGCGCTTCGGGCGAAGCGCTCTTATCGTAGAACATCGCGGTACCAGGGAATCGTCTCGCGCAGACCGGCCTCGAGCGGCCATTCGGGCTGCCAACCCAGGACCGCGCGCGCTTTGCTCGCGTCCAGCGTCTGGTCTTTGATTTCGTGGGTCGCCACGTCGAGCACGACGGGTTCGAGATCGGACTCGAGCAGCGCGGCGATCGCGCGGACGATCTCGAAGACGTCGACCCTCGTTTCGGGGCTGAAGTTGAACGCTTCGCCCCGCACGCTATCGCGCTCCATCTGCTCGGCCAGCGCCAGGTACGCGGCGACGACGTCGGCCACGTAGATGTAGTCGCGGACGCTCTTCCCGTCGCTGCGCAGGATCGGCCGTTCGCCGGCCAGCAAGCTGCGGATCGTGCCCGGCACGATCCGGCTCCAATTCAGATCGCCCGCGCCGTAGATGTTGCCGCAACGCGCGATCGCAAGCGGCACGCCGTAGCTCGCCGCGTAACAGCCGGCCAGCAAGTCGGTGCAGCTCTTCGAGACGTCGTAGGGATGGCGGCCGGCCAGCGGCATGTCTTCCGTGTACGGCAGCACGTGCGAATCGCCGTAGGCTTTGTCGCTCGATGCGACGACGACGGCGCGCACGAGATCCTTCAGGCGGCGCACGGCGTCCAGCAGGTTGTACGTGCCGCGCACGTTGCTCTCGAAGGTCTCGAGCGGATCGCGCAGTGCCGTGCCGACCAGCGTCTGCGCGCCCAGGTGGAAGACGACTTCGATCTCGTGCGCGTTGAGCGCGCGCATCGTGTCTTCCGAACGCTGCAGTTCGCCGCGCACGATCGAGCAGCGCGGCGCGATCCCGTCGCGGTAGAACGACGACTGCGGATCGTCGTCGCGCACGAGCGCGACCACGTGGGCGCCGCGATCGAGCAGGGCCGTGCAGAGGTGGCTGCCGACGATGCCGGTCGCCCCCGTCACGAGGACCCGGCGCTCAGACCAATCGTACATGCGGCCGAACCCACGGCGGATGACCCGACGCCCAGAGATCTTCGAGCAACCGCCGGTCGCGGGCGGTGTCCATCGGCTGCCAGAAGCCGTCGTGCTTGTAGCACGAAAGCTGGCCGTCGCGGGCGAGTTGCGCGAGCGGTTCCTGTTCGAGCAGCGTCTGGTCGCCTTCGATCCGCTCGAAGATCGAGGGTTCGAACACGAAGAACCCGCCGTTGATCCAGCCTTCGCTTGCCTGCGGCTTTTCGAGAAAGGTCGCGACGCGATCGCCTTCGATGTCGAGCGCCCCGAAGCGCGCCGGCGGGCGCACCGCGGTCAAGGTCGCCTCACGCCCGCGTTCGCGGTGAAAGCGCAGCAGGCGCTCGATGTCGAGCGAGGCGACGCCGTCGCCGTAGGTGCACATGAAGGTCTCGTCGCCGATCTCCTCGCGCAAGCGTTTGATACGGCCGCCGGTCTGGGTTGCCAGGCCCGTGTCGATCAAATGGACCTTCCACCGTTCGGGCATCCGCTGGCGGATCGTCGTCTGGCCGGTGGCCAGGTCGACCGATAGGTCGTTGTTGACCGAGTAGAACGAATGGAAGTACTCCTTGACGACTTCTTGCTTGTACCCGAGCGCGAGGACGAACTCGTCGAAGCCGGCCGCGGAGTACATGTGCAGCAAGTGCCAGAGGATCGGCTTGCCGCCGACCTCGACCATCGGTTTCGGTTTGACCGTGGTCTCCTCCGAGAGCCGCGTCCCGAGGCCCCCGGCCAGAATGACGACCTTCACGTGTGGCGTGGCCTCCCGCTGCGGTGCCGCGTGACTGCGGACAGCTTCCATAAGTCTAGAATCGGCGCCGCCGGGCGATTTTCGCGCTCCCGGCCGGAGCCGCCGGTCATGTTCGTCCCGGACTCGAACCGCGCCCGCGCCCGTCACCTTCTCTGCCGTGTGGCGTTCCTGTGGAGTATGCGGCCTCCACATCAAACGGCCGACCACTAGCGTTGTGAGCGTCCGCCGCCGGTCTGGGGCATTCGCCCTCCTTGGAATTGCCGGGATTGCCGCCGTGCCGGCCGGCTGCTCGAGCGCGCCCTCGCATCCGGCGCCGGTCGCCAGCGCCGGATCGTGGCGCGTCTCGGTCGCCGGTATGGATGGCCAGCGCGGCATCCTGCGCGTCGGACCGAGCGGCGGCGCGATCGGGCTCCTCTACGAACCACGCGAGGACGTGGTCCAAAGCGTGGCCGGGTCACTCGATTCCGACGGCCGGCTCTACTTCGTGTTGGGAGCGGAGACGCCGAGATTTCACGATCCTTGGTTCCAGGAAACCGCGCATACCGGCTCGAGCTTGCAGGGCACGTGGCAGAGCGGCTCGGTCTCCTCCGACGGCAAGCCGTATGGCGAAGGGCACGGTACCTGGAGCGCTCGCCGCGTTGCGGACGCCGCCGAGCCGGCTCCCACGCTGACGCCGGGCCTCCACGAGCCGGTTGGCGTAGGAGACGCGCCCAGGTTAGCCTGCCGGATCACCGACGCCGCCGGACGGATCGAACGCTTCGAGGCGCCGGCCAAGAGCGTCACCGGGATTGCGGAAGGGACGGAAGGCCGCCGCGGGCTCTCCGTCGCCGCGTCCGACGGCAAGACGGCGGTCTCGCTCTCCTTTACGCGCGCGGATGCAGCGGAGCCGCAGCCGCTCGATATGACCGCACGGGATCCACGCCGCTACGGCACGGACGCTTCGTGGTCGCACGGGACGCAGATCACGCTGTTCTTCTCCGAGGCGGTCTCGACGTCGCGGGTCCGGCGAGCGCTCGCGAGCGCGGGCGTGCGCGGCGCCGCAATCCAATCGGTCGAACGTACGAACGGGGGCATGACCATCGCGATCGGGCTCGCCGGCGAACCGTCTCAGAAGGTCCGGGACGCGCTCCTCGCGATTGGATCGGCCGACACTTCGAGCGGCGCGCAATCTGCGGACGCGGCGACCTATCAGGCCGCGACCGGATCGTCGCCCGGCTGGTGGACGCTCGTTTCCGAGAACGCGCCGCAGGCGGGCTACACGCGCTTTCGCGGAACCGAAACGTTCGCCGTCGCCGGCTCGGCCGTCCCGGTCGCGCACGGCGACTCGTACGATTTCCAGCCGGCCCACGTGTCCCGGCTGTTCTGCAGCGTCGTCGTCGACGTCGACCTGCACCCGCTGCAGCTCACGCCCGCGCAACAGTTGGAAAACGCGGCGAAGCATCTGCGCTGACCGCCATATGTTGTGGGTGGAGATTCCGCTAACGCACAACGAACGAACGTTCGGCTAGCGCGCGTCACCGCAAGCCCGCTACGATGAAGGTTCGATGCTCGCTGACGTTTCGGACCTCACCGATTGCGGACTCGCACCTTCCGACGCGGCGCTGTCGGAGGTCACCGGCGAAGCACGCTGCGCGCTCTGTCGCGCCCCGCATCTGGAACGCAACGCGTCGCACGCGACCACGCTCGCCTGGCTCGACGCGTACGCGCCCGACGAAGCGGCCCGCATGCGCGAGGCGACGATCCGCGAGAACGAAAGCGGCGCGCCGATCGGGTGGAAGTCGATCCGAACGCGCATCGCCACCGACTCCGAACTCTGGCCCGGCTATGCGATACCGCAAGATCTGCTCGACGTCGTCGTTTCCCGGCTCGACCCGACCCTCGAAGCGTTCGTTCCCGACGCGTTCCTCGCGATGATTTGCGGCCGCTGCGCGGCCGGCCCGGCCTCGGAGGAAAAGCTCGGACCCTACCTGGCGCGGGTCTATGTCGAGCGGCACGCAAACGGCAACGAGCGAGCGGCCCGCGTTCAGCCGTCGTGGGCCCTGGTCGAGCGCTTCGTTGCGATCGTCGACGATGCGGCTCGTAGCGTGAGATTCGCCTAACGGCTGCCTCTGGGCCGCCGGAACATAGCGACGTTCTTCGCAGCGGGTTCCGCCACCACCGGATTCTTGGTCACCGCAACGACGTGGCGAACCGCGATCATCGTCGTCCGGTCCGGATCGACGGCTCCGAACGGGTCGAGCGAGATGTGTACGATCGCTTCGTCGCGCTCGATCGCCGATCTGACCCGCTCCGCCGCCTCACCGGAGATGAGGTGCGTACCCTTCGTCAGGATCATCGTGTAGCTTTCGTCGGTACCCATGCGGTGGTACTTGGCCGGGCGCCGGTGAATTGCCGACCCGAGTACCGTTCATATCCCTGACTTTCTTGCGCGTATCGTGTGAGCAGCCCGTCCGGCCGCCGCCTCCACAGGCTGTGCGCCAAGCGAATATCGAGGACAGCTCGGCCGCCGGACGTGGAGGAGGAGACGACAGGCGCTACTGCTTCGTGTCCGAACGTCGAGCTACGCGACGCGCGCCGTCCGGCAGCGACGCATCGGAACGGACAGACATCCGAGGGTATTAGCTAATGTCGACCGACGTTGCATCTCCGCGCAGATGCCGCTTCGCAAGCAACCTCGCGTTAACGCTCGCACTCGCGCTGGGTTCGGCGTGCCCCGCCGTACCGGGGAACGATCGCCGCGCACCCAGCATCAGCGAGCTCGGGCCGACGTTCCGCAGTTTGATCAGCAATATCGCGCTCGCTCCCGACGGGACGCTTTGGATTGAAGAGGACGACGGCGTCGCTCGCCTCACGCGAGATGGCCGTGTAACCGAAATCCGGCAGCCGGACGATTGCCCGGTGTGTTACGGCTCGGGTATCGGAATCGGCCCAAATCAAAGCATTTGGAAAAACGGTGGCACCGTCGCACTCCGGCTGCGGGGAAACGCGTTCGATCGTTTCGCACAGCAAGGCGTGAACTCCGACCGTTCGGAAAGCTATAGCGCATTCGCGGTAACGCCGGATGGCGCGTACCTGGGGACGACGTCCGGAACGGTCTTTGCGCTTCGCGGAGACGGAAACTTGAAGACGTTGCTTACCGAGAGCGGCGCGATCAAGCATCTTGCCGCCGGTCCCGCCCCCGCCGGCTTGTGGATCGATCCCGGCGGACGACTCGATTATTTGGGCGGGGATGCTGCGCGGCGCAACTTGGCTCAGGGTTACTTCGCTTCCCGTGCGATCCTCGTTATGGCGGTTGCCCGCGACGGCAGCCTCGTTGCAATCGTGCAAGAACAGAATCCGGAAGCGCCGCCGGGCGGGTCCGCCACGATCGTACGTGTGGCTACGAGCGGCGAGGTTCGAGAGTTAGCCACTCTTCCGACATACGATCCTTGGAGGAAAGGCGGCATAACCGTCGCTGCGGACGGCACGATCTGGTTCACCGAGCCGTCCGTAAATCGCGTTGCGAGCATCGGGATCGACGGCGTGAAACATGAGGTCCGCCGGGGCATTCCCGACGGCGCGATCCCCACCGGGATTGCCGCGGATGGCGATGGATCGGTCTGGTTCACCGATGCAGCACATGGCCAAGTCGACCACCTGGAGCGCAGCGGCCATGTCCGCATCATCGGAAGCGGCTTGAATCCCAACAATATGCCGGGAGCACCGATTGCAACGCGCGACGGGGCGATTTGGTTCGTGCAAACTCTACGCTGGCATCCTCGCGTTACCCGCATAGCCTCCGACGGATCGGTTAGGCAATACCAGGTTGGGGAGAACCTCGGCGATTCATTGCGGGCAACAAACGATGGGGTCATGTACCGCACCGGCGACAACACGCCGTCAATCGCCTTTCATGAGTTACGCCCTGACGGGTCCACCCGCGATGTATCGGTTGCCGGTTGTCTCGTGACGACGTTCAACGTTGCGTGCTTGCCGCACCCGCAAGGTCATCCGCCGCTCTCGTGCGCCGGGGCGTTCCCCACTTCAGCAGTGCTCGCGCCCGACGGGAATATCTGGTACACCGATACGCAGAACGGTGCGATCGGCCGGATCTCACCCGACGGGCGCTGCCGCACGTTTTCACACGGCGTGACTTGGCGGGACGGCGGTCCTCAATACTTGACGGTGGGGCCGAATCGAACGTTGTGGTTTACCGATGTGCGCGATCGGATCGGTGCGATAACGCTCGACGGGCGAATTCGGGAATACTGGGCCGGCATTCCGCAGCGATCGTCCATCGGCGGAATCGTCGCGGCACCGGATGGAAACGTGTGGTTTACGCTCTATCGCGGCAACGAGCTTGCGCGTATGCAGCCCGGAAAACGAATCGAACGGTTTCGCAAGGGTATCTACCCATCGACCGGAAGCGACTACGGGCCCGACTCGGTACCAAGCTTCGATCGGCGGGGGCGGATCATCTTTAACGAACCTCAAGGGGGTCGCATCGCGCGGGCCGTCATCTAGCGAGAGTTCCACGGGATGACCTCGGTGCAGCGCGTGTCGGGTTCCGATCTGACCTCAATCAGCATCGCGCGCTTCTCGTCGAAATCCAGGTCCCGACCGGCCGCCTCGCGCGAAAGCTACCTTCACATGGCCGGCATCAACGGACGCGGCGATGCGTCCCAAAGCAATCGCATGAATCGGGAAGCTCGGAGATCGCACTTCACTAGTAGGCCAGCCGCCAGGGGTACTAGCTCGGACGGTGGCCTTTACGCCGTACCCGCGGCTTCACGCGCGGTCAAAGCCTCGTCCCGGAGGCCCCATCAGCCCCTTGCATTTTTATACTCTTTGTGTATAAATATACAGGATCATGCTTGCCTCTGCGCCCGACGCCGTCTCCCTGAGGGGGCGTCACGTCCTGGCCGTCAGCGACCTTTCCCCCGCCGAGATCGGGACCGTGCTGACGCTGGCCACCCACCTCAAGAGCGGCCGGAGCGCCGACCAGCTGCCGCTGCTGCGCGGCCGCACGCTCGGCATGCTCTTCGAGAAGCCTTCGCTGCGGACGCGGGTCTCGTTCGAGGTCGGAATGACGCAGCTGGGCGGGCACGCCCTGATCGCTCAGGGCTCGGATTTCATGGTCGGCTCGCGCGAAACGCCCGAGGACGCGGCCCGCGTCCTCTCCCGCTACGTCGACGGCATCGTGGTCCGGACCCACGCGCACGAGCCGCTGCAGCGCTTCGCGAGTGCCGCGACCGTGCCGGTGATCAACGGCCTCTCGGCGGCCGCCCATCCTTGCCAGGCGCTGGCGGACCTGCTGACGATCAGAGAGCGCTTCGACACGCTCGCGGGGTTGCGGCTGGCGTACGTCGGGGACGCGCGCAACAACGTCGCGGCGTCGCTGGCCGAAGCGGCCGTCATGACCGGGATCTCGGTCTCGTTCGGAGCGCCGCCGTCGCACCGCCCGAGCGAACCTTTCCTCGCCCACCTCCAACGGCTGGGCAAGCCGCACGGTGCGACCGCCCGCGCGTTCACCAGCGCCTTGCGCGCGGTCCGCGACGTCGACGTGATCTACACCGACGTCTGGACCTCGATGGGCGAGGAGAACCTGGCGGAACGGAACGCCGCGGCGTTGCTGCCCTACCGGGTCGACGAAGCGCTGATGGCGGCCGCCGCCAAACACGCGATCTTCATGCACTGCTTGCCCGCGCACCGCAACGAAGAAGTGACCTCGCCCGTGATCGACGGACCGCAGAGCGCGGTCTTCGATCAAGCCGAAAACCGGCTCCACGCGCAGAAGGCACTGCTGGTCGCGCTCCTCACCGACCTCAAAGGAATGCCCGTTTGATGAAATCCACGCGTCAGCGCGCGATCCTCTCGCTGATCGCGACGCGTCCCGTCCACTCGCAGGAAGAACTCGCGCAAATGCTCGACCAGCAGGGCTACGAAGTCACGCAGGCGACCGTCTCGCGCGATATCAAAGATCTCGGACTGGTGAAGGTTCCGCTCAAGAACGGAAACGGCACGCAGTTCAAGTACGTGGAACCCAACCTCGGCAAAGGCTACGCGAGCCGCTTGCACCGCGTGATCGCGGAACTCGTGCGCGGCTGCCGCGGGAGCGTCAACCAGATCGTGCTGCGCACGCCACCCGGCAGCGCGATGCTCGTGGCCTCAGCCATCGACGAAGCGGATTGGAGCGAGGTGATGGGCACGATCGGCGGCGATGATACCGTTCTCGTGCTGCTCGACGATCCGGCCAAGCTGCCGGTCGTGAAGCAGCGTTTTGAAGACATGCGTTCGGAGGATCCCTTGTAATGAGCACGATCGTGCTAGCGTATTCGGGCGGTTTGGACACGTCCGTGCTGCTCAAGAAATACGTGACCGAAGGTCACTGCGTCATCGCGTTGACGCTGGATCTCGGTGAAAGCGACGGCACCGCGGGCGCCGGCGCCTCGGCCGCGCTCGACGACGTCAAGGCCAAAGCGCTCGCGCTGGGCGCGTACGACGCGCTCCTGGTCGATGCGAAGGAACGCTTCATCGACGAGCTGGCCCTGCCGGCACTACGCGCGAACGCGCTCTACGAGGGCGTCTATCCGCTCTCGGCCGCGCTTTCGCGGCCGCTGATCGCCGCGCTGCTGGTCGAAACCGCGCACCGTTTCGGAGCCGACGCCGTGGCGCACGGCTGCACGGGCAAAGGCAACGACCAAGTTCGCATCGAGCTCGCGGTGCGCGCGCTCGATCCCTCGATCCGGACGCTCGCGCCGTTACGCGACAACCCGCTCTCGCGCCCCGACGCGATCGCGTTCGCGCAGGCCAACAACGTGCCGGTCAGTTCGACCGTCGAGAAGCCGTACTCGATCGACGCCAACCTCTGGGGCCGCTCGATCGAGGCGGGCGTGCTCGAAGACCCCTGGCATGCGCCGCCCGAAGACGCCTACGCGTGGACCGCGGGTGCCGCGGCGCAACCGGCCGAACCCGAACAAATCGTTATCGATTTCGCCGGCGGCGTGCCGTCGTTCGA
This sequence comes from uncultured Alphaproteobacteria bacterium, assembly GCA_963787965.1. Lineage (GTDB taxonomy): Bacteria > Vulcanimicrobiota > Vulcanimicrobiia > Vulcanimicrobiales > Vulcanimicrobiaceae > CAWBES01. The sequence continues at coordinate 285,314 of CAWBES010000003.1, forward strand.
AGGCGCCAGCGGCGCGCAGATGGTGGCGGCGCTGAACCAGCGCGCCGGCGCGCACGGGGTCGGCCGCATCGACCTCATCGAAGACCGGGTCATCGGCGTCAAATCCCGCGAGGTGTACGAGTGCCCGGGGTCGATCGTGCTGATCGCGGCCCACAAAGCGCTCGAGCGCCTCGTGCTCACGCGCGACGAACTCCGCTTCAAGGCCGCGCTCGATCAGAAATACGCGGAGCTCGTGTACGACGGGCTGTGGCCGTCGCCGCTGCGCCGGGCGCTCGACGCCTTCAACGCGTCGCTCGCCGAGCGGATCACCGGCCGCGTGCGCCTGAAGCTTCACCACGGTAGCGTCGTCGTCGACGGCACGCGTTCGCCCTTCGGGCTCTACGACGAGAAGCTGGCCACGTACGGCGCGGGCGACCGCTTCAAGCACGACGCCGCCTCGGGCTTCATCGAACTGTGGGGGTTGCCGCTGGAGCTCGGCGCGCGCGTGTCGCGCGACGTGCTGACGCCCGCGACGTAACGCGGCTCGTTCGGTGCAGGAGAAATTGCAGTGGGGCGGCCGGTTTTCCGCGCCGCCCGATCCCGCGTTGCTCGCGTTCGGCTCGTCGCTCGAAGAAGATCTCGTGCTCGCGCCGTTCGACGTCGCGTGCTCGCGAGCGCACGTGACCGCGCTCGAATCGGGCGGCATCATCGCGCCCGCCGCGGCCGCGGCCCTGCGCGCCGCGCTCGACGCGGTCGGCGCGGAAATCGCGGACGGCAGTTTCGCGCCCGCCGCGCGTGCGAGCAACGCCGAAGACGTTCACGGCGCGATCGACGCGCGCGTCCGCGAACTCGCGGGCGACGCGGGACCCTCGCTGCACGCCGGCCGCAGCCGCAACGATCAAGTCGCCACAACGCTCGCGCTCTACGTTCGCAACCGCGCCGTACGCGCCGCGTCGCTCGCCGCCGCAACCGCACGTGAGGCCCTGGCGCAAGCGCGGAAAGCGCTCGACGACGAGATCGTGCTGGCCGCCACGACGCACTGGCAGCCCGCGCAGCCGATTCTGCTGGCGTTCTGGCTCGAAGCGGTCGCCGAGAGCTTCGCGCGCGCGGCGGAGCGCTTCGACCGCGTGTCCGCCGACTCGCGCGCCTCGTGTCCGCTGGGTTCGGGCGCCTGCAGCGGCTCGACGCTGCCGCTCGACCGCGCCGCCGCCGCCCGCGAACTCGGATTCGCCGCGCCCTCGCGCAACGCACTCGACGCGATCGGAACGCGCGAGCTCGCGCTCGATCTGCTGCACGCCGTCGCACGGGCGCTGGGCGCGGCCTCGCGCGCGGCCGAGGAACTCGTGATCTGGTGCACGCCCGCGTTCGGGTACGCGCGCCTCGAGGACGCAGCCTCGACCGGCTCGAGCCTGATGCCGCAAAAGCGCAATCCCGACCCGTTCGAGCTGGTGCGGGCGCACGCCGCCGCGGCAGCCGGGGCGCTCGCCGCGGCGCTGGGCACGACGACCGGCATCGCGCTCTCCTACCACCGCGACCTTCAGGAAACCAAAGCGATCGTCATCCGCGCGGTCGAGCGCGGGCTCGGCGCGCTCGACGCGTTCGCGCGCGCGCTCGCCTACGTGCGCTGGAACGGCGCGGCGATGTCGGCACGCGCCGCCGACGGCTACACGGTCGCCACCGACGTCGCGGACGCGCTGGTCGCGCGCGGCGTCGCGGCGCGCGCGGCGCACGAGCTGGTCGGCAATGCCGTCGGGAACGCGGAACGCGCGGGCCGCCCGCTCGAGCAGCGCGATCTCGACGACCTCGCGCGGGCCGCCGGTCTCGAACTTCCGCTGCTCGCCCCGCTGGACGCCTTGGCCTCGGTACGCGCCAAGCGGACCGCCGGCTCGACCGCGCCAGGCGCCGTCGCCGCGGCGATTTCGGAGCTGGAAGCGGTGCTCGCGGCGCGCGAACGGAAGGTGGGCGCATGACGCGCGTTCACGTCGTCGGCGCATCGGGGTACGCCGCCGCGGAGTTCATCCGGCTCGCGCGCCGGCACCCCGGCCTCGAACTCGGCGCGCTCGAAAGCGCCTCGCACGCCGGCCTGCCGCTGGCTTCGCAAATCCCGGCCCTGCGCCGCTTCGAGCGCAGCTTCGACCCGCCCGGCACGCTCGACGGGTCACTCGCGGCGGGCGACGCGGTCGTCTTCGCGGGCGGGGCGGAACTCGCGCGCGCGCAGGCACCGGTCCTGGTCGGGCGCGGGGCCCGCGTGATCGATCTCTCCGATGCGTTCCGTCTGCACGAACGTTCGGCAGGTGCCGTGTACGGCTTGCCGGAGCGCTACCGGGACGCGCTGCGCCGCGCCACGCTGGTCGCCAATCCCGGCTGTTACCCGACGGCGACCTTGCTCGCGCTACTGCCCCTGGCGCCGTTCGCCGGCGACATCCTGCAGTTCGTCGTCGACGCGAAGAGCGGCGTCACGGGCGCCGGGCGCACGCCCGCGACGGAAAACTTGTTCGCCGAAGTCGAGGGCGACGTTCGCGCCTACGGCTTGGCCGGTCACCGCCACGAGCTCGAAATCGTTCAGGAACTCGCAGCCGTGGGGTTGAGCGCGCCCTTAACGTTCACGCCGCACGTCGTGCCGCTGCGCCGCGGCATGCTGTCGGACTGCTATGCCGTCTTCGCGCGGGAGCCCGATGCCGGGGACGTGCGCGCGGTTTTCACCCGCGCGTACGGGAGCAGCCCGTTCGTGCGCGTGCTGCCGCCGGACCGCGCGCCGAGCGTGACCGGCGTCGCGGGTACGAACGATGCGGAACTTCACGTTTCGGTCAAAGGCCGGGTCGTGCGGATCATCTCGGCAATCGATAATCTCGGCAAAGGCGCGGCCGGAAACGCGATGCAGAACCTCAACCTGATGCTGGGCTTGCCCGAGGAGTGTGCGCTGGATGACCGCGCCGTCGGTGTCTGACCAACTGCACCAAGCGACCAACGGCGCGCAGACGCGCCTGATCGAGTTGCGCGGCGGCCTCGGCGCGGTGCCGGGCGTCAAGCTGGCCGGCGTGCACGCCGGCATCAAGAAGCGCAAGCCCGACCTCGCGGTCGTCACGTTCGCGAAACCGATGGGCTGCGCGTCGGTCATCACGACCAACGAGATCAAGGCCGCGCCGCTGATCGTGAGCGAACAGCACATCGCGCTGGGCGGCACGGCGCTGCGCGCGATCGTCTGCAATTCCGGCTGCGCGAACGCCTGTACGGGAGAGCGCGGCGAACGCGACGCGCGCCAGACCGCGCGGCAAACCGCGGCGCTCCTGCGCATCGATCCGGCCCAGGTGATCGTGGCCTCGACGGGCGTGATCGGCGTGTACCTCCCGATGGATCGCATGATGACCGGGCTCGAACGCGCGGTCCGCGAGCTCGAAGAAGGCACCGACGCCGCCTACGGTGCGGCCGAAGCGATCATGACGACCGACAACGAGCCCAAGCTCGCCGCGTACGCGTTCTACGACGGCGACAAGCGCTACGTCGTCGGCGGCATGGCCAAAGGCTCGGGAATGATCGCGCCCAACATGGCGACGATGCTGGCGTTCGTGGCCACGAACGCGCCGATGTCGCGCGAAGCGCTCCGCGACGAACTGCGGCCGGCGACGGATATCAGCTTCAACATGATCTCGGTCGACGGCGACATGTCGACCAACGACGCGTGCTACGCCTTCGCGCCGCCCGCCGAGGGCCCGGCGCCGAGCGGGTTCGCGGACGCCCTGCGGGCCGTCACGCGCCAGCTCGCGATCGCGATGGTCACCGACGGTGAAGGCGCGACGAAGACGCTAACGGTCGAGGTCACGAGCGCGCGCGACGACGCGCAGGCGCGCGCGGTCGCGCGCGCGGTCATCAACTCCAACCTCGTGAAGACGGCGCTGTACGGCGAGGATCCCAACTGGGGCCGCATCGTCGCGGCGGCCGGCAGCGTGCGCGCCGAAATCGATCCCCAGAACTGGTCGCTCTATCTCGGCGACACGCTGTGGGTCGACCGCGGCGCGATCGAGGTCCTCTCCGAAGCCGAGGCGCACAGCGCGCTCGAGAGCACCTCGGTTCACGTGCGGCTCGACCTCGCGCTCGGCAGCGCGACCGCGACCGCTTGGGGCTGCGACCTCTCGCGCGATTACGTGCGCATCAACGCGCACTACCGGACGTAGCGTGTCCTCGCACCTGCTGCAGAACTACGCGCGCGCCCCGATCACGATCGTGCGCGGCGATGGCTGCGAGCTGATCGACGCCGGGGGCGTCCGTTATCTGGATTTCGTGGCGGGCATCGCGGTCTGCGCGCTCGGGCACGCCCATCCCACGATTACCGAAGCGATCGCGACCCAAGCCGCGACGCTCGTGCAAGCCTCGAACCTCTACGACCACGAGCCCGCCGGTACGCTGGCCGACGAGCTCGCGCGGCGTTCCGGATTCGAGCGCGTCTTCTTCTGCAATTCCGGTGCCGAAGCGAACGAAGCCGCGATCAAGCTCGCGCGCAAGCTCGCGTTCCGCCGCGGCCAAAGCGCCCGGCGCACGATTCTCAGCTGCGAAGGGTCGTTTCACGGCCGCACGTTCGGCGCGCTGGCCGCCACCGCGAACGCGCATTACCAGGAAGGCTTCGAGCCGCTGCCGCTCGGCTTTCGCTACACGCCGTTCGACGACGTCGCAGCGCTCGAGCGGAATCTCGACGAGACGGTCGCGCTGTTTCTGGTCGAGCCCGTGCAAGGCGAGAGCGGCATCAAGCCCGCCGGCCGCGCGTTCCTGGAAGCCGCCCGCCGGCTCTGCGACGAGCGCGGCGCGCTGCTGGGGTTCGACGAAATCCAGTGCGGGATGGGCCGCCTGGGCACGCTCTTCGCGTTCGAGACCTACGGCGTGCGCCCCGACCTCGTGACGATGGCGAAGGCGCTTGCGAACGGCTTGCCCATCGGCGCGCTGCTGATCGATGCCGGCGCCGCGAGCGGCTTGCAGCCGGGCGACCACGGCACGACCTTCGGCGGCTCGCCCGTCCCCTGCGCCGCCGCGCTGGCGCACCTGCGCGTGCGCGACGAGATCGGCCTCGACGAACGCGTCCGCGCGCGCGGCGCGCAACTGCGCGCTGGTCTGGCGGCGCTGGCGGAGCGGCATCCCGAGACCTTTGCGCCGCCGCGCGGCATCGGGCTGATGCTCGGCTTGCCGGTCCGCGCACCGTACGAAGCCGCCGCGTTCGTCGCGCCGGCGCGCGAGGCGGAACGCATGCTGATCAACGCCGCGGGCGACAACACGCTGCGCTTCGTGCCCCCGCTGATCGTTTCCGAAGCCCAGATCGCCGACGCCCTCGAACGGCTCGGCCGCGTGACCGAACGCATCGTCGAAAACTCCCCCGCCGCCGGCCGGGTTGGGAGCACATGAATGGCTAAAGGGAAAGCGCGCGTAGACGTTACCGATACGGAAATCGGCCGTGCTATTGCGCGCGGCAACGCGTACGAACAGAACCCGTTTCGACCGCGAGCGATCGCGGCGAGGTACCGCGTAAAGAGCGATACGCTTGCCCTCAAACTCGCGACCGGCGTCGAACTCGTGATTCCACGAAAGCTCCTGCAGGGCTTGGCAAACGCCGATCCGCGCGATGTAGCAAAGATCGAAATTGAGGACGACGGGACCTCGCTGCATTGGGAATCGCTCGACGTCGATCATTACGTTCCCGGCCTGATCGACGGTGTATTCGGGACGCGCAAATGGATGAGCGAAGCGGGGAAGATCGGCGGCTCGTCGCGATCGGATGCAAAGCGCGCAGCGGCCCGCGAAAACGGACGAAAAGGCGGCCGGCCGAAACGTAACATTGCGATGTAATTCACCTGCTCGCATAGGCGATCGCGCTCGCGATCACGTGGGGCCGGGACGGCCCACCGAAGGAGGCTGTCGATCGTGAACAAGCTTGCGACCCCAAACGCAGCCGGCATCGGCCGTCCGGACGGGCCGGCGCACAGCGACGCCGTCGACGAAGCCCATCTCGACGGCACGCCCGACCGGCTCAAGCACGACCTGATCGGACTGCTCGGCAAGGACCAGGTCCTGCAGCGACTGTCGGACTTGGTCCGATACGCCTCCGACGCCAGCCCGTACCGGTACCTGCCGCAGGTCGTCGTCATGCCCCGCGACGTCGCGGACGTGATCGCGATCCTCGACTACTGCCGCGACAACGGACGGCACGCGACCTTCCGCGCCGCCGGCACCAGCCTCAACGGCCAGTCGCAATCCGACGACGTCCTCATCGACGTCCGCCGGCACTGGAATGGTATGGTCGTTGAGGATGACGGCGCGCGGCTGCGGGTGCGGCCGGGCACGATCCTCGCCCACGCCAACGCCGTTCTGCGCCGCTACGGCCGCCGGCTCGGACCGGATCCTGCCTCGGAACGTGTCGCCACGATCGGCGGCGTCATCGCCAATAACGCCGGCGGCATGCGGTGCACGCTGGAACGCAACGCCTACCACACGGTGTCCGCGATGACGTTCGTGTTGCCGTCGGGCACCGTCATCGACACCGGCGCAACCGACGCCGAGGCGCTCTTCGCTACCGCGGAACCCGAGCTTGCCGTCGGCCTGATGGAGCTGCGGGCCGAACTGCTTGCCGACGACGAGCTCAGCGCCCGGGTGCGGCACAAGTTCTCCATGCGCAACACGACCGGGTACGCCCTGGTGGCGTTGCTGGACGGCGACACGCCGCTGGGCATCTTCCGGCGCCTGCTCGTCGGCTCGGAGGGGACGCTGGCATTCCTGGCCGAGGCGGTGATCGACACGTTGCCGGCGCGCGCGGCGGCGACGGTCAGCTGGATCGTGCTGCCGTCGATCGACGAGGCGGTCGCGCTCGTGCCCGGCTTGGTTGCGCTCGGCGCGGAAGCGGTCGAGCTGATGGTCGCGCCCGCGTTGCGAGTCGCGGCGCAGGCCTTCCCCGGCACTCCCGAATACTGGAAGACCCTTCCCCCCGCCGCCGCCGCGCTTCTCGTCGAGTTCCGCGCGGACGACGACGCCGAACTCGAGGCCGCGCAGGCGCAGGTCGCCGACCTGACGGCCGGCGCGAACCTGCTGCACCCGCTGGACTTCACTCGCGACGAGGAGCTCATCGAGCTCGATTGGCACGTTCGGGAAGGACTGCTGGGCATCGTCGGCAAGCTGCGTCCCGAAGGCACGGCCGTCGTCATCGAGGACGTCTGCTTCCCCCCGGCCCGCGTCGCCGACGGCGCTCGCGAGCTGCAGGCGCTGCTGGCCAAGCACGGGTTCATGCCCGGCGTCGCCGGCCACGCCGCGTACGGCAACCTGCACTTCACCCTGACCCCGAAGCTCGCCGACCCGGCCGACCGCGAACGGTACGCCGCCTTCATGTCCGAGCTCGTCGAGCTGGTCATCGACACGTACGACGGTTCGCTCAAAGCCGAGCACGGCACGGGTCTCAATATGGCACCGTTCGTCAGCCACGAATGGGGCGAGAAAGCCACCGCGATGATGTGGCGCATCAAAGCCCTCGCCGACCCGCACGGCGTGCTCGGCCCGAACGTCGTGCTCACCCGCGACGGCGGCATCCATCTCAAGGCGTTCAAGTCCCTCCCGGCGATCGAGCACGTCGCCACTGCCTGCATCGAGTGCGGGTTTTGCGAACCGGCGTGCCCCAGCCGCAACGTGACCACCACCCCCCGGCAGCGGATCCAGCTGCGCCGCGAGATGGCGCGTCAGCCCGAGGGGTCACCGGTGCTCGCCCGGCTGCAGCACGAGTACCAGTACGACGGCACCGAGACGTGCGCGGCCGACGGCGCCTGCGCCGTCGCCTGCCCGGTCTCGATCGACACCGGTGCGCTCGTGAAGAGCTTTCGCCGCGCCGAATCCACCGAGACCGGCGAGAAGGTCGCGTTGCTGGTCGCAAAGCGCTTGGCGATGGTGGAGAAGCTCGCCCGCACCGCGCTCGGCGCGGCCGATGTCATCCAACGCACGGTCGGTACGAAGGCGCTAACCGGCCTGACCGCGGGCGCCAGGCTGGCGATCAGCGAGGATCTGGTCCCCTCCGTCCCCGGTCCGATGCCCCGTTCGGCGCTACGCAAGCTCCCGGTGACGACCCGGGCGGGCGCGGCCGCGGTCTATTTCCCCGCCTGCGTCAACCGCATCTTCGGCCGCGACCCCGACCGGCCTCGGCACCCGTCCCTGCCCCAAGCGCTCGTCGATGTCTCCGCCCGGGCCGGTAAGCCGTTGTGGATACCGGGCGATGTCGCCGGCAAGTGCTGCTCGATGCCGTGGAGCAGCAAGGGCTACGAGCGCGGTCACCGATGGATGGCCGCGACCACGTGCGACGCGCTGTGGCGTTGGAGCGATCGCGGCACGAAGCCCATCGTGATCGATGCGGCATCGTGTACGAACGGCTTGCTCGACGACGTCAAGAACCATCTCGACGGCGAACGCCGCGCCCGCTTGGAGCGGATCGCGATCCTCGACTCGATCGCCTGGTGCGACGGCCTGCTCCCGGCGCTGACCGTCAACGGTAGGCTCGAGCGAGTCGCGGTGCACCCCACGTGCTCCACGACCCAGCTCGGGCTGACCAAAACGCTGTTGAAGATCGCCGGACGACTCGCCGCCGACGTGCTCGTGCCGGTCGGCTCCACGTGCTGCGGCACCGCCGGAGACCGCGGACTGCTTCACCCCGAACTGGTCGTGTCCGCCACCCGCGACATGAAGGCCGCGCTGGACGCGACACCGGCGCAAGCGTATCTCTCGGCCAACCGAACCTGCGAGATGGGCCTGCGACACGCCACCGGGCGCCCGTACGAGTCGTTCGTGTTCTTACTCGAGCAGCTCACCCGCCCGCAAACCGAGGTGTAATTCCCGGGCATAGGCGATGGCGCTCGCGAGCACGTCGTCCAGGACGGCATCGTCGAGCGGCCGCCTCAAGCTGATCCACTCGCGCATCCTCGGCTTTCCGTACGGCTGAAACGGCCGAGCGACGCCGCGTGCGAGGAACGCCTTCGCAGTCTCTTCCGGGACCTTGGCGCCCACTTCGGTTCCGTAGACGCAGAAGGCCATCTTCCGCCCGACGAAGGCCGCCGGGGAGCCGAACATGGAGCCCGCTCGAAGCGCCGGTTCCAACGCGCTCGCGCGAAGCATCAGCCGATCGAAGAGCACCCGGTCGTGCTCGAGGCTTTGAGGTGCTTTTCTGGCCATCGGTCCGTCCATTCTAACATGCTGCCGGGCACGTACTGAGTCGGGGGGCATCGGTGACGGAGCGAGTTGTCGAGGGCGAGTTCGGCATCGCCTCGAATCGAAAACGACGATGGCAGCTACGCTTCGCGGCTCGACCGTGTCCGACGACCAGCTGGAACGGATGTCGATCGATAATCCGGGCTGGCAGATCGAACGCGACCGCGACGGCGCGCTGGTCGTGAGCCCGACCTCGAGCGAGGACGGTGCCAAGAGCGCCGAAGCCTTGATGCAGTTGGGCGCGTGGTCGCGCGGCGGCATCGGCGGAAAGATCTTCGACTCGTCGACCGGATTCAAAATGAAGGACGGTTCCGTGCTGTCGCCGGACGCCGCGTGGATAAGCGCGGCGAAACTCGCCGGGCTGCCGCGTGAAGCGCGCCGCAAGTACTGGCCCATCGCGCCCGATATCGTCGTCGAGATTCGATCGGAAACCGACAGCTGGCCGCGCTTGCAAGAAAAACTCCGCGCCTACGTCGCGAACGGAACGGAGTATGCGCTGGCGATCGACCCCTACCGCCGCGACACGTTCGAACTTGGGACGCGCCCTGCCGGACTCCACTTCGACGTCGACGCGATCGCCGGCGCGGCGGATTCTTAGCTGAAGGGGCGCTCCCGCCACCACGGGTAGAATTCCGGTAAGTCCGACGGAACCGTATTCGGAAACGCGGCCCGGCGTTTTTCGAGGAAGGCGACGACGCCTTCACGCGCGTCGGCCGATGCGCCGCGGGTTTGAATCGAGCGGCTATCGACCTTGTGCGCCTCCATCGGGTGGTCGGCGCCCAGCATCTTCCACATCATCTGCCGCGTGAGCGCGATCGATACGGGCGCGGAGTTTTCCGTCAACTCGAGCGCCAGCGCCCGCGCTGCCGAGAGCAGTTCGTGCGGCGCGTGCAGCGAGCGCACCAGGCCGCGTTCCTTGCCTTCGTCGGCGTTGAAAATCCGGCCGGAGTAGCACCACTCGAGCGCCGTCGAGATGCCGACCAGCCGGGGCAGAAACCACGACGAAGCCGCCTCCGGCGTGATCCCGCGCCGGCTGAACACGAAACCGATGCGCGCGTCCGTCGAGGCGAGCCGGATGTCCATCGGCAGCAGCATCGTCGCGCCGATGCCCACGGCCGGGCCGTTGATCGCGGCGATCGCGGGCTTGAGGCTGTCGAAGATGCGCAGCGTCACCCGGCCGCCGCCGTCGCGGAACACGTCGCCCACCCGGGCCTCGTCGCGAACCTCCTCGGCGCGCGCCACGTAGTCGAAGGTGGTACCGCCCGAACCCAAGTCGGCGCCGGCGCAGAACGCCCGACCCGCGCCCGTGACGATCACGGCCTTGACCGCGTCGTCGGCATCCGTGGCGTCGAACGCCGCGATCAAGTCCAGCATCATGCGGCTCGTGAAAGCGTTGAGCTTGTCGGGCCGGTTCAGCGTGATCGTCGCGATGCCGTCGGTCACGTCGTAGAGCAGCGTTTCGAAGTCCTGCGATCCCATGATTATTGCGCCTCCTCGCCGTGCGCCATTCGGACGACCGCTTTAACGACCTTCCCGGTTTCGGAATCGTGGATCGCGTCGTTGATCCGCTCGAACGGATAGTACGTCACCAGCCTATCGAACGGAAAGCGGCCCTGGAGGTAGAGCTCGATCAGCACCGGGATGAAGACGTCGGGCGTCGACTCGCCCTCGACGATGCCGCGCAGCGTGCGCCCCGCCGTCATGACGTTCATCACGTCCAAGCTCACTTCCGAGCCCGGCGGGGCGGCGCCGACGATGCCGCACGTGCCGCGCGGCGCCAAGCTGTCGACCGCTTGACGGATGACTGCGGGGATGCCGCTGGCTTCCAGCGCGAAATTCACGCCGCCGCCGGTCAGCTTCACGATTTCCGCGGGCGCGTTGTGCCGCGCGGCGTTGATCGTGTGCGTCGCTCCGAGTTCGCGCGCGAGTTCGAGCCGCGCGTCGTTGAGGTCGACCCCGACGATCGTGGTCGCGCCGGCCACGCGCGCCGCCAGGATCGCGCTCAGCCCGACCGATCCGGTTCCGAAGACCGCGAACGAGCTCCCCACGCCGACCTTGAGCGCGTTGACGACCGCACCGGCCCCGGTCTGCACGCCGCAAGCGAGCGGTCCCAGGAGCTCGAGGTCGATCTCTTTCGGAACCTTGACCACGTTGCGTTCGTGACAGAGCGCGAAAGTCGCGAACGACGACTGGCCGAAGAAATTCGCGTGGATGCGTTCCTCGCCCGCCGAGAGCGCGGTCGAGCCGTCGGGCCGCGTCGCCCCGAAGTTGCGTCCGAAGAAATCGTAGCAGTACGTCGGGTAGTGCTCCGCGCAAGTCGGGCACAATCCGCACGAGTTATAGGTCATGACCACGCGATCGCCCGGCGCCACTTTGGTGACCGCGCTGCCGGTTCGCTCGACGATGCCCGCGCCTTCGTGACCGAGGACGACCGGCTGCGGCACCGGGAACGTCTGGTCGCGCATCGCGATGTCGGTGTGGCAGACGCCCGTCGCCACGACGCGAACGAGGATCTCGTCGTGGCGCGGCTCCTCCAACTCCAGGCTTTCGAGCGAGAACGGAGCGCGCACCGCTCGAGCGACGGCGGCCTGTATAATCATCTTCCTTCCTCCACTACTTGAGCTTCGTGCGCGCGCCGAAGAGCAGCCTGTATCCGACCGGCATCAACTGAATACCGAACCGGTCCGCGAGCGTGCCCCAGATGCCGCGGGGCAGAAAGAGCGAGAACAGCAGCGCGGATGCGCCCAGCCCGACGAGATACCACACGCCGCTGCCGCCGAAGACCGTCTCGACCACGAAGAAGATAACGGCGCCCAGAATCGGGCCCTCGAACGTTCCGAGGCCGCCGACGAGGGTCATGAAGATCATGTAGGCGGTCCACTGCACGCTGAAATACGTTTTCGGCTGAAATGTGGTCAGCGTCGAAAGCGTCAGCGCACCCCCGGCGGCACAGCCGACGGCAGCCAGCACGAAGATCAATCGCTTGGTGGCCATCACCCGCACCCCCACGGACGCCGCGGCGTCCTCGTTGTCGCGGATCGCCTGGATCGCCGCACCCGTGCGGCTGCGCAACAGGAAGAACACCGCGGCCACGAGCAGCGTCATCACCGCGAGCGCGAGCCAGTAGTTGAACGCGCGGCGGGCGTCCGGCGCGAACGCGGACAGGGCGATCAAGGACGTGCCGGTCTCGCCTTGGATGAGACCGTCGAGGTTGACCAGCAAGTGCGCGAGTTCGGCAACGACCCACATTCCGATCGCGAACTCGCCGCCGCGCAGCCGGAGCGCGAACGCGGACAGCGGCAAGGACAGAATTCCGACCAAGAGCGGCGCCACGATCAACGCGAGATAGACCTCGACGCCCGCGTGCGACAGGCGGATCGCCGCGTACGCGCCGAGCCCGAAGAACGCTTGCTGCCCGATCGAGACGAGGCCGCCGTATCCCGCCAGCGCGTTCCACATCGCCGCCAGGATCACGTAGATGAAGAGCGTCGTGATCCGGTCGGTCAGATACGGCCCGAGAAAGGACGGCCCGAACGCCAGGACCAGCAGCAGCACGCCCAGGCTGCCGATCGCCACGATCGACGCGGGATTCCAGCGCCGGACGGCGATCTCGCGCGCGTCGCTCACGCCGTCGCCTTCGAGCCGGCCTTGAGCATCGCGAACGGACTCCGCCCGGCTAACCACAAGCGCGCCGCCAGCACGACGAGGAAGACCGCGTGCCCCGCGATTAGAAAGCCCTGCGGGCTGATCTGCGCCCCGACGTTCTGCGCGACGCCCAGCACGATGCCGCCGACGAGCGTGCCCCAGAGCGATCCCGTGCCGCCGATCACGACCGTCTCGAAGGCGAAGATCAGCTGCGACGGCCCGGTATACGGATCGAAGGTCGCACGCATGCCCAGGAACGTGCCGGCAATCGCGACGGTGGCGAGCGCGATCGCGGCGGCGGCCGCGTAGACCGAGCGCGAATCGATGCCGACGAGTTCCGCCGTATCGGGATCTTCCGCGATCGCGCGGATCGCCCGCCCGAGCGGCGTGCGGTTGAGAACCAGTTGCAAACCGCCCAGCAGCGCGACCGCGACGACGAACGTCACGAGCGCTAACTGTCCGATGTTGGCGCCGCCGGGAACGGTCCAGCTATTGAAGGCGAAATCGCCGATATCGGGCGCCAGCGAGCGCGTATCGGCGCCGAACTTCTCGAACATCACATTGTCGAGTACGACGGCGAGCCCGAAGGTGCTCAGCAGCGGCGTCAGCGCGCCCGAGCGCAAGCTGCGTTCGAGTACCGTTCGCTGCAACAGCCAGCCCGCCGCCGCCATGACGGGCATGGCGGCGAGCAGCGCGAGAAACGGCGAGATCTTGAACTGTTCGGCGATAACCCAGACCAGATACGCGGAGAGAACTGCGAGGCTGCCATGGGCCAGATTGGTGATCCGCATGACGCCGAACATGAACGACAAGCCGCACGCGATCAACGCGTAATAGCCGCCCAGCAGAATTCCTTGGAAGATCTGGTCGATCCAAATCACGAGGCGGTACGCCCGGCATCCGTGCGGCGCAGGCCGAAGTACGCTTGCGTCACCTGCTCGCGGGTCATCTCGGAGGCCTTGCCTTCGAGCACGATCCGGCCCTCGAGCATGCACGCGATGCGGGTTGCGATCCGCAGCGCTCGCCCGAGATCCTGCTCCACGAGGACGATCGTCGCACCGCTCGCGATCACCGCTTGCAGGCACTCGTATACCATGTTGACCGCGACCGGCGCGAGCCCCAGCGACACCTCGTCGAGCAGCAGCACGCGCGGATTGGTCATCAGCGCGCGGCCGATGGCCGTCGCCTGCTGCTGACCGCCCGAAAGGTCGCCGCTGCGCTGCTTCAGGTGGCGGCGCAGCAAGGGAAACGCATCGACGACGGTCTCGAGATTCCACTGCCCCGGGCGCCCCGTTTGCCCGGCCACCATCAGGTTTTCCTCGACGGTCATGCCGCCGAACAGGCGACGTCCCTCCGGCACGAGCGCGATGCCCATGCGAACGCGCCGGCTGGCGCGGACCGCGGTAACGTCGTTCCCATCGAACGAGATCCGCCCGGCGGTCGTCCGGTGCGCACCTGAAATCGAACGCAGGAGCGTCGTCTTGCCGGCACCGTTGGCGCCGACCAGCGCGAGTATCTCGCCTTCGGCTACTGCGAACGACACGTCGCGCACGGCTTGCAGCAGGCCGTGGCGCGCGTCGAGGTGCTCGACGGCGAGCAGGCTCACGTCACACCGTTGCCGATGTAGGCTTCGATCACGGCCGGGTGCGCCAGCGCCTCTTGGGGCGGACCTTCCGCGATCACGCGGCCGGCGTCCATGCAGACGAGCCGTTCGACGACTTGCAGCAGCACGTGCAGGATATGCTCGATCCAAACGATCGCGATGCGGCGCCCGCGGAGTTCGCGGATGACGCCGACGAGTTCGGCCGCCTCGGCATCGGTCAGGCCGCCGCCGATCTCGTCGAGCAGCAGAACTTTCGGGTCCGTGGCGAGCGCGCGCGCGAGTTCGAGGCGCTTGCGGTCGAGCAGGCCGAGCGTTTCCGCCTGCCGGTTCGCAAGATCGAGCATGCCGCACAGCCGGAGCGCTTCGATGCTCCCGTCGTAGGCGCGCGCGCGGCGATGGCCGCCGCCCATGGACGCCGCGACCAGGACGTTCTCGAACACCGTCATGCCGCCGAAGGGCCGCGGAACCTGATGCGACCGGGCGATGCCGAGCCGGCAGCGCGCGGCCGCGTCCAACCGGGTGACGTCGGCACCGCCGAACGCGACGGTGCCCGCCGACGGGCCGTAGGTTCCCGCCAGCATGTTGAGCAGCGTCGTCTTTCCCGCGCCGTTGGGACCGACGATGCCTACGGCCTCATCCGCGCCCAGCCTGAAATCGACGTCGGCGACGGCCACGAAGGCGTTGAACCGCTTCGTGACCCCCGCCGCCGCGAGCACGCCCCGCTCTTCCAGTGTCGCCTCGCTTTGCGCGGTCTTAGTTGTACGGCAGCAGTTTCGCGGTAACCGGAACCTTCGGGTCGTTGGCGTGTTCGGTGATGACGTAATCGTACGGGAACTTGCTGCCCGGCTTCGACTTCACCCATTGCGTGCCGATGATGCTCGTGGTCGCAACGTTCGGGACCGGGCCGGCGGGGAAATCGACTCGGCCGACGATCGTGACCGTGTTGAGCCCACCCAGAGCCTTCGCCAGCGCCGCTTTATTCTTAGGCGCGCCGCTCTGCTTGAGCGCGGTGAAACCGGCGTCGAACAGCGATAGCGACGCACCCAGCTGCTGGGTCCACTGTTTGCCGGTCGCCTTCTCGTAACCGTCGGCGAGCTCGTGGCCGCCGATCCCGGTGAGGGATGACTTGTACGGATAATCGCGGTGCCAGTAGCATCCGCTCGCGAGCTTATCGCCGAGCGACCCGAGCGCCTCGACCGTGGACGGAAAGAGGCCGGTCTTGGCGACCTGCGCGATCTTCACGATCTTGGTGTAGCCCTGCTGCGCGCATTGACGCCAGAACGTCGCGAAATCGGGCGGAATCGGGAAGGTATTGAATACCTCGCACTGTTCGGCTTTGAACTTCGCGATCTGAGCGGAGTAGTCGCTCGTCCCGTCCTCGTATCCGCCCGGATCGATGACGGTGTAGCCCGCCTTCTGCAGGTCGGGAATCAGGTGGGCCCGGATGGCGTTGCCGTCTGCGTCGTTCGGGTACAGGACGCCGAGCTTCTTGTTGGTCGGCAATTCGTGCCACTGCG
>CAWBES010000004.1:0-28394 GCA_963787965.1 uncultured Alphaproteobacteria bacterium
CGTCGTTTCACGCAGGAACCTCAACCGCGTCTGATCGCGCCGGCGCTTCCCGCTATGCCTCAAACGGGAGCGCGAGGCGCGAGCAAGGGCGGATCCTACGGGATCAGCTCGTAATACACGCCGCCGTCGCGGGTCACGCGTCGCAGGTTGCGGCTCGGCGCGGTCGGCGGCAAGCCGGCGAACGACGCAGCCGTGTCCCGATCGACCCGTTCGTCGACCTGATAGCTGTGTTTGAGCTTGTCCGAACCCTTGTACTGATAGCTGACGTCGACCGTATCCACGCCGTTGCAGAGAATCATCTCGCTGCCGGCCTGGCCGCCGCGCTGATGCCCGTGGATCTGCTGGGAGAGATGCAGCGCGCGATCCCGGTTGGACACGTAGAGCACGACCGGGGCCGACGCCACGGGCTGCTCGAGCGGCGGCGCGTCGCACTCACCCATCGAATGGAGCTCGCCGTAGAGCGTATCGCTGTCCACGTCGGCCGCAAACAGCGCGGCTCGTCCGAAACAGTTGGCACACTTCGAGAACCGCAAGAGGCGAATGCCGGTCGTCACGAAGCGCGAGCCCAAGCTGTGCCCCGCGAACGATATCGGCATCCGGGGAAATTCCGTCTTCAAGAGATCGAGCAGGTCTGCGAAGTGCGACATCGACCACTCGGCGTTGCTCTCGTCGTTTACGTACGTGAGCGCGCTGGTCACCTTCGCCGGCCAGGAATAGACGATGACCGGACCCGGAAAGTGGAGCGCGGCCTGCAGCGTCAACGCATTCTCGGCCGCGCTATCGAACGAATTGTTGTACCCGTGGATGTAGATCAAGACTTGGCGGCCACGCTTGGCGTCGAAGCGCTGCCGGATCGCCGACAGAAACGCCTCGCGCGAGGAGCAGAGCGTCTCGGTGCGTCGCGCGACCGGCGAGGACAGCACGCCCGTCGTCACGATCGCGTGGCGCCGGCTGTCGACCCCGCGTTCGCCGCTGAAGAGCTGATCGTCCGGCAGCGGCCGGCGATCGGTCTCGAACAGAACGCTGCTGCTGATGGCGCCGGCATCGCAGTCGGCGCGGGACGGCTGCGCCGCTCCGGAACCATCCTCCGCGCGCGCCACCTGCAACGGAGCGGCGATCAGCGCGCACGCGAGAGCGCAGACGAACAGCTTCATTTCTCTTCTTAGCTTTCCGCGAAAAACGCATCGCACCCGACCATCATGGATATCGGGCGGACGGCCTCCTAAATTCATCCGGCGCGTCTTGCGCCACGGAGCCGCACGCGCTGCGCCGCCCCATCATATCGCCGAAACATACGTTTGGTATGGTACGCCTATCATGCACGCTGTTCCGTAACCCTCGTCTATGCCGGCTCGGGGATCCGACGTCACGGCAGGTCAACCGGCTACGCGAGCGAAACCGAAGCGTTAGGTTTTGTGTCTTCCATACGCTATGGCGCTTTCCGACTACGTCTTTCCCAACGACCACGACCCGGCGCACGTTCACGTCTTCACAGAGACCGGCGTGATCCGATTCGCTCTTGAGTCCGACGGCTCGGCCAGGTATCTCGATGTGGAGGGCACGGTCTCGAATCGAAACATCCGCCGCGCGAGACAGGCCGTCGAGAGAAATCATGTGACCCTGCTTAGGTTCTGGAAGCAATATCATGGCGACTAAGACTCTAACCGACGAAGAGATTGAGGCCGGGCGCGTTCGTGGCCGCATTCGTGCCGCGCACGAGCCACATGCCGTCGCCGCCTCCTACGACGGGAAACGGGACCGGGTCGTCGTCGAGCTTACGACCGGGCTCGAACTTGCCATTCCGCGTCGGATGCTGCAAGGGCTAGCGGACGCGACGCCGGAGCAACTCTCGCGCGTGCACGTCCTCGACCCCGGCACTGCCATTGCCTGGGATGACCCCGACGTCGGGTTCACCGTGGGCGGCCTCGTCAGCAGCGTCTTCGGTACGAAAGAATGGATGGGCGCGCTGGGCCGCGTCGGCGGCTCGGCGAAATCGGGACGCAAAGCAACGACGTCGCGTGAGAACGGCGCCAAGGGTGGCCGACCGAAGAAAGCCGTACGCGGGGCTGAATAGCCGCTCGTCGGGAAGCGACCGGCGGCGCGTCACATCGTGCCGACGCCGGCGAACTGACTAGCCGCCGTCGCCCGGAGGGGCCGGGAAGACCGTATGGCGGGGCGGGGGCATCGGCACGTCGCCCTTGCGTTCCCGCCACAGGATGCCGTTGAGGAGCGCCGTATCCGCCGCGTCGGCGTGCTTGAAGTCCATGCGCGCGGACGCCGCGGCGCCGGGAGCGCTCGGCAGATTCGCCTGATAGATCAGACCGTTCGCCCGGTTGCGATCGTCGGCGCTGAACGGCGGCTGCGTCGCGGGCCCGCGGAAGAACTCCGCCATGGGCGTGCCCCAAGCGTCGTTGTTGTTCATGGGCGGCAGACCGAGCAGCATTTCCATGGTGCGGATCAGGTCGACCGTGGTGTAGACGCCGCGATCGACGAACGGGCGCCCCGTCGAGCGTGGTGAGTACTTGCTGATGACCAGGGCCGGGCTGCGGTGCGCGTCGACGTGGTCGGGGCCGTCCTGCGCGTCGTCCTCGACCACGAAGATGGCGGTATCGTCCCAATAGGCGCTGTGCGAGATGGCGTCGACCACGCGGCCCACCGCCAAGTCGTTGTCCGCCACGCACGCCTCGGGCCGCGGGGCGCCGGGGAACGTTCCGACGGTGTGGTCTTGAGGAAGACGCAACAGCACGAACTGCGGCAGCTCCGCGGACGTGCGCCCCTGGCGGCGCGCCTGCACGAAACCGGCAAACTCGTTGAGGAACTCGTCGGCCCGGAGTTGGTCGGGATACAGGAGATTGAAGTCGGCGAAACGCGGATCGAAGTGTCCCACCAGTTCGGGTTTGGTCGGCACGTCGCGCAGCAAGATCGGAATGGGCCAGTGATACGGGCTCGGCCCGCCGTGGGGCCGGCCCACGTTGGAAGGCAGCGGCTCGCCCGGCTTGACGAACGACTTGGGACAGGCTCCGCCCGCTACGTGCGGGTCCCCGGCAAAGTGCGCGCCCGCGACGTCGTTGCACCACTCGGAGGACACGAATTCCGCATAATGGCGGTACGTGAGCCCGGCCCGCGCGACGTCGCCCCAGATGAAACCCGTGGCGGGGTCGTCAACGTCGGGAATGCCCTGCTCGAGCGGAACGTCGTTCGAGACCACGCCGGCGTAATCGTACAGGTGCTCGCCCTGCGGGAAACTCCGGTAGTTGATCTCCCACGTCTTCTCGGTGTAGTCGCTGGTGATGGCCGCGGTGGACCAGACGTGGCCGTTGGCCGAGGTCTCGGCACTTACGTAGAAATTGTCCAAGATGCCGAACTGCCGGGCCAGCGCGTGCTGGTTGGGCGTGATGTTCTCGCCGTACATCACGAGCGACGGGTCGCCGTCGGCTTCCTTGATGTCGCCGAACAGCTGGTCGTACGCGCGGTTCTCCTTCAAGATGTACACGACGTGCCGGATCGGATTGCGGCCGGAGGCGAACGTAAGCGAAGCCGGTTGCGCCTGCATCCGGTTGCTCGCGACGACGTCGCGCGTGAGCTCGGGCAGCCGGTCTTCGGTCTTTTGCAGGTCGATGCGGGCGACGGAGCCGCGTACGAGCGCCGCAACGTACGGGTAATTCGGCTGCACCGGAATGCCGGTCCCCGGAGAAAACTCGAGATTTGCGGAATTCGGGCCCGTCCCCCGGCCCTTTCCCGTGGCGACGAAGAGGTCGTTGCCCGAAATCGCGAGCGCCGTCGGATACCATTCGGTCGGAATGAAACCGAGCGCCGCGATCGGAGCCGCGGGTGTGGCGCTCGCGAGCCGGCTCACGTCGAAAACGGCGACCGCATCGGATGAGGCATCGGCGACGTACAAGCGGTCGCCCTTCAACGCCAGCGCGTTGGGAAAGGTCCCGCGATACGTCTGACCGGGAAGGCCGGTCGAGAGCAACGCGGCGACCCGGCCCGAGGACGTATCGACGACCGCCACGCGGTCGGCGTTGGCCAGCGCGACGTACAATAGCTTTTCGTCAGGGCTCAAGAGCAATGCCGTCGGGTGCGAACCGGGGTCGGTCGCTACGGCGGGCGGCAGCAGGGCGATCTTCCGGGCCACCTTCCCGCCGTCGAGATCGAGTTCGTCGACTTCTGAAGCGTTCCATAAGCTCACCCACGCCCGTTTGCCGTCGCGGCTCGACACCACCGCGTAGGGGTAGGACGCCGGGACGGCAGGGTTCGCGCTGAGGTCGAAGCGCCCGAGGATATTGCCGCCGGCGGCATCAATCAAGAGCGCGTCGTCGGAAAGGTCATCCGCCACGAGCAAACGCTCGCGTCCATTTTGCGCGAATACCGCTAATCCGGCGGGATACGGAATGGCTTTCCCGGGCGGCAGTGTCGGGGATACCTTGGTTTTCTGATTGGGTCCGAGCGGTTGCAGAGGAATCTTGATGAAGCGGTCCGGCGTTATCCGTCCGGCCTCAAAACGATAGACCGCGATGCCGTTCCCGGTGTCGCCCGGCCGCACGCCCTCGGGGTCGGTCAGCGAGGCGATGGACGCGTACAGCGCGTGGCCGCCGGCGCCGAACGCGAGGCCGAGGAAATACGTTTGGTGCGCGTTCAGAGCGACGCGAGAGTCGGGGAAATCGGTGAGCCGATCTGTCTCGAGATCGAGCACGGCGATCGACTGGCTGTACGTCGACTCGATGCTTCCGTTGCCGTTATTCAGGATGGCCAGGTCGCGGCCGTCCGGGCTCACGACGGCGGCCGTCGGAAGGCTGTTCGTGCGCTGCGGATCTCCGGGCACGGGCGCGAGCAAGATCTTGCTGCTGGGTAACCGCAGCTGCGGCGGCGCCGGCTGCTCTTGGGCCCGGAGGGCACCGCTCACGCCGGCGATCGCCGCCGCCGCCAGCAGGGCTCCCGCCCAGCCTCGAAAGTGCCCGGCCAGTCCGTTCATCCGTCCATCCCTTGCGCGCCCGTCACCCCGAGCGTCCGACGATTGTGTCATTCGATATTACGCATTGCAAGCACGGACGGTCGCGTACGCGGCGTCACTCCCTCAGGACCGCTCCTCCGCCGGCCGACAATTCGAGTGATGTTCTTGGCAGCTGCCCTCTCGCTCGCGCAGTTGATCGCGTCCTGCGCTTCCAGCGTCAGCCCGTCGACGATGACTGCGCTGGTTCGGGTCGAGAGCGGCGGCCACTCCCTCGCCATTCACGACAACACGTGGCAAACGTCGTACGCGCCCCGCAACTCGACCGAAGCGGTGTCTTGGGCCGGCAGCCTGCTCGCGCTCGGGCACTCCGTGGACCTGGGCCTGAGCCAGATCAACAGCGCCAACTTGCCGGCGTTGGGCCTGACGGTGCGCCAGATCTTCGACCCGTGCACGAACCTGCAAGCCGGCGCGCGCATTCTGTCGGCCGATTACCGCGAAGCCGTGGCCCGTTTCGGTCCCGGTCAGATCGCCCTGCGCCGGGCGCTCGGCGCCTATAACACGGGCAGCCTCTACGCGGGCCAGAGCTACATCAATCAGATCCTGGCCGCCGCCGGCCTTCCGCCCGAGTACGAAACGCCGGACCCCGCCGATCCCCCCAAACCCGCCAAGTCCCGGAAGACGCCCGCGGCCCCGGCCACGCCGAAGCCGTTCTACACGACCCAGCACACGCCGGGCTCTCCGGTCGAAGTGCTGGTCGGCACACCGTAGTATTCATGGCGTGGGAGGCAGTAGTTGAGGCGTCTTCATAATTATGAAGGGCCTTTCGGGAATCTTTCGACGCTTCTTCGCATTAATGCGGTACGTTCGCTTCGTTCACCACGGACCTTGGAGCTGACTAAATGGTGCATGAAAACGAACCCTTCGCCGGCAATGGAACGTTAGAGGAGCCGACTGCCTTTCTCAAGTTGTCGGTTAACGTGCATGAGTCGATCGGCAACAGACTCCGTCAGATCGCGTTTCAGGAACGCCTCAGCGAGAGTTCGATCGTCGAAGTCGCCCTGAGAGAACTCTTCGTCGAGAAGAGCAACACGAAGGTTGCGAAGCACTTGCGTTCGCGCGGTGCCACGCTTCGGCGCAAGGGCGGCTAGAGCCCACGTCCGGCCCACGGGCCGGGATTTCGCCGAAGCTAACCTCACGCCGCACCCGGCGCCGTGAGCGTTATCTTCGCCCGTCGGCGCCCTCGCGAGCCGCAGCTCCGTTCGTCGCTCGAGCGCCGTCGGCAGCGGCACATGGCCTGACCGGATCCACCGGCAGGTGTACCGCCGGCATTCAACGGCTACCAACCGGCGGGACGGGTTTACCCCCCGCCGGTTAAGCGCTTCCTTTCTCGCCCCGGGCCGTCCCGGGGCGGTCGTATTTCGAACGCCCGCGGGCGTACTCACTACCGCGGGGCCACACCAAGAGTGCGGTGTGTCACGCGAGGTTCAATGCCTAAGCGACCGTAGTTTAAACGTCGAACTATCGAGTACTGCTGGTACCACCCAGCTCCGACCCGAGGACTCGAAGACCTTTGCGCGACCGAGAACCGGCGGCCGATTAAAACGATGGCCGTCTTACGCGAAGCCAAGCGCTTCGAACTAGATCGGTTTAACGTAGAAGTCGAGACGCTTGCGTCCATCGTCCGCGGAGCCGCGCACGGTTCGTTCGAGGAGTTCGCGGGGGAGGCGGTCGTCGGCTTACGCTCGCTGCTGGACGCCCGCAGCGTGACCGCCTTCACGTGCACCAAAGCGGACGCGCAGGTCGCACGGCTGGCCGAGTCGGGCGAAGCGACGGCGATCCGTCCCCGCAATCTCGACGGTTCGGTGCGGCGCGCCGTGCTGCGCCGCGAAGCGTTCGCCACCCGCACGAAGGACGGCCACTCCCTCTGGGTAGCAACCCAGACGGGAGATCGATCGATCGTCCTCCATGCCGTCCGCAAGGAGCGGACCTTCAACCCCCACGAGACGCAGGCCGCCGAGATCGTCCTCTCGTTCCTGGCCTCGCTCGCAACGAGCGAGCGAGTCGTCCGGGAGGCGCGCGAACAGACCAAGCGCGTCCTCGAACTGTTTCACGTCAACCCGTGGCCGGTCTTGATCTACGAGGCGCGCTCGGGGCGCTGCGTCGATGCCAACGACGCCGCCACGGCGCTGTACGGGTTCAGTCGCGAGGAGTTTCTCGGCCGCGCCCTGGGCACGCCCGCGAAACCGCTCCAAACCTTCCAACCTCAGCGGCCGGTCACGTGCGCGCAGCGAAAGAAAAACGGGACCGAACTCTTCGTGGAGCAGACGGTCTGCGCGCTGCCGCTGGGCGGCGAGCTGATGCATGTCGTGATCGTGAGCGATGTGACCGAGCGCGTACGCGCCGACCGCACCGCCCGCGAAGCGGCCGAGGCGCTGCAGCGGATCAGCCGCCTGGCCTGGGTGGGGCACTGGTGGACCGATCTCGCGACCGACCTGTGCGTGTGGTCGGAGGAGCTGTTCGCGATCGCACGCGTGGTGAAGCCGGGTCCCTTCCCGACCTCGCCCGGAACCGGATACGAGACGCTCAAGCGTCACGTGCATCCCGACGACCTCGCGTGGGTCATCGCCGAGCTCAAGGGCGTGGCCGACACCGGCGTGACCCGGCGGGTCGACTACCGCAGCATCCGGGGCGACGGGACGCAGCACTGGGTCGAGATGATCGCGGCCCGAGAGGACGACGACAGCGGTAGGCCGAGGCGGCTCGTCGGCACGATCATGGACATCAGCGAACGCAAGGAAACCGAAGCGCGGCTCGAGTTCCTCGCCAAATACGACGCGCTCACGGGCCTGGCCAACCGGTCGCTCTTGATCGACCGGCTGGCGGTGCTCTTCGAGCAGGCCGATCGCAGCAAACAGCAAGTCGCGGTCCTGTTCCTGGACCTGGACGATTTCAAGCGCGTCAACGACACGCTCGGTCACGCCGCCGGCGATCGCTTCCTGCAATCGATCGCGACCCGGCTGCGGCGGCTCGTCGATTCGGAAAACGTCGTCGCCCGGATCGGCGGCGACGAGTTCGTCGTGGCGCTCGGGAACCTGGACGGCGACCGCGACGCAGCGGTCTTCGCGAACCGGATCGTCGCCGAATTGAAATCGCCGGTCAGGATTCACGAGGGCACGTTCTTCGTCGAAACGAGTATCGGGATCGCCCGCTACCCGCGTGACGCTCGCGACCCCGACGGCCTGATCACCAACGCCGATACGGCGATGTACCGCGCCAAGCGCGAGCACCCGGGGTCGTTCCGCTTCTACAGCGCCGAGATGCGCAAGGCCGCGCTGGCGCGCTACAAGATCGAATCCGAGCTGCGCCAGGCGCTGGCCGGCGACGAGCTCGCCGTCGAATACCAGCCGATCGTGACGATCGAGGGACGCATCGTCGGCTGCGAAGCGCTCGTGCGGTGGAACCACGGAGGCGGACGGCGCTTCCCGGGCGAGTTCATTCCCGTCGCGGAGGACAGCGGACTCATCGTCCCGCTCGGCCGCTTCGTCCTGCGCGAGGCGTGCCGGCAGATGGCATTTTGGCAGAATCCGGAGTGTCCGCTCGGGTTGTCGGTCAACGTCTCGGCCTGGCAGCTGATCTCGCCCGACTTCGTCGAGATGGTTCGAACGGCGCTGGCCGATTCGAAGCTCTCGCCCGGATTGCTCGAACTCGAGATCACCGAAACCGCGATGAACCGCGATTTCGAGCGCGCCGCCAAGGTCGTGCACGAACTGCGCGCGTTCGGCGTCAAGATCGGCATCGACGACTTCGGAACGGGCTACAACGCGCTGACGAGCCTGCGGGACTACACGTTCGACACGGTCAAGCTCGACCGCTCGTTCGTCGCGGACATCGCGACGAGCACCGGCGCTCGCGCGATCGCGGAAGCCGTCATCGGCGCGGCCCGGGCGTTCGGCGCACGCGTGGTCGCCGAAGGCGTGGAAACCGAAACGCAGCGCAGCGTGCTAGAGGGGCTTGGCTGTCAATTCGCCCAAGGCTGGCTCTTCTCGCGCGCCCTCCCGGCCCAACGCTTCAACGCGCTGGCGGGGGCGGGGATCTGCCTGCCGCTCGCCTCCGGGGACGACTGAACGTCTCAGCCCGCGATGCCCGGTTCGTGCGCGGCGAGGAACGCCGCGTAGTCGCGCTGCGACTGGTCGGCGTACGCGGATGCAAACGCGACGAGCGCCTCGTCGAGTGCCGGCCCGCGGCCGATGTAGGCCGCGATCGCGGCCGCACGGCCGCTCGCCTTTGCGTGGGCGCGCGCGAGCGCCCAGCCGCACAGGCTCGCGTACCGCTCGAGCGCCCGCGGCGTCATCAGATCGATGACGGCGCTGGTCTTGCGGTCGTGCAACTGCCGGACGTAGTAGGTGTGCCCGTCGCTCCCCTCCGTCCAGCCCAGGAACAGATCGGTGGCCGCCTGCATGAGCCGCTGGCCGACCACGACGCGCTCGCCGGGGTCGCGAAAGCTGCTCGCGAGCCCGTACCGTTCGAACACCGAGGCTCGAGCCTCTTTCATTTGTAAGATCAGCGCGCCGCCGTCGGCGCACACGAACAGCCCGACCAGACAGCGCGTCCCGACGCTGCCGACGCCGACCACCTTGTACGCGGCGTCCGCGAAGCGAAATCGGTCGAACAGAAAGCGGCGCTCGATCGGCAGCGAACGGCGGTAGCGCTCGAACGTTTCGCTTGTCGACGCGACGAAAGCGGCCGCGTCGGCCGGCCGGAAGATCAGCGGCGGACGCTCCCGGAAGCGGAGTTCGCCGTCGTCGTCGCGCCGGAGCGAGGGATTGTCGCCTCCGGCGTGCGCTTCGGCGTCCGATTGCCGCAGGAGCGCTCGCGCGCGAGCCGCGGCACTGCGGACGGCACGCGCCAGCATTCGTTCGTCGAGGCGCGCGTACCACACGTCGAGCACTCGCATCCGCCCGTACTCGCGCACGTGCTCGCGGTAACCGGCCGCGCAGGCGCGAACCGCCCGCTCTACGTCGCGCCGGCGGTGGTTCAAGTGCCTGCCCGCCAGTTCGACGCTGGTTACCAGCCGCTTGATATCCCATTCCCAGGCGCCGCCGGCCGTCGTCTCGTCGAAATCGTCGACGTCGAAGACGAACCGCCGCTCGGGCGACGCGAACGCTCCGAAATTCAAAAGGTGGGCGTCGCCGCAGATCTGCGTGGCGATCCCGCTCGTGGCCGTCGCCAGAAGGTCGTTCGCCATGATCGACGCCGCACCGCGAAAGAAGCCGAACGCCGAGCTCGACATGCGCTCGTAGCGGATCGGCAGAACGTCGGGCATCCGGCCTTCGTCGTCCTCGCGAAGGATCTCGACCGGGTCCGGCCGCTCCGGCGGGGCATTCCACGCGGCTTGCGCCGAGCGCGGCAGGCGCTCGCGGGCGGCCCGGCCGGCCGCGCGTTCGGCCGCGAGCGGGCCGTCAGGCGTCTTTGGCGAGATAGAGCGAAGCCCGCGGCGCCGCCAGTACTCGACGCACCGCCGGCTCGAACGCCTCGAGCGGCAGCGTGTCGTACTCCGGATCGAACGAATTCTGGTCGTAGCGCGCGCAGAACTCCTCCGTGTACGCATACCACGGATGGTCGCGGTAGGCGTCGCGCACGTTACGGTCGAGACCCAGATACTGGAAGAAGTAGTAGCCCTGGAAGATGCCGTGATGCGAGAGCATCCAGTAATTCCGGTCGCTGACGAACGGCTTCAAGATCGTCGCGGCGATGTCGGCGTGGTTGTAGGTGCCGAGCGTGTCGCCGATATCGTGCAGCAGCGCGCACACGACGTACTCCTCGTCGCGCCCGTCGCGCTGCGCGCGCGTCGCCGTTTGCAGCGAGTGTTGCAGACGGTCGATAGCAAAGCCGCCGAAATCGCCGTCGAGCAGCTTCAGGTGCCGCAGGATGCGGTCGGGCAGGCCTTGCGCGAAGGGAAAGAACTGCGCGGAAATCCGCTGCCAGTCCTCGGCGGTGCCTTCGGTCATGGCGCGGAACTGCGCGCGTTCGGTCGTTACATCGGCCATGGCGACGTGTTCGCTCCGCGGGCTTTCACCCCTACGCGGGCGGTTTGTCGTGGAATGTTCCGCGCGGCGCGGAATCGTCGAGTTCGAGGTCCTCGAGCAGGTAATAGACGATCTTACGGTCGTCGAAGCCGACTTTCGCAAGTTCTTTGCCGCCGATCGTCACGACCTCGTGGATGTGGCCGGCCTGGCCCGCGTAGCGGTAGTTGACCTCGGCATAGCCTTCCTGGTCCGGTGCCGGACGCGGGACGGCTTTCGTACCGCGCAACGGTGTGCGATGACGGTGTTCGCTCACGAGGGACCTCGCCGGGCTTTTAGAAGTGCGGAAGTCTCCCCTTTTCGCTCAGGAGCGCGCATGTTCATCGAGTACCGGGGCAAGGCGCCGAAAGTCCATCCCTCGGCCTTCGTGGCGCCGACCGCCGTGCTGATCGGCGACGTCGAGGTCGGGGAGCAGGCTAGCGTTTGGTTCGGCGCGGTGGTGCGTGCCGACAACGGCCCGATCCGTATCGGGGCCCGTTCGAACGTTCAAGACAACGCCGTGATCCACGTGAGCGAGCACAACCGGACCATCATCGGCGACGACGTGACGATCGGCCACGGTGCGATGATGGAGGATTGTACGATCGAAGACGGCGCGCTGATCGGGATCAATGCCGTCGTTCTCAACGGCGCGACGGTCGGCAGCCGCACGCTGATCGCCGCGGGCGCCGTCGTCGCGGCCGGCGCGAAGATCCCAAGCGGGGTCTTGGCCGCGGGCGCGCCGGCGACCGTCAAGAAGAAACTCGAAGGCAGTGCGTTCATGTGGGTCGACCTCGGCAGCCCCGAGTACGTGCACCTTTCGCGCAGCTATCTGCGCCACGGCATCGGCGATCCCGAGATGCACGAGCTGGCCGAAGCCAACCTTCAGTAACTCCGGCGTTACGGTCCGGCGAAGTGGCCGCTGTCCCCGTAGGGCACGAACAGCGTGTGCTCCTTGAGGAAACGCAGCTTGACCGTACCCGTCGGACCGTTCCGGCTCTTGGCGATGATGAACTCGGTCAGATCCGGTTCGGGCGCGCTCTCGGGATTGTAGTATGCGTCGCGGTACAGGAACGTCACCAGATCGGCTTCCTGCTCGATCGCGCCGGAATCGCGCAAGTCCGAAAGCATCGGGCGCTTGTCGTTGCGCGATTCGACGCCGCGGTTGAGCTGCGCGAGCGCGACGATCGGGATCTGCAGATCCTTGGCCGTCGCCTTGAGCGTCCGGCAGATTTCGGAGAGTTCGTCGTTGCGGTTTTGCGGGCGCGACGTCGAGGACGGGCGCACCAGCTGTAAGTAATCGATGAAGACGCCGGCCAGACCGTCGCCCGACTGCAGGCGGCGGCAGCGGCTGCGGATCTCCGTCACGCTGACCGACCCCGAGTCGTCGATGAAAATCGGTAACTGCGAGAGCGCGCTCATGCCGCTCGAGATCTTCTCCCACTCGGGATCGCGAATGTTACCGCGCCGCAGGTTCTGCGAGTTGATGCGCGCTTCCGCGCACAGCAAACGCGTCACCAGCTCCTCGTTCGTCATCTCGAGCGAGAAGATCGCGATCGGCTTCTGCTCCTCTTTGGCGGCCGCGGCGGCCATCGTGAGCGCCATCGACGTCTTGCCCATCGCGGGCCGCGCCGCGAGAATGATGAAATTCCCGGGCTGAAAACCGGCCGTGTACTCGTCGATGTCGCGGAATCCCGAGGTGAGCCCGGTGCGGTCGCCGCGGCTGTGGTAGAGCCGGTCGATCTGCTCGAAGGCCCCCTTGAGCAGCTTGTAGATCGGGAAGAATTCCCCGTGCTTCTGGCGCCGCCCGACTTCGTAGACGATCTGTTCGCTGCGGTCGAGCGCGCCTTCGACGTCTTCTTCGTTCTCGAACCCGATTCGCGTGATCTGCGTGCCCGCGTGGATCAAACCGCGCAGCGCCGACTTCTCGCGCACGATGTGCGCGTAGTATTCGGCCGAGGCGGCGGTCGGCACCATATCCATGAGCGAGGTCAGGTACGGCAAGCCGCCCACCTTGTCGAGCAATCCGCGCTGGCGCAGTTCTTCGGCAAGTGTGATCTTATCGAGCGGTTCGCCGCGTTCGTACAGTTGCACGAGCGCCATGAAGATCGTCTCGTGCACGTGCGCGTAGAAATCGTCCGGCTGCAAGATCTCGATCACGGGCGGCATCATCTCGCGGTCGACCAGCAGCGACCCGAGCACCGCCATCTCGGCCTCGAGGTTGTTGGGCGGGATGCGGTCCACGCCGCCGAGGCCGCTCGCCGCGACCGACGTCATCGGCGTGCCGGGCGTTCGATGCCGAGCGCGCGCAGGGCGTCGGCGACTTTCGCGACCGTAACGACGTCGACGCTGCCGGCCGCCCCGTCCACGTCGCGTTCGTTCTCCTTCGGAACGAAGACCAGACGCATGCCGGCTTGGCGCGCGGCGTGCAGCTTCTCGACGATTCCGCCCACGCCGCGCACGTGGCCGGCGATCGAGAGTTCGCCCGTCATCGCGACGTCGCGCGGCAGCGGGGTCCTCGTGATCGCCGAGTAGAGCGCCAGAAAGACCGCGAGACCGGCCGACGGGCCGTCGATGTTGCCGCCGCCGACCACGTTGACGTGCAAGTCGAAGTCGAGCGGATCGACGCCCGCGAGCGAACGGACGACCGAGGTCGCGTTGAACACGCTGTCTTTGGCCATCGAGCCCGCGGTGTCGTTGAAGCGCACGCTGCCCTTGCCCGGCTCGCGCGCCGGAAACGCGATCGCTTCGATTTCGATCAGGCTGCCGACGTGGTGCGAAACGCCGAGGCCCAGGGTCTTGCCGACGTCCTTGCCGCGCCGCGCGCGAACGGGCGTGTGCTGGACCAGGCGCCCCGTCTGCACGACCATCGTCACGTCTTCTTCGCCGATCGTGACGGCCGTCTTCGCGCCCGGCGTTTCGGAGGTGGAGCGAAACAGGGCGTGCCCGTGCGCGTCCGCCAGGATCTGCACGGCCTTGCGGCCCTCGATCGTGTACGAGGCGATCGCGTCGGGCACGCGCCGCGCGAGCTTCACGCCTAAACGTTTGGCCGCGCCGGCGACGATCTGGCAGATTTGAGCTTCCGTCAGCGGCTCGAAATAGACTTCGGCGCACCGCGAGCGGATGGCCGGATCGATCTCACTCGGATCGCGCGTCGTGGCGCCGATCAGCACGAAATCCGCGGGCGCGCCGTCCTCGAACAACTTCTTCACGTACGCGGGAATGCTCGGGTCGCTCGGATCGTAGTACGAAGACTCGAAGGTGAAGCGCTTGTCTTCGAGCACCTTCAAGAGCTTGGTCTGCAGGGTGGGATCCATCTCGCCGATCTCGTCGATGAAGAGCACGCCCGCGTGCGCTTTGGTGACCAGACCCAGTTTGGGTTCGGGAATACCGCTTTCCGCGAACTCGCGCCGGCTGCCCTGATAGATCGGATCGTGAACGCTGCCGAGCAGCGGGTTCGTCGTCTCGCGCGGATCCCAGCGCAGCGTCGCACCGCTCGCTTCGACGAACGGTGCGTCGGCGGCGAAGGGCGTGTAGCTGCGCGCCTTGGCGACGTCGAGCGCGAGCCGCGCCACCGTCGTCTTGCCGACGCCCGGCGGCCCGTAGAGGATCACGTGCTGGGGAAACGGCGACGAGATCTTCGCGAGCAGCGAACGGATCGCGGACTCCTGGCCGACGACGTCGGCCAGCGCCGTGGGCCGCAACAGTTGCAGGGCCGATGCGGAGAGGCGCCGCGCGTCGAGCGCGACCAGCTCCTCGAGCTTGCGCTGCGTGGCGGCCGTCTCCGGGCCGCCGTCTTCGCGCAGCGCTTCCAGCTTGAGATCCTTCAGGTACTCGTGATGGCGTTCGGCCATCTTGAGGTTGACCTTGACCTCGATCTTCTCTTCGACGGTGCGCTGCGCGACCAGGTCGGCCAGCCCGTCTTCGATCTCGGCGATAGCGTCGGCGTACTTTCCCGCCTGCGGTAGCCGCTCGAGGGTCGGGTCCTCGAACACCAAGCGCTGCAAGGCGAGGATGCGCTCGGGCAGCTGGCTCGACCGCATCAGCTTGAGCGCGTTGAGCTTGCCCGCCCGCAGGACCATCTTCTCGGTGCCGATCGTACTCGCAAGCACGTCGTAGAGCGCGGCGACGTACCGGCGCACGCCGTCGTCGCCGCCGTACTTGCGGCGGAAGCGGGCTACGTAAGCCGGGTCCGCCCCTTGCGCCATCGGAACCCGCTAGGTCGTCGCTGCGACGACTTTGACCGTGGTCTTGGCTACGATATTCTTCCCGAGCCTGATCTCGATGGGATACGTCCCCAGCGATTTGATGTTCTCGGGAACGTCGATCTTATGACGGTCGACTTCGACGCCCAGCGACGTGTGAATCGCGTCGGCGACGTTACCGTTGGTCACCGCGCCGAACAGGCGCCCGTTGCCGCCGGCGCGCACGGGGACCGTCAACTGCACGTCTTCGAGTTGCTTGCCCAACGCCTCGGCGTTCGCGACCGCTTCCGCGTCGCGGCGCGCCTTGGCCTTGCGCTGCTGCTCGAGCAGCGCCAGCGAGCCCTTCGAGGCCTCGGCCGCCAGGCCGCGCGGGAGCAGGTAATTGCGGGCGTAGCCGTCGGCAACCTCGACGACGGTGCCGGTCGTACCGAGCGGCTTCACGTCGCTCAACAGGATGATCTTCATGCGGCGTTACTCGGAGACGAAGGGAAGGAAGGCGATCACGCGGGCGCGCTTGACGGCGACCGTCAACAAGCGCTGATGCTTGGCACAGTTGCCGCTAATGCGGCGGGGCAGGATCTTGCCGCGCTCCGAAATGTACTTGCGCAGGCGCGTGACATCTTTATAGTTGATGTCGGCGATCTTGTCCACGCAGAAATTGCAGACTTTGCGTTTCGGGCGGCGTTCTTTCTTCGCGGCGTTCCGCTTCTTCGAAGATGTGGTGGTGGCCATAGGTCCCTCTTTCGAATGTAGGTGGAAACGGTTGCTCGCAGACGACGCAGGGCAACCCTACACACGTGGCGACAGGCGCCACGTCCGAGCTCGGCTCGGATCGCGATCCCGGCCGTACCGGCCGGGACAACCCGGCAATAGTATCGCAGAAACGCTCCGGGAGCAACAGGTGCGGCCGGCTACGACGCCGCGGCGTCGTCGCCCGCTCGTTGCGCCGCCACGTAGACGGCCAGCCGCGCGCGCGTGGAGAAGCCCAGCTTCTGGTAGATCGCGCTCACGTGCTTCTCGACGGTCTTCTCGCCGACGGACAGCAGCTCGGCCACGGCCCGGTTCGTGAGCCCGCGGGCCACGAGCGCCGCAACTTCGCGTTCGCGGCCCGACAGGCCGTCGGCGGGCGGGCGCGAGGGCGCGGCCCGGTCGTGGGTTCGAGGCTCGACCCGGCGCACGTCCTGCACGCTTCCGGCACGGCGGAACAGCGCCAGCGCTTCCAGCGGCCGTCCGGCCAGTTCGAGCGCCTGCCCTTCCAGCAACGGCCAGCCGATCTCCCGGTAGAGGCGCGCGGCCTCGCGGGCCCACTCCTGCGCGACGGCGGTGTCGCCGGCACGTTCGGCCGCCACCGCCCGGACGTGGGCGCCCGCCGAAGCGACGACGATGCGCTCCGAGCCGGTGGTCGCGCTGATCCGCATTAGCTTCTCCAAACGCGGGCCGTCGACGAAACGGGCCGCATACGGCAGCACCGGCGTGGCCGAGAACGCAATCTCGATAAGGTCGACCGCCTGCGCCATCAACGAACGCGCTTCGTCCAGCCGCCCGGCCGCGGCCGGCGCGAGCGCTGCCGTCGCCAGCGCCACGCCCAGCGAATTGCCGTTCTTGCGCGCCCGCAGCTGCTTCGCGATCCCGTTGGCCACGCATCGCTGCACGAGCTCGGCGTCGTCGAGCGCCGTCCCGATCAGCGGCCCCCAGACCTCCAGCGTGTACTTCGTGACCGCCAGATCGTCGTACTTGAGCGCGGTGCGGACGGCCGCGCGAGCCTCCTCGAGGCGCCCCGCCAAGAACAGGTTCGCAGCGCGAATTCCCTGGGCGCAACCGTGCAGACCCGTGAACCCCAGGCGCTTGGACATCTCGAGCGCCCGAACCAGCGCGTCCTCCGCGCGGTCCGGCATGCCCGCCAGCATCAGCGTACGGCCGACGTGCAGGACGCTCGCGATATCCGAGACGGGCAGGTCCGACGGAATAGCCGATAACAGCGTCGCAACGTCGGCCAGCAGCTCGGGCCGCCGCTCGAGGACCGCGTTCATGATGGCGCTCGCGCCCCAGTAGTGCATGCGCCCGATCGTTTCGAGTTTCTCCGGCGCCCGCACCAGCTCGATGAAGCCGCGGATCCGCGCGTGATCGGTCAAGTTGGAGACGATGAAGGCTTGGGTGGCGCGGAGCGCGTCGAGCGAGCCTTGCGACAGCCGTTCCCCGTAGTCGGCGACGAAGCGTTCGATCCAGTCGATGGCGCCCTGCATGTCGCCCGCGTTGTTCAACTGTCCGGCCGCCGACATGAGCAAGCGTGCTGCCGTCTCGAGCTCGCCGCGCGACACGCGGATATCGATGGCCTCCTGCAGCGCGCGCAGGGCCCGTTCGGCCAGACCGGCGGCATTGAGCGAGAGCGCGAGCTTCCGCAGGAGGTTGGACCGGCGGTCGCCGTCGGAGCCCACGAGCTCGAGCGCGCGCTCGTAATAGGTCGCCGCCTCGGAGAACGCGTTCACGGCGAACGCCGCGTCGGCGGCGCGGTCGCTGTACTCGAGCGCTTTGGCGCTATTGCGCGCCTCCCACCAGTGGTACGCGAGTTCGTCGAGCCGGTCGTTCGCGTCCGGCAGGGCCTCCAACGCCTGCGCGATGCGTTCGTGGAGCGGCCGGGATGCGAGCACCAACGTCCCTTCGTAGAGCGTCTGCCGCATCAACGCGTGGCGGAAGCGGAACGTGATGCGGGCGCGCGACTCTTCCACGATCAAATTCAAATTGCGCGCGCGCGCGAGGATCGGCATGACGGCGGCCACGTCGCGGCCGGCGATCGATGCGAGCAGCGTGGGATCGAAGCGATACCCCAGGACCGCGGCTCGCTGCAGAACCGCTTGCTCGTCCGCCGTCAACTGCGCCAGACGCGCCGCGATCGTGGCCCGGATCGAGATGGGTAATGCGGCCCCGCCGTCCTCGTTCTCGAGCGAGCGCTTGAGCAGCTCCTCCGCGAAGAATGGGTTGCCCTCACACAATCGCTCGATGTCGCGCAGCACCGAATCGTCCGGGACGCCGCGACCCTCGAGCGCGGATTCCAGGAGCGCCCTCACGTCGCCGTGCGGAAGCGGTTCGAGCAGGATCTGATGCACGGTGCTCTCCCGCTGCAAACGCGCCAGCGCCGCGCCCAGGGGCGATTCGGGCACGACCGCGTCGTCGCGAAACGAAGCGACGACCAGCACGCGCATGCTTCCGACGCGCGGCGCGAGATGGCGCAAGAAGTCGAGCGTCGCGGGATCGGCCCAGTGGAGGTCTTCGATCACGATGACGATCGCGCGCTTGTTCGACACCAGCTGCACGAGCAGCGCCAAGGCGTCGAAGAGATCGGCTTTGCCCAGGCGCGGAGCGTCGGCAAACGCATCCGACGCGGCCAGCGCGTGGGGCACCACCTGCGCGATCGCACGCAGCACGAAGGGCGGCGCGCTCTGGGCAAGCCACGGTGCCGCCGCGGCTAACGCGCTGACGATGCTGCGGAGCGGCCCGAGCGGCCGCGGAGCGTGCTCCAAGCACTCGCCGCCGGCGACCAGCGGCGCTCGACCGCCGGTCAACGAACGCACGAACTCGACCAGCAGGCGCGATTTTCCGATCCCGGCCTCGCCGCCCACGAGCACGACCGAACCGTGACCGCTGGAACTCGCCCGTCTGCGCTCCCTGAGCGCGTCCTGCTCGTCCCGGCGGCCGACAAAAACCCGGCTGGCGACCGGCGGCACGATCACGGTTCCGTTAACTACGAGCCAGTTCGCACCTCACCTTCGTCCCGCAGGACATTCGTGAGCTTGATCGCTAGCCGGCGGCACCCGGCGCTTCCGGGCGTGCTCGCGGCAAGCGCGCGCCGGTAGTGAGCGGCGGCGTCCGCGAACGCGTTCACGATCAGCGCGGCGTCGCCCGCGCGTTCGTCGTGTACGCGGCTCTTGGAGCCGACGCCCGCTTCCCACCAGTAGTGGGCGAGTTCGTGCGCGCGCGCGACGGCATCCGAGCGGCGTTCCAGGGCCCATGCGAGCCTGGCATGCAGCCCGGGCAGCCGCCGAGGATCGGTTTCCGCGCGGATCGCGTCGCGGATCAGGGCGTGGGCGAAGCGCCGGTGACCGGAAACGCTACCGTCGCGGACGACGAAGTGCGCGGCTTCGGCCCGTTCGAGCGACGCCGCGACCGCCTTCGGGTCGGTCCCGAGCGCCTCGGCGAGCAGAACCGGATCGAGCTCCCGCACGAGCAGGGCCGCGGTTTCGAGCACCTCCCGGGTCGGGGCCTCGAGCGCGCGCAGCCGTTCCGCCACGACCGATTCGATCGAGCGCAGGACGGCCGGACGCGCAACGCGGTGCTGGAACGCCATCGTAGTTCCAAGGCTCGCACGCGGCGACGGCCCGGACAATGGGGGGAAACCCTACTTCGTAAGACGAGCGACCGGCCAAAGCGAGTTCCCGGGGCGGCCAACCTTTCGACTCCTGGCTAACGGAGGCGCGGCTTTTCGGGGTTAAGTGCGCAGACCCGGCGGCACGCGTGCCGAACATGCGAGACGACCGAAGCACTCAAGGAGTAAAGAAACACACGATGGGTTACGAACTGCGCGACTTTCTGTTGCTTCCGTACGGCGAGCTCGAGGAGCTCAACATCGCGGCCAAGGAGCAACGCAAGAATCGCGTGCCGCTCGACAAGATCAAAGAAGAGCGGCTCAAATATCTGACCGACGAAAGTCGCATCAAGGCGGTTACCGTACTTTTCAGCGATCTCGAAGGCCGGCTGCACATGCTGGACTACGACAAAAAATTCTTACTGAAAGCGTACGACAATCTGACGTTCGACGGTTCGTCGATCCGCGGTTTCACCGCGCAGCGCGAAAGCGACCTCCGGTTGGGCATCGACTGGAGCGCGTTCTACTGGGCGCCCGGCGACGTCTTCGGAGCGGGCAAGGTGCTCGTCTTCGGCGACGTTTTGAGCCGCG
Source organism: uncultured Alphaproteobacteria bacterium (assembly GCA_963787965.1). GTDB lineage: Bacteria > Vulcanimicrobiota > Vulcanimicrobiia > Vulcanimicrobiales > Vulcanimicrobiaceae > CAWBES01. The sequence goes on from CAWBES010000004.1 coordinate 20,173, forward strand.
ACGGCACGCCGTACCCGGCCGACATTCGCGGCAGCCTCAAGTCGTTCGCCAACGAGGTGTTCAAGAGCGACGGCTATACGCTGGCGGCCGCAAACGAGATCGAAGGCTTCGTCTTCAAGGGACTGGACGCAGAGCGCCATTACCACGAGGCGGGGCAGTTCGAATACGTCAACACCGGCGGCTACTACCATTCGCTGCCCGGCGACCCGCTGCGCCTCTTCATCGATTCCGTGGCCGAAGTGCAGCGCGCGATGGGCTTTCAGAACGAGAAAGACCATCCTGAAGTCGCGCCCTCGCAGTTCGAGATCAACTACGAGTACGGCGAAGTCGTCGCCGCCGCCGACCAGATCCAGCTCTACAAGCTCGTGTGCCGCCAGGTGGCGACCAAGCTCGGGATGACCGCCAGCTTCTTGCCCAAGCCCGTCGTCGGCGTCAACGGCAACGGCATGCACACGAACGTCTCGGTCAGCAAGGACGGCAAGAACCTGTTCTGGGATCCGAACGGCGAGGAACGCCTCAGCGCGCTCGGCTGGAACTTCATCGACCGCATCCTGACGCACGGCAACGACATCTGCCTGCTGCTCAATTCCAGCGTCAACGCGTATCGCCGCCTCGACCCGCACTTCGAGGCGCCCAACCAGCTCAAGGCCTCGGCGATCGACCGCGGGTCGATGGTGCGCGTTCCGTTCGGCAACGAGCGCAGCGCGCGCGTCGAAGTCCGCTCGGTGGCGCCGGACGCGAATCCCTACATGGTCATGCTCTCGGTCTTCAAGACCGGCTTGCAAGGGGACGTCGCCGATCTGGAAAACCTGCGGCAAGCCCCGCGCTACCTACCCGACAACATCTACGACGCACTGGCAAATTTCCGCGCCGCCGAATGGACGACGGCCCTGCTGGGCGAGGATGTGAAGGAGCGTTACGCCGAGCTGAAGCAGGCGAGCGCCGACCGCTGCCCGCGGCTCCTGGGCACCGTCGTGAAGGCGCAAGAAGTCCAGTTCCACCACGAAGTCTACAACCAGTACCTCTGGAACCAGTTCTAAGAAGCTCCGGCTCGCGCCCCACGCGCCCGGCCCGGATCTCGGCGCCCCTCACCGACAAGTGAGGGGCGCTTTCGTTTCGCTCAACTTCGTCGTGCGAGCGCAATCTCGCGACGGTGTCGATCGCGTTGGCGAGTATGCTTCCTCCGGATTTTCCGCGGATCGCCGCGGTTCGACGTCCGTAACGGTTTAGCAGCGCCGCGTGCGGGAAGATGATTCGTGCCGAAAAGCAAGGAGGAACCGGATGCTATCCGACCAGCAAAACGACCCGGGCAACCCGGGCGTCGAGCGCTTGGCCACTTCTCGGCGGCCGCCAATTGGACGCAGGTGCTCGCACTCGCGGGTAAGGGCGAACGGGCCCGCTGGAAGCTCGAACCCAAGGATCCGCCGCTGACGAAACGCTATATCGCGAGCATCTTAGCGGCGGTCGGCGCGTTTATCGCCTTGCCGTACGGGGAGGAATTCGTGCGTTGCTACCGCCGCGACCGTACGCTTCTGCCGCACTAATGGACGGCGGCAAGAAGCGCCGGAGGTTCGCGCGACCGCTTTTCCTGCGCATCGGCTCCCAGAGGTCGCCCACGGCGAGCAGGCGCTCGCGCACGTTGTCCAGCCGAAAGTCGTCGATCTCGATGCCCGACGCGATCTCGTCCCACGTGACCGGGGTGGACACGGTCGCCAGCGGCTTCGCGCGCACCGAGTAGACCGATGCCAAGGTCTTCCCCCAGGCGTTTTGGTTGTAGTCGACCAGCACGCGTCCCGCGGGACGCTTCGCGATCTGGTATTCCGCGGTGACGGCGTCGGGATGGAGCCGTTCCAGCGTCTGCGCGAACGCCTTGGCAAACGTCCACACTTCCTTCTGACGCGGGCCGCGCTCGATCGGCACGTAGACGTGAATGCCGGCCGACCCCGACGTCTTGGCGTGCGCCGGAAGACCGAGATCGGCCAGGGCGTCGCGCACGAGCAGCGCGACCCGCCGGACCGCGGAAAAGGGCGCCGAACCGTCCTTGACCGGATCCAGATCGAAATGCAGGTAATCGGGACGGTCCGTGTCGTCGCAGCGCGAGTACCACTCGTTGAGGTCGATGCAGCCCAGGTTGACCAGCCACAGCAGGGAGGCCAGGTCGTCGACGACGGGAAACGCGATCACGCTTCCCGAGCCGTGCTCGATCGAGCACGTCCGCAGCCAGCCGGGCGCGTTCGCCGGCGTTCGCTTCATATAGAAGAAGTCGCCGCTCGCGCCGTTCGGATAGCGCTTCATCACCTCGGCTCGGTCCGCGAGATACGGCACTAAGAACGGGGCGACGTCCGCGTAGTACTGCAGCAAATCACCTTTCGTCGCGCCGGTCGCCGGAAAGAAGACCTTGCGCAGGTTCGTGAGCGCGAGCTCCCGGCCGCCGGCGCGGACGACGGCGTCGGCGCGGTCGCGCGGGATCGCAAACCCTCCGGGCTCGATCAACGGAGCCCTCGTCTGTGCCCGAGCCCGGTATCGCACGCCGAATCTCGCTCGCCGGCGCGGCGAGTGAGGTTGGAATTATTGCCTTCCGGAGCGCGCATTCGTCACCCAATCTTAACGGATTCGGACCTTCTCGTGCAGAGGGCGGACGGGCCTGCGATACGGAAGCCAGCACGATGACCGACGGGAACCAGGGGCCCGGCGAGCGACCCTTGGCTAAAGCGGCAAAAACCTTCTCGCAGCCTGCTGCCGCGAAGCCGGTACGGCCGTGGCGCGCCCGGCTCTTTCTGGCAGCCGGGTTCGCGATCGCGGCCGCCTGCGCCACCCTCTTCAACGCGAGCGCCTTTTGGCCGACGCCCTTCCCCCTCTTCTCGACGGTCGCACTGGCGGCGCTGGTAGCGGTTACCGGAGCTTTCGGAACGTTCGAGACCGTCGACGGTCTGGCCGAATATACGTCGCTGGCGATGCCGATCGGGCTGTCGTCGCTGCTGTTGCTCGATTGGCGGCATTTTCTGGCTTGCGTGGCGCTGGGCGAGTTCTTCCAGTTCGTCTCGGAGACCGCGCGCCGCACCAATCCGACGGTCTGGTACGTTCGCTGCTTCAACGTCGCGTCGCTCGCGATCGCCGGTTTCTGCACCACGCTGTTCGTACACGGTCTGTCGCCGCTCGTCACTATTTCGGTACCAAACCTATGGGCGTCGCCCGCGATCGTCGCGGTCCTCATCGTCGGCGCCCTGATCTGGCAGGTGCTCGACGAGCTCCAAACCTGGGTCCTGGTCACGCTCGCCGCGGAATTGCCGCTTTCGTCGATCGAGTTTTCGGACCGGCGCTTTCTGGCCCGAATGACGTTCCTTCTGGTCGGGATTCCGTTCGCGTTCGTCTGGCGTGAGAATGTGTGGATCGCGATCTTGACGCTCGCGCCGCTCGGCAAGGCGCTCGGATTGCTCGGCGTCTCGGAACTCGAGCACCGCAGCCAGACCGACGCCCGCACGGGTTTGCTCAACGCCGGCCGGTTCGACGAGCTACTGGACCGCACGCTCGACGAAGCGCGGCGCGACGGCACGACGTTTGCGCTTCTCGTCGTCGACATCGATAACTTCAAAGCGGTCAACGACCGGTACGGCCATCCCGTCGGCGACCGGGTCATACAGCAGATCGCGGCGGTGCTCTCGTCGGTCGCCCGCGCGAACGACGTCGTCGCGCGGGTCGGCGGCGAAGAATTCGCCTTGATCTTGCCCGGCAGCGACCGCGGCGGCGCGCTTTCGTTCGCGGAGCGGCTGCGCCGCCGCGTCGCCGAGGAAGCGTTCGAGTTCGACCGGCAGGGCGATCCCCTGTCGATCACGACCAGCGTCGGCGTCGCGATGTTTCCCGCCGACGCGCTAACGCCGTCGGTCCTGTACGCAAGCGCCGACGCCGCGCTCTACGCAGCCAAACGTTCGGGCCGCAACCAGGTGTGCAGCGCGCAGTAACGCAGCGCCGCACGGCCTGGCGCCCGGCGAGCTATTCGATGAGCGCGCCGTCCATCGCGCGTAGCCGCCCCGCCATCGCGCGCATCACTCTTCGGCGGCGCCATTGCCTGAGAATAGCTCCAGCGCGTGCCACCAGTGTGGCACACAGAGAACCGGGACACGACCCTCACCACGTGAGAAATGCGCCCCTGGCAGCGACGCACTGCACTATCGTTCAGCACTGCTGCGCCCCACCGATAGCCGGACGGGTCCCCGGGCGGCGTCGCTCGCATCTTACCCGCTACCGCGGTATCGCGGCAGAAGCCAGGACCGCGGCCACGTAGTTTTCGGCAATCAGCCGGGCGCTCGCCCACTCCTGTTCCGCGAACTTCCGCTCGAATTCGGCGTCCTGCGGCGGAAACGAATAAAACGCCTCCGGCGCGCGCGCGTGAGATTGGTAACGCCGACGACCAGCGTGCGTTTGAGCTCCGTGTAGTCGAGCACGCTCCGCAACATCGCGACCAGCGGCGCGGGATCGAGCACGTGCGTCAACCGCCGCAGGCGCCTGGGATGCGCGAGCCGGACGGCGGCGATGCCGCGCGCCAGGTCACCGGCGAACTGCCGAAACGTCCGCCGGCCGCGCCGGCCGCGGCGGTGCAACACCGCGCGAAACTCCTCGATCGGCGAAACGCCGCGGATCATCGAGCGCTGCGGCACCTCGCGCCAAAGGTCGCGCAATCGGCCGCTCGCGCCTTGGGCCGCCAACGCACCGTTGATCGCACCGATCGACGTCCCGCAAACGATGTCGAAATCCTCGCGCTCGAACAGCGCGGTCACGACGCCCGCCTCGTACGCGCCGCGCGCGCCGCCGCCGCTGAGGACGAGGGCGCGCCGGGGTCTGGTTACTTGCATTCGAGCGACCGTTTCGGCGTTTCCCCGCGCGTCACTTCCGGAGGCGGCGGCGATCGAACCTCGGCGGCCCCTTGCGCCGAACGCTTGCAGCCGGCTTGCGATCCTTCTTCGGGTGAGTGCCGTGCTGCATGAGCGCGTCGTGGATATCGTCGTCGATGCGTTCGCGCATTTCCATGACGGCCGGTCCGTCGACGTACGCGTCCGGGAAGCGCTGCGATAGCCAGAGATAGAGCGTCGCGAGCCGCGAACGGTCTTCGAAGAGCGACAGGCGATCGCGAGCCGCGAGCCCGGCCGTCAGCTCCGCGGCGGTCACGACGCCTTCCGTCGCGTGGCGCTCGCCCCAGCGCGCCAGCACGGCTAAGCTGTTGCCGCGGAGCGTCACGGGCGCCCGGCTATACGTGCAGCGCACCGCGAGCGGCAGCTCGACGAAGCGATCCGACATCTCGAGCGCCGTCGCAACCTCGATCGTGGACGAGAGATCGGCGATACGCACGTCCTCGTCCGCGGCACGATGGAGCCGGGTCTGAAAGAACTGCAATAACTGGCCGACGCGCGCGGTCCCGAGGATCGCCGAGAGCCGGCGCAGATGTTCGTCCGTCGGCGATATCCAGATCGGAAGATCGTCCGGCTCGTCGAAACGCTCGAGGCTGTCCCGCAGGACGCGCACGGCGCGCGGGTCGAGCGTCGTGACCTGGCCCTCCTCGTGGATTCCGTACCGCCCGGCGCGGCCGGCGATCTGCCGGATCTCCGCCGGCGTCAGCCGGCGCTCCGAAACGCCGTCAAACTTCTCGACCGAAGCGAAGATCAAGCGCCTGATCGGAAGATTAAGTCCTAAACCGATCGCGTCGGTCGCAACCAGGACGTCGGCGCGACCGCTCCGGAAGCGTTCGGCTTCGCGGCGCCGGACCGCGGGCGAGAGCGAGCCGTACACGGCGGCCGTCGAACGCCCGTGCTGCCGGATCCGGCTCTGCAGGTCGACCACCGCGTTGCGCGAGAACGCCACGACCGCATCGCCGGGCCGCAGCGCCGAGAGCGCGACCGGATCGACGACCACGAGCGGATTCTTCCGCTCGAAGCGGCGGACCGAGAGGGCGATACCGAGCCGTGCGGCGAGGCGCTCTGCGGCGGCCAGACCGTCCTGCGAGCCGCACATCACGACGCGTTTCGCGCGCACGCCGGCGATCGCGAGCGTCCACGCCCACCCTCGCTGATCGTCGCGCAGCATCTGCGCCTCGTCCACGACCGCAACGTCGACCTCGCGTTTGAGATCGACCATCTCGACGGTCGAGCTGACGTGGCGCGCGCCGGGGTCGAGGATCCGCTCTTCGCCCGTGACGAGCGACGCCGCCACGCCGAGTTCGGTCAGCCGTTCGTGAACCTCGAGCGCGAGCAGCCGCAGCGGCGCGAGGTACACGCCGCTCGGTGCTGCGCGCAGGATCTCGAGTGCCGCATGCGTCTTGCCCGAGTTGGTCGGCCCCGCGAAATATTCGAACGTGCGCGCTTCCTGCGTCAGGCTTTCGAGATAGAAACGAAGCCCGAGATCGGCTTCGACCCGTTCCTCGAGGCGCCGGTTTTCGAGTTCTTGGTACTCGCGAACGAGGCCGCGCCGCGCGTCTTCGAGCGCGCTGAAAAACGACGACGCCTCGAAGACGTGGCGGCGCTCGACGTCGTCGGGCGCGGTCAAGATCTTGGACGCCGCGCGTTCCATCGCATGCGCGAACGCGGCGACGACCGGATCGACCAGCGGGGCGACGAGTCGCTCTCCTTCTTCCGCCGTCATGACGGCCGGGGTCGGCACCGCTATGCGGCCGCGCACGACGGCGGTGCGGCGGCCGAACCGGAACTGCCGCACGACGCGGATCTCCACCGTCTCGCGGCCGATCAGCTTCCAGCCCAGCCGGGTGGCGGCTCTCTTGAGCACCGCGCGCTCGAGTTTCCAGGCGGCTTCGCGTTCCGCCGCAGTGTGGTTCTCCATGTTCGGTACGTTTTCGACGGAACGGGAGCGTTGACCGGTTCCAGGCTTTACGCCGCATTAACACGACGTTGCTAGGTCTTGCTCGTCATTTCGCAAAAGGAAAACGGTTGGACGCGGAAAGTGAGACAGCAATGGCGATACACATCGATCCTCTGAGCCCATCCGTCGATTGGAATCGCATCGAAACGTTCGTCGGCTTCGGCCGCCGCGACGCACCGGTCGTATTCGTCGGCATGGAGGAAGGATTGCATAGCGACGCGGTGTTGCAGGACGAACTCGCGATCCGGTCGAGCTACGAGACGCCGGTCATGGATCTGAAGGCCGCATATCGCGATAGCACCGACGTCGACCGCACGTTCGACCCCGATCACGCGCCGCGGCAACCGACGTGGCGCGTCATGTCGGATCTGATGTTGCGTCGCGACGGCGTGGCACACCCGCACGAAGACGACCGGCGGCGCTATCGAGGCTTGCACCTCGGCAGGTCGGACGGCGATACGCTTCTGATGGAACTCTTGCCGTATCCGCACCCGGCCGTATCGGATTGGCTCTACGAGCCGTTCGGCCGGTACGCGACCCGCGCAGACTACGAAGCCGACCTGCTGCCGAAGCGGAAGCGGCTGCTGCGGGGCGTTCTCGCGGAAAGCCCGCGCGAACTCATCGTCTGTTTCGGAAAAGGGCAATGGCCCAATTTCGAGGAGCTCTTCGACGACGTCGGGTGGCGCGACGTGGGATTCTCCCGCGTCGGCGCGTGGAAGGGGAGCCGCGTCGTGCTGACGACGCATTTCAGCCATTCGGATTTCGACACCGACGAACAGCTGAGCGACTTCGCGCGCATCGCCCTCGGCCGCTGACGTGGTCTCGTCCGCGCAGACGCGGGCATTGGACCACGATCGAGAAGCGCGACGACTTCAACGCGCTCGTCATGCGATTCCTCAGCTCGCCATGATCCCGGCGCGATGATCGCGCTGCTTGCCGTTTCGCCGGAGAACGAACTGCGCGTCGCGCAGCGTCTGTGCGATTCGATCGAACGAGCGTGGCCGGACGCTGCGGCGAGCCGCCGCGACCGGATCGACGTTCTCGTCGGAATCCGGACGCCGGCGGAAGTCGATATTCTGGTTCTGTTGGAGTTAGAGCGGCCGCGCGAGGTTCCGCCGCCGCTTCGCAGGGGTGGCGGCCGTTCGGCCCCGTTTGCGGTCCAGCACGCGCTGATCGCACTCGAGGTGAAGCAACTCGACGCCGCTCGATTCGAGCGGATCGGAAATCAGATGTTCCCGATTTACGGCGGCCGCCGCGAAGACCGCAGCGTCGCGAAGCAAGCCTGCGACGCGGCTTTGGCCGTAGCGGCTTTCGCCCGTCAGTCCGGCGCGAAGCCGTTCGTTCACGGCCTGGCTTCG
>CAWBES010000005.1:0-141645 GCA_963787965.1 uncultured Alphaproteobacteria bacterium
ACCGCGGAACGGTCGAACTCTACGCGTACGACGCGCGCAACTTGGCGAAGCGGCTGTTCGAGGGTGCGGTCGGGACGTGGGACGCGGCGGGCGGCGCCTTCCTGACGCCGACGGTCGCCGACGGCCACGTGTTCGTCGGCGGCGCGGGCTACGGTGTAGCCGAGTTCGGTCTGCCGTGAGATAGCGGCACGAGCGCGAGTTTCCCGTCGCCCGACACGAGATCCCACGGCAGCGCGGTCGCGCCCGCGGCGATCGCAGCGGCGTTGCCCGCATAGGCGGCCGCGTCGCCGCCGCCGGGCGGCTCGAAGGCAAAGCGCGGCCGCCCGAGGCCGCACGCGCTCGCGAGCGCGTGCAGCGCGCCCCCGTCGGCCTCGCTTTGCACCAGGACGATCGCCGCAGCATGCGCGGCCTGCAAGCGATCGCGCCGCACCAGCGACCAGCGCGTCACGGCCTCGTCGGGCAACAGCTCGGAGAGGATCGCACCGCCCCCGGCCACGATGCGCTCCTCGAGCTCGGCGTGCTCGGGCGGGTACGTGACGCCGATGCCGGTGCCGACGTACGCGTACGTCGGGACGCCGGCCGCGAGCGCACCCTCGTGCGCGGCGGCGTCGATGCCGCGCGCCAGACCGCTGACGATCGGGCCCGGCGCGCGCGCGCCGAGCACGCGCGCGGCGGCTAGCGCCCGCTCGTCCGGGGTGCGCGTACCCACGATCGCGGTTCCCTCCGGCCACCGCGCCCGCTGCGGCAGCGTACCGCGCACGCACAAAAAAGCGGGCGGGTCTTTGAGGTCGCGCAAGCCGGCCGGATAGTCGGGCGCCGCGAGCGGAACGATGCGCGCGCGTAACCGTTCGAGCCGCGCGAACGCGAGCCGGGCATCCCGGCGCGCTTCGGCCAGGCGCGTGGCGGACTCGTTGGCGATCCAATCGCGCAGGGCGGCGTCGTCGCCGAGTGCGAGCGCGCGCAACCGGCGCGCGGGCACGCGCAGCAGCGCCGCCGCCAACAACACGAGCCCCGAGGGCACGGCGAAACGCGGGTTATCGGCCGGGCGCTACCAGTCCGCCGACGGTACCGCGAAACCGCCGGCGCTGACGACCGTCGGCACCAGTAGCTTTTCGGCGTCGTCCTCGGACTCGATGTACCGGCGATCGAACGCTCCGCCGTTCGGCAGCGTTTCGACCTCGGGCAGCGACCACAGCTCGTCGGCGCTGACCGCCGTTCCTTCCATCGTCGCGGCGTTTCCCGAGAGCGCGCACATAAATGCGTGGAAGTCGACTTTGTTGGGGAACTCGGCCGGACGGTGGTCGATCGCGTCGATCACCTTTTCGACGGCCGCGGAAACCAGCGGGTGCCGCGAACCGTGGCGTGCCAGTTCCTGCTGCGGGATGACGGGCAGCGCCGCCAGCACCGGAACCCCGAGAAACTCGGCTAAGCGCTCGGCCTTGCCGCTGCCGTCGTCCTTGTTCACGAATAGACCGAGCAGCCGCGTCTTACCGCCCTGCTCTGCGAAGTAGCGCACCGCGGAGGCGATGTTGTTGGCGGCGTACATCGACTGGCCTTCGTTGCTGCACACGATGATCAGCTTATCCGCCATCGAGCGGGCGATCGGGGTGCCGAAGCCGCCGCACACGACGTCGCCGAGAAAGTCCAGCAGCATGTAGTTGAAGTTCCACTCCGAGAGACCCCACTTCTCGAGGAGCTGGAAGCCGAAGGTGATGCCGCGCCCGCCGCAGCCGCGCGCCGACTCCGGCCCGCCCAGCTCGATGCAGTACACGCCGTCGCCCTTGAAGATGATGTGTTCGGGTGCGAGCTCTTCTTCGCGTCCCTGCTTTTGGAATTCCGCCCACGTGCCGAGTACCGTGGGGATGAACGCGCCGCCGAAATGCGTCACGACGCTGTCGTGCTTCGGATCGCAGCCCATCTGCAGCACGTTGTAGTGCCGCTCGGTCAGCGTGCGCGCGACCATGCTCGTCAAGAACGACTTGCCCGCGCCGCCTTTACCGTAGAATGCGACCGTGCTGTTCTTGCTTACGCCCATTGCAGTATCACCTTCGGAACCGAGGAGTCTTCGAATGCAGTTCGATACGCGCGTTCGTACTCCGCAACCGGAACGACGTAGTCCGCCATACTGCCGACCTCGATCGAGCCCGAAGCGAACGCATCCCGCGCGGCGAGGAGGTCTTCGTGCGCCCACTCGCGCGCCACGAGCAGCGACGCCTCCTTGACGAAGAGGTCGACGTAGGGCGTGCGCAGTTCGTCGTAATACGAAAGCAGCACGATCGCGCCGCCCGGGCGCAGCGCGCGCGCCGCAACCGCCAGTTCTTCGGAATGCCCGGTCGCTTCGACGACGGCATCGACGTCGCACAGCGCCCGGTCGAGCGGAACGCGCGAGAGATCGAGCGGCTCGCAGCCCGCCGGCAGGTCGGCCAGGCGCGCCGGACTGACGTCGGCGCAGATCGCGCGCGCGCCCGCCAGGACGAGAAAGCGCGCGGCGAACTGGCCGATGGCGCCCATGCCCAACACGCAGACGGCGCGGCCCGCGACGTCGCCGAGCCGGCGCACGCCGTGAAGCGAGGTGGCGGCGAGCGCGAGCAGCGGCGCGCGGACGAGCGGAATGCCGTGCAGCGGCACGACCTGCGCGGCGCTCTTGATCGTGCGCGCCGCGTTGCCGCCGAATACGCCCGCGACGTCCGTGTAGCACATGCTCCCGCCGACGAAAACCTCATCGCCGACCGCCACGCCGCGCACGTCGGCGCCCGCCCGGACGACCACGCCCGCAGCTTCGTAGCCCGGAACCAGCGGAAAACGAAGCATCGGAAAGCCGGGCAGCCGGCCGCTGAAGATCAGCCGCTCCGTGCCCGCCGATATCGACGAATACTTCGTGTCGACGACCACCTCGTGGGGCGCCGCTTCGCGCAGCGACGCTTCGACCGTTCCGAGTTTGCCGGCTTCCGCAAACACGATCGCGTGCGTGAGTTCGCCGCTCGCTTTCGGCGGGGCCGCCGGCGCCGCGGCACCGTGGGCGGTCGCGTGCGGCTGCGTCGCGGCCCCGCTCATGCGGTCTTCCCGAGCGGCGCGAACGCGGCCGCGATCGAGGTCGATCCGGAATCCGGCATGCCATCCTCCAGTCCCAATCCTAAGTCGCCCCCCCTGCCGATACCGTGACACCTGTCACCCGCGACCTGATACGACGCGGCAGGTCAGCCGGCCACGCATCCCGGAATGCCGGGCAACCCCTCAGACGATCAGGGACTCGAGCGAACCGAGGTCGATCAGCTCGAGGGACTGGCCGGTGCTCGCATCGCGGACGTAGCCCTTTTGGCGGAAGCGCGCCATGTTCCGCGAGACGGTCTCGCGCGCGGTACCGATCATGTTGGCCAGATCCTGATGCGTGACGGGCAGATCGATGCGGACGCCGCTATCGGTCTGCACTCCGTACTGCTGCGAAAACTTGACGAGCACGCGCGCGAGCCGCGAGGCCACGTCCCGGCCGCGGAAATCGTCCAGCAGGGTCAACGCATCGCTGACCTGCTCCGAAATGCGCTGCATGAAACTGGTCAGGCGCTCGGGGTGCGCCCGCAGATAGTTCTCGAACACGACGTTGTCGACCGCGTAGACGTCGCTGGCCTCCATCGCCTCGACGAACACTTCCCGCCAATAGCCGTTGAGAACGGCGCGATCGCTCCAAATCGATCCCGTCTGCAGAATCGTGATCAAAATCTCGCGCCCGCTCGCCAGGAGCTTCGTCACCTTAAGCGTCCCCGAGGCGCAGTAGAAGGTCCGCTCCGGTTTCGAATCCGGATCGGACAGAACCGCACCGTGCTCGAAATGCCGCGACGAGTCCTCAGTAAAGAGCCCGTCGAAGGGCGCGTTGGTGGTCGAAACCCCAATCACCGATGCGCTTGGAAGACTCCAAAACAGATCCAACTACGCAGCCAGCCCCCAACGCTGAGTGGACGCACGGATTCCCCGAGAATTCCGCAGTACGGTATCCGCTTGGACCGGCATTCGGTAGAGCCCTGCTTCTGGCACGCCGGACCGTTCATTTTAGGTTCAGGTTGGCGGTAACAAGTAACCACTTGATGTTAACAAGTAGATACTTCGGACGTAAAATGCCGGGCGCGGCGCCGGACTTGCGTACGTAGCAGGCACGCCGCGACCGGCAGCGGACTCCGTTTCGTTTAGCGAACGAGCGCGACGCTGAGAGCGGTCGCGATCTTGCTGCGCAGCGGAACGTACGCCCGGCGCGTGAAGACGTTGTAGCCGTTGAGTTCGATCGCGTTGAGGATCCTGCGGTACAGCGAGAGCGCGAGCCGCACCGTGTAGCGGCTCTCCGCCGAGAGCAGTTCGATCCCGGGCTCGGCTTCCGCGTAGAGCGTGCGCACCCGCTCGATCTCGAAGCGCATGAGCTCGACGAAATTATCGTTGACGACCTGCTCGAAAACGCTATGTTCTTCATAGCCGAAGCGTTTGAGATCTTCGGCCGGTAAGTAGATACGCCCCATCAGCGCGTCCTCGCCGACGTCGCGCAGGATGTTGGTGAGCTGCATGGCCCGGCCGAGCGTAATGCCGTAGCCGAGCGCCTCGGGCGAGGCGTAGCCGAGAATCGGCGAAACGAGCAGGCCGACGGTGGAGGCGACGAGGTAGCAGTAATCGCAAAGCTCCGCGTAGGTCGCGTAGCGCCGGACGGTAACGTCCATGCGCGCGCCGCGCAGGAGCGCAAGGGCCGGATCGAGCGGGATCGAGAACCGCTGCGCCGCGTCGGCGTACGCGATAAAGATCGGTTCGGTCGCGTGGCCGCTGGCCGCCGCGACGAGCTTGCGCTCCAGTTCTTCGATCAGCGCGAGCCGGTCGCCGGCCGGCGAGGTCCGGTCGACGAGGTCGTCGGCGGTGCGGCAGAACGCGTAGACGGCCCAGACGGCGCGCCGCTTTTCGGGCGATAGGAAGAGCGACGCCAGGAAAAATGTCTTCGAGGCGATGCGCGTGATCTCACGGCAGGTTTGGTAAGCGGCGCGCAGATCCGGCGCGATTGCCGGACCGTCGGGTGCCACGATTCCAAAATCTGCGCTACGCTCGAACACCGATCTGCTCCAGAGCTCCCTCCACGGCGGCCTTCGCGCTTCGCACCGCACCTTCGATGCTCGCGGGAAAACGATGGTTCGTATAGCAACCGGCCAGGAATAGGTTCCGCACGGGGGTTCGCGCTCCCGGGCGTAACCGTTCCGCGCCTGGCGCGGCTCGGTAGACACTCTTTGGGATGCGAACGAGTTTCGCCTTGACGAGATGTTCGCGCGTCGCGAGCGGATAGAGTCGGGCCATGTCGGTCATCACGCGGTCGATCACAGTCATGTCGTCCTGCTTGATCAAATCGTCCGCCGGCGCGACACAGACCTCGACGAACGAGCGGTCGGGCCATTCGTATCCGGGCGACGCCTGGCCGAGATCTGCATGGACCGGCAGAATCGTTCCCGGAGCGAAGACCAGATTCGAAAGGCGCGAAATCTTGCGATCGAACCAAAGATGCGCGTTGATGACCGGACTCGCCTTCAACGTTCCGACTCCGCTCACGAGCGGGTCGCGCAGCATCTCGCGCGGTAGCAGTTGCGCGGCGTTATGAACGGGTACGGCCAGAATCGTGGCCTCCGCGCGGTATTCGCGGCCGTCCAGCGTGCGCGCGCCCGCGACGCGGTCGCCCTCGAAGATCAGCTCGCCGACGCCGGCGCTCATCAGGACCTCTTGGCCCCGCCCGCGCACGTGCTCGACCAGCGGATCGATGAAGCCGACCGAGGGCGGCCCGGTCAAAAAGCCGGCCCGGCTGGCGTTCTTGCTCGACGCGAAGTACGCCATCACGCGCAGCATCGCCTCGGCCGAGATCTCGTCGATGCGCGTGAAATTCAGCGCCAGCGACATCGGCGCGAAGAAGGTGCGCAGCATGTGTTCGCTCATGCCGCGCTTGCGGTGCCACTCGACGTAGGTCAGATCGTCCTGGCGCTCCGCGTACGCGTGGTCGCCCAGCAGCACGGGCAGCGTGCCCTTCGCGAAGAGCAGCTTCTCGAGCGTGTTGAAGACGTATTTCCCGTTGAGCACGGCCCCGACGCCGTTGAGCGGCGCGGGCAGATCGACGAAGTGGAACTCCTCGAAGACGGGTTCGGAGCCTTGCCAACGCGGCGAGAAGCCCGGCGGGAAGCCCCAGGTCAGGGTGTGCGGCTGCCACAGGACGTTGCCCAAGATGCCGACGTCGCTCATCAGGTCGTGCATCTTCTCGTAGCCGCCGAAGAACGAGTGCAGGCCGCTTTCCAGCCAATCGCCATCTCGATCGCGCCACGACGACAGTTTCCCGCCCGCGATATGTCGTTTCTCGAGAACCAGAGCGTTTCTGCCGGCGTCGGCCAGGTATTTCGCCGCCGCGAGCCCCGCGGGGCCGGCGCCGACGATCAAAACGTCCGGTTGGAGGGTCGCTATCAGAGCACCAACTCCCGTGGTCCTGCGATAAGCGATGCGGCAGCCGACATGGTTCTCCTTCGTTGTACCCGGCTCGGCCGGCTACGGTAAGCGTACGTTTCCTACACGCGAGGCACGGTGACCCCTAGCACGGGGCAGGCGGGCATCGCCACAGGACGTGGAACCGTTATGGGCCCACCCTCATTCTATAGAGAACGCACCATGAAAGTTGTAGCCTGCGCGTCATGCCGCCCGTAACGATCGCTCCTTCGACGAACATTCGGGAACTCGTGGCCGAGTTGCCGATCGCGCCGGACGTCCTGGCGGCCTTCGGGCTGCAATGCTCCGGCTGCGGGGTCTCCAAGTATGAGACGCTGGAAGCGGGCGCAAAGGCTCACGGACTGCGCGTCGAGCCCATCGTCGCAGCGCTGACCCAGGCCCGGCTCTCGGGCCGGGTCCCGACGATCATGAACGAGGACCGCAAGCCGCGCACCGGCGCGCCGGGCTCGGCCGGCGCTCCCGGCCCCTTCGCCCGGCGCGGGCGGTTCAAGGCGGTCGTCCCGATTATGTCCGGAAAAGGCGGCGTCGGCAAATCGCTGACGACGGCGCTGCTCGCGGTGGGCCTGCGCCGGGCCGGGAAGCGCGTCGGCATCCTCGACGCGGACATCACCGGACCGTCGATCCCGCGCCTTTTCGGCCTGCGGACGCCGCTCGAGATCGATTCCGGCCCGGCCGAAGCTCCCGGCGCCCAAGGCCAGGCGCGGCCCCTCTTCGTCCCCGCGAAGAGCCGCTCCGCGATCGAGATCGTCAGCGCCAACCTGCTGACGCCGGAGGAGGACACCGCGATGATCTGGCGGGGCCCGATCCTTTCGGGCGTCATCCGCCAATTCTACGAGCAGACGCTCTGGAGCGACCTCGACGTCCTGCTGGTGGACCTGCCGCCGGGGACCTCCGACGCGCCGCTGACCGTCCTGCAGTCGCTCTCGATCGACGGCGTGGTCCTGGTGACGATGCCGCAAGCGCTGGCCACGATGATCGTGCGCAAGGCCGCCAACCTGGTTCACCAGCTGAAGAAGCCCGTGCTGGGCGTCATCGAGAACATGTCCTACTTCGTGGCCCCCGATACCGGGGTGCGCTACGACATCTTCGGCCCGTCCTACGCCGACCAGGTCGCGGAACTCGCCAAGGCGCCGGTCCTGGCGCGCATCCCGCTCGACCCGTCCATCATGCACCTGGCCGATACCGGCCGGGTCGAAGAGATCGACGACCCGGTCACCGATCTGCTGGCGGCGTCGCTCGAGCGCGCGCTGGCCGCCCACCCCAAGCCCAAAGAGACGATCTCGATCATCTAACTAACGCCGCGTTCACTTGGCCGTACCCGGGTCGATCCCGGCGGCGGAGAGCATGGCGGCGATCAGCTTATCGTCGCTTGCTTCGGAAACGAGATAGGGTGGGGGCTGTTTGCTTATGGCATCGCAGGAGTTCTCGAACGACGCGGCCACGGCGTCATACGAGACCCCGGGCGGCGGCGCGACCGGATTGGCATGCAGCGTGCCGGATTGGGGTTCGCGATCGCGCAGGCATTCGAGGCGGTCCGCGTTATTTGCGAAATCCGTGCCGCCGTCGGGGTAGCCGGCGAAGGTCCGGTGGCGGCCGTCGAACCACACGACGTCGAGCGAGAGGTGCGGCGCCTCCCGCTTGCCCGCGCCCGAGCCGGCGGGACGCGAGCGCACCACGATCGTCCAAATGCCCGGCGCGGACGGGAACGGCGCGGCACCGGCCGAGCCGAGGATCGCCACCACGATCGCGTGGGCGAGCGCGCCGCTCTCCTTCCAGTCCTCAGGCGGGAGGGCGGCGAGTTTGGCCCGCAGCGTTGCGACGTCGGGAAAGAGCCCGTCGCCGTCGCCGACGGAGCCGATCAGCGCCCGCAGCTCGCGATCGGTCGGTGCTTCGCGCAAGACCCTGGCGTTGTAGTCGGCCTGCTGAGCCGCGGTACCCAGCACGAACAGCCGGTCGCCCGGCGGCGCGAGCACCCGCAGCAAGTCGACGGTCAAGCTCTGAAAGGTCTGCAGCGAGCGGACGCGGTCGAACCGGCCGTCACGCGGCCGAAGCTGCCTGCGAAAGGCCACGTACCGCCCGCGCAGCGCCGCTTGCGGCGCCAGCGACTCGAGTTCGGCAAACGCGGCGTCGGTGAAACGTTGGCCGGCGGGCTCGGCCAAGAGCGGCGGCGAGTCCATCAGTTCCGCCACCGCCGCAGCCGCGACGCCGGCCCGCGCGACCGCCGCCGGGCCGGTGCCGTAGTCGATCGCCGACACGTACCCGGCCCGCGCGCGGCCGGGGACGGCGAGCCACAGGAGCGCTACGGCGAGCGCGCCGAGACGGACGGGGGCGGGGCGGCAGTTACGGGACGGGCTCACGGCGTAAAGGCTTCGCCTATGCCTCGTTTTCTCATCGGACTCGCCGGGGGGCTGGTGCTCGGATACACGGCCGTGCGTACGGGCGAAGCGTGGCGCGAGTTCCGTTCGCCGGGCGCGCCGCTGCAAGCGGATCCGAAAGCCTACGGCCGCCTGCGCCGCGGTCTGATGCTCGCCGGCATCGCGCGCTCGCTCGCGACGCTCGCCACGCTCGCTTACGCGGTCGCGCCCGCAATCGAACCCGAAGGGGACCGCGAGCCGCGCGCCCGCCGCGTGGCGCTGGTGACCGCCGGTATGGTGCTCTCCTCGCTCGCCGAGCTACCGGCCGACTACGTCGAAGGCATCGTACTCGAACGCCGCTACGGCCTCTCCAAGCAATCCGATTCCGCGTGGCTGGCCGATCGCACCAAGGGCACGGTCGTGTCGCTGGTAATCGGCGTTCCGCTGGTCGAATTGCTGGCGACGACCATCGAACGCGCGCCGCGAAGCTGGCCGCTGCTGGCCACGTCCGCGAGCGTACCGCTGCTGATCGCGGCCAACGTCGTCGCGCCGACGTTCATCGCGCCGCTGTTCAACCGCTTCGAGCCGCTCGAGGGCGATTTCGAGCGCGACGTGCGGGCGCTGGCCGGGCGCTACGGGGCCGGCGACGCGACCGTCCTGCGCGTCGACATGAGCCGCCAAACGGAAAAAGCCAACGCGTACGTGACCGGTTTATTCGGCACCAAACGAATCGTTATCGGCGACACGCTGCTCGGCAACTTCGCGCCTTCCGAAACGCTCTTCGTCGTCGCGCACGAGCTCGGCCATTACGTCAACCGCGACGTGTGGCGCGGCGTCGCGCTCGGCACGGCCGCGGCCGCGTTCGTCTTCTTCGGAGGCCGCACCATGGCGCGGCGGCCCGGCAAGACGCTCGCGAGCGCCGCCGGGCTCGCGCGCTTGTTCTTCGCGTTCTCGGTCCTCGGAACGCTCGCAGGTCCGCCGCTCGCGGCGTTTTCGCGCGCGCGCGAACGAGCGGCCGATTCGTTCGCGCTCGCGGCGACGGCCGACGGCGCCTCGGGCGCGGCGGCGTTCCGGCGGTTGCGCGAACGCAATCTGGCGGAAGACGAACAGCCGCGCTGGGCCGAGTTGCTCTTCTCATCGCACCCGTCGCTGCGCAGCCGCATCCAGCGCCTGGAAGCCGCCGCGCGTTAGCTCTTGTGGATGATGCTCTTGAGCACGAGCACGTCGTGTTGCGAGATGCGGGCCGCCGACTTGGCGCCGACTTGTGCGACGGTCACGAAGCCGGCGGCGGGACCGTACACGATCCCCTTCTGCGTCGCTCCGGCCACCGTGTACTCGAAATAACAGGTCACCGGCGCGGCCGTGTTCTCGTCGAAGGCTGCGACCTTCGCGTGATTGGCCTTCAGGACGTCGCGCAGCTTCGAGATGACGCCGCGAACGGCGGTATCGGTATCCTTTTCGGGGACCTTCAGGATGCTGACCGTCGTCATTTTGGTCCACGACTTTTGGTCTTGCCCGTCGGGAACGAATTCCAACAGCAGCCGCGACTTGTCTTTGGGACCGAGCGAGTACGCCAGCTTCGGCGTGCCTAACACGTCTGCGAGCTTTGCATACGGAACTTCGGCGGCCCCGCCCGGACCGGCGGACCACAGCAGTACCGCAGCGAGGAAAATCAGACGGCGCATGAGCGCCTGCATTCGGTTTCGACGTCGTTCCACATGCGCGTAACGAGCGTATCCCAGCCCGCGTTCCGCGCGCGCTCGCTGCCTCGCGCCGCGCGCCGAGCGTCGGGGCGTGCGGCTTCAGCCAAACAGGCATCGGCAAAGGCGGCCGGCTCGGCGGCGATCGTCACGACGTCGCCGTACTCGGCGACCACGTCGGCGACCGGCGTCGACACGACCGGTTTTCCCGCCGCCAGGTACTCGGGCGTCTTGGTCGGAGAGATCGATAGCGTCGCTTCGTTGCGCGCGAAGGGCATCAGCGCGACGTCGAGCCCGGCCAGCAGCGACGGCAAATCGGCGTACGGCATCTGCCCCGTAAGGTGGACGTTGGTGCGCCGCGGCAGCACGCTCGGATCGATCTTCACGACCGGACCGATCAACGCAACTTGCGCGTCGCGCTCGGCCAACGCCGTTATGGCGGCGAAGTCCAGCCGTTCGTCGATCGCGCCCACGTAGCCGCAGATCGGGTGCGGCAGGTTGACAAAGAGCGGGTGCGGCGGCAGCGCGCGCGCGGCGGCAAAGTGCTCGAACTCGACCCCGCTCGGAAAGAGCCGGACCTTCTCGCCGAGCGCGCGGCGCGTCTCGTAGAGCGAGCGGCCGCCCGCGAAGATCAGGTTGGCGCGAGCGAGCAAGGCGCGTTCGCGCGCGCGCATCGCCGGCGGTGCGAACGCGAACGCCGCCAGATCGTCCATGCAGTCGTACACGACCGGTGCCGAGCCGAAGGCGTCGGCGAGCGCACCCATCATTGGCGTGTACAGCCAGACGAGCGGCCGCCTCGCGCCCACCCAGGAACGCGCCGCCGCGACCGTACGCTCGTCGATCCGTTCCGCACCGGCCGCGCGCCGCCGCGGCCGCAGCACCGTCACGCCGGAAGCGACGCTCACGTCGTCGGCATCGGCGGCGGCGGCGAACGGCTCTTCGACGAACAGCACCGGCACGCGGCGCGCCAAGCGCGTTACGATGTGTTGCGGCCGCTGCCACACGCCGTCGAAGCGCAAGTGCGAACCGGTCACGATACAGTCGAAGGCCATCGACCGCGCATTTCCCGATCGACCGCCCTCACTCATTGGCCGAATTTCGAGTAACGCGGCAGCGCGCGTGCGCTCAAGCGCCGGACGGCGCGCGCGACTGCCGTTTCCTGCGGGACGCCGTCGGGACCGGCGAAGGTGAACACGCCGTCCTCCACGTGGCCCGCGCGTTCGGTCAGCAACGAGGCCCAATCGACCATGCCGAAGGCGGCCCAAACGCCCAGCACGCGCACGGGCAGGCCTTCGGCGGCAAGCGCGACGAGGTCGTCGCAGCGCGCGTCCAGCCACGCGACGCGGGCCCGCTCGTCGCCGTCCAGGTGGACTTCGCCGATCCCGAACGGCAAGCCCAGCCGCTCGTGCGCGGCGCGTAAGAGCGGCACCGGCGAGATCGGCGCGTACAGGCGCGCCGCCACGTTGACGATCGAACCGTCGGGCGCGCGTTCGAGCGCGCGTTCGGAATTCGGATAGTAGTTCCAGGCGACGAGATCGGGCGGCCGCGCCAGCGCCGCTATCCGCTCCAGCAGCGCCGGTGCGACGCCGCACGTGCGGACCAGATAACCGTACAGTTCGTGGCCGGGCCGCAGGCGGCCCATCGTCAGTTCGACCGAAAGGTAGGAGCGCCGGCGCTTGTGCTCGACGAACGCCGCAACGGCGTCGTTGCGAGCGCTAAAGCCCTGAAGGTCTTCGGTTATGACGAATTCCGCCTCCGCGGCGTGCGCGCGGATCGCGTCCATGGCCAGCAGCATGCCGAGGGCTTCGTGAACGAGCGCGTGGCCGAACGCGCGGTCGTCGTCGCGGCGGTTCGGGTACCAGGTGCCGTAGAGCGTGGAAAAGCGTGCGGTCGTCAGCGGTTCGTTGACGGGCGTCCAGCGGCGGACCCACGGAAACGCCTGCGCGACCGTACCCGCGTAACGCGCCAGCAGCTCCGGAAAGGCCGGGTCGAGCAGATTCGTATACGGCGGCCCGCTGCCGTGGTGCAGCAGGGTGACGACCGGTTCGATTCCCAGTTCCGCGAGGCGCTCCAGGCGCGGGCGAGCCCAGCCGAAGTCGGCCTCGCCCGGATCGTTCGGCGCGGTCTTCTCCCAAAGCACGGGATAGCGCGAAGCGGCGACGCCGAGCGTGCCGAGCAGTTCGAGATCGGCCGGCCGCCGTTCGTGCCCGGTCTCGGCTAACTGGTCGCGATACGTGAACGCGTCGATCCGGGCGACCGTCGGTTCCGGCGACGCCCAAATCTCGAACGGCAGGCGCAAGCGCCTTACGCGACGATCGGCGAGGGCCGCGTGCCGAGCCAGCTCGCGAGGTCGGTCTTATTCGAAGCGTACGCGCCCGTTCGCAGCTCGCCGCGCAGTTCGCCGAACGTGCCGAACGCCTCGGCGAACGCATCGTGCTTGTGGATCGACTCGTAGTTCACTTGCGAGGCGAGCAGGAACGTGCGATCGGGAAAATCGGCGTAGACGTCCAGCGCGCGCGCCATGATGCCGCGCACGACGTCCTCCACGAACTTGGGATTGTGGTGCGCCTTGTTGACGATGAAGAACTCGTCGGGGCGCTTGAGCAGATCGTACGTCTCGCTCGACATCGAGTTTTCCACGATTTCCACCAGGTCTTCGGCGCTGATCTCGGCATCGCGTTCGTCGCCGGTGCCGATCAGGACGCTGCCGCGCCCGCGCTGGTTGTGGGTGGCGACCGGCAGCGCGTCGAGCGCGCGGTTCGCCTCGGCCTCGGTGAACCCGGCTTCGATCAGTTCTCCGACCGAATGCTCGCGCACCATCAGCTGCGCGCACGGGCAGGCCGTCATGCCCTCCGCTTCGACGCCGACCACGCGCCGCACGCCGCTCTCGTCCGCATGCGCGATCCCCACCAGCGCGTAGCTCTCCTCGCCGCGCTTCCCGCTGACCGGCGTCCAGCGCTCGAGGCCGAAAGCGGCGCGCAACCTGACGTCGGCCCGCAGCGCTTTCTGCGAACCCACGATCTCGCGCGCGATCGCGGTGACGACGTCTTCGATCCGGCCCGGTGCGTCGCCGCGCGAGAGGACCTCGAGCGTGGCCTCTTCCAGCAGTTCGGAGAAGCGCGACATGTGTACGCCCGCGCGGTCCGGCGCCAGGTCCGCGACCATCGAAAACTCGCCGTTGAACACGGTCTCGGCGCTCCCGACGCGCAAGCGTACGATCCGTTTGACGCTCGAGACGCCCACGCGGTTGATCGAGAGTTTGACGTCGGGCTCTTCCTCTTGGCGGTTGGCGAAAAAGTGCAGCGAGCGCGCCTTCTTGACGACGCCGCTGTCCGTGCAGGCCCGCGCAAGCTCGCCGATCGTTTTGCCGGAGCGCGGGTCGAGGAGGCCGGGCGCGATCTCGGCCAGCGGGATCAGGTTGAACGGACGGGTCGCGAGGTACGGGTGCGGCACCTCGAAACGGCCGAAATCGTGGGTGAGACCGTCGACCAGCAGGATATCGATATCGATGGGCCGGGCCGTTAGCAACTGCGTCCGCTGCCGGCCGATCGCCACTTCGACCGCGCGCAGCTTGCGCTCGAGGGCGAGCGGCTCGAGGTCCGTCGCCACTTCGGCCGCGACGTTGAGGAACGCCGGCCCGCTCACGCCGCCCACCGCCGGCGCCTCATAATACGCCGAAACGGCCCGGACCGTCGAAAAAGCGCGCAACTTTTGCAGCGCCTGTAAGACGTTGCCCTGGCGGTCACCCAGATTCGAGCCGAGCCCGAGATAGACGGTATACATCCCGCTTGTAGACCGGCGGACGGCCCCCGAAGGTTCCGCTCGCCGCGCTACGGGGTGGTCGCGGCGTCGCGCGGCATCGTCGCCGCGAACGACGCGCGGCGGCGGTTATCGCGTTCGACGACGCCCATCATGCGCGCGAGCGCAACCGTTTCCGCGACATCGTGCACGCGGACCAGGCGCGCGCCCGCGGCGATGCCGAGCGCCGCGGTGGCGAGCGACGGCACGAGCAGATCGCGTGCCGGGAGGTTGAAGGTCCGGCCGATGAAGCTCTTGCGGCTGGCCGCGAACAGGATGGGATAGCCGAGCGAACGCAGGTCGCCGAAGCGTTCGAGAATCTCGAGATCCGTCTGCGGCTCCTTTCCGAACTCGAGGCCGGGGTCGATCGCCAAGGCATCGGCGGCGACCCCGGCCGCGAGCGCCCGCTCGAGCCGCTCGCGCAGGAACGCCGAGATCTCGCCCAGCGCGTCGTCGTAGCGGTACTCGCTCGCGCGGACGTTCAGTTGGCCCTTGAGGTGCATCACCACCAGCCCCGCATCGTAACGCGCCACGGTGCCGGCCAGCCGCTCGTCCGACAAGCCGCTGCAGTCGTTGATCAGGTGGGCGCCCGCGGCCAACGCCGCATCCGCGACCTCGGACCTGAACGTGTCGATCGAGAGCGGAACGCCCGGAGCGTCGCGCACGAGCGCTTCGACGACCGGAACGACTCGCGCTCGCTCTTCTTCGGCCGCGACCCGCGGGTTCCAGTGCGCGTAGGATTGGCCGCCGACGTCGATCAGATCGGCGCCGAGCTCGACCATCTCCGCGGCCCGGGCGCGGGCGCGGTCGACGCCGCGGTACGCACCACGATCGTAGAACGAATCCGGCGTCACGTTGAGGATGCCCATCACCTTCGCGCGCTCCGCCAGATCGAGCGTCCGGTCGCGTAAACGTAAGCGGCGCGGCGGATCGCGATCCGCATCGACCGCACGCACGACTTCCGCGCCGAGCGCGAGCGCCTCGCCTTCGACGCGCGCCGCCGCCGCCGCGAAGGCGGCCCGCGTCCCGCAGACGACGAGCCGCTCGCCGGCGAGGAGCGCGAACGCCCCGGCCTCGCGGAGCGCGGCCGCCAGCGCCTCGGCCCCGCTTCCGCCGGCGTCGGCTACGACCGCGGCCGTATCGCAGGCCGCCAGGGCGGGTTCGACCGCGCCGCCGGGCAGCAGTTCGGCGAGGCGGTCGCGAGCCCGTACGCCGGCTTCCGCCGTCAGGACGCGAGCGTTAGGCACCCCGGCTCGCATTGGGCTCGAGCGCGTGCGCCGCGCGGCTTTCGACATCTTCGAGATGCGCGCGCGTCGGCACGTCGAGCCGCGCCGACCGCAACCCGGCCCGGGCCCGGTCGAGCACGCGCCGCAATTGGTACCGCGCGAGCGGCGCCGAATCGCTCGGATAGCCGAACGCCTGGACCACGAAGCTCGGCGCGAGCGAGAACGCGACCAGCAAGGCCGTGTAGCGGCGCTGCAGCGCCCGGTGAAGGGGGTCGATCGCGGTCGTGCCCGCGCCGACGTCGCCCCACACGGCATCTTGCATCCAGCCGAAAAGGTCGTCCAGCGACATCGGCCTGGGACCCGAAGCCACCCCGTAGTTCTGATCTGCCAGGCGGCTCATCGTCTCCGGCGAGAAGAGCGCGAACATCACCTGATCCTGCATGTCGCCGACGTATTCGGCGACCGGAAAATCGGGCCGCTCGACGTCGTCGACGCCGCGATGCAGGTAGTGGTTCGGCCCGAGGTCGGCCAGCAGTTGCGGCGAGAAGCGAAAGGCCCGGCTCGAGAACACGTTCTGCGACAGCAGCGCGAACGCGCGCCGCGACTGCTCGCGCGGGACGGGGACGAAGGGCGGCGCCCCGCCGCGCTGACCGCGGTGGTCGCGCGACGTATAGATGCCGCCGACGTACTTCACCGCCAGCATCGACGCGCGCTGGTATCCGCGCAACAGCGCCGCGAAGGTCTGGCGTTCCTGATAATACGGCTCGTCGTCGCGCGGATAGACGCGATCGAGTTTTGCGAGCAACTCGTCGACGACCTCGAACTGGTTACGGTCGAACGCGAGCGGGTCGCTCGAGAGCGAGTAGGTTGCGACGCGCGGATCGACCGCCAGCGGACCGTTCGCGTCCTCGTCGGTCTCGTAGGCATATTGGCGTAAGGTGCTCTCGTCCGCGATGCCGTGTAACGCCTTGAGCTCGTCTTCCGGCCGCCGCACGTTCGGAAACTTCTCGTAACCATAGCGAATCGCCCAGTAATCGTACGGTCCGAGTTTCAGTTGAAAGAACTGGCCTTGCGATTTGCCGGCGGGCGACAGGTTCACGGGCGTGTAGCCCATGACCGAACCGACGATGCCGTGCTCCGCGCTGAAGCGCGGATCGTGAACCTGATCGAGCGTGAACAGCGTCGACGAGATGAAATTGTGGCGCAACCCGAAGTTGTGGCCCGATTCGTGCAGCACGACGGAATGGAGCCAGTCCTCGGCGTACGCCTCGGTCTGCGCGGGCCCCGCGCCGTTCGCCCGCAGGACGTCGGTACCGACGGCGGCCGCCTCCGCCGAACTCTCGCCGTAATCGTCGCAGCTTTCCAGGTCGGGGCAGCGCAGCTCCACGCCCTGCGCCACGGGCAGGCCGCTCGGGTCGAGGGCGGCCGCTCGGGCCGGCCGGACCTGATCGACGTAGCCGCGCTTCACCGAGCGCAGCGCTTCGCCGTCGATCACGATCTCGACGCGCACGATTTGCCCCGTGCGCGGGTCCGCGATGTGGGGACCGTAGGCCGCGAACGGCGAGCGATCGCTCGTGATCCAGCGGACGGTCGAATAGCGCACGTCGTCGGGATCCCAGTTCGGATCGCTCGGCTGATCGCGCACTTCGACCGCGTTCGGAATACCGATCTTGGCAAACGCCGCGTTCCATTCGAGCAGCGCCGAGCGAATCGCCGGCTTGTACTGCGCCGGGATCTCGTCGGTCAGATAGTACACGATCGGGCCGGCCGCGAAATTCCAGCGGTCGATGTAGCGCACGAACGGCGTGGGCAGCGCATCGTTGTCGAAGCGCTTCTGCGCGGTGATGAAGTACCCGACGCGGTCGTCCGCGATACGCGGAACGTAATTGCTCGAGTCGGGCGGTTCGGCCAGGGAGTAGTGCATGCGCAGCCGCACGCCGCGGCCGTCGGGGGCGCCCGAAACGTCGCCAGCCGGGCCCGAGAACGCGAGACTGGCCAAGATCTCATCGTTCTTCGGCAGCGCCTTGGTCCGTTCGACGTACGATCTGGATGCATCGACGCTGAACCCGGCGTGCGGCGCGAGGCCGAAGAGAATGACCGGCCCCTGCGGCGAGCCGAGATCGCGGCCGACGTTCTCGAAATCGGTCAGGAAAAAGCCCGCGGAGACGACCATGTGTTTCTTCGCTTCGTCTTCCGCCACGATCGGCGAGCTGTTGATCACGGAGTCCGTCACGGAGATCGCGAGCGCGTTGGCGGCCGCAGAGCCCGCCGGCGCGCTGAAGTCCGAGTTCTTGTCGATCCACAGAATGCGCTTGCCGACCCGCTTGAACTCGACTAAGAACGAGGGAAAGATCCGCCCCGCGAACGCTTCCGAGCCCACGCCCGACGCGAGCACCGGCGCGACGATGAAGGGATGATCCAGCTGCGCCGGCCCCAGGTCGAAGTACACCTCGTCGTCCTTGCGGAGGATGTCGATCAAACCGCTCTGGCGTTCCGCGTTCTTGACGAAGTTGGCGTACTGCTGCGGCGCTCCGGCAGTCATGCCGAGCAGCCCGGGCAACGACGCGCCCGCCGCCGGCGACGCGCTCGGAGCCGGCGACGCGCTCGGAGCCGGCGACGCGCTCGGAGCCGGCGACGCGCTCGGAGCCGGTGACGCGCCGGCGGCAGCGGAGGTCTGTCCGGATCCGGGGACGGCCAGCGCGCCGAGCAGCGCGAATACGATGAGGGCGACGGAACGGGCGATCAAGCGAAAGACGACCTTTTCTGCGCGGAGGTTCGGGCAGCGGGGGTACGCCGCTCGCACGGCGTTCCCCCGCTAACGGGAGGAGCCGCTTACCCGCTCAGAGCCGGACGCCGCCCCTCGCGAGACGTAAGGCGCCTGACAACGTTCCGGCGCCCGCGGGGGTTATAGTGCTCGTATGAGCCAGACCACGAACCCCACGACCCAACTCGCAACCTTCGGCGCCGGCTGCTTTTGGGGCGTCGAAGCCGCCTTCCGGCAGCTTCCGGGTGTCCTCGACGTTGCCGTCGGCTACGAGGGCGGTCATACGGAGAATCCGACCTACCGGGAGGTGTGCACCGACCGGACCGGACACGTCGAGGCCGTACAGATCACCTTCGACCCGGCGCGCATCTCGTACGACGCGCTGCTGGACGCGTTCTGGGGTCTGCACGATCCGACGACGCCGAACCGTCAGGGGCCCGACGTCGGCAGCCAGTACCGTTCGGCCATCTTCTACCACTCGCCCGAGCAGCGCGCGGCGGCCGAGGCATCACGCGCCCGCGAGGACGCGAGCGGCAAATATCGCCGCCCGATCGTCACCGAGATCGTTCCGGCCCAGCCGTTCTATCGCGCCGAAGAGTACCACCAGCGATATTTCGAGAAGAACGGCATCGCCTGCCACATCTAAGGTAGCGTCAGCCGGCGTGGGCCGCGTCGCTGCCCGGCCGTTTGCGGCGTCCGCGCCAGCGGCGCGTGTTGCGCCGTTTCGAGCCGCTGCCGCCCAGGCGCGGCGGCGGCACGGGGTCGCCCGCGTCGAGTCGCGCCCCGGCGGCCGCGATCGCATCGGGTAAGCTGGGCGCGCTGACCAAGTCGCGCGCCGGACCGCGGCCGTTCTTGAAACTCGCGACCCAGCTGTCGCCGCGCAGCGTCACGTCGACCTGCGCGGACTCCTCCACGATCGTCCGGCGGTCGGCTTCGAGCATGCGGATGGCAAACGCCTCGGCGTTCTCGTGCGGCGCGATCTTCTTCGCCATCTCCACGAAGCGGTCGAACTCCTCGGCGAAGTGCGGGATGGGACGGCCTTTGCGATCGCGGGCGGTGCGGCGCGGCGGCCGTTCGAGACGCCAGTGTTCCGGCGTGACCATCTGCCATGCGGCCGACTGCTGATTCTTCGGTTTGGCGGCTTCGGCGAGGTCCAGCAGGGCGTTCTCGATCTGGTCGGCGGTGCGCACGCGGGCGGCCTCGCGCGGAGCCTTGCGGAAGAGTTCCTCGTACTGGTCCGCCAGTTCCGAGATCGGGCGCCCCTTCGCATCGATTTGCGCGGGCAGACCCCACAGCGTCGGCAACGTGACCAAATGATGCCGGCGCGCCCGGTCGACGATGTCGACGATGATCGCGTAGGGCTTGCGGCTCTGCGAGATCGCGACCTGGCGCGCGGCGGCGGTCGGGAGATTCGAGAGCAGGAACGCGTCTTCGTCGAGCGGGCGCATCCCGCGGCCGGTGACCTGCGTGTAGAGCGTCGTCGACTTCGTCGGCCGCGCGTTGATGATGACCTCGATCGACGGGACGTCGAAGCCTTCCAGGTACAGACCGCAGTTGACGAGCACGTCGATGCGCGTGCCGCGGAAGCCGGCGACGATCGTCTCGCGCTCGAGCTGCGGCGTATCGCCGCTCGCGAACGCGGCCGCGATACCCGCATCCTGGAAGAGCTTCGCGACGTTGCGCGCGTGCTCGACCGAAGCGGTGAATACCAGCGTCTTCTTTCCCGGCGTCAGCGTTTGGTACGCGTCGAGCACCGCGAGATTGCGCTCTTCGGTATCGACGGCTTCGGCCAGCTGGCCCAGCACGAAATCGCCGGCGCGCGAGGCGACGGCGTCGAGATCGGTTTCGGTGTTGACGGCGTAGGACCGAACCGGCACGAGGTAACCGGCGTCGATCGCGGCGCGCGCGTCCATCTGGTACACGATGTCCGGGAAGATCTCGGCCAATTGAACGCCGTCGCCGCGCTGCGGCGTCGCCGTGAAGCCGATCACCAGAGCGTCGGGCCGTTTGAGCGCGAGCTTGTCCAGAATCGCGCGGTAGGTCGGGGCGGCGGCGTGGTGCGCTTCGTCGATCACGAACAGCGCGATGCGCCGCCCGAACTTCGTAATGAAACGGTTAAGACGCGTTCCGGTCAGGGTCTGTACGGTCGCGACGACGATGTTGCAGTCTTCCGATGCGACGTCGTCGGCCTTTTCGACGCCGACGACGGCCTCCGGATTCTGCGCTTTCATCTTCTCGACCAGCTGCGAGATCAGTTCGTCCCGGTGGGCGACGACGAGCGCGACGTCGGTCGGACGCAATTCCAGCAACTCGGGCAGCGTCGCGATCACGACCGATTTGCCGAGCCCGGTGGCCAGCGATACGAGCTGCGCGCGGCAGCCTCGCTTGCGCGCATCGACAATCGCCTGCTGCGTCTCGATTTGATACGGACGCAAGCGTAGGGTACTAAAGTTCAAGTTGGACCCTGTCCATCACGCGGAGGTGATACGTGGGCTATCACACGGAGCTGCGGCTCTACGCGGTCACCCGAACCCCCCTATTGGCAGCGGCCGCCCGAATTCCCGCTAGCCTACGGTTCGACGGATGCTTGGCGATCCGACTGGAGCTGCTCCCTGTATTCCTTTTCGGTCGCGAGCCAGCCGGCGAAGCGCTCTTCGAAGATCTCCGGCCGCAGCAACATCAGATCGCGGAACGCTTGAAAGCTCCGCTCGTGGTATTCGTGGTATTTCGCCAGCAGTTCGGGGCCGGTGATGACGCCCTTCTCGATGACCACGTCGGCCAGCGCCCGCAGGCGCACCCGTAGGAACGCGATCGTATCGAGCATGTTGCCGAAAAGCTCGATTCCGACGGTCTCGGACTCTTCGACTTCGGGCAACGGCGGTTCCGGCGGGGGCGGGTTCTCGAGGGCGAGGATGCGAAGTTCGCCGAGCGTCCGGAACGTTTGGCCGAAGGCACCCCAACCGAACGAGCCGTCCGGAGCCTGGCTGTAGCTGAAGTTCTGGCCGCCGAGCAGGATCGAGACCATGACGGCGTCCTCTTTGGTCAGGACGTGGTCGTCCGGCAGAAGTGCGCTTCGGCGCACCGGGTCGGACGCATCGTTGACCGGCCGATCTTCCAAGGAAGAGCTCCTTCGTCGTTTCCGGGTTTGGCCCGGTCTAGAGAATCGGGGGGCGGACCCTCCGGTGAGAATTCTCGCATACGTTCGCGCGAGCGTGCAGGAAGCCCTCAACCCACGGTATCGGCGCGAGCCGGGGCTTCCGGACCCACGCCGCCCGGGCGCAGGTGCTACGGCCGGCAGTAGCTACCGTCTCGTGCTCCGAATGGACCCTCTTCGAATGTCGAGCGCGAGCAACCGCCCGTTGTATTTTTTCGGGATGCTGAGCGGCGACCTCGCCTATCAGATCCAAGCGGTCGCCGTAGGCTGGCACGTCTACCGGCTGGCCCATCGACCGTTCGATCTCGGCCTCGTCGGGCTCGCGCTCTTCTTGCCGACCTTCGTGCTCGCGCTGCCGGCCGGCGTGTTCTCCGACCGTCACGACCGCCGGCGGATCGTCACGGCGACCGCGCTCCTGGAAGCGGCGTGCGTCGCCGCCTTCGTCGTCGCCGTCCACGCGCGCGTGACGGCGCTGGCCCCCTATCTCGCGATCCTGACGGTCATCGGGATCGCGCGGGCTTTCGGCGTGCCCGCGGAGCGAGCCCTGCTGCCCAATATCGTCCCGACGGAAACCTACCAGCGCGTCCAAGCCACGTACGCATCGCTGCGCGAACTGACCGTGATCGGCGGCCCCGCCCTCGGCGGGCTGCTGGTCGCGCTGTCGACCGCGCTCGCGCTCGAGGTGTCGGCCGCCGCACTCGTCGCTTGCGGGCTGCTCTTGGGGGCGCTGCGGATCGAGCACGCGGTGCGCGAGGATCTGCCGCTATCGTGGGGCGAGGCCTTCGAGGGTCTCCGTTTCCTGCGCTCCCAGCCGGTCCTCGCCGGCGCGATCTCGCTCGACCTCTTTGCGGTCCTCTTCGGCGGGGCGACGGCACTGCTGCCCGCGTTTGCCGACGGGGTCTTCCACGTCGGCCCGCAGGGGCTCGGCGCGCTGCGCAGCGCGCCGGCGCTGGGCGCCGCGATCGTGGCCGCGTGGCTCGCGCGGCGGCCGCTGGAACGCCGCGTCGGCCGGACGCTGCTGGCCGCAGTGACCGGTTTCGGCCTGGCGACGATCGGCTTCGGGCTCTCGCACAGCTTCCTGCTGTCGCTGCTGCTGCTGGCGATCGTGGGTGGGACGGACATGGTCAGCGTCGTCATCCGCAACGGCCTCGTACAGTTGAACACGCCCGACGCGATGCGCGGCCGGGTCAACGCCGTCGAGGCGGTCTTCATCGGCGCCTCAAACGAACTGGGCGCGTTCGAATCCGGGACGCTGGCCGCCGCGCTCGGCGTGGTCCCGTCGGTCGTGCTGGGCGGCGTGGCGACGCTCGCGGTCATCGCCCTCTGGGCGGGATTCTTCCCGCCGCTGCGCGACGCGGACCGGATCGACGGCGCTGCGGTCGAGACCGGCTGAACGCACAGCTCGGGCGAGGTGCGCCTAAATTCCTACTTGCGAGTGGGCCGATCGTTATAGCCGCCTGCCCGCAAAAGACCTATGATACGCACACCCTCGCTTTCCGCGAGGTGCTTTGCACTCGCCGCGCCCACGGGCGCACCGCCCACCGGATATCCCGACCCCGCGGCAGCGCTCCGAACGGCGACGTGCGCTGCCGGAAAGGGTAGGGTTTCCCCCCATAGTTCCCACGGCGCCGATCCCGTATGGTAGGGGCGCCTAATCTTGCTTTTCGACGCGGAGGTATCTCCTTTTGAAGAAGTTCATGAGCGCGCTGTGCGTTCTCGCACTCGGTGCGGCGTTCGCCGGGCGGCCGGCCGGCGCGGCAACCGCCCCCGAAATCGTGACCACACCCTATCAACCCGGCGTCCTGGAGCGGATGGGCGCCCGGGAGATGTACAACGTCCTGCCCAGCAACATCGATACGAGCAAGCTCAAATTCGATGCCCAGGGCCAGCGCATCCCCGACGCGTTCGTGACGGCTCCGCTGTGGGAGTTTTCGGCCTTCACGGATCCGCTCGACGGTAACAAATATCAGCCGATCTGGGTCGGCGCGGTGCCCAATAAGCCGGTCCATTCGAACCTGGGCTTCTACGTTCTGGCCTTTAAGTTCACGTTCGCGAACAAGGCGGTCACCGATGCCACGACGCCCTCCTGCGGGGAAACGGTTCCGGTCCTGACGCGTTTCCTCAAATCGCCCCTGATCAGCCCCACGTCGTTCGCCTCGAACGGGGTCGCGCTCGGCTCGCGCCAGTACATCGATGCGTTTCAGACCGCCGAATTCCACGGTGCGGGCTTCCCTGCCGGCTACGAGACGAATTTCTCGTACCTCGGCGCCGTCTCGGTGGCGGTGAGCGTCCCCAAGGCGGACGGTTCGACGCTGACCATCAAAGGCTGTAACAAGCCGGTCGGGTTCATCTCGCAAGCGTGGTTCGACAAGATCGACCAAGCGGTGATCACGCAGGTCGTCACGAAGCTCAAGCTCAGCCGCACGCAGATCGCGTTTAGCCTGTTCAACAACACGTTCATGTACGGTGCGAACATCAACCAGTGCTGCATCATCGGATACCACAGCGCGTACGGCAGCAACAGCACCTTCGGACAGCTCTACGGCGTCGGCTCCTACGAACATCCGGGATTCTTCGCACGCTCGAGCGACGTCTCCGCACTCAGCCACGAACTCGGCGAACTGGTCAACGACCCGTTCGGCGGCACCCCGACGCCCGCATGGGGCCATGTCGGGCAAGTCAGCGGTTGCCAGGGCAACTACGAAGTCGGCGATCCGCTCTCGCAGTTCAACGCCCCGACGGGCGAGATCGCAAAATCGCTAAACGGCTTCACCTACCACCTGCAGGATCTCGCCTTCTTCTCCTGGTTCTATCGTGGGACACCGAAGAACGGCCTGTACCTCGGGACCGGCGGCAGGTATTCGTTTAACGGAACCTTTACGGCGGCCAGCTTGCAGCCGCTCTGCGTATAGACGGCGCCCCGTCATCGAAGAGACCCGTTCGGCTCCGGCCGGGCGGGTCTCTTTTTTTTCCGCCCACGTATTCGTGTCGAGCGAGCTCTTTTCGACTTTCACCTACCTGCGGTATGGTTGACGGCAAACACACGTACGAACTCGACCCTAACATCTTCGCTCCCCTCCGGTATACTGACAGGTGACGTACGTGCGGGACGATTCAGCAGTTTCTCCTTCGCATCCGTCGGAGGCTATCTCTCTTGAAGAAACTCCTGTCCGGCGCGCTCGCCGCCGCGACCGCCGCACTCGCCATGTCCGTCGCGACTGCTTCGAGCGCAGCGACGATCGGTAACTCCTTCGTCAATCGCGCGACTCCGATCGAATTCACCGTCGCCTTGCCGCTTCGCAACGAGGCCGAACTCGACCGACTGATCGCGCTGCAAGGTGACGAACGGTCACCCGTATACCAGCATTATTTGACGCCCGAACAATTCGCGGCTCGTTACGGCCCGAGCCCGGTTGCCATCAATCTGGCGGCCGCGGCGCTGCGCGCGCGCGGCTTTGCCGTCGGTAACCTCGAAACCCAGTCGTTCGACGTCGCCGGCACGGTGGCTCAAGTCGAGAAGACGTTCGGCGTGCGCGTCGAGGCGGCGATGCGCGGCGACGGGCCGCGGCTCGTCGTACGCGAGCCGCTCCAGCTACCGGCCGAACTGCGTGCCGTCGATGCGACGATCCTGCGGCTGGACGCGGTCGCCGGCCCGGAGCCCGATTCGATTTTCGTTCCGCTCAACCGGTCCACTGCGAACGGCCCCTACTGGTTCACCGACCTCAAACAAGCGTACCACGCGGCATCGTACCTCGTGGCCATCGGCGCCGGTCGCAGCATCGCGACGGTGGGCGACTCCGATTTCAGCAGCTCGGACGCGGCCCTCTTCTTCCGGCACGAAGGACTGTTCACCGGTTCGGGCAGCCTCGGGCCGCCGCCGAAGATCCTCCATCTCCTGCTCAAAGGCTACACCCCGTTCGATCCGAAATTGACTACGTCGCAGGAAGCCAACCTCGACGTCCAGCAAGCCGCCGGTGCCGCACCCGGCGCTACGGTTACCGGCGTGTCGGTTGCCAACGATAACTTCTACGGAGCGTACGCGCTTCTCATCAAGAACAACACATACGACGTCGTCAGCACCTCGTACGGCGGCTGCGAACTGCAATACACCGCGGCATACGGGCGCAACGCGAGCGTATTGATCGCGTATAACAAGCTCTTCAAGCAGGGCAACGCACAAGGCATCACGTTCGTCTTCAGTTCCGGCGACGCGTCGGGTTTGTCGTGCCCGCAGCCCGGATACTTCGGAAAGAAGACCGGTGCGACGTACAAGGACGTCGCCGCGGTCGAGTACTGGGAGGACGACCCCAACGTGACGTCCGTCGGCGGCACGAACCTCGTGACGTCCTACACGAAAGGGGTGCTTCTCCAGTCGACGTACGTCGGCGAGAGCGAGAATGCCGACCTGATCGGAAGATCCGACCCGAACAAGACCGGCAATTTCGTATCCAACGCCCTTTGGGGCTCGGGCGGCGGCGTCAGCGTCGTTTGGGCGAGGCCGGCCTATCAAACCGCCTTTACGAAGGTCTCGGGGCGCTCGGTGCCGGACGTGGCGATGGACATGGGCGGATGCTTCGGCGCGACGTGGACGTGCGCCGCGGGCAACCTTCCCAGTACGAGCGCCGTGATCGACGCGAACGGCGGCGAGTTCGAGGGCTCCGGCGGTACGAGCGCGTCGGCTCCGGCCTTCGCGGGATTGCTCGCGGTACGAATCGGCGTCGCGAACGCGCGCTTGGGCAACGCCAACACGTACATCTACAAGCTCGCCGCGGCAAACGCAACGGGCAAGTATTTCCACCAGGGCATCCCCGGCAAGAACGGCGTCGTGACCGTCGTCAAAGGACAGCTCGGCTACAATCCGATCACGGGCGTGGGCACGCCGATCGATACCAACTTTCTGCTGCTGCCGGCGGCCGCAGCGGCCGGAAATCCCGGATCGGCTTCGAATCCATAACCGCCGCCATTCCCGCTCCGAAAGACCCACTCGGCTCCGCCCGGTGGGTCTTTCTTGGTGCGCCGCGTGCGCGGAGCGTCGTTGACGGCAGCTCGCTTAGCGCAAGTAGCAGCAGACACACCTAGGCATTCGACCCTAGCGCCCCCGCTCGCGATCCGGTACACTAACGGGCGCCGTACATGCAGGACGCTTCTCATTCGCTCTACTGACGCTCGACGGTCCGATCTTCGCGCCCGCACGAGCGCAGCACGGCGCCATCTGGAGCGGAGGCCGCGTCGTTTGCGTACGACGCGCGGCAAGTAGTTTCTACGCTCCCATCAATCGGAGGCTATCTCATTTGAAGAAACTCCTGTCCGGCGCATTCGTCGCCGCGACCGCCGCACTCGCGTTGTCCGCCGCGACGGCTTCGAGCGCGGCTACGATCGGCAACTCCTTCGTCAATCGCGCGGCTCCGATCGAGTTCACGGTCGCGTTGCCGCTTCGCAACGAGGCCGAACTCGACCAGCTGATCGCGCTGCAAGGCGACGAGCGGTCACCCTTGTACCAGCACTATTTGACGCCCGAACAGTTCGCGGCCCGCTACGGCCCGACTCCGGCGACAATCAACCTGGCGGCGTCGGCGCTGCGCGCGCGCGGCTTTGCCGTCGGTAACCTCCAGACCCAGTCCTTCGACGCGATCGGCACGGTGGCTCAAGTCGAGAGCACGTTCGGCGTACACGTCCAGGCGGCGATGCGCCGCCACGGATTGCGGCTCGTCGTGCGCGAGCCGCTGCAGGTGCCGGCCGAACTGCGAGCCGTCAACGCGACGATCCTGCGGCTCGACTCGATCCCCGAACCGAAACCCGATTCGCGGCTGGTTCCGCTGAACCGGTACGCCGCCGACGGCCCCTACTGGTTTACCGACCTCAAAGAAGCGTACCACGACGCATCGTACCTCGTAGCGAGAGGCACCGGTCGCAACATCGCGACGGTCGGCGACTCCGATTTCAGCAGCTCGGACGCAACCCTCTTCTTCAAACACGAAGGGCTGTTCACCGGCTCGGGTAGCCTCGGGCCGCCGCCCAAGATCCTCCATCTCCTGCTCAAAGGCTACACCCCGTTCAATCCCAACGACGGAACCTCGCAAGAAGCCAACCTCGACGTCCAGCAGGCCGCAGGTGCCGCACTCGGCGCCACGGTGACCGGCGTCTCGGTTGACGGCAACAACTTCTACGGAGCGTACGCGACGCTCATCAAGAGCAACAAGTACGACATCGTCAGCACGTCGTATGGCGGCTGCGAGCTCTTCTACACCGCTGCCTACAACGGCGGCAAGAGCTACCTCAGCGACCTAGTCGCGTATAACAAGCTCTTCAAGCAAGGCAACGCACAGGGAATAACCTTCGTCTTCAGTTCCGGCGACTCGTCGGGCCTGCCGTGCCCGCAAGTCGGGTACTTCAGCGGAACCGGGGCGACATATAAGGACGTCGCCGGGGTCGACTTCTGGGCGGACGACCCCAACGTGACGGCCGTCGGCGGCACCAACCTCCTGACGTACTACAAGAAGGGGTCGCTCCAGTCGACGTACGTCAGCGAGAGCGAGAATGCCGACCTGATCGGCAAAGACGACCCGTACGGAACCGGGAGCTACGTCTCGAACGCGCTCTGGGGCTCGGGCGGCGGCGTCAGCGTCGTGTGGGCGAAGCCGGCCAATCAAACCGCGTTTACGAAAGTCGCCGGACGCTCGGTGCCGGACGTCGCCATGGACATGGCCGGATGCTTGAATTCGTCGTGGAAATGCGGGGCCGGTAACGCCCCGGGCACGGGCGCCATCGCGGCGGCGATCGGCGGATCGTTCTACGAATTCGGCGGCACGAGCGCCTCGGCGCCGGCGTTCGCGGGCCTGCTCGCGGTACGGGTCGGTGTCGCCAAGGCCCGCCTCGGCAATGCCAACACGTACATCTACAAGCTCGCGGCGGCAAACGCAACGGGTAAGTATTTCCACCAGGGCATTCCCGGCGCCGACGGCGTGGTGAAGGTGGCCAAGGGACAACTCGGCTACAACCCGATCACGGGCGTGGGCACGCCCATCGACACGAACTTCCTGCTGCTGCCGACCGCGGCAGCGGCCGGGATCCCCGGATCGGCTTCAAACCCCTAGCTACCACCGTTCCCGCTCCGAAAGACCCGCTCGGCGCTCCCGCCGGGCGGGTCTTTCGACTACTGGAGCGCCTGATACACGAGATTGCGCATCAGGCTGCGGTAATGCACGCGCAGCGCCGGGGCCGCGAGCATCAGGACCGCGACCAGATCCTCGGCCGGGTCGGCCCACCAGTAGACACCCGATAATCCCGGCCAGCAGAAGTCGCCGGGAGAGCCCGGATTCGGATTGCGGCCCGCCTCGCGGCGCACGACCACGCCGAGCCCGAAACCCTGTCCGAGTTCCGGTAACGGTGCGGTGATGCCGAGCGTGGGCGTGAACGGGCCGAACGCGACGCCGGGCGGGAGATGGTCGCTGGTCATCAGCGCCACCGTCTTGCGCGCGAGCAGACGCCGTCCTTCGAGTTCGCCGCCGCGCAGCAGCATCTGCGCGAAGCGCAGGTAATCCGAGGCCGTCGTCAGCAGGCCGCCGCCTGCGGAAAACCACGCCGGCCGCCGCTCGGGATCGAAGACGAACTGCAGCGGGTTGGCCGCGGTCGCCGGATCGAGATGCGGCTCGGCCAAGCGGTCGCGGTGACGTTCGTCCAGGAAGAAGTCGGTGTCCGCGAGCCCCAGCGGAATGCCGATGCGTTCGCGCACGAACTGGCGCAGATCGCTGCCGGAGACCGCCTCCACGACCGCTCCCAGCACGTCGGTCGACATGCCGTACTCAAAGGTCGAGCCCGGTTGGTACGCGAGCGGCAAGCGCGCGAGTTTGGCCACCATTTCGGCGTTGGTCTGGTTCGGGTCCATCACGTTCGCCGCACGGTACAGCCGGTGCACCGGCGTGTCGCCGAACGGCCCGTACGTGAAGCCCGCCGTGTGCCGCAGGAGATCCTGAACGGTGGGCGGCCGCCGCAGCGGCTCGCGCGCGGCGCCGACGGTCAAATCCGCCAGCGCCGGCAAGTACTCGGAAACGGGCTCGTGGAGATGCAGCCGGCCTTCTTCGACGAGCATCATCGCCGCGACGGCGGCCACCGGCTTGGTCGCCGAGGCCCCGCGGAAGATCGAATCGACGCGCATCGGAGCGCCGCGCCGGCGGTCGCGAAAACCGAACGCCTCCGCGAAAACCGTCGCGCCGCCGCGCGCGATCGTCACGACGGCGCCGGGAATCATGCCGCGCTCGACGTCGGCCGCAAAGACCTCGCTCAGCCGCCGCAGCCGTGCGGCCGAGAAACCCAGTTGTTCCGGCGAATCGACGTCCACGAGCGGCGACCTTCTCTCTCGAAGCTTCCGTCACCGGCATCACGCCAGGGCTTCGGCGCTCCGGGCCGCCGGCATTCCCGCGCGCCGCTCCCATTCGAGCACGCGCGCGACCATCGCCGCGCGGTTGCGCGAGCTCGTCTTGATCAGCAACGACTTGAGGTACCCCTGCGCCGTGTATTCCGAAATGCAGAGCTGAGCCGCGATCTCGGCGGCGCCGGCCCCTTCGAGGACCAGCGACAGCACCTCGGCCTGCCGCCGCGTCAGCTTGAAGCGGGTAACCGCCCGCACCACCCGGTCGTGCGTACGGTCGCGATCGAGAATCAGCGCGTAGCGGATACCGTCGGGACTCGCCAGCGCGGAGAGGCAGAGATTCGTCCCCCCGTCGAGCCCGACGACGCGCGACTGCGCACCCGAACCGTCCGGACGCTCTCCGATCAGCTGCAGGACGACGCTTTCGAGCTCGGGGCGCAGACGCGTGCCGCCCCCGCTGAGAAAGCGCTGGATCGTGCCGGCAGCCGACGGTTCGCACGAACTGAGTTGGACGTTGCAGTCCGCATCCGTGACGATCATGGCGAGGGAGGGTACGGTCATGTCTTGGACGCCTCACGGGTGGTGCCGGTTGAAAGCGAGCGTGCTGAGCTCGTACTGGTAGCGTAGACGCCGGGCGTCCCGAAGGCGTCCAGGCCGGCCCCACATTCGCGCGCACCCACGAAAAGAAGGGTATATGCGTACAATCGCATATCGCGATATAGGGATGTTGCGATACGACTTCAAGGCGCAGTTCTTCAAGGTACTGGCGAACCCGCTCCGCATCCAGATCCTCGACGCGCTGCGCTCGGGCCCGGTGAGCGTGGGGGAACTGCGCGAGCGGCTGGGCGCCGAGCAATCGACGCTCTCGCAGCAACTGGCGATCCTGCGAGCGCGCAACTTCGTGGAGACCGAGCGCCGCGGTACGTCGATCCACTACCGGGTGCGCGACGAAGCGGTCTGGCGGCTGCTGGATTCGGCTCGCGAGATCTTCGACAACCACCTGATCAGCGTCAAGACCGTGCTCGAAGACCTCAGCCGCGAGGGCGACGCGTGATCGTCCGGCTGGGCGGAGTGGCCGCAACCCTGGCGGTTGCGCTCGTGGCCGCCTACCTCGCAAGCGCCGCCTTCGCGCTGCCGGCCGGCCACGAGACGACCTTCGCGACGCTGCGGGGCCCCGTGCCGATGCTCGACATCACCGTCGGGCTCAGCAACCTCGCGGCGCCCTTTCTCGGAGTGCTCGCGCTGCTGGCCGGCGTGGTCGCCCTCTGGAACGTGCAACGCGGGCGCCCCGCCGACGCGCTCTTGATCGCCGGGTTCGCCGCAGCGATGCTGCTGGTGCTCCTGGCCCGCAGCGTCGCGTGCTTCTTCCTGGCGTGGGAGGCGATGTCGCTCGTATCGACGTTCCTGATCGCCGCGCACCACGAGCGGCGCTACGTGCGGCGGGCGACGTTCACGTATCTGGTCGTCGCGCAATCCGGCGCGCTCTGCATCCTCGCCGCGCTGCTGCTGCTGGCCGCGCACACCGGCCGGCCGGCGTTCGGGGCGATCGCCGCGAGCGCGGCGCACCTGCCCGGCGCCGTGCGCGGCGCGGCGTTCGTCTTGGCGCTGCTCGGCTTCGGCTCCAAGGCCGGGCTGATGCCGCTCCACTTTTGGCTCCCCCGCGCGCACCCCGTCGCGCCCGCGGGCGCCTCGGCATTGCTGTCGGGAGCGATGCTCAAGATCGCGCTCTACGGGCTGCTGCTCGTGACGCTCGAACTGGCGGCGCCGGCGCCGGCCGCGTGGGGTGTCGCGCTCGTGGCCGTCGGCGCGCTCACCGCGCTCGGCGGTATCCTCTACGCCGTGGTCGACCGCGATCTCAAGCGGCTCTTGGCCTACTCGAGCGTCGAGAACGTCGGACTCATCGTGACCGGCATCGGCGTTTCGGTGCTCGCCCGCGCGATCCGCCAGGACGCGGTCGCGGTGCTGGCGCTAACCGCCGCGCTCTTCGCAGCCGTCAATCACGCGATCTTCAAGGCGCTCCTCTTCCTCTGCGCGGGCACCGTGGCGGAGGCCGAGGGCACGTCGGACCTCGAGCGGATGGGCGGGCTGCGCTCGCACCTCCGCTGGACGGCGCCTTTTTTTTTCATCGGCTGCGCCGCGATCGCCGGCATACCGGGGTTCAACGGGTTCGTCTCGGAGTGGCTGCTCTTCCGCAGCCTGATCGCACTCTTGGCGGTGGGCGACGGACCCGTCACGTGGCTCGCGATCGCGGCGCTCGCCTTTCTCGCGCTGACCGGCGGCCTCGCAGCGGCGTGCTTCGTGAAGGTCTTCGGAATCGCGTTCCTCGGCGCGCCGCGGCACGCGCGCGCGCGAAAGGACGAGCCGTTCGGCTGGCCGATCGTGGCCGTCGCCGTGCTGGGTACGCTGTGCGTGCTGTTCGGCCTCGCGCCGCTGCTCGCGGCCGGCCCGCTCGCCGTGGTCGCGCAGAAGGCGTTCGGCGCGGCGCCGGGTCTCGAAGGCTTCGCGAGCGTCCTTCCCGTGCTGCCGGCGGCGCTGGTCGCGCTGCCGCTGCTGGGCGCGGTGCTCGCGCTCGTTGCGGCGCGGCGCGGCCTGCGCCGCGTGCCGACCTGGACCTGCGGGTCCGCGGTCACCCCGGCCGCCCAGTACACGGCTACCGCCTTCTCGAAGCCGATCCGGACGATCTTCGCGTTCGTCCTGATGCCGGGCCGCAGCCGGCGCACCGAGACCGGCGGCTCCTCGTGGTTCCCGAGCCAGATTCTCTACCGGACCAGTAACCGCTATGTGATCGACGAGATCGCCCGCAAGCTGGCGGGCGTCACGCTGATCTTCGCGCGCCGCTCGCGGGCGGTCCAAAGCGGCAGCTTGCGCCTGTATCTCGCCTACGCCCTAGCGGCACTCGTCCTCACGGTCGCGGTTGCCCGATGACGACCGTCCTGCAGGTCTTCATCATCGTCGCCGCGGCGCCGCTCGTGCAAGGGCTGCTCAAACGGCTGCGCGCCAACCTCCAAGGACGCCCGGGCCCCTCCGTCTTCCAGCGCTATCGCGACCTGCTGAAGCTGACGCGCAAGGAATCGCTCTTGCCGGAAGGTGCGTCGCCGATCGCGGTCGCCACGCCCGGCATCGTGTTCGGCGTCGCGCTCGTCTTCGCAGCGGTCCTGCCGGTTCTCCCCACGGCCTTCGCCGACCCGATCGACATCGTCGCGCTGATCTTTCTGCTGGCCGCGGGCCGCTTCTTCACGACCCTCGCGGCACTCGACTCGGGAAGTTCGTTTGCGGGCATGGCCGCGTCGCGCGAGATGACCTTCGGTAGCCTGGTCGAACCGACGCTCCTGCTCGCGCTCCTGAGCGCCGCCGGCATCGGCGGCGGCACGCAATTGACCGCGTTGCTGCACCTGCCGTTCGGACTGGCCGGCGCGCTCGCCGTTGCGGCGTTCTGCGTGGTGCTGCTGGCCGAAACCGCCCGCATTCCGATCGACAACCAAGAGACCCATTACGAGCTGACCATGATTCACGAAGGGCTGCTGCTCGAGTACGCCGGGCCGCAGCTCGCCGCGATGGAGCTGGCATCCGACATCCGTCAGCTCTGTTTCCTCGTGCTCGCGGTCGCGCTGTTGCCGGGCGCGTCGATGTGGATGCACCTCTGCTGGCTGCCCGTCGTCTTGGCCGCCATCGCGGTCGTCGAAACGGTGTTCGCGAAAATGCGGCTGTTCGAGGTGCCGCAGCTCCTGTTGACGGGCTTCATCCTGGCGCTGGCCAGCATCGGGATGCGCGTCTTCGGCGGGCACCTCCTATGATCGAACTGGTGCTGCTCTTCGCCGGTGCCACGCTGCTGATGGACGGGCGCACCAGCCACGTGCTGGCCGCCTACGTCGTGCTGGCCGCGGCGATGAGCACGGTCATCGCGCCGGTCGCGGCCACCACGCTCCTTTCCGCCGTCCTTTTCGCGGTCTCGACGCTGCTCAAGGTGGTGCTCGCGCCGCTCGGGCTGTTCTTCTTCTTGCGGACCAATCCGGCGACCGGAAATCTTCGCCCGTCGATCCCGATGCCGCTGCGCTTGATGCTGGCGCTCGGCTTCGCGCTGGTCTCGCGCGGCGTCGCGCACTTTCCGGCGCTCGCCGGTATCCCGATGCGCGACTCGATCGCGTTCCTGGTGCTGTGCGGCGTCGGGATGCTGATCGTCCACCGCAACCTGGTCGCCGACATGATCGGGTTGCTCGTCTTGGGCGTGGCGGTCGACCTGGCGGGTGCCGTGATGGCGCCCCAACTGCCGGAGTCGATCGAACTGAGCGCGACCTTCGACGCGCTCCTGGCCACCTTTCTGGGACTGACGCTCGTGCGCTCGATGCTCGGGAACAACCCGCTGCTGGACGTCGAAGACCTGCGGAAGCTGCGCGGATGATCGCGTACGTCGTGGCCGCGCCGCTGGGGTTCGCGATCCTGACGATCGCCGTGCGGAATCCGCGCGCGCGCCAAACGGTCAGGATGGTCCTGGCCGCCGTCGCCGCGGCGCTGCCGCTGACCCTGGTCGGGAAGCTCGACGGCCTGTCGCTCGTCTTCACGGCGCTCGTTTCGCTGCTCGGGTTCGCGGCGACCGTCCTTTCGACGACGACCTTCACGTCGCAATGGGAAGCCGCGAGTACGGCGTGGTCGCGCAAATCGGTCTACTTCGTGTTGCTCGGCGCCTTTTGGAGCGCCATGCTGCTCGCCGTCGTCGCCGACAACTTCGCAACGCTGTGGCTCGGGATCTCCGCGACGACGCTGACCACGGCGTTTCTCGTCGGTTTCAGCGGAGAAGCCGCGGCGCTCGAAGCGGCCTGGAAATACCTGGTCCTCTGCAGCGTCGGGATCGGTTTCGCGTTGCTGGGCATCATCGTGCTCGGTCACCTCTCGATTGCCAGCGGCCTCGATCCGCACGTCGCGCTGTCGTGGACCGCAATCGCCGCGCATCGTCTGCCCGATGCCGTGCCGCTCGCGCGGCTCGCGACCGCCCTGATGCTCGTGGGTTTCGCAACGAAGGCGGGGCTGGTACCGATGCACGCCTGGCTGCCCGACGCGCACTCGAAAGCCCCCGCACCGATCAGCGCGCTGCTTTCGGGCGTGCTCGTTTCGTGCGCGCTGTACGCGATCGTCCGGACGCTGTCCGTCGGCGCCGTGCTCGGCAGCGGACCGCTCTTGCACGAACTGCTGCAGTGGCTCGGCGCCCTTTCCATGGTCGTCGCAAGTCTCTTGATGCTGAGCCAGCGCGATCTCAAACGCTTTCTCGCGTACTCGACGGTGGAGCACGCGGGCATCGTGGCGCTGGCGCTCGGTTTCGGCGGCGGCATCGGGCTCTTCGCCGCACTCTTGCACGTCGTCGCGCACGCGTTCACGAAAGCGGCGGCCTTCTTCGCCGCCGGCCTGATCCAACAGGAACACGGCACGACGCAGCTGAGCCACCTGCGCGCGCTGTGGAATGCGGGCCCTTCGGGGCGCCTCTTGCTCGGCGCGCTGGTCGCGCTCTCAGGAATGCCGCCGTTCGGCCTCTTCGTTAGCGAGTTTCTGGTCGTCCTCGCCGGGATCGCCGCGCACGCGTGGATCACCCTGGGTATCGGGCTTGCGGGGCTGGCGCTGGCCTTCGTGGCGATCGCCAGGAACGCGCTCGAGATCGAGTCGGGGCACGTGCACGCGCGCAAGCGGCCGCAGCGTTCGTTCGAGCTCGCGCTGCTTTCGCGCATCGCGTCGTTCGTGGTCGCGGCCGTGCTGCTCGCCAGCGCCGGCACCGCGCTGCTTCCGTGGACCGCAGCGGGAGACCGGCTCCAGCGCACGGCCGTCGCCATCGAGGCGCCGCGGTGAGCGGGCTGGCCGGCGAGTTACGCGTCGCCGCCGAAGCGTCGATGCTGCTCGGAGCGTACGCGATGCCGCACGAGATCCGCTACGTGCTGGCCGGAAGCGAAGGCGTCTTCGAGCGCACGCAACCGTTGACGGCCGGGGATCCCGCGCACGCGTTCTCGCAGCGCTTCCCGCTCCTGTCGTGGGACGAACGCGAGATGGCCGACGCGCAGGGAGTCGTTTTCGACGAGCTGCCCGACGCGCGCCCGTTCTTCATCCGGCGCGACGTCGACCCGGCCGCCGTCGTCGCAAACGGCGAAGGATTGATGCACTTCGTGGTCGGCCCGGTGCACGCCGGCATCATCGAGCCGGGAAGGTTCACGTTCAGCTCCGG
The DNA here is from genome assembly GCA_963787965.1 of uncultured Alphaproteobacteria bacterium. Lineage (GTDB taxonomy): Bacteria > Vulcanimicrobiota > Vulcanimicrobiia > Vulcanimicrobiales > Vulcanimicrobiaceae > CAWBES01. The sequence goes on from CAWBES010000005.1 coordinate 36,065, forward strand.
CGGCGAGACCGTCGTACACCTCGACGCGCAGCTTTCCTTTTCGCATCGCGGCGTCGAACGCCGGCTCGAAGGCATGCACGCGCTCGAAGCCGCCCCGTTCGTGGCGCGCGTGTGCGGTTCGTGCAGTGCGGCCCGTTCGTTCGCGTACGCGCGCGCGCTCGAGGAGCGCGCCGGGATCTCGCTCGCGCACGAAACCGAACTGGCGCGGGTCGTCGTAGCCGAGCTCGAGCGCGTGTACAACCACCTCGCGGACTTGGCGGCGAGCGCCTCCGGCGCGGGCTTCGCGCGCGGTTTCGCTCACGGCATGGCGCTGAAGGAAAAAGCCATGCGGCTCAACGCGCTCGCGACCGGGCACCGGCTGCTGTTCGACGCGATCGTCCCCGGCGGGGTCGGTCCGCAGGTGCTGCCGGCGCCGGAGCGCATCCTGCACGAAGCGACCGCGTTACAAGCGGAGACCGACGCGTACCTGCGCGGGCTGTTCAGTACCGCCTCGCTCGTGTCGCGCTGGCAACGGGCGGGCGTCGTGGAGCACCGCACGATGAAAGCGTTCGGCGCGGTCGGCCCCGCGCACCGGGCGTCGCGCGGACACGTCGACCTGCGCGCGGCGGCGACGTACGGCGCCTACGCGACGCTCGGCACGCGCCCCGCGCTGTCGACTACCGGCGACGTCTTCGCGCGCTGCTCGGTCAAGCGCGACGAGATCGCCGAGTCGTTTCGCTTGATCCACGCCGCGTTGCGTCAGTTGCCGGCGGAATTCAAAGCGCGCACGGCGGCGTGCGACGTCGGCGAGGGTGCGGCGGTCGGCTTGGTCGAGGGTCCGCGCGGCGCGGAGACCGTTGCGGTCCACACCGACGCCGCGGGCCGGCTCGCTCGCGTGCACGTCATCTCCGCGTCGTACCGCAACTGGCCGATCGTGGCGAAGGCCATGGACGGCAACATCGTGCCGGACTTTCCGCTCGTGAACAAGAGCTTCAACCTGTGCTACGCGTGCGCGGACCGCTGATGCCGAAGGGACTTGCGGGCTCGCTCGGCATCCGGCACCTCGTCTGCGGCAGTTGCAACGGCTGCGAACACGAGATGAACGCGCTGAACAACGCGTTCTACGACATCACCCGCGCGGGCTGGGACATCGTCGCGTCGCCGCGGCACGCCGACGTCGTCACCGTGACGGGGCCGATGACCGAAGCGATGGAGAGCGCCGCGCGCGCGACGGTCGACGCGGTTCCGCGCCCGCGCGTCGTGGTCGGAATCGGGGACTGCGCGGCCGGCCGCGGACCGTGGCGCGACGCCCCGCACGCGGGCGCCGGCGCCGCGGTGGAACTCGCGGCGGACGTGTTCGTCCTGGGCTGCCCGCCGACGCCCGACGCGATTCGCGAAGGTCTGCGCGACGCCGCCCGGCTGCTCGGCAAAGAGAGCTAGCTAGCGCTCGTCGCCGGACGCGATTCGGTGGGTCGGCATAGACGGCCGCGCGCGACCGTCACCGGGCTGTTCCCACTCGAGGACTTTTGCCACCATCGCCGCTCGATTTCGCGAACTCGTCTTGCTCAGCAGCGACTTGATGTAACCCTGCGCGGTGTATTCCGAGATCGATAACTGGCTCGCGACCTCGCCGGCGTTCGCGCCTTCGAGAATGAGCGCCAGAACCTCGGCCTGACGCCGCGTTAGCTTGAAACGCGTTACCGCCCGCCCGATCCGGTCGTACGAATGATCGGGCTCGAGGATTATTGCATAGAGAAGCCCCTGCGAGCTCGCCAGCGGCGAGAACGTCAGCCGCCGATCTTCATCGTACAGCACGACTCGCGTCTGCACCATAGATGTGGCCGGCCGGCCCGCGATGAGCTTCAAAGCCAACGATTCCAGCTCCGGCTGCAACCGCGCGCCGCCGGCGCTCAGAAGCCGCCGCATCTCCTCCTTGGCCGATTCATCACACGAAGCGAATTGAACGCTGCAAGCCGCGTCGATGACGGCGACCGCGTGATACCATGCATTCGGACCCAATCTCTTGCCGGTGGGACATGAGACCTTCGACGCGAGCATGGTAACCTCGCTTTCTGAAATTCAGCTAAGCCGGGTGCTCTCCGACTAATCACCTGGGAAACCCATGTTACGAAAAGCGGGTGCCAAAGCACAGTGCCCAACGGCTGAAGCACATACCTACCGAGACTTTCGGCGAATCCCCCATCTTGGGGGGTCCGACCGGCCTACGCCCCCAGCGTCTTCTTCCGCTTCCGCACCGAGCACGGAAAGGAAGGCCGTCGGGACCGCATGCGGGGCTCGCCGTCCGCCGGCGGCCGGGTTCGACGACCATCGCGAGCGCGGCGCGGTACCCGAACCGCAGCTGGTCTTCACATCACCGAAAGAAACATGTTCAGCGGCGCCGGAACGGAAGGATAGATGCGGATTCCGATCGTGTGGAACCGTTCGCGACCGGAACCGTACGGTCCTAAAAGAAACACGTCGCCGAACCGGTCGACGTCCGCCAAGAGGTTCTCGGGAGGCGGCGAGGCGATCGCGCACTGCTCGCAGTGCAAACGGACCGCGAGCGCGACGTTCGGATCCAAGTAATAACTCAGCCCGAGGAGGCGCGACGTTCCCGAGTCGCCGACGACGAGGGGCCGATGCGCCGAATTCACGATCGCGGCGACCTCGGGAGTCCGTTCGTAATCTTTGTTCCACCAGGTGCGCGCCTGCGAACTCAAGGCGCACGAAACGAACCCGGCCAGGAGCACGCAAGCGAAGGCCGCTCCCCACAGCCGGCGCTTGCCGTTCGTGCCGTCGCGGATCCTCACGTCGAACAGATAAGCCACCGCGAGAACGGCGGCGAGATAGACGGGGACGAAATAACGCGTCTGCTCGACGAGGCCGCCGCCTCGCAAGAGATCGTGCACGACGATCGGAAGGCCCGGAAAGGTCAGGGCGACCAGGACGAAGGCTGCGGCCTTTCGCCGGCCGCCGCGCGCCAGAACGTAGCCGGCGTAGCCGGCGAGCGCCCCGGCCGCGAGCGTGCCGGCGGCGTTGATCGCGGTCGACCGCAACGGCCCGATCTTGAAGAAGCCCACGTCGAAGAAACTGCTCTTGACGTTCCGAAGCAACGCCAGCGCGATGCCCGGCGGCGACGTCCGCGCGGACATGATCCCGCTCATGCCGCGCTCGAGCCCGGCGCTGCCGGACATCGCGCGCAGCCACGGCAAGAATGCGAGCGCTGCGGCGGCGCACGAACCGAGGTACCAGGCCGCGACGCCCGGCTTGCGGATATCGCCGCAGACCGCGAGGTACACGCCGTGACCTGCGATGACGAACGCGGAGAGCGGAAACACATAGAGGGCGGCAACCGCGCTCGCGCCGTACGCGATCCAGAGCGCGCGCGAGCCCGTACGCGCGGCTCGCAACAGCAGTACGCTCGAGATCAGAATCGCGACCGTCCACAGCGTATACTCTCGGGCTTCCTGAGAGTACAGCACTTGAAACGGCGAAAGCGCGAGCAGCGCGACCGCAATCCATGCGGCCCCTCGCGAAGCGAACAGTTCCACGGAGAGCAGGTACGTTGCGAACAGGGCAAGCACGCCGAAGAGCGCGGGCAGCGCCCTCAGTGCCGCCACGGACGTACCCGCCCGCTCGACCCACAGGCGGTCCAGAACGTAGTACAGTGGCGGATGCTGGGGGTCTTCGGCGGCCAGCGAACGCACCGTCCCGGCCGGCCCGGCCGCGCCGTCCGGCGCCTGATTCCCGACCCGAAAATACGATTGGACTGCGGCGGCATCGCGCAGTCGAGGCGATGCCTGGACGATCTCCGCTTCGGTATAGCCCAGCATGCGGACCGTGCCGAGGATCTCGTCTTCCCAGAACGTCTTGCGATCGAGGTGGTAGAAACGGAAGAATACGCCCGCAAGGATGGCCGCCACGACGAGGCAGCGGACCCAGATCCGAAGGCCCGCGGGTTCCGGGGCACGCGCCGGTGCGGCATCCGCCGGGCGCTGCGGAGGCTGCGTCAGTTCGAGCGTGACAGCCGCCCCGCCCGCGACCGGCGAACGATTTCGCCCAGCGACTTTCGAATCGGGATCGCGACTTCCATCGCGCGCGCTTTCACGGCGTCACGGCCCGGATGCAGCCCCGGCACCGCCGGTTTGAGGCCCAGTCTGCGCTGGTAGTGGTTGAAGGCACGGGTGCGGCCGAGCTCGCGGGTCCGTTCGGTTTCGATCGAAAAAACGTACGAAACCGAAGGCGAGTCTTTCGTTTCGACCCAGTGCGGCGCGTTTCGCGGCTGGTGCATCCCCCTTCCGGGCGCGAGCCGGAAAACGTACTCGTGGGCCGGGTCGCGGCCCTCGAACGCAAGCTGTCCGATATTCACGATGCCTTTGACGTAGTGCCGCTCGAGCTCGGGCTCCGTCGCGACGGCCGGCGAAAAGATATGATAATCCTTGTCGCCGTCGACCTGAAAGAAGAACGAGATCTCGGGATCGAAATGGAACGGCGTGATCGACGCGGCGGAACTGATCAGGATCGATGAGTCCAGCCGCACGAGCGTGCTTCCGCTAAGGCCTCCGCCCAACTCGAGCACTTGCGCGAAGAGCCGCTCGAGCAGAACGCGAAACCGCCGGTCGTACCGCTCCGGACGCTTGAGGAGGATGCGCTGCTTCCCCGAACCGAGCCGCTTCAACGCCTCATGCGGCGTGTACGCCCCGTGCGGGACCGCGTAGAACGGAGTCGCGGGCGTGGGCGCACCGGTCGCGACGAAGAAATCCGCGTCGACATATTTGCGGGCGAGCGCGTCGAGGGAATCCGGCGCGAACAGCTCCAGTTCTCCGAGATTGTGCCGGAAGCCGAACGGCACGCGATCGAGCGATCGTTCCGCAACGCGGGAAGCGACGTCGAGCATGGGCTCGAGGCCGAGGCCGAGCATTCTCACCGTTCCACCTCCCGTCGAAGCGCCGCAAACGACCGTGGCGGTCCGAGCGCATTCGTGGCAACACGAGCGAACGCGGCCGCGCGACCACCGTGTCCGGCTCGGCTCAAGCTACTGGTAACTCCGACGTACTAATTCAAGGCGTTGCGCGGTGCCCCTTTCCGGCGCCGAACGCCGCGGCCATACGACCAGGCGCACGTGCGGGTCGGGCCGTTCCGCGTCATCGTTGCCGGCGGCGTCCGCGAGAAGCGGCGACGGGCGCCCGTCGAGCGATTCCTCGAAGAAGGCGCCGACGTAACGAGCGACGATGCCGGCGACCTGCCGGCCGTCGAGCGAGCCGAGGCCCGTGTGCCGGACCGACGGCAGCAGCGACGCATCGCAGAAATCGAAATGCCGCGTACCGCGCACGAGCGCGACGTACCCGCCGTAGCGCCGCAGCCCGCTTTCGACTTCGCGTTCGTTTTGCCGATCGAGCAGCAGCTCGTAGGAGCTTCGATCGTCTCCCGCGCCCGCAGCATCGGGTGCGCTGCTGACGATCAGGAAGGGCTTGGGAACGCCGCGGCCGGCGGCCGATCCGAACATCCACCCGTCGAGGTTGACGGCGGCTTTCACCCGGGGATCGTCACGAGCGAGTTGCGCGGCCGCCGCACCGCCGAACGAGAAGCCCAGCGCGCCGATACGCTCGAAGTCGATCCGTCTCGCCAGCCGCGAGCGTTCCGGAGAACCGTCCGCCGCCTGAAGGCGGTCGAGAAGGTCGCGCGCGGCCGCCACCTGCGCGTCCAGCTTCTCCTGGGCGACGCGCAGCGTGCGCCGATAACCGCCGGCGGAACCGAAGTCCATGGGAACCTCGGCGCGGACGTCGTCGAAGGCGGCGACGACGTACCCATGGCTGGCCAGGTCCTCGATCAGCGCCGTGTTATCGGCGCGCGTTCCGCCCCAGCCGGCGACGTAGACGAGAAACGGATGGCGTCCCGGCAGCACGGGTGCGTCGACGAAGGCGTTCGTGCGGATCAGGGCACCGAAGATCCGTGCCCGCAGCGAGCCGCCGGAAGAGCCGAAACGATAGGGCGCCCGGCGGCGCGCTCCGGCCGGAAGCGCCGGGTACCACACCTGAACGACGCTCGGCGACGTCTGAAGGAGCAGCGTCCCGACGGCGTCGGGGCCTGCCGGCTCGGGGAGGCGAAAACGCGCTAATCCGTAAACGGCGGCGGCGGCGCCGACGGACCCGGCCACCGCGCACGCAGCTAGGAGTGCCCGCCACATCAACCCATCGCCGTAGCGCGAGCGCGCCGAAAAGGCTAGCGCTCGCGGTCGGATGCGACCACGTACGTAGGGATCGCCGGCCGCTCCCACGTTGCGGCGGGCTGCTCCCACTCGAGCACTCGAGCCACCATCGCCGCGCGATTTCGCGAATCCGTCTTGCTCAGCAGCGACTTGATGTAGCCCTGCGCCGTGTACTCCGAAATCGTCAGCTGGTGCGCGATTTCGCCTGCGCTCGCGCCTTCGAGGACCAGCGCGAGTACCTCGGTTTGCCGCCGCGTCAGTTTGAAACGAGTCACGGCCCGCCCGATGCGGTCGTACGTGTGGTCGCGCTCGACGATCAACGCGAACTGAATGCCGTCGGGACTCGCCAGCGGAGAGAGCCGCAAGGTCCGCTCCTCGTCGAACAGGACGACGCGCGAATGCGCAGCGGAACCGTCCGGACACTCTTCGATGAGCTTCGAAACGACCGTCTCGAGCTCCGGACGCAATCGCTTTCCGCCGGCGCACAGGAGATTATGGATCTCATTTCCGGCAGATTGATCGAACGAGCACAGCTTCACGTTGCAGGCGCCATCGGTGACGATAATCGCGAGGTACGGTGCGCGGGACTCCGTTCGCCGCTCGGGGACCGCCGCTCGCAAGGCTCTCACGCCGCCACCCCCGCACGGCGCGAGCACGCGTGGCGTGCCTCTGGGAAGGGTCGTTCGATTCTCATGTGCATCCTTGTAGCCGCAGATAATCTCGGAATCGGACCGCCGACCTGGCGAACGCAGTACGCGGTATGGAGGAATTCGCTAATACTCTCGGAGCACAACATTATCGCGGTGGGTATCATCTAGCTAGTGCTATACGACCTCTGAGGCTTTCCTGAATTGAGACTTTCGACTACCCTCTTCTGGGCCTAGCGGAGCCTCTCTTGAAACGCGACTCTCAGCAGCTTCACGGCTCACGAACCACTTTCCTACTTCTTACGTCGCAGTAGATACCGACAGCCCGCCTCGCGAGGGCGCGCGCCGCCCGCCGAGTCGCGTCGTAGAGAGAGCGAGCGACCGGGTTCCAAGTCGGAGGCACTTCCCGGCTCCGGGACGGCCGGTGCGTGCGCCACAGCCGCACGATTCGCTCGAGGCGGGACCGCCGCCGAATACCCGCAGGCGTTGCGTCGGACGCAGGGCGCGAGTCCGAGCGGTCGCTCGTGTTTTCTAGCGAGCGAGCGATGGCGCCGCTCGCGCGGATCGATCCCGCGTTCGCGGCGACCACAACGCTTTGGTGGTTAATCATCTTTCACCGAACGCGCCGTACCGTTCGTGCACTATTGCGACCTGCCAGCAGCTTCGCGCACTTCTCGAGTGCGACAAGCGCGCCGAGCATACTTCTTACTTCATGTCCTAAGGAATGTGTGCGCCGCTGCATTTCGCAAAAAATCAGCTGTGAATCAGCGCACGAATGCGCGCTTCACGTTGGCTTAACAAAACGGACCGCCGATGAAAATGGCGTGTTACAACATGCAAACGCGTCACAGCCATTCAAGAGAGCGTGCCTCGCTCTGTGCAACATCAGCATTGCGGCGCTACTCGCGGGTTGCAGCGGCGGCGCGGCAGCGCCGGCACTCGGCAACCTGCCGGCGGCCGCCAATCAATATCAATCCTCGCTCGCGAGGGGACCAGCGCCCGGACCCGCGTCGCGCAGGTCCCGAACGGCAGCGTTGCAGTTGTCGTACCCTGCAACGGTCGAGGGCGACAGTCCGCTCGCGTACTACCGGATGAACGAAAGCTCGGGAACGCTCGCGCGCGACTCGTCCGGCAACGGTCACAACGCAACGTACGTCGGGACGGTCAAGTTCAACCGCCCGCCGCTGATAACCGGCGGCGGCGCTGCGAGCGGCGCCAGCTTCCCGCAAGGCTACGTCACCGAAAACGCGACGTGGACCAACCATGCGGTTACCGCGGAATGCTGGTACCGCCCGTCGGCCGCGGATCTCACGGGCACTCCCCGGCTCACCGGAAACGACTACGACAACACGAGCGCCAACGGTTTTCTGATGTTCGTCAACAACGGCAAGCCGAGTTTTTATGCCGGTTTTTCTCGCGTCACCGGCGCAAATTCGCTCGCGGCCGGAAGCGTGTACCACATCGTCGGAACGTTCGACGTCAACGCGAACCCGAGCACGAACCTCTACGTCAACGGCGTGAACGCCGGCTCGAATATGTACGGCGGCAACGTGCCCAACCCGGCGATCGGCAGCACGAAGAACACCTGGACGGGAGCGTCCGGCAACGCGCTCAACATGTTCTCGAACTATCTCAGCGGAGACATGTCGGATTGCGCCGTATACGATCACGCGCTCACGGCGGCGCAAGTCGCGATTCACTATACGGCCGGCACGACGCCGCCCGTGGCGACGCCTCCTCCGGCCGTGACGTACGCAGCGCTCGTCAAGAACGATCTTCCCGTCGCGTACTACCGTATGAACGAAACGTCCGGCAAGATCGCCGCCGACTCGTCGGGGCACGGTCACAGCGGAAGCTATGCCGGCACGGTGCTGCTGGGCCAACCCGCCATTCTCACCGGCGACACGCAGGCGCGAAGTGCGAGTTTCCCGAGCGGTTACCTCGCCGAGAATGCGACCTGGACCAACCACGCGGTCACCGCCGAATGTTGGTACCGTCCGTCCGATCCCGACTTGACCGGCACTCCCCGGCTGGCCGGGAACGATTACGATAACACCAGCGCGAACGGCTTCCTGATGTTCCTCAACAACGGGGCGCCGAGCTTCTACGCCGGTTTCTCTCGAGTCACGGCGGCGGCTCCGGTCACGGCCGGAGCGGCATATCACATCGTCGGAACGTTCGACGTCAACGCCAACCCGAGCACGAATCTCTACGTCAACGGCGTCAACGTCGGCTCGAACATGTACGGCGGCAACGTACCGAACCCGGCGGCCGGCCGTACCGCGAACACGTGGTTCGGAGCGTCCGACAACGCGATCTCTATCTTCTCGAATTACACGACCGGCGACGTTTCGGACTGTGCCATCTACGACCACGCGCTGACGCCGACGCAAATCGCCGCCCATTACGCGACCGGCTCCGGTCAGATCGGTTCGATGCCGCCTCCGGTCGGGACGACGTCCCCGCCGAGCGGCGCGTATGCGGCGACGATCGCGAACGACAAACCGGCCGCGTACTACCGCATGAACGACGCCTCCGGCAGCACCTTAGCCGATTCGTCGGGGAACGCGCATCCGGCGACGGTCAACGGCACGGTCGCCTTCCGGCAAGGGCAGCTCTTGAGCGCGGACGCTAGCTCGAGCAGCGTGTCGCTCTCGACCGGCTACCTGACGGAAGACGCGACCTGGACGCAGCAGGCGGTTTCGGCCGAATGCTGGGTACAACCGACCGCAGCCGACCTTGCAGCCACGGCGGCGCCGCGCCTGATCGAGAACGCGTGGAGCGACAGCACCGGCAAAGGCTTCGAGCTGTGGCTCAACGCCGGCTACGCGAGCTGGCAGGTCAACTGGGCCGCGCTCTCGGACCCGGTCGCGCTCACCGCGGGCTCGATCTACCACATCGTCGGCACCTACGACGGCACCACCAGCAGCCTCTACGTCAACGGCGCGCTGACCGCGCAAAATTCGACCGCAACGGGCTGGAACCCGCAGACGGGCGACTCGGCCACATCGTATCTGGGCGTGCTCGACGCGATCTCGCCGGGTCCGGGCATCGTCGACCACCTGCAAGGCAAAGTGGGTGACTGCGCGACGTACAACTACGCACTGACGCCCGCGCAAACGGTCAACCATTACAACGTCGGGACGGGCTCGACGCTGGCCGCGCCGACGCCGATTCCGGCGACCCCCGCGCCGAGCGCGCCGCCGTCGCCCGGTCCGGCCGGAACGCCGATCGCCTACGACGCGAACACGGCCTGCATCTACGGCAAGCTCTACACCAACAACGTCCTGCCGTCGGGCGAAGGCGAATTCGCCAGCAACGGTCTCGATCGCACCTGGTGGAGCCGCTACCGCGGCGACGGCACGCAGGGCGCGCAGCTGGGCAATTGGGTCAGCGGGTTGGCGACCTCGACGTGGGGCCGCACCCAGTACAACACCTACTTCGGCGACGCCGCCGACGGCGTCTCGACGGCCGCCGACGATCCGTTCTACGTCGGGCCCGACACCGCGGCGCCGGGCAGCCCGACCGCCCTGCGGATCACCGCCAACCCGATGCCCGCGCATCTCGTCGGCAATGCCCAAGTTGCGGGCGAGCCTTACTACGCCGGGATGCTGTTCACTCCGGTGAACCTCACCTACGGCTTCGTGGTCGCTCGCGTCCGGACGCCGGCCCCGGCGCCGGGCCTGTCGCCCGCGTTCTGGATCCTCCAAGGCCAGGGCGTCCAGGCCGGCCCGCACGGCAACCTCTCCGACGAATGGGACGTCCAGGAGATGTTCGGCAACACCAATGGCGACGGCATGAACCAAGGCGAGTTGATCTGGAACTCGGCGTCGTCCGGTTCGCCCGCGCAAAACTGGGGCGGCAGCTATCAGCTTCCCAACGGCGCCAAGGCGTCGGCGGACTACCACGACTACGGCATTCTGATGAGCCCCGGCGGCGCGCCGATCTCGACGAACGACTACGGTACGGGCGGCCCGGGTCTCACCTACGGCAACCCCAGCACCGGCGGCACGTTCTTCCTCGACCGGCAGCCCGTCTACGGGCACACCGGCGGCGCGGACATCAATGCCACCGCGACGACGCCGGGCTACAAGGAGATCATGGCGATGTTCCAGGTCAGCACGGGCGGCTGGCTCGGCAACCCGAGCGCATCGGAGTTCCCGTCCGCCTACTGGCTGCAATGGATCCGCGTCTACCAGCCGACCTCTCAAACGTGCTCGTAGCATAGCGGGCGGCAGCGCGGCTGCCGCACCACGGGAGGGCCGGGACGCGCTACGTCGCGTACCGGCTCTCTTCTTTTCGCGCGAAAGAATCGGCGCCGTGCAGAGCGCAGTATGCGCTCATGACGGACGCCCCGAACCCGATGTGCGACGGCTTGACGTTCCACCACGTCGGCGTCGCCTGCAGAAATTTCGAGCTCGAGACGCGGCACTTTGCGGCCCTGGGCTATCGCGTGGAAGGGCCGGATTTTCACGACCCGATCCAAGGGATCCACGGCCGGTTCCTGGTCGGCGGCGGCCCGCGCCTCGAACTGCTGCGCAACGACGCCGAACCGGGCGTCCTCTCGCCCTGGCTGCAGAAGGGAATCCGCTTCTATCATCTCGCCTACGAAGCGGACGATCTGGCGCGCCGGCGCGCGTCGCTGGAAGAACTGCGCGCGAAAGAGATGGTGAAACCGGTACCGGCCGTCGCGTTCGGGGGACGGCTCATCTGTTTCTACATGCTGCCGAATCTCACGCTCGTAGAGCTGATCAGCCGAACATGACCCAAACGGGCCTGCCGCCGCCCGCACGACCTATGGTAGGGTACTCCCGGGCCCGCCGGCCCGGAGCAGCAACCGACGTCCTAACCGAGGCAACGCCCCATCAAGACAGTATCGACGCTCGAGATGACGAGCGAACCCTCTGATTCGGCCGCGGAGCTCCTCGTTCGAACGCTGCTGGAAACGCCGCTCCAGGGCGTCGCCGCAGGCGATCTGCTCGCCGCGCTCGGCCACGTCGCTCCCGAGTCCTGTCTGCGCCTCTTGACCGCTTCGGGCGATCGCATCGCGCGGATCGTGTCGGCGGGCGATCTCTCGAAGGCCGCGTGCGCGGCGTTGCGGCCTTCCGCCGTCGAGCCGGGCGGGCGGCGGCACTACGCGCTCGAGTTGCTCCGGCAGCACGGCCCGGCGCTCGCGGCGGACGCGACGGCGGCGGCGCTGAGCGCGCTCGGATCCGCCGATGCCGATGCGGTCCGGCCGGCGGCTCGGCGTTTTCCCAAGGACGCCGCGCTCTTGCGCGCGGCGATCGGCGTGCTCCGGCATGCTGCGGAACCCGAACTCTTGGACGAACTCCTCGGGCGCCTCGGGCGAGCCGATCCCACGCCCGCGACCCTTTCGTTCGTAACGCGCCTGCGGCCGCCGGAGGTGACGGCGACGCTCCTTCCCGTGCGCGCGGCGTTCGTCAGCTCGTTCACGATCGATCACCTCGTGCCGTTCGTGGATCTCGCAAGCCGTGAGGTCGGACTGCGCCTCGAACCCTACGTAGCGCCGTTCAATTCGTGGACGAGCGACGTCATCGACGAAGCGTCGGGGCTGCGCCGCTTCGACCCGGAGATCGTGTTCCTGTCGGTGTCGATCGACGACCTGATTCCGCAGCTGGCCGGCCCGCTCGACGCCGGCGCGCTGGAGGCCGCCGGCGTTACGGCGCTCGAACGCGTCGCCGGCGTCGCGGAACGCTTTTCGAGTTGGGCCGGCGCGACGCCGCTGGTCGTGCACGCCTTCCACTCCGCGTTCGGCGGAACGGCCGGCGCGCTCGAGGGGCGCGACGCCGCGTCGCGGCGCGCGTGGCTCGCCGGTTTGAACGGGAAGCTCGGCGCCGCACTGCGCGCGCTGCCGGCGTGTTACCTCCTCGACGTCGAGGCCGCCGTGATCGCGGGCGGCGGAAAGCTCGCCGACAACCCGAAGCTACGGCACATCGCGGCCATGCGTTTGCCGCCGGACTCGCTGGCCGGCGTCGCCGACGCGTACGCGCGCTACCTCGCGCCGCTCAAGGGTCTGGGGAAGAAGTGCATCGTGCTCGATCTCGACAACACGCTGTGGGGCGGCGTCGTCGGCGAAGACTCGAAGGACGGGTTGCGGCTCGGAAACACCTCGCCGGGTTCGGAATTCGTGGAATTCCAGCAGTTTCTATCGTCGCTGCCGGCGCGCGGCATCATGCTGGCGCTGAATTCGAAGAACAATCCCGAGGACGCGCTGGAGGCGATCCGAACGCACGAAGCGATGCTCCTGCGCGAATCGTCGTTCAGCGCGCTCCGGATCAACTGGAAACCCAAACACGAGAACATGATCTCCATTGCCGAAGAGCTGAACGTAGGAGTCGATTCGCTGATCTTCGTCGACGATAACCCGGACGAACGCGAGCAGATGAGGCAGATGCTGCCGGACGTGCTGACGGTCGACCTGCCGAAGGACCCGGCGCTGTACCGTTCGGTTCTCGAGCGGCTGCCCGAGCTGCAGTCCATGGCGGTCACGAGCGAAGACCGGATGCGGGCCGGTCAGTATCGAACCGCGCGCCTTCGCGACGAGGCCAAAGCGGCGGCGGGCAGCATCGGCGACTACTTGCGCTCGCTCGACATCGAGATCGAAATCGGCGCCGCCGCGAAGCCGCTCTTGCCGCGCATCGCGCAGCTCTTCGCGAAGACCAACCAGTTCAACGTGACGACCCGCCGCTACGACGCCGCGGCGCTCGAGCGCTTCGCGACGAGCCCCTTCTACCGCTTGTACGCGCTGAAATCGCGCGACCGCTTCGGCGATCACGGCCTCGTAGCGGTCGCGCTGGTCCGGGTCGCGCCGGAGAGCTGGGAAATCGACAGCTTTCTGATGAGCTGCCGGGTCATCGGCTACGGCATCGAAAGCGCCCTGCTCGCGCACGTCGCCGAGCGCGCGCGCGCGTCCGGGGCCGGCCGGCTCGTCGGAGAATTCATCGAGAGCAAGAAGAACGCGCCGGCGAAAGACCTCTACGCGCGTCACGGCTTCGAGCCGCTCGGCGGCGAGGGCGACGTGGAGCGCTGGCATCTCCCGGCAGGCGTTGCGCCGGCAGCCCCGGATTGGACGCGGGTGACGCGCGATGACGCCTGAGGCCGTGATCGCCCAAGTGTTCGGGTGCGCTCCGTCCACGCTCGACGACGCGTCGTCTCCCGAGACGATCGGCGAGTGGGATTCGCTCGGACACGTGACGCTCGTCATCGCGCTCGAAGCCGAGTACGGCGTGTCGTTCTCGCCCGAAGAGACCGTCGCACTCTCGGACGTCGGTGCGATCAAACACGCGCTTCGCTCGCGCGGCGTGCAGTGGTAGCTGCTCCGCCCGCCATCGAAGTCCGCGCCGTCGGAGCCGAAGCGTTCGACGACGTCTATCCGTTGCTGCTCGACTTCAAGAACCGCAAGATGAGCCGCGACGACTGGCACCGCATGCTCTTCTCCTATCGGTGGTGGCCGGGCCGCGAGCGCGGATTCGCGCTCTACGCCGGGGGCTCGGCCGTCGGTTTCATGGGAACGATCTTCAGCAAGCGCCGCATCCTCGGCCGCGACGAAGTGTTCTGTAACACGTCCTGCTGGATCGTGCGCGACGAGCATCGCAGCGCGAGCATCCTGCTGCTCAAGCCGGTCTTGGCGCTGCGCGACTGCACGATCGTCAACTTGACGCCGACCGCGCGCTCGTACGAGATCTTCTCGAAGCTCGGCTTCAAACCGCTCGAAAGCGAGCAGCTGTTCTTGCCGCCGCTCGCGTCGCCGCGCAGCCTGCTCGGCGGGTCCTTTACGTCCGACCCGGCGCGCGTCGCCGCCGCTCTCGATCCGCTGGAACGCGAGCTTCACGACGACCTGGCGACGAGCCCGCGCGCGCACCGCATCCTGTTGCGCCACGCGAACCGGACGTGCTACGTCGTGGCGACGCTCAAGCGGGTCAAGCGCGTTCCGCTGGCCGAGATCCACTATGCCGGAGATCGCGACTTCTTCTGGGAGCACCGCGCGCTCGCGCAGCTCGCGGCGCTGCGCACGATGGGCGCGGCCGGGCTCGCGATCGACCGGCGCTTCGCGCCGGCAACGCTCCCCGCGGGCACCCTGCGCCGGCCGGCGAAACGCCTGTACCGGCCCGCCCATCCGGATACGCCGCCCACGGCGATCGACGGATTGTTTTCCGAGATGATCGCGCTGAAGATATGAGTTCGCCGTCGTTGCGCGCGCGGGTCAACTCGGTCGCGCGTACCGCCCTCGGGCCGCTGCCGCTCGGGTTCTGGGAGAGAACGTTTCCCAAGGATCTGCTCGCGCTCTGCTACCACGTCGTGAGCGACGACGACGTGCCGCACCTGAAGCTGTACGGCTACAAGAACCGGCGTCAGTTCGAGGCCGACGTGCGCTTCGCGCGAGACCGGGCCGTCACGTACCGCCGGCTGCGAGAGCACCGCCTCGGCGGCGCCGCGCTGCCTCGAAACAGCATCCTCTTCACGTTCGACGACGGCCTCGCGCAGTGCTACGACGTGATCCGCCCGATCCTGCTCCGCGAGCGGGTCGACGGCGTCTTCTTCGTGACGACGGACTATCTCGACGACGCCGAGCCGTTCTACGAGTGCGCCCTTTCGCTCTGTCTCGATGCGGCCGCGCGCGCGCCGCTCCAGGTGCTCGCGACCCTGGCGGCATCCACCCGCAACGCGGCCGCGCTCGAGCGCGGGATGCGGCGGCTGCAGTCGATCCGCCACCCGGTCGGCGACGGCGACCCGAGGCGGCCGTTCTACGCTTGGCTGTTGAGTTTGGACGAATCCGACGGCGCGGATCTGGCCCGCGCGTGCACGGCGCTCGGCGTCGACGTCGCGGCATACGCCGCCCGCAACCCGATCTTCATGTCGCGCGAGCAGGTGCGGCGTTTGGCGGCCGACGGCTTCACGGTCGGCGCGCACGGGCGCAAGCACCGGTCGTTGGAAGATTGCGATCCGGTCTCGATCGAGCGGGAAATCGTCGAGTCGTGCCGGGTGGTCAGCGCGCTGACCGGCCAAACGCGCGTTCCGTTCGCCTTCCCGTACAGCGGCGTGAACATCGACCGCAACAGCATCGCCGGGATCGTCGAGCGCAACGAGGTCGTCGACCTCGTGTTCGATTCCGGCTGCCTGCGCCGGGATCCGCGATTCATCATCAATCGCGTGTTCGCCGACGCCCCGTCGACGGCCGGCGGCTCGAATATTCCCGCCACGCTGCGAGGCGCGTGGAGCGTCCCGTCAGCGTGGTTTCGCGCGCCGGGCGGTTGGGAAGCGGTCTAGAATCTAGACCCGGTCCGGGTCGGGCTGGCGCAGCCCGAAGACGAACTGCCGTGCGACCAGCAGGCAGAAGGTCGCGTTCCCGAGCAGGTAGCGCTTCCACAGGCGGCGCGGCTCCGTGAGCAGGCGGTACAGCCACTCGAGGCCCGTCGTTTGCATCCAGCGCGGCGCGCGGTTGACGACCCCGCCCACGAACTCGAAGCTGACCCCGATCCCGAGCGACACCGGCACGCGCATCTTATCGCGGTTCGCGTGCATCCAGTACTCTTGCTTGGGCGCCCCGAGACCGACGAAGAGCAGATGCGGATCCGCCGCGTTGATCTGAGCGACGATCTTCTGCGCTTCCGCGGCGTCGCTCTCGAAGCCCAGCGGCGGGCAGTACGTCCCGCAAACGTCGAGCGCGGGGTGGCGTTCCCGCAAGCGGGCCGCGGCGGATTCGGCCGCACCGGAGCGGCCGCCTAAGAAGTACACGCGCAGCCCGTAGGCCGCGGCCTCGGCGCACAGCGCCTCGAAGAGGTCGGTGCCGTTCACGCGCCCGTTCAGCTTCTCGCCGAGCAACTGGGCCGCCCACAGCAAGGGCACGCCGTCGGGCACGACGAGGCCCGCGTTATCGTAGATCTCCCGAAAGCGCGCGTCCTCCTGGAACAGCACGACGTGGTGCGCGTTCGGCGTCACCACGTACGTCGGCGCGCCGCCGGCTGCAGCGTGGCCGATGACGGCGGCCACGACGGCGGCGAAGTCCGCATCGTTGAGCCGTACGCCGGCGATCGCGACCGGCCGCGGCGCGCCGGTATCGATCCCCAAGGCGGGAAGCTCTCGAAGCAGCTGTTGCACGTCAGTTCACCGACGTCGGGCGGCGCCGGCCGCGCAAACGCCGGGCGGAATCGAGACCATAGCCGAATACCACCTTTAAGCGGTCGCGCCACGGCGAAACTCCCGGCCGGGCCGGCGACAGCCCGCGCGCCCGCAGGAAAGCGTTGACGTTATAGAGCGTCGAGAGCCGCGCGTTCGAGCGCAGCGAACAGTTGATGCTGAGCGCGACCGAGACCGAATCGCCGTTGCGAACCCAGTGCGGCGCGTGCAGCGGGATGTGCAAACCCATGCCCGGTCCGAGCAGGAACCCGAACGCTTCCTCCTGGCGCGCCGGTTTGTACGTGGCCGCGCTCGCATCGCCGCCGTAGAAGCGCTCGAGCTCGGCGTGGGTCAGCAGGCTGCGGTCTTGCGGCTCGAAGACGCTTACCTGTTTTTCGCCGCGGATTTGAAACAGGAAATTCGTTTCGGCGTCGATGTGGTACGGAGTCACGCGGTGCGGCGAACTCACCACCAGCGTGGCGCGCGCGATCGAGATGTCGTCCGCTAATGCCGGGCCGACCCGTTCGGTTACCCAGGCCAGCAATCGCCGGAAGATCGGCGCGTACTGCGGATCCTGCGCGAGCCCCTTGAGCAACACGAGCGAATCCGTCGAGTCCATGTGCGCCAGCGTATCCTGCAGCGTCCGCGGCGTCGCGGCGCCGTTGCCCCAGCCGTCCCCGACCGTTGCCGGCTTCGTCGAGAAATAGGCGTCGGGCAGGCGCTTCGAGAGTTCGACCAGCTGCGCCGCGTCGAACGCCGTCTCTTCGCACAGCGCGTGGGCGAACACGAACGGCGTGCGGTTGTAACGCGACGCAAACTCGCGCCCCGGCGCGACCTCCGCGCCGGCGGCCGAACCCGGACCGGCATCCACCCGCACCGCCGAGTTCACGCGGGCGGCCGCCGCGTGAAGTAGAAGCCGGAGTACGCCTCGATCGAGCGCTCCGGGGACAGGGGGATCTGGCAGCCGAGGCCCGGGATCGGCCATTCGTCGGCGAGGCGGTAACCGAGCGACGCGAATTCCCCGACGAAGGCGTCGCGATTGAAAAGATGGTAAGGGCAGAATGCGGTTCCCATATTGTGCAGCGTGACCGCGGCCGGCCGGTCGCAAACCGGAACCTTCGTGACCAGGGCGTCGAGCGGAAGCGCCGGCGCGCGGCGAAGCGGCTCGAAGGGGTCCTCGATGAACTGGAACGAGCCCGCCGCAAGCAAGACGTCGGCACCGGCCAGCTCGTCGAACGCGGTCGTGAAGCGCAGGGCGGGGGCGGATTCCCGTTCCGCAACCTGCTTGCCCAGCGCGACGACCGCAGGGACGTCGTTCACGCACCATACCAAGCCCGCCGGGTACGAAAGGTACCGGCGGTACGCGAAATACGTCAAGCCGACGTTGCCGCCCCAATCGAAGAGCAGCGAGCACTCCCCGAGGATCTTGGAAAGCCAGAACATCGTCGGGTAATCGGACGGCGTGATGTACAGCCATTCGTCGAGCACGCGTTGGGCCGACGGCTCGTTGTCGTAGCCCGAGTGCTTGCCTGCCGGTACGGCCCGTTCGGCCGACGCGAAATCGCTAAAGACGCCGTTGAAGAGGCGTACGCGTCCCTCGGCACCGTTGAAGTAGCGGTCGTACGCACCCGATACGACCGTGCGCAGCAGAGGCACGCGTCCGGCTTCGCGCACCAAGCCCCGCGCGAGCCGGCGGCTGGACGTTTGCATCACGACTTCCGGCCCGCGATCCTGCGCGCCGACGTGCGCACCGAGCGGGCCGCCCCGTAGGCGGTTCGCTTGAGGCCGTCGAGCGCCGCCGAGCGGCGAGGGGGCGTCGGATTCAATCCGAACCGGCGAAGCCAGTAGTTGCTTCGGTAGATGTCGGCGAGGTACTCGTCTTTGTAGTGAAAGTTGATGCTGAGCGAAACCGACGGTTCGGGCCCGTTCTGCACCCAGTGAGGCGCGTTGACGGGGATGTGAACCCCGTCGCCCGGGCCGAGCGTGTAGACCGCGGCCCGGTCTTGGAGGTGCGGCTTGTAAACGGCCGCGTTGTTATCGACGGTCCAGAACTTCTCGATCTCGGATTCGGGCAGAACCTCACGGTCTTCGCGATCGAACACGCTGATCGTCTTTCGGCCGCGGATCTGGAGCAGGAAGTTGCACTCGCGGTCGATGTGGTACGAGCTGATGCGATTGGGCGAGCTGATGAAGACGATCGCGTTGCGGACCTTCATCGTCTTGCTCAAGTCCCGTCCGCTCAGCCGCTCGATCTCCGCGATGCACGCGTCGAGCAGGGCGGCGTACGCGGGATCGTTTTGGGCCTTGCGCAGAACGATCCAGGCGTCGGCCGATTCGATCCGCCGCATGAGTTCATCGACCGGCCATAGGTTCGAGGGGACCTGGTCCCAGCGCTGACCGACGCCCACCTCGCCCGCATCGCAGTATACGTCCCGCGGATCGCGCGCCATTTCTTTCGCGAGCCGCAACAACGCCTCGGTTTCGAACAGCGGGTTATCGGAAAGCCGGTGCGAGAGCGCGAAGCACGCGCGGTCGAAATTGCGGGCGAACACGGCCGCGTCGGTCTCGAGCAGGCGCTCCGCGTGCAGCGTGCTCACGGCTAGCAAGCGGTTTCCGCGACTTCGAGTTGCGAAGCCAAGCGCGCGATGGTACGGTGCTGCAGCAGTTGTTTGGCAAGCAGCGAGATGCCTTGGCGGTTGGCGCGAGCCGTGATCTTAAAGAGCTGAATCGAGTCGGCGCCCAGCGCCAGCAGGTCGTCGGTCCGGCCGATGCGGTCGCGCTGCAGCACGTCCGCCCAAATCTGCGCGAGTGCGGCCTCGAGCGGCGTCCGCGGCGGCGAGAACTCCGTCTCGGCCTCCGCTTCGGGAAGTGGTGCGGGCAGAGCCGCCCGATGCAGCTTGCCGTTGGGGGTTAGCGGCAATTGGTCGAGCCGGACCCACGCGGCCGGAATCATATACTCCGGGAGATCGTCGGCCAAGGCGGCCCGCAGCGCGGCGGCGGAGACGCTCGAGCCGGGGTGCTCGACGACGTACCCGACCAGCTGCGGGCTGCCCGGCACGTCCTCGCGCAAGGCGACGGCCGCCCGCGCGACGACGCCGCTGCGCGCGAGCAACGACTCGATTTCGCCGAGCTCGATGCGGAAGCCGCGAAGCTTGACCTGTTCGTCCAGCCGGCCGAGGACCGCAAATTCGCCGTTCGGCAGGGCCCGCGCCAAATCGCCCGTCCGGTACATGCGTCCCGGCGCGAACGGGTTGACGACGAACGCGCCGGCCGTGAGTTCCGGCCGCTTGAAGTATCCGCGCGCGACGCCGTCGCCGCCGATATGCAGCTGGCCCGTCTGGCCCGGCGCGACGATGCGGTCGTTACCGTCCAGCACGTAGAACTGGGTGTTGGCGATCGGCGAGCCGACCCCGATCGGCTCGTCACCGGGGACGATCCGCTTGCACGACGACCAAATCGTGGTCTCGGTCGGACCGTACATATTCCACAGCTCGCCGCCGCCCTCGAGCAGTGCGTCCGCGAGATCGCGCGGCAGCGCTTCGCCGCCGCACAGCATCTTTAAACCCGGAGCGGAACGGAAGCCCGCCTCGAGCAACAGCCGCCACGTCGCCGGCGTGGCCTGCATGCACGTCGCTCCCGCGTTCGCCAGCAGTGCGGCGAGCGCGAATCCATCGCGCGTGTCGTCGGCCGTTGCGATCGCGACGCGCGCGCCCACGGTCAGCGGCAGGTACAGTTCCAGGGCCGCGATATCGAACGAAATCGTCGTGACCGCGAGCAAGACGTCGTCCGCGGCCAGTCCCGGCTCGGCCGCCATCGAGCACAGGAAGTTGACCACCGAGCGGTGCGTGATCTCGACGCCCTTCGGCGTGCCGGTCGAGCCGGACGTATAGATGACGTACGCGAGCGCGTCGGCCGAAACCGCGGCCGGCGGCGCTTCGGACTCACCGTTCAGCTCGGCGGCATGGCGCTCGAGGTCGATGACGGGAACTCCGTCCGGCGCGAAGGACGCCGCGCCGCCGCTGGTCACGAGGGCCGCGACGTCCGCCTCGGCGAGAATCCGGCGCAGCCGTGCTTCGGGGTGCTGCGGATCGAGCGGAACGTACGCGCAGCCGGCCTTTAGCGTCGCCAGGAGCGCCACCGGAACGTCGAGCGAGCGCGCGACGGCGATGCCGACGAGCGCCCCTTCGCCCGCAACCGAACGCAGGCGGTGCGCGAGCCGGTTCGCGCGCCGCTCGAGTTCCGCGTACGTGAGCACGACGTCGCCGCACGATACCGCGGGCGCTTCGGGACGGGCGGCGACCTGCGCCTCGAACAGCGCGCAAATCGACGCGTCGCGCGGGTATTCGCGCCCGGTATCGGTGAGGACGGGAACGCGGTCGGCGGCGGGCGCGTACGCGACGGCACCGGCGGTGACGGCCGGATCCTCGACGATCGCGTCGAGTACCGCACGGTAGTAGCGCAGCCAGCGATCGATCGTCGCAGCGTCGAACAGGTCCGCATTATAGTCGCAATCGATCCGCAGGCCGTCGTCGGATTCGACGACGTTGAAGAACACATCGAAATTGACGAACGCCTTGGGGTTGGGCTGCGCGTCCACGTCGAGGCCGGGAAGGTGCATCCGGCCGGCCACGCGCTCGAGGTTGAACTGCACCTCGGCAAGCGGCACGCGGCCGGCTTCCCGCGCCGGAGCCAGCTTGCGGACGAGGGTGCCGAGCGTGTACGTCTGATGCTCGTAGGCGTCCAGGACGCGTCGCTTCGTCGATTCGAGCAGGTCGAGTAGACGGTCGTCCGGGCCCCAGCGCGCGCGAACCGGCAAGAAGTCCACGCAGTGGCCGACGAGGCTGCCGTTGTCGAGTAAGGCTTGGCCGGCCGCGGGAATGCCCGTTACGACGTCGTGTTGATCGGCGAGCCTGCCCACCAGCGTCTGGAAGGCCGTCAAGAGCGTGACGAACAGCGTGCAGCCCGCACGCGCGCCGGCCTTCTTGATCGCCGCATAGCCGGCCGCGTCGACGTATGCCGTCTGCGTTCCGCCGCGAAAGGACTTGCGCGCCGGACGCGGACGGTCCGTCGGCAACTGCAGCGCCTTGGGAACGTCCTCGAACTGGCGCAGCCAGTAGGACTCGACGCGCTCCAAGTCGTTCGCGTCGCGCTCGCGCTGAGCGCGCGCGTACGATGAAAAGGCAAACGGTTCCGGTAGGCCTGGGGGCGTTCCGTCGAGCTCCGCCGCGTAGAGCGCACCGAACTCGTCGAGCATGACGTTCATCGACCAGCCGTCGCACACGATGTGGTGCGCGGTCAGCACGAACGCGTGCTGTTCGGACGGCAGACGGATCAGTTCTCCACGGACGAGCGGCCCGCGGACCAGATCGAACGGCGCGGCCGCCTCGCGCGACACGATTTGCGCGACGGCGGCTTCCGCTTCCGCCGGCGAGCGCGCCGAGAGGTCGAGCGTCGCGTAGGACAGTTCCCCGGCCGGAGCCACGCGCATGATCTCGCCCGTCGGCCCGAACGAGCCGCGCAGCGCTTCGTGCCGAGCGACGAGCGCGTTCCAAGCACGGCGGAACGCCGCTTCGTCGAGGCGTCCTCGCAGCCGCAGCGTTACCGATTCGTTGAACGCGCACGAGGCCTCGTCGCTCACTTGCGCGGCGAGCCAGATCTCGGTCTGTTCTTCGGTCAGCGGGACGTCGATCGGCGCGGCAGCGGGCGCCGGGCCCAAGATGCCCGCCGCCTGCAGCTCGTCGAGGCTGTGCGCGAAGGCCTCGACGATGCGGTCGACGTCCGCGGCGGTATGCGCGGTCGTCAAGAAGCACGGGAAGCCTTCGGCGATGTAGATGCCGCGGTTGCGCAGGTGATAGTACAGCAAGCCGCCCAGCCGGTCCGCGCCGGCGAGGTTGAGGTAGAAGAGGCTACCGAACGTCTCGATGCGCGTCGCGATACCGCGTCGCGCCAAGTCCGCGTTGAGCCGCGCGACCAGTCCGGCGGTCGTTGCGGTGAGCTGCTCTTGCAGCGCCGGTCCGCGTTCCTTGACGTGCCGGAGGACGGCCAGCACCGCCGCCATGGCCAACGGATGGCGGACGAACGTCCCCGCGACGAACGTCGGCGCCACCTCGGGAACCGAATCGTCGCCGTACTGCCACATCCCGCCGTCGAGCGCGTCCATGAAGCGCGCGCAGCCGGCGAGGATGCCGATCGGCAGCCCGCCGCCCACGACTTTTCCGTACGTCGCGAGGTCGGCGCGGATACCGAAGAGCGCCTGCATGCCCCCCGGGTGCATGCGGAACCCCGTCACGACCTCGTCGAAGATCAGGGCGACGCCGGCATCCTTCGTGATCGCGCGCAGTTCCGCTAAGAACTCTCGCGGCTGCAGGCCGGGATGGCGGCTCTGAACGGGTTCCACTAAGACCGCGGCCAGCTCGGAGGCATGTTCGCGGATCCAGCCCAGACTCTCGTCCGCGCCGTAGGAAAGTACGGTGGCGTTGGAAACCGACTCGGCCGGGATCCCGGGCGCCACCGGCACCGTTCGTCCCGAAGCCGTGCCCTTGATCAAGACTTCGTCGAACTGGCCGTGGTAATCGCCGTTGAAGGTCACGAACCGGTCGCGGCCGGTGACGGTGCGCGCCACGCGCAACGCGGCCATCACCGCCTCCGAACCGGTGTTGCAGAACGTCACGCGCTCGTTACCGGTAATCTCGCAGAAGAGCGCGGCCGCCTCGCAGGCGAGTTCGGTTTGCGGACCGATCGCAAAGCCGTTGGACAACTGCTCCGCGACCGCGGCCACGACGAAATCCGGCGAGTGGCCGAACGCCGTTTGGCCGAACCCGTTCAAGAGATCGACGTACTCGTTGCCGTCGACGTCCCAGATGCGCGAACCCAGGGCCCGCCGGAACGCGATCGGGTAGACCATCTCTTTCCACTCGGCGCGGAAACCGGCGGCCACGCGAGGATCCGCCAGCACCGGACGGGCGCGCTGCGTCAGCGCTTTCGAGCCGGGCGTGCGCGCCGTGGTCGCGGCGATCAGGGCGTCGATGTGCGCGCGTTGGGCCGGCCCGATCTCGACGTTTGCCGGCGCGAGCGCCGGCCCGAACGAATCCAACCGCACCGCGCCGTCCGCGGCGGGCGGGGGTGCGCGGCGCGGGCGGCGCCGGCGCGGCGGGGCCGGCTCGCGCGGCCCAGCGCCTCGATCTGCTCGCGCATCAACCGCTGCATCGCCTCGAGTTGCGAGCGCACGACGGATTCGAGCGACGATGCGTCGGCCGGAACCGCCGCGAGCGCGGGCGCCGCCGGCAGCGCCTCGGTCGGCGCCGGGAAGCGATCGGCCACGCGCGCGGCCAAGGCCTCGACCGACGGCACGTCGCTCAACAGCTGACGGAACGTCAGCGCGCACCCGAAGCGCGCGTTCATCTGCTGCACGAAGCGCCCCAAGAAGAGCGAATCGAAACCCAGCTCCAGGAACGACGCATGGGGATCGGCGCTCGCGAGGTTCTCGCCCGAAAGCTCTTCGAGCAACCGGAAGATCTCGGCGCGCGCCCGGCCGTCGCTACCGGTTTCGGCGCCCACGCCGGGTGCGGTCCCGTTCGCGGGCGGGCTCGTCACGGGACGCGGCTCGGCGGTCGAGGCGTCGATCCAGTGGCGCGAACGCTGGAACGGATACGCCGGGAGCGAGGTGCGCCGCGGCGTGACCGGTGCGGAGACGGCGCGCCAATCCGGACGCGCGCCCGCGGCCCACAACCGGCCGAGCGAGGTCAAGATCTGCTCGCGGTCGGGACGCTCGCGCGCCGGTCCGGGCAAGGACGCGACCACCGTGCAGGAGGCTTCCCGGGCCCCGCCTTGCAGCGCGAGCACGCCGAGGGCCGAGCCGGGACCCGCTTCGATCAGGGTATCGATTCCGGAGCCGAGAAGGGCGGCCACGCCGTCCGCGAAGCGCACGGGGCGGCGGCAATGCTCGACCCAGTAGGCCGGCGAGGTCGCCTCGTCGGCCGCGATCCACGTTCCGGTCAGGCACGACACGTACGGTTGCGACGGAGCGGAGAGCCGCACGGAAGCCAGCCGCTCGGCGAGCCGGGCCAGCATCGGTTCCATCATCGAGGAGTGGAACGCGTGCGACGTCTCGAGGCGCCGGAACGAAACGTTGCGGGCCGTTAGCTGCTCTTGGAATTCGGCGATCGCCTCGAACGGCCCGGACACGACCGACAGCGTCGGGCTATTGAGTGCCGCCACGCTGAGGGACGAAGGGAGCAGCTCCCCGAGCGCGTGCCCGCCGAGCCGGACGGCCAGCATCGCGCCGGGCGGCAGCTCTTGGATCAGGCGGCCGCGTTCGGCCACGATCGCCAGCGCGTCTTCGAGGCTGAAGACGCCGGCAAGGCACGCGGCCACGAATTCACCGACGCTGTGGCCGATCGATGCGACCGGCGTGAGGCCCCAGCGCATCCAGGTCTGCGCGAGCGCGTACTCGACCGAGAAGATCGCCGGTTGCGCGATCGCCGTGGCGGTCAGCGCGGCGGCCGCTTCGGCGTTCGCGGATTCGGGATAGACGACGCTGCGGATGTCGCGCCCGACGATCGGCAGCAGGATGCCGGCGCAGCGGTCCAGCGTCTCGCGAAAGACGGGAAGCTCGTCGTAGAGCCCACGGCCCATGTTGAGATACTGGGCGCCTTGGCCGGGGAACATGAACGCGACCGCCGGTTCTTCTCGAGCCTTGAGCGGCTGCGTATCCGTCCGGACCAGATGCCCCAGCGCGAGCGAGGCGTCGAGGGGCGAGGACGCGACCACGGCTCGCCGGTACGCAAACGCGCGCCGGCCCGTTTGCAGCGTCCACGCGGCGTCGGCCAGCGAACCCTCGCCGTTCGCGCGCAAGTGCTCGCTCAGGCGTTCGCAAGCGTCGTTCAGCGCCGTCTCGCTTCGCGCCGAAACGACCAGCAGTTCCGGCCGCTGCGGCGGCCGCTCGCGCTCGCGCTCCGGCTCCGCTTCGAGCGCCAGATGGACGTTCGTGCCGCCGACGCCGAAGGCGCTAACGCCCGCGCGCCGGGAACCGTCCGGACGCCAGCGGCCGAGCTCGGTATTGACGAAGAACGGGCTCGAGTCCAGATCGATGCGAGGGTTGGGCGTTTCAAAGTGCAGCGAGGGCGGGATCCGTCCGTGACGGATCGCCAGCGCCGCCTTGATGAGTCCGGACATACCGGCGGCAACGTCGAGGTGGCCGACGTTGGACTTGACGGAGCCCAGGGCACACGTGCCGACCGCATCGGTACCGGCTCGAAACGCTTTGGTCAGCGCCGCGAGTTCGATCGGGTCGCCCAGCGGCGTTCCGGTTCCGTGGCATTCGACGTATTCGACCGATGCGGGGTCGAAGCCGGCCATCGCGTGCGCGGCGGCGATTGCGGCGGCCTGGCCTTCGACGCTGGGCGCCGTGAAGCCGACCTTGGCCGAACCGTCGTTGTTGATCCCGTAGCCCCGGATGACCGCGTAGATCGCATCGCCGTCGGCGACCGCGTCGGCGAGCCTCTTCAGTACGACCACGCCGGCTCCGTCTCCGAAGACCGTGCCGTCAGCGCGAGCGTCGAAGGTGCGGCAGTGCCCGTCGGAGGACACCATGCCCCCGTCCTGATGGCGATACCCTCGCTTCTGCGGGAACGTCACCGAAACCGCGCCCGCCAGCATCACGTCGGCCTGACCGAGGATCAGCGCCTGGACGGCTTGGACGACCGCGGTGAGCGACGTCGAGCAGGCCGACTGCAGCGTCATGGCCGGGCCGCGCAAATCCAGCTTATAGGCGACGCGCGTTGCGAGAAAGTCGTGACCGGCGCCCAATAATAACGGATAGTCTTCGACCTGGTAGTTGCTCGTGAACCGCTCCACCGCGGCACGCTCGGATAGGACGTTGCGCAGAAAATAGCTATTGATGCTGCAACCCGCGTACACGCCGATCGAACCGCGATAGCTCGCGGGATCGCAGCCGGCGTCTTCGAGCGCCTCCCAGCAACACTCCAAGAAGATCCGGTGCTGCGGATCCGTGAGTTCCGCGTCGCGCGGGTGCATTCCGAAGAAGCCCGCGTCGAAGAGATCGACGCCGTCGAGCACCGAACGGGCCTTGACGAACTCGCTTCGGCCCCGGGTGGCCGCGTCGAACGCGTCCTCCAGCTCCGCCTCGGCGAAGCGGCGAACGCTCTCCTCGCCGGCGCACAGGTTGCGCCAAAACGCCGCGGCGTCGGGGGCGCCGGGGAATCTCCCAGCAACGCCGACGATCGCGACGCCGCACTCGGAGGGTGCCTTCATCTTAACCCTTGGCGCAAATCGCTCGCGGTGCGGTCGTCGGTCGGCATGCATCAGGCTCCATCGCGGGTCCCGTGTTCCGAGCTCGATTGCAACCTGCTTTTACGCGATGCCGGAGAACGAATGACACGCTCCGCCATCCCAAAATGCCGTTTATCGAATTCCGGGTGCCGGATGTGGAACACGGTACCCAATACTAGCCGCTCCGGCGAACCGGGATAAATACCTCAAACCGGGGGTTTAGCCCGTCGCGCCGTCGTCGCAGCCGAATACCCCCAGTTTGGTAGGTTGCCGCCGCAATCACGGGTGCGCTATCGTCTGTCTCGTGGATTGACTCCCACCGGGACGGACGCAGCCGCAGGCGCTTCCGGGACTGAAGATCGCCAGAACACCGATCCGAGCCAGCCGCGCACTCGCTGATTCGGTCGATCCTTCAAGCACTTTTCGCCAGTTTCCGGAGACGCTGACCTATGCAAGCCGGTGTTGGTTCGTATTTGATCTATCGCGAGAGCCGCACCGGCCGAATCCTACGCCGCACAGTCGACATCACGATAGCCGCCCTCGTCCTGCTCCTGGTGCTGCCGATCATCGCGCTGGCGTGTCTCGCCATCCTGATCGAGGACGGCGGCCCGATCTTCTTCTGCCAGCGCCGCGCCGGCCGCTTCGAGCGGATGTTCACGATCTACAAGCTGCGCACGATGCGCAAGCAGGATTGCGGAGACCGCCCCAAGCCCAGCGGTAAGAAGGATAGCCGCATAACGGCCGTCGGGCGGATTCTCCGCAAGACCTCGATCGACGAGCTGCCGCAATTCTTCAACGTGCTGCGCGGCGATATGTCCGTCATCGGGCCGCGGCCCGAGATGAAGATGATGCTGCAGCGTTACGAGGCGTGGCAGCACCTGCGCCATCTGGTGTCGCCCGGCATCACCTGCATCTGGCAGACGACGTGCCGCTCGACGATCCCGCTGCACCAGCCCGAGGCCACGGAACTCGATCTCGACTATATCAGGCGCGCCTCTCCGCTCTTGGACGGCACGCTGCTGCTGCGCACGGTCCTGACGGTCGTATCGCAAAAGGGCGCGATCTGAAGCCGATGGCGCGGCCGGTCTGCGTCGTCGGGGCAAATTGCGTCGGCGTCGCCTACGCCGCCGGCCTCGCGGAGCTCGGCTGGAACGTGCGGCTCTGCGACCCGATCGAAGAGCGCAGCGAGCGCTTGCGCCGCGGCGCGTTTCCGTTTCGCGAACCCGCGCTCGCCGAAACGCTGCAGCGTCACGTCGTGGAGGGCCGCATCGAGATAGCGGACGGGATCGAAACGGCCGCGCGAGCGGCCGGCGTCGCGATCGTGTGCGTCGAATCCCCGCAGCGCAAAGACGGATCCTGCGATATTTCGGGCCTGCGCGGGACGCTCGAGATCCTGGCCGACGTGAAATTCGACGCGTGGCCCACCATCGCGCTCGTCGCCCCGCTCGTGCCGGGTACCAGCGACGCGCTCAAGCCGATCGTCCGCCATCGCGCCGAGCTGATCTACGCGCCGGAGTTCTTGCGGGAAGGTACGGCGCTTCGCGACTTCTTCGATACCGACCGGATCGTGGTCGGCTGCGAAGCGCCTGCGGCCGGCGTTCCGTTCGTGAGCCTCTTCGAGCGGCTGCAAAAGCCGGTCGTCTTCACGTCGCGCTGTAACGCCGAGATGATCAAGTGCGGTTCGAACGCATTCTTGGCGATGAAGGTCAGCTTCGCGAACGAGATCGCCAACCTTTGCGGAGCGGTCGGTGCGTCGCCCGACGACGTCCTGCGCGGCATCGGATACGATCGCCGGATCGGGCCGCAGTATCTGCGCGCCGGAATCGGCTACGGCGGCCCGGGTCTCGAACGCGACGTCAAGACCATCGAGTCGCTCGCGAACAGACACCGCACGCAGCAAGAGTTGTTTTCGGCAACGCTGAGAGTCAACGAATCGCAGCCGCACCGCGTGATCACGATCCTCGAAAGCGAGCTCGGGTCGCTCGAAGGTCTCGTCGTCGGCGTCTGGGGGCTTGCGTTCAAAGCCGGCACGGACGTCGTTAGCGACTCCGCGGCGGTTCGCGTCGTCGAAGACCTCGGCCGGCGAGGGGCCCGCGCGGCGGTCTACGACCCGGCGGTGCGCGTCGCGACCCTTTCGCCGGGCAGCCGGCTCGTCACGTCGCCGCTCGAAGCGGCGATGGCCGACGCACTGGTCGTATTGACCGACTGGCCCGAATTCGCGCAGATCGACCCACGCCGCTACGCCGGCGGAATCGCGAGATCGCTCGTCGTCGACGGGCGCAACGTCCTCGACCCGGACCGCGTTTGCGCGGCGGGCCTCACCTATCGCGGCGTAGGGCGCAGGTTTCCCGCTATAAGCCGGCGCCTCGCGGCGGCGCTATTGCTAAAGTAGACGACTGCCTTGATCAAAGGAAAACGAAGAGAACCATGGACGTCACCGTCTGAGAGCATGCTCAACCTCGTCACCGGCGGAGCCGGATTCATCGGTAGCCGCTTAGTCAACGCCCTCGTCGACGCCGGTCAGCAAGCGATCATCATCGACGACATGTCGACCGGCCGCATCCGGAACCTCGAGTACGCGGTGCAGTCGGGCCGCGCCACGCTCATCTACGCGGACGCCGACATCGCGTTCGACTCGCTGAACGAGCTGGTCGCCCGTGCCACGAACGACCCGATCGACCGGATCTTTCACCTCGCGCCGGCCTCGCACCCGAAGGGGCACGACGCGACCCCCTGGGAGGGTAGGGCCGGCGAGCCGTCCGATTCGCTCGGAACGAGCTCCCTGATCGAACTCGCGCTGGCCCATTCCGCGCGCTTCCTGTTCGCGTCCAGGCCCGACGCTCGCGAGACGACGGCTGAAGGCGCGGTCGCCGCCGCCGTTTCCGAGCGAAGGCTGCAAGGCCGTATCGTGCGGCCGTTCGACTGTTACGGTCCGGCCATGAACGAAGCCGGCGAAAGTTTAGTTGCGGAGTTGTTTCGAGCGGCATTCGAGGGCCGCCCGTTCCCGATTCACGGTTCCGAATCGCAGACCCGCTCGCCGCTGTTCGTGGGCGACGCCGTCGCGCTGATCCGGTTGGTCATGGAGCGCCCGCAGGCCACGTTGCAAGCCGTCGACGTCGCCTCGCCCGAAGAGTATTCCGTCCGTCAGATCGCCGGCGCGATCGCGCGCGTCGCAGGCGTCGAGTTCGACACGGAGGTCGCGCCGGAGCGCGAAACCGAAGCGCGGCCGTACGCGCCCGACCTGGCGGCGGCACGAGGATACGGGTGGCAGCCGAAGACCTCGCTGGAACAGGGTCTGCGCGCGACGCACCGTTGGCTGAGCGAAGGGCGGCTAGCCTTCGCTTAGGCGAGCGGCGGAAACCCGTATGGCAAGCGTTAGCGTGAGGGAACGACTCGATCTCCATATTGCCGGCAGCGACCTGCGCGTCTGCGCGCCCGAAGCCGTGCTCGAGAAACTCGAACCGATGCTGGCTCACGTGTCCCGCGAGTGGACCGAAGCGGAGCCGCCGCTGCACATCGACGTGCGCCTCACGCGCGACGTCTGGCACGTCACCGGGACCGCACCGAAGGCCGTCAAGGCACTGGGCGGAACCCGGGCGCTGCCGCAGGTTGCCGGCACGACGATCTCGTCGGCCCTGATCGAAGTGGCCCACCACCGTGGGCTCGAACTCTGGCGCGCCGCCGTGGTCGAACGGGACGGCTACGCGCTCGCACTGGTCGGCGACGACTGGGAATCCGGAGTCACGTTGACCACGCACCTGCACGCGCGCGGCTGGCGGATCGTCGCGGGCGACTACGCGCTGGTTTCCCGGGACCGGTTCCTGGCGCTTCCCTTTCGCAAATCGCTGCACGCGAATTCTTCGAGCATCGGGTCGTTCCCACTGTGGTACCGGCCCGCGGTCGAGCGTTCGCCCTGGTATTCGACCGCTCACGTCATCGCGTTTTACGCGATCGACCCGACGCTGGTCGAAGGCGCGGGCGGATGGGGCGACGCCACGCCGCTGCGGGCGGTCGTACGAGTCGACGGCCACATCGCCGAGCATCCCGAGCTCGAACTCGGCGAAGAATTCTCGCTGAGCCCCCAGTTGCGAGCGAGCGACCTCACCGGGCGGGGAATCGCGGTGGCG
Organism: uncultured Alphaproteobacteria bacterium; assembly: GCA_963787965.1. Taxonomy (GTDB): domain Bacteria; phylum Vulcanimicrobiota; class Vulcanimicrobiia; order Vulcanimicrobiales; family Vulcanimicrobiaceae; genus CAWBES01. The sequence continues at coordinate 67,453 of CAWBES010000005.1, forward strand.
AGCCTGATCCTCGGCGATTTCGTCGAGAGCTGCGATTTCTTGGACGGCTGGTTCGCTTCTCTGTTTTCGGGTACGCCTGGATGAGCCCAGCTATTCGAGCCGCGTCCGCGCGCTTTGGGACCGTGACGGCTGCGCGACGCAAGAGAGGCGTCGTATGTACCGGAAGAGCGAAGGAACGCGGAGGCTGCGTATGCTAGCGCGGCGTCCGGTCAGCCTGCCCGAGACGAACGCCGACGACGTGGCGCCGAGCGGACGTGCTCGGTTCGCCTGCGCGCCCTCGCAGCTGCGTTTTTGGATCGAAGAGCAGCTGGACCCGGGGAACCCCGGCCTCAACGTCGCGGTACGCTGGCGGCTCGAGGGAGCGCTTTCCACGGCCGAAATCGAACGCGCGTGGAACGTCCTGCTGGGACGGCACGAGACCTTCCGCACGTCCTTCGAGACGGTCGACGGTGAGGCCGTCGCGGTCGTCGAACCGAACGTCGCGCTTTCGATTCCCGTCGTGGATCTGACCGCGCTTCCCGAACGAGAGGCGTTCGCGGAAGCCGAAGCGCTGACCGCTCGGGAGGCGCGCGTCCCGTTCGACCTGTCCGTCGCACCGTTGGTGCGGGTGACGCACGTCCTCGTGCGCGAACGGACGTCGATCCTGCTCGTCACCGCTCACCACACGGTCTGCGACGGCTGGTCCGTCGGTATCCTGGCCCGCGAGATGGGCGAGTTGTGCGCGGCCGCCCGCGAGGGCCGGGCGGCGGCCCTGCCGGCGCTCGAAACGAGCTACGGCGCGTATGCCGAGCGCCAGCGCAAGTGGCTCGCGACCACGAGCTTGGAATCGGAAACGGCCTTCTTGCGCCGGGCGTTGGCCGATTACAAGCAGTTCGAATTGCCGACGGACCGTCCGCGGCCGGCCGTTCAGACGTCGAACGGCGAAATCGCGTCGCTGTTGCTCGACCGCGCGCTGACCGATAAACTCGCCCGGTTCTCGGACGCGAACGGATGCACGCTGTTCATCACGGCGCTGGCCGGATTGTTCACGCTGCTCCATCGCTACACCGGTGAAACCGACATCGCGATCGGCACCCAAGTCGCCGGCCGCGACGACGCCGAACTCGAAGGCCTGGTCGGCTGCTTCATCAATACGATCGCGCTGCGCGGCGACGTCGGCGGCGATCCGACGTTCGTCGAATTGCTGGACCGAACGCGCGACATGGTGATGGACATGTTCGAGGTCCGGCACGTCCCGCTCGAGCGCCTGATCGGAATCGTCAATCCCAAACGCGATCCGAGCCGCAACACGCTGTTCTCCGTCAACTTCATCTTTCAGCGCTCGTTCATCAAGAACCAAGACTACGGCAGCTTCGCCCTCGTCGATATGCCGTCGCGTTCGGCCGGTTCGATCTACGATCTGAATTTCTTCATGGTCGAACGGCCGGACGGCTGGCGCGCGTCCTGCGAGTACAACGCGGATCTCTTCGAGCACGCGACGGTCGTCGATCTCCTCGAAGGGCTGCAGACGATCTTGGGAAGCGTCATCGACGCTGCGGAACGCAAGGTCTCGGAGATTCCGTTGCTGACCGCAGCCGCCCGTCAGGAGTTGATCGTCGCCTCGAACCGGACGCAGGCAGCCTACCCCGCCGATTCGACGCTGCCCGCGCTGTTCGCGGAACAGGCCGCACGAACGCCCGATGCGGTCGCGCTCGTCTGCGGCGACGAGTCGCTGAGCTACGCCGAGCTCGCGGCGGCGGTGCGTACGCTGGCCGGCGGCTTTCGAGCTCGCGGCCTCACCACGGGCGACCGGATCGGTATCCTGCTCGACCGGTCGCCGCTGCTGGTCGCGACCCTGCTCGCGGCCCTCGAATGCGGTTGCGCCTACGTGCCGCTCGATCCGGCCTATCCGGCCGAACGCATCCACTACATCGCCCGCAACGCGCAGCTCTCGGTGCTGGTCACCCGGGCACCGCTAGCCGAGCGGGTCGCCGGCGTCGACTCGCCCGTCATCCTGCTCGACTGGCCGGGCGTCCGCGGCGGCGGACCCGAGATCGCCTCCGACCGCGCGGCGGCCGCACCCGACGACGTCGCATACGTGATCTATACGTCGGGTTCGACCGGCAAACCGAAGGGCGTCCAGATCCAGCACCGGGCGCTGGTCAACTTTCTGTGGTCCATGCGCGAACGGCCCGGACTACGTCCCGACGACACGCTGGTCGCCGTAACGACGATCTCGTTCGACATCGCCGGCTTGGAGCTGTACCTGCCGCTGATCGCGGGCGCGACGCTCGTGCTCGCGAAAGACGTCGAAGCCACCGACGGTACGGCACTGTTGCAACTGCTGCACCGAACGCGCGCCACCGTGATGCAGGCGACGCCGGTGACGTGGCAATTGCTGATCGACGCCGGTTGGACGGGCACTCCGCGTCTGAAGATGCTGTGCGGGGGCGAAGCCGTCTCGCGAGCGCTGGCTTCGCGGCTGCTCGAGCGCGGCGACGATCTTTGGAACATGTACGGGCCGACCGAGACGACGATCTGGTCCTCCGTCCTCAAAGTCGAGCCGGGCGACGGCCCGGTCCTCCTGGGCGGCCCCATCGCCAACACGCAGTTTTACGTCCTGGACGGCAATCAAGAGCCCGTTCCGAAGAACGCCCCAGGCGAGCTGTACATCGGCGGTGACGGCGTCGCGCTCGGCTATCTCGATCTCCCGCTCGCGACCCGGGAACGATTCGTCAACGACCCGTTCCGCAACGTCCCCGGCGCGAAGCTCTACCGAACGGGCGACATCGTTCGCCGCCGCGGGGCCGACCGCTTCGAGTTTCTCGGCCGGACCGATCAGCAGATCAAACTGCGCGGCTTCCGCATCGAGCTCGGCGAAGTGGAAGCCGTCCTGCTGCGGCAGCCGAACGTCGCCGAAGCCGTCGCACTGGTCGACGTCGACCCGAACGGCGAGAAGGCGCTGTGGGCGGTCGTCGTGCCTCGCCACCGCATGCCGGACGATTCCGAAAGCTGGATCGCCGACCTGCGTTCTTCGCTGGCGAAGAGCTTGCCGCATTACATGATCCCGACGCCGATCGGCGTGATACCGTCGCTGCCGCGCACGCCCAACGGGAAGATCGATCGCAAGATGTTGCCGTCCCGCAGGAGCTTCGCGTCCGCACACGGCGGCCGCGAGGCACCGCGCACCGCGCTCGAGTCGGAACTGTCGTCGCTCGTCGCGAACCTGCTCGAGCGCGAACGAGTCGGACGCAACGACGACATCTTCGCGCTGGGCTTTCATTCGTTGCTGGCCGTTCGTCTCGTGGCCAAGGTCGGCGAGAAGTTCGGCATCGTCGTGCCGCTGCGCACGCTCTTCGACTTTCCGACCATCGCTTCGCTCGCGCGCCGCATCGAGTCTTCCGCGCAAACGCTCGAGGCCGTCACGACGCGCCAGTCGATCGTGTTACTCAATCCGGACGGCCGGCGGCGCCCGTTCTTCTACCTGCACAGCGACCTGTTCGCCGACGGCCTCTACTGCCGCCGCCTAGCGGCGTCCATCGGCCGGGACCAGCCGATCTATGCCGTCGCGCCGCACGGCACGGCCAATCTCCCGCTGCTCCCGACGATCGAAGCGATGGCGCGCGATTACCTTCCACGGATCCTGCAAGAGCAACCGGCGGGGCCCTATCGCATCGGCGGTTTCTGCGTGAGCGGTTTGGTCGCATACGAAGTCGCACGGCTGCTCGAGGCGCGCGGCGAGACCGTCGAGAAGGTCGTCATGATCAACGCGACGGCGTTGCCGCACCGTAACGTGTGGCCGTTCGATTGGCTGATACGAAAGGTCGGCCTGGATGCACGGCTGGAACCGCACGTGCGGGAAAGCATCTGCTACAATCTGGCACAGCTCCACGGCGCCCTCGCGACGGGTCCGCGCGAAACGCTCGAGTTCCTGAGAACCCGCGTCGAGCGCCTGCGCAGCCGCCGAGGTTCCAGCTCGAAGCGCGCGCGGCTCGACGATCCGCAGCCCTTCGACAAGCGGCGCGGCGAACGCGCGACCGAGAACGCGTGCGCTCACCTGGTCGCCGCGCTGACGTACCATCCCGAACCGTATTCGGGTGAGATCACGCTGGTCTGGAGCGTCGATCAGAACCAGGGGGCGTCCGATCCGATCGCCGGATGGCAAGCGCTCGTTCCCAGCGTGCAATTGGCGCCGATCGGTGGCGGTCACGTGGCCGCGCTGCACGAGAACATCAAAGGCCTGTCTGAGGAGGTGGGCAGCATCTTATGCAGCTGAGAAAAGAAACGCCGATCGACGAAGCGGAGTGCGCGTTCCCGGTGAATGCGTCCGCCGGAGACCCGCTCCGGCTCCTCGGCATGGCGAACGGCGACCCGCGCAGCCCGCGCACGGCGTCGGGGGTCGCGAGCCGCTTGTTCGGAGCGATGGAACGTCAAGGATATCTGGTCGGAGCGATCTCGTCGCTGCCGACGGCGCTCGCCGATACGATGGTTCGCGCGCGAGCGTTCGCGCCTACCAAGAGCGCCTGGCGCAGCAACTATCGCTTGAGCATGGACCTGGCTCGCGCGTTCGAGTCGGCCGCCGTCCGTCGCTTGCACGCGCTGGGAAGCACGGATTATAATGCGTTCTTCCAACTCGGTGCGTACTGCAACATCGCGCGCGAAATCCGGACGCCGCGGTTTTCGTATCACGACAACGACGTGCTCACGATGGTTCGCTCGGACCCGAGGATGCGGCGGACCGTCGCCGCTTCCGCGCACGTCCGCCGGCGCGCCGCATACGAAAAGAGCGTCTTCGATACGGTCGAACGCGTTTTCACCTTCAGCGAGTGGTGCGCCGATCTGATCGCGCAGAATTATTCGATCGAACGGAGCCGGATCGAGTCGGTCGGTGCGGGCAGCAACATCGCCCCGGACCTGCTGAGCGGTACCCGCGATTACGCGGCCGCGCACGCGGTCTTCGTCGGTCTCGATTTCGAACGCAAGGGCGGCCGGAACGTCATCGAGGCGTTCGCGCGCGTTCGCAAGCAACTGCCGGGCGCGCGGCTGACGTTGGTCGGAGGAGCGCCGCGCGGGGACCTCGGCCCCGGCATTACGTCGCTCGGAATCGTGCACGGGCAAGCGGCGCTGGCGGAAGTCCTCCGCAGCGCCTCGCTGTTCGTCATGCCGTCGGTCTGGGAACCCTTCGGTATCGTCTTTCTCGAGGCGATGGCCGCCGGGCTGCCGTGTATCGGCGCGAACGTGTGCGCGATGCCCGAGATCATCGGTAACGCGGGCGCCGTCGTGCCTCCGAACGACTCCTCCGCGCTGGCGCGAGCGATGCACGAGATCCTATCCGACCCGCCGGCCGGCGCGGAGCGGGGACGCGCCGCTCGCGCGCGCTATCACACGCGCTACGGTTGGGACAAGGTCGCGACGCGAATCGGGAACGCGATCGAACGAACGCTCCACGCCAAGCAGGCGTGATCGCCGCGGGCCGCGGCCCGCATTAGACCGTTTTGGGTTATTGTGGGAGCCCGCTTTTCAGGCTACCGTTTCCTCGTGCGTTTGCCGACCGATGCCCGCCCGCCGCACGTCGTCCTGCTCGTCCTCATGGCGCTGACGGTGCTGCTGGGGTTCGGCTTTCGCTTGAGTTACTTGGATCAGAAGTTCGCGTACGGCGACGAAGTCGACAGCTCGCTGCGCGAGTCGGGCCACACCGAAGCGGACTTCGCTCGCGTGTTCGACGGGCGCGTCCGGGCCGCGGCGGACATCTCGTGGTTCCTGGCCGACCGCTCCACGGCGCCGCGCGACGTCGTGCGCTCGCTGGCCGCCGAGGACCCGCAGCACCCGCCCCTGTTCTACCTCGCGAACCGCTACTGGACCCAAGCCTTCGGCGATACGACCGGCGGACGCCGGATGCTGGCGGCGCTGTTCGGCTGCGCGGCGTTGCTGGCCGTCTTTTGGCTCGGGCTCGAACTGTTCGGTTCCCTCGAGGCTGCGGCGATCGCCGCCGCCCTCGTTGCCGTCTCGCCCTTTCACGTCATCTATTCGCAGCAGAACCGCGAGTACAGCGCGTGGCTCTTCTTTCTGGCCGTGAGTTCGGCACTGCTCCTGCGCGCGCTGCGCCGGGACACCGCGGCAGCGTGGGTGGGCTACGCGGCCGTGCTCGCGCTTGCGCTGTATACCGACGCGCTCGTGCTCTACGACGTCCTCTCGTTCTGCCTGTTCGTCGCGCTCGTCGAACGGAAGTGGACGGTGCGCGCCCGCGCTTTCACGCTGGCAACGGGCGCCGGCCTCCTCGCCTACGCCCCCTGGTTCCTGGTTCTCTACCGGGGCGTGGGACGATCACCGGCTGGAAGGGACCGCTGCGCCAAGCGGTCTCGGCCCAGATCTACACGCTGAAGTGGCTGTTCAACACCGGCGCCGTGTTCTTCGACTCGGAATACGAGAACGCGCGCTTGATACCGGTTGCGGCGATCGTGCTGGCCATCGTCGCGTTCTCGCTGTTCGCGGTCGCGCGGAGCGGATCGCCGCGCACGAAGTCGTTCGTGCTGTCGCTGGCGGGCGTGCCTGCCGTGCTCTTCATCGCGGCGGACCTCCTCGCTCACACCAGCCGAGCGACGGCGTCGCGGTACTTGGTGCCGGTCTGGCTCGGTTGCGAGCTCGCGGTCGCGTACGCGATCGCGTCGCTGCTCGTACGCGCCGGCGCGACGCGATCGGCCCGGGTCGCCGCTGCGTCGGCGCTGGCGTTTCTCATCGTCTGCGGTACGGCCTCGAACCTGCGCGGCCTTCCGGAGCGGCAGACCACGGCGACCGCCGAGATGGGGCGCCTGGGGCCTGAGGCCCAGTCGATCAACGCCACCGGCGATCCGCTGGTGGTGTACGTCCACGACGGCCAGCACTGGGATATCGGGGTCGCGATGCTGGCGACCGTGCTGCGGCCCGGCGTTCGCATTGCGCTCTTCGACGACGTGAGCCACGTGCGGATCCGCGACCCGGAAGCGGGGTTCTTTCTTTATGCCGCGACCCCGGACACGAAGGCGTCGGTCGAACGCGCGACCGGCGGGCGCTGGAACGATATCGCGGACGACGGGTTCGGGTCGGGGCTAGTCTACCGGCTACGCCTCAAAGCCAGCTCGGATCGAGGAAACGCCGCGGACGCCCTGCCTTCCGCCACGGACCTGTGGCAGCGCTTGCCGGACCTGGCCGCATCGGCGAGGCCCGGGCCCGCGCGCGATGACCGGCGCCTCTGATGGCGGGCGTGGACGACAAGCGCAAGGTTCTCAAGAACGTCCAAGGGCTGCGGGCGCTAGCCGTGCTGCTGGTCGTCTGCCTGCACATGCAGCTCCCGCACAACGGCGTGGACGTCGAGCCGCAGCCGCTCTTCGCCGTCTTCCGGATCTTCGGAAACGCCGGCGTCGATCTGTTCTTCGCGATCAGCGGCTTCATCATGCTGGTGACCAACTGGGATGCGTTCGCCAAGCCGGGCGCCGGGACGCGCTTCTTCCTGCACCGCGTCATCCGGATCTACCCGGCGTACTGGCTGTCGATCGTTCCGATCGCCGCCGTCTTCTTCTTTGCGCGCAGCCGGCTGATGACGGGACACGTCGATGGAAAGACGGACCTGCTCGCGACGGTGCTGCTCTACCCGCAACCGGTGCAGCACGTCCTCTTGCCCGTGTCGTGGACGCTGGTCTTCGAGATGACCTTCTACGCGATCTTCACGGTCATGCTGCTGGCCGACCGCCGCTATCTGGTCCCCATGCTGGCGCTCTGGTTTTGCGTTCAGGCCGGGCTCTGGGCGGCGTTCGAAATGGTCTTCCGACCCGTATCTGAAGTACGCCGCGACCGCGTTGCCGATCGAGTTCATCTTCGGCATCGTCGTGGGGCTGTGCTACGTGCACGGCCGGATGCCGCACCGCGGAAAAGTGCTCGCGGCCGGCGTGCTTGCGGCGCTCGCCGTCTGGTTCGCGAGCGTGCACCTCGGGCAGATCCCCCTGCCCAACAGCATGGGCCGCGTGGTCGCGTTCGGCATTCCCTTCGCGCTGATCTTGTACGGCGCGGTCGCTTTCGAGGCCGAGGGCCTGTTCGTCGCGCCGATGTGGCTGGTGGCGATCGGAGACGCTTCGTACGCCGCGTATCTCTGGCACTTCTCCACGATCAACGTGCTGAGGCAGATCGTGCTGCGCGTCGGACCCGAAGGGCGCCTCGCGGAGATCGCGACGCTGGCGGCATCGCTCGCGGCCGTGCTGCTGGTCAGCCTCGCGGTCTACCGTTTCTTCGAGAAACCGGTCACGGCGAAGCTGAACGCGCTCGCGCGGGAACGTCTTCGCGCGCGCGGCCAGGTGCCGATGCCGCGGGTCATCGCGATGGCGTCGCCCAACTCGCTCGAGGGCCCGGGAGCGTGAACGGGCCGGGCAACGACCGGATCGCGATCGTGACGCCGAGCTTCGCGCGGGATTTCACGATCTGCCGCGACCTCAACGAGACCGTCCTCGCGTTCTTACCGGAAAGCACGAGGCACTACATCGTCGTCGACGCCCGCGACCTGGCGCTCTTTCGCTCGCTCGAAAGCCGCCGAACGATCGTGGCCGCCGTCGAAGACGTCATCCCCAAGGGCTACTTCAAGCTGCCGTTCTCGAAGAAATGGTGGCTGTCCACCTCGGCCACGTTTCCCGCAAAGGGCTGGCTCGTTCAGCAGCTCGTCAAGCTGTCGATGCCGCGCTTCATCGACGAGCGGGTTCTGGTGAACGTCGACTCCGACGTACGCTTCGTACGCCGCGTCGACCCCTCGCTGTTCCTGCGGGACGGCAAGACGCGCATGTACCGCCTGCCGCGCGCGATCGTGCCCGGCATGGAGCACGTGAGATGGCACGGCAACGTCTGCCGCCTCCTCGACGTCGCGCCGGACCAGCTGCCCATGGACGATTACGTGGGCAACATGATCAGCTGGGAGCGCACGATCGTGCTCGAGGCGTGCGCGCGGATCGAGGCGGTGACGGGGCAACCGTGGCATGTCGCCTTCACCCGCGGTCGCCTGGTCTCCGAGTACTTCACGTACGGTCTCTACGTCGACAAGGTGCTCGCGGGCCGGGACTCGCGCGTCTGGACCGACGAACGGCCGTGGTGTCACACCTATTGGGGCCCGCAGCCGCTTGCCGAAGACGGCATTGCCGCCTTCGTCGCGGCGCTGCCCGAAGACGACGTCGCGTTCTCGGTCGCGGGTTATACGCGCACCGACCCCGCCGTGTCCCTGCGAGCGAACCGCATGGCGGCCGACCTTCAGGCGAGCCGTGCCCGCCGGAAGGTCCACGCGCTTGGGTCTTAAGACCCAAGCGCGGCGGTCCCCCCCGGCCGAGCCGCCGCATTTTAGCCGAATTTGGGTTATTGTCGCCCGCGCCTTTCGCGGCTAACGTGGACACGGTCGAGAGACGCGCGTGACGACTCCCAGGTTCGCACGCTCCGCTCGCGTCGTCAGGAGGTCCCCGTTGCGCGTACGACCGGTTGCGATCACGACCGCCATCTTGGCGAGCTTGCTTTGCGCCGCCCCTGCGCTGGCGGCCGTCCACGCCGGCGACCAGCTTTTCGTGACCGTGTACGACCACCCGGAGCTGTCGGGGCCGGTCACGGTCGATACGACCGAGCACATCTCGCTGCCGCTCGCCGGCGCCGTCGACGTGGCGGGCCTCGAACCCAGCCAAATCTCGGCCCGCCTGCGCGGCCGGCTTGCCACCTATATCCTCAAGCCGGGCGTCAGCGTCGAACTGAAATCGCAGCAGCTGGTCATCTTCGTATCCGGCGGCCCCGGCGGGTCGCTCAAGTACGAACCCGGCGAGAACCTGATCGGAGCGCTCGGCGATTTGTCGCCGCGCGTCCAGGAGATACCGGTTGCCGACGGCACGCTCAAGAGCGGCGACCTGACCGACCTCGAGCGATCCCGGCTCGACATGCGGCGAATCGGCGTCGTCAGAGAAGGCAAGTCGCTCGGGACCTTCGACGCCATCCAACTGGCAGCGACCGGGCAAGGCGGCCCCGTGCTGCAGCCGGGAGACACGCTCGCGATCGTCGATAAGCCGAACCAAGTGCGCGTGATCGGCGACGTACGGCGGCCCGGCTTCGCCTATCTGAGCGATAACGAGCCGCTGGCCGACGCCGTGGCTCAAGCCGGCGGCATTTCACCCACCGCGGCCACCTCCAACATCGAACTGAACCGCGACGGAACGACGCAGATGCTCGCGCTCGGCGACGCCGCGTTCAACCGGCCCGGCAAGAACGGCGACACGCTGACCGTTCCGTCGGCGCCGCGCGTCAACATCGTGGGACTGGTCGCAAACCCCGGCAGCGTGACGCTCAAGACGGACCCGACCCTGCTGAGCGCCCTCTATCAAGCCGGCGGCCCCACCAAGTGGGCGGATCTCTCCAAAGTCCAAGTCATGCAGAACGGTACGAATGCAGCGTACGATATCACGAAACTCGTCCACGGCGACGTCTCGCAGAATCCGCAGCTGAAGGACGGCGACGTCGTTTTCGTGCCGGAGGGCCACAAGGTGGACCTCAGCGGCTTCTTTCAGGGCATCCTTAGCGCCGTGTCGATCTTCCGGCTCTAACGTCGTGCCGACCGCAACGCGCCACGCTTCCGAGAGGATATACTCATGACGAACGTTCAGCGACTCGCCGCGAACGCCCGCGATGCATCCGACACCGTCTGGCGCTATCGTCTCCTGGTCGCGTCCGTCTTCACGCTGTTCCTGATCGTCGCGATCGTCTTCGTCAACGGGCTCCCGCGCCAGTACGTCGGAGCCGCGAGCGTTCTGGTGGTCAACGGCAACACGCGCGACGATCCGACGTTATCCTCGCCCGACCTCCCGTCGATCGTTACGAGCACCGTGCTGCTCGAACGGGTCAAGCAGGTCCTCAACCTCGACACGCCGGTCATCTCGCTCAAGCGGCATCTGGTCGTCAAGCAACCGGCGTACAAGTCCAGCATCATGCGCATCGAGTACACCGATCAGGATCCCACGCGGGTCGCGGTGGTCGCCAACGGCGTCGCGGAGCAGCTCGCGCTGTACTATCGCGAGATGTCCACCGCGCGCTTCGACTCCGAACTGCGCGCGCTCGATTCCGAACTGAACAAGCAGAGCGATCGTCTGCGGCGCATCGACCGGCGGCTCGGTCAAGCCGGAGAACTGGCGGCCACGGCGGTCGACGGCACCGGGACCGACTCCCTGGCGACGCGCCTCACGAGCCTCGAGACCGATCGCGCGCTCTCCAGCGCCACCCTGGAAGGCGACGTATCCCACATGCAGGCGGTCGGCCTCGATGCGGACACGCGCTATAGGCTGCTGCGGCACGACGTGCTGCAAAGCGACGACACGTATCGCGGTCTGTTAGGCTCCGCCCTGGCAAGTTCGGTCCAACTCGAAAACGTGCGCGGCGTCTACACGAAGGCGTACCCGGGCCTGCCGGCCCTGGAAACCAAGGTTCGCTCGCTCAACGCAGCGGTCGACTCGGAAGCGCGCCGCGCGCTCAATTCGCCGAACGCGTACAGCCCTTCGGTCGAAGCGGCCGTCGCCGAGCAGCGCAAGGCAGCTGCGGTCGTACAGGCCGATCAAGCCAAGGTCGCCGCGCTCGACTCGCTGATCGCGAAGGAACACCTCCGTCTCGACGCGATGCAGCCGCTGCAACTGTTGCGACTCCAGCGCACCGCCGCGCAAAGCGACTACCTCTCGATCTCGGGGCGCCGCGCCGCGGCGCTCGCGAATCGCGCGGACGCGCTGTCGCTGGGTTCCGTCATCGTGACCGACCGCGCGTTCGCGTCGGAAGCGCAGGCGCAGGTCAGCCACAAAGCGCTCGTGCTGCTGGCCGTCGTGCTGGCTTTGCTCGCCGCGCTCGGCAGCGCCTTCCTCGCCGATCAACTGAACCCGCAGCTTCGCCGCGCCGCGAAGATCGAGGAACTGTACGGCCACCCCGTCATCGCCACGCTCGGTAAGATGTAAATGAATACGAAGAACTCACTCGAGCGAAGGCTCGAGGCGCAAGTGAACCCTCAGCAACAGCTTCTGCGCGCCCAGGTCGAGCGGACGTTGGCGGCCCCGGCCGTCATCATGGTCACCTCGGCGCTGCAGCGTGACGGGAAGAGCCTGACGGCGCATTCCCTCGCGGTCTGCCTCGCACGTTCCGGGCACAAGACGGCGCTGGTCGATCTGACCCACGCGGTAGCCGAGAACGTGACGCAGCTTACCGGCGGATCCGAACAGGCAACGCACCACGACGTACCGGCGCCCGTGTCGCTGACGCCCGGCCTGCGCAGTTCGCGCGGCGCGATGAAGGCGTTCGTCGATGAGAGCCGGGCCGCGTACGACTACACGATTCTCGATTCCGCCGCGCTCCTCTCCGACGACATCGCGATGGGGCTGGCCGGCGCCGTCGACGGCTTGCTCTTAACGGTGCGCCTCGGGCGCGCTCCGTCGGAACTTGACGGCCTGACCATGCGCCTGATCGAACGTTCGGAAGGCCGCGTCATCGGCGTCGTCGCGACGGAGCCCGAAGCGATCGAGGGGTTCGCGCGCCGGCAATTCGGCGAGCCGGTCCTGGAGACCGAGCGTACTCGCGGAGCCGCAAAACCGCGCGTGTCGTGGGTTCACCCCGTGCGGGAAACCGCGCTCGCCTTCGTGGCGGCAACCATCTTGACGTGGGGCTCGAGCTTCGCACTCGCGGCGTCGCAGCAACCGGGGTTCTGGTCGAGCGTTCGCGCCGCAGTGCATTGGACGATACAGCCTGCGGAAGCGGTCTCGACGCGCCTGGCTTCGCGCATCGGTCATTAGAGCGGCACGTTCGATTCCAAGCCGGCGATGCTGCGCGCCCGCGCGCGCGGTCGTGAACGACAGTAGATTTCTGTAGTGCAAGTATTCAAACAGTGGCCCCTCTACTTCATCGGGCGGATCCTGCCGGCAGCGATTGCGTTCGGAGGAATCGGACTCTACACGAGGCTGCTCGATCCGGCAAGCTTCGGTATTTACGCGCTTCTGCTGAGCACGTCGTATCTCATCAGCCTGATCGGTTACTCGTGGTTGAGGGTGGCGACGCTGCGCATGATGGCGTCCAGCGACGCCGCGGACGAAGCGGACTACACCGCGACGATCGCGCTTTCGTTTGCAGCTTTTTCCGTGCCGGTCGCCGTCGCGGTCATCGTCTTCCTGCGGATTTGCGAACCGTCCCTGCCCTTTTCGCTCGAACTGCTGACCGCGGCGGCCGCCATCGCGAACAACTGGTTCGAGCTCAACGTCGCGCTGGTTCAGTCGCGCATGCGGCTCGTGTCCTACGGGTTGCTGCAGGCCGGGCGCGCGGTGGGAACGCTCTGCGCGACGCTGCTCCTCATCGGCGCGGGGTTCAAGGCCCAGGCTCTGCTCGGTGGGTTCGCGCTCGGAAACTGCGCGGCGCTGGGGGCATCGGGTCTGTGGTCGCCCTCCGTTCGCGGCCGCTTCCGCCTCGAGATCTTCATGCGGATGGCGCGCTTCGGCTGGCCTTCGAGTGCCGGATCGCTCAGCTATTCGATCACGACCGTGCAGCGCTATCTCCTTCAGGTCGCGGGCGGAAGCGCGGCCGTCGGCGTCCTGGCGGCGGCCGGCGATTTCTCCGTCCAGACGGTCGGGCTCTTGATCGGAACCGCCACGCTGGCCGGCCAGCCGCTGGCCTTCCGGGCGCGCGATCTGGGCCGCGACGAACATCTTCGCGAACAGCTGCAGAACAACGCCCGGCTCGTCTTCGCGATCGGCTTCGCGGCGGCGGCCGGGGTCATCGTTCTCTCCGGCTCGATCACGCACGTCTATTTCGGCTCGCAGTTTCGAGGCGGCGCGGCCGCCGTGATGGCGGTGTCGGCCGCCGGCGTCTTCCTCTCCGGCCTGCGTTCGAGCTATTTCGAGCAGGCTTTCGAGATCGCGCTCGACACCCGGCCGGTCGTCGTTTTGACGCTGTTGCGCATCGTTGCGGCGCTGGTTCCGAGCGCGTTCTTGATTCCGCGCTTCGGCGCCGTCGGAGCGGTGAGCTCCATTCTGATCGCAGAGATCGTCACGATGACCGTGAGCGCGATCTGGGCGGTCCGCCTGATCGACATGCCCGTTCCGTTGCTGAGCTTCGCTCGCATCGCGCTGGCGACGGCCGCGATGTCGGCGGCCATCTACCTCGTACCGCATCGCGACTCGCCGCTCGGACTCGTGGCCGCGATCGTGGTCGGCGTGCTGACGTACGGCGGATGCCTGGCGCTGATGCACGGCAAGGAGTTGCGGGCGCTGTGGCGCGTGCAACCCGCCGCGCTCGGGGCGGCGAGCCGCTCGTGATCCGCGAGCGCGAAGCGCCGGCCCGACCCGTCTCCGAGCGATCGCTCGTCTCGGTCATCATCCCCGTCTATCAGGGGGAACGTCTGATTCTGGGCGCGGTGCGATCGGCGTTAGCGCAAACCCACACCGATCTCGAGGTGCTGGTCGTCGACGACGGGTCGACCGACTCGACCCTCGCGCGTGCTGGCCGCGATCGACGATCCGCGCCTGCGGATCCTGCGCCAGCCCAACGCCGGAACGGCGGCGGCAAGGAACCGTGCCCTCGAGCGCGCGCGGGGGCGCTATATCGCCTTCCTCGACAGCGACGACCGCTGGTTTCCCGATAAGCTCGCAACCGAAATCCGAGCCCTGGAATCCGCTCCCGATCCGCCGGCGATCGCTTACAGCTCGTACTACGCGGTCGACGACCGCGGCCGGCTGCTGAACCCCGCACCGAATCGCACGTACAGCGGCTACGCCCTCGACCTGCTCTTGGACGGCGAAGACTTCTTGATGCCGAGCCTATGTCTGTTCGACCGCCGCATCTTCGATACGATCGGCCATTTCAAGGCGGACTGCTATCACGAAGACCACGAGTTCATCGTACGCGCGAGCCGCAGGTATCCGATCTACGCGACCGGCCGGCGGCTGGTCGTGTACCGCCAGTCCACGAGCGGAAAGTGCCGGCGCATCCTTTCCGATTTCGACCGGGCCCGGGCCGAAGAACTCGCGACGGTCGCCAATTGCGCGGAATCGCTCGCGCCCGGCCAACTCGAACGCCTCCGGCAAAACGCGATCCGTTCGCTCTACTGCCGCTTTCTGATGTACGGCTTCGGCGACCACGCGCGGCGCCTATTACCCGAAGTCGATCTGCGAGCCCTTCGCCGCAGCAAGAAGGGTCTGCTGGCGTGGTGTTTTGCGACGTTCCGTATCAATCTTCTGCTACCGGCTCGCGCCGCCGTTCAGCTTCGTTATCGCCTCTTCGGCCGCCGTGCTTGGACGCGGAACCTGCGCCGGGCCCGGATCGAGTTACGCTATGATTGAGGAGGCCGTCCAAACGGCAGCCCCGGCCGCCGAACGCGTGTGCATCGCCATTCCGACGTTCCGCCGGCCCGAGCTGCTCAAGAGCCTGCTGGACGGGATCGCCGCGCAGGAGCCGCCGCGCGGATGTTCGGTGCGCGTGCTGGTCATCGATAACGACCGGCTGCCGTCCGGCCGCGACGTCGTCGAGGCGTTGCGCGAGCGGTTCCCCTTCGCGCTGGAGTACGAACACGCGCCCGAGCCCGGCCTGTCCTCGGTCCGCAATTTCGCACTCGCGTACGCCCGCGACGGTTTCGACGTGCTCGTGATGATCGACGACGACGAGCGCCCGGAACCGCAGTGGTTGCGGGAATTGATTCGCGTCCAGCGCGAGACGCACGCCGACATCGTGATCGGCCCGGTCGTACACGTGATCCCCGACAGCGCGCCGCGCTGGCTGCGGCGCACCCATCTCTACCGGCTTCCGTCGTACGCGGACGGCGCGCCGATCACGTTCGGCTACAGCGGCAACTGTCTGTTGCGGGTCGACTCGATCCGGCGCTTCGGCGTCGTCTTCGACGCGGACTTGAACTTCTCGGGCGGCGAGGACATGCTGTTCTTTCGCCAACTGCTCGCGCGCGGCGCGAAGATGACCTTCGCCGCACGCGCGGTCGCGTTCGAGGCGGTCGGCAGCGAGCGGCTGAAAGCGTCCTACATCCTCAAACTGAATTTTCGCCGGGGCAACACGCTGTCGCTGTGCGACCGCCGGCTGAACGCAACGGCGCTGGGCCTGACCGTTCGCGCGCTCAAAGGGTACGGCCGCCTGACGCTCGGCCTGTTCGCGCTGATCCCGCTCTCGATCGCTCGCGGCCGCAGGGGCGCCTTAGAGGCGCTCAGCAGCATGGCGCAGGGGCTCGGATCGCTGACGGGCCTTTCCGGTCACGTGTACCAGGCCTATAAGCGTGTCAACTAGAGCCGCCACGTTCGCGCCGATCCCGAAGGCGCGGCCCGACGTCAAGCGCGAGATGCTCTTCGTCTTCATCGCAGCCGTCGCCGCCGAGATCTTTCTCCCGGCTCTGGACAAGTATCAGTCGTCGGATCCGTCGTCGGGGATCGCTCGCCGCGGAACTGGTCTGGAGCGCCGTGTATCTCGCGGTCGGGATCCGCCTCTACGCGATGCGAGATGATGCGATTCGGCCGTTGATTTCCGGGTCGCGTGCGCTGTGGGCTATCCGGACGAACGCTTTGCGATTCATTCTCGACGACGTCGGCGATCTACGGTGTAAGGGCAGCATCGCTCCCGTGACTGCGAGGCAGTAGCGACCCAGCAAGCGTTGGTTCGGGCACTCGGTCTCCCGTGCGTAGGAGACGAACCATGAGGATCCCGATCGCTCGACGGCCGCCCCGGCTTCCATATCTGAACCGCGAACCGCCCAGGGGACGACTCGCGTGGTTCCGCCGGGCGCTCGAGCGTGAGGGTGACGGTGCCCGCGGACAGTGGCCTCATCGCGCGCGGAGTTCGAATTGAGACCGGCGGCTGCTAGGCCGACGAAGGCCGCGCACGTACATGCGAACGAGGCCAGGGGAGCCTCATCATGGAGAGCCTCATCATGAAGAATCTGAAGTTCGTGCTCTCAGCAACAATTTTCATGTGCTCGATGCTCCCGCTTCCAACTAAGCGCGGGTTCTTGGCACCAATGCAAAACCGACGTCGCTGGACGGCAGTCTGACATTTTCATCCGTTTCCATGTGCCGGCCCGGGCCATGTGAACTGAGCAAGAGAGGTCGGGGCACGCCGTGCCAATCGGGTCAGGCGAGCGCATCCGTACGAGCTTGCCGAACCGAGCAAAGTCCGATTTGGCCAAGGCTGCAAGCGTGAATTGGCGGCAGGCGGAGAAAGTCGGTGGCCCGGGACGTCTGCCATGCTCGTCGCGGACGAGACGCCTCGCCGCTAGGGGCCGGCTAAGCCGGTTGAAGTCAGCAGAGGCCGTAGTACCGAGTGTGCTTGGGAAGGGTCGAACGTCGAATGGAGGTTAAGTCTTGCCGGAGTCACAGCCTAGGAAACGAGCGCGGCAAGCTCCGCGAGGAGTGTCGGGCGCCGAAACGATGGTGACTTCGGGCAGCCAGTGACAGCGGAGCGCGATCGCGTGTGCAACTCACGGCGAACACCTCGGGAACCGAATCGTTCATGGAGCGGATCCTCGCTGGAGAGAATATGCGAATATGATGGCGGCGCTGCGACCCGTCGAGGGCAACGGCGACGTGCCCGGTGGCGATGGATAACCATGGAAGAACTCCGCCGCTATCTCGAAGCGAACCGGCTGCATGTCAGAACCGAGCTACTCGACGCAACGAAGCCGGCGCAGACATCGAACGCGGGCTACGATTGGCTCGTGGACGCGGCCCCCATGAACGGACCGATGCCCCGTGCGTTCTGGGATGCACGACGCTTCGCTGGGCCGACTGATTTCTATTCCTGAAGTCCAATTAACCGCCGAATGCCAACGGCATGGTGGACGCGATAGGAGGGGGCGGCGATGCCCCCTCCTACCCGATTGAACTGTGAGACGGTGATTCGCTCGAGACCCTTCCCTAGCAGGAGCTCGACGTCGGTTTGTAGGCGCGCAGCCACTGGGTGTACATGTACTGCGGCCAACTATTCGAGCCCATCTGGTTGTTGGGATCGAGCCACGAGCCGGGCGAGCCGACCTGGAACATCAGCATGATCTCCTTGTCGGGCGAACCTTGCGTGAGATCGGGCTGGCCGATGTGCCCGGCGATGGGCACGCCGTCGAGGAAGAACGTCGTGCCGACCCAAGGCGAATTGTTCTCGACATAGTCGCCGCCGCTCGAGTAGTTCGTCGGGAACGGCGGACCGCCGGGCTGGATCAGGACGCCGTAGTCGTGATAGCTCGAGTTCTCGTTACCGCTCGAAGTCGACGGCCAGGGGTAGACACCGGTCGCTCCGGAAGCTGCCGTGTTGTTCGTCGCGGGGCAGTTGAGGCCGCACCCGTATGAGTAGCCGCCGGAATTCCACAGGATGTTGCCGGCGTTGAGCTCGTAGCCATAATCGCTGCCGAATTGCTCTTGGATGTCCCATTCGCTACGCAGGAGCTGCCCGCCGTTGGTTCCGACGCCGCCGGTTTCGAGGATCCACCACGCGGGCGAGAGTCCGGCCGCCGGCTGCGGTAAGCGTATCCGCGCGACGAAGAAACCGTACTGCTGGTTTACGTTCGTATCGAGCGTTCCGCTGTAGTACTGTGGGAAGTTGTAGGCGCGCAAGCCGCCCTCGTCGTTGGAGCCGGGCACGATCGTCGTGCCGGGCGCTCGCTATAGAGATGGATGTTCGAGATCGTCCACGGGTTGGAGCCGCCGCTACCGTTGCCGCTGGGAGTCGCGCCGCCCGAGGTCAGCGTGCCGACGAACATGACGGCCGCGCCTTGATACCCCATCCCGATTTTCCAGCCGGTCTGCGCGCCGTTGGGGTTGCTCACGTTCAGCGCGAGCGAGCCGCCTTCGCTTGGTACGGCGAAGCTCGAGGCCGCACTCGTCACCGGCCACTGATCGTTGGCCATGACGCCAACATGTCGCGATGGGCGCGGGTACCGGCATCGCTTCGATCCGAAGGGCCTGCGGCGAACCGCTCGCACCGCTGTCCGCGACGATCGCGAACGGATCGTAGCCGGTTCCGTCGGAACTGTCGCCGAAATACGTGTCGTATTGGTGGCGGCCCCAGGACGTCTGGAAGCCCGGTCCCCAGGCGCCCGCGTTGACGCCGACCGTGCGCGTCTTGACGCCGCCCCAATAGCTGCGATCGAGGCCGTTGGTTGCGAATTCGCCTTCCCCGGAAGGCAGGACGTTGTTGGTGTACGAGACGTGGTTGATGCAAGCCGTCGAGGCGTTGTAGCTGATGCTAGGCGTGCCGGACGGACTTGGCGTCGATGATGGTGACGGAGCCGGGCTCGGGGTCGGCGGCGGGTCGGTCCCCGTCGTACCGGGTTGGCTTTCCAGATTGTATGCAGCACTGACCTGAGCGGCGGTCCAAGCCGTAGGCAGTAAGAACACTGATCGATCGTCGCCGGCGTGTAGAAGGCGGAATATACGGGGTTCCAACCCGCTGAGAATGGATGGCTGCCCGCCGACGGCCCGGTGCTTCCGGCTTGCGTCGCTACTTGCGTGCCGTTGAGATAGAGCGTGGCAGCCGTGCCGTTGAACGTTACGGTCCATACGTCCCACTGATTAGTGAGCCAAAGAGAGCTGTAACATGCGGACGAGTACCACCAATAGAAGCAATACGCCGGCGTTCCCGATTTCTGTCATAAACTAGCTGCACGCCGTCGGCGGTGCCGGATTCCGTCGCGCCGTTCTCGAAGAGAACGTAGCTGCCATAGCCGGGAAAGGACACCGTTGAGTAGGTCGCGATTGAGATCGTGAACGGATTCGTGCCGGCGACGACGGTCTGAGCGTTCGGTTGGCCCGAAGTGACATATCCGCCGGACCCGTTTAGTTGAACTGCTGAATCCGCAGCCGCGATGATGCCAGGAACACCGTAGGTGACACCGCCCGTCGAGTACGTGCCGGTAGAGTTGTGCGTGCTGGAGTCAACGGCATTCGGACCACTCGTCTCGTCGAGCCTGTAGTAGAACGCCGGATTGGAATTCAATACGTAGGAAGCAAATGCATTGCTCGCGGGGGGGGCGGGATCGGTGATGCTGCCGGGCTTCGTGCCGGCGAGGTAGTGCTTCGACACCTGAGCGGCCGTCAGCGCGTGGTTGTAGACGGCGCAGTCCGACAGGTCGCCCTGGAAGTGGTCCACGATGCCGTACACCGAGAGCGCGTTGAGAACACCCAGGTACGAAGTCGACGAATTGCCGATCTGCGGTCTCGCCGTCTTGGCGGCGGACCCCCGTCCCACGACAACACCGTTGACGTACAAATGTGTATTTGGGTTTGCGGCCGCGTCGAACGTCCCGACGAGATGATAAACGGATCCGGCCATGAGCTTCGTCGAGCCTGTGAGAGCTGAGTATCCGACGTTGAACTGCGGATGGCCGGAGATGAGCATGAGCTCGAAGCCTTTGCCGTCAGAGTCGGCCCAGCCGTTTTCGAGGAGGCGCGGGTTCGCGTAGGCGGGAGGCAGGTCGGCGGCGTTTGGCCGATCCAGCACTCTGCCGTGACCGCTTGTTGGGACCAAGTAGCAGACTCCGTAGCATACCCGCTCGCGAGCGAGGCACTGGCCGCGGTCGAATTGCCGATGAGGAGGGCCGAGTCGCCCATCTTTACCGATCCGCTCAGTTGCGCCGAGTGGTCCCCGCCCGAGGAATCGGCGAAAACGCTACTACCGGACTTATCATTCATCCGGTAGTATGCCGTAGGCAGGTCGTTTAGGACCGTTGTTTCGTAGACGCTTTGTGACAGCGACGTGCCGCTCTTTCGTTGCCGAGTGGCCCCGATTGGCGTCGACGAATAGCGAGACAGGTTCGAGAGAGGTAGGCTACCGGTCGCCGCCGAGGCTTGAGATTGATTCCCGGCGAGGGGCATGCTGACCGGCGGTGAGATTCCGGAGCCGCTGCACGCTGCAAGGCACGTTGCTGCGGCGAAAGTGCCGGCCGCTGTGGCGACTCTGGCAAAGGGATTCGATCGATGTCGATGCAGTTCCACAGTCGCTGCATCGGCGACTGCTTTGTAAAGACAAGGTAAGACCATGACATCGTGCGCCGATTCACAAGGAGGCGGCCGCGCGCCACGCGAGAACTGCCACGACGGTCACAGCCACCACCGAGGACCATCGTGGTAATGCTCCACGCCCGCAGTGAGGCGAATCAAAGAGCGAGCGACCGAGGTCCCTCGATTCCACGCCGCATCTTCGATGCAGCGGCCGGCGCGATATGAAGTTGCTGGTGTTAAAGCGCAACCAATGTCGGCACCTCACGCACTCGACGAATGGGAATCGACGAGCGCAAGCTTATCGCAGGCGTCGGTCGGGGCGGCGAAACTCATTGTCCAAAAACTGTTTCGTTGATGGTGTCGAGGATTCGCATCGGTAGGCGACGACGCGTGTTTCGCTAGCGCGGTCAGCGCCGCCGAATCGAAGAGTCGCGCGCGGGTCTTGTTCCGGCTGGACAGTCGTCACGAACACAACGTCTGCACGGCTGGCCCGTGGTGTATGAAGGGGTCGGTCCCGTAGGATAGGGAGAGCGCAGCCAATGCCGAAACGAACGGAGTAGGGCGGTACCTGCTCGAAAACACGATCCATATGGGGAATCCCACCAACGGGCTCGCCCTGGTGCGAGCCGCGTGTTAGCGTTGTATGGCGTAATCCACCTGTCTGTGCATCGCCGCCGACCGATCGAGTAGACTTGTGAAGGACAATCGTTCTCGTCGTGCGATCCGGTTCGGGGTCGTCCTCAAGCGGAGTACGTTGGCTCGAATCCGGGAGCCACGAGAGCGAAAAGGTTTCATCTCGATCCGGGCGTCCTGGCGTTGATCCTCGTCCGCTTTTGATACTCGTCCTGCGATCACCGACGTTCTTTTTCTCGTCGGTCGGTCTGGACGAAAGCCTCTATTATCTGATGGCGCACGACTTGCTGCACGGGTATCTTCCGTACACGCACACCTTTGATAATAAGCCTCCGGGCATTTACCTCGTGTTTGCCGGGGCCTTCATTCTCTTTGGCGAGACGCCGATGGCGTTGCGTGTCGCTTCTTGCATCGCGATTGCGTGCGGCGCCTTCGCAATGTACCGCCTCGTCATGGCGGCGACGGGCGAGCAACGTACGTCGGCGCTGATCACTACGTACGGGTACGTCGCGTACACATCGCATCTCAGCGGGCTGGAAGCGAATACCGAGATTTTCTTCATACCGCTGGTCGTTGGGGCGTTCGCCATTTTGTGGCCGTCGCCGGGTCGCGCATCGAAGCCGGTGTCCCGGTACGTGCTAGCGGGTTTGATGCTGGGCGTCGCCATCTGTATCAAGCAATCGGTCATCTACGACGTTTTGGCGGCCGCAATAGCGATTGGCTGCTTTGGACGGCGCGACCTATTCTTCGTCAACGCGCTGGCGGGCATGTGCGGCATCGCCTTTCCGATCGCGCTGGTTCCGCTCTGGTACGCGCTCGACGGACACTTGCAAGCGCTCTACCTGTCGACCTTCTCGGCCAATCTCCGGCGGGTCGGCCTTGGCATCTCAGTTGCGGACAATGCGAAACGCATCGCGCTCGAACTTGTCAGGCTGTTTCCTTTGCCCGAACTCGCATTGGTCGCGCCCGTCTTTCTGCGGGCTGCCAAGCTTGGGGACTCGATCTCCCGGCGAACGGTCTCGATCGCACTCGTGTGGCTGCTGGTCGATAGCGCGGGCGTTCTGTCGCTCGGCGTGTTCGAATCGCACTGGATTCTGCCGCTGCTGCCGCCGCTACTGCTCCTGGGATCGGTGGTCGCGGTGCGCGGTAGCCAGTTCTTGCTCGGTACGGGTTCCAGGCAGCGGTGGGCCCTTGGAAGCCTGCTCGCCCTCAGCGCGGTGATTCAACTTGGCGAAGCCAATCGCGCTCGCGACCGAGATCGCCCGCCACCGGCTCGGCGCGCATGAGGATTCTGCGTTCGCCGACCGTGCTTCGACTGTTGCGGCCTACGTGGCTAGTCGCCTGCGGCCCGGCGACTGCGCCTTCATCGTCAGTCCCGAGTCGGCGGTCGAATACGCCCTATCGCACGCCGTGGTTCCGACCCGATTCGGGTTTAGCTATTTCTTGACCAACCCCAACGGCGTGCGAATCAGCGGCGTGGACCCCTCGCGCGAAATGCGCCGGATCTTCGGCTGCAAGCCGCGCATCGTCGTGCTGCAGATCCCCACAGCGGAAGGCGGGCTCGAACCCGATCTCGGACACCATCGCCGGCGCTTCGGGCAGGAGACCGCTGACGGATCCCGTCGTCGCCCCGAGCGCTCGCCCGTGGCTTAGAGTCGTCGAACTCGCGCGACGCGATATGGGCGAACAGTACGGGGCACCGGTGACGGTCGCCGGTGCCTTGATCTACGAACGCCGCGACGGCGGCTAGATGCTAAGAGCGGTCGGTGAAGTCCTGGCGCACGGGGTACAGGAACGCGGCCACGAATAGGATCCATTCTAACGTGTTGTAGTTCCCGAGGTACGTTTCGGAATAGCTCCCGCCGGCGAGATACAGGATCATCAAGAGCGGCCATATGCTCAGCGCCGTCCGCTCTCGCAGCAAGAATATCAGCGCGCGCCACGCGGCGGCTGCCAAGAGCAAGATCAAAACGCTAAGTCCCGCGTAGCCCGTGTCGATGGTCGTCTGCAGGAAGCTATTGTGCGCGTGATACGGGCGCCATCCGCCGGCTTGCTCGACGTAGCTATCGAGGAATTCGTCCGACACCGGGCTGCGAAAGAACGCACCGTATCCGTACCCGAGTACGGGACGCGCCGCGATCGCTTTGCTCAGGTAGGGCCAGAAGTCGGCGCGCCCCGTCAGCGATTGGCTGCGGCCGAGCATCTCGAAGATCGCGGACGTATTGAAGCCGAAGAGGGCGATGCCGATCGCGACGCACGCGCCGCCTGCGACGGTCAGTACCCGTGCCGGGACGCCCCCGCCGCGCGAAAGGCAGGCGAGCAGTACGATGCCGATCATGACAACGCCGATGCAATCCAGCAGCGACGTCACCGAGTTGGCACCGATCAGCAGCGCGACGAAGAGCGGTAAGGCCAGCGCCGCGAAGAGCTTGTGCTTCGCTCCACGTCGAAGCAGATAAAAGAGGTACACGACGATCGCCGTCGCCATCGATGCGCCCAGCGAATTCTTGTCCTGGTAGATGCCGTCCCAGGGGCCGCCGCCCCAGTCCATGCGGCCGTGCCCGGGCGCGCCGAAGATGAGTCCCGCGCTGATCACCGCGCTCACCGCGAAGAAGACCAGCAGGATGCCGATGAATTCCGCGAGCTCAAATCGAGCGACGATGTAGATTCCGATGGCGGTCGTTCCGGCCAGCTCCACGGAATTCTTAAGAGTTTGATCCGGTGCGACAGACCAGAGCGCCGATGCGAAGCACAGCCCGACGAACGCAAAGAGTAGTTTCGATTTCTTCAAGAGCGCGGAGGTTTCGCGTTTCATCGAGAAGAGACGGGTTGCCGCTGCGAGGTAAGCGCCGGCCCAGACGAATTGGCTGAGACCCGTCGCCGGATCATCGTCGGCAGCCTTGCCCTGCAGGGGCACGAGGACCGTCAGCAACAGGAGCCCGAGGACCAGCCACGTTTCGCGGCGCCCTGCAGTCGGGCGCGATACGCGGCGTCGCAACGCTTCGGGGGATGCCATTCAGGCCCGGTCCTCGGACGCGCACAGCGGCGCGCGGTCGCGGTGGGGAGCGCACGGAATCACGAAGTCGCGGTGTTCGCCGCAGGGCCGGCCGATATCTGCCCGTTCAGCATCGGTTCCTCGCCGGACGGTACGCGCGTAGCCGCATGGACTTAGAGCTAGAAGTACTGTGGCCACGGACTCGATGCGGCTCTCGAACCCGGGCCGGCCACGACCCGGACGCGCCGACTCGGCAGGTGAGCAGGACCTCCTCTTCGGGCGAACCGTTCGCGAGGTCGGGTTCACCTATATGAGTCTGGAATCGGACGTCCGTGGAAGGAAGAACGACGTTCCGGCGAACGGTGAAACATCCTTTACGCAGGCGCCGCCCGAGCGCCCCGTGAGATCGGTCGGGATGGGCGGTGCACCCAGCCGGATGAGGGCCGCATAGTCGTGATACGCGGTGTCGGCTGTGCCGCTCGCTGGGCACAGATGCACGCTCGTCGCACCCAGGATCTCCCGTGTCAACGAAGCGGCACCGCGTTCGCAGCCGTAGGCGTATCCGGGGCGCAATTCCTGAGGATGTCGCCCGCATTCAGATCGTTGCCGAACGTGAATAAGGCCTGGCGGCAACGGTGCTCTCGCTGCTTTTGTTCTCGAAGTGATCCGAGGGGCGAGGCGTAAGTCGATGGTACGCGCGCAAGCGCCGATTGCCCGACTCATCCGGGCGGTGGCGTCGTGGGCTCTTCGTTTGATTCCTCATGTACGGCTATGTGGATCACGCGCGAAGGCTGCAACGCGAAATCAACGTCCGTCGCCTGGGGCGTTCGACAAAGGTCGGTTTGCGTACCTATTCGAGCAAGACCGGGATCAATACGCTCGAACCCGCTTGAGTGGTCGGCACCGCCAGCTGCCGGCTAACAATCGCGGGGGACGTGGCGTTTCAAACTCCGCTCGATGAACATGGACCTCGGGTATGGGGGCATTAGCAGCTCTTATGAGCAAGAACTAGCGGTCGGTTTGTAGGCGCGCAGCCACTGGGTGTACATGTACTGCGGCCAACTATTCGAGCCCATCTGATTGTTGGGATCGAGCCACGAGTCGGGCGAGCCGACCTGGAACATCAGCATGATCTCCTTGTCGGGCGAACCTTGCGTGAGATCGGGCTGGCCGATGTGCCCGGCGATGGGCACGCCGTCGAGGAAGAACGTCGTGCCGACCCAGGGCGAGTTGTTCTCGACGAAGTTGCCGCCGCTCGAGTAGTTCGTCGGGAACGGCGGACCGCCGGGCTGGATCAGGACGCCGTAGTCGTGATAGCTCGAGTTGTAGTTACCGTTCGAGGTCGACGGCCAGGGGTAAACGCCCGACGCTCCGGGTGCTGTCGTGTTGTTCGCCGCCGGGCAGTGGAGGCCGCACCCGTATGAGTAGCCGCCGGAATTCCACAGGATGTTGCCGGCGTTGAGTTCGTAGCCGTAATCGCTGCCGAACTGTTCTTCGATGTCCCATTCGCTACGCAGGAGCTGGCCGCCGTTGGTTCCGACACCGCCGGTTTCGAGGATCCACCACGCGGGCGAGAGTCCGGCCGCCGGCTGCGGTAAGCGTATCCGCGCGACGAAGAAACCGTACTGCTGGTTTACGTTCGTATCGAGCGTTCCGCTGTAGTACTGTGGGAAGTTGTAGGCGCGCAAGCCGCCCTCGTCGTTGGAGCCGGGCACGATCGTCGTGCCGGGCGCACCGCTATAGATATGGATGTTCGAGATCGTCCACGGGTTGGAGCCGCCGCTACCGTGGCCGCTAGGAGTCGCGCCGCCCGAGGTCAGCGTGCCGACGAACGTGACGGCGGCGCCTTCATACCCATCCCGACTTTCCAGCCGGTCTGGGCGCCGTTGGGGTTGCTCACGTTGAGCGCGAGCGAGCCGCCTTCGCTTGGTACGGCGAAGCTTGAGGCCGCACTCGTCACCGGCCACTGATCGTTGGCCATGACCGCCAACGATGTCGCGATGGGCGCGGGTACCGGCATCGCTTCGATCCGGAGAGCTGCGGCGACCGCTCGCGCCGGTGTCGGCGACAATCGCGAACGGATCGTAGCCGGTTCCGTCGGACCTGTCGCCGAAATACGTGTCGTACTGGTGACGACCCCAGGATGTCAGGAAGCCCGGTCCCCAGGTGCCCGCGTTCACGCCGACAGTGCGCGTTTTGACGCCACCCCAGTAGCTGCGGTCGAGTCCATTGCTCGAGAACTCACCTTTACCTTGGGGCAGGACGGTATTTGCGTATGGACGTGGTTGATGCAAGCTGTCGTGGCATTGTATGCGATGGGCGTCCCGAACGGACCCGGCGTCGGCGACGGAGAGGAGGGTGGAGTTGGGTTCGAGGCATTCCCTACGTCGTAATGATACCGGGTTTGTGCGGCGCTCAGCGCGTGGTCGTAGACGGCGAAGTCCGACATGTCGCCTTCGAAGTGATCCACGAAGCCGAAGATCGAAAGTGCATCGAGGACGCCCAAGTGAACGTTTGTCGAATCGCCGAGTTGCGGATTCGGTACGTTCTCATACGTGCTGTGCGCTACCAGGACGCCATCGACGTAAAGATCGATATCCGGCGAGTTGGCATCGAACGTGCCTACCAGGTGATAGACGGAACCGGCCCTGAGCACCGACGGACCGATGGCGCTCGTCCAGCCGGTGGTAAACGCGGCATGTCCACCGCGGAGCCACAGCATGAAGCCCTTGCCATCGTGATCGGTCCAGCCGTTTCCAACGAGCCGCGGATCCGCGTCGGCCGCCACGTCGCCCGCGCTCGGACGGATCCAGCATTCCGCCGTGACCGCTCTTCGCGTCCACGTCAACGCTTCCAACGCGTAGCCGTCGGCAAACGACGCACTCCCGTAGGCCCGTTCGCTAGGGAGGATCGCGGGGCGGCCAGCCTGATGGCTCCGACGAAGCGCGCGGACCGATTGTTTCCCGATGAGTCTGCGAAAGACGTTCCCGACGTTTCGTCCATCAGGTAGAACACGAGCGGGTCGTCCGCGGCGACTGCGACCGCATATGACACCTCGCGCAGCGGCGGGTGCCCAGCGACTTCGAGCCGACCGCTGCGCTTGCCGAACCCGCCGCGGGAGTTGCAGCGGAACCTTGCTGCAGCGCCGACTGAGATTGCGGCGGCACGACCATCGCAGCCGTGGGCGATGGGTTCGTCGCCCCGCCACCGCTGCAAGCAGCAAGCGATGCGACCAGGGCGAACACGCTCAGCGCGTAGATCACGCCCAACCTGCGAACCGGTGGCAGGGCACATGACGGGGCGACGGCGTCCTTGGCAAGCCTAACGTCGAGGATGGGCATATCTCGCTTTCGTCCGCAGGTGCACGGTGAAAGATTCGCAACACGCGTTTAGGCCTCCGTTCGATGGATAACCAGAGGCAATCGCACCATTCCGATTGGGCCTTTGCGCCTAATCACCTCCGAGACTTCCCGTTTGGGGCCGAAAACGAGACCTGCAGCACACGAAAAACGGAAGGAACGGCGGGCGCGAACGCGACGGATACTCGGCTACCAGCCGTGATAGGCGACGACGCTCTTCGTCAATCCGGCAAAATGTTCGCGATAGATAGAGGCGCCCGGGAACGAGCGCACCACTTCCGACTCCGTCATGAGCCGCACGGAGCCCGCAATCTCCCTCGCCTTCTTCCAGTTTTTTTCGCGCGGCATCCAGCCGAGCCGAAACTTCGTCAGGAGAAACGCGCGAAGGTCGAGCGGCATGAACTGGAAGCCGGGAACCAAGAAATGCGGCTCAAGCGGGAAGTATGCGTTCGGTGTTTGAACGAAGTACCGCTTACCGACACGGCGGATTTCGTCCGCCATTCGACGTTGATCCTCCAGCGAGCCGACGTGCTCGATGACTGAATTCGAGTAGACGATATCGATGCTCCGGTCGGCGAAAGCGCTCAGATCTCGCGCGTCGCCCGCAATACTCCGCAGATGCGGCTCTTGGACGGGCTCGCTACGCAGATTCAGTATTATGATAGTTACGCCGTCTCCGACCTGAAGCGCTTGCCAGAACGCAGCGGTTCCCCCGACGTCGAGGATCGTGACGGGGCGCGGCAGCAGGTCCAGTAATCCTTCAAAGAACGCCAAGCGTCGACGGCGCATCCTGGACGACAGCGAGTTCGGGTCGCGAAAATCGACGATGCGGGAGAAGAGGGACACGGAGTCGAGCACTCCTTCGGCAAGCGCGCGTTTGCGTCGTGGGGCAACGGAGCGGCGCGATATTTAGGTCTTTTGGCCGGTGCACGAAACGCGCGACGAAAACTACAATCAAGAATGCTTATCGGCACCGGACCTGTTTTTGTATGCTGACCGGGCGGCAACCTCCGCTCCGAATCGACGAGCGGTTGCTCGCTTTGGCGCCTGGCGAGCAACGCGCGTACGAAAGGGACGAGCCGGTCCACGTCCTGTTCCGCCGTCAGGTCGAGCGCGAACCCGCGGCGATCGCGGTCGTCGATGCGAACGAGGCGATATCGTACGCCGAGCTCGACGCGCGCGCGCATCGACTGGCCGCTCACCTGCGCGCGTGCGGCGTGCGGCCGGGAACGGCGGTGGGCGTCGCCCTCGAACGCTCGAGCGCGGTGCCGGCGGTGCTGCTCGGAATACTGAAGGCCGGCGCCGCGTACGTGCCGCTCGACCCGAGTTACCCGGACGAACGCCTGCGATTCATGCTCGACGATACCGCGGCCGTCGCGATCGTCACGACGCGCGCGCTGCGCGACAAGCTGCCGCGCGGAAGCGCAACGATCGTCGACCTGGAGTCCGATGCCGGTGCCATCGCGGCCGCCGGCGACGGCTTCGTCGAGCCCCGGCTCGATAGCCGCGCGCTCGCGTACGTGACGTATACGTCGGGTTCGACCGGGCGGCCCAAGGGCGTCGCCGTGGAACACCGCGGCGTGGTTCGCCTGGTGCGCGGAACCGACTACATCGAGGTCACACCCGAGGACGCGTACCTTTACCACGCGCCGTTGGCGTTCGACGCCTCGACCTTCGAGATCTGGGCGCCGCTGCTCAACGGCGCTCGCCTTGCGGTTCCGCGCGCGGGCCTGCTCTCGATGCCGGAGCTCTACGCCGCGATCGAGCGCTTCGGCGTCACGACGCTGTTCTTGACGACCTCGCTGTTCGACCGCTTCGTCGACGGCGGCCCGGCCGGAGTGGGAACGCTGCGTCATCTGCTTACCGGGGGTGAGATCGCTTCGCCCGCGCACATGGTGCGCTGCTTGCGCGACCTCCCCGCGTGCCGTCTGCTCGCGGTGTACGGACCGACGGAGAACACCACGTTCAGTACCTGGATCCACCTCGACTCACCCGAGTCGATCGGCACGAACGTTCCGATCGGACGGCCGATCGCACATTCCAGCGCGTACGTACTCGACGAACGACTGCAGCCCGTGCCGGCCGGGGCTGAGGGCGAGCTCTGCGTCGGCGGGGACGGCGTCGCGCGCGGGTACGTCAACGTGCCCGAACTCACCGCACAGCGCTTCGTCGCCGACCCGTTTTCGCCCGATCCGGAAGCGAAGCTCTACCGAACGGGCGATCGCGCGCGCGTGCGGCCCGACGGCGTCATCGAGTTTCTGGGTCGCGACGACGACCAAGTCAAGATCCGCGGCTTCCGCGTCGAGCTGGGTGAAATCGAATCGGCGTTGCGCGCCCATGGGGACGTTACGGCGGCCGCGGTGGTCCTGGCCACCCAACACGGCGAAAAGGCCCTCTTCGCCTACGTGGTCCCCGCCGCGGGCGCGCAGTTGCGCGACGGCGAGCTGCGTGCGTTTCTCAAGACGAAGCTGCCCGCGTTCGCGCTCCCGCACCGCATCACGGTCCTCGAACGCTTGCCCGAGCAGGCAAGCGGGAAGGTCGACCGCATCGCGTTGGCCCGCCTCTCCGAGATCGCGCCGCTCGCCGCCGCGGCCGCAAGCCCGGCGCCGGTCTTTCCGTCCCAGCGAAGGGCCGCGGCCCAGGCCGCCATCGCTTCGGCATGGCGGGACGCGCTCGGACTCGAGGGCGACCTGGACCCGGATCTGAACTTCTTCGACGCGGGCGGCGATTCGCTTCAGATCCTCGGGCTGCATCTGCGACTCCGTCGCGAATTGGGCGTCGATTTCGAGATCATGGCGCTGTTCGAGCACACCACGATCCGCAAACTTGCCGCTTTCTTGGCCGGTTTGCCGCGAAATTGACGGCACCCCAGACCTTCGGCGCCTCGCATCCGCAGGTCTCGGCGCTCGTCGAATCCCTGTTCCCGCTCGGCGCAGCGGCTGCGGACGTTTGCGGACCGGTCGACGCTCGGTTACTCCACCCCGAAGAGGCGGCGGCGGTTGCCGGATCCGTCCCCAAGCGTGTGGCCGATTTTGCGGCCGGGCGCCTCTGCGCGCGTCTGGTCCTCGAACGGTTCGGCATTGCCGGTTTCCCGCTGCGCGCCAACGGAGACCGGACACCTCGGTGGCCCGATGGGATCGTCGGCAGCATCACGCACACCGTGGGCTATTGCGGCGCGGTCGCAGCCTCACGCGAACGGTTCGCGGCGCTGGGCCTCGACGCCGAAGTCCGCAGCAGCGTGACGCCCGACCTCTGGCCGCAAATCCTCACGCCCGCCGAGCTTGGCCGGCTGCACTCACACGCGAGCGCCGAACGTCCCGAACTCGCCACGATCGTGTTCAGCGCGAAGGAAGCGTTCTACAAAGCCCAATTCGCCGTCACTGGAGCGTGGCTCGATTTCGCCGACGTGGAAGTCTGCCTGCTGCCCGACGGCCCGCGACAAGGGGGGCTTTCGGTCAGCATCGTCGCCCCGGTCGCATTCCGTTCGCTACCGGAGCGCGCTTCGGGACGCTATCGGACCGACGGAAACGTCGTCCTCGCCGGCATCGCGATCGCTCCCGCGCCGCGATCCCCGAAGCGGATCTAAATCTAAAGGTCGGGCGTCCCGATCAATCCTCCAAGCGATCCCGCCGGGGAGGTCCCGATCGCGAAGATCGAAAGGTGAGCGCCTGCGAACAGGGTCTTGGCGGTCGCGAGTTGCTGCTGCACCGGCGTCGGCTGCGACAGCGTGGATGCCAGCGACGACAGGCTCGCGCTAGCCAGAACGTTCGCTAGGGTCGGGATGCCCAACACGACCGGCCCGCCCGGTTTGCCGGCTGCGAATCCGATCTTCGCGGGCCAGCCGCCCGGCACGTAGCTCGGCAGATCGTACGGCAAGGGCGTGAGAAAGTACTCCCCGCCGCTGACGTTTCCGTTGGCTGCCGGACCGCTTAAGGCCGCCAGTGAAAACGTGAAGATCTGGGTGGTCGCGGTCGCAAGCGGCGGCAGGCCGGCCGTCGCGCTCGCATCGTAGACGGAGAACCCGACCGGGCCGCCCGATGCAGATTGAAGGTCGGGCGAGGCCTGATGGACGACGATCGCCGACTGGCCCGGCGTCTCGACCGGCTCGACAAAATTAGTGAAGCGAGCGACTTTCGTGCCGGCCAGAGCCACGCTGTAGTAGGTCCCGTTGCTCAAGCTCAAGCTTTCCGACGCGATGGGGGCGGTCGTGCTCGGCGCTCCGGCGGGGGCGAGGACGTCGATCGTGTAGCCGCCCGCCGGCAAGCTCAGGTAGTTCGTGATCTGCGGCGCGGCCGCGGAGGGAATCGAGGGCACCGACGGGCGGCTCGACCCGCGTAGACGTAGATGTCGACGGGACCGGGGATCGGCGCCGCGTACACGACGCGCACGAACGCCGCCGGCGTCCCGATAGGGCCCGATACGGGGGTGGAACTGCAGGCCCCGAGCGCGAGCAAAGCGGCTACGGCAAACGCCCGAGCGCTGCCGGGCGCCGGCGAATGTCGTCGATACATCTTCAGACCTCTTTCGAGCGGACTGCGCGTGAGAGAACGGCGCGAAGGCAACTTCGTCGCCGGCCTGAAACGACCGCGGCTTTCCTAGCCTCTTTGGGCCGCCCGAGACGGCCGAACCGGCAGGATACCCCCCATCCGTGCCATTGACCGGCATCACGGCGCATTGTTAGGGTCTTTATTAGGTAACACGTCGAATCGAGCGGCGCGCTCTGTTGCGCGTGGCATCGGCTACCTGAGAACATGCGAGCCGAAAACCGCTCCCGCCCTCGCCCGACCTGTTAACGTTTGGAGGCGAAAACATTGCTTCATAGCCCATGGACGGGTGTTTTCGCGCTAACGCTCGCGCTCGGAAGCGCGACGGTCCCCTCCGCCGAGCCTGCGGTCGCGCAGGCCGGAGCAGTCGTTCACCGCGCGCAGCCCGTGGTGCCGAAGCCGCCGTCGATGCGCGGGCGCACGCAAGGTCCGTCCGCCGGCGGAACCGGCTACCTTCTCAGGGACCTCGGGACCCCGGGGACGGCCGACCCCGCGCACTTCGCGCCCGGCGGGGCGGCAATCGCGTTCAATGACACGGGGCAGATTCTCGGCAGTTCCACGGGCACGCGTTTCGTCGGCGGCGCTCACCCAAACGAATGCGTGCTTTGGACGGGAACCAGATTCATCAACGTCGACGTGCAAAGGTCTGGCGATGTTGAGCAGCTGTAGCCCAAGCGGGCTCGCCGACGAAGACCCGAAGTCCAAAACCGTGATGGTTGCGGGATCCGCAGGCTATCTCTCGGAATCGAGCGTCGCTTACTTGGCGAGCGTGTATGTCCCGTTTGGCATCGTCACTCCGGCCGCACTGTTCGGCGACAGCCCCAGCGGTTTCATCGGCTTCGGTCCGGGCGGCCAGGCTATCGGGTACGAATACTACGCTCCGTTACATCAAAACAGCTTTTTTTCGGGCAATGCCGTTCCCGCCATTTACCATAACGGACGGCTTGTGTTGCTTCAACCCAATTGCGATGCCGCGGCCGTTAACGGTTGCCTCACTTCGATAGAAAGCGTCGGCGCGCAGGGGATCATCGGCCTGTGCGGAGGATGGCAAAACTGCTTTCTGAATGCTGGGCGAACGACGATGTTACCAACGGCACAAGGCTCTGAATTCCAGGGCGTCGACTACAAGTTCGTCTCTTAGATGCTCGCGGAAGCGCTCTGGGCAATGCGGACGAGCAATCCTGTCAGCCTACGCCGTACAGGTGCACGGATAGCTGGTCGGCTCTCATTCTTAAGCCGTCGACCGGAGCGATGCGCTATTTGATTCCATCGAACTGCTCGAACAGCTACGCATATGCCGTGAACGATTCGGAGGAGGTCCTGGGCTTGGCAAGCGGCTGTTCGGGCAGTGAAAGCAGCTTTAACTGGACGTGGACCGCGGCGGGCGGTTTTCGGGACTTGACGACGGCATTTGCGGCGCCGCCGAACGAACCGCCGGTCACGCCGCTGAACAAGATCAACGACCTCGGTCAGATCCTCGTCACGGTCGGTAGCGCGGATTGGGGCGTCCTCACGCCGAGCGGCGGCGCCGCCGGCTCGCGCCCGCCCGCCGGGCCGAAAAACGAACCGGGCGTGACGGTTCGCTAGCCGCGACGGGCGCGCCCGCGTCCGCCGGCGAACGAAGCGCGATGCTCGAATTCGCCGACGAGGCGCAGGCCTACGAGGAGTTCGTGGCCCGGTTTTCGGACGGGCTGCCGGTCGTCTTGCCGACCGAGGAATGCGTCCGGGCGATGCTGGCGGGAACGCGCGAAGATCCCGACGAGGAACTCGGCCACGTAGCGCCCAGCGGAAACGTCGTCACGGTCCGCGACGTCGCGATCAACGCGGTGCTGGCCGGCGCGGAACCTCGCCAGCTGCGCGTGATCTTGGCGGCCCTGGAGGCGCTGCTGGACGAGCGCTTCAACCTCAACGGCGTACAGTCGACGACGCACTGCGCGACGCCGCTGGTCATCGTCAGCGGGCCGCTGGCCGCGCAAGCCGGCCTGGTCGCGGGCGGCAACGTGCTCGGAAACGGTAACCGCGGGAACCTCGCCGTCGGCCGCACGCTGCGGCTGGTCATGACGAACGTCGGCGGGGGACGGCCGCGCGAAACCGACATGGCCGCGCAGGGAACGCCCGCCAAGATCTCGTTTTGCGTCGCCGAGCGGCTCGACGCCGGCGTCTGGCCCTCCCTCGCCGTGCGCCAGGGCGGGGCGCCGGAAGAGACGAGCGTGACCGTCATGGCCGCCGACGGCCCGGTAAGCGTCAGCGACCATCGTTCCGCGACGCCCGAGCGGCTGCTTCGCAACGTCGCGAGCACGCTCTCGCACCTCGGCTCGCTCAACGCCGCGCTGCCGGCGTACGCGGCGCTGCTGATCGCGCCGCAGCACGCGCGCATCGCCTTCGCCGCCGGCTGGTCGGTAGCGGACCTTCAGCGCTTCATCTTCGAGAACGCGCGCAATCCCGTCGCGCGCTTGCGCGAGGGCGGCGAATGGGATCCGGTTTTCTCGCCGCAGTTCGTCAAACGCTACGGCGACCCCGAAGACGGCCGCACCCTGGTCCCGGTGCTCGACGCGCCCGAGCGCCTGACCGTCGCCGTCACGGGCGGCGACACCGGCGGTTTCTCCGCGGTCGTCACCTCCTGGCCGGCCAGCGTTCCCGGGCACCGCTTCATCGACGCGGACGGTTCCTACAGCGTTCCCCGCGCCGCGCGCGAAGGAGTTCTCTCATGAGTTTCGCCGTGTACGATCCGCGGGGCGGTTCGGTCGCCGTAGCGGCGCCGCTCGCGCGCCGCCCGAGTTCGCTGGCCGGGCTGACGCTCGGCATCCTGGAAAACGGCAAGGAGCAAGCCGACGTCATCCTCGGCCGCGCCGCGGAACTGTTCGCGCTCGAAGGCGTGACGCCGGTTTTCGCGCGCAAGCCGTCGTACTCGCGGATCGCGCCGCGCGAGGTGCTCGAGCAGCTGAAGGCGTGCGATATCGTCATCACCGGCCTCGGCGGTTGAGGCAGCTGCGTGTCCTGCTGTATGCGGGACGCCGTCGCGCTCGAAGCGAGCGGAATACCTACGGCGATCGTCGTCAACGACGTCTTCGCACCGATCGCGCACGCGACCGCGGTGCTGCTCGCGCTGCCCGCGGATTACGTGGAGAAGAACGTGGTCTGGTTGCCGCATCCGACCTCCAATCTGACGCGCGAGGCCGTTTCGGCGCTGGTGGACGAGCGGCTCGGGCTCCTGCGCGACGCGCTGCTGGGCCGGCTCGCGGCGGGCGCCGGGGCCGGGCCGCCGGCGGCCGCGGGCGACGCGCTGCTGCTCGCGCGCGACACCGTCGCGGGGCTTGCGGCGAGCTTGCAAGCGGACGGCGCCGCGCTCGTGCTCACCGCCTTCGAGGACGGCGTCCTGGCGGGCGAACTGCGCCTCGGCGATCTGACCTGTGAGGACGGCTCGTGCATCGTGCCGGCGAGCGCGCTCGCCGCGATGATCGACGCGCTGGTGCGGCCGAAACTGCCGTCGCTGCGGGCCGTGCGGCTGCGCGAGGTGGGCCGCCCCGGCACCTGACGGGCGCCGGCTTCGCACGCTCTTCTCACCTCAGGCGTACCGTTGAGGCAAGAATGTGCCGTGCGGGGAACCGGACGTGAGCAAGAATTTTTTTGTCGGAAGCGGGATCGCCTCGCTGGCGGGAGCCGCGTTCTTGATTCGCGACGGCGGCGTAGCGGGCGGCGACATCGTCATCTTCGAGGAGTCGCAAGATTTCGGCGGTGCGCTCGACGCGCACGGCGAGCCGCGCAGCGGTTACTTCATGAGCGGCAGCCGGATGTTCGAACACCAGTACAACTGCACGTTCGGACTGATGTCGAGCATTCCGTCGGCGAGCGATCCGAGCATTTCGGTGACGGAAGAAACCAATCGCGCCGAAGCGGAATCGCCTTGGCACAACAACGCGCGGCTGGTGGACCGCGCCGGAACGATCGCCGACTTTCACAAGCTGGGCTTCGGCGATCGGGACCGCATCGATCTGCTCCGGCTGATCGCCACGCCGGAACGGGCGCTGAGCGGAAAGCGCATCAGCGACTGTTTCTCGGAGCGCTTCTTTCTGACGAACTTCTGGTTCGAGTGGTGCACGATCTTCGCGTTCCAGCAGTGGCATAGCGCGATCGAGTTCAGGCGCTACCTGCTGCGCTTCATCCACCACTTCTCGACGATCGACACGCAAGAGGGCGTCTATCGCACCAAATACAACCAGTACGACGCAATCGCCGTCCCGCTGGTGAAGTGGCTGCAGGCGCGCGGGGTCGAGATTCGCTTCGAGACCACCGTGGAGGACCTCGGCTTCGCAGCGGCCGGTCCGCACATCACGGTCGAATCGATCGAATGCACCCAAGGCGGCTCGCAGCAGACCATTCCGGTCGGCGAGCAGGACGCCGTGTTCGTCACGCTCGGCTCGATGACCGCCGACAAAACGTTCGGATCCATGTCGAGCGCACCCACGATCGACCGCAGCAAACGCAGCGGCGCGTGGCGGCTCTGGGAGAGGATCGCGCGCGGCCGTCCGCAGTTCGGCAATCCGTCCGCGTTCGACGACCACATCGAGGAATCGCTGTGGGAGTCGTTCACCGTGACGGTCACCGACCCGCTGTTCTTCGAGCTGATGAAGACCTTCACGCGCAGCGAGCCGGGTTCGGGCGGACTGCTCACGTTCAAAGACTCGAACTGGCTGATCACGCTATCGATCTTTCACCAGCCGTTCTTTCGCAATCAATCCCCGGACGCGTTCGTCTGGTGGGGTTACGGCTTATTCCACGACCGGCACGGAAACTACGTCGACAAGCCGATGGCGCAATGCACCGGCCGGGAGATCTTGGAGGAGGTGCTCGGACACCTGCACTTCGACGAGCAGAAAGAGCAGATCGTAGCGGCTTCCAACGTGGTCCCGTGCATGATGCCCTACATCACGAGCCAGTTTCTCGTGAGAGCGCCGGGCGACCGGCCGAAAGTCGTGCCCGAGGGCTCGACCAACCTGGCCTTCCTCGGTCAGTTTTCGG
This sequence comes from uncultured Alphaproteobacteria bacterium, assembly GCA_963787965.1. GTDB lineage: Bacteria > Vulcanimicrobiota > Vulcanimicrobiia > Vulcanimicrobiales > Vulcanimicrobiaceae > CAWBES01. The sequence continues at coordinate 104,963 of CAWBES010000005.1, forward strand.
AGCTGCCCGACGACGTCGTGTTCACGGTGGAGTACTCGATCCGCTCGGCCCAGACCGCCGTGCGCTCGCTTCTGAAGATCGGCAAGAAACCGCCGCCGGTGTACAAGGGAACCCGCGACCCACGCGTTCTGCTGGAGTCGCTGACCACGATGTATCGTTGAATCCGAGCTCCGGCGGTGCGGCGAGCGGCCATCGGCCGAAAATGTGAGATGAATCGACTCCAGGTTCGCGAAGCATTCATATGTAATTCGCACCTAAGTGGAAAAATCATGGAATGATCTTCGTCGACGTCGAGGACGCGCTCGAACTCCTTCGAGAGCACGGTATCCAAGTCGGCGCCGCTCGCGTCGTCGGCTCCGTCGAAGACGCGAGTGCGTTCGCAGCCCGGCACCCGATCGATCTCTACGCTTTCGTGCCCTTCTCCGAGTCTCATCCCGGGCAGACCATCGAGGACCTGCACGGGCCGGACTCGATCGGCGAAGCGTACCGGCGCCTCGAACGGTACACCCTGGGAGCGCCCAAGGCCCGCATCGTCGCGCGGCGCGCCGTGCCCGCCGGCACCGACGTCGTCATCGACGCGCGCCACGACCCCGCGCTCGGACGGATCGTCGAGATTCGAAGCGGCGCGCACGTCGCGAGCCGCCCTCACCCGCTGGCCGCGCACCGGGCCGAAGCGATGCTCGAGGAATTCCACACCAAGCACGGCATCGCGTCCAACGAAGCGCGGACCCGGATGCTCGCGCACCTGCTCGAGCGCGTTTCAGGCATCCTCGACGACGGCTCGATCGATCGTTTGACGCTCGATCCGGTGCGCGTTCACGGCAATTCCTACCACGTACTCGGCGTACGCGCGACGGCGAAACGGCCGCTCGGCCTCAATCGCCGTCTGGCCCCGCACGCTCACGACCGGAAAGGGCACTACGCCCCGTCCGGCGGGTAATGGAGGCTCGGAGGCCATGGAAGCGATGTTTCGGACGATTCTCGTAGCGACGGACGGCTCGGAAACGGGTGACCGCGCGGTTGCTTTTGCGCTCGGGTTCGCTCGCAGGCACGGCACGGCGTTGATCTTGTGCAGCGCCGTCGATCGTGCGGCCGCGATCGCGTCGTGCGCGTCTCCGTACGGAGGCATCAACGGCGGCCAGGTGCTCCAGGCGCTCGACGAGGCGGCCGGCTTGACGCTCGACCGGGCGAGCGAGGGCGCGGCGCGTGCCGGCGTGCCCTACACGGAGCTCCTGCTGTACGGCCACCCGGCCGAAGCGATCGTGGCCGCCGCGAGCCGCCAGGCCGACGCAATCGTCGTCGGAACGCACGGAAAGCACGGTCTGCGGCGGTTGATTCTCGGCAGTACCGCAGCCGCCGTGCTGCGCAGCAGCGAGATCCCCACCTTCGTCGTGCCGCCGCACGGCGAGCCGGACCACGCTCCGTCCGGCCGCATCCTCGTGGCCGTCGACGACTCGGAACCAAGCGACGCTGCACTGCAGGTCGCGATGCGGTGGGCGGAAGGCGAAGGCGGGGAGCTCCTCCTCTGCACCGCCGTCGACACCCGCGATCCGGACCCGCGCTCGAACGACGCTCGGCGCGTCGCGCGCGCCATGCTTGCGAAGCGCGAAGCGCGCGTTGAAGAACACGACCTCCGGTACCGCAGCATCGTCGTCGCCGGCGAACCGGCCGCCGCGATCGCCGCGACGGCGGCCTCGCAGGGCGTCGATGCGATCGTCATCGGGACGCACGGACGCCGGGGCCTGCAGCGCATGTTCCTCGGCAGCGTCGCCGAGGCGGTCGTGCGACACGCGACCGTTCCGGTCGCCGTCATCCGGACTGAAATGGTCACCAGGAGCGGCGCCGGCCGCACCGAGCTATTGGAGTTCTTTCCGTGAACGCAACGCTAGTCGACGGCATGCAGGTACAAATCGACGAGGCCGGCGTGGAAGACATCGAGGCGGTGATCGAGTTTACCATCGGTCTCTCGCCCGAATCGCGACACGATCGTTATTTCGCAGGCCCCAGTACCGAGGCATTGGCGAAAGAGGTCCGGCGCGAGATGAGCGACGAGCGCAACATTTCGCTCGTGGCGCGGTCCCCGGCCGACGGCCGTATCGTCGGACACGCGCTGGCCGCATACATCGACCCCGACCGGGCCGAACTCGCGTTCGCCGTCGCCGACGACGTGCAGCACCACGGCCTGGGCAAGAAGCTGCTCGAAGCGATCGTGGAGACGTTGCGCTCGCGCGGGGTCCATCACTTCGAGGCGACCGTGCTCGCCGAGAACCGCGCGATGCGCGCGCTCTTCGCCGCGGCGGGCTTCAAGCTGACGGCCTCAGCCGGCAGCGTACAAGCCAACCTCGACGAACTGTAAGTCTCAACGAGGTCCTGCCCGCAAGCGCTCGCGAATCGCGCGCTTGTCGATCTTGCCGACCGCGTTTTTCGGGAGCGCGGGCACGACGACGATATCGCGCGGAACCTTGAAGCGGGCGAGACGCTCCCGGCAATGCGCGCCGAGTTCGTCGGCGCCCGCATCGAACGCCGGATTCAGACTGACGAAGGCCACGGGCTCCTCGCCGTAGATATCGCTGTGCTTGCCGACCACGGCGGCCTCCTGGACCGCGGGATGCGCGTACAAGACGTTCTCGATCTCTTTGGGCGAGATGTTCTCGCCGCCGCGGATGATCAGGTCCTTGATGCGATCGACGAGTACGAGGTACCCGTCCTCGTCGAACACGCCGACGTCGCCCGTGTGAAGCCGGCCGCCGCGCAGCGTTCGGGCCGTCTCCTCTTCCATGGTCAGATAGCCGCGCATCACGCTCGGGCCGCGCACGACGACCTCGCCGCGCTCGCCCGGCGCGCACGTGCGCCCCTGCTCGTCGACGACCGCGACCTCCACGCCCGGCAGCGGAACGCCGACCGTCCCGGGCTTTCGCAAGCCGTCCACGGGGTTGGCGGTGCAAACGACGGTGCATTCGGAAAGCCCATAGCCTTCGACGATCGGGACGCCGAAGCGATGCTCGAAACGCCGGATCATCTCGGCGGGCATCGGCGCTGCGCCGCAGATGACGAATCGCAGCGAGGAAACGTCGGGCGCGGGTTCTTGGTCCTGCGCGAGGAGCCGTGCGTATATGGTGGGCACGGCCGAAAAGAACGTCGGCCTGGTCCGCTCGACCAGCGCCCAGAACGTGGCCGGGTCGAACCGCTCGGCCACGACGCTCGAGCCGCCCGCCGCCAGCGGGGCGAGCACGCTCACCATGATGCCGTTGGCGTGGAAGAGCGGGAGTATCAGCAAGCACCGCGTTTCGGCCGTGAATCCGAACCACGCGACGACGATCTGCGTCATCGCCGCGAGGTTAGCATGGTCGAGCATGACGCCTTTGGGCAACCCGGTCGAACCGCTGGTGTAGATGACCAGCGCTAGATCGTCCTGGGCAGCGGCGGGGTCGGGTTCCGCTCCCGGCGGCCCGCCGGCGAGAACCTCGTCGACGCCGATCGCCGGCAACCCGGTCGCGCGCAGCTTCTGCATGCCGTCCGCATCGGCGACGGCGAGGAGCGCGCGGGCGTCGGTCACCTGATGGGCGACCTCCGCGGCCGTTAAGGCCGGGTTGACGGGCGTCAGCGCCGCGCCGAGCCGCCAGGCCGCAAACATCGATACGATCAGTTCGATCCGGTTCGGCAGCAGCGCGGCGACGACGGTGCCGCGCCGCACCCCGGCCGACGCTAGGCGCCCGGCCATCGCCCGTACCGCGTCCGCAAAGGCCGCGTTGTCGAGCGTATGGCGCGCGTCGCTCAGACACGGCCCGCCGGGAGCGCGCGCGGCCCGCTCGTCCGGAATCGAAGAGATACGCATGGCCAGACTCTAGCGACCACGGTGGGCTGCGCCTTCGGGCGTGCGGCACGAATCTCGGAAGACGCATCGTGCCCCCGGTACAGTGCGAAATGGCCCGGCGGGCTGTGTCGCGCGCACGAAGGTCCCGAAATATTCCGGTCCCGGCGCACGGTGACTGTCAACGTGCGCCCCGGTACGGTAGCCGGCATGCAGCTCATCAACATCGATAACGGGGGCACGTTCACCGACATCTGCGTGGTGGACGGTGACCGGATCTCGTACACGAAGACGATCACGACGCCGTTCGACTTGAGCCAGTGCCTGTTCGACGGCCTCACGAAGGCCGCGAAACTCGGCAACGGGCGCTCCGGCGTCGCCGCGCTCCTCCAAGAGACCGAGTACATCCGCTACTCGACGACGCAAGGCACCAACGCGCTCGTCCAGCGGCGCGGGCCGCGCCTCGGCCTGCTCGTCGCGGACGAGACGCTGCCCGGCCGTTTGGCCACCGGTACCGAACAGGAGGAGCTGTTCGCGGCACTGGTCGGCGACCGCTGGACCGCGGTGGACGTGGGCGCGAACGACGACGCCTTGTCGGCCGAGCTCGTGACGCGCGTCAACGAGCTCTCGGCCAAAGGCGCAAGCCGTTTGGTCGTCTCGGTCGGCGGCGCCGCGGGCCCCGAAACGGAGCGCCGCCTCAAAGCGCTGTTGCTGCGGCTCTACCCGCGGCAACTGCTCGGCGCCGTTCCGCTCCTCTTCACCTGGGAACTCGCGGCCGACCGCGACGACGTGCGCCGGACCTGGTCGAGCCTGCTCAACGCGTTCCTCCACCCGGCGATGGAACGCTTCCTGTTCAACGCCGAGCTGCGGCTGCGCGACTTCCGCACGCGCCGGCCGCTGTTGATCTTCCGCAACGACGGCGGCTCGTCGCGCGTCGCGAAATCGTCGGCGATCAAGACCTACAGTTCGGGTCCCCGGGGCGGACTCGAGGGAACGCGGGCCCTGGCTCGGAGCTACGGGTTCGAGCACGTGCTGATGGTCGACGTCGGCGGCACGTCGACCGACGTGGGCGTCGTCGACGGCGGCGCCGTCCGGGTCGAACGGCGCGGTAAGGTCGAAGGGGTGGCGACCGCTTTCGAGCTGGCCGCCATCACGAGCCACGGCGTCGGCGGAAGTTCGGTGATCCGGGTGGACCGCGGCACCATCCGGGTCGGCCCGGCCAGCGTCGGCGCGGCTCCCGGACCGGCCTGCTTCGGTCTGGGCGGAACCGAAGCCACGATCACCGACGTGTACCTGCTGACGGGGCTGCTGGACCCGCTCACCTATCTCGACGGTTCGCTGAAGCTCGAACCCGAACACAGCCGCGCCGCGATCGAGGCCAACGTGGCGCGGCCGCTCGGCGTCTCGCTCGACGAGGCGCTCGCACGTATGGAAGAGGCGTACTTGGCGCGCGTCGCGGAAACGCTGCGCGCCGAGCACCCCGGCGCCGACACCGTCGCCGCGGCCTTCGGGGGCGCTGGCCCGATGACGATCTGCGGCGCGGCGCGGCTCGCCGGCGTGCGCCGGGCCCTGATTCCACGAACGGCCGCCGTGTTCAGCGCCTTCGGTATCGGCTACTCGGACATCTCGCAACACTACGAGTTTCCGTTGACGTCCACGGACGAGCGGACGGTCGGCGAGGTCGTGGCGCAGTTGCGGCGACGCGCGGAACGCGATCTGTTTGCCGAAGGCGTCGAGCCGGGCGACTGCACGTGGAGCTACCGTCTCGTGCTGGCGGGGGAGGACGCCGGCACCGTCGTCGAGCTGGACGAACCGCTCGACCTCGGCGCCTTCGCGACCGCCTCCGACGTGGCGTCGCTCGAGCTTCACGTCGTAGCGCCGCTTCCTCACGTGAACGCCGGCGGTAACGGCAGCGTGGCCGCCGCAACGCCGGCCGTCGTTTCCGGAACGCGCGCCGTGCGCGGCCGCGACGGGCGCAGCGCCGACGTGCCCGTCTTTCGCGTCACCGACCAGACGCACGGCGCCTGGGCAGGCGGCCCGGCCGTCATCGAAGGGCCGTTCTTCACGATGGGCGTCCCGAGCGGTTGGCGCTTCGAGGTGACCTCGAGCGGCGATCTCCTTTGCACCGACGAGCGGAGTACAGCATGAACGTACCGATGACCGAGTACCTCGAGATCGACCTCGAGACGGAACGCTGGCGGTGCCGCAGCTGCGGTTACGACCTGGCTCCCGCCGGCCGCAACTACAAAGAGGGGACGCTCGTCTACGACCGCGACCCGCGCGAGATCCATCGTCCGCTGATCGACCCGGCGCGTTACGAGTTCACCTTCGCGCCGGATCCGGCGTGGTGCCGGCTGCTGGAGTTCTACTGCCCCGGGTGCGGCGGCATGATCGAAACCGAGTACCTGCCCCCCGGCCACCCGCCGACCTTCGACCTCGAGATCGACGTCGCCGCACTCAAAGCGCAGTGGGCGAAGCGGCCGGCGGAAACGCCGATCACGTTTGGCCGCGACGTTCCGACCGACGTCCGCGACCGTCACCCGCACTAGACCGAAACGGAGGCGAGCATGAGACGAATCTCCGTCGATATCGGCGGGACCTTTACCGACTGCTTTTCAGCGTGGGACGGCCGGTACATCCAATCCAAAGCCCTGACCACGCATCACAATCTGGCCCAAGGCTTCAACGAAGCGCTGGACGGCGCGTGCCTCGAACTCGGGCTGAGCCGGCGGGACGTGTTAGCCGGGGTCGACTCGGTGCGCTACGCGACGACCCTGGGAACCAACGCCTTGATCGAACGCAAAGGGCCCCAGGTCGGCGCGATCGTCACCGCGGGCTTCGAGGCCACGATCCCGCTCTCACGCGGACGCGGCTACGGCGAGGGTCTCGACGAGGTCGGCCGCAACGACCTCTCGAGCGGATCGCGGCCGCTGCCGCTGGTCCCGCAGCGTTTGATCTTCCCGGTTCGGGAGCGGATCGACTTCCGGGGGCGCGTGCTCCTGGGCATCGACGAGGACGACGTCCGGCTGAAGCTGCGGCAGCTCGTCGACGCCGGTGCCGCGGCCCTGGTCGTGTGCCTGATCAACAGCGTCGAGAACCCCGCTCACGAGTTGGCCGTGCAGCAGATCTTCCTCGAGGAATACCCGGCGCACCAGCTGGGTGCGCTGCCGATGCTGCTCTCGCACCAGCTCTCGGGGCGCAAGGGCGAATACGTGCGGGCCACCTCCACGATCGTCGACGCGTTCCTGCACGCCGCCATGTATCACGGCCTGTCGGAGCTCGAGCAGAACCTGCGCGAAAACGGCTACTCGCGGCCGATGCTCGTCAACCACAACTCGGGCGGGATGGCGCAGCTCAACTCGACCGACGCGCTGCAGACGATCCACTCGGGACCGGTGTCGGGCGTCTCGGCCGCCGAGCACCTCGCCAGAAAGTCCGGGCTCGGGAACGTCGTCGCGACCGACATGGGGGGGACCAGCTTCGATATCGGGCTCGTCCCGGCCGACGGCGTCAAGCACTACGACTTCCAGCCCACGATCGACCGCTGGCTGGTCAGCGTCCCGATGATCCACTTGGTGACCCTCGGCGCGGGCGGCGGTTCGATCGCCCGCTACGACCGCCTGTACCACTCGATTGCGGTCGGGCCCCAAAGCGCGGGCTCGGACCCGGGCCCCGCCTGCTACGACCGGGGCGGCCTGCGGCCGACGGTCACCGACGCCGATCTGTTGCTCGGGTACCTGGACGCCGGCCGGTATGCGAACGGGCGTATCCCGCTCAATGTCAAGCGCGCGGCGTTCGCGGTCGAGGAGGAGTTTCTCGATTACCTCGACCTCAGCGCGATCGACGTGGCCAAGCTGATCAAAGCCGAGGTCGACGAGCAGATGGCGAACGGCATCGCCAAAGAACTGCGCATCCGCGGCTACCTTCCGCACGAATTCACGATGCTGGCCTACGGCGGAAACGGCCCGCTGCACTGCTGCGGAATCGCGAACCACCTCGGGATCGAAAAGGTGCTGGCGCCGCCGTACAGCTCGGTCTTCTCGGCGCTTGGGGCGGGCAACACGCCGCAGCTCCACATCCACGAGCGCACCGCACCGATCATCCTGTTCGACGCGACGTACGGCCGGATCTTCACCGACTTCGAGCGGTTCAACCGGATCGTCATCGAGCTGGAGGCCAAGGGACGTGCCGATCTGGTTCGTCAGGGCCTGCCGCCCGAAGCGGTGCGGCACCGCCTCGAGCTCGATATGCGCTACGGCAACCAACTTGTCACGATGGCCGTCGTCGCCGACCGCACGCGCCTCGAGGGCGTCCGCGACGTCATCGCGCTCATGCAGCTCTTCTCGGAAGACTACGGCCGGCGGTTCGGCGAGGGCAGCCAGTCTCCCGAAGCCGGCATTCGCACGACGACGATCCGGGTCGCCTCGTACGTCGAGGGCGAAACCGTCGAGTTCGATGCGGCGCCGGCGGGCGGCTCAAAAACCGACGCCGTACCCGTCGCAACCCGCAGCTGCTCGTTCGTCGGCCTCGGCGCGCCGACCGCCGATACCCCGATCTTCGATGAGACGGCGCTGCGGCCGGGGCTCGTGGTGCGCGGCCCGGGCGTCGTGACGACCGCGACCACGACCTACCTCGTCGAGCCCGGCTGGCGCCTCGAGACCGGAGCCCACGGTGCCATCTGGTTCCTGAAGTCATAAGAGCGAGGAACAGCTAATCATGACCGACACCGCCAAACAGACTTTCGAGTCGGAGGACCAGGAATGGGCGAACCGGTTCCTAGCCGGCACGACCTTGTTCCTCGGCCCCGATCCCGCGATCATGCGGGACCACCGCATGGCCCCGCGCACGCCGCTCGAGGAAGAGCTGCTCGCGCGACCGATCGACGCGAACCAATTGGACCGGGTCCGCAAGCGCATCGTGGCCGGACTCGACGAAGCGTACGAGATGATGGAGCAGACCGGGGCCGCACCCGGCGCCAAGTGGGGCGACCTCACGAGCGCGGTCTATTCCTCCTCGGGCGACCTGATCCACATCAGCACGGGCGGCGTGCTCGCGTTTGCTTCCGTGCTGCACTACCCGGTGCGCTTCATCAAGAAGTACTGGGTCGGCGAGCCGACGGTCGGCGTCCGTGACGGCGACGGGTTCATCCACAACGACGCGCGCTACGGGAACATCCACAACACCGATCAGAGCATGATCCTGCCGGTGTTCTACGAGGACGAGCTGGTCGCGTGGGTGGCGACGATCATCCACGAAGGCGAGAACGGCGCCAAAGAGCCCGGCGGGATGCCCTCGAGCTCGGAATCGGCGTACGACGACGGCCTTCGTATGAGCCCCTTCAAGATCGTCGAGAACAACCGCATCCGGCGCGACCTGCTCACGTTCTTGCAGAACTCGGTGCGCGAGCCCAAGCTGCAGTATCAGGACCTCAAGGTCAAATTGTACTCGGCCCTGCGGATCAAGGAACGTTTGCTGGCGGTGATCGCCGAAGTCGGCCGGGACAACTTCATCACCGCCCTGCGCAAGTCGCTCGAGGATATCGAAGTCGAAGCCCGGCGCCGCATCTCCGAGATGCCGGACGGCACCTACCGGGTCAATTTCTTTTCCGACTCCACATTGCGCGAGAACGCGCTGCTGAAGTACCCGTGCGCGATCACCGTCAAGGGCGACCAGTTGACGATCGATTGGCGCGGCACGAGCCCGCAGATCCTCAACCGCGCCTTCAACTCTCCGCTCGGCTCCTCGAAGTGCGCGATGAGCCAAGCTGTGCTCGGCTTCTTCTGGCCGGACCTGCCGCGCGGAATCAGCGTGTTGAATCCGATCGAGGTACTGACCGACGAAGGCAGCGCCGTCGACCCGGGCTTCGACGCGCCCGTCGGACAGAGTCTGCAAAGCGGCTTCAAGGCGTTCGCCGGCATGCAGGCACTGCTGGCGAAGATGCTGTTCTCGTGTCCCGAGAAACACGCTTCGATCGTCGCACCGTGGTTCAATCAGATCAATACGTTCCTCTTCGGCGGTATCACGCAGCACGGGGAGTTCGTCGGAAACGTCTGCGCGGACCTCAACGGCATGGGCGGCGGGGCGCGCGCCTACGCCGACGGTGAGAACAGCGTGGCACCGTTCTTCGCGGCCATGGCCGACATCGGCGAGCAGGAGATCATCGAAGATGACGTCCCGTTCGTCCAACTGACGTCGAAAAAGATCAAGCGCGACAACCAGGGGTTCGGAAAGTTCCGCGGGGGCATGGGCTACGAGATGGCCGTCGCCGCGCGCGGCACGCCGATGTGGGGCTTCGCCACCGTCTCGTGCGGGTCGAAGTTCCCCGTCCTCCCGGGCCTCTTCGGCGGGTACGGCTGCCCGACGTACCCGCTGGCCAAGATCAAAGGCATCAACGTCTTCGAGTACCTCGAACGCGACCCGAGCCGCTGGTCCTTCGACTTCGAGCAAGTCCTCAACGAGCGGCCGTTCCCCGAGGCGCGCTACTCGACGCACCACATGGGCATGGCGTTCGAGCTGGCCGGCGAGGGGGAGGTCTACATGATCTGCCAGGGCTCGGGCGGCGGCTACGGCGACGTGCTCGAACGCGACCCGCAGGCCGTGATCGCCGATCTCGAAGCGGGTTACATCTCGCCGGCGACGGCGCGCGACGTCTACTTCGTCGCGTTCGACGGACGGACGCTGGCCGTCGATCCCGACGCCACGCGTGCGGCGCGCCAGGCCGAACGCGACGCCCGCAAGCGGCGGGGTATCCCCTACGCGCAGTTCGTCGCCGAGTGGGTGACGCCCGAACCTCCGCAGCACCTGCCGTACTACGGTTCCTGGGGCGACGATAACAGCGTCATCCACGCGACGGCGTGGACGACCAGCGGTCCCGTGCGGGTCAAAGGCGCGATGTCCCAGCTGCCGCCGATCATGCTGCCGGACCCGCGGGACCTGGCGCTGCTGGCCGCCCAGGCGAGGATCGCCGAACTCGAGGAACGCGTACGCAACCTCAACGGCCGGGCCCCAGCGGTCCCGGGCGAAAAGGTCGATGCCTAGCGCGCTTGCCAGCCTCGACCGGCCGCCGTCGGGACGGGCAAGCCCCGTGTGGTTCGACGCGAACGCCTACTGCTGCAACCGCCTTGCCGGCGGCAACGGGATGCCTTGGGAGTCACCGGGCGACCTCGCCGCCTTCGCCGGCAAGGCCCAGAGCATGTTCGGCTCCGATGCCCTCCTGGTAGATCTTGCGGGCCTGTACGGCGCGCAGGTTTCGGGGCGTGACGACCTCCGCGCCGCGATGGCGGCCCGGCCGCGTCCGGGGTTCGCGCTGCGAACGCTGCTGGCCGACGAACGAGCCCGAGCCGTTGCGCTCAACGCCCTGGTCGCACTCGCCTCCGCGGGCGGCGCGACGCCCGTCGTACTCCGGCTGCCGTCGCCGGCGCGCTGGATCGCGGTGGCCGCAGCCGGCGCCCACTGGGACTCGGAGTGCACGAGTCCCGTCGAAACCGAGCAGGCCGAGGCCGGCGCGATGTACGTCGCCGACCTGCTTCGGACGTTCGCCGCGACCGCAATCGCGGGACTGCTCCTGGACGAAGGCTCCACACCACGCGAGCACCTCGTCGAGCCCGACGCCTATCGAGCGGTGCTGAACGTGGCGCAGAACTACGGTTGGCCGGTCTTCCTGCGTACGGAGACGGTCAGAATGCTGGCCCCTGGGGCGACCGGCAGGCGTCGACGGATGGATCGGCCGCGCTCCTCCGGCGGACCGGGAAGCGCGCTGGGGCATCGACGTCCCCGCTGCCGGGTGGCTCGACGGCGCCCGCCTGCCCGAGCTCGGCGGCGGGCCGGCCTTCGTCAGCGTCCCGGCGGACGGCGACCCGGTTCTCGTGATGCGGCGGGTACGCGAGCTCGGCTGACGCTCCCGTTCCCCCTGCACGCGGTCGAGCCCGCGGGGCCGGGTGCGATAAAAAGCGGAATATATGGCCGCGTAAGCGTACCAACGACGGCGAAAGTTTCCAAATCCGATCGACCGCCCGAGCCTCGTAACCTGGGGCACGGGCGGTTCTTCAGTCACTTCAGACCGTACGGGGAGCGACGCTATCAATCGGATACGCAGCAACGACGCGCACGGCGTCGACGCGCAGGTCGAGCGAGCCGCCGCGCGCATGAGCCGCCGTCTTGGCGAACTGACCGAGGACATCCAGCAGGTGATCCTCGATTCGATCCCGGCCCTGCGCGGCGACGACCGCGAGCGCAAGCTGCTCGAAGCCAGCGTGCGGCAGAACGTCGATACGTTTCTGCACGTGCTGCGGCACTCGTCGGACACGAGCGGCATCGACGCGCCGGCGGCGGCCGTGGAATACGCGCGCCGGCTCGCGCAGCGAGACGTCCCGTCGGCCGCGCTCATCCGCGCGTACCGGGTGGGCCAAACGCGTTTCCTGCGCCGCTGCATCGAGGATCTCGTCCGCCACACCGAGGGCGGCCACGTCGAAGGTGCGACGACCTTGCACATCGTCGAGCGCATATCCGACTACATCGACCGGGTCGTCGAGCAGATCATCGCAGCGTACGAGCAGGCACGCGAGGAATGGCTGCAGCGCCGCGGTGCGGTGCTGGCGACCTGGGTCCGCTCGCTGCTGCACGGACGCGACATCGGCACCGACGTCGCGGAATCGAAGTTGGGCGGCTACCGGCTCCGCCAACGCCACCTGGGCCTCGCGGTCTGGACGAACGCTCACCTCTGCGAACGCGCTCCGCTGATCGCCCTGCAGCAGCTCGCCGCGGCGCTCGCGCACACCGCGGGCTGTCGCGAACGCCCGTTATTCGTCCCGCACGACGAGTCGAGCGCCTGGGTCTGGCTGCCGCTCGGCGACCGCAGCGCGATCGCGCGCGAGCTGTTCGAGCAGACGTTGCAGCGCGTCGACAAACAGGCGCGCGTGGCGCTCGGCGAACCCGCCCCGGGCGTCGAAGGTTTTCGCCGGACGCATCGGCAGGCACTCAGCGCGCAGGCCGTCGCAATGGCTGCGAGCCCCGGGCGGCCGCGGCTGACGCCGTTCGCGGAAGTGGCCCCCATCGCGACGATGTGCTCGGACCTCGAGTCGACGCGCGATTGGGTCGCCGAGACGTTGGGCGCGCTCGCGGTCGACGACGAACGCCACGACCTGCTGCGCGAAACCGCGCGCGTTTTTCTCGCCAGCGGCGGCAGCTACACGACGACCGCCGAGCAACTGGCCCTCCATCGCAACACCGCGCAGTACCGAGTGCGCAAGGCGGAGGAGCTGCGCGGCCGCGCCCTGCGCGACGGGCGGCTCGACGTCGAGCTGGCCCTGCTGGCCTGCCGGTGGCTCGGCCGCACGGTCCTGCAGCCCGCGCAGCGCTCCCGCCCGTCGAACGAGCGGCCGGGCCCGACGCTAGTGCAGCGCCGCGCGAACCCCCGGATCGCGATCTTGAGCAACCCACTCGATCACGCTCTCGCGCGTGACGAAGCCGAGGAACGTTCCGTCGGCGTCGACGACGGGCAGCTGATGGAAACCGGACTCGCCCAGTAACCGCAGCGCGTCGCCGGCCTTGGCGGTCGGCGCGAGCGTCGTCACGTCCGCGGCGCGTTTCATCAGCGCGGTCACGTAGCTGCGTTCGAGCGGTTCGGCTCCCGCGTGCGCGAAATCGTGCAGGGTCACGAGCCCCACGAACTGCCCGGCGACGGTCACGGGCAGCGCCCGCACGCCTTTGGCGAGCATCGTCTTGAACGCGACGTCCGCCCGCGTGTCGGCCGGCAGGGTCTCGGCGGCCGGTTTGGCCAGCACGAGCGCGGAGCGGCCCTCGAGCGAATGCTCGAGCTTCGTCGCGCGCACCTCGGATTGACCGGCCTGCAGGATGAACCAGCCGATGAACGTGTACCAGAGCCCGCCGCTCGCGAAGCCGAAGGCCAGCGTCTCGGCCACCCCGGCCGCGATCAACAGCCACGCGACGACCGCTCCGATGCGCACCGCGATCGCGGTCGCGCGGTTGCGATCGTGCGTCTTCGCCCACAGGAGCGCGTGCAGCACTCGCCCGCCGTCCAACGGAAAGGCGGGCAGCAGATTGAACGCGCCCAGCAGCGCGTTCGCGGCCGCGAGGTAGGCGAACGCGATGCCGAGCGGCGTTCCAAATTTCGCGAGCGCCGCGCAGGCCGCCAAAACGAACGCGAGCGCGATACTCGTCAACGGTCCGACCAGCGCGATCCAGGCGGCGCTCGGCGCGGTTTTCGGTTCCTGCGCGAAGCGCGAGACCCCGCCGAACAGGAAGAGCCGGATTTCGGTGATCGGGATCCCCTTCGCGCGGGCGACCAGCGAGTGCGAGAGTTCGTGCAACAGCACGCTCGCGAAGAACAGCAGCGACGTTCCGGCCGCCAGCAGCGCGCGCTGGAGAGGCGTCAAGGCGGCACTACGGAAAGGTCCGGCCGCGCTGTCCAGCGACCACGTCACGAGCGCGAAGATGAACAGCCACGAAATGTCGACGACGATGTCGATGCCGAACAACCGCCCGATCCGCATTCCCCTCGCGTACCCCCTTCCGGTGGCTTTGACGCCTGCAGCCGCCGTACTGCCGCGAAACGCCGGGCCGGCGAGCAAGCGAGCTTACCATACGTCGTACTGCTCGCAGGTCCGGCGCATTCATCATTCGTTCGCAGCCGAGTGCCACAATGATGGCGTGATCGCAGGCGGCCCGAAACGGGCTCCGGCGCGCTGCGCCGGCCGCCCATAGCGCTTGCCGGCTGCGGAAGGGTCGGAACAGCTGATGGATGAGGTCTTTCGAACGATCCTCGCGGCGACCGATGGGTCCGAGAGCGGCGAGCGCGCCGTTTCCTTCGCGACCGGACTCGCCCGCAAACACGGCGCATCGCTCGTGCTCTGCACCGCGGTCGACAACTCGACCGCGATCGCGTCCTGCGCGTCGCCGTACGGATTCGATGCCGGACGCATGATCGAGACGCTCGACGACGCCGCCGCCGCCATCCTCGACGGGGCCGCCGAACGCGCGGCGGGGGCGGGCGTATCGTTCACCAAGATCGTGTTGACCGGCCGGGTCGCCGAGGCGATCGTCGAATGCGCGGACGCTCGGCACGCCGACGCCATCGTCGTCGGCAAGCACGGTCAGAGCGGGTTGGAGCGCTTCTTACTCGGCAGCACCGCGGCGGACGTGTTGCGCCGCACCGACATCCCGGCATTCGTCGTACCGCCGGGTTGCGACCCCGACGACGTCGCCATCGAGCGCGTCCTCGTGGCGCTCGACGATTCGGAACCCAGCGACGCCGCCCTGCACTTCGCCATGCGCCTCGCGGAGGCGGAACGCGCGTCGCTGCTGCTCTGCACGGCGATCGACACGCGCGATCTCTTCAGCAAGGCTGCGACCTACGGGTACGATCCGGCTCCGTTCTTCGAGGACCTTCGGCGTGCCGCTGCCGGCACGATCGGCGAACGGGAAGCCGCCGTCGAGGCGCGTCACATCGCGCACGAGACCACGATCGTGAACGGCGAACCCACGAGCGCGATCGTCGCCAGCGCAAGGCTGAATGGAGCCGACGCGATCGTCATCGGTACGCACGGCCGGCGCGGCCTGCGGCGGATGTTCTTGGGCAGCGTCGCCGAGGGGGTCGTGCGCGACGCGGCGGTTCCGGTCGCGGTCGTGCGGGTCGAGCCCCCGCGTGCGACCCCTGCGGGCGCGCGAAGCCAGGGCGAAGCCGCCGGCGTTACACGCGGTAGTTGAGCGTCAGCTGGAACGATCGGATCGGGAGACCGAACTCTTCGTTCCCGTTGCCGTTCACGAACTGTTGGATCGGCGTCGTATCGTTGAAGAAACGGTTCTCGGGGATGAGCGGCGCGTGCCCGAGGTACCCGTACGTTTGCCAGGCTTGGTTGAACACGTTCTGGACGCCGAGCGTGACCGCGAGGCCGGCCGGGAGCGCTTTCGAGACGAAGCCGTTCCAGACGTTGTAGGCCGGCCGGCTGGACGGGTTGTTGTTGCCGACCACGTATCCGTCCATCCGCACTTCCAGACCGGCATTGCTGTAATCGAGACCGACCGTCGCTTGATTGATCGGAATGCCCTGCACTTGGCCGCCGGGTACGATGTACGCGTTGTTCTGCAGGATGTTGTCGTTGATGCCGTTCTCGACGACGGATTGCAAGTCGTACGTGTAGTCGAAGTAGAGGTGCGGCACCAGATGCTGCCGGCCGCTGAGCTCGATGCCTTTCGATACCGCGGTGGCGGCGTTATACGTGGTCGAAATCGCGAGGTACGGCAGAACCGATGCGGGGTTCGCCGGATCGACTCCGGGGCAGACGCTCCCGATCTTGTTCGCGAAACCCTGTAACAACGTCGGCGAGATCGCGACGGGACCGTACTGCGAGAGCGGCTCGTCCGCGGAGAAGAGCTGGTTCTGCACGCCGGTGTAGTAAAAATTGACCTGAATCGAAGAATCGCCGGTGAAGCGGTGAGCGTAGCCGACCTCGTAGTCGTTCGAGGACTCGGGCTTGATACCCGGGTTCCCGCCGCTTCCGATCGAATTGTAGGGCGTACAGGTCGGGTTGAGGCTCGAGGGGTTGGAGTTGATCGACGGCGGTCCCGATTCTTTGAGCTCGGCGGCGGGGTCGCCCGTCGAGTGTCCGTAGGTCACGCGCAGGACGTCGCTGGATGCGGGCCGCAGCACGAGCGAGACGCGCGGGTCGAAGTTCGTATCGCCGACGACGGAATCGTTCTTGACCCAGAAGTTTCCGAACGCCGACAAGCGGTTATTGAAGTTGTACGCCGCGCGCGCGAAACCGCTGGTGTAATGTGAAGACTCGGGCAGCTCGTAGCTGTAGAGGCCCTGGCCGGCGAAGTTGTAATCGAGCCGCGTGCCCAGCTGGTACTGACCGAAATAGCCGAATCCGATGTCGCTGTTCTCGTTCACGATGTCGTCGGAGACGAGGTAGCCTTGCGTGTTGAGGAACTGCGAGTACTGCGTGCCCGCGAATTGCGTGCCGGTCGGATCGAGCCCGCTGGCCTGTTCCGAACTCTTGTAGAACTTGTAATAGTTGTAGTAGCCGTCGGCCGTGATCGTGTTCTTGCCGGTCACGCTTTGCAGCTTGAAATCGTAGTCGGCCATGTTCGTGCCGCGGTTGCGGTCCGCGCCGCCGCCGTACGGGCCGTACGAGGCCAGCGCCCACTGACTCGCCGAGTAGCAGGCGGTCGGGTTGTTGGCCGCGTTCGAGACGGTGATCACCTGATAGCCGGAGGTCTTGCCCTTCGGATCCCCCGGTAACGCGCAATTCCCGGGATTGCTCTGGATCTGGGCCAGGCGCGTGTCGTAGGGAATGTAGTCGTTGTCGCCGTTTCCGGTCGAGTCGGCCTGCTGGCCCGACGCGTACACCGTCGTCGTGAAGGTCGTGTTGTTGGAGAGGTTGTAGCGAAATTTCGCGAGTCCGGCGCGCAGCGTCGCGTTCTGGCTCACCGAATAGGTGTTCAGCGCGGTGTTGCAGGCCGAGATGTCGTTGCCTTGCGTGCAGTTTCCGCCGTTGTTCAGGTTGGCGTTGTTGTTCGGGCGCCCGCTCTGGGTGATGAGTCCGGGCGCGAACATGCCGTACGTTCCCTGAACGCCGCCCGCAACCGCGTAGGCCAACCTGCCGACCGAGCCCGTCGTGTTGAAGTAGGTCTGCCCCTTGCCTTGGTTTCCGATACCCTCCCAGAAACTCGCGACCGGCTTCACCGTCGGATTGAGCGTCTGCATATCGACCGTTCCGCCGATCGCGTCGACGCCGTACAGTCCGCTGGCGCCCGACCCGAAGGTGACCTGCACCCGGCTCAGTCCGAACAGCGGCGAATCGGCGTAGTTGAATGCCGTCGGGTAGCTACCGCCGCCGTTGATAGCATAGACGCCTTGCGGACCGACCGGGTGCCCGTCCAGCAGCGCCTGCGTTTCCGAAGCGCCGAGGCCCCGGATGTTGAGGGTGAGGTCGTCGCTGACCGAGGACGAGAGGCTGTTGGCGTTGACGCCGGGCAGCTTGTCCACCGCCGATCCGAAGTTGAGGTATGCCTCGTTCGCGAGCACGGCGGGATCGAGCGTGCGCGTGATCGTCGTCGTCGATGCTATGGAACTCGTGCTACTGGTGGTCACGCTGCCGATCGTTCGAAGACTGCCCGGCTGTTGAGCTTGCGTGGCCCGGTTCACTGCGAGGTTGGCGCTGGTCTGTTGGCCCGGCGCCACGGAGAACTCGCGCGACCTCGAAACCTGATAGCCGGCCGCCGCGATCGAGAGCGTGTAGAGTCCCGGAGCGACCGAGTCGATCTTGAACGCGCCCTTTGCGTCGGCCTTGGTCGACGCGACGAACGTGCTCCCTCGATACAGTCCGACGTTCGCGCCCGGGATCGGGAGACCGTCGATCTGGTCGACGACGACGCCGTTGACCGAGCCGGCGGAAGACTGCGCGCTCGCGGGCAGGACACTTAATAACAAGAACGTCGCAGTAAGCATACAACAGAGAATGCGAACGAGGCGCGTAATCAAAATCGTTCTCCGGACGAGGTGTTGGAACGCGCGGCAAACCGGCCGGACGCGAGCACTCCGACGCTAACCGATGCAACTTAACGCCGCCTTAAGGGTCAGTTCACGGGCATTTGGGCGCACCTTAACCTGAACCCGAGATGAACGGCCCCGCCCGCCATTGATAGCTGGAGCGTGCAGATACGAGGTTTCGGAAGCGGCCCGCCGCGCGGTCGAATTTTCGTTCAGGCCTAAAGTTACGGTGCCCGGGACGATTCGGGCGCCCCAGAGGCGAAGGAAGGCGGCGATGATCGCGCAAGTGTTCGAGCCGTTCTCGGGCGGGCACCACACGAAATACGTCGCGTTTATGTTGCCGGCGCTCGTCCGTTTGCTCGATGAGGGGCGACTCGAGCGGGTGATCCTGACCACGACCAGCCGGCACCGGGAATCGCCGTTCTTCGCAGACTCGCTATCGCAGTACGCCTCGAAGGTCGTCTTCGACGTCGTCGCGGCGGGCGACATCTACGACCGCGGACACGAAGTGAGCGCCATGCTGCTCGACTCGCTCGAACGCAACCGGCCCGATTACGTCGTCTTCACGTCGGCCGACAACGGCGCGTTGACGCTGGCGCTACGGTGCTTGGTGCGCTCCCGCTTTCGCGCCCGCGACGTGACCTCCGTCGGCATCCTGCACTACGGCTTTCACGAGCCCGCTCGCGGCGTTCGAGACCGCTTGCAAGACGGCGTGCACCGTTTCTCCAGACGCTTCTCGCCATGGTCGGAAGTGCACGTCGTGAACCCGCAGCTCTACGACTTCATACGGCGCCGGGCCGGCTGGGCGCAGCGGCGCCTGAGACTTCTGCCGGACCCCGTCGAACCGCGCGCGCCGGTTGCGAAAGTGCGCGCCCGCGAGGCCCTGGGAATCCCGGTCGACGGAACGTACCTCGCGGCGGTCGGGAAGAGCAACTCGACGAAGGCAATTCCCGACCTGTTGGCCGCCTTCCGGGCGGCGCGGCTCCACCCGAGCGCCGTCTGCTGCTGGCGGGCAGCGCGCACCCCCCGTTTCGGGAACTGATCGATCGCGAGTATCGCGACCTGTTGCAGCAAGGGCGACTGATAGCGATCGATCGCTACTTGCGGCCCGAAGAGTTGCACCTGGCAACCTGCGCGGCCGACGCGATCGCGCTGGCCGACTATACGGGAAAACTGTCGGGCACGCTGCTGGCCGCGGTCGCGGCGGAGCGGCCGGTGCTCGCCGACCGTGGCGGGTACACGGGCGCGATCCTCTCCAATTTCGCGGTCGGCTACGCGGCGGAGCTGCGAGACCAGGCCTCATTCGCCGCGGCGATCGTAACGGCGATGGAAGGTTGCGCCGGCTTCCGGTTCCCGGCCGGCGCGCGGCGCCTCGTGCGGTTTCACGATCCGCGGAACTTCACCGGCACGCTGCTGCGGCCGCTCTACGCGCGCCTGGGCATGCCGAGCCCCGAACTCACCACCTGGGATTGGGTACTTGCGGGTGATTCCGCAGCCGAACCGTAGCGATTGCGGCGGGAGGAAAAGCATCGTGGTCATGTATTTGAACGAGGAAGAGGTTCGAGCGGTCCTGCGCTACGACGGGCTGATCGCGGCGATGGAACGAGCGCTCGAAGCGTTTTCCGCGGGCCGGGTGCAGCAGCCCGTACGGACGGTGCTTGCGGTCGAGGAAGGCAAACGCTATCTCGGCGTGATGCCGGCGGTCGCGACCGACTCGATGGGCCTCAAGCTCGTCAGCTACTATCCGGTCAACGAAGGCACCGGCATCCCGACTCACATGGGCCTGGTCCTGCTCTTCCGGCCGGACACCGGCGAACCGCTGGCCGTCATGGACGGCCGCTCGATCACGGAAATGCGAACCGCCGCGGTCTCCGCTGCGGTGACCGCGCGCCTTGCGGCGCCGGAAAGCCGCGTGCTGGCGCTGCTCGGCAGCGGCGTGCAGGCGCACGCGCACCTCGAGGCGCTGCGGCACGTGCGCGCTCTGCGCGAGGTGCGCGTGTGGAGCCGCACGCCCGAACATGCAGAGCGGTTCGCCGCCGAACACGGGGCGATCGCGATGGACGCCGAGTCGGCGGTGCGCGGCGCCGACGTCGTGGTGACGGCGACCGGCGCGCACGAGCCCGTCCTGCGCGGCGCGTGGTTGAAACCGGGCGCGCACGTGAATGCCGTCGGGGCCGGCCGGCCGGCGTGGCGTGAATTGGACGACGAGGCGATGGCGAACGCGGTCGTGGTCGACTCGCGCGCGGCGGCGCTCGCGGAGTCGGGCGACGTGATCCTCTCGAAGTGCGCGATCTATGCCGAAGCCGGCGAGCTCTTCGCCGGCACGAAAGCGTCGCCGGTCGAAGCGACGACGATCTTCAAGTCGCTCGGCCTGGCGATCGAAGACGTGGCGACTGCCCGGCTCGTCTTCGACGCCGTCCGAGCGCTCGAGCGCGGCTAGCCGAGATCGC
Organism: uncultured Alphaproteobacteria bacterium; assembly: GCA_963787965.1. Classification (GTDB taxonomy): domain Bacteria; phylum Vulcanimicrobiota; class Vulcanimicrobiia; order Vulcanimicrobiales; family Vulcanimicrobiaceae; genus CAWBES01. The sequence goes on from CAWBES010000005.1 coordinate 125,736, forward strand.
TCGCCGGATCGGGCCACATTCCCATCGAGTGGAAGCCCGCGTCGACGAAGTGTACGTCGGCCGTCACGGCCCGCGAGAGGTCCGACGCGAGGTACACGGCGGTGTTGCCGACGTCTTCCGGAGTGACGTTGCGGCGCAGCGGCGCGCCGGCCGCGGTCTTATCGAGGATGCCCTTGAAACCGCGCACGGCGCGAGAACTCGCGGTCGAGATCGGACCGGCCGAGATCGCGTTCACGCGAATGCCGCGGTCGCCGAGGTCGTACGCGAGATAACGGACGATCGACTCGAGCGCCCCTTTCGCGATCCCCGCGAGATTGTAGTTGGGAACGATGGACGTGCTGCCTTGATACGTCATCGCGATGACGCTCGAGCCGTCGCTCAACACGTCGGCCAGTGCGTTCGTCAGCGCGATCAAGGAGTACGCAGAGATGTCGAGCGCGAGCGCGAATCCGCCGCGCGAGGTCGTGTAGACCTTGCCCCGGAGATCTTCCTTGTTGGTATACGCGATCGAATGCACCAGCACGTCGAGCCGCCCGTAGTCGCGGCGTACGGACTCCGCCAGTTCGGTCAGCGCGGCATCGCTGCCGACGTCGCACGGATAGCTTCGCCCGCCGAGTTCGGCGGCCAATTTGTCGACCTCGTCGCGAACGCGTTCTCCCTGGTAGATGAAGGCGAGCCGCGCGCCGTGCGCGTGTAACGCGCGCGCTATGCCGGTCGCAATGGACCAGCGGTTCGCCACGCCCGTGATCAGGGCGATTTTCCCGTCTAAGAGTGACACGAAGTAAGATTATGGGACGAGAAAGGGCCCGAGGCCTTCAGGCCGCTCCTGCCAGGAGATTTTTCACCACGTCTGCCGCGTTGTACTCGAAGCCGTGCGCGGGCAAGAAACGCCCGATCTCGACCAAGTCGTTCCCCGAGGTCACGATACCTTGCTCGATGCGATGCCCCTTGCGGACCTGCTGCTGGCCGATTGTCGCAAGGAGCGCATTGCAGATGCACTTCCTGCCCACGGTGTCCTCGACTTTTCCGCCCTTCTTGACGAAAACGTTCACCGGCTCGGCCGAGCAGCGATAGTCGATCGTGCCCTTCTCGGTCCGGTATGCTTCGCGCAGGAAGCCGAGGTCGCAGATGCGCGCCCGGCTCTTGAAAACGTCGGCGTCGGAGAGCGTGCCTTCCAGTTCCGCAACCTTGAAGGGGAAATTGGTCGGCGACGCCACCGAATCGGTAAAGACCTTGGCCGTGCCCGCGGCCACTTTCTCCAGCATCGCCCGCTTGTAGTCGGGTCTCAAACCCGATTCCTCACAATAGGCAAACGCGGTGCCGACTTGGATGCCCGCGGCCCCCGCAGCCAGCGCCTCCTGCAGCTTTTCAGCGGAGCCGTATCCGCCCGCGAGCCAGAACGGACGGCCCAACTCGCGGATCTTCGCGAGGTCGACCTTATCGCGCTCGCCGTAGATCGCCTCGCCCGCGCTGTCGAGTTGGAGCTTCCCGCGCGGCGGCGCGTTGTGGCCGCCGGCCGTCGGGCCTTCGATAACGAAACCGTCGACGCGGCCGTCGGTCTTCTTCAGCATCGACACGGCCAGCACGTTCGAAGCGATGATGGCGAGAAAGTTCGGGCGGCTCAGGGGCGGAAGGTCGCGTTCCATGAAGTCGCGCGGCGCGAAGGTCATGGTCGTGTCGTCGCCCGCTTCGGCTCCGATGACGTGCAGCGGATACGTGGCCGGCTCGTGGTTGACGAAGCGGTCGATCACGTCGGGAATCTTAATCGGGATGCCGGCACCCATCAAGATGTAGCCGACGCCCGCCAGCATCGCACCGTAGATCGACGGAAGGTGCGGCATCTGAATCTTCTCGAGGTAGTTCACGCCGACCGGGTTGCCGTGGCCTTCCCGAGCGAGGTCGACCTCGACGAAATTGGAGAGGATGCACAGTTCCGTGAGCGCGCGCGGATTCTCTTTCTCGAACATCGGCAGCTTCTTGTACGGCTCGTCCTCCTTCTTGCCGCCGGGAACGAAATACGTCTCCCAGATGCGCTGCGCCATCTTGGGGAAGGGGAAGCGCTCGATCGCACGGCGCATGTGGCCGCCCAGGTCGCCGTCCTGCAGGCGACGCGCGAGGATCTGATCGAGGGCCGTTCCGGAAACCACGCCGAGCTGGCCCAACTTCGAGACCGCCTGCGCCAGCCGCCAATTGGAGACCCCTGCGCCCATACCGCCCTGGATGATCTTGGGAAGGCTGTTCATCTACGACATTCTCTCATCGGCCGGTCTCATTCGCGGGTGACCTCCGGCGCTCCGGGTCGGCGCCGGGGCAGCAGGAAACCGCCCGTCGCGCCCTTCGACCTCGAACGCCAGGCTCTTCGTTTTTCAGACCGTAAGCACCGGGGAGGGGCCCGGACTGGGCCCCAGGCCGTTCACCGGTCCTCGAAACCGCTGCCGAACCGTTCGTCGACGGGCACGCGGTAGCCGACCGCAAGCCGGTTCGTGGCGTTCGCCGCCGCCACGATGGCGAGCAGCTGGCCGAGCATCCCGTCCGACATGCCTTTCGCGCGCGCGGACGCACCGTGCGACGCGATGCAGTATTCGCAGTTGTTCGTAACGCTGACCGCGATGTAGATCAGCTCGCGCGTCAGCGGGTCGAGCTCTCCCGGCCCGCCCATCACCTCCTTGACGGTCGCCCACGTACGCCGCAGCGTACCCGGGTCGTTGGCGACCGCTTTCCAGAAGTTGTTGATGACGTCGCCGCCGCGCGTGGTACGGATGTCGTCGTAGACGGCCCGCACCTCGTCGCTCGCATCGTCGTATTCGATCAGCCGCATTCGCCGCGCAACTACGGAACGATCGCGATGACGCGGGCCGGGAAGCCCGAGCCGCCTTTGGGCTTCGGAAAGGTCACGATGGCAAGCGCGCCTGCCTCGGGCACCTGGTCGAGATTCGTCAACAGCTCGATCTGATAGTGGTCGTGGTGCAAGATCCAACTCTCCAGCGAGTAGTCGTCGTGCGAGGTCGCGAGCCCCGGATCCGTGTCCGTGGTCTCGTGACCCGAGGCCGTGATGTGACGCTTCTCGTAGAGATATTCGAGCACCGGCAAGCTCCATCCCGGATAGTGCGATATGCCTTTCGCGTCCTTGTTCGCCAGCGCCGCGTCGGCGAGCGAGCCCGGCTGCTGTTACGATGCGGCTTCGTGCAGCGTGCGTATGACGTAGTACGAGCTACCTCCGGGATCGCGGCACTCACCTCGGACGGCTGCGCGGCGGAATATCCCACGTGGCTGTAGGATACTGGGAACGTCGATGGCAGCGCACAAGACCGAAAAGGAACCGGCCCGCGGCGGCGTCAGCTCGCCGCCGAGCCGGCTGACGCCCAAAGAGTACGAACGAGAACTCCGGCGCCTTCAGATCGAGCTCTTGCGCCTGGAGGAATCGGTCCGGCATCAAGGCTTGCGCGTCGTCGTCATTTTCGAGGGCCGCGACACCGCCGGCAAAGGCGGGATGATCAAGCGCATCACGGCGATGCTCAATCCACGTTTCTGCCGGATCGTAGCGCTGCCCGCGCCGACCGAACGCGAGCGCTCGCAGTGGTACTTCCAGCGCTACATCGCGCACCTCCCGTCGGCCGGCGAGATCGTCCTGTTCGACCGGAGCTGGTATAACCGGGCCGGCGTCGAGCACGTGATGGGCTTTTGCAGCGAGACCGAGTACGAAGATTTCATGCGCACCTGTCCGCAGCTCGAGCGCATGCTGGTCCGCTCCGGAATCATTCTGATCAAGTACTGGCTTTCGGTGAGCGACGAGGAACAGGAGCGCCGCTTCCAAGCCAGGATCAACGACCCGCGCAAACGCTGGAAGCTGAGCCCCATGGACCTCCAGGCGCGCGCGCGCTGGGTCGACTACTCAGAAGCCAAGGATCAGATGTTCGCCTACACCGACATCAAAGAGGCGCCATGGTACGTCGTCGAGACCGACAACAAGAAGAGCGCCCACTTGAACTTGATCGGACACTTGCTCTCGTTGATCCCGTACGAGTCGGTCCCACACGAACACATCGAGATTCCGGCGCGGCAGCAACGCGCGTACGAACGCCCCCCGAAGGCGTTGCAATCCATGGTGCCGACGCGTTACGAGGTGGAGTGAAGCGATGCGAGTGAGCGATCTGGCGGTTGGTCCGCTGCTTTCGGTCGAACCCGAAGCCAGCCTGTCCGAAGTCGCGCGCCGGATGCGGATCGAGGACTGCGGCTCGGCCGCCGTGATCGAAACCGGCCGGCTCGTCGGCATCATCACCGAACGCGATCTCGTCGGGGCGATCGCGGACGGCGTCGACCCGCGCAAATCCACTGCCAATCTCTTCATGTCGGCCGACCCGATAACGGCCGGCGCCGACGACGACGTCGCCGTCGTAGCGATGCGGATGATCGCGCTCGGCATCCGCCATCTTCCGGTCGTCGATGCGTCCGGAACGCCGATCGGCATGCTTTCCGCGCGGGGCCTGGCGGCGGCCCTCGAGAGCCCAGCCGCGGCTGTAGCGAAAGCCGACCCCTAGCCCGAAAAACTCATAACACCGGCGCGCCGGGGCCTGAGTGGTTCGAGGATTCCGCCGCCACGAGCTCGGCCGGCGCGCCGCGGACGATCCGGTGAACGAGCGCGTCGCCGAACTGCCGTCTCGTCAGATCGTAGCACTCGCACGCCGCCTTCTCGAGACCGGCGCGATCGAGGACGGTTATGCGGCCGCGATGGTAGTGAATGTAGCCGGCTCTTTGCAGGATCGCAGCCGCGATCGTGACACCGGAGCGCCGAGAGCCGAGCATCGTCGCCAGGAACTCGTGCGTTAGCGGAAACATATCCACGCCGACCCGGTCCTGCGTCATCAGAATCCAGCGAGCCGCGCGCTCGTACACGCTGTGCAAGCGGTTACAGGCCGTGAACTGCCCGATCATGTTGAGGTAGGCTTGCAAATAGCGGTTGACGAGGTCGCGAAAGAGCGGGCTCTCCGCGAGCAGCTGCTTGAACGTCGCCGCGCCCATCTTCCACGCGTTGCCGTTCACCTGGCAAAAGGCGTGGTTTGCGGTCCGGTCGCCGCCCAGGATGAGCGGGATGCCGGTCGTGCCTTCGTGACCGATCGTTCCGATCTCGATCATCGTTCCGTCCCGCATGAGGGTGACCACGGACATCACGCAATCGAGCGGGAAATAGGCGAACTCTATTTCCTGATCCGCGTCGTACACGTTGCCCCGTAAGTCGAACCATTGGACCGAGCCGTCCGCCAGGACCTTCGCCCGGTCGTCGCCGTTGAGTTCCCGCAGTATTGCATTTTCGATGAACGGATCTTGGACCATCGCCGGTTTGCCCTAATTCCTTTTCGCCCAGCAGGCGAACCGTCCGGGTTTGCGCGGATTCGTACAGACGCCGGAACGACTGTACCAGTAACTTGATATTGAGAGGTTACGGCATTCCAGAGGTTTGGCCTGTCATGGACAAGGAAGCGGTGGGCTCGGCCTCAGCCTTTGCAGTTGAGCTGGAGAGCGCTTGCCCGGACGTGCTGCCGGCGACGCCCGGCGCAGCCGCGACTGCGACAGCGGCGTTCCTGCCCAGCGGGAGCACGCTCGATCATCTGCTGGTCGAGAGCCTTACGGAATATGCGATCCTCGTCGTTGCTCCGGCGGGGACGATCCTGCGTTGGAACCTCGGGGCGGAAGCGCTCTTCGGCTATAGCGGACGCGAGGTCGTCGGCCGGCACTACAGTTTGCTCTTTACGCCCGAAGACGTGTCGGCGGGCGATTGCGAGGCCGAACTCACCGGCGCCTTGAGCGGGCCGGTGACCGGGCACGACCGCTGGCACGTTCGCAAGGACGGCTCGCGCTTCTGGGGCACGAACACGGCGCAGCCGCTGTACGACGCGCACGGCACGCTGCTGGGATTCACGAAGATCGTCCGCGACCTCACGGAGCGATTTCTGGCCTCCGAAGCGCTAGGCGAGAGCGCCGAGCGGTTTCGTGCTTTCGTCGAAAAGACCCAGCACGCGTCCATCCATGACGACCTGACGGGCCTGGCGAATAAGTCGCTGTTCCGAGAGTACCTGGTACGTGCGATCGCCCGCACCGAACGGCGCGCGGAGCACCTTTTCGCCGTCCTCTTTCTCGACCTCGACCGATTCAAGGTCGCTAATGACACCCTCGGGCACGTGGCCGCGGACCAGCTCCTGGTGCAGGTCGCGCGTCGCCTGGAGCGGGCGATCCGAACGGAGGACGTCGTGGCGCGCGTCGGCGGCGACGAGTTCGCTATCCTGATCGAGGACATCGCAGGGGCTCCGGAAGCGACCACCGTGGCCGAACACGTCCTCACGTCTTTTCAGGCGCCGTTCAGGATCGGGCAAACCGAGTTATCGACGAGCACCAGCATCGGGATCGCCTTCGTTTCCGCGCACAGGCCGCAGCCGGTCACTGCCGACGATATCCTCGCCGATGCCGATCTCGCGATGTACGAAGCGAAGGCACGGGGACGTTCGCGGTACGTCGTGTTCCACGAGGCGATGCGGATGCGTGCCAAAGCCACGCTTGCGCTCGGAGCCGACTTGCGCGAAGCGCTCGAGCGCCACGAAATGCGCGTCTTCTACCAGCCTATCGTCGACGTTCGCAGCAGGAGAATCGCGGGATTCGAGAGCGTCGTGCGCTGGCAGCACGCGCAGCGCGGACTGCTCGGCCCGGCCGACTATCGGGCCAGGGCCGAAGAGACCGGCCTGATCGTCGGGATCGACCGTTGGGCATTATTGAAGGCCGCGCGCCAGCTGGCGGTATGGCAAAACGAGGTCGACGCCACCGGGCACCTCACGATCTGCCTGAACCTCTCGCCGAAAGAGCTCGAGTACCGCGGCCTGGCCGACGAATTACACGAGATCTTAAACGAGACCGCGTTGCCGCCGCATTCGCTGGCCGTCGAGATCACCGCGGCCTTGCCCGCTGACGGCTTCGACCGCATCGGGCCCGTTCTCGCGGAGCTGCGCGCAATCGGCTTCGACCTGTACGTCGTCGATTTCGGCACCGGAGGCTCGTCGCTCTTGAATTTGAGCAGGCTGCAAGCGACGGCGGTCAAGATCGAATCGTCGTTCGTGAACGGCCTCGGGAGCAACAGCCGGGACGTCGCGGTCGTGCGCGCGATGATTGCCTTCGCGCGCAGTCTGGGAATCAAATGCATCGCCGAAGGAGTCGAGACCGAGCGCCAGCTCGCCGTCTTGAGCGAACTCGGCTGCGACGAGGCCCAAGGTGCCCTCTTCTCCGAGCCGCTGGCGGACGAGGACGCTCGCGCACTCTTGAGTTCTCCGTGGCGACAGTGGCCGTCGCGGGCGATCCGCGGTTGAGCCGGCCCTCGTCGCCTGCGTTTTCGCCGTAGCGATGCGGGACCGGTCGCCGGGCGCCCGGAATCGACTCCAGCGCTGCGAGCTTCGCTTGCGTTTCATTTCTTGCGATGAGGGATCATGATCAAAGAGATGGCGTTCGTCGCCTATTCCGTTCGGGACGTGCCGGCGGCGAAGGCGTTCTATCGCGATACGCTCGGCTTGACGCCCGGTCAGTCGTTCGGCGACCACTGGGTCGAGTTCGAGGTCGGGAACGTGACGTTCGGAATCGGCAACGGCGAACCGCTCGGCATCGTCCCCGGCACGTCGTTCAGCGCGACCTTCGAGGTGGACGACGTCGCGGCCGAACGCGTGCGGCTGCTCGAGCGCGGCGTGCCGGTAACCGAGATTCACGAGTCGCCCGTCTGTTTCAGCGCGTTCGTCACCGACCCCGAAGGCAACCGCTTCGGCATCCACCAGCGTAAAGCGGTTAGCCCTTGAAGCGGTAGAGCACGGTCTCCACGTAGGTTCCGGTCTTCGTCGGCGTTAGGGCGTAGACCGTACCGTAGTCGCTTGCGACGTCTTGGCCGGACGTCGTTCCATAGAGCACCCCGCCAGGTCCGACGAGGACGGAAGCCTCCGGCGTCGCGCCGTCGCTGCCCCCCTTGAAGGCGTAGATGACGGTTTCCGTATAGCCGCTCTTGGCCGGAAGCAGGCGTACGGCGGTGCCGCAGCCCTGCAGGTTGCCGCCGGAGTCCTTGCACTTCGTGCCGCCGCCGCCGAAGGTCGTCGTGAACAAGGCGCCGCTGCCCCCGCCGACGACGGGCTCCTCGGGATACGCGCCGTCCTTGCCGAACGTGAAGCGGTGAAGCACGGCCAGCTCGTAGCCTTTGGTCGTTCGCGTGAGCGAGAAGACCGTTCCGCAGCCGATCCCCGCGCCGCACGCCGCCGAGGCACCGCCGAGGATCGTCGTTCCGTAGAGAACGCCCCGCGCGTCGGCATACAGTTCGCCCAGCGGTTGATACGGGGCCGGGTACCCACGGAAGACGAAGAAGTTCCGGTGGGCGTATGCGCCTTTCACCGGTATGAGGACGTACGCGTTTCCGACGCCCGAGCCGTCCGCCGCGCCGCCGCTCTGCGTCATCCCGTACAGGTCGCCCTTCGCATCGGCGATGAGCCCCCCCGACGCGGCTAGCCCGTCGGCCGCGGACGCGAACGGATCGATCACGCGCTCCGTGTAGCCCTTTGGGCCCGGAGTCAGCTCGAAGACTGCCCCGCAGCCGTAGTTTCCGTTGTTGTCCTGACAGTTCGTATCCGTGCCGCCTTCAAAACTTACGCCGAAGAGATGGCCCGTCGCGTCGCCGTACAGCTTCGAGAGGGGAAACGCCGCGTCGGGATACCCACGGAAGCGGTAGAGCACCTTTTCGACGTAGCCCGTCTTGGTCGGCTGAAGCTCGTAGGCCGTACCGAAGTCGGTTGCCGTGTCGTCCCCCGACGTCACGCCGTAGAGGTTGCCGAGCTTGTCCGCGATCGGTTGCGTCGAAGGGTACGCGCCGTCCGCGCCGCCCTTGAAGCGGTAGATCACGCTCTCGACGAACCCCGTCTTCGCCGGCGTCAGCTTGAAGACCGTACCGTATCCCAGACCGCCCGCCGAGGTCGTGCCGTACAGCGCGCCGCCGAATGCGAGCAACTCTCCCTCGGGATAGGCGCCGTCGCCCGCTCCCGTCGCCATCGGCCGGTGCGCGCGGCGGAGCGGAAGCGTCGCGGGCGCGACGGATCGCGCGAAGCCCGCGGCGGCTGCGCCGCTCGTGCGCGGCGCGACTGCGATCGCGGCGATCGCGGCGAGTCCCGCGGCGGAGATTATTAGAACCGACGTCGGTCGAATCAACGAAGAATCCTCACGCTGAAGGCAAGCCGCGATGCCGGCGCGGTCGTTCCGCGACTTTCGGCGGACTTGACCGTCGTCCCCACGTTGGATCCACGCTCGGTCCGCGAGGCCGGCGTGCATGGCGTCGAGCACGACGATTTGACGGCGGGCCTCGGCCGACGGCTCGCCGGCCGCGTGCGCGCGATCCTGCCAGATCACGACGACGCTGCTCGCGTCCGGTCCGGAGCCGGGTTCGCCGTCGTCGTAGGGAACCCGCAGCGCGTGCGCGCGGACCAGCGCGGGCGACGCGTCGAAGAGCGCGCCGCAAACCGGATTGTAATAGACGATCGTGACGGCGTGCGCGCGCGCTGCGATCGCAGCTTCGATCCGCGCGACCAGACGCCGCATGCTCGGCTCGCCGAAAGGATGGAAGAGGAAGATCGCGAGCGGAGCGTCCGGCAGCGGGAATTCGGCGGCATCCCCGGTCACGACCCGAATCGGGCTTCGGCCCGGGAACCTCCGGCGCACGATCGCGATGTTCTCTTCCGCGATCGCAGCGACGCCGGCCGCTAACTCCACCCCGACGATCTCGCGGAACGGGAACTCGGATCCGATGACGAGCACCCGGCCCTTTCCGCAGCCGAGATCGAGCAGGACGGTCGCCTGCGGGTCGCGCACGAGCGCGAGCGCGCGGCGCACGACGCCCGGCTGCGATCCGACGTAGAAGGTCCGGTCGCGAGCCGCGCCCGCGGTACCGTACAGGATCTCGCTCGAGATCGCGCCGCCGGTGCGTATGCCGTACTGAACGTCGACGGGGTGCGGACGGCGCAGGTTGTCGTAGTGGCGAATGCGCCACCGGCGCAACGGCTCGTAACGATACGCGATGCGCGCGAGCCGCTGCAGGGTGCGGCGCACCCAAGGAGCGCTGGGGCTACAGCGCACCCGGCGGCAACACGATCTCGCCGCTGCGACCGTCCGCGCTGATGACGACGTGCGTCTTCAGCGGCTTCTGTCCGAAGAACGACAAGGGAATGTAGTTATGGCCGTATGCCCTGACCACCGGCGCCGTCAGGTGCACGAGCTCTCCGTTGGCGACCGCCGTCGAGCTCCCCACTGCGAAGACGTATGTATGCGAATTCAAGTCCCCCTTGAACGAGTGGATCGTGATCTGGTTCCCGCTGTGCTCGACTGATCCCGAGACCATCTTTCTGAGGTTCCGGACGCACACGTAGATCGTCTTGCCTCGCAAGAACGATACGACGTGGTCGGTGTCCGCGGAGAGCGGACGGCCGCTGACGGTGACCGTCGCCGGCAGGTCGCCGCCGGTCAACGGCGGTGCTTGCGCGAAAGCCGGCGCCGCCATGGCGAGCACGAGCGCGCAGCGCGAACGGGGCAGCGCCGGTCGCTATACGCAGGTGATCCCTACCGAACATCATCGAAAACCCCTAGCCATCACGATACGGTTGACCCACACCTTTGCGCCCAAACCGTGGCCGCCTTCCTGGGAGACCTCCCAGCGCCCACGGTGTGATAAGCGGTGCGTAACCTTACCGTCTCACCGCGAAGACCGTCCCGTTCCCGTACGCACCGCCGCCGGACGTCCCGTGGAACGCGCCGTTCACGACCTGCGCGAAGGCGGCGGGCGCGGCGGACCAACACGCGAGGGCGGTGGCGGTTACGCGGGCGATCGACGTGCGGACGCGCATGACCGGTTTCAACACGGGAACCTGCCTCCTACAGAAAGCGTGGGTCGGTCTCCCAATGTTAGGGCGCCCCGGGCGGTTGGCGCAGTAGGGGAATCCCCACGGTATCGCGCGGGGTTTCGCCCGCGCCCCCAGATTGCGGTTTGGATCGGCCGCTTTTCGGAACAGTATCAGGAAAATCCGGCTCCGAGTCGGTCGCCTCCCCTTCTAAGCAAGTTACTCGCTTTGGAGAACAGATGCACGAACGTCTTAAAGGCTTTTCTGCGACAGCCGGGCTTTTGCTCGCCGCCGCCGCGCTGCAAGCCTGCAACAGTACGAACGCGACACCGAGCGGGCCGCCGGCCCCACCCCAAACGATTCTCGTTCCCGGAACCACGAACCAGTACTCCGGCACCGAGACGATCGCGATCACCTTCGTGCATCCGACCGTCAAGACGCCGAACTCGAACGCCGTATATTCGACCGCCGAGACCGACACGGTCTCGGCCGCCGGCGCGGGCGCGCCCGCGCCGTACGACGTCCGCCAAACCATAACCTACACGACCAAGACGCCACCGACCTACGGCATTCAACAGCTCAGCGCGACCGTCGATAACTACGAGAACGTTACGGCGGGACCGGGCGGCTCGCAAATCCTTACCTTTACGCAAGACAACGTACACTCCACGGGCAAGGACTTCACCTCGATCATTTCTCACGGTGGAAGCGGCGCTCTTACCGACGACACGCAGTCGTCCTATCCAAGTCCCCTGACGCTCGCGGTCTATCCGTTAACGGCGGGCGCGTCGTGGAGCGTAGAACAGGCACGAACGGTCATGGCCCATTTGCGCATCGCCGCCGCTTCCGGAATTTTGGCGTCCGATTTGACGATGACCTACCCGCCCGATGGTTCGTACACCTTAACGGGCACGCTAACGAACGGCGACACCACCAACCGCACCCAGAACGCGAACGGTTCGGCGACCGAGACCAACACCGGCCCCTCGCCTTCGACGGGCACGATCGGAGTACCGACGAACGCAAGCGGCCCATGGCTCATCCCGGTGACGTCGAACGGCACCGCGTACCACATCGTCGATTATTATCCGGGAGGCGAGCTGCCGGTGCAGCCGCTCTCGGCCGGCACGGTCACCGTGGTCGGCGCCGTGTCGACGCTGCCTTCCAGCTGCCCGGTCTCCGGAACGTTTCCGAACGTCGTCGAATACGATTCCTCGGGCTATGGCCTCGACGTCCTCGAGGGCGGCGTCCTGACGACGAGCTCGCGCACCTTCGATTCCAACGGCCTCACGATCTGCTTGCTCGCGACACACACGACGAAATACTACACGCTTTCAACCGGCCTCTTGGACTACACCAATGCCACCGACACGTCGTCATACCTGACCACCACCACGGCAAACGCGAACCACAGAGCGGCAGTCCGGAAGTAACGACCGGATACCGGCGCTCGTGCAGGTCCGGTCCGCAGGGACGCGGCAAACGGGAGAAGTGGAGCGCCGGAAGCTGTCGTGCTAATCGCGCTGCGTGTGGCCGCCGTCGTCCTCATCGCGATCGGGCTCTTCGTTCTGTGCTTCTGGCTGAACGTTCCCCGCTCCATTCCGCTAATGGTGCAGGGCGCCGGCCTGCAGCGGCAGCCGGCAGAATTCGATATCGAATGGACCGGCCTCGGCCGGGAGGTCTCGCACGTGCCGTTAGAACTCTATTATTTTCCGCTGACGCCCGTGTACGGAATCACCTCCCACTATGTCTCGATCATCTCTCCGCTGCAGATCGATACGATCCATCGAACGATCGACGTCCCCGTGCGCGATGGAAGAGCTCGTTTCTCGGCTCCGCTCGGACTGCTCGGACTATCGAACTATCGTTTGCAGGGCCTCCAGCTCGGCGCCGACGAGGCTCCGTACCGCTTGAAAGCGGCAGCCCCGCAAGATCCCTCGCAAGCGCCGAAGGATCTCGACATCCCGTCGATCGTCGTTCGCGACGGCGAGTATCGCTTCGACGGCGCGCTCGCGCTCTGGCGGCTGGCCGCCTCGGGCGACGCGAATCCGTACGTCTATTCGTCGCGGGTCGGCGACGTCGACGCTCCGATCCTCTGGGACGGTCTCCGCACGCTCCGGGCACGCATCGACCTCGCGCCGTATCCCGTGTCGAGCTTCGTCGCCGGCGCCGGCTGGGACGGTGCCGGTTGGAAGAACCTCGGCTACGAACTCACGCGACCGCACGCGACGCTGACCGACACGAAGCTGACGCTGGAGCGCAACCTCTCGGTACCGCTTCCGTTTTCGCGCGAATGCGAGTCGCCGCCGCAGTTCACCGTCGTATCCGATGCCCGCACACCCGGCTGGTCGCGCATAGCCGGCCTGTGGCGCCCCGTGTCGCGCAACGATTGGGAAGCTCTGCTTCGCGCCGGGCGCACGGCCGATCTCACGGTGCGCTTCGTACCCGCGGCGTCGGGTCGCGCGTCGCTCGAACGCCGGGAGTTCTTCGACGTCCTCGGCCGGACATCCGGAACCTATCGATTATTCGCCGCGTGCCCCAATCCGCGATACGACTCCGTGGCCGTCACGTGGATCGACATAGCCGTCGCGAACGCGCCGAACGGAGGCTGAGCAATCGCCGGCCTCCGCTCGAAGAAACGAGGAAACACTGTGGCCGAAGGCTACGGCGGCGAGAGCGGCGGACCGAAATGGAGCGCGAGTCGATCGGTGACTTGGCTTGCGCCTTCGTCGTTTCCGGTGTCGAAGAAGCCGAACGCGCTCGCGAAGACCGCTGGATTCGCGATCTTCGCGGTGAGGGCGTAGGTCTTCGGATCGAGCGTCAGGTCGATCTCGTTGCGGGGTACCGTGACGTCCGCCAGATAGTCGAACGTCCACTGACCTTTTTCGCCGTCGGACGCTTGCAATTCGAGATTTTCGATCGCGAAGCCGGCGCAGATCTTGCCGGCCGGTTGCACGCCGGGGCCCGTCACGTAGCAGCCCTGTTTCTTGGCCTGCCCGTCCCGTCGAACGAAGAACGCCAAGCAGTTCGAGCTGGTGCATGCGGACGGTTTGCCCTCGGAAAACGTGACGTGCTGGGACTTGCCGTTTCCATCGACCCAGGCGAAGCTGCCGCCGACGGCGGAGAGCTGCACCGTCAGCCCGTCGATCGCGCCGTCGAATGAGAGGACCGGCGGCACGGGATCGGTGTCGATCTGGTCGACGGCCGGCTCCACGTCGGTCCGCACGTTGAAATCGAACGTCGCACTGACGTGGCCGCTGCCGCTGCCCTGGTGCCCTCCGAAGTTCGCGATCGTCTCGGAGTCCGTCGCAGTGCCGCTCACGGTCCATTGCGTCAGCGGAACCGCGTTGCTCGCGATGCCGGATGAACTGAAGGCCTGGACCGCACCGGACGAGAGCGGGCCCGCGTCGTTGAGCGGCACTTTGATTTGCGTCATCCCGGGAGTTGCGCACGTCGTGCACGGGCTCCACGACTGCACGGATGCGACGTCCTTGGCGATCTTGACCGATCCCTGCGTTTTCGGGAAATAGCCGTAGATCGTCAGCACCGGGCGGCCGGGCGGCTGGGTGATCGGATCGAACAGGTTAAGCCCTTCGTCGACCGTCATGTACTCGATCGACGGGAGCGCGTACTCGATCGGCGGATTGGGAACGTTCTCACCGCCGAAGTCGCTAAACAGCAGGCGCGTGAAGGCGCCGTCGTGCAACGGCGGCCAATTGGTGTTGTAGGCATCCCGCCGGCACAGCCCGATCGCGTACGGGACGTTTTCTCCGCAATCGTACGGGCCTTTCCGGATCTCGGTGCGCATGACGTTCTCGATCGCATCGAGCGGGAAGGGCCGTTGTGCCGGCGTGCGCTGGGCCGCGAAGGCATTCAATCCGGTAACGCTCGGGGACTGTTCGCCGAGCATGCGGTCGAGCAGGAACGCGTCGCTCTGGTCGGCGTCGGCTTCCGAAACGGCCTTGGTCCACCCGATGTAGCGGCCGACGCCGGCTGCGCGCAGGGTCGCCGCGACCGCATTCGCGACCAGCGGGCTCTGCCCGAAACAGGACTGGTTATCGAAGATCGCACCGGGATTGAAGGTCAGGTGGTCCGTCAGGAACTGCGGCGTGAATGCGAACGACGGGAGATCGGCGTGTTTGTTCGCGACGGCCAGTTCGATCGCGTATTTCAAGGTGCCCTTCGCGATGTCGGCGGCGTATTGCGCCTTCGTCGCGTCGCTGATCGGCGTCGTCGAGAGGTTCGCATAATACGGGCCGGGCAGCCCCACGATGCCGTGCGTGGCGAGGTCGAAGACATCCAGCGGGTGCCCCTTGCCGAGCGCGACGATGTTGTCCAGCGTCACGTCCACGACGTCGACGCCGTATCCGGCTTGCGGAAAGCCGAGCTTCCGGAACGCCTCGCCGAAAGCGCGCTGCTTGAACGGCACGAACGCGCCCCGCAGGTCGGCTTCGTTGATCAGGAACGCGATCTCGTGCGCCGTCGCGGGACCCACGGCGCCGAGCGCGACCGGATTGGCGGCCGTGAATCCCAGGCCCCGGTCTTCCGGGCGATCCGCGACGATCAGCGCTTGCGATCCGTCCGGAAGCGTGGCCGAGATGCCGCCCGGACTGACCGTCGCCGACGCGAACGCCTTGGTGGCCACGACGTGCTTCGCGACGGCCTCCAAGTCGGCCAGAGACTCCTCGTGCGGTAGCGTCGCGTAGTAGGTTTCGGCGCTGTCGAGAGCCGCGTCGATCTGCTGGGCGCTCAGATGCGGCGGAGTCCGGGTGGGAGTGGGCGAGGGAGTCGGCTTCCTCGCTGCGGCGGCGAGCTCGCGCGATGCAGCCGCCTCGGGACCCGGACCTGCCGGCAGCGGCGGTGCGGGCGCCCCCGCGCAACCGGCGGCGACGGCGATGAGGCCGGCGAAGACGAGGCGGCGGACCCGCATGGCAGCACCCTCCGGACGGTTCGGATGCCTCTCAGCGTAGAGCATCCGGCGTTTGGACGAAGTAGGGAAATCCCCACGATTTCCTCGC
>CAWBES010000006.1:0-28774 GCA_963787965.1 uncultured Alphaproteobacteria bacterium
CTCGGCTCTAGCCGCGGAGCGGGTCGAAGCCCAGGTGCGGGCGATCGTGGTCCGCGATGCGGAGCACGCGATCGCGCTCCGCTTCCTCGGCTCGCCCACCGTTCGAGTGAACGGCCGCGACGTCGAACCCGCAGCGCGGTCGCGACGAGACTTCGGCTTCGCGTGCCGCACGTACCGCACGCCCGACGGCGACGGCGGGCTGCCCTCTCTGCGGGCGATCGCGCAAGCGATCGCAGACGCCCGGCCGGCCCCTCCGCACGAACTGCGATATAGTCAAAATTGACCATACTAGGACACGCGCGGCTTCCGTGAGAAACGTTCCTCGTAGAACCTCTGCGACGTGAATAGGAATCGTTCCCATTGAATGACCGGGTAGCGTGAACGGCACCAGGCAGCTGCTGACGATCGACGAGGCAGCTCGCTATCTCAACGTCAGCAAGAGCTCGCTCCGCCGCTGGACGAACTCCGGCCGCCTGGCCTGCCACCGCATCGGAGTTCGGGGCGAGCGGCGCTTTGCGGTTACCGATCTCGAAGGCCTCCTCGTCACCTCGTCGATCGCGGCGCTCGACGCCGCCGCGGCGAGCGGCTCGGTCCGGCACGTGTGTTCGCACTTTCGCGACGTCGAAGAGTCGTGGCGTCTTTTCTTGCCGTACTTCCGCTATCACGCCGAACGCTCCGCGCCGGTCTTCTACATCCACGACTCGACCTCGCGCGAACGCTTCTTCGCGTACGTCAGGGCCGCGGGGTGGGATCCGGAGGAACTGACCCGCCGCGGGTTGCTCGAGCTGATCCACTCGTCGCAAGCCTACCTTCGCACCGGCTCGTTCTCCGCGTCCGGCATGATCGATTTCGTCGCGGAGGCGATCGAGAAGGCGCGCGCGCGGGGGCATCGCCTGATGTTGGTCTCCGGCGAAATGACCTGGTCGCTATCCGGCGCGCCGGGCTCGGGCGAGATGATCGAGTACGAAGAACGCCTCAACGATCTGCTGCTAAACTATCCCGACGTTACGATCGTCTGTCATTACAGTACCGAACTGTTCGGATCCCAATTGACGCTCGACGCGTTACGCGCGCATCCGCTCGTTCAGCTCTCGGATCGCATCGTTCCGGGCTTCTACGGCGCTTCGTAACCTACTAGGCGGAGCGTAGCGCGCGCGGCGGCGCCCCCGGCACCAGGGTCTTCGCCACGTGCAGCGGATCGTCGGCGCCGACGGCGGGAACCGCGAGGTCGCCGGCGTTGCGGCGCGAGGCGCGCAAGGCGTCGATCGCGTCCGGCAGCGCGAACTGTTCGCCGGCGTAGCCGGACACGAAACGCCCGCCCCGAATCTCGCCGCGGGCTTCCATGCGCCGCAGCGCCCCCAGGAGTTCGCGCCACGGCGGCGCGAGCGTCTCGCGCGCGACGACGTCGCGAAACACGATGCCCCAGCGCACGAGCAGCTGCCGCGCGAACGCGTCCACGTCGATCCGGTCGGTCCGCGCGCGCAAGAGCGTCCAGCGCCCGCCCGCGGAGCGCGGGCGCGCGCGCAGCCCTTTCTCGCCGAGACGGCGTTTGCTATCGGTCAGCGCCCGGAGCGCGTCGAAGCCGTCGGCGGTCACGATGCCGGCCGCGACCAGCTGCCAGAGCGCCTCTTCCACTTCCGCCGGCAGCCGTCTGCCCGCGGCCACGATCTCCGCGAAAAACGGTGCGCCGAGCCGGCCGATTTCGTCGCGCACCTCGCGCGCCGGATGCGAGAGGGCCCCGGCGGCGACCTCGCCGCGCACGATCAGCGCTCCGGCGCTCTCGCGCGAGAAGAGCGCGATCGGCGCGAGTTTCGTCGGTCGGATCCGGCGCGGCGGCTCGCTCGCGAGCGCCGGGTGGGGCGAAAGCCGGCCCCACATCACGTCGCCGCCGTAACACAGCCGGTCCAGATACTCGGGCTTGTACCCGGCGACGCGCGCGGGCAGCACGGTCGCTTCCCACGCGGCGGCGGGCAGCTCGTACCCCTCCAGCTGGCGGATGACGTGCAGCGTCCCGTCGACCCCGTGCAGGCGCGACGACGGTGCGACGTGCTGCCAGCGGAAAAGGAAGCGCACGTACTCGGCCGTGCTGACCGGTTCGATCTCGCGCCGGAGCGCGCCGAGCGTGAGGCGGTGGATGCGAGCCAGCACGCGCCGGTTGCACCACTCCTCGGCGACGGTGCGAAAACGGCCGCGCAAAACCTGCCCCTCGGCCTCGAGCCGCAGCAGCGCGGCTTCGATCGCCGGGTCATCGGCCGCGAAGTGCGCCGCCAGTTCGGCGGCGGTCGCAGGGCCGCCGGACTCGAGCCGGCCGCGCACGATCTCCGCGAACGCCTCCTCGCGCCGCTCGGGGAGCGGCTCCGTCGCGAGCGCGGCGATATCGGGCGTCGCGCCGGCGCCGGGATATGCGACGCCGGCGAGCGCGAGCCGCTCGGCGCACGTCCAAAACGTCGCGGCGCCGGCACGCAAAACCGTCGCGCGGCGTTGCGCGACCAGCTCCTCGAACCACGGCCGCCACTCGTCGAGCGGCGGCACCACGACCAGGGTCATCAGCGCGTCGTGCAGTTCGTCGGCATCTCGAACGACCGGCCACGAATCCTCGGCAACCTGGGCGATGGCCGCCGGATCGAGGAAGTTCGTGCCGTCGACGTCGTCGCGCGACGTGCGGCGCAGCGCCACGGCGCGCGTGCGACGCTCTTCGAGCGGCGCATCGTCGAGAAACGCGTACGGATTCGCGCTGAGGATCTCGTGACAGAACGCCGACGGCCCCGCGGTATCGACCGCCACCGTGCGAATCGCGCCGCTCTCGATCTGTCGCAGGACCGCGCGCAGCCCGTCGAGATCCATCGCTTCGTGCAGACAGTTCTCGATCGTCTCGCGGATCAAGACGTGATCGGGAATGCGGATCGGCCCGCTGAGGTTCTCCGCGCAGGCGGCGGCGTCGGGGAAGCACGCCGCCAATAAGTCGTCGGCGCGCATGCGCTGGATCTGGGGCGGCACCTTACGGCCGGCCTGCGTCCGCAGGACGGCGAGCGCCCGCGTCGCGTTCCAGCGCCAGCGCGCGCCGAACATCGGCGCGGCCAGCAACGCCTGCGTGAGCGTCCGCTCGACACTCGCCGATTTCACGTACTCGAACACGATCTCGAGCGCGAACGCGTGCTGCTCGGTCAACGAGAGCACGAGTCCGTTGTCGGTGGCCGCCGCCTGGAGCTCGACGTTGAACGTGCGGCAGAACTTCTTGCGCAGCGCCAGACCCCACGCGCGGTTGACGCGTGCGCCGAACGGCGCGTGCAGGACCAGCTGCATGCCGCCGCTCTCGTCGAAGAAACGCTCGGCCACGACCGTCGCGCAGGTCGGGACGGCGCCCAGGGTCTGCTTTCCGGCCCGGACGTAATCGACCGCTTGCGCGGCGCCCGCGGCGTCGAGTCCGCATTCCGCCCGCAACCACGCCGCCGCCGCCGCGTCGTCGCGCTCGTCGATCGCCGCGCGCACCGCCGCGACCTCGTGCGAAAGCTCGATCGTGCGGCCGGCCCCCTCGCCGTTCCAGAACGGGATCGACGGCGGTGCGCCGTGCGCGTTCTCCACGCGCACGACGCCGGACTCGACGCGCCGGATCAGCCACGACGTCGTGCCGAGCAGAAAGACATCGCCGGCCATGCTCTCGACCGCGAAATCTTCATCGACCGTCCCGACCACGTTGCCCTCGGGCTCGGCCACGACGTTGTAATTCGCCGTCTCGGGAATCGCGCCGCCCGACCCGATCGCGGCCATGCGCGCGTTGCGCCGGCCGCGCAGGCGGCCGTTGACGCGGTCGTGATGGAGGTAGGCGCTGCTGCGCCCGCGCGAGGTCGCGACGCCGTCGGCCAGCATCGCCACGACCGCATCGAAGTCGGCGCGCGCGAGCTCGCGGTACGGGTACGCGCGGCGCACGGATGCGAACAGTTCGTCCGAGTCCCAGTCGTCGCCCGCGCAGGCCGCGACGAGCTGCTGCGCGAGGATGTCGAGCGGGGCGGGCGGGATCGCGAGCGCGTCCAGCGTGCCGGCTCGGATCGCGCGCACCAGCGCGGCGCACTCGAGCAGTTCGTCGCGCGTCGTCGCGAAGAAGCGGCCCTCGGGTTTCGCGCCGGCCCAGTGGCCGGAGCGGCCGACGCGCTGCAGCGCGACCGCGATCGAGCGCGGCGAGCCGAGCTGCACGACGAAATCGACCGAACCGATATCGATCCCGAGTTCGAGCGACGCGGTCGCCACGACCGCGCGCAGCTCGCCGTTCTTTAGCCGGTTTTCGGTGTCGAAGCGAATCTCGCGCGCGAGGCTGCCGTGATGGGGCACGACGACGCCGTCGCCGAGCCGGCCCGCAAGCGCGAACGCGACGCGCTCGCTCATCCGCCGCGTGCCGACGAACACGAGCGTCGTGCTGTGGGCGCGAATCTCCGCCGCAATGCGGTCGTAGATCTCCGCCCACATCTCACCGCTCGCGATCGGCCCGAGCTCGTCGCTCGGGACCTCGACCGCAAGCCCCATTTCGCGCCGGTGGCCCACGTCGACGATCGCCGCGGCCGGACTCAGAAAGCGCGCGACCTCCTCGAGCGGGCGCACCGTCGCGGACAGGCCTATCCGCTGCGGCCGCGGGCGGTGCTCGCGGCGCACGAGCTCGTCGAGCCGTTCGAGCGTCAACGCCAGGTGCGAGCCGCGCTTGTCGCGCGCGAGCGCGTGAATCTCGTCCACGATCACGGTTTCGACGTGCTTGAAGAGCTCGCGCGAACGCCGCGCCGTCAGCAGGATGAAGAGCGACTCCGGCGTCGTGACCAGGACGTGCGGCGGCTTGCGCAGCATGCGCGCGCGCTCGACGGGCGTCGTGTCGCCGGTACGCGTCGCGGTGCGGATCGGCGCGAGCGAGAGCCCCCGCTCGGCAGCCAGCGCCAGCAGCTCGGCGAGCGGCAGCTCGAGGTTCTTGCGAACGTCGTTGGTGAGAGCCTTGAGCGGCGAGACGTAGACGATCAGCGTCTCGTCGGGAAGCGGTCCCGCCGCAGCCCGACGAATCAGGCCGTCGAGCGCGTTCGTGAACGCGGCCAGGGTCTTCCCCGAGCCCGTCGGCGCGGAAATCAAGACGTCGCGGCCGGCCAGGACGAGCGGCCAGCCCCGGACCTGTGGCTCGGTCGGCTCGCCGAAGCGCCCGGCAAACCAATCGGCGACGAGCGGATGCAACTCGTTCAAAACATCTGCTCCAACCCGCGAAACCTGCGGCGGGTTTGCAGGCATGCATCGAAAGCGCCGGCGGGCGGCGAAGGGCCCGCGACGAAACGGAGGACCATTATGGCGGCAGAAGCGACCTTCGGTGTCACCGGCCTCGCGGTCATGGGTGCGAACTTGGCGCGCAACATCGCGCGTCACGGGATCACGGTGGCCGTGCACAATCGCACGAACGCCAAGACCGACGAGTTCATGGCGGATTACGGGCACGAAGGCACCTTCGTGCCCGCGCACGACGTCGCGAGCTTCGTCGCTGCGATCGCGCGCCCGCGCGCCATCCTGATCATGGTGAAGGCGGGCAAGCCGGTCGACGACGTAATCGCCGAGCTCTTGCCGCACCTCGAGGCCGGCGACATCCTGATAGACGGCGGCAATTCGTACTTCGGCGACACGCGGCGCCGGACGCAGGATATCGAAGCGAAGGGCTTCCGCTACATCGGCACCGGCGTCTCCGGCGGCGAGGAGGGCGCGCTCCTGGGCCCCAGCATCATGCCCGGCGGGACGCAGGAGGCGTACCACCTGATCGAACCCATCCTGACGACGATCGCCGCGCAAGTCGACGGCGTGCCGTGCTGCACGTACATCGGCGCGGACGGCGCCGGCCACTACGTCAAGATGGTGCACAACGGCATCGAGTACGCCGATATGCAGCTGATCGCCGAAGCCTACGACGTGCTCAAGCAGATGCTCGATCTGAGCGCGGGCGAGATCGGCGACATCTTCGCGCGCTGGAACGAAGGCGATCTCGACTCCTACCTCATTCAAATAACCTCCGAAGTGCTGCACAAGAAGGACGAACAGACCGGCAGGCCGCTGGTCGACCTCATCCTGGACGAGGCGGAACAGAAAGGCACCGGCCGCTGGACGTCGGAATCCGCACTCGAACTCGGCGTACCGCTCACGGCGATCACCGAAGCCGTTTTCGCGCGCGCGCTCTCGGCGCTCAAAGCCGACCGCGAAGACGCAGCGCGAATCCTGAGCGGGCCCAGGAAGAAATTCGGCAGCTCCGATCGCGATTTCCGGTTGATCGACGACGTCCGCGACGCGCTCTACGCCTCGAAGATCGTCGCGTACGCGCAAGGGTTCGAGCAGATGACGGCGGCCGCAGCCGAGTACGGCTGGAACCTGCAGCTCGGGACGATCGCGACGATTTGGCGCGGCGGATGCATCATCCGCGCCCGTTTCCTGGATCGCATCAAAGAAGCGTACGATGCCGACCCGCGCTTGAAGAACCTGCTGCTCGCACCGTACTTCACCGGCGCCGTGACGAGTCGCCAGGGCGCGTGGCGCCGCGTCGTGACGCAGGCCATCGACGCGGGGATTCCCGTGCCCGCGTTTTCGTCGGCGTTAGCCTACTACGACGGCTATCGCCGCGAACGCGGCCCCGCAAACCTGATCCAAGGTCTGCGCGACTACTTCGGCGCGCACACCTATCGCCGAACGGACGCCTTCGGTTCGTTCCATACGCGCTGGGCCCAGGACGGCACTCAAGTCAAGACCCAGTGACGCGCCCTTCGGGCGAAAACCCTGCGATACGCCTATCAACTGCAGGCGGAGCTTCCTGCTCTTGTGGCGTCCGACCCCTCGAATACCCATTCATTTGGAGAAATTTCTCCTCGGCCCAGGTAACTTCGCAGTTCGACCTCGCGAACGCGCTGATCACGGAAGATGTAGATCGCTTCCGGCGCGAGCATGATCGTTCCGATCGGTTACCTGATCTAAATCTCCATCAAAATGGAGCTGGGACGCTTGTCCCTAATCCATTCTGAGAAATGCGGGCCGTGATCAATGAGAGACAGTGATCAGATATAGGGGGAATAATATGTCGCACACATCCAATCCGTCTGATCTCCCGGTCGAACCGCGCTTAGAGCGCTTGTATCGAAGGGGTTATGTTCACGGTGTAGCTGCGGCAGTTGCCGGGCTACGAGCGAGATTATCTGAAGACGAGCACCGAGACCTGGAGGCGTGGATTACCAGCGATCTGTTTGCTTGGTCCACCACCGCGCTTAGCACTGCGGTTCGGCCGCCGGTTTTTCTTAAGCTGGACACTAAGAGTTAAATGGCCGCCTGTCCCTGAATCCTCGCGCGTTGTCTCGCCCGCGGTTCTGAATTTGGCCGGGGCGGGGAATCATTGAAAGCACGTTGACGCGGGCTTTCTCCATTAGCTTCTTCTCCGCCGGCCATGACCCCACAAATCCGCGCCGCAAACAGCGTTTCAGGCGGCGCTCGCCCCGAGTAGCTTCGCCAGATTGCTCGTCGCAACGGACGCGCAGCGCTTGATGCGTTCGCGCGCGTCGATCACGAGGGGATCGTCGTGATAGAGCGCGAGCGCACCGAGCGGATTGAGCCGCGTCTCCATCGCCCATTTCGCGAGGGCCGGGGAGCGCTCGCGGGTCCGTTGATTTGCGAGGACGGCCAGAAACGACGACAGGTAATCCGTAGTCGCGTCCCAGTAGGCGATGGGCGGACAGAGGCGATTCTTTTCTTCGTTGCTCTCTACCGTCGCCTCGACGACGCCGAGCGTGGCGAACTGATAGCAGGCGAATCCCCACTGAAACGGCTGAACCGTCACCCGTTCCGGCTCGAAGATCGGCCGTACGGGGCGCCGCGCCAGCCCCCTCGACGCGCAATGGACATGGACCGTCCCTTCGCTGGTCGGAACCGCGACCTCATCCAGGACGATTCGGTCGCGCTCGATCCGACGCACGTGACCGAGCCGAACCACGTCTCCGATCTGACGGAGCAGCGACAGCTCCGCCTCGCTGATCACCGCGCCGCGGAACATCGTCGCAGGTACGGTTGGATCGACGCGCAGGAAGAACTCCGCACGTTCGAGTCGCGCGAAGAGATCCTGGACCGACGTCGCCCGCGCCATGGCCTCGAATTGGATCGCGAGCCCGTCATAGGCTTCCGGCAGGAGTGAATGCGGCTGTTGGAAGCGCCGATTCACCCACCATCCTTCGCGCGGCTTGATCCAACGGATTGCCGAGGCGGGGACGCCCTGCTCGAGCAGCCAGACGCAGGCGTCCAAGGCCGTCTTACCCGCTCCGATAATGACGTAGCGCTCGGGGCAGTCGTTGATGCTTGCGATCTGGCCTGCGGGCACGCAGCGAACCCCGTCGGCGACCTGGAACGGCGGCGCGCTCGTCGCGGGGACGGTGCCTTCGAGATAGCTGGTGTCGACGACTTTACGACATACGCGCACCCTCCGAACCGTCCCAGTCAGACGAGAGACAACGCGGCCGTCCCACAGATAGTCACTGTTTGGGAAATAACGAACGCGGCCGCTCGGAAGGAAGCGGCGACGCATCACGTTCGCGTAATACGCTCGAATCTCGTCGGCGCCGGCGGCCTCATAATAGCCGGCATTGGTCCCGGCCACATCGAGAGCGTCTTGCCCGAGCGGCATTGAGCTGACGCCGTAAAAGGCCGACGGCTGGTGTAGCCGCACGTACGGATATGCATCGATCCAGTGTCCGCCGGGCGCGTGGTGACGATCGACGATCGTGATCGTCGCGTCGCAATGCTCGAGGAGCGCGTCGGTAAACGCCATTCCGGCGGCCCCTGCCCCAACCACGAGATAATCGGTTTCCAGTTCTTCGTCCACGATCACGCGCATCGTCCAATCGCTCCAATGATGAAAGCTTCGGTTAATCATTAGCCGCCGAACACCCCGGGGACCGACCCGCTAGGCGGCAAAAGGGCGCCTCGGCGCGAAGCGGACTCGCGCCGAGGCGGTTGTCGATGAACTCTAGCGGCTACGAGTCGAGGCGACCTTCGCTTCGAGCTCGCGAATTTCGCCAAGCAGAATGACGAGCTCGGCGTGCTGACCCTGCATGCCGGCGCGCAGGGCCACGTTTTCACGGTGCAGCGCCTTGATCGCCGAAAGCGCGACGCCGTCCTCATCGATCGATGTGATGTGGCGATTGTCCTCGCCGACGCCGAAGGTGGCGTAGAAATCCTGCGCCATCGGGCCGACGTGCCGGACTCCGGACTCGGAGGTATAGCTCCACTCGCTCACCGGCAACGTCGCGACCTTCGCTAAGACTGCCGCGTCATCCAGGGCAACGATGTGCGACTTCATCGCGCGATCGCTCAGACTCGCCCACGTTCCGGAACCGGGAGCCAGCTTCACGCCGCTCGTCAGTTTCGCGTTCGAGAAGAACTCGACCCCGCCCGAGGCGCGCGCCAGGAACTGGTTCGCTGAAGTCGATTCCAGTTGCTTCGGGCTTGCGGCGTCGTCGCTCCATACGAACGAACCGTTGGTGGCGGCGACGGATCCGTTGCCGGCTGCGAAGCTCAAGAATCCGCTCGCGACGTTCTCAGCGCCGCCGGCGATCGTGCTAAACTCGCCGCTCGCCCGGTTGTTGGACCCACCTCCGATCGCAGCCGACGCCGCGGACGCGACGTTCCCCGATCCCCCGCCAATCGTAGCGGCCGATGCCGACGCGTCGTTCCCTACTCCCCCACCGATCGCTGCAAACGTCCCCGCAGGGGCAATGATGTTGCTCACCCCGGACCCGAGGAACGCTTCGTTGCCTTCCACGGTATTGCCGTCGCCCGCGCCGATGAACGAATCGCCGCCCAAAACCCGATTGTTCGGAAACCGAGCGGTGATGTCGCCGCCCGCACCGATGAACGACCCGGGCCCGGATACCAGATTTCCGAAGCCCGCGCCCACGAAGGAGAGGTGACCGGACACGATGTTGTTGTGCCCCGCGCCGATAAACGACACCGTTCCCGGGACGTCGTTTGTGGCGCCCGCTCCGACGAAGGAGTCATTTCCCGACACGGTATTGCCAAAACCCGCGCCGATCATCGAGTTCGAGGCGCCGCCGGGCGTATTTCCGGCACCGGAGTCGATCGTGTTGGCATTGCCGCCGACAATAGCGGAGTTAAAGTCGCAGATCGTGTTGCCGGCACCTTCGAAAGCCCCCGTTGATGTTGCAGCAGCGAAATTCGCGTTGCCGAATACGAACGCAGCACCTTTGTTCGTCGCGAATCCCAAGGTCGAGTCGAAAGCGCCCAAGCCCGATGCGCCCGCCTTGCTGCACGACGGCGTGACGCGTGGGCGGAACGACGGCGCTATCAGGCGCGCCGGCGTGCGCACCGCCGTTTGGGAAGCGACGACCATGCGCGCCGAAGCGCTCGACGTCGCCCCCACGGATGATCCCAGCGTGAGGATCAGGCCAAGGCCGGCGGCACCGGCGGCGACCGAAGAGAACGCGCGAGCGGTAAAGCGCGGGTCAACATTCATAGGATTTTCCTTTCGGAGCGGCGGCTAATAGGCGGCCGTCGCTTAGTAGTAAGCATGTGAAGTGAATCAGGCGTCCGTGCCGCTAGCCCCAGCGGGGCTGCTCGTCGAGACTGATGCCGAGTGCGGTCTTCCCCACCACTTCGTGCGTGAGAATAGCGTTGGCCGGGTGAATCCGGCCGAGGCGCGCATCGCGCAGCAGTCGCTCGTATCCGGCCGAGCGAAAGATGCCCCGTCCGCCGGCGATATCGAGGCCAAGATCTACAATGCGCCACGATGCCTCGACGGCCCGATACTTCGCCGCGAAGACCTTGAGCGGCCATTCGTCGCCGTGATCGACGCCGCTGGACCAGTCCTCGGCAATCCGTTCGACGTGCGGCCCGATGGACTCTAACTCGATCGCCATTTGTGCGATGGCGTGCTGTACTTCGGGATGGTACGCCATCGATCGGGAGAGGGCCAGAGAGCTCTTGTTCTTGGCAGCGCGAACGCTCTCGCTCAAACTGCTCCGGAACCGGCATAACGAGATATCTCGCCGCGCGGAGTTCTTCGAAATCCTGATCGAAGAAGCGATTCTCGCGGTCATAGCTGGCCGCGCGTGCATCGAAGCGGACCAGCATCTCCTCGGTGAGACCGCCACTCGAAGCCGCCGCACGGGAGTTCGTTACGGTCGACATAAGTTTACCTCCGACCAGAGATTCCTACGGCCGCGCTTCGTAGACGATGTTGAACGGTGTCTCCGTCGCTCGACGAAAACGCGTGAATCCGGCCGCGGTCACGACCTCTCGAATGCGGCGCTCGCCAGCCTGCGCACCGAGACAAAGCGCGACTTCCTGCGATCGCGAGCAAGGCGTGCACAGCAAGGTCGAAAACGAGTAGTACACCCGCCCGACGGGATTGAGGTTGTCTTTCAGCTGATCGTTTGCAAAGGGCTCGACGATCATCCACGTGCCGTCGTCGGCGAGCGACCGCAGAACGTGCGCCGCCGCGCCAACGGGATCGCCCACGTCGTGAAGGCAATCGAAAGCCGCTACGAAGTCGTAGCCGTTGCCCGGAAAGTCCTTGGCACTCGCGACCTCAAAGCTGACCCGATCGGCAACTCCTTGGCGTCCGGCAGATTCACGCGCCGCCTCGACGGATTTGTCGTGGTAGTCGAACCCGAAAAATCGCGAGTTGGGAAACGCTTTTGCCAAAAGCACGGTCGATGCGCCTTTTCCGCAGCCGATGTCGGCCACGCGGGCTCCCGCTTCGAGCTTCTGTTGAACGTCGTCGAGCGAAGGTATCCACGAGCTGACGAGATTTGCCGCGTAGCCGGGCCGGAAGAACTTTTCGCAGCCGTGAAAAACGCCGGGATCGTGTTCGTGCCAGCCCATTCCGGCGCCGGTGCGGAAGGACGCGGCGATGCGAGGCACCGCAGCGAGCGAACCCAACGCGAGTTCGAATGCGCCCGGCAGATACGCGGGGCTATCTTCGTCGGCCAGCGCGAAAGCTTGTTCCACGGTGAGACTGAACCGTTGCGTCGTCTCGTCGTAGGTGATGTAGCCGCCCGCAGCCTGCGAGGCGAGCCATTCACGCAGATACCGCTCATCGGTTCCGGTTTTCGCGGCTAACTCCGGCGGAGTCGCTGGGCCGGCCGCAAGTGCCTTGTAAAGGCCGAGCTTCTCGCCGATCACGACCATCCCGGCGTGAACCGAGGCACCGAGATCGGTGACGAATCGGCCGATGAAGGCGTTCAGTTTTTCCACGTCCGGAGCCGACGCCGGAACCTGTGCTGTACTCATGTGCTTCGTCTCCTGCTTCGTAATGCGCTCATGCGGGGCCGGCTGCCGCAATTGGGACCTCGCGGAAACACCGGCTCTCGCGTGCACTAAGCTTGGCAAGCATCGGTAAGCGGTGTAACGAAGTATCGCCGAAGAAACCCCAAAACTTTTCGGAACCTCATCTTTGCTGGAGTGCGGGCCCCTTGAAGACGATCCCCTCGACGTACGATTTCGGAGCGTTCACGCTCGACGTGACGCGGGGCTGCGTTCTCAAGGCGGGAGACGAAATCAAGCTCCGCCCCAAGGTGTACGAGATGCTCGCGTTCCTGGTACGTAACCCCGGTCGCTTGATCGGAAAGCAGGAGCTCATACAGGCGGTTTGGCCGGATACGTTCGTCACCGACGACTCACTCGTGCAATGCACGCTCGAACTGCGACGCGCGCTGGACGATCGTGAGCAACAGTTGCTCCGAACGGTGCCGCGCAGAGGATACCTGTTCACCGCCGAGGTGACCCAGGGCACGCAAAGAACCCCGGCTTCCCCCGACGCCGGCTCTCCCGGTTCAACCGAACCCATAAAAGCCGCCGTCGGCAGGATTGGCACGAAGCTGATTGATTTGCCGACTCCCCGTACCTCGCTGGTCGGCCGCGAAGCGGAGGTGGCTACCGCGGCGGCGTTCCTCCGTAGTAAGCACGTGCAGCTACTAAGTCTCACCGGAGTCGGGGGGGCCGGGAAGACGCGGCTCGCGATCGCCGTCGCCGCGGCGGTTGCCTCAGACTTTTCGGGCGGAGTTCACTTCGTTGGGCTCGCGTCGATCACCGATCCGGATCTGGTCGCGACGGCGCTGGCAAAGTCGCTGGACATCCAGCACGTTGCCAATCGCACCGTTCCGCAACTCATCGGCGACTATCTGCAAGGTTCGGAACCATTTCTCTTCGTGCTCGACAACTTCGAGCAAGTGCTGCCCGCCGCGACCCTCGTAGCGGACACGTTGGCCGCCTGCCCAACGCTCAAGATGCTCGTAACCAGCCGTGAGTGTCTTCGAATTTACGGCGAGCAAGAATTCCCAGTGACGCACTTGCAACAGGATTCTGCCGTCCAACTGTTCGTGCAGCGTGCCACCGCGGTGCGGCCCAACTTTGCGATAACCGGCGAAAACGCACCGGCTATTGAGGAGATCTGCTCCCGGCTCGACGGATTGCCGTTAGCGATCGAATTGGCTGCCGCCCGTACGAAGTTGCTATCGCCTCGCGCGATTTTGGAGCGACTGCAAAGTCGTTTGCAACTCTTGACCGGTGGTGCGCTCGACTTGCCGGAGCGGCAACAGACGCTGCGCGCGACGATCGACTGGAGCCACGACCTCTTGAATGAGGCGGAGAAGAAATTGTTCCGGCGCTTTTCGGTATTTATCGGCGGCTGCACGCTGGAGGCCGCGGAAGCCGTGTGCGATACGGGGAGCGATCTCGGAGTCGACTTGTTCGACGGTCTCGCATCGTTGGTCGACAAGAATTTGTTTCAGCGGGTGGACAGTTCCGATTCAGACGCGCGCTTTACCATGTTGGAAACCATTCGCGAATATGCGCTCGAACGGCTGGTATCCAGTGGCGAGGAGAAGGCGACGAGACGCGCGCACGCCGCTTACTGCCTGGTCCTCGCAGAGGAAGGCAATCCTGAATTGAGCACGGCGGAACGGACTGCGTGGCTGGCTCGATGCGACCTCGAGACGGACAATTTTCGCTCCGCGGTCGACCACCTGATCGGGGAAGGGGACGTTGCCTGGAGTTTGCGTCTGTGCATGGCCCTCGTCCGATTTTGGGACATGCGCGATCACCTCGTCGAAGGCCGAAGCCGTTTGGAGGCCGTACTCCGCCTGGCAGGTGACGGTTTCTCGAAAGAACGTGCGAAGGTGGCGCACGCTCTCGGCGCGCTCACCACGGCGCAAGGTGATTTTCCCTCCGCGCAGCGCTTTCTCGAACAGAGCCTGTCGCTGTACCACGAGCTTGACGACCGATGGGGCATAGCCGTCTCGTTGAACGCGCTCGCCGTCTCAGCGCGGGATCTGGGCGACTACTCGTCGGCGAAAGCTAATTTCGAACGTAGCCTGGCCTGCTGGCGCACGTTAACTGATCGGTCGGCAATCGCCCGTTGCCTTCATAACCTCGCGAACGTCACCAAAGTGTGCGGCGACTATGCACGCGCAAAGTCGGCACTGACGGAGGCGGCAAGTATTTTTGACGAACTCGGCGACCTGAGCGGAGCCGCATGGTCGAAGAATCAGCAAGGTGATATCGCGCGCGAACAAGGTGACCTCGCGGCGGCTCTCGGCTTCTACGGACGAGCGCTTTCGGCGTTTCGGGAAATTGGAGACCCCTGGGGCTGCGCTCGCTCGCTGACCGACTTGGGCCACGTCTACTGCGAGCAGAAAGAGTACCAGGCGGCGCACGCCGCATACCGTGAATCTCTAGAACTCTTCGCGGAGTTAGGGCACAAGCGCGGAATCGCACGGGCGTTGGAGGGTTCCGCGTGCTTGGCGACGGCCCGAGGCGATGCAGCGCGAGCGCTCAATTTGGCGGCAGCCGCGGCGCATTTGCGACGGCAGATCAGCGCGCCACTTCCGCGCGCGGAGCAGCTACGGCTCGATCACAACCTGTTACCCGCGTGGAAATCGCTCAGTGAAGCGGACGGGAAAAAGGCGTGGGCAGCAGGTTATGCGCTGAGCGTGGAGGGCGCGATTGCGCATTCGCTGCACGAACCGCAGTCGACTATGTCACATTGACCGGATCGAGGAGCCGGCGTACGGCCGACACCCGATCCGCCGGAATGCCGAGGCGCCGCGCGTGCTCCCGTACGCTGTTCTCGTCGGGAGCCAGATACACGCAATAGACTTTGTCTTCGGTCACATAACTGTGGAGCCACTGGATCTGCGGGCCCATCGCCTCCAGCGTCTCGAGGGAGCGCAGCGACAAGTCACGGAGCTCTGCGTCCGAGAGGGATCCAGCGCCCGGGATCTCACGTTCGATGATGAATTGCGGCATGATGCTGAGGCGTCACCTCGGCTACGTCAGTGAATGCAACGCGGTCGACTTTCGCAGGAGGTTACTCCTCTCACGCTTGCCTTCCTGCCGGAGCCCGAGCTCCGCGGTTCTCTCGAGGCCGCCGGCAGGAGGAGGCGGCGGTGTCGAGCCCGGGCTAGGAAACCGTCGGCTAGTGTGTGCTGAGGTCGCGGAGCACCGCAGTCGCGATGGATGAGGGGGCGACGAGATCCGTCGTTAGCTGACCTAATACGATAGAGGTGCGCCGAAGCGCTCCACATAATCCTATGCTGCCGCGTTCACCTGTTGTTGCAGTGTGAATAAATGCTCCATTACCTGCTCAAACGTCGGAGGCTCTTTGAAGAACATCATCCGAATCTCACGATAGTCTGAGGCGAGAGCTCGAAGTTTTGCTCGGGACGGAACGAGCGCCAGCGATCCAGGGACGGCAAGATCGTAGCGTGCCCTGGCCGCAGGGTAGTAGCGCTGCTTGAACTTTCGGACGTCATCGAGCATCGACAAATCGCGAAACGCTGCCCTTCCTCGGCCCGTCTGGAACATCGCCGCAACATCGGAATAATGGCATGAAACGAAGTACGGCACCTCTTCGCGGAAACTCTCGGCGTCTATCGCCGTTACTTTCTCCCAAAACGTACGTGCCGACGACAGCGCCGTGCAACGTGCATCGGCGCTTTCCATGAGCTGGGGAAAGTGGTCGGCAATATACGGTTTGACCGTGCGCGCTTCGATTGGCTTCGTCGTCGAGCGCCAGCCAAGTTCGATCTTGACAAGCCCACGAATGTACGGATGCTCAGTATCGGGTGCGCTCACCGGATACTGAAAGAGAAGCGTGTGAGCATAGCGATCGTCAGGATCGACAAATAGGTCCCATCCGGCATTCGTGCCGAGCCGGCCGGCAAATTGCTGCCGCAGCTCTGTCATTAGCTTTCCGCCGATGTAGGTAGCACAGGCCACATCTAGGGCGGCCATGCGCTGGAGCTGCTGAGTCCTGCTCGGCGCCGCCTCTGGGTCCGCGACCCCACCCGCGAAATAGAAGTCAACGTCCGTAACGACGTCGATATCTTCAGAAAAGCGCTGGATGAGTCCGAAGGCCTTCGAGAGCGACGTTCCGCCCTTGAAAACCATCGCTGCGTGTTCGGACGGAAGCGAGAACAGAGAGCGCAGCGTCCAGCAGACCCAGAAGTCCCTTTCCACGACCGTGAACTCGCGCTTCATGCCGATTGCAGCCTCGGCAACGATCTCGCGTCGTTCCGAAACCGTGAGTCTTGCGAATTCGTCCACGCTTCAATCCTCGGCCAGAATCGCGTCGATGTGAGGAACCATCCATGCAGGTATGCGCTGAGCACGGCGTTTGAGTTTTCTCGCAAGGTTGTGTTGTCGCACGAAGTCCCTTAACGTAGCGATCTCCTTGGAGGCGACTCGCTGCTTCCCGAGCGCCTGTAGTGCATCAATCACAAGTTCAGCTGGGTCCGCATCGCGCGCGAGCGAATGCGGACCAGCGGTTCGCAAGCGAATGCGTTGACCCGCAATCTTGAGTTCGCGTGGAAACAAGTTAGTGCGGTAAACGGGCGCCGCTACGACCTGCGTCGTCAAGCCGAGCTTGTTGGCGGCATCGGCCTCCGGGCGCTCGATGATGCCACCGGTTTTCCGGGCGTGGGCTGCGACGATCGCTTCGGGCGTAGGGCTAAGAGGGCCGATCCGCGGATTGGTGCGGGGGACATCGTAGTAGCCCTTGGCGATGCGGCGGATCGTCCCGTCGGACGCAAAGCGCCGCAACGTCTCCCGGACGGCCCGCGCAGAACCTACGCGTTCGTGGATGAGCTCGGCGGGGGTGAACACGGTGCCTGGCTTGAGACGTCCGACGTACCGGCGCACCGCCCCGGCGGTCGTCTTTGGCATGTGTCATTATACTATAGAAAAACGACACAAATCACGCATGTCCACGCCGGAGAATGCTACTGCCGGCAGGAAGCTAACCAGCGCCCGGGCCTCCGGGCCACGGTGGGCTATTGCATGTGATGACAACGCCATCGATGGTCCGAGTGTCGGCCAAGACCATGTCGAACAGCGTACCATCAGGTTCTTGCGCCTGAGCAAAGCATTCTTGCATGCCGCAAAGGTAGCGATAGATGGTACCCGTGATATGCGTGAGCTTTGCGTTAGCTGGGCGCGTTGGAACGCACGTCGCCCCGCTTGCCGGAACCGTTACGACCAGGAGACACGCGCACACGGCGCTGCTCGCGGCGGTCGCTACGCCCCGTCGGAAGAACATGTGAGATGTCTCAGCGTTAGTGTCTCATTCCGGATCACGGCGCGGCGTCGAGGCCGGCCAGCTTCGCGAGCGTGTGAAACATGACGGCGAAGTCCTTCTCGCCGTAACCCAGCGCCCGGGCGGCGGTGAGTACCTGGTCGGCGACCGCCGTCGACAGGAGCGGAACCTCGAGCTCGCGCCCGAGTTCGAGCGCGAGCCGCATGTCTTTCTGCTGCATCGTCACGTCGAACCACGCCTTCTCCGGCATCTTGAGAACGAACGGTCCGCGATAGGCGAGCATCGGCGAGCAGACGGCGCTGCCGAATATCATCTCGCAGGCGAGCTCGCGCGAGATCCCGCTCTTTTCGGCGAGCAACACCCCTTCGCTCATCGCCATCAGTTGAACCGCGAGCTGCAGGTTGAGGGCGAGCTTCATCGCCTTGGCGTGACCGATCCCGCCGATCAGTCGCACCTTGGGACCGATATCCAGTAACACCGGTTCAGCGCGCGCGAACACCGCCGGGTCTCCGCCGATCATGATCAGCAGTTTTCCTTGATCGACCGTCAATTGGCTTCCCGACACCGAGGCGTCGAGCAGCGCGCCCCCGGTCCTCGCGAATTTCTCGGCGAGGGAGCGAATGGCGGCCGGCGCGATCGTGCTGAGTTCGACGAAGATCTTGCCGGGCCGCATCGCGGCGAGGGCGCCTTCCTCACCGCCGGTGACGGCCGCGAGCGCGTTGTCGTCGGTCACGATGCAGCACACGACCTCGCACGCCTCGACCACGTCGCGCGGCGTCTGCGCGTAGGTCATCCCGGCGGCGATCAGCGGCTCGGCCTTGGCTGCGGTACGGTTGTAGCCGACGACGTCGCGGCCGGCGAGCAAGAGGCGGCGGACCATGGCCGCGCCCATCTCGCCGAGTCCGATCATGCCTACGTTCGCCATGCGAGACCCCTTCTGTTTACGCGCCCACCTTCGTCGCCGTCGTCTCCGGCGGGGCCATGAACTCAGGGCCGACCGAATCGATAATTTCCTGCGCGAGGATGTCCTCGATTTCTCGCTCGGCAGCTTCGTCGAGGCTGAAATCCAACGCACTCGGAACCGCGTCCAGGTGGTCCGGCCGCCGCGCGCCCCACAACGCGGCGCCCACGGCCGGCTGCTCGAGCACCCAGCGAACCGCGAGGTCGAGGACCCGCTTGCCGAACCGCTCGCGCGCCAGATCGTCGAGCCGCTTTACGGCGCGCAGGTACTGCGCGTACCGCGGCGGCCGGAACTTCGGGTCGTAGCGGCGCAGGTCGTCACCCTCGAAGGTGGTGGCCTCCGTCATCCGCCCGCTCAGCAAGCCGCGGCACAGCGCGCCGTAGGTCAGCGACGTCAGACCGCGCCGCAGCGCGAACGGAAGTACGCCGCGCTCGGCCGCGCGTTCGAACAGGTTGTACGGCGGCTGCACCGTATGGAGCGGCGACACGGCGAGAAAGCGCTCCATCTGTTCCTGTGAAAAGTTGCTAACGCCGATCGCGCGGATCTTCCCCGACTCGAAGAGGTCACGCATCGCCTGCGCCGTCTCCTCGATCGGCGTGGCCGGATCGGGCCAGTGGATCTGATAGATGTCGATCCGGTCGGTACGCAGCCGGCGTAGCGAATCGTCGATTTCCTTCTCGATGCGGGCGCGCGATGCGTTGCGGCGCACTTTCGCGCTCGCGTCCCATTCGAGCCCGACCTTCGTTGCGATAACGGCGCGATCGCGCTTACCTTCGAGCGCCCGGCCGACGACCTCCTCGGAATGCCCTTGGCCGTACACCGGCGCGGTGTCGATCAGGTTGATTCCGAGATCCAGAGCGCGCTCGATGGTCGCGACCGACGCCTCGTCGTCGAAGCCGCCCCACATCCAGCCGCCGATAGCCCACGTGCCCAAACCGATTCGAGAGACGCGGATGTCGGTGCCGCCGACGCCTGTAAAATCCATGGCCCGCACCTTTTACCCACGGTGCCGCATTCGGACACCGGGGCTCATAGGCGCGTGTTCGGCGCGCCAAACACGCGACCTCTGCGCGCCTGCCTGCTTGCTTGCCGGATGCGAAGCTAGAACGGATACATCGGCGGTTCGGCACGTTCGGTCGACCAGTGCCAGGTCGTGTACTCGTCGAGCGACGCGCGGCCGCCTTGACGGCTTCCGTTGCCGGAAGCCCCGACGCCGCCGAAGGGTGCGCGCGGATCGTCGTTGACCGTCTGGTCGTTGATGTGGACCATGCCGGTGCGCAAGCGGCGGGCCACCGCGCGTGCGCGGTCGAGCGACCTCGAATGCACGGCAGCCGATAGGCCGTATTCGGTCCGATTCGCTAACGCCACCGCCTCGTCGTCGTCCTTGAAGGTCGTGATGGGAGCGACCGGCCCGAAGATCTCTTCATCGAACGCGGCCATGCCCGGCGTGACGCCGGCGATCACGGTCGGCCGGTAGAACCTCGAATAATGCGTGCCGCCGGTCGTCACCGTCGCGCCGCGCGCCACGGTCTCCTTGACGATACGATCGACGCGCTCGAGCTGCTGCTCGTTGATGATCGGACCGAGATGGACGTCTTCGGTCGCGGGGTTACCCACCGCCAGCTGCTCCGCGTGGGCAGTCAACGCGGCGGCATACGCGTCGGCGATGCTTTCGTGAACCAAGTGCCGGCTCGACGCCATGCAGATCTGTCCCTGATGCAGGAACGCTCCCCACGCGCCGCACCGAGCCGCCGCCTCGACGTCGGCGTCCTCGAGCACGATGAAGGGGCTGTTTCCGCCGAGTTCGAGCGACACGCGCTTCAAGGATCCGCCGGCGGCGCTGCCGATCAGCTTCCCGACCGCGCTCGAGCCGGTGAAGGCGATCATCGCGACGTTCGGATCGGTCGTCAGCGCCTGGCCGGGTACGGCGTCGCCCGGAAGCACGTGCAGCACGCCTTCGGGTAGACCGGCTAGCGCGAATATCCTGGCCGTCAGAATGCCCGCCGCGACCGCGGTCTGCTGGTCCGGTTTGAGGACGACCGCATTGCCGAAGGCCAGCGCCGGCAGCACGGCCCGCAGGCACAGGTACAGCGGGAAGTTGAACGGCCCGATGACGCCGACGACGCCGAGCGGAACGCGCTCGGCCACGCTGCGGTACCCGTTCTCGTCAACCAGGATCTCCTCGAACTCGCCGGTCCGCAGCTCGTCGAGGATCCGGTCGAATTTCGCGATCGTGAAATCGATCTCGAAGCTGGCTTTCGGCAACGTCGAGCCCGACTCGCGCACGAGCCACCACGCGAATTCGTCGCGATGACCGGCCAAAAGCCCCTTCGCCCGTTCGAGTACCGCCGCGCGCTCCGCGCGCGGTGTGGCCGCCCAGCCGACCTGCGCGGCCGCGGCGCTCTCGGCCGCGGCCGCGACGTCGCCGGCCGACGCGACGCCGAGCCGGCCTAGAATCTCGCCGGTCGACTTGTCGGTGATGGGGATCGGCTCGGCGCCGCCCGGGCGCCAGCCGTCGGAGAAGATCTTCCCTTGCCAGTCGAGCCCGTCCAGGAGCCCGGGCTCGATCGTCGTCGTCATTCGCGTGCGCTCCACTGATCGGCGAGAGGTGCTTCGGATTCTTCAGGTCTTAGAGTTTGACGACCACCGACTCCGTTTCGGTGTAGCAGTCGAGCGCGTCGTGGCTCATCTCGCGCCCCCAACCCGACTGTTCGAACCCGCCGAAGGGCAACGCGGGATCGAACGCGTTGTAGCAGAGGCGGCTCGAGCAACGCCATAGCGCAAAAAATCCCCGCGGCGGTACGGTGTAGTTGGCAGAATATACCGTCGCTCCCGAAATCGCAAGTCCTCGTAGCGAAATTCCCGGGCCGGACCCTCTTGACGGAGCGTTGTAATCGGTGATATACAGCGAGCATTCATCGCCCCGCAGGACGTGGGAATTTTGCCGAGCGACGAATGAAAAACGGCGGCCCGACCGGGGTCGCCGTCTCTTTTCTTCGCGGCGGGCTACTTCGCGATCAGAACCTCGGTCGACTTTATCACGACCTTGACTTTGTCGCCGGCTTTGAACCCAGGGTCTCGACCGAGGACCGGGTGATCGCGGCGACGACCGTCGCCGGTTCGATCTCGACGACCACCTCGGCCATGATGCTGCCGAGCTTGGTGGACACGACGGTGCCGGGCAGTTGGTTGCGTGCGCTAAGTTCCATGCGTAGGACCGTTGGCAGCGCCCGGCGGCGGACCTGCCGCGGGCGGTAGGACGTCGACGTCGACCTCCACCGCGTTGCGGATCCAGCGGGCCTGGCGCTTCTCGGACGGGATCACCACGCGAAACGGCGCTAAGGCCGCCCCGAGCGGCTGACCGTTGCGCTCGTCGGCCAGCAGAACGAGCTTGTCGGTGAACGCCGGGTCGAGTTCCGGCAGCGCGAACAGCACCCGGTATCCGTCGGTCGCGAGCACGAGCGCGTAGACGGTCATCCGCGCCCGCGCAGTCCCGGTCCGCGCGGCAC
The DNA here is from genome assembly GCA_963787965.1 of uncultured Alphaproteobacteria bacterium. Lineage (GTDB taxonomy): Bacteria > Vulcanimicrobiota > Vulcanimicrobiia > Vulcanimicrobiales > Vulcanimicrobiaceae > CAWBES01. Next base: position 22,058 of record CAWBES010000006.1, read on the forward strand.
GCCCGCTTTCGCGAGCACGTCACCGAGCTGAACGCCGCTGTAGGTCGCGGTTCCCCCGTGCTCTTCGTCGACGGTCGCTTCGTGGCGCGGCAGCCCGGCCAGGAGTTGCGCCGACAGCACGATCTTCACGGGCCACGGGGCGCTCGTCGCCGCGGGCGCGGGACTCGAGCTTTGCGCGCCGCCCGGTAGCGCCGCGAACGGCAGGAGCGCCGTCGCCAGCAGCGCGAGCGTGAAAACCGCGGTCCTCACGCCGCGAATGTTCGTCATCATTACCTCCGCAACGGGACGCCGAGCGCCCGACGTTCTGCGCCCGCGGCCGGCGTTCCGCCGCGCGCTACCGTTGCGGCGTCAGGCCGGCAGCCGCACCGGAGAGGGCGGCGGCTGCCTCCGCCACGAGCTCCTTCACGATCTCGCCGGCCGGCTTCTCGCGCGCCAGCCTCACGGCCTGACCGGCCCACAGCGAGAGGTAGTCCGCCGTATCGTTGCGCGCCGACGCGGTGCGCACGTCGCGCGTCAGCGCGTTCTGATGCGGGTACGGCGCGATCTCGCCGGCCCGCACTTCGTCGACGAACCGGTTGCGCAGACCGCGCGCCGCGCGCCCGGAGAAGGCGGTCGTCAGCGTCGTCCGGCGTGCCGATTCGTCACGCAGCGCCCGGCGGTAGGGAGGCGACGTTCCCGCTTCGTCCGCGAGCAGGAACGACGAACCGAGCTGGGCGGCGGCGGCGCCCAGCGCCAAGACCGCCGCGACGCCCCGGCCGTCGCCGATACCGCCCGCGGCGATCACCGGAATCCGGACCGCGTCGACGACCTGGGGAACGAGCGCGAGCGTCCCGATCAGCGACTCGCCCACCGGCGCCAAGAACGTACCGCGATGGGCGCCGGCTTCCGCTCCCTGCGCGCACACCGCGTCCGCTCCCGCGCGTTCGATGGCGACGGCTTCCTCGACGGTCGTGGCCGTTCCGACCGTGAAGATGCCGGCCGCCCGGAAGCGTCCGAGCGTGCGCGCGTCGGGGATGCCGAACGTGAAGCTGAAAAAAGCGGGCCTGGCGGCGAGCACCGCGGCCCACTGCTCGTCGTAATCCGTGGCCGGCGCGGGCGGCGCCGCCGGATGCGGAATCTTCAACGCCTCGCGAAACGGCCGCAGCCGCTCGTGCGCCCGCAGGACTTGTTCGTCGAGCGCTTCCGCCGTGCCGGCATGCGACGCGGCGGGCTCCACGAAGAGGTTCAGCCCGAAGGGATGGCCGGTCAGCGCGCGCAGCTCCGCAACGCGCGCGCCGATCTCAGCCCCGGTAGAATACGCGCACGGAAGAAAGCCGAGACCTCCCGCGTTCGAGACGGCCGCTGCGAGCTTCACCGTACCCACGCCGCCGAGCGGCGCGAGGACGATCGGGACGCCGACGAGCGGCAGCCGCCTCACCGGCCGCGCGCCGTTCGCGTTCGCACGACGTAGCCTTCGCTCGTCTGATCGTGAACGTGAGGACCGGCGCGCTGCGCCCGGCTGATGGAAAAGACCGCAATACCAACCATGCCGTCCGCCGTTCGTTACGGTTCGTGCGCGTGCCGCCTGCGGCGCGGTCAGTCCGCCGCCCAATTGCGCGCGCTCTCGAACGACAGATCGCCGTTGGGAACGAAGCCGCGCAGCCACTCGGGCGTGACGTCGATCTCGCGGGCCTGCCACAGCGGCAGGAACGGCACGTCCAGCGCCACGACCCGCTGCAACTGCTGCAGGACGGCGATCCGCCGGGAGCGGTCGAACGCGGTCGACGATGCGGCCAGCAGCGCGTCGCTGCGCGGGTTGCAGTAGCGCGACCAGTTGTACCCGTGCGGCGCGCGCTCGCGGCACGCGAGCAGCCACGACTGATCGGGATCGACGTTGGTGCTGTAGTTGATCAGCGCGAGATCGTAGCGGCCGCTCGCCACGATGCCGCCGTCCGCCGCCAGCGCGTAGAATTGCGAATACACGAAACTCTTGAGCTCGACGCGTACGCCCGCCCGGGCGAACTGCTGCTGCAGGACGACCGCAGCCGTACGGTAGGCGGCGGAAACGTTCGTGTAGACGAGCGTCAACGCGAGCGGTTCGCCGCCGCGCTGCCGCAGGCCGGAGCTGTCGCGGACCCAGCCGAGCGCGTCGAGCGCGCGCGCCGACGCGGCGGGATCGTAGCGCGGCCACGGTGCGCCGGGATCGTCCGCGTACGAGAAGAGTCCGCGCGTTGCGTCCAGCGGCGTCACCGCTCCCCGGAACGTCTGACGAGCCAGCGCCGCCCGATCGACCGCCTGCGCGATGGCCCGCCGCATCGCCGCGCTCGCGAGCAGCGGGCGTTCGGTATTGAAGCCGAGCACGTATGCCGCAACGTACGGAACGTTGGTGACCCGCTTGTCCGCGAGCGCGCGGTAACGATCGACGAACGACGTGTCCGCGACCAGAACGCCGTCGAGTTCGCCGGTCTGCAATTGGACGAGCGTCGAGGTCGTATCCGGCGAATAACGCAACTCGATCGCGGCGAGTTTCGGCGCGCCGCCGAAATACGCCGGGTTCGAGACGAACCGTACCGTCGAGCCCCGGTCCCAGCGTACGACCCGGTACGGTCCCGAACCATCGGCAACGAGTCGTACGGTACGTCGTCCAAACTCGCGAAGCGCGCCAGCAGGTGCGACGGCAAGATCGCCGCGTTCGCGTCGGGCGTCAGGAAGAGCCCCGTAACGGCCGCATCGGGAACGCGCAAGTGAAGGCGGACCGTATACGGATCGGGCGTTTCGACCGAGGCGATGCGGTTGAACGGGTTGCGCGAACCGATCGTATTGCGCGGGTTCACGATCGCGCGCACGGTGAAAGCGACGTCGGCGCTGGTGAGCGGCGCGCCGTCCTGCCAGCGGACGCCGTGCCGCAGGCGATACGTGATCGTCCTGCCGTCCGGCGCGATCCCGCCGTTGCGCAGCGTCGGGACCGCCGTGGCGACGTCGGGGACGAGACGCCCGTCGGGCAGCGGCCGCAGCAGATACGAAAACGCCAGCGCGTTCAGCGCGGCCCCCGTCGCGCCGTCGTTGTAGATCGGATTGAGCGAACGGAATTGAGAACTGAAGCCGAGCCGTAACGTGCGCGCGGGTCCGGCCTCACCGCCGTGGTGCGACCCGCAGCCGGCCGCCAGCAGCACGAATGCGGCGATGAGCGAGGCCGAACGCATCGCGCCTAGCCGGCGCCGCTGCGGGTGGCGTGCAGCACTTCGCGCGCCGCGCGCAGCCCGGTGGCCGCGCCGCCTTCCATAAATCCTTGCTGGTCCAGCGACGTGTGCTCGCCGGCGAAATGGATCGGACCTTCGGTGCCCCCTCGGCGCCGCCGAAAGCCGTGAGCTGGCCCACCAGCCACACCGCGTAGCTGCCGCCGATGAACGGATCGAGGAACGTGCAGCCCATCGTCGCGTGGCCCGCGTAAGCTTGCGATGCCGGGAAACACGCGGTCGATCTGCGCGACGGTCGCCGCGACGGTACGGCGGGTTTTCGGCGATTCCAGCGTCGTCGTGTACGCCACGCCGGCGGCGGCCGCGAGCGCCGGCGTTCCGCCCAGATACGCGACCAGAATCCCGCTCTCTCCGGGTTGGCCGCGCGTCGTGTCCCAGGTGTTTTGAAAGTCGAGATCGGTGTAGATCGTCCCGTCCGAAATTCCCGGCCACGGACCGCGCGTGCGCCAGATCCGGTGGGTGAATGGAATCTGGAGCTTCGCGTGACGCCCGTAGCCGAGCTGCTCGATCGCCACGCGTTTCACGCCGCTGAACCTCGCGCGACGATAATCGACATCGCGCAGGCGCGTAAACGGCAACGCCAGGATGACGCGGCCGCAGAGTGCCGCTCGCGTAGGCCGTCGCTCGCGACCGTCAGCGTGACCGGGCCGTTGCCCTGCGCTCGATCGCCTCCAGCCGGGAATTGAAACGGACGTCCCGCGGGGAAGCCGTGCGACGATCGCGTCGGGCAACCGCTCGTTTCCGCCGCGGATGTGATAGCGCTCGTCGGAGGGCCCGAAGATGTGAAACCCCGCCTCGCCCTCGAGCGGGCCCGACTGCGTTCCGAGCATGTAGACGATGTTGATCGCCGATTGCTCGCGCGTATCGCGGCCGAACTCCGACAGATAGGCGCGTTCGAGATAGCGGCCCATGAACGAGCCGTGACCGCCGGGCACGTAGCGCTCGATGGGGTCCCAAACGCTCATCGCGTCGAGCCGCCGTTGTTCGGCGGTGAGCCGGTCGTAGGGCGCGAGATCGCCGGCCGCTCGCAGCTGCGCGGTCAACGCCGCATAGACGGGCTTGAAATCGCGCGCGGCTCGCTCGACCGGATAGTACGTCCGTCGAAGGGGAGCGTGTACTGCGCGCCGCGCGGTACGGCCGCTAGCACGTCGGTGAGCGGTAAGCCGAAGCGCTTCGCGAGCGCGATCATCGTCACGTGCGAGGTGTCGATCAGTTCGCCGCACCACTCCGCGATTTGAGCGCCGAACCAGCCGGATCGATTGGTGTGGATGCGGCCGCCCGGATCGCGCGCTCGCCTCGAAGACGATCGGTGAAAACCCGGCTTCGTGCAGCGTCAGCGCCGCGACCAAGCCGCCGATCCCCGCACCGACGATCCCGGGTCGCAGATCCTGCGCCGCAACGGCGGCGCGACGAACCGAAGCCGCCGTCGCCGCGAGCGGCAGCGAGGCGGCGCCCAGGACGAAGCGTCTTCGGTTCATCGCTCCGGCAGCGTGACCGGAGCGGGCTGCGCCGCGCGCGAGATTGCATAACGAACGGAAAAGCGGCGTACGCATCGCCGCCCGCTTCGCGTAGCGCGCCGCGAACACCGCCCGCAGCGGGCGTCGAACGCGCGTTCGACGCGGCATGCGGCGGGCGTCCCGGGGTACCGCGCCGCGCGCGCGCGAAAAACGCGCGGCGATGAAGACGGCGATGTGGGTGACGGGCATGGCGCTGGGCGTGATGCTCGGAGCGGCGCTCGGCGGCTCGTTCGTGAAGGAGCGCGGACGAAGCGTCTTGCCGGCCGTGATCGTGCTGACCCTACTCTGCGGACTGCTGATCGGCTGGGGGCTCAACGGCGAACTGGATGCGATCGATGCATCCGCCCAACGCTAAACGGGAAAGCGCGGTCCCGAGCGGAAAAACTGCCGGACAGCGGCCGTTTAGAGTCACCGGTTTCTCCAGATTGCCAGGAAAGCGAGCGGGGATTACATGAGCGACGAGTCCGTCAAGTACGTGCTGAGCGAGGCGCGCATCCCAAAAGCCTGGTACAATCTGGTCGCCGATCTTCCCGTGCCGCCGCCGGCGGTGCTGCATCCGGGGACGGGCGGGCCGACGGCCAAGCGACCTCGAGCCGCTGTTCCCGATGTCGCTCATCGCGCAGGAGGTTTCGACCGAGCGCTGGATCGAGATTCCCGATCCCGTACGCGACATCTATCGCATGTGGCGCCCCTCGCCGCTTATTCGCGCGCGCCGGCTCGAGAAGCTGCTCGACACGCCGGCTCAGATCTTCTTCAAATACGAAGGCGTGAGCCCGGCCGGCAGCCACATACAAGCCGAACACGGCGGTCGCGCAGGCGTTCTACAACAGCGAAGCCGGCGTCAAGCGCTTGAGCACCGAAACGTGGGCGGGGCTGATGGGCTCGTCGCTCGCCTTCGCCGGGCAACTGTTCGGCCTCCACGTCGACGTGTTCATGGTCAAAGTGAGCTACGAGCAAAAGCCGTATCGCCGCGCGCTCATGGAAACGTACGGCGCGCGCTGCGTCGCGAGCCCGTCCGCCGAGACGGCCTCGGGGCGGGCGATCCTCGAGCGTTTTCCCGATTCGACCGGTTCGCTCGGCATCGCCATCTCCGAAGCGGTCGAAGTCGCCGCGCAGCGTGAGGACACGAAGTACTCGCTCGGCTCGGTGCTCAACCACGTCCTGCTGCACCAGACGATCATCGGTGAAGAGGCGATCCTGCAGTTGGAAGACGCGCAGGCCGAACCCGACATCATCATCGGCTGCGCCGGCGGCGGCAGCAACTTCGCCGGACTCGCGTTTCCGTTCTTGCGAGAGAAGATCGCCGGACGCTTGACGGCGCGCGTGATCGCCGTCGAGCCGGCCGCGTGCCCGACGCTCACGCGCGGCACGTACGCGTACGATTTCGGCGACACCGCGCACCTGACGCCGCTCGTGAAGATGCACACGCTCGGCTCGTCGTTCATTCCGCCGGGATTCCACGCCGGCGGCCTGCGCTATCACGGTATGGCTCCGCTCGTCAGCCACGTGAAGGAGCTCGGCCTGATCGAGGCCCGCGCGTACAACCAGATCGAGTGTTTCGCCGCGGGCGTGCAATTGGCACGTAGCGAGGGCATCGTGCCGGCGCCGGAATCTGACCGACGTGATCAAGGCCGCGATCGACGAAGCGCTGCGCTGCAAGGCCGAAGGCAAGGCGGAGACGATCCTCTTCAACCTCTCCGGCCACGGTCATTTCGACATGCAAGCGTACACGGATTACTTCGCAGGTAAGCTGCAAGACGTCGCGTTCGAACCCTCGGCGCTGGACGACGCCTTGAGCCAGCTTCCCGCGATCGCGGCGACCGTCTAGCCCGGCGCGCCTTCACACGGCCTTGCAACGCGTAGCACCGCGTGAGATAATCGTCTCGTGCGCGCGCGGCCGTCGCACGCCCTTTTACAAGACGTTAGTGTTTTGCTGCCCGATCGTCTGATACCAACTGTGTAGC
>CAWBES010000007.1:0-344776 GCA_963787965.1 uncultured Alphaproteobacteria bacterium
GCTACCGCCGCCCCTCCGTCCACCGTCGAGGCCGATAGGCGGGTTCTAACGGGCAGGCGCATCTCCTTGCAGGAAACCCTGCAGCCGCCGCCCCGCGACGGCTGCAGCGGCCGGCAGGGCGCTGCCTAGATCGGTGCGCCGGCTACTGGTACGAGATGACGAACAAGTAGAGGTCGTTGAGGCTGGCCGTGAACCCGCCCGTACCGATCGTCGGGAAGTTGATGGTCTGGCCGTTGATGTTCCCGGTCACGGCGTTCCCGATCTGCGATTGCGCGTTCGAATCGTAGACGGTCTCGGTGAACTGGTTATTCAAGGTGGGGATGAAGAGCGACGGCGGCAGCGTTACCGACGAAATCCAGAAGTAACTATTCGTAAATACTACGTTAGAGTTCAGCTGGAGCTCGCCAACCACAAGCGGCGTTCCGGTCGGCGTGCCCGGAAGCACCGGAATTATGGTGGTCAGCGTGAGCGTGCCGGTGCCGCCGCTGTTGGCAGGGTACGCGAGCGTCTCCGAAAGGCCGGTCGAAGCCAATTGCACCGAGCCGCCGTTGATGTTCAGCGTCACCGACGTCGTCGTCGTAACCCCGGGAAAGGTTCCGCTGGGAATCGGCGTCGGCGATCCCGACGGGCCCGGGACCGAGTTCTTGTGGCAGCCGCTCACAACGAACGCGGCCGCGCAAACAAGAGACCACGCGACGAGACTACGGCTCCACCGATACATCATGCGCCCGACTATGAGATGACTATCGCAAAGCCCTTTTTATATAGGATTAATCATGGATTAACGACGGTCGCCACGAAATTCAGCGTCGTGCTGTTCGGAGCGGTCGGATTGATCTGAACCGAGAGCAGACCAGGCAAGCCCACTGCCCCCTTGAAGCGCCCGGTGGCCGCGTCGATTCGGAAGGCGCCGTAGAACGGCGGGTTATTGGCCCCAAAACAGCCCGTGCCGACGCCGCTCGCGGAGACGGTAGAATGCTGCCGGTCCGAATCGGTCAGCACCACCGTGAAATCTTCCCGGCGGCACTGCGTATTCGGGTCGTTCGTCAGCAGCACGCAGGCCGAAAACGAGCCTCGCAGACCTGGACCGTTCGCCGTGCCGGTAACCGGGCTGCCGCCGTTCGCGCACGAGCCGGAACTCGCGTACTGCGCGGTTCCTACGACCGTGATCACACGGCCCGAGTCACCGTGCGGCGGACCGCCGCGGACATCGTCAGCACGGGCCGGCGCCAACGTCGCGATGCTCAAAACCGCGAGCCCGGCGACCGCGAGGCCTCGATGAAACGTCATTGCGACACTCCTCAGCAAGAGTCGGAGAGTATAGGGTCGCAGGATTCTTCCCCATTTCCTCATCCTCTTATGCAACCCCGGACCTCGTGTGGGCCCGCTCACACCGTCCCGGTCCCGTTATTCCATGAAACGCAGGACCGAATCGACGTCTCGCGGCTGCGCTTTCGGGGCTTCCATGGCGGGCCGTCCGACATAGACGATTCCGACGATCCGATCGCTGGGATCGAGCCCCAGAAATTCGTTGATCTCGGAGCGATATGCCATATCGCCGGTGCGCCACATCGCACCGTACCCGAACGCATGCGCGGCCAGCAGAACGTTCTGCACCGCCGCCGAGGCGGCGGCGAAGTCTTCGATCGCGACCACCGGATCGGGATCCGTGCGCACGCTGACGACCAGCAGCAGCGGCGCGCGCAGCGGCTTGCGCGCTTCGCGGCCGATGTAGCTCTCCCGTTCCGCCCCTTCCAGCGCCGTCGTCCGTTCCAGCAGCGCCGCCCACGCGGCACCCAGACGCTCGCGCGCCGCACCTCGCAGCGCGGTGAAACGCCACGGCTTCGTCAACTTGTGATTGGGCGCCCAGAGCGCCGCTTCGACGAGCCGGCGCACGTCTTCGTCGCCGACCTCGCCGACGAGCCTCCCGACGCTGCGCCGCGTTCGCAACGCTTCCAGAACGTCCATCGGGACTATCGAACCGTGTCTACGCGAACGCCGTTGCACCCCGTTTCCCCCGGGGCGTCCGGCCGGCCCGGCGCCGTTCGCTCGGGCGCCCTTTAGCGACCGGAGCTCCCGGTCGAACCGCCCTTGCAATTGATCTGGCCGACGCCGAACATCGCGTACGAGCTGATGACCTCGCCGTCGAAGCTCTTGGGTTGACCGTCGGCGCCGCGGTAGTACAGATAGCCGGCGACGTCGCCGTTGAATCCGCCGACGGAGAACGGCAGCTTGTCGACCGTCAGCGTCGCCTTCGGACTCGTCCCGACGAGCTGCTGGAGGAACGGGTTCTCCGTCGCGCCCGGGACGTCGAACGTCATGAACTTCTTGTACAGCGGAAGCGCGGTCCAACCGTACAGCAACGTCAGGTCCTTCGGGGCGTCGATCGGCGTCAAGGTGTAGGTTTGCGTGCCGCCGTCGGCTCCGAATTGGACGCATCCGGGCGGCGAAATCCGCACGAGCGGGTCCTTGTTCTTCACGACCGTGACTGCGGCGCTTCGTTCGGTACCGACCGGAACGGACGGGCTTCCCGCGGCGCTCTTGGTCGCGACCGCGACCGTCACGGTATCGCTTCCCAGGCCCTGGTCGTCCGCCGCGTAGGTCACCGTTTTCGATGACGTCGTGAAGCGATCCTTATCGCCGGAGATCGGGTCGGTGATGTGACCGAACCGGGCGGTGTTGCGCCAGGCGTACTGCAGGGGCACGTGATCGGAGCTCGTGTCCGCGGGCACGTTGGCGGTCAGTTTCTCAGAACGCGCGTGCGCGACTTTCGAGTTCGACGGCAACAGCGTCACGGTATCCGGGATGACATCGACTTGCCACCGGTCGGCTTCGTTCGAGTTTGCGAACTCGGAACCGACGACGGTCGTGTCGAACGCCGCGAGGCCGATGTTGGTGCCGAGCAGCACCGCGTTCCATTTCTGCAACAGCTCGCCGGAGCCGGCTTCCGGCACCGCGCCGCCCTCCGTCTTCACCGCATCGGCGATCACTTTCTGCAACAGGCCGAGCATCGCGTTCGAGGTGAGGACCGTCTTCGCGGCGATCGCCAGACCGCTCCCGTAGCGGCCGGCGCTTTCGGCGTCGTAGATCTGCTTGCTGTTCATGATCGCCGTCAGCAGGTCTTGCGCGGCGCCGCCCGCGCCTTCGGACTCGAGCAGCTTGTCGATGGCGGAGCTGTTGGCCGGCACGACGGTGCTGCACAAGAGCGGCAACAATAAATCGAACACGAAATAACGGCCCTTGACGAGGCTCAAGTCCGCGCGCTGCGCGCCGGAGAGCGAGTCGAAGACGCCCGGGTGAGCTCCGGGGCCGACGACCGTCACCAAGAACGTCGTCTTTCGAGCGCCGGCAACCGGCGGCAGTTCGATCTCCGGCGTGGAGACTTCGGAGAACGCGTAATTGCCGTTGAAGATATCGCCGAAGGAGCCGAACACACCGTTATTGGTTCCGGTCACGGGCGGAATCTGCGCGGGCTCGGCGAGAAGCGCTTTCGGATCGTTCACGGTCGTTCCGCCCGCATCGACGTAGCTCTCGCGCTCGACGTACGCGTCGGCCCGGCGGCGATACGCGTTGGTGAAGTGCACGCCGTCCGGAAAGTCGTTGTGTAAGGTGAGGCCGCTTCCCGACGTCAGCGGATTGATGAGAACGTCGGACGGACGGGGCGGCGGCGGCGCGTTCGCGTGCGCGCGCGCGAGCGACGCGACCAGGCTCTCGAGCGCGGCGCTGACGCGCGGACTTCCTTTCCCGAACGGGTTCGTGCTCGCGACCAACGCCGACGACACGGCGTTCGTGACGGCCACCAGGCCCGGAGTCGCAGGAATCAGCGCGATCGCGTCGCCGCGAACGTCGCTCGGCAGCACGTACGTGTTGGTCGCGAAATACAGCAGCGCGGCAGCCGTGGAAGCGGCATCGAGCTTCGTCGCCCGTCCGGGCACGAGCCAGCCCATGAGGATCGGATTGCCGGCCGCATCGATGACGCTCGTGAGCTGGGGGCCGCCCGCGAACGCGGTCAGCCGAAACGTTCCGGTCGCACCGGCCGGCGCGCTGCCGAGGCTGTTCCGGACTTGCAAGCTCCGCAGCGAAATCCGGCTCCCGGCCGGCAGGACCACGGTTCCGCTGAGCGTGGCGGTCGGGATCGCCGTGGCGGACGCAGCCGGCACGACCGTCACGGCCCCGACGGTTGCGGCGCTCGACGAATCCACGCCCGCCGCCGGCTCCGCGAGCGGCATTGCCGGCAGTGCGCCGTGCGTTACGCCGGAACAGCCGCCGCCGGCGAACAGCAGCGCTGCGAGCACCACGCGAAGGAAAGCGGCCGGCCATCTCGGCAAGAACACGGTGCACCTCGTAATCACGGGCGAGAAGCTCATCTCTCCAGCGATTCTAGGCAGCACGGCGCCGCAAGAGCAGTAGGGGTTCCCCCACCATTGGGCCGCGACCGGGACCGAAGCAAAGAAACCCTGATTCCTCAAGGTTCCTTCGCTCGAAAGTGGCGACGTTGATGGGGCTCAAACCCATCTCACGAGGGTCGCGGGCGGTTACTGACGGCCAGGGAAGCCCGTGGAATAAGGGTTCTCTTGCCGCGAGCGGTCGCTAAGGGTCAGGGTCGGTTGCCACGGACGGCAACCGTTTGGCAACCGCGAGCGCCTCCGCGAGTGGTTACCGACCGCGCGCAACTTTCAGGACCTCCTCGGCCTCGTTGCCAAAGACAACGAAGAAGCTGCTTCCACCTTCCCAGCCCAGCGGCAACTTCCAGCACAAGGGCCGTGCCGCCCGTGAATTCTAGGGCCAGGTACTCGCCCCCGAAGATGCCCCCATGTGAACGGCGACCTGCGGGACGAGTTCCGCGAACTAATACTGATCGACGATCACGAGGCGGCGCGGCGGCCGCGGGCCGCCCTCCTCGACGACGAGCGGCTTCGACCGCTGATCGGCACCCTCTGGAATTCCACCGATACCATGCTGGGCGAACTCTGCGAGGCGATCGGCGTCCCGCGCGGCTCGACGTATGCCCAAGGAGTGCGAAGCCTCGGACCCTCGTCCTAAGAACTGGCCACGAGTCGGCCGGAACCCGGCCTAGAAACGCGTTCCGCCCGCCGCGGGGTGTCTCAGGACTCCCGGCGGGCGAAGCCGCGCTCAATAGCCACTACGGCGCGTCATAGACAGCGTGTTGTTCCTACGCGCCGCCAATCGACGTGCACTTGGCCCGCAATTCGCTCATCGCCGTAGCTGAAAGTCGCGCGTCCGTCGCCCTCAAAGTGGAACTCATAAATACCTGGCGCCGACCGGAGTTGCCTGATGCCGAGCGAGGCTCTGGGCTGGCGACCGTCGCTAAGATCATCGACGAATTTCCGAATCGCGACGCGAAAGCGTTCCTTCTGCTCCTCGCTGAGACCATCGAAGTCTCGATTGAAGCGATCAGAGCGGAAGTAAGTGGGCAAGAGCCGCCACTGGTGCCTAGAAAGATTCTAGAAACGCGTCAGAATTCTCGTAAAAGACGCCACGACCAGTGGTGATATCATCCTGCGCTTCGCGTTCGCCGACCTGCCACTGCTCGGACAAGAACCAAGACGGCCCAGACATAATCGCCTCAAATGCCGTGATATGGTTGACGATCGATACCGGTCCTGGGGCGGAACGGAACTCCTCTGGAACCACTTCGACGTGCGGCGCACTCGAAGACGAAGTCTCCGCAAATGGCCGACCGAACTGAACGATAGTCATTTGGGTAATAGCGTCCATCATAGATCCAAGTCCCTTTATGAGGTTACGGCTGTAGGAGGCTGCACAAGAATCAACGGGAGGACGAACGAAGCAATGGTGTTCCCACGGCTGCGAAAGCGCACTACATAGTTGCCCGGCTTCGGCCATGTTATTCCGGAAAATCCAATGATCTGCCGATTATTCGGCTGCGCAGGCCGAAACACAACGTCTTGTAGGGTCTGGCTGGCCACGGGATCGCCACTTTCAGGAACAACGTCGACGACGCAGTCCAGTAGAAAGCCTGGCAGATTTCTTTGGAAGCTGAAAATTACGTACAGGGATGGAGTCAGGACCGGGAACGCCACGGCGTTCAGTTGATCGATGATTTCATGGATAAATAGCCGCTGCTGCAAATCTTGACTGATGTTCGCGCAGGCGAACGCCATCGTTACCGTGACGTCCCCGGCCACTATTATCGGCTCGCCACGCTCAGCCATACAGACGACCATACCCCGAACATACGTTCCCGCGCCCTTTACTCACCCGCTGCCATTCAGGAACTTCCCCTGAGAACCCCCTTCACAAGCGGCTCTAGATTGTGGCTAAAAGATGAACACGGGTGGAGGGTCTCAGTCACGTCTCGTAAGTAAGAGCTATCGGGTCCGGCGCTCAGCTCGGCGGATCGCGGCGCGTGTGCGGATCGATACGGCGGCCGACGGCGCGCGGCGTCTGGCCCCAGCGGCTGACGTGCCGTGAGAACCAGCCGATGAGGCGCTCGAGGTCGGCGTCGTCGAGCTCGGCGATCGCACAAAGGACCGCGCGCAATTTGCCGAGCGGAGCGCCCGGCTCCGTCATCGCGCCGAACAAGCGCGCGAGCCGAGCCCGATCGCGATCGTCGAGCTCGAGCATACGGTCGCGGCCTGCTGTGACGCCGTACCAACTCGCGGACGCCGAGCGCCTCATCGCCGCGGCGGCCGGAACGCGCTTCGACCGATGATCGTCTTCGATTTCTCGACCGGCCTGCGCCGTGGAGAACTGGCTGGCCTCAACTGGGCCGACGTCGACTTCAAGCGGCGGACCCCGATGGTCCGCGGAGCCGTCGCGTAGATCCCGAAACGGACGTTATACAAGGCAACGAAGACCGACCTCGTCGCGACGGTCGCCCTGTCCGACCTCGCGCTCGACGCGCTCTGATATGCTCCGCGAGCCGGGCCGCCATACGTCGACGAGGGGTTCGTCGTCGCGCCGCCGGCGGGCGGAAGGCAAGCACGCGATGGCCAGCCAGGGCGTGCGCCGGATCGCCGAGCAGGCCGGCCTAAGGGGAAGCACACGATGCGGCACTCGACCGGCTCCTGGCTATCCGGTCCGGCGGTCGATATTCGGAACGTCGCCGCGATCCTGCGCCACAGCGCGACGTCGAGCACGCTGAACGTCTACGCGCACGAGCAGCAGGGCGCCCAGGCCGAGGCCGTCGCACGCCTTGAGCGGCACATTCTGCGGGCGGACGGCAACCGAATGGCAACCGCGCCGGGGTCCGAAACAGAAGAACCCTGATGAATCAGGGCTCTTCCGAGCAAAAAGTGGCGACGTTGATGGGGCTCGAACCCACGACCTCCGCCGTGACAGGGCGGCGCTCTAACCAACTGAGCTACAACGCCAAAGCCGTTACCCGGACGTTGGCGCGCCGGTCCCGCCGGCTACAAGCTCCCGACGGTTCTCCCGGCGTGGTGCTTTCCCTGCGGGCACGTCAGACGATGGTGGGCACGGTTGGGATTGAACCAACGACCCCCCGCGTGTGAAGCGGATGCTCTCCCACTGAGCTACGCGCCCGTACCCGGACGCCCACCCATCTGACGAAAACGGAGTATACCGCATAGGGTCGGGCATGTCTATCCGCGTAACGCGAGGGCGTGCTGGTCGGAACGGCGCCGCCTTCGACGAGGGCCACCCTGCTCCACGCCTTCACCCCCGGGGTAGCGCGCCGCGGGCGCCCAGCGCGCAGGGCGGAGCCCAAGCGGCCGCCGGCGTTCTACTTCCCCGCGCGGGTCTCGAGCGCAACCCCGAGAAGGCCGCCTGGACGCACGCCGGCACGCAACTCGAACTCAAGGAGTCATGGATGCTGGAACGCTACCGCAAGATCAATCGCTTCCGGGTCGAGTTCGCGGACGTCGACATGCTGCGGCACGTCAACAACACGACCTACCTGCGCTGGGCGGAAACCGCGCGTAGCGAGTATTTCTACGACGTCTTGGGCGAAGAGATCGGGGGTACCAACGGCATGATCCTCGCGAAGATGGAAGTCACCTACGAGAAACCGATGTTCTTTCGGGAGTTCGTCGCGATCGGAGCGCGGGTCAGCCGGATCGGAACGAAGTCCTTCGACTTCGAGCACGAGATTTGGAGCCAGGACCGCGACGCGTGCTGCGCGCGCATCACGACGACCATGGTCGCGATGGACTACACGACCAACGAGACCGTCGCGGTCCCCGACGCGTGGCGCGCGCGCATCGCCGCATTCGAACCCAGTCCCGCCGTCGCGTAGGAGAGAGCCGTGCCTGAAGGGATCGTCCCCGTCATCAGTTCCAGCGTGAGCGGGCCGCTCGGCATCGCCCACCTGCCGCGCCTCTGGCTCAAGATCTTGCTCCACGCCTGCGGCCGGCTGCCGGAGGGGTACCGTCACGGCACCGGCGGGTTCGACGAGCTTCTCTGCGATCGGCTCGGGATCGATCGCGACGCCTTCGTGGCCTTCATCGAAACGGAGAAGCCGGACTACCAGGCCTGCGAGCGGTGGGTCAGCGAGCACGCGCGCGACCTGTCCTCGCGGACCGTCGCAGCCTTCAACGCCCGCATCCGGACCGGCAACATGCGCGACGAGTTGGCCGCCGAGCGCCGCCTGCGGTTCGGAATCGAAGACGAGACGTTCGCCAACGCCGTCGCGCTCAACGACCTCGACGACTGGGCCGGCCTGCACGAGCGCGTGCTTGCGGAAGGGCGGCCCGGGGACGGCTCGAACAAACCGGGCTAGAGTCCCGGTCCCCGACGCGGGCGCGTAGCTCAGGGGGAGAGCGCTACATTGACACTGTAGAGGTCATAGGTTCGAAACCTATCGTGCCCACCACTTTGAAAGGCCCCTTCGCGCGAGGGGCTTTTTCGTGCCCGAGCTCCCCGAGCCGCGTTGGGGGTCAGTTCCAGTGGGGCGGCAGCGGGCGAAACGGCTGGGTGTGCGCGTCGTCCAGCGATGCGGCCAGGCGCACGGCTTCTGCGAGATCGCCGGCGACGTGCAGCCCGCGCAGGAACGCGGCGACGAGCAGCGCCTGGCGCGCGGCCGCCGCGACCGGCAAAACGTACACGACTTGAGGTTCGGCCTCGGCGGGGACCAACGCGTCGAACGCGCGCGGATCGATCGACGTGCACGCTTCGAGCGACACGATGATGACCCGTTCGCCGTCGAGCCAATCGAAGGCGTTCACGAGGGCTTGCGCGCCCTCGGCGTCTACATCGCCCAGGACCGAGATGGCGGCGAACTTGCCGGCAATTGCGAGGAGTAGCATTCTGTGCATTCCTACCCAGAGACGCCGTAACGGTTACATAGGTTCGCGGAACCGGGCTCGTTCGGGTCGAATAACGACCTTTGACCCATACGAGGTACCGCTTTGATGTCTTTCGCCTACCAACGTTCCGGCACGACCCGTGGATTTTCGCCGATATGCGTTGCGAAGGCACTCTTGCCCTCTTCGGCGGCGGGGACGGCCGGCCGGGCACCTAACGCCTAATGCGGGCCTCCAAGCTTACCTACGGTTCTTATCTCAAGATCGACGAACTGCTCGCGCTGCAGGAACCGCAGAGTTCGCCCGGCTGCCACGACGAGCTGCTGTTCATCATCATCCACCAGGTCTACGAGCTGTGGTTCCGGCAGCTCTTGCACGAGATCGAGGCGGCGATGAGCAGCCTAGGCGCGGACGACCTGCTTAAAGTGCAGAAGCACTTCCGCCGTATCCACACGATCCAGCGGCTACTCGAACAGCAAGTCGACGTCCTCGAGACGATGACGCCGCAGGAGTTCAACGCCTTTCGCGCGGGCCTCGAACCGGCCAGCGGCTTCCAATCCGCCCAGTTTCGCGAAATCGAGTTTCTGTGCGGCGCGCAGAAGACCGGGTACCTCACCTTCCTCGAACCCACGAGCGCGGAACGGCTGCGCTTGGAAAAGAGGCTGGCCGACCCGACCCTCTACGACGCCCTCAAGTCGCTGCTCGCACGACGCGGTTACGCGACTTCGACGCCGGAGGAACTGATCGCGAGCTACAAGTCGATCTACGAAGACGCCGAGCGGCGCTACGACCTCTATCTGCTGCTTGAAGACTTCATCGAGTTCGACGAGCGTTTTTTGCTCTGGCGCGGGCGGCACGTCCGGATGGTCGAGCGGATGATCGGCATGAAGCCGGGAACCGGCGGTTCGCTGGGCGTCAATTACTTGGAGAAGACCCTCTCCAAGAAGTTCTTCCCCGAACTGTGGGCGGTGCGCACCGAACTGGGCGGCGCGTACTAAGCTGAAGCCGTTCGCGTCGTTTCGCGGCTATCGCGCGGCCTGGGTGGCCGGCGATCTGAGCGCGGGGCTCATGCTCGCCGCCATCGCGCTTCCGGAGCAACTCGCGACCGCAAAGCTCGCCGGTTTTCCCGTCGAGGCCGGACTGTACGCCTTTGCCGTGGGGACGCTTGCCTTTGCGATCCTGGGCACGAGCCGCTTCGTTTCGGTCGGTGCGGATTCGACGATCGCGCCGATCTTCGCGGGTTCGCTCGGAGCGCTCGCGACCGTCGGCGGCAGCGCGTATCAGGAGCTGGCCGCCGTGCTGGCGCTCTTCGTCGGAGCGATCTTGATCGTGGTCGGTATCGGGCGAGCGGGCTGGGTCGCCGATCTGCTCTCCGTTCCGGTCACGACGGGAATCCTGGCCGGCATATCGGCCCACATCATCGTCGGGCAGTTGCCGTCGCTGCTCGGGATCCCGGCTCCGTCGGGCCCGTTGGTCCTTCGACTCGTCGACATCGCCAGGCATGCCGGCGGCACCAATCCGTACGCGTGCGCGCTCGGGATCGCGGTGCTCGGCGTCACGCTCGTCGCAGCGAGTATCAGCGAGCGCATTCCGGGCGCGCTCGCCGGGTTGATCGGCGCCGGCATCGCGGTCGCCGCGCTCGGTCTGCGCGCGCGCGGCGTTGCGGTCATCGGCGCATTGAGCGTCGCGCTGCCTCCGCTACGGCTTCCTCCGCTGCAAGACGTAACGCAACTGGTCGCGATCGCGCCGCTCGCGCTCGTCGTCGCGGCCGTTTGCGTTTTGCAGACCTCGGTGGTCGTGCGCTCGTTCCCGTCGGACCCCGACGCAGCCGAAGACGTGAGCGAAGACTTCACGGCGATCGGCATCGGAAGCATCCTGGCCGGGCTCTGCGGGGCGTTCCCCGTCGATTCGAGCCCGCCCCGGACCGCGGTCGTGCAAGGGGCCGGAGGACGCTCCCAACTCAGCGGCTTGATCGCGGTCGCCACGCTCGCCGCGACCGTCGCGTTCTTCTCGCGGTTCGCCGCGTACGTTCCGCAAGCGGCGCTTGCGGGCGTGCTGATCTTCATCGGCTTGCGAATACTACGGCTACGCGACATGACGAAAATCGCACGATACAGCCGGCGCGAGATCAATCTCGTCATCGCCGGCGCCCTGCTCGTCATCATCTTGCCGATTCAGACCGGCATGCTGCTGGCGATCATGCTGTCTCTGGTGCACGGCGTGTCCCTGGTGATGTGGCCGCCCTCGGCGCAGCTGTTCCGGATCCGCGGTACGACGGTGTGGTGGCCGCGCACGGACCAACGCGACCTGGTCGACGTCCCCGGCATCGTCGTTTTCGCGCCGTCCGCTCCGGTGAACTTCACCAACGCCGAGTACATTCGCGAACGGATGCTCGCGCTCGTCGCGAAAGCTCCGCAGCCCGTGAAGCTGCTGGTCATCGAGTGCAGCGGCGTCTTCGACGTCGACTACACGGGGTCGCAGAAGCTGCAAGCAACGATCGCCGAGCTGCGAAGCCCGGGGGATCGACGTCGCGCTCGCGCGCCTGAGCGTCCAGCACGCGCAAGAGGCGGCGAAACGCTCCGGGCTGATCGCCGCGCTCGGCCCGGATCACGTCTTTCGCTCCGTTCAAGATGCCGTCGAGCGCCTAAGGCCGTCGCGGGCGTAGCGCCTACGAGGCGGACAGCAGCTCGCAGTCTTCGTCGGAGAGCACGACGCGCTCGGCGGCGACGTTTTGCTCCAGGTGCGCGAGCGACGAGGTGCCGGGAATCGGCACGACGACGGGCGAGCGGCGCAGCAGCCACGCGAGTGCGACCTGCGCGCTCGTCGCGCCGAGGCGCCGCGCGACGGCCGCAAGCGGGCCGCGCTCCCTAGCGAGGTCGCCCGCGGCGATCGGAAAGTACGCCAGGAAGGCGAGGGCCTGCAGCGCGCAGGCGTCCACGACGTCGTCGGAATCGCGCACGCCAAGATTATAGTGGTTCTGAACCGACACGATCGGCACGATGCGCTGCGCCGCCTCGAGCTGCTCGACCGTGACGTTCGAGAGGCCGGCGTGCCGGATCTTGCCGGCATCGCGCAGTTCCGCGAGCGCCCCGATCTGCTCTTCGAACGGCACGTTCGGATCGATCGCGTGCAGCTGGTAGAGGTCGATGCGATCGACCTTCAGGCGCCGCAGGCTGCCCTCGCACGCGGCTTTGAGGTGTTCGGGCCGTCCGTCGCGCACCCAGCGGCCGCCCGGGCGCACGTTCCCGCCTTTGGTCGCCAGCACGAGACCCGCGGGATACGGGTACAGCGCCTCGGCGATCTGGATCTCGTTGACGTCGGGACCGTAGGCGTCCGCCGTGTCGATCAGCGTCACGCCGAGTTCGAGCGCCCGCCGCAGCACCGCCGCCGCATTCGTGCGGTCGGCCGGATAGCCCATCACGCCGGGCCCGCACAGGCGCATCGCGCCGAAAGCCAGGCGGCGGACCACCAGGTCTCCGCCGATCGTCACCGTCTCGTCCGTCGCCATGATCGTGACCCATGACGGACCCGGCCCGGGGAAGGTTCCGTCCCGCGGCCAATCACGTGCGGGATGACCACCGCCGCACACCGGCCGCCGCTCGACGAACTGCGTCACACCGCGGCCCACGTCCTCGCATACGCCGTCCAGGATCTCTTCCCCGACGCCAAGCCGACGATCGGCCCCGCGATCGAAAACGGCTTCTACTACGACTTCGACCGGGCCGAACCGTTCACGCCCGAAGACCTCGTGCGCCTCGAAGGCCGCATGCGCGAAATCGTGGCGGCCGGCTACGAGATGTCGGGCGAGCGCACGACCCGCGAAGGCGCGATCGAACGCTTCGCCGGGAACCCGTACAAGATCGAGCTGGCGCGCGACATCCCCGAAGGCGAGCCGATCACGCTCTACACGATCGGCGCGTTCACGGACCTGTGCCGCGGCGGCCACGCAAAATCGACCGCCGACATCGGCGCCCTCAAGCTCACGAGCGTGGCGGGCGCCTACTGGCGCGGCGACGAGCACAACCCGATGCTGCAGCGCATTTACGGCACGGCCTGGCACACCCAGGCCGAACTCGATGCGTACCTGCTGCAGCTGGAAGAAGCCGCGAAGCGCGACCACCGCAAGCTGGGCGCCGAACTGGGCCTCTTCTCCATCGAGGAGGACGCGGGCGGAGGCTTGGTCTTCTGGCACCCCAAGGGGACGATCGTCCGCGGCCTGATCGAAAACTTCATTCGTGAAGGGTTGGCGCAGCGCGGTTACCAGCAGGTGGTCACGCCGCACATCGTCCACGAAAAGCTCTACGAGATCTCCGGGCACCTCGAGAACTACGCCCACGGCATGTTCGGCCCGATCGAAGTCGAGGGGCAGCGCTTCCGGCTCAAGCCGATGAACTGCCCGGGACACATCCTGATCTACCGCAGCGAAGGCCGCTCCTACCGCGACTTGCCGCTGCGTTATGCGGAATTCGGCACCGTGTACCGTTTCGAGCGCAGCGGCACGCTGCACGGACTGACCCGCGTGCGCGGCTTCACGCAGGACGACGCCCACATCTTCTGCACGCCCGAACAGCTGCAGTCGGAATTCGAGCAGACCGCGGACGAAGCGATTCGCTTGATTTCCGCTTTCGGATTCGAGCGCGTCGAGTATTTTCTCTCGACGCGCGAGGCGCACGTGCGGGTCGCCAGCGACGGCGTCGCCGAGGACGCGATCCGCAAAGCGCTCGAATCGCGCGGCTTGCCGTACGAGGTCGATGCCGGCGGGGGCGCCTTCTACGGTCCCAAGCTCGACATCAACGTCCACGATGCGATCGGCCGCAAGTGGCAGCTCGGCACCGTGCAGGTCGACTTCAACTTGCCGCTGCGCTTCGACCTCGAGTACCGCGGCAGCGACGGACTCGATCACGCGCCCGTCATGATCCACCGCGCCCTCGCGGGCGCGCTGGAACGCTTCGTCGGCGTGTTGATCGAGCATTGCGGCGGCGCGTTCCCCGCCTGGCTCGCGCCCGTGCAGGCCGTCGTCACGCCGATCTCCGAGCATCAGCTCGAGTATGCGACCGGCGTGCGCGACCGCTTGCGGGCCGCAGGATTTCGGGCCGACGTCGACGCGTCCAACGAGAAGCTCGGCTACAAGATCCGGCGCTGGAAGACGCAGAAAGTCCCGTACATCCTGGTGGCCGGACGCAATGAGGTCGAGGCCGGCACGATCGCGCCGAACGAACGCGGCAACGACGAGAAGCGTCCCGCCGTCACGGTCGACGCCTTCATCGAGGAACTGCGCGACCGCGTCGAGCGCAAGGTCTAGCAAACGCCGGAAGTGCCTCGAACGATGCAGAAACGTAGGCACAGGAGAGTGACGATGGCCGTGCAGTTCCGCCCTCGGATCGCCCCGACCGACGAGGAGCTCGAATATCTCAACGCGCACAACGCACCCCTGCGATTCGAGCGGACCCTCGAAGGCGAGCTCGTCGTTACTCCACCGACGGGTTACTCGACCGGGTTACAAAATGCCGAGCTCGTCGGGCAAATGCGCGACTGGAACCGTCGCCACGGGCATGGAAAGGTTATCGAATCCTCGACGGGCGTGTCGATCGGCCTCAACGGCGCCCCCGACGCCGGCTGGCTGAGCGGCCAGCGCGACCGCACGATTCCGAAGGAAGAACGCTCGAAGTTCCTGACCGTCGCGCCGGAGATCGTGTTCGAGCTGCAGTCGCCGAGCGCTACGGCCAGGGCGATCGCGACGCGTGCCGCGGAATGGGTCGCGGCGGGCGTGCGATTAGCCGTGGTTCTTAACCCGGCCGAACGCGTGGCGATCCCGCACGACGAATCCGGCGCCGGCAGGCCGTGCGCCGAAACCTTGCGCATCGATAAGGCGCTTCTGCCCGGCGCGGACGACGACTTGGTGCTCGACCTCACCGCAATTTTCGACGCAGGTTAGTCCCGCGGGCGCGCACCGGCGCCGGCGCGAAAGAACGGGCATGCTGCTGCTGGGGATCGAGACGTCGTGCGACGACACCGCGACCGCCGTCGTCCGCGACGGGCGCCGCGTGCTCGCGGACGTCTCCACCAACCAAGACGCGTTCCACACGAAGTTCGGCGGGATCGTTCCCGAGATCGCGAGCAGGCAGCACTTGGCGCTGCTGAGTGCGGCGGTGCAAGACGCGCTCGAACGGGCCGGCACCACACTCGCGAAACTCGACGGCATCGCCGTGACGGCGGGACCGGGTCTGGTCGGAAGCCTCGTGATCGGCGTGGCGTCGGCCAAGGCGCTCGCCTTTGCGGCGCGCAAGCCACTCTACGCGGTCAACCACCTGCACGGCCACCTGTTCGCGCCTTTCCTCGAAACCGGCAGCGAGCCCGAATACCCGTTTCTCGCGCTGTTGGTCTCGGGCGGCCACTCGCAGCTGGTCCACGTCGATTCGCCGGTCGCCCTGCGCGTCGTGGCGCGCACCCGCGACGACGCGGCGGGCGAAGCGTTCGACAAGACCGCGCGCCTGCTCGGTCTTCCCTTCCCGGGCGGCCCCGCCATCGACCGGCTGGCCCGCGACGGCAACCCCCGCGCGTTCGATTTCCCGCGCCATAGGGCGGACCGCGGCTCGCTCGACATGTCCTTTTCCGGCGTCAAGACCGCGGTCAAGTACTTCCTGGAAACGGAGGCGGGCCGGAACGCCCCGCGCGCCGACGTCGCCGCCTCGTTCCAGGCCGCGGCGGTCGACGTCCTGATCGACCGGCTCGCGCGCGCCGCAACCCGCGCGCCCTATCGCGCCGCGGTCCTGTCCGGCGGCGTCGCGGCCAACTCCGCGCTGCAAACGGCCTTCCGGGCCTGGAGCGCGCGCTCCGGCATCACGGGCCTGATCCCGCCGCTGCGCTACTGCACGGACAACGCCGCCATGATCGCCGCCGCCGCCGACCGCCAGGGAGAGGCCGTCCGGGCAGACCCGATGACGCTCGCCGCGAATCCGAATCTGCCGTTCACGTTGCCGGATCCGGCGGTCGCTTCAGCCCGATAGCTGCCGGCGTCTCCACAATTTTGCGGCCTCGCCGCTGTGGAAGGTGTGGACAATCAGCGCTGCTCGCAGACCCATCTCCGGACCGCCGTCGCGACGACGCGGCGTTCGAGTGCGTGCAGGCGTTCCTCCAGCAGCGCGCGGTCCAGCCCCGGCTCGAGACGTAGGGGCGCGCGCGCGACCAGCGCGCCGCGGTCGACCGCAACGCCGACCCGATGGACGCTCGCACCGGCCCAGCCCGACCCGGCCGCCACGGCGTCGTCAAAGGCATGCGCGCCGCGGTAGGCCGGGAGCACGGTTCCATCCGGCATCGTCACGGTGTCGGCCGCGGGATCGAGCGGCAGGAAGGCCGGGTGGACGTTGAGCGTCTCCGGAAAGCGCGCCAGAAACCCCGGCGTCAGCACGTGCATCCAACCCAAGAGGAGGACGAGTTGCGGCTCCGCCGCCGCCACCGCCGCCAGCAGGCGTTCGTCGTACGCGTCGCGCGGCTCCCGGGCCCGGTCCCACCCGACCACCACGGACGGGACGCCGGCCGCGGCGGCGCGCTCGAGCGCGTAGGCTTTCGGCCGGTTCGCCACCAGCGCTCCGACCTCGAGCGGCAGCGCTCCGCGCGCCACGGCGTCGAGGACGCCCTGAAAGTTGCTGCCGTTGCCGGACGCGAGCACGGTCGCCCGCCAGCGGCGCCCGCCGCGCCCCAGATCGACGCTCTCCACGAGACGCGCGCCCGCGGCTCGCTCGAAGAAGTCCCGCAGACCGTCGCCTTCAAGCGCCGGGATCAGGGCCTGGCGATAACCCCGCTCGGCGAGCGAGCGCAGCGCCGCGCGGGCCAGACTCGTCCCAAGTCCGGCGCGGCGCGCCCGCGGCACGACGCCGAGCGGGCCGAAAATACCGACCGACGGCGTTCGAGCCCAGGCGCGCAGCCAGTGAAAACTGAGCCCATGCGGGTCGTAGGCCGCGAAACCGACCGGACCGGACGCGTCTTCGGCGATCCAGATCCCGGCCTGGGCGGCTTCGCTCGACCACGTGCCGCCGAACTCCGCGTCGATCCAAGCCAGAATGCGTTCCGGCGCCGGGCGCTCGTGCCGCAGCCGGATGCCGCGGCGCTCGAGAGCTGCGCGTTCGTGGTCGATCGTCGCTTGCGAACAACGCGGATCGTCGAGATCCGCGAGCACGTTCGCGGCGCGGGCCTGCAGCGGGAGCTCGCTTACGCGCGGGCGGGGTGGACGACGACCTGGGCGTCGCCGGGCTTGCGGCTCTCGATCCAGCCCACGATCCCGGCTCCCGGCCACGCGCCGCGCGCGGCCTCCGCCTGCACCAGCGGCACGATCAGCGTGAATCCGATGCCCATGTTGAAGGTCCGGTAGCGCTCCGGCGGCGCCAACTCGCCGCGCCGCACCAGCTCCGCCATCAACGGGGGTACGCTCCAGCGCGACTGCTCGAAGACCGCTCGGCACGTCTCCGGCAACGTGCGCGGCACGTTTTCGAGCAGGCCGCCGCCCGTGATATGAGCCATCGCCTTCACGTCGGCGACTTCCTGAATCGCGCGGACGGCACGGTAATACGACGGATGCTCCGCCAGCAGCGCGTCGAGATAGGTCGTGCCGCCGGCCAACTGCGCGTCCCACTCTTCTTCCGGAACGAGCGACCGCGCGAGCGAGTAGCCGTTCGTGTGCAACCCGACCGCGGGCAGTCCGACGATCGCGTCGCCGGGCCCGACGCGCCTCGGATCGGGTAAGAAATCCGCATCGACGATACCGACGATCGTGCCCGCGAGGTCGAAGTGCTCGGGCTGGTACAGTCCCGGCATTTCCGCCGTCTCGCCGCCCAGCAGCGCGCAGTCGTGGGCGCGGCAAGCGCCTTGCACCCCCGCGACGACGGCGGCCGCAACCTCGGGATCCAGTTTGCCGACCGCCAAGTAATCGAGAAAGAACAGGGGCGTCGCGTTGACGACGAGGATGTCGTTCACGCAATGGTTGACGAGATCGCTGCCGACCGAGCCGTAGCGGTGCGCACGTGCCGCGATCAGGATCTTCGTACCAACGCCGTCGGTCGAGCCAACGAGCAATCTCTTCGAATCCCCGGGAAACTCGAACAGACCGCTGAAACCACCGATCGAACCGCGCTGGTTCGGATGCCGCCATCCGGCGGTCACCTCGCGATAGCGAGCGACGGCCGCGTTTCCAGCCGCAATGTCGACGCCCGCGCGCGAGTAGGCATCTCGCAGGGGCGCGTCTCCGACCCGCAAAATCTCGTCAGGATTACTCATTTGCCCATCGTTTCAACTCCGCGAAAGGTTCGTCATGCAAATTCTGGTCTCGTCCGGCGCTCCGAGCGCGCTACGCGCGGGGGCGCTCGTCGTCCCGGTCTTTGCCGACGGCCTCCTCGACGGTGCCGCGCAGGCGGTCGATGCGGAGCTGCACGGCGTCATCGCCGAAGTGCTGGCCTCGGGTGAAATCAAAGGGAACGCGAACGAGCTCTCGCTGATCCACGTCGACTTTCCCCACGTCAAGCGGGTGCTGGTCGTCGGGCTCGGCCGGCGCGAGACGTTCGAAGCGAATGCGCTCGCGAAATACGCCGGCACGGCAGTACGCCACCTGGGCAAGCGCAACGTCAAGTCCATCGCATTCGCGCTGCCGCTCGAAGTGCACCACAACTCGAGCGAAGCCGCGTCGTTCGTCAATCGAGGGGGCGCTCGCGGGCACGCTCGATTCGACGACGTACCGTACCGAACCCGACAAGCCGATCGAAATCGAGACCATCGTCGTCGCGACGCGCGCGGGGTCGCACGAGTTCGACCACCGTTCGCTCGAGCGGGGCGCCGAACGCGGGCGCATCATCGGCGAAGCCGTCAACTCCGCACGCCTCCTCGCGTTTACCCCCGCGAACGACATGACGCCCATTCACCTCGCCGAAAAAGCCGAGAGGGTCGCCAAGGAGTTCGGCCTCGACTTCCACGCGCTCGACGAAGACGAAATGGCCGCCAAAGGTATGGGTTCGCTTCTCGGCGTCTCGCGCGGCAGCCACGAACCCGCGCGCATGATCGTCCTCGAATACAAAGGCGACCCCTCGTCGAGCGAAAAGCTCGCGCTCGTCGGCAAAGGCCTGACCTTCGACTCCGGCGGCATCTCGATCAAGCCGGCCGAGAATATGCACGAGATGAAATACGACATGTGCGGCGGTGCCGGCGTGATCGGCGCGATGGAAGCGATCGCACGCCTCGCACCGAAGGTAAACGTGCTCGGCGTCGTTCCGTCGAGCGAGAATCTGCCCGGCCCGCGCGCCGTCAAGCCCGGCGACGTGCTGCGCGCGATGAACGGCAAGACGATCGAAGTGATCAACACCGATGCCGAGGGCCGTTTGATTCTGGCCGACGGACTGTGCTACGCGCGCGAACTCGGCGCGACCAAGATCGTCGACGCGGCGACGCTGACGGGCGCGATGGTCATCGCGCTGGGACACGCGGCGACCGGCGCGATCTCCAACGACGATGCGTTCCGCGACCATTTCCTCGCACTCGCCAAACACACGACGGAGCGTTACTGGGCGCTTCCGCTCTACGACGATTACTCCGTGGCGGTCAAGAGCGAGATCGCGGATCTGCGCAACTCTACCGGCCGGGCGGCGGGCGGGCTGACCGCAGCGGCGTTCCTCAAAGTCTTCGTCGGCGACGTGCCGTGGATCCACCTCGATATCGCCGGTACCGCGTACACGGATGCCGAGACGCCGTATCTCGCGAAAGGTCCGACGGGTACGCCCGTGCGTGCGTTCGTGGCGTTAGCGGAAGATCTGGCGAAAACGGCGGCTCATGCGGCGAACGCATCGAACGGAACGGCAACGGCCGCTTCGGCGGCTGCGGCCGCTGCCCCCCGCTAGGCGGCTCGTGCGAGCGAGAACCGCCCATCTCCTCGTGGGCGCCGTTGCACTCGCAGCGGCGCTTCTCTTTGCGACCGTGGCGCCCGCCGCCGAACGGCAAGCCCACAACTTCGGCGACCTCGCGCTCTCGCCCGACGGCACGCACGTCGCGGCGATCGAGAGCGACGATCCGCCGGTCGACGGTCAGCCCATCCACCGCCGGCTGGTCGTTCGCGACGCGGCGAACGGCACCGCACGCACCGTCTCCTTGCCGTGCGGCACGAGACCGGACTGCGTGCCGTCGCAGCCGGTTTGGGCGCCCGACGGAAAGCGGCTCGTCTTCATCCTGCACGCCGCGAAGTCGAAGCAGCGGCAACTGTACGCGAGCGACGCCGGTGCGACGGCACCGCGCAAGATCCTCGATTTCGCCGGCGCGCTCAACGCCCCGCGGTTTTCCCGCGACGGCCGGCTCGCGGTCCTCGCTACCGCCGGAGCGCGTAAGGAAATCGGCGCGACCTCGGCCGGCGCGGCGATCGTCGGCGAGATCGGCGCCAATCCCGACGAACAGCGAATCGCGATCGTCGAATCGAACGGCACGTTGCATTGGGCTTCACCGCCCGGACTCTTCGTGTACGAGTACGATTGGACGCCGAACGGATTCGTCGGCACCGCCGCGCCAGGTAACGGCGACAACAACTGGTGGATCGCCAAGCTGTACGCATTCGACGGGGCGGCCGGTACCGGCCGCGTCATCTACGCGCCGCCCTCGCCGCAACAGCAGCTGGCGGATCCGCGCGTCTCGCCCGACGGCTCGACCGTCGCCTTCATCGGCGGCATCATGAGCGACTTCGGCTCGACCGGCGGCGACGTGTTCGCGCTCCGGCTCGACACACCGGGCGACGGCGCGCGCGATCTCACTCCCGGCTCCGCCGCCACGGCGACGTCCCTCCTTTGGGACTGCCGCCGGGAACGGCTCTTCTTCTCTCAACTGCACGGTGCCGATTCCGGAATCGCTTCGCTCGACGCGCCGTTCACCGGAACGCCCGCCGTGCTGTGGTCGGCTCCGCAATCGATCGACGCGGGCGACGCGCACTTTTCGCAGTCCTGCAACGACGGAACGGCCGCCGTCGTCCGTCAGGATTTCGAGCGGCCGCCGGAAATCGCCGCCGGCCCGATCGGCGCGTGGAAAGACATCACGCACGCGAACGACGGCCTTCCGGCCAACACCCGCGCGCAAAACCTGACGTGGAAGAACGCGGGCTTCGACGTATCGGGCTGGCTGCTCGCGCCGCTGCACGCCGACCCGAGCGCGAAGCATCCGCTGCTCTTGCAAGTGCATGGCGGACCCTCGGCGGCCTTCACGCCCCGCTACGTCGGCCGCGGCGTCACGCGCGATCTCTTACGGCGCGGTTACTACGTGTTCGAGCCCAACCCGCGCGGAAGCTTCGGCCAGGGCGAAGCGTTCGCGCAAGCCAACGTCAAGGACTTCGGTTACGGCGATCTGCAGGACGACCTCACCGGAATCGACGCGGCCGAGAAGGTCGCGCCCATCGACGACGCGCGGCTCGGCATCTACGGCTACAGCTACGGCGGCTTCATGACGATGTGGGCGGTCACGCAGACCCAACGCTTCAAAGCGGCGGTCGCGGGTGCCGGGATCAGCGATTGGCTATCGTACTACGGCGAAAACGGCATCGACGAGTGGATGATTCCCTTCTTCGGCGCCTCGGTCTACGACGATCCCGCGGTCTATCGCAGATCGTCGCCGATCGAGTTCATCAAGAACGTGAAGACCCCGACGTTCGTCTACGTCGGCGAACGCGACGTCGAGTGCCCGATGCCGCAGTCGCAGGAGTTCTGGCACGCTCTGGAAACGCTCGGCGTTCCGACCGACCTCGTCGTCTACGACGGCGAAGGTCACGGTTTGCGCGGACCCGCCCACCGCGCGGACGCGACGAAACGAACCGTCGCGTGGTTCGATAAGTACCTGGGCACGCGCTGACCGGGCGCCTGCCGCTATCTACGGCGCCGGCGCCGCGGCGTTATCGGTCGTCGCTTTCCTTGCGTCGAACAGACCCGAATTGAGGAACTCGTCGAGCGCGTTTCCGTAGTCCAAGTTGGCCAGCGCGTACGTGCCCGACGCCGGCTCCCTGACGACGTACCGGTACGTCGCGGGCACCGGAGTGCGCGTCTTGCCCTTGTGCTGCGACGAGAACACCAGGAAGATCGGGTCGCCGTTCATCACGAACTTGACGTACCGCTGCCCCACGAGCGACGGAACCGACGGTTTCTTCCCTTTTTGCGTCGCCAGCCATTGCCGTAGCTGAGCCTCGCTTTGCGGCGTCAGCATGCCGGCAAACGCATCGAAATCGTTGCTGCCGTATGCCGAGTAGGCGCGCCGGTAAAATTCGACGACCGGACTCGGCGCCGGAATTTGTGCCTGCGTAAGATCGAAGTCCAGCGGCATTCCGTCGAACTGCAAGGACACCGGATGTTCGCCGAAATTTCCCTTGCCCTCGCTCGGAATCTCGTACTGATAGCGCAGGCGCAGCCCGCTTACGGGCTTGTACGCCGCGGGATTCCGCCGAGCCGCCTCCATCGAATTCAAGATCATCTCTTCTATGACGGTAGCGCTCGTCACGGCCGAAACCGTGGCCGGCCCTTGGCCGCCGCCCCGAACGATAAAGGCTCTGCGCACCGCCCCCGACTTGGCGTTCGCTTCCCAAACGCATACGCTGTGAGAGCCGACCAGCGCCTGAGCGATCATCGTTACGTGGCTGAAGTCGAACGAGGCACGATACGCGTCGAGCCAGGTCTTGGAATCGCCGATCACCACCCCGAGCGAGGTTCCCGGCGCGGATTTGGGAAGCACTTCCCAAATCCGTTTGAATGCCGCGTAGTTCTTTTCGCGGATGTCTCGCAGCGACGCCGCACAGGCCGATTCACGGGCATCGAGGTTGCCGGCCGCAAACGCGTCCAAGGGTTCGCCGTACCATTTCACGTCCAGCAGTCAGGTAGAACCCGGATTTCAGCGTCGTTCGTTCCACGTCGACGGCGACCGGGATGCTTTGGAGCTTCACGTCCTGCGCCGCCGCGCACGTCAGACAAGCGCCGAGCAGCAGGGGCAAGAAACCGAGGACGGCCGGCCGGATTTGATAAGCGAACGGCCGCCGTTACGCTACCGCGCGCGCGCGGTCGGCGAAGTAGGATTCCGGACGGCGGCCCAGTTCGCGCGCGACGGCCAGCCGGAAGACGTCGCCGGCGTTGAGTTCCGCGAGCTCGAGGGCGGCACGCCCGGCGCGCCACTCGTAACCGATCCGCTCCCAGGTCGAAAACGCGAACGTGAGGCGCTCCGCAGAAGCGGAAAGGCGTCCCTCGGCACGGAGCACGATGCCTGCCGTGTACGCTTCCTCCGCCCGGACGCGCTCCTCCAGGCGAGCCGCGAAGCTCGCGTCCATCGCGGACCGGATCCTGGTATACCGGTCGAGCGCCTCGCGAGCGCGCGCCGGCGCGATCGGCGCGGAGACCTGCGCTAGATTCAGCAACGCGGTGCGGTAGTCGCCCGCTGCACCGTTCCAGTCGAAGCCGTCCGACAGCTTCAGCGCGTGTTCGACTTCCTCGAGCGCGAAGGCCCGGTTCCCGGACTCCCGCGCTAGGAGCGCGCGGTCGACTGCGATGAGAACTCGCTCCGGCACGGTCGAGGCCGATTCTGCGGCGCTCCGGAAAAGGCGCAGCGCATCGACGGTATCGCCGTGAAGGGCCGAACACCAGCCCAACGCCTCGAGCGTCGTAAACTTCACGCGCGAGATATCGTCGGTCCAGGCAAGCCCCTCGGCGCGCACGCGCACCGCCTTCGAATCGGGCAGATCGAAATCGCGACCCAGAATCGATAGGTTCTTGATCGCAAACGCCTCCTGGTAAATATCTCGCACCAAGCAGCGATCGAGCGTAAGAAGAGACCGGCGCGCGTGTCCCAACCACCCGCGATAACGGCCGGCGGCGGCGTCTACGATCCCGAGCAGTTCTTGGAGGCGCGAGACCACGTGGTCGAGAGGAACGATACCGCCAACGCCTTGACGAGCGAAGTCTGAAGGCAAGAACGCAATGTCGAGGCCGCGGCGGCAAGCGACACGCGCCTCATCGAGCGCACCTATGGCGAAGGCCGCAACGCCTCGGTAATACTCGACTTCCGCTTCGATGGCAGCATCGTGTGAAGAGATGCCGAGCGCACGCGCAGCCACGAAGGACGACTCGGCCTTGGACGCGTCGCCGAGACGAGAGTAGGCGACTCCGCGTAGGAGTGCGAGTTCGCCCTCAGCGCGAGTGTCTTCATGAACCTCGTGACTCGCCGCCGCCAGCGCGTTCTCAGGGTTTCCAAGACGAAAGAGCGTGCGCGCACGGAGGGACGCCGCTGATGCTGAATCCAGACCGTGCAGATGGGAGAGGCATAGGCGAAGCCGCGCCGCACGAAAATCCGCGAGCGCTTCCTCGAACGAACCCCGTTGCGGCTGCAGCCACAGGACGGTCGCGGACACAGACCCCCTCCAAAAGGAAACTGCGCCTCCTTTTTCGGCGGCCTGTCCTCGTCCCTGTGAACTACGTCAACGAAGGAGAGAATTATCCGCTGATGGAGCCTCCTGTGGAGGACAAGACCTGCCAGAGATGATGTAAGGCGCTGAGAATCGACGAGAAGTCCACGTGGATCAGCGCGAGCTGCAGCATGCTAAAGGTCCTCCATCAGATGGCGTGGCCGTGAAGGCTGCGCCGGTGCGTGATGCGGCGTCAATACCGAAGGCCGCCCGCTTGTTCCTGTGACAAGCTCACAATAGTGCCCCGAGCGCATCGGCAGGCCGGCGGCGCGTGTTTGTACTTCCCCGCTTCACGAGATAGTATACGATTGCTGTCCTTGCTATCCGGAGCAGCCTTGGACCGCCTCGCCGGGCGCTGAGTCTGCACCGCGAACGCACGTTCGATGCCGACGGCGGAACCCGAGCGGGGATGCCATTCCAAGTTGCGCCTCACGCCTGCGCCGCGAGCAAACTCAGCAAAGCGCCCGCTCGGCGCAACGGCGCGCATCGCGTACGTGGATACGATTTTACTGATGCGCGGCGGCGAGCGAAAACCGTTTCGGCGCGCGCGACGCTCTGCGTCGAAGCTGCTTGACTGCATCGAATCTCCGTGTTAACGTCGCACACGTGATCCGCGTCCTCTTGGCTGCTTGTTGCTGTCGTGCGTGTTCCAGTGCCGCCGCTTTGAGGTCCGGTATCGTTTAATTTTCCGTCGTCGCGACTGAAGGTCGCGATCACCGATGACGAGCCCCGGCCTTAGCGGCCGGGGCTTTTCATTTTATTCTGATGAGGTACGTGAGATGAGGTTCTTCACCCGCATCGCTTTCGTCGTCGCGGCGATCGCGTTGGTTCGCGCCGGTGCGTTCGCGGGAACGACCGGCAGCATCACCGGCACGGCGACCGACGCGAAGACGAACCTGCCGCTGACGGGCGCTACGGTCTCGGTAGCGAGCCCGTCGCAGCGCGCGACGGCGACGACGGACGCGAAAGGCCACTTCGCGTTCGTCTCGCTGAGCCCGGACACGTACACCATCAGCGTGACGGATGCCGGTTACGAGAGCTTCGTCAACGCGGGAGTCATCGTTTCCCCGGACCAAATCCAGCGCTACGACGTGTCGCTGGTCGCGCTCGGGCGCGTCATCGGCAAGACGCTCACTCGAGGCACCGGTCTCGTGAACCCCGGCCAAACCTCCGACGTCTACACGGTGGACTCGGCGTGGGCGAAAAACGCGCAAGCGCTCGGCGGCGGCGGCGGCCTCTATCAGACCTATTCCGCCCTTTCCAGCGTCCCCGGCGTCTACGTTCCGCAATACTCGCTCAACCAGGGACAGAACAACAGCGCACCGTTCATTCGGGGCGGCAACTTCACGCAGGTCGGTTACGAGTTCGACGGCGTGCCGGTGCAGCGCGAATACGACAGCTACGTCGGAACCACTCAGGGGACGACGGGGCAGCAATCGCTACAAGTGTACACCGGCGGCGGCTCGGCGTCGGCACCGGGCGAAGCGCTCGCCGGCTACGTGAACCAGGTGATCAAATCGGGGACGTACCCTGCCAGCATCAACGTCGAATACACGCTCGGCGCGCAGGGACCGTACAACTACCTTAAGGCCGAAGCGCAAGGCGCTACGCCCAACGGTCGCTTCTCGTACTATCTCGGCAGCTCGGGATTCAACCAGTACTACCTGTACGCCAACCCGTTCAACGGCGGATACGGACCCAACCCGACGTCGGAAGCGCTCGTTCCCTGGAGCGCAAGCTACTTCGGAAGCGCCTCGAAAGACGGCAGCGTCTTCGCCATTCCGTACGCCGCGGGTCCGGCCGCCGGACCGAGCGACACGCAAAGCCGGGAAACCGTCGCCAACCTGCACTTCCGCTTTCCGGACGGCGCGAACGGAAGCGACGACATCCAATTCCTCGGCGACATCGGGCGGCAGCTCGTGCACGTCTACGACAGCGTCAACGACCTCGGCGGCTTGAACTCGACGTTCTGGCACTGGGCCAACGCCGGCGCACAGCCCACCTATCCCACCGCGGAGATCTACAACGGCCCGGTCTTCAGCAAGTACAACCCGGCCCTGGCCGCAACGTACGCCTATCCGTCGACGGCGATCGGCACGACGGACATCCCGTCGAACCTGCGCGGCGACGAAGACAGCAACAACTCGCTTTTCAAGCTGCAGTACCAGCACAACTTCGGTTCCTCGGCATACGCTCGCGTGTACGGGTACTCGAACTACTCGAGCTGGTTCGTCAACGATCCGATCGGCGCGTACTATCTCCCGCTGCCCGAATCCGGCATCCTCGGACTGCTCGACGACGAAGTGAGCACGCACATCCGCGGCGTCGCGCTGCAGTTTGCCGACCAGCTGAACGCGCACAACCAGCTGCAGGGATTCGCCAACTACACCTATGCCAACGACTTGCGCTGGTACAACAGCACGTCGTACGACCCCGGTTTCGACATCCAGCTCCGCAACGCCGCCGGCTCGTGCTTCGACGTCTCGAGCGGCGACCCCGACAACTGCTACAACGGCAACGCCTACAACACCAAGACGCTCGCGACGGGCGGCCCGATCACGAGCGCGAGCGGCGTTCCGACGAACCTGGTGGTCCCCGCGGGCGCACCGGCCGGTGTGCAGTACGAGGCCGTCACGAGCGGGCACGGCGTCGTCATCGGGCAGCCGTCGACGCGCACGACGACCGGCTCCCTGGACGATACGTGGCAAAACGACCGCCTCACGCTCGATCTGGGCCTGCGCTACGACCTCTACGGCTACGGGCTCGGCGACACGACCCAGCAGGGCGTCGTAGGCGGACCGAACGCACTCTACTTCAGCCAATACAATCTCGAGCATTGCTACAACGCCGCCACGCAGACGCTCGCGACCGTGTCTCCCGGCGCGGCGTGCGCGGCCGGCAGCGCGCACACGAACCTGTCCAACGACACGACGTCGTCGATCGCCCACGCGGTCTTCGAGCCGCGCGTGAGCGGCACGTACGCCTTCTCGCCGAACACGGTCCTGCGTTTCTCGGCGGGAACGTACTCGCAGGCGACGCGCGCGGCGTACATCCAATACGATCCCACCACCGACCTGGCGAGCTACATCGCCACGCACTTCCTTCAGTACGGGTTCACCACGCCCAGCCACGACATTCTGCCGCAGATCTCGCACAACTACGATATCTCGCTGGAACAGCGGCTGAACGGGTTCCCCGCTTCGCTGAAGTTCACGCCCTTCTACCGGCTCACGAACAACCAGACGCAGGCGTTCGTGCTCGACCCGACGTCGAGTTTCCAATCGGGCCTCAACGTCGGCACGTTGCGCGCGTTCGGCTACGAGCTGCTGGCGCGGATCGGAAATTTCAACCGCGACGGCTGGTCGGGCCAGGTCGCCTTCACGTACACCAACTCGAAGATCCGGTACAACGACTTCGCGGGAACCGACGTCAACGTGATCGACCAGATCAACTCGGAACTCGACGTCGCGCACTATAATTCGCTGACCAAGGCGGGCGGCGGAAAACCGTACTACGGCTCGATCGCCAACCCGTACTACAACGACGCGCCGCAGCCGGTCACGCCGCTGAGCCGGAACGGCTGGTACTCGCCGTACAACCTGATCCCCACGCCCAACGGCGCCGACATCGCGTTCGGCTACAACTCGATCTCGTACGACATACCCGAAGTGCTCACCGCGCTCGTTCAGTGGAAGCACGGGCCCTGGAGCATCGTCCCGAGCCTGCAGTACGACCTCGGATTCCGATACAGCTCGCCCTTCGCATGGATCGGGTACGATCCGTCGTCGTCCGCCTGCACCGCGGGCGACACCACGACCTGCGCGACGCTCTACCGGCCCGATCCGTACACCGGAGGGTACGACGGACTGGGAACGTTCATGAGCCCGAGCACCCTGTCGCTCGGGCTGCAAGTGAACCGTACGCTTTCCAAGAACGTCACGGTCAATGCGATCTTCACCAACATCGTCGAGCAATGCTACACGCACGGTTATGCTTGGGAAACCGGCGGACCGCACGTTTGCGCGTACGCGATCAACCCGCCGCAAGGATCGGGCGGCCCGTTCCTGGGCAACGCGACGAACCACGCGGTGAACAACGCGCTCGAGAACGACCCCTACGGCTACGCTCCATACAACGGCGCATTCCCGTTCGGCGCGTACGTCGGCTTGCAGGTGAAACTGTGAACGGGGCTTGATGCCGTCGCTCAAACACGCCCGGCGCGAACGGATCGCGGCCGCGATCGCAGGATCGCGGCCCGACCGCGTTCCGTTCGGCTTCTGGCAGCACGCGCCGGCGCTCGACCACGATCCCGACGCGCTCGCGGTCGCGACGATCGATCTCTTCGAGCGCTACGACCTCGATTTCGTGAAGATCACGCCGCGGATGCCGGGACCGGTCCTGGACTGGGGCATCGAACTCGGTACCTACCATCCACACCGCGGCTTCTACTTCGTCACCCGCCGCGCGATCCGCGAACCGCAGGACTGGCTCGCCCTCGAACCGCTGAGGCCCGACGCGCCGAGCGCGGCCGCGCAACTGCGCACGCTGCGCAACGTGCGGGCGGCGCTCGGCCCCGACGTGCCCGTCCTCATGACGCTCTTCTCGCCCGTCATGGCCGCCACGTTCCTGGCCGACGACGCCACCTTCGCACGGCACCTCGCCGAAGCGCCGCGCGCGGTCGCGCAAGGGCTGTTCACGATCGCCGAAGCCAGCGTCGACTTTGCATTCGCGGCCCTCGATGCCGGCGCCGACGGCTTCCTCTACGGAATCAAGCACGCCAGCGCCCGGGTCGTTCCGTGGGAAACCTACGCGCCGCTGGACGCGGCGTTCGATCGCCCGGCGGCGCAAGCGATCTTCGCGCGTTCGCGCCTGGCGATCGCGCATCTGCACGGGCCCGAACTCGCCTTCGACCGTTTTCTCGATTATCCGGCGCACGCGCTGAGCTGGTACGATCGGGTCGACGGTCCCGCCCTCGATCGCGTCCGCGAGCGTGCGCCGAGCGCCGTCCTCGCCGGCGGAATCGACCACGAGCGCACGCTGATGATCGGTACGCCCGGTGAGGTGCGGGCCGAGGTGGCCGACGCGGTAGCGCAAACGGGCGGACGCGGGTTCATCCTCGCACCCGGTTGCACCGCTCCGGTCACCGTACCCGAGGCGTCGCTCGCCGCGTTGCGTTCGGCCGTGGAAGCGACGGCGGCGTGAGCGCGCTGCGCCGTTCCGGTTTCCTCGGTGCGCTCTCTGCAACCGCGTTCGCCGCTTGCACGCCGCACTCGACGTGGACGAGCACGGCCACGGGGCCGCCCGATCCGGTGCGCTTCGGCGTCTCGGGTCCCTTCAGCGGCGACGCCGCGAATTACGGGCGCGTCTGGCGCAACGCGATGGATCTCGCAGTCGACGAACTCAAGACCGTCGGCACGCGGCCGCTCGAACTCGTGTATCAAGACACGCAGTCGGACCCGCGGCAATCGGTCGCGGTGGCGCAGCAGTTCGTCGACGATGCGTCGATCCTCGTGGAGCTCGGCGATTTTTCAAGCGCCGCCTCGATCGCCGCGTCGCCGATCTACCAGCGAGCCGGTCTCGTGCAATTCGGTTTCACCAATTCGGACCCGGCGTTCACGCAGGGCGGAACCTATATGTTCAGCACGGCGACGTCCGTGCAGCAGGACGCCGCGCTGCTCGCGCGGCGCACGGCGCGCATCGGGCGCCGGCACGCGGTGCTCTATCAAGATACCGTGTGGGGTACGTCGGCTTCGACCGCATACGTCGCGACCGCTCGCGCACAGGGGGCCGAGGTCGTCGCGCACGAGGGCTACCTGCCGGCCGCAAAGGACTTTCACGCGGTCCTTGGAAACGCACGCGCCTCCCGCCCCGACGTCGCCGTGTACTTCTCGTATTACACCGACGGCGCGCTGCTGTTGCAGCAGGCGCGCGACGTCGGATTGGACGCGCGGCCGGTCGTGACCGGGGCGTGCTACAACCAGCAGTTCATCACGCTCGGGGGACGCGCCGTCGAAGGCGTCATCCTGCCGGTCGAGTTCTTCGCGGGCGAAGCGCGCCCGTCGATCCGCGGCTTCGTCGACCGGTACGAAAGCCGCTACGGCGAGGCGCCCGACCTCTTCGCCGCGTTCGCCTACGATGCGGTGCATATCGCGGCGTGGGCCGTGGTGCGCGGAGGCTTCAGCCGTTCGGGCGCGCGCGAGGCGCTCGCGACCGGCAAGAACATCCCGAGCATCGTCGACGGGCCGTTCCGCTTCGGCGCCGATCGCCGCGTCGCACGGACGCGCGAGACGTTCCTGGTCGTGCGCAACGGCGCGTTCGCGCTATGGAGCGGCGCGTGATCGCACGCTGATGCCCGAGACGATCGTCTCGGGACTCGTCGCCGGCTCGGCGCTCGCGCTCGCGGCGCTGGGCATCTCGCTGATCTTCGGCATCGCCGACATCGCGAACTTCGCGCAAGGCCCGCTGCTCGCGTTCGGCGCGATGTTCGGCTGGTGGCTGACCGGCGTCGCGCACGTGCCGTACGCGCTCGCGTTCGCGGCCGTCGTCGCCGCGACGGCGCTGCTGGGCGCGCTCATCGAGCGCTTCGCGGTCCGGCCCGTCATGCGCGGTCCGCGCATTGCGGCGCTGCTCGCGACGGTCGCAGTCGGGATCATCCTCACGCGCGTGACGGAACTCGTCTTCTCGCCGGAAACGCGCGTGCTCGCCGACCCGTTTCCGCGCGGCGCGATCGCCGTCGGCGAGCTGCGGCTGGGTGCGCTCGACATCGCGATTCCCGCGATCGCGGTCGCGTCCGCACTCGCCGTCTGGTGGACGCTCGCGCGCACGCCGCTCGGACGCGCGATGCGCGCCTGCGCCCAGGATCCCGACGCGGCGCGCCAGATGGGCGTGAACGTGGAGCGAACGCAGAGCGCCGCGTTCGCGCTCGCATCGGCCCTGGCCGGCATCGCCGGCATGCTGGTCGGAACCTACTACCGCAACGTCGAGCCGGCGATGGGAACGCAACTCGGCATGTCGGGATTCGCGGCCGCGGCGCTTGGCGGTCTCGACAGTCTGGCGGGCGCGCTCGTCGGCGGGATCGCGCTCGGCGTCGTGCAGAACGTCGGTGTCACGTTCTTCGGCGGCGCCGCCCTGCAGATCGTGACCTTCGTAGCGGTGCTCGCGGCCTTTGCGGTCAGGTCGCGCCGCATCAAGCCCGGCACGCCGGCGGCCTTCTTCGGACTGCGCGGCGGCATCGCGCTCTCGCCGCGGTGGACCGTCGCGCTCGCGGGGATCGCGCTCGCAATGCCGTTCGCGTTCGGTAACTACGCGCTGCGGGTCGCGAGCGAAGTCGCGGTCTACGCAACGCTCGGGCTCTCGCTGACGCTCGCCGCGGGAACGTGCGGGATCCTCTCGCTCGGACAGGTCGGTCTGTTCGCGGCGGGCGCGTATGCCACGGCCCTGCTGGAAACGCGGGCGGCGTGGCCCTTCTGGCTGGCGGCCCCGGCCGCCGCGACGTTCTCGGCCGCACTCGGAGCCGCGGCGATCGCGCTCGTCGTGCGGCTCGGCGGCCAAGAACTCGCGATCGCGACGTTCGCGATCGGCGCGACGGTCGTCGCGGCGATCCTCAACTTCAGCTGGCTCACGAACGGGCCGCTCGGCATCGCCGATCTCCCGCCGCCGGCGTTCTTCGGACACGATTTGGTTTCGGCCGCGCAGACGTACGCGCTGGCCGCGGCGGCGTTCGCCGCTTGCGCGGCCCTCGTCGCGCGGCTGCAGTCGTCGCAATTGGGGTTGGCGTGGCGCGCGGTCCGCGACGACGAACCGGCCGCGGCGGCGACGGCCGTGCAAACCGCGGCGGCGAAGACGCTGGCCTTCGCGCTGGGCGGCGGGGTCGCGGGTTTGGCCGGGAGCGTCCTGGCCGCGCAGTATCTGTACGTGAGCCCGGACGTGTTCGATGCCAACGTCTCCGTGCTGGCGCTGACGATCGCGGTCCTGGGCGGCATGGGCAATCCGCTTGGAGCGCTCTTCGGCGCGGCGGTGCTGATCGGTCTGCCCGAGGTCTTCCGCCCGCTGCACGATTACCGCTTGCTGGCGTACGGCGTGGTACTGCTCGCGCTCGTCCGCTTCCGCCCGCAAGGCGCGTTCGCGTACCGATGAGCGCGGTGCTCGAAGTAACGAACGTCACCAAACGGTTCGGCGGCGTGCGCGCGGTCGACGGCGTGTCGTTCGCCGTCGAGGCCGGCGAGACGCTCGCCATCATCGGTCCCAACGGTTCGGGAAAATCGACGCTCTTCGACCTGATCGGCGGAACGACCAGCCCGGACAGCGGTCGCGTGTTGCTGGACGGCAAGGACCTCACGGCGTTGGCCGCCGACGAACGCGCGGAACGCGGCATCGCGCGCACGTTTCAGAGCGGGCGCACGTTCGACAATGCGACCCTGCTCGACAACGTGCTGACCGCGGACCGCGCGCGGCTGACGGCCGCGCGCCCGTGGGCGGCGCTGCGGCGCGTCCCGCTCGCTGCGGCCCTGCCGCTCTGCGCCGAAACGGCGCTGGCGGTCGTTCGCCCGCCGGCGGTCGAACGCGAAGCGCTGGCGGCGGCCGCGCGCGCCGAACGGCAGCTGGCGCGCTTCGGACCGTCGCTGGCGGCCCGGCGGAACGAACGCGCGTATGCCCTATCGTATGCCGACCGGCGGCGAACGGAGATCGCGCGGGCGCTCGCGCTCGAGCCGCGCGTTCTGCTGCTCGACGAACCGGCGGCGGGAATGAACGAGGAAGAGACCGCCGCGCTCGCCGCGGCACCTGCGCGCCTTGCGCGCCGCCGGCATCGCGATCGTCATCATCGAGCACAAGCTGGACCTGATCGCCGCACTGGCCGAACGCGTGATCGTCCTGGACGGCGGCGTTTCCATCTTCGAGGGAACGCCGGCCGCGGCGCGGCGCAATCGAGCCGTGATCGCCGCCTACGTGGGCCAGGGCGCGGCCGTGAGAGCGCCGCGGCCGGCGGTCGCGCCGTCGCGGCCGCTGCTCGAATTACGCGACGTCCGCGTGCGCTACGGTCCGATTCTCGCGCTCGACGGCGTGTCGCTGCACGTCGACGAAGGCGAGATCGTCTCGCTGCTGGGCGCCAACGCGGCCGGCAAGTCCACCTTGATGCGCACGGTGCTCGGACTCGTGCGGCCCGAACGCGGAAGCGTCGTCATCGACGGCGAGGACCGCACGGCGGCGAGCACCGCGGCGCGCATCCGCAGCGGTCTGGCCTCGGTTCCCGAGGGCCGCCGGGTCTTTCCCGCCATGTCGGTCGAGGATAACCTGCTGCTCGGCGCCTACCTCCGGCGCGGGCGCGAAGTGCGCGAGGATCTCGCGCAGATCGACGAGCTGTTTCCACGTCTGCGGGAACGCCGGAAGCAACGCGCCGGAACCCTCTCCGGCGGCGAGCAGCAAATGCTGGCCACGGCCCGAGCCCTGATGAACCGGCCCCGGCTCCTGTGCCTCGACGAGCCGACGATGGGCCTTGCGCCGCTCTTCGTGGAGCGCGTCTTCGAGCTGCTCGCGGCCCGCAATCGAGCCGGGACCACCATCTTCATGGTGGAGCAAAACGCGACGGCCGCGCTCGCGATCGCGGACCGTGGGTACCTATTGCGCAACGGACGCATCGTCGCGGATGGATCGGCCCAAGCGTTGCTGGCCGACCCGTCGCTCAACGTCGCCTACCTCGGCGGCTAGCGCTTTACCAGCCGCAGCGCGCGGTAGACCGCGAACCCGGTCTGCCGCGGGAAGACGGCCATGCGGTCGAGTTTCATGCGCGTCGTCAGCGTGGACACGACCGCGCCGCGCCGGTCGCCGAAATCGCGCTTCGCGCTTTCGCCGGTCGCGACGCGCAGCGCGAGGTCGAGCACGGGCGACGCCCCGGGCGTCACCACGATCGCGCAGCCGTCCGGGCGCAGCACGCGCGCGATCTCGTCGATCGCCGTAGCCGCATCGGTGACGAACTCGAAGGTGCTGACGGCAACCACGACGTCGAAGGTCTCGGCCGCGAAGGGCAATTTCTCCACCGGCGCCTCGACCAGCGTCGCATAGGTGCCCGCGCGGTCCAGCGCCAGCGTCACGTCGATCGCGTGCTCGTGGACGTCGGCGGCGTAGACTTGCCCCGCGTGGCGCGCGAGTTCGGGCAAGAACACGCCGCTGCCGTATCCGACCTCGAGGAGCTTCGGGACGCGGCGCTCGGGAAGCAGCCCGACCACGAGCCGGAAACGCTGGCGCGACACGAACCCGAGCAGGCCGCGATAGTTCCAATCCGCGTGGTCGACCTCGCCCGTTTTCACGAGGCGGTCGCGCGGCAATAGCCGTAACTCCATCAAATAATCGAAATCGCTACGTCAGGAACGAGTGGCGCTCAGTTCCGCGAACATCGGCGGGCCGTTGTAGGTTTCGGGGTATTCGCCGGTCAGGCAGCCGAGACACATCTCGCCGCGCTTGCGGCCGACCGCCTGCAACAGGCCCTCTTTACTGAGGTAGCCGAGCGAGTCGGCGCCGATCTTCCGGCAGATCTCGTCGACCGTATAATTGGCGGCGATCAGTTCCTCGTGCGTCGCCATA
This sequence comes from uncultured Alphaproteobacteria bacterium, assembly GCA_963787965.1. Taxonomy (GTDB): domain Bacteria; phylum Vulcanimicrobiota; class Vulcanimicrobiia; order Vulcanimicrobiales; family Vulcanimicrobiaceae; genus CAWBES01. The sequence goes on from CAWBES010000007.1 coordinate 35,272, forward strand.
TCGACGCCCAAATAACACGGGTGGACGATCGGCGGCGAAGTGACGCGCACGTGCACCTCCCGCGCGCCGGCTTCGCGCAGAAGCTTGACGATGCGAGGCGTGGTCGTGCCGCGCACGATCGAATCGTCGACGACGACGACCCGTTTATCTTCGAGTAGCTCGACGATCGGGTTGAACTTGAGATGCACGCCGCGCGAGCGCATGCTCTGGTCGGGGCTGATGAAGGTGCGCCCGATGTAACGGTTCTTGATCAAGCCCTCGATGTACGGAAGGCGCGCTTCCTGCGAATACCCGATACCGCCGGGAACGGCCGAGTCCGGAACGGCCATCACGACGTCCGCCTCGACCGGGTGCTCGCGCGCCAGGCGGCGCCCCATCTCGAGGCGCGCCATGTAGATCGACTTGTTGTTCAGTATGGAGTCGGGCCGCGCGAAGTAGATGTACTCGAACATGCAGAGCGCTTGCGGCTTGGGATGCTGGGGTTTGTCGACGTGCAGCCCGCTCTCGTCGATCCACATGATCTCGCCGGGATCGATTTCGCGAATGTACTGCGCGCCCACGGTCGCGAGCGCGCAGGATTCGGAGGCGAAGATATAGCCCCCGCCGGGAAAGCGGCCGTAACATAGGGGCCGCACGCCCCACGGGTCGCGAAACGCGTAGAGCGCCTTTTCGGTCGACAAGACGATCGAGTAGGCGCCCTCCGCGCGCGACATCACGCTCCGGATGCGCGCGATCATGTCGTGGCCGGGTGCCTGCACGATCGCCTTGGCCAGCACTTCGCTGTCGGACGTCGCTTGCAGGACCGTGGCTGACGCCAGATCGCCCCGCAGGGCATCCGTGTTCGTCAGGTTGCCGTTGTGCGCCAGCGTCACGTCGCCGAACGTCGCGTGTTCGAGCAGCGGCTGGGCGTTGACGACGACCGAACTTCCGGTCGTCGAGTAGCGGGTGTGCCCGACGGCGATGTATCCGGTCAGGTCGCTGAGGATCTCTTCATCGAAGATGCTCGAGATCAGGCCCATCTCGCGGTGGCAGACGATCGTCGCGCCGTCGGAGACCGCGATCCCCGCCGACTCCTGGCCGCGGTGCTGCAACGCGTAGAGCGCGAAGTAGGCTTGCCGGGCGACGTCGTTGCCCGGTGCGTAGATGCCGACGACGCCGCACGCTTCGTGGAGCGAGTCGCCCGCCGGAGAGGGCGCATCGGCGTCGTACGAGCGTGCCACGCGTTACCGGTCAGTCATCCCGGCTGCGGCCGCCGAAGATCTGAAGGAGCGCGAGGAAGATATTGATCGCGTCCAGGTAGATCGAGGTCGCGAGCTCGATCGCCGTCGCGCCGCTGCCGCCGGCCCGGATGCGGCCGAAGTCGACCAGGACCAACAGCGTAAAGACCGCGAGCGTCGCCCACGAGTAGATGCCCGGGTGCAGGAAGTGCGTGAAGGTGGCGATCAGGCCGACGATCACGAGCCCGATCAGCGCCCCGAAGGCGATCCCGGAGAGCTTCCGGTAGTCGAAGCTCGTCAGGTACACGACCGCCGCGAGCGTCAGCATCCCAAGGCCCGTGGTCGAGGCGGCATCGACGACGACGCCCGGGCCGTCGAGATGCGCGTACGCCCCGATGACCGGCCCGATGCCGACCCCTTCGCACGCCGTAAACGCGTAGAACATCAACAGCGACAGGCCCGGATTGCGGCGCGTCGCCGAGATGGCGATCAGGAAGCCGAATCCGATCAGCATCGCGATCAGTGACAGCCCTGAGGGCAGGGCCAACCGGACCGTCAGGTAGCTCGTCACCGCCGTGACGAGGAAGCCCGCACCGGTGAGCCCGAGCACTTGGCCCAGGAGCGCGGGCGTGGAAACAGCGGGAGCGCCAAGGCGCTGCTGGGACTGGTACATGGTACCTTTCACTACCCGCGTTGTCCGTTGGGAGTTTCGGCGCCTCCTCCCTCTTAACGGGCCGCTAGGCGTCCAGCTTGGCGATATCGCTACGGTAGCTGAGCGAAACGCCGCTGCCCATACGGTGCGCCAGTTCGTCGACGGCCGCGTACGCGTTAGCCCGCGCGGCGGCCACGTCCGCGCCGAGCGCGGTGACGGTCAGGACCCGGCCGCCGTTCGCATCGACCGTGCCGTCGCGCAGGGTCGAGGCGCCCCAGAACGCCACGCGGCCGGCGGGCAGCGAGACGTCGGCGCTCAAGCCGCGCAGCGGCGTGCTCGCGCGCGGATAGCTCGCGGTCGCGAGCACGACGCCGACGCAGGCATCGCCCCCGATCCCGGCCGCGGACCGGTCGAGCGTACCGTCCGCAGCGCTCTTGAGCAGGCGCGCGAAGTCGCCCCGCACGCGCGGCATCAGGACCTGCGTTTCGGGGTCGCCGAAACGGACGTTGAACTCGATGACGTACGGGCCTTTGGCCGTCCACATCAAGCCGCAGTAGAGCACCCCGTTGTAGCGCTCGCGTTCGGCGGCCAGGCCGCGCGCCACGGGTTCGAGCACCCGTTCGCTGACCACCGCTTCCAGGTCGGGCGGAAAGCCGGAGGGCGGCGAGTACGCGCCCATCCCGCCGGTGTTGGGCCCCGTGTCGCCGTCGCCCGCGCGCTTGTAGTCGCACGCCGCACCGACCGGCACGAACCGCGCGCCGTCGCCGAGCGCGAACACGCTGATCTCGCGGCCCTCGAGCTTCTCCTCCAGCAGCACGTCGCTGCCGCCCCCCGGCACGCCGGCGGGGCCGTACCACTCGCGCAGCACCGCGAGCGCGTTCTTGGCGTCGGGCGCCACGACGACGCCTTTGCCCGACGCCAGCCCGTCGGCCTTGAGGACGCACGCGCCGCGCCAGTCCGCCAGCACTTTCTCCGCGTTCGCCAGCGAGTGCACCACGCGCGCCTTGGCCGTCGGTATGCCGTGCCGGTCCATGAAGCGCTTCGCGAAAATCTTGCTGGATTCCAAGCGCCCCGCCGCACGGCCCGGACCGAACGTCGCGATCTTGGCATCGCGCAGCCGGTCGGCGACGCCCGCAGCGATCGAGGTTTCGGGACCGAGCACGACGAGGTCGATGCGTTCCGCGACCGCGCGCGCGAGCAACACCTTGCCGTCGGTCGCGGAGATCGGCCAGTTCTGCCCACGCGCGGCCGTGCCGGCATTGCCCGGCGCGGCGAAGATCGCGCTGCACGACGGCGACTGCGCCAGCCGCCAAGACAGGGCATCTTCTCGCGCCCCGCTCCCAACCACCAAGATCCGCACGACCGTACGTTATCCTCGGCAGACCTGCCGGGAACCTTGAAAGCCGCGCCCGGTTCTAACGAAGCCAGTCCTCGCGCGCCGACGCGGGAATACGAGAGAGAATCGAGCTCGTCATCCGTGACGAGCGTGAAGCCGAGCGCCATCCTCCGAGCCGCGACCGGCAAACCGTTACCGCCGCTCGGTAGCCCTGCGAGCGGCGGGGGCGAACGCGATGCGGACGGCTGACCTTCCGAGCGCTCGACCACGGCTTGGACTATGTTGCCGACGCGTTCCTTTGGTTCGCTGCGACATCACAACACGACATCAAGCGTAACGACGATAGGAGCGCCTCGCGTTTTGAATCTGTCGAAGCTTCTTTACATAATCCACACGCTTCAGCTTCCTCGGCCATGCATATCCGTAGGACGCCAAGCCGACATAATAAGACATATTATTGCTTCTTTATTGGCACTGGAGCGAATATGTCATCAAGATCACATATTGCTTTGACCCTAGCCATAATGGGAACACTACTTCTCACTTTGGCGGGGTCCTTATCGGCCGCCACCGGCGGCAAAACCGCAATCCAAGTCGCCGACGAACCAACGCCGAACCCCACCTCCACTCCGGCTTACGACGGTCCACGCTACAAAGTTGCCGTCCTCAACTTCTCGACCCGCGGCCTTACCTCAAACTGGTGGGGAAATTTCGAACCGGGCGTCGCGCTCTCAGATCTCGTAACCGACGAACTCGTAAACACCAATAAGTTCAACATGCTCGACCGCTCCCACCTCGATTCCACGCTCTCCGAACACCAACTCGCGGCTAGCGGCGAAGTCAACTCTCAAAGCGCCATCACGGCCGGCAACCTCCTTGGTGCGCGCTATCTCGTCGTCGGCAATATCTTGCAGCTCGAACAGACCGGAGCGAGCGGTGCCGGCTTGGGCGGACTTCTTCCAGGCGTCTTTGGACTAGCAGCGTCGGCCATCTCCACACACCGCGTTACCATCAAGATCGCCGTTCACGTCCTCGACGCAAAAACCGGTCAAATCGTACAGAGCTTCCAGGACGAAGAAACGCGGAAAGGTACGTCGTTCGGTGTTGGCGGTTTCGGCGGTGGTGTGGCGGGCGGCTACGGAAACTCGCAGTTCGTCAACAGCGACATGGGACATCTCATCGACGACGAAGCCAAGAAAGTCAGCCAGACGATCGATCCGGCAAAATTCAACGCCGCACCGATTGCCCCACTCCTGAAAGGCCACATCGCCGGTCTCGACGGAGCTACCGTGATCGTCAATCTCGGTACGCAATCCAGTATCGCATCCGGTATGATCTTCGACATCATCAAAACGAAATCGATCGTCGATCCAGAAACGCATCAAGTCCTAACGGTGGAAGAACAGATCGGGAAATTGCAAATCGATACAGTCAGTGCGAACGCATCGGTCGGACACATCATTTCCGGTAAAGGTGCCGTTCGGCTAACGGTCACGTCCGAACCACAAAGCTGAACTACCAAGATTCGCACGACCGTGCGGTATCCTCGGCAGACCTGCCGGGAACCTTGAAAACCGCGCCCGGTTCTAACGAAGCCAGTTCTCGCGCGCCAACTCGGGAATACGAGATAATTCGCGCTCGTTATCCGTGACGAGCGTGAAGCCCAGCGCTATGCTCTGAGCCGCGATCAGCAAATCGTTCCCGCCGATCGGCTGCCCCTGGCGCTCCAGCCGGGCTCGGAGGTCGGCGTAAACCTGCTCGACGGGAGATTCGAGCGCTAGAACGTCGATGGCATCGAGGATGGCCCCCAGCTGCGCGGTCAGACGTGGAGAGCCTTTCTTTGCAACGCCGTACCAGAGCTCGGCCGCAACGATGCGCCCAGCCGCGTTGCCTTGCGGGTTTCGAACCACATCGGAGAGGACATTCGTATCGAGCAAATATCGCAATTACACGTCGACGCGATCGAACGGCAACTCATCGATCGCCGGAAACTCGTCGTCGATCGGACTGAGGCCGGCAAGAAGTGCCACAAGTGATTTCGGGGGCGCGGGCTCGATGATCAGCCTCGATCCATCTTTGCGCATGATCGCGTCCTCGCCGGGCAGTTCAAACTCTCGTGGAATTCGTACCGCCTGATTCCGGCCGTTCTTGAAGAGCTTCACATGCCTCACTTGGCTACTATCGTCCAGCATAGGCTTTAGCATATGCCATTCGACGGACGATGTCTAGCGCAAGAAACGGCCATACTCGGCAGGTTACAAACGTGCGGCTATTCCCACTCCACCGTCGCGGGCGGCTTCGAGGTGATGTCGTAGGCGATGCGGTTGACGCCCGGCACTTCGTTGACGATCCGCGTGCTGATGCGCTCGAGCAACTCGTGCGGCAGGCGCGCCCAGTCGGCGGTCATCCCGTCCTCGCTCGTGATCGCGCGAACCGCGACCAGGTTCGCGTAGGTCCGGCCGTCGCCCATGACGCCGACGCTCTGCAGCGGCGTGAGCACCGCGAAATACTGCCACGGTTTGGGATCGAGCCGGGCGGTTTCGATTTCGCCCGTGACGATGCGGTCGGCGGCGCGCAGCGTTTCCAGCCGCGCGGCCGTCACTTCGCCGAGCACGCGCACCGCGAGGCCCGGGCCGGGGAAGGGCTGGCGCTCGACGATCGCTTCCGGCAGCCCCAGCACCCGGCCGACTTCGCGCACCTCGTCCTTGAATAGCAGGCGCAGCGGCTCGACCAGCCGCAGCGCCATCGTTTCCGGCAGGCCGCCGACGTTGTGGTGCGACTTGATCTTGTGCCCGGCCTTCGAGCCCGGCGTCTTGGATTCGATAACGTCGGGATACAGCGTACCTTGAACGAGAAAATCGACGCCGGGCAGCTTAGCGGCTTCTTCTTCGAAAATCGCGATGAACTCGTGTCCGATGCGGATGCGTTTTTCCTCGGGGTCGATAACGCCCGCGAGCCGCTCGAGGAACCGGCCGGCGGCGTCGACCTTCACGACCTCTAAGTGCAGGACGTCGCGGAAGGCCGCGACGACGCCCTCCGCTTCGTTCGCGCGCAACAGGCCCGTATCGACGAAGATGCACGTCAGCTGCGAGCCGATCGCGCGCGAAACGAGCGTCGCGGCCACGGCGGAATCGACGCCGCCCGAAAGCGCGCAGATCACGCGCCCCGAGCCGACCTGCGCCCGAACCTCCTCGACGGTCCGATCGACGAACGACGCCATCTCCCAAGCCGGCGCCAGCCGCGCGACGCCGTGCAGGAAGTTCGCGATGATCGCTTTGCCGGCTTCGGTGTGCGCGACTTCGGGATGGAACTGGACGCCGTAGATTCCCGTCGCGGGATCGCCCATCGCAGCGATCGCGCAGTTCGCGGTGCGCGCGAGCGTCCGGAAGCCCGGCGGCGGGGCCAGCACGGTGTCGCCGTGCGACATCCAGGCGCGGCTGCGTTCGGGCACGCCCGCGGTCAGCGCCGAGGCTTCCAGTACTTCCAGCGTGGCGGCGCCGAACTCGCGATGCCGCGAGCCGACGATCTTGCCGCCGAGATCGCGCGCGATCAGTTGCATGCCGTAGCAGATGCCGAGCACCGGAATCCCCGCCTGCAGCACCTGCGGGTCGACGCCGGGCGATTGCGGACCAAGCGTGCTTTCCGGACCGCCGGTCAGAATGATCGCCGCGGGTTCCCGCAGCGCGATCTCGCTCCAGGGCGCGTCGTGCGGCAGGATCTCCGAGTAGACCTTCGCTTCGCGGACGCGGCGCGCGATCAGCTGGCTATACTGCGCGCCGAAGTCGAGGATGACGACCGTGGCGGGCCGCGTTCGCGAGCCGGCCTGGTCGATGGCTGCCGTCGTCATATGGTAGCCCACTCTTCACGGCCCGGGTCCGGAAGCCTCGGCTCGCTCGCCGGATCGGACGTTCGAGATCTAACGCACCTTTCAGATAGCGACTAGGCGAGCGCCGGCACGTTGCCAAATCGCTTCCCATGTTCGACCGCTCTCGGCTCGTGTCGACCGTGGCCGCCCTCGCCGGCGCGTTCGGCCTTTCGTCCGCGGCCGCGGGCGCCGACGTTTGCCGCCCCGTGGTCTCGAAACCGGTCGTGGTGGCCTCACCGGCACAGCGGCTCGCAGCCGGCCGCAGAGCGCAACCCCCGATCGGCGACCCGTTCGACTGGCCCGATACGCCTCTGGGGGTCGTCAAGACCCGCACCGGCTACACGTTTTTCGGCAGCGACGGCGACCTTCACCCGCCCGAACTCTGGCGCGGCCAGTGGGTCGGTAACGGGAAGTTCGGTTCGATCGTCGCGACGGCGGGCACGCTCGACGACCCGCTCGGCGCGGGCGCCCCGCAGGACGTCAGCATCTGGGCCAACCCCGACGCCTCCGTCAATCCGAATTACTCGAGCTACGGCTACATCGGCGGCGGACCCGTCTTTCGCGTGCCGCCCGACATGCCCGGCGCCGGTAATCTGCTCGCGACGTATCACGCGGAACTGCCCGACGATCCGCTGTACGCGGTTCTCGGCCTCGCCGCATCTTCCGATAATGGCCTGCATTGGACCGATCTCGGCGAGATCGTGCGTCTGAATCAAGCCTACGCACCGGGTCTCGACGGTTTCGAGATCGGCGACGGACCGCTCGTGCTCGCGCGCGACGGCACGTATTTCTATCTCTATTTTCCCGATTGGATCGCGAACGGCACGAAGCACCCCGGTACCCCGAACGTGGTCTCGGTCGCGCGCGCGCCGGCTGCGGCCCTGCTGCGCGCCGCGTTCGGCGCGCCGCCGCAGCACGCGGTGCCCTTCGAGAAATTCTATCGCGGCTCGTGGGATCTGCAGCCCGGAATCGGCGGCGCCTCCACGGACCTCGATCCGGCCTCGCCGGTCGCGGGCTATCTCGACATTCACTTCGACAGCGCGCTCGGGCGCTACGTGATGATCGTCTCCAACGACACGGCGTTCGGGTACGCGGAATCGGCCGACGGCCTGAACTGGAGCGTGCCCGTGGCGCTCGGCAGGTACGGCCCGATCGCGGCCTATCCGACCGCCGTCGGGCTGGGCAACGATCCGCGCATCCTCGGCCGCACGTTTTACGTGTACTACACGCTCCTGCCGACGGACGGCTCCGGCTGGACGAACGGCTCGTTACGACGCTTGACCGTCAGCTGCGATCCGGCGGCTCCTCGCTGACGGACACCTACCTACAGCGGCTTGCCGTCGTCGTCGGCGCCGAGCAGCAGCGGGCGCAGGAGCGGAACCGGGGGATCGCCGTGCGCCAGTAGTGCGTCGTGGAACTTCTGCAGCGTGAACGCGGCGCCGAGCTTCTTATGATAGTCGCTACGGAGCTTGAGGATCATCAGCTTGCCGAGGGTGTAGTAGCCGTACATCGGGTCCTGCGTCCCGCGCATCGTCTCTTCTTCGGCTACCGCGGGCGTTTGGTAACAGGCGTCCGTGAAGAAGTGCTCGGCCCGCTCCGGCGTCCAGCCCTTCACGTGCAGGCCGACGCCCACGACGTAGCGGCATTCGCGCAACAGCGCCTCTTCGAGCTGCGCCAGCCGCACGCGCGGATCCCCGCCGCCCCAGCCTTGATCGACCACCATCTGCTCGTCGTAGTGCGCCCACCCTTCGCCGAACTCCGAGTTCCACAGCATCTTGCGCGTCAAGCTCAGCTCGAGATGCTTGTCGATCGTGAAATTGACGAAGTGGCCGGGATAGACTTCGTGGGCGGAGATGATCGGCCGCTCGAAGTCGTTGAACTGCGCGAGGAAGCCGGCCGTCCGGGCCGGCGGCCACGACGGGTCGACCGGCGTGACCTGATAGTACGCGCGGGTGGCGACCGTCTCGAGCGGCCCCGGCGCATCCATCGACGCGCTCACGAACGAGCGCGCGAACTGCGGCGTGTCGACGACTTCGATATCGGCGTCGGGCGGCAAGGTGATGATGTGGTGCGCGATCACGAACCGGCGGAGGCGCGCCAGGTCACGCTGCGCGGTCGCGTTGAGCTGCGAGGGCTTGGGGTACATGGCGGCCAGCGCCGCGTAGTTCTGTTGCGGCGTCTTGCGCGGGTCGATCCGCGCCGAGGTCGCCACGAACTCGTGCCCGCGTACGCTGCAGCGCGGCCTGCCCGTAGGCCAGATAGCGGTCGACCGGGATATCGAGCGAATCCTCGTAACGCAGCCGCGCCTCGTAGGCGTCCTTGCCGATCGCGAACGTGCCGCTCGGGACGATGCCGTGAATGAAGGCCGCATAGCGCCGCACCGCCGCGATCGCACCGGCGTTCGCCTGCCGCAGTTGGGCCTGCAGCGTGGGATCGCGCACGCCGGCGAACGTCTGCGGCACGGTCTGCGCGAAGAAATCGACCGAGCCGACCGTGTCCTCGTATGCGATCTCCTTCGTCTGGGCGTCGACCGTGGTGATGACGGACTGCGCTTGCGCGAAGAAGCGGGGCAGCAGGCGTTCGCGAGCGATCGCATCGCGCATGCGCACGGGAAGCGGCGCGAAGTTTCGTGCGATCAGACCGTAGACGGCGCCGCTCGCCGTCTCCGTATAGATGTCCGGATTGTGCTTCCACTGCTCGAGACGCCCGTCGAGCAGCAGGTCGTCCTCGATCTCGTTTTCCAGCATCGTGCGGTCCAGCGCCGCGTCGGCGGACAGCAGGAAGGGATCGATGGCCCGGACGGCCGCCAGCGTCGCGCGCATGCGCGCCAGGTGCGCGGCCTGGGCACGCGCGGAGACGTCGTCGACCTGCGTATCGTAGGCGTGCACGCCCGTCACGGTGGCGGTGACCGGCGACTCGGCGAACCCGCGATAGAAATAATCGTGCGCGAGCGCCTCGAAACGCGCGTCTTCCGGCGCGGGCGAAGCCGCCGGCGCAAGCGCCGCGGACGCCGGCGCGACCGAGAATCCAAGCAAGCAAAGCCACACGATAACGCGGCGGATCGGTAATTGCATCGTTCGGCCTTACTTCAGGAGCGGTTCCAGATTCGCGGCTTTCACCGCCGCCTGCAGCGCACCGCCGTTCGTTGCGAGCGGAACCTGCAACCGCATGGCGAGTTCCATGGACGCTCGGACGTATTCGGCGGATTGCGTCAGTCGCCCATGTTGCGCGAACCGACGCAGCACGTCGTGCACTTCCCAGCGCCACAGCGCCGGCACGACTGCGCCTTCCTCGGCAACCCGATCGAGGGCGACCTTGACGAGCTCGTTCGGATTTGGCAGAAACCAATCGATCGAGACGCCGGCATCGATGACGATCACTACCGCCGGCCTTCACGAATGATCGCGAGGATCTCCTCGCTCGTCGCTTGGATGCACGGATTCGCACCGATGCGCGCGGCCACTTCGACCGGATTCTGCCGGATGGGATTCAAGGTCGCTACCGGTCGGCCGTGTTTCGTAATCGTCACCGGCTCGCCGCTGTCGATCAGTTCGGAGAGCCGCGTTTTCGCGTCAAACACACCGACGGTCTGCATGAATCTGCCTACTGGTCTGGTTAGATCTTTGCAAGCCGCGTCTTCCCGGCTCACGTCACGATCTCGCGCAGACGGTCGGCGTCGCGCGCCATCACGACCTCCATCGCAATCCGTTCGCCGACGGAGACGTCGCGGCCCCAGCGGTAGGCGCTGTACGGCGTGTAGCGCGTGCCGGGCGAACCCGGGATGCGCAGCGAGACGTCGTACACCACGAACTCCTTGGGCGGCCCCGCCACGATGATGCACTGCAGCGCGAACGGCCCGATCACGCCCGGCGGGTTGGCCGTGCGGGCCGCCTCGACGAACCGTTCGCCGAGCTCGAACGCTTTTTCCAGCATCGACTCGGTCAGCGTCGTCGCGATGTGACCCGCTTCTTCCATGCGCACCGGCACCGAGCCGGCGAACTCGAGCTGACCCGGCGGAAGCGCGCGCAAACCGTCGAGATTCGTCTGACGGCGCGTGTCGGTGCCCAGCAGTTCCAGTTCGCCGAGCACGGGCGACCAAAAGAAGTTCAAGTTGACGCTGGGCCCGAGCGCGAATTCCTCGATCCGCGCGGCCGCCAGCCCCTCGACCGTAATCATGCCCGCAGCCAAGAGCTTCGCGGCCTGCGCTTCGTACTCCGCAGGCGACCCGCACAAGAAGAACGCGCGCTCGAAACTGACCGCGGCGTGCGCGGCCTTGACCATGACGAGCGTATCGATCTCCGCCGGCGACGCGAACGAGCGCGGGTGCCGTATCCCGGCGCGTTCGAGCAGCGCGTACTGGTTTTCCGCTTCGTCGCGCTCTTCGGCACGCAGCAGCCGGCGGTTACCGAAGAACGGGACCAGCATGCCGCGTTCGATGTCGTCGTACGAGTAGCGCTCGTGCAAGTACACCTCGAACGAACGGTTCGCCACGAAGAGCGCGTTGTGCGCCAGCAGCGTCGCTTGCACGGCGGGCTGCAGGAGGTCGGCGAAGGCGCCGAGTTCCAGCGTCGCGTCGACGCAGCCGCGCGGCGGGTCGTCGCGCCGCGCATAGTAGCGCGCATAAGTCAGCTCGCGCCCGCGCGCGGTGACGATCAGGTTGCGCAGGCCCTGCGCGCGCGCGCCGTACGCGACGTCGAGCGCCGAATGGCTGCCGACGGAACAAAGGGTCAGCGCGCTGCGGTCGTACCGCGCCAGCGCCGCAGCGAGATGCGGTTCGAGCACCGCTCGGTCTACGACGAGGCGAGTTCTTGCGCCTGGCGCGAACTCGCGTACTGCACCAGCAGGATCGACTTGAGCCGGTCGCCGGCGGCGCCGGTATTGTTTGTCTGGACGCGCTCGAGCAGCCGGTAGGCGTCGAGCAGCGTGGCCGGCATGCTCGTATCGTGCGGGTACTGCTTCTGCCAATCCTCGACCGCGTTGTCCACTTGCAGGGCATCCCGCTCCATGCGGTAGCCCCAGCCCTTGTCCAAATACTTGTTGATGCGAACGATCTCGTTCCGCACGCCGATCGGCGAGAACTTCAGGCGGCCGAAGTACTCGTCGGCGGGCGCGGTCCGCGTCAGGCGCAATTCGTGCGGGATCGCTTCGACGCGCGCGATCACCTTGAGTTCGGGCGTGTGGTCGCGCCGGTACTTGATCGCGCGCGCGGCGACGCGGTCCGCGTCGGTGAAGCCGGGATCGGTCAAGGCGCTCTGCGCGATCGAGAACATCTCGCCGTACTCCGGGTCGGGCACCCGCACGAGCGGAGTCGCCGGGTCGGCCGCATGCTGCAGCAAGGCGCTGCGGTACGCGAGGTCGTGGGAGAGGTTATACGCCCGCACGTCGGCCACGATCAGCTCCACCAGCGCGTCGCCGTCCTTGTGAAACGCCTCTTCGTTGGCGAGCGCCGTGTCTTCGGCGTCCTGGGCCAGGCGCTTGGGATCGGATTCGATATCGTTCAGGCGGCCGAGCAGCGCGCGCGCCTCGGCGGCGTGCTGGGAGTCGGCATTGGCCGCCACGTAGGTCGACGCCTCGAGCACGTACCAGAGCGCGGCGTCGTTATTGGTCAAGGGGTCGTAGTGCATCTGCGACGCGACGTCGACCGCCAGTTGGGCCACTTCACCGTAGGCGGGATCGGTCGGGCGGAAGAGCGAGTACGCGCGCCCCGCATCCAGGATCGTCGTTTCGTAGTACAACTCGCTGACGAACGGCCAGCCTTTGCTCGTGCCCGAGTCGTAGGCTTGGCGCATCGTGTGGTACAGCGCCAGCGGGTCGGTCTCGATCGCGGCCCGCGCCGGCAGCGGACCCAACGCGAACGCCGCCGCCGCGAGCGCCGCTCCGGCTCGTACCAGAAGTGAGCGAGCTACCGCGTTCGGCAAAATCGGCGCCTCCTTATACAATACCCGAATCGTCGAGAACGGCGTGCAGATTGTTCGATAGCAAAGCATTCTTGATTTCGCGCGCGATCCGGCGGCCGGTCGACATCGGTTCGCTGTAGTTCAGGTACGAGTACGGCGAACCGTCGATGAACGGGTTCGTGCCGGCGACGATGCGGGCGGAGATTTCCATCACGAAGAACTTGGCGTCCGGCGTGATGATCGTCTCGATGCAGAACGCGCCGAAAAGCCCCTTCGGGCCGCAGATCTCCTGGCTGACCCGCACGACGTCTTCGCCCATACGGTACGCCTCGGCCAGCATCGATTCCCGCAGGACCAGCGGCGAGTTGCCGACCACGACGTAGCTGGGCTCGATCGACATGTTCTTCTGCGCTTCCGCCGGGATCCGCCCGAGCGAATCGACGTTGGTTTCGTAACGCCGGTCCATGCTCATGATCTCGAGCTTGCCGCTCAGCGGCGAGTAGAAGTAATGGATGTAGGCCGGAACGCCGATGATGTATTCTTGCAGGATGTAGTTCTGGCGCGCGAGCTGGCCCGCGCGCGATTTCGAAGTCGTTGGCATCGCGCAGAAACAGATAGCCCTTGCCGCCCTGCGCGCCGTAGAGCTTAACGATGACGGGGCGGTCGATCTCCGCCCCGGTCTTGAACTGCCGCGGCACCGTCAGGCCGGCGCGGGTCAACCACTGCCGCTGAAGTTCGCGACTTGCCTCCCAGTCGAGCACGGCCTTGTTGCCGAAGTACGGGATCGTCATCTGCTTGTGCTCTTCGAGCGAGAGGTACGCAACGAAGGAGCCGTGCGGAACGATGATGATCTTGCGCGTCTCGAGCTCGGGCACCAGATCCATGAACTGCTCGTAGTTGTCGATGCCGATCACTTCGTCGACGAACGCGAACGAGCGGTAGAGCCGTTCGGTCTCGTGGTTGGCGACCGCCAGCGTCCGGAAGCCTTCGTCGTGCGCGCCCTTGAGGATCTGCAACGCCGAATGCGAGCCGAGCGTGCAAATCGTATAGAAGTCGCTCGTCTTGGCTTGAGCCGAGGTCCGGAGGCGTTCGGGTGCGATCATGATCGTATTGCCTTCTGGAACGCTGGGTTGCAGAGCAAAGTTTCCGTCGCCGCGGAGACGACCTGCGCGTCGGCCGGCCGGTCGGAAGCCGAGAACAGGCGCCACGCCGTGAACCGTTCGAGCGCGCGCACGCCGGCCAGCGTGCGCCCCGCGATCGTCACCGGACGCGCCCCCGCCAGGCTGCCGCTGCCGATCTCGTCGATCCAGACTTCGCCGGGTCCGGGACGCGCGTCCTCGCGCACGCGCAGAACGTGCTTGCTCGGATTGTAGACGGTTTCGCAGGTTCGCAGGGTGTCGACCAGAAGCTCCGCCGCGTCCGGCGCCACGTCGCAGCGGTACAGGTCGGCGCGCTCCAGCGCCTGGAGCTCGACGCCGAGCCGGCGCAGCGTCGCCAGCGCCGTCAGCGCTTCGTTGTCGGGAATCGCCAGCGCGACCTCGATGCAGCGGATCATCGCCGCACCGCGGCGGCCAGTCCCGCAAACAGGGCGACGCCGCCCGACGCCGCCAGCATCGCGCCCGCATCGCCCCGCGCGCGTTCGCGCGAGGCGTCGTGGTGCATGAACGTCCAGGCGTCCCGTTCGGGGTGCGGCATCAGCGCGAGCACGTTGCCGCGCGCGTTCGTCAGGGCCGCCGCGCCCAGCGCCGAACCGTTGGGCACCGCATCCGGCCCGGCGTTCCCGTCGGCGTCGCAGTAGACGAACGGCACCCGCCCCTCGCGCTCCAAGCGTTCCAGGACCGCGGGCTGGGCCGCCAGACGGCCCTCCGCGTGCGACGCCCAGGCGGGGATCACGGTCCCCGGCGGCAGGCTCGCGGTGATCGCGCAGCGCTCGGGCCGCAACGCCAGCTTGACGTGAACGTGCGTCGAGCGGAACTTGCCGAGCGGAGCGTTGCGCGCGAAGCCGGCCTGCACGTGCGTCAGACCGTCCAGTTCGGGCGCGAGGCCGCTTTCCAGGAGGATCTGCGCGCCGTTGCAGATGCCGAGCACCGGCTTCCCGCTCGCGGCGCCTTCGCGCACGGCGGCCATCAGGCGGTCGTGCGCGGCGATCGCGCCGGCGCGCACGCGGTCCTCGTAGGCGAAGCCGCCCGGCAATACGTAGGCGTCGAACGCGCGCACCGCGTCCAGCTCCGCGTTCCAGTGCACCAGCTCGGCCGCGAGGCCGGCGGCGCGGCACGCGCGCAGCGTCTCGTCCTCGGAGTTGGTGCCGGGGAACACCAGGATCCCGACCCGCGCGCTCATCCGGCACTCTCCGCCAGCGCGTCCGCGTAGAAATCGCGCAGCGGCGCCGACCAGGCCGCGTGCAGGGCGTAGAGGTCGTGGGTACCGTCCCCGGCCGTCGCGATGGCCGCCGCTTCGATCGTTTCGCCGATCCGGACCACGCGCGCCGGCGTCCCGTTCGCGAGCGCGAGAAACGCCTCGACGCGCGAACCCTCGACCTCGACGACGAAGCCGCCGTGCTCCGCGAAATACGCTTCTTCGGCGCCCGCTCCGGGCGCGAACTCGGCCGGAGCGGCCAGCCGCGCGCCGACGGGCCGCGACCCCGGCCGCAGGGTGGGGAACGCCATCTCCGCGAGCGCCGCCAGCAGTCCGCCGTCCGAGACGTCGTGCGCGGCCTCGACCAGCCCCGCGGCGTGGGCCGCCAGCAACAGCGCGATCTCGCCCTCGAGCGGTTCGTATTCGGGGCGCTGGCAACTCGCGATCCTCGCGTCCCAAGATCTCCGCGACCACCGAACCGCCGAGCTCGTCACCGAACGCGCCGAGGTAGAAAAGCGCGTGCCCCGCTCCTTTGAAGGCGAGCGTGGCGGATTTCGACACGTCCGCGAGCGCCCCCACGCACGCGACGATCGCCGACGGGGGCACCGCGCTACCGGAGGCCGAGGTGTTGTACAAGCTCACGTTGCCCGAGACGAACGGCACGTCCAGCTCCCGCGCCGCGCGGGCGATGCCGTCGACCGCGGCGACGAACTGCCCCATCTGGTCCGCGATCTCGGGATTACCGAAATTCAAGCAGTCGGTCAAGCCGGCCGGGCGCGCGCCGACCGCCACGACGTTGCGCACGGCCTCGCAGACGGCCAGTTCGGACGCGCGCTCGGCATCGAGCAGCGCGTACCGCGGGTTGCCGTCGACCGCGAGCGCGACGGCCAGCGGCGCGCCCGGAATCGGAACGATCAGGCCCGCGTCGGCGTAGCCGCACGGGATCGAGGTCGTGCCGCGCACGACCGAGTCGTAGCGCTCGAACAGCGGCTTGCGCGAGCACACGTCGCGGTGCGCGAGGACGGCCTCGAAGACCTCCCCGAACGAGCGCCCCGAAAAGGAGCTAACGAGCGGCGGCAGAGCCCGCGCGCCGCCGCGCGCCGGCTCCGGCAGCGCGTACGCGCGCTCGTAGCGGATGCCGCCGGTCAGGAAGTCGATCGGCACGCGCATCACCTCCCGGCCGCCGTGCCGCAAGACGTATTCTCGCTCCGCGGTCACCGTCCCGATCACCGCGGCTTGCGCGTTTTGCGCGATCGCGGGGAGCGAGAACTCTTCGTTGTAAATCTCCAGTAACGTGGGCGTGAACTCGGGCGGCACGACCCACGCCAGGCGCTCTTGCGTTTCGCCGACGGCGACGACCGCGGCCGGTAAGCCGTCTTGCGAGGTGGGGCAGCGGTCGAGGTCGACGATCGCGCCGAACCCGCCGCTCGCGACGATCTCGGCCGTACAGCCCATGATCCCGCCCGCGCCGAGATCCTTGAAGCCGACCGTCAGCCCGCGCTGGTGGATCGCGTCGAAGGCCCGGTACGAGGCGCGCATGAGCACGTTCTTGAGGAACGGGTCGGGCACTTGGACCGCGCCCTTGTTCTGCTCGGCATCGTCTTCGTCGAGCACGAGCGACGAGAAGGCCGCGCCGCCGAAACCGCTGCGGTCCGTCGCTTTGCCCACCAGGACGATGTCCCAGCCGGCCGCGTCCGGCGGCGCCGCGGAGTGGACGATCTCCGACTGTTCGATCAGGCCGAGCGCGACCACGTTGACGAGACAATTGTCGCGAAAGCCGGGATGGAAGTAGACGTCGCCCGCGATGTTGGGCACGCCGATCGCGTTGCCGTACGCGGCGATACCGTCGACCACGCCCTGCGCCACGTAACGGCAATGCGGATCGTCGAGCGGGCCGAAGCGCAGCGGATCGGCGACCGCGATCACGCGCGCGCCCATGCACAGCACGTCGCGCACGATGCCGCCGATGCCCGTGGCCGCGCCCTCGAACGGCACGACCTGCGAGGGATGGTTGTGCGACTCGTGCGCGATCACGATGCCGTACCGCTTCCCTTGCCACTCGCCGAGATGGACGATGCCGGCGTCCTCCTGCGGGCCTTGCATCACCGTCGGCCCCTCGGTCGGCAGGCGTTTCAAATAATGGCGCGAGCTCTTATAGGAACAATGCTCGCTCCACTGCGCGTCGAACGCGTGCGCTTCGACGATCGTCGGATCGCGCCCGAGCCGGCCCGCGATCGTCCGGATCTCGCCGACCTTCAGCGCGAGGCCGTGCGCGCGCAGGCGGCGCTCGAGTTCGGCGTCGTCGGGCGCGTCCAGCACGCCGAGCGCCGCCTGCGTCTCAGGCAACGGGCGCCTGCGGGTGCGGCAAGTTCAGCTGCGCGTCCGCGTGCAGGACGGCCGAGCGCGCGTTGGCCTGAACCAGCATCACGCGTCCGTACATCACCGTATCGTCGAGCGCCAACGTCTTCGCGAGCGCGAGCGCGAGTTCGTCCGCGTCGTACTCGGTTGCGTCGAAGACGGGCGTCGGCGTGGCCGCACCCAGCATCGCCGCGAGCTGCGGACCCGAGGCGACGTAGAGCAGGCGCGAGAAGGTCGCGTCGAGCTGTTGCGTGGCCTGCAGCACGTAGCCGGGCACGAGATGGGTCGAGACGACGCGCCGCAAGCTCTGCAGGCCGAACACGTCGATGGCCCGCGCGACCGGTTCGAGGATCTGGACGCTCCCCGGACCGTCGGCCACGAGCGCGATCATCCCCGGCCGCAGGGTGGGAAAGGTGCCGACCAGTTCCGCCACGATCTCGTAGTTGTCGCGCACGCGCGCCAGATCGGCGGGCGTGACCTCGGGGAGGTCGCGGTACAACTGCTTGTCGAGCATCAAGTCTTCGCGACCCTGCGGCCAGATGCGCCACGAATCGTTATCGATCACGTCGGCCACCACGAGATTGCCGCGGGCTTCGCCGCCGATCAGGCGCCCGAATTCGATCTTGAGATCGACCAGCAGCGTTTCGCGGCGGCGCCATGCGTGCGCGAGGATCTCGAAGGTGATGCGCGCGACCTCGCTCATCAGCCCGATCTCTTGCGGCGTCGCGAGCCCGCGGTGCACGATCTCCTCCGGCTCGATCAGCGGATCGTGATGCGCGTCGTCCTTGAGAAAGAACTCGACCATGCGCGGCACGAGGATCGCCCCCTTCGCGATGCCGGGTTTGCGCCGCACCAGCGAACCCGCCGCAACGCCGCGCACGACGACTTCGAGCGGGATCATCGTGCAGCGGCGCACGAGCATCTCGTTGTCGTCGTCGTCCTCGCCGCCCGAGAGGTAATGGGTCGGCAGACCGCAGAGGTTCAGCAGCCGGAAGACGCGCCCGCTCGTTTTGGCCGCGATGCGGCCCTTGCCCGCGATCTCGTCGCGGCGCGCGCCGTCGCCGGCCGTGATGCTGTCGAGCGCCTGCACGATCAGCACGTCCGGCTGACCCGGCTTCTCGTAGAGGATCTTCGTTTTGCCGCGCGCGACTTCGAGGCCCTTGTTCATCGCGAGGACTCCGTCAGCGAGCGCTGGCTGGGAAACGGCGTCAGCGCTTTGATACGTTCCGCCAGCGCCCGCGCGCGTTCGGGCGCGTCGCCGATGTGATCGGTGGGGTCGAGCAAGGAACGAATCTCCGCGGGGTCCAGGAGTGCGGTCAAGGCGTCGTCGTCGGCCAGCAGCTGGGCGAGCGGGTTGTCCCCGCCGGCGGCGAGGCGCTCGTACGCGTGCATGGCGGCGTCGCGAATAGACTCGTGCAGACCTTGGCGGTCGCCGCCCGCCTTTACGGCTTCCACCAGCACGGCTTCGCTGCCCGCGAACGGCCCGAAGATCTGCAGGTTCTGCGCGATGCGGCGCTCGTCGAGCCGCAAGCCCTCGACGATCTTGCGCGCGAGCGTCAACAACTCGTCCGCGCACAGGAACGCTTCGGGCAGAATCGTGCGCCGGTTCGCGCTATCGTCGAGCGTGCGCTCGAGATAATTGGTCGACGCGTTCTGCCAGGCCACATCGGCGTACCCGAGCAGCAGCCGCGCGAGCGAGCCGATGCGCTCGGCCATGACCGGATTGCGCTTGAAGGGCATCGCCGAGCTGCCGACTTGCTTGGCCCCGAACGGCTCGAACAGTTCGCCGAAACCGGGCGACGAAAGCAGCCGGACGTCGGCCGCGAACTTGGAGAGCGACGCGCCGAGACCGGCCAGCGACGACAACACCAGATAGTCCAGCTTGCGCGGGTACGTCTGCGTCGAGACGTCGCGCGCGCTGAGATCGAAACGCTCCAGCACGTCGCGTTCCTGGTCCTTCGCGCGGCGGCCGCTGCCGCGCAACAGCCGTTCGTACGAAGCGGACGTGCCGACCGCCCCGCGGATGCCCTTCGCCGTCAGCGCGTCGTAGGCGGCGCGCAGTTGCGCGTCGTCGATCAGCAGGTCTTGCGCGTACGCGGCCAGGCGGTATCCGACGGTGGTGGGCTCGGCGGGCTGCAGGTGCGTGAAACCGATGCAGACCAGGCCGGCGTACTGCTCGACCCTGGCGGCGAACGAACCCAGCAGTGCGTGCAAGCTTTCGCCGAGCAGCGAGAGCGCGCGGCGCATCCGGTACGTCTCGACGGTGTCCTCGATATCCATCGAGGTCGCACCCAGGTGCAGCTTGCCGCCGCCGACCGTGGCCTGCGCGGCGAACACGCGAATCTCCGCCATCAGGTCGTGGCCGATCTCGCGCTCGATCGCGTGCGCGGCCTCGATGTCGACGTCGTTCGCGTGCGCGACGATGTCGGCCAGTTCCGCCGCGGTCACGAGCCCGCTTCGTTCCTGCGAGCGGGCTAGTGCCACCCACACCGCGCGCCACAATCGCCGCCGTTCCCGCTCCGAAAACAGTTCGCGCAATTCGGCGCGCCCGTACCGCCACGAGAACGGAGAAGCGTACGTCGTTTCGTCCATGTCCTGACCGCGAGTTCGCCTCGCGCGCGCGACGCCCTGGGCGCGCTTGCCCTACCGAACCCGCGCGCGGAATGCGCGCGAGGATTCCGGTGCGACGCCGGGCTGCTGCTGCGCGACGTACACGTTGTCGACGCCGAGCAGGTTGCCGGTCGACGTCGTATCGGTCACCCCGTTGTAGATCAGCACGATCGAGAGCTTCGGCGAGAACGCCGCAACCGGGTCGAAGGCGGCGGATGCGCCCGGGATGACCGGGTTTGGTCCCGTGGTGTTCGAGACGCTGTTGAGCGCCGGAACCGGCGAGCAGGCGATCGTGGTGAAACTCGTTCCGGGCAGACCCGTGCACGGTACGCGGACGTCGAACGCCAGGGGCGGCCCGTTCGGCACGCTCTGCGAGCCCGTGATCTCGGCCGCGACCGAGATCAGGCTACCGGGCGACGGCGCGGCCGGCGCGTAGCTGAGGTGCATCACCAGCACCGGGTAGGTGAAATAGCCGGGCAGCTGGCCCGCGATTCCGGAATTGTACTGATAGACCAGGTTCGGGAGCGTCTTCGTAAGCTGCAGGACCACCGTCTGAGTTCCGCTGCCGGCGAACGACACCAGATGCGACCCGAAGTCGCCCGCGGGGCTGCTGGGCTCCGGCGGATTGGTCGGCGCGCTCGAGGGGGCACCCGACGGAAGCGGATCGGTCGTGGAGTTGAGCGGGCTTTGCGTCTCCGAGCTGGCGGGACTGGGTCCGAGGCTCTGAATCTCGTTGTAAACGTACTGCGGCGTCGCGCTCGGCACGGGCGCCCCCGCGAACTCGTTGCCGTTGTCGACGAGCACCGGGGCGATCGTGAACGGCGGCGCCGTGGCGCTCGGGGTCTGGAGCGTCGCGGGGACGCTGCCCCCGGTGCCGCCGAGGTTGGACGTCGAGCCAGACGAGCACCCGGCGTACACGATCCCGACCAGCCCCGCGAGGGTCAGTCGAGCGATGAGACTACGCATGGAAGAGAACTCCTTGAGAAAGTTCTTCGAGAGGAACCGTCAGATCAAGACGTACGCATGCATCGTTCGTTAGCGACCGTGCCACGAACCAAGCGCGACGTTGCCCGCCGCAACAGCCCAATCCTGTTACGCCGGACGCTCCCGGGCGGCGGCTGCGGTCGCGAGTTCGACGGCCGTGCGCGGGTCGTCGGCGCGACCCGTGACGACGGCCTCGAAGCCGCGCACCGCGCGCTCGAAACCGAGCTTCGCGCGCCGTTCCCCGATCGTTCGCGCGAGCGCGCGCAACGCGCCCTCGCGCCAGCGGGCCTTGGCGGGCACGCTACCGCCGGGACGAGCGACTTCCCACACGAGCGCGTACTCGGCGGCTAGGGCCGCCAACAGCGGAACGGCCGCACTGCGCGGATCGGACGCGAACATCTCGCCGGCAAGCCCGAGGGCCTGGGACGCCCGGCCCGCCACCGCGGCGGCGGCAAACTGGTACGCGCGCACGTCCTCGGTCACGAGCGTTTCGCGCAGGACGTCGTCCAGCGAGAAGGGGTTGCCGACGAGTGCGAGCTTTTCGAGGTCGGTCCGAAGTCCGGCTAAGTCGGAGTTGCCCTTCAGCAGCGCCGCGGCCGCCGCCGGTTCGGCGCTCGCGCCCAGCTCGGCGAGCGTTTCGCGCAGAAAGCGTTCGCGTACGTCGTACGAAGGCGTCGTATCGATGCGCAACGCGGCGCGTCCCAGGGCTTTGGCCAGCGGCTCGGGGCGCTTGGAGGCAGGCGAGACCAGATCTTCGATCGCCAGCGTGTTTCCGTCCGGCACGCGTTCCGCGACGGCCACGAGCGCCCGGCGCGGATCGGCGCGCAAATCATGCGCGCCGCGGACGATCACGAGCCGCGTCGAACCCAGGAACGGGAGGGCGGCGACCGCCGCCTCGACGGGCGCGAACGACGCGAGCTCGGTCGCGTTGAAGCGGTCGAGGTTCAGGTCGCGTTCGGCGGGCGTTAGGATGCGCTCGACCAGCGTCGCCAGCGCCCGCTCGGCCAAGAGGCGCTCGACACCTTCGACGACCACGAGCCTGCCCACGTGAGGCCGCTTGTCGAGGAAGTCGTAGAACTTCACGCTCCGCTGCCGGTGCCCGCCCGGGTCAGAAAACCGAAGCTCGGGCGGGTGGCCAGATCGGGAATCGACTCGTGATAGGGCGGCCGCGCGATGCCGTATTCGGTCACGATGGCGGCGATCAGGTGCCCGGGCGTCACGTCGAAGGCGGGATTGTAGGCCGGCACGTTCTCGAACGGGGACACTTCGCTTGCGGCTCGTTCTTCGATCGCGATGCCGCGCCCGTCGCGCAACTCGAAATCGATCGTCGAGCGCGGGGCCGCGACGTAGAACGGAATGCCGTGGTGGGCGGCCGCGATCGCCAGACCGTAGGTGCCGATCTTATTGGCGGTGTCGCCGTTGGCGGCGATGCGATCGGCCCCCACGATAACGGCAGCGACGTCTTTGGCGCGCATCGTCGCCGCGGCGGCCGCATCCGCGATCAGCGTCGCCGGCACGCCCGCTCGCGCCAGTTCGAACATGGTCAGCCGGGCGCCCTGCAGCAGCGGGCGCGTTTCGTCGGCGTACACGTGCAGGCGTTTGCCCGCCTCGTGCGCCGCGATGATGGCGCCCAGCGCCGTGCCGTGCCCCGCCGTGGCCAGCGGGCCGGTATTGCAGTGCGTCAGCACGGCGCCCGATTGCGGCAAGAGCTCCGCGCCGTACCGGCCGATCGCCAGATCGACGGCCCGCTGCTCGGCGTGAATGGCGTGCGCTTCGTCGAGGTAGCGTCCCGGGCCGGCGGCTAGGACGCGGTCGACGGCCCAGGCCAAATTGACCGCGGTCGGACGAGCGGCGCGAATGCGCGCCGCCGCTTCACGGAAGGCGGCGTCGCCGGGTGCGAGTTCGCGCGCGAGCGCTACCCCGTAGGCCGCGAACACGCCGATCGCCGGAGCCCCGCGCACCGCCAGCGTCGCGATGGCGCCGACGACCGCATCGACGTCGGACGCGTGCGACTCCAGCACCTCGCGCGGAAGCGCGCGCTGATCGACATACCCGACCGCGGACGGCCGCCCGTCCTGCGCGGGCGACCACCAGACGACTTTGAATTCCATCGCCCCGTTTGTTCGTAAGCGCCGGGGTCGCGCCCCCCGCTCCCGGGGCGGCGGTGCGGGGGCCCCGTCCGTTAGTGCGTGGCGGCCGGCTGCGCCGCGGCGAAGCAGGCGCGGCAGTACACCGGCCGGTCGCCGCGGGGGCGAAACGGAACGGTCGTCTGGGTGCCGCATTGCGCGCAGATCGCCTCGAACATCTCGCGCGTCGCGCCGGCGCCGCCTTGCGGGCGCGAGTTCTTGCGCTGCGCCCGGCAGTCGCGGCACCGTTGCGGCTCGTTCTCGAAGCCCTTCTCGGCGTAGAATTGCTGGTCGCGGACCGAAAACGTGAACTGCCGGCCGCAGTCCTTGCAGGTTAGGGTTTTGTCTTGCACCATGGCCCTCGGATGATCGACGCAGCCGGCGGCGCCATCAAGGCGGCGTCGCCGGATTAGGCGAGTATATTGTATCGTTTGACCAAAAGGCAAGCGAGCGCTTTAGACGACTTCCAGTACCGCGAGCGCGGCCACGGCCGCTTCGAACCCCTTATCGCCGTGGGCCGGGTGGGCCCGCTCTTCGGCTTGCGCCAGCGTCTCGGTCGTCAGCACGCCGAAGCCGATCGGCACGCGCGTCGCCAGCTGGACCTCCATGATGCCGCGCGAGCATTCGCCGGCCACGTAATCGAAGTGCGGCGTATCACCCCGGACGACGACGCCGAGGGCGACGATCGCGTCGAAGCGGCCGGCGTCGATCAAGCGCCGCGCGGCGAGCGGGAGCTCGAAACAGCCTGGAACGCGGAAGAATTCGCGCGCGTCGGCGGCCACGGCGCACGCGTCCAGCGCGCGCCGGACGCCGTCTTCGAGCCATTCCGCCAGCTCCCGGTAGTAATCCGCGGTCACGACGCCGACGCGTTTGCCGCTGCCGTCGGGCAACGAGGCGCGCGCGCGCTCGGCGGCAGTCTTCAGGACACGGCTCCGATCAGGTGCCCCATCTTGTCGCGCTTGGTTTCCATATAACGTGCGTTGTACGGGGTCACCGGGAGATGCAACTGGACGCGATCGACGATCGTCAGGCCGTAGCCCTCGAGCCCCACGATCTTCTTGGGATTATTCGTGATCAGACGCATCTCGCGAACGCCCAGGTCGACGAGCATCTGCGAGCCGAGCCCGTAGTCGCGCTTGTCGGCCGGGAGGCCGAGCGCCAGATTGGCCTCGACGGTATCGGCGCCGCGGTCTTGCAACTCGTAGGCGCGCAGCTTGTTGGCGAGCCCGATGCCGCGCCCTTCCTGGTGCAAGTAGAGCAGCACCCCGCGGCCCTCTTCGGCGATCAGGTTCAGCGCCGCGTCGCGCTGCGCCGCGCAATCGCAGCGGACCGAATGCAACGCGTCCCCGGTCAGGCATTCGGAGTGGACGCGCACCAGAATGTCTTTGCCGTCGCCGATCTCGCCCATCACCATCGCGACGTGCGCGACGCTGTCGATCGACGTCTCGTAGGCGATGCCGCGGAAGCGCCCGTGCGTCGTCGGCAAGTCGAATTCCGCGATCCGCCGCACCAGCTTCTCGGTACGCATGCGGTAGGCGATCAAATCCTTGACCGTTATCAGTCGTAGGCCGTGCTTCTTGGCGAACTCGCGCAGTTTGGGCAGCCGCATCATCTGGCCGTCCTCGGCCATGATCTCGACGATGACGCCGGCCGGGTAGAAACCGGCGAGGCGCGCGAGGTCGACCGAGGCTTCCGTTTGACCGGCCCGCACGAGCACGCCGCCGTCGCGCGCGCGCAACGGGAAGGTGTGGCCGGGCCGCAGGAAATCCGACGCCTTCGCGCCCGGGTCCAGCAGCGCTTGAATCGTGGCGGCCCGGTCCTGCGCCGAGATGCCCGTCGTCGTGCGGTGCCGAGCTTCGATGGAAACCGTGAAGGCCGTCTCGTGCACGGCCGTGTTTTCGGAGACCATTAGCGGAATGTGCAGTTCGTCGAGCCGCTTTCCGATCACCGACACGCAGATGAGGCCGCCCGCCTCCTTGCGCATGAAGTTGATGGCCTCCGGGGTGACCAGCTGAGCCGCCATCACGAGGTCGCCCTCGTTCTCGCGGTCCTCGTCGTCGAGCACGATGACCATCTTGCCGGCCCGGATGTCGGCGACCGCATCCTCGATCGAGTCGAAGATCGCTTCCTCGAAGTGCTGGTCGGCCACGAAGGCGGCCAAGTCGGGCAGGGCCTTGGTCAGCGCTTGCACCGAACGGTAGGCCGGCGTCCGTCGGCCGGAGCGCAGCAGGCTGATCGCACTCTCGGTCAGGCCGGATTTGGAGGCCAGGTCGGACGCCGACAACCCGGCCCGATCCATGGAGGCTTGCAGTGCTTCGGAAAACGTACTCACGCCACCAGTATCCTGCGGCGCTTTACATTCGTCAAGTTGACCGTCGCGCCCCCGGTCGGAAGCGCCAACTCGCTGTTGCTACGCACGACGCACGTAAATCCGGGCCGTATGGACTTGACGACCGTCAAGGCCGCACGGTCCCTCTTCGGGAACACGCGGCGTTGCCTCGGGCTCGAGTCGCCAACGAGGCGCCCCCGGGACCGGATCCGAGAGCCGGAGCCGAACCGAACGCTCCGCCAAACCGCAAACCGCATAACGGGGCGGTTCGCTTCCGTGTGCCGGTAAAAATGCGGGCTGGACAACCAAGACTTTGCGGCGAAGGAGATTCGGCCGAATTTTGGCTCTTCACGTGAGAGCATCATAGGGCCCGAAATCTTAGGGGGAACTCCGGTCTTCGCCGGGACGCGCGTCCCGGTGCGCGTGCTCTTTGAGAACCTGGCTGACGGCGTTAGCCTCGGAGACATCCTTGCGGCATTTCCCACCGTGACGCGCCTGCAGGCCGTTGAAGCGCTGCGTAAGGCTGACGCGCTAATCGAGCGAACAGCTTCCTGAAACGTGCGCGTCCTCATCGATGAGTGCTTGCCGAGGCAACTCAAGGGGCTCCTCGCCGACACGCATGAAACGGCAACGGTCCCGGATAGCGGCTGGGCCGGCCTCTAGAATGGCGTCCTACTGCAGTAGGCCGATGCCCGCTTTGACGTCCTGGTCACTGCCGACCAGGCGATTTACTAGCAGAGCTTCACCGCCCTACGCATCGCCATCATCGTGCTTCCGACCAACCGCTTGCGCGACGCGATCGATGCGGTTCCCGCGCTCTTGCAGTCCCTCGAGCGCATCGAACGCGGTCAACACGTTATCATGGACTTGGGTCCCCGCACCGAGCGCTGGGCGCACCTTCGACTGCAGAGCATAGTCGATGATGCGGGCGTCACAAAGCACCCGTTCCTATGAGATGGCTATGGCCGCCCGAAACGCACGGCTCTAAGCGCGGGAGAAACCCACCGCGAACTGTTTACCGCGAACTGCTTAATGAAGTCCTCGAAGTGGTTCGGTTGTAGCCGCCGCTGCGCTCCTGCGCGCGATCCGGCATAAGAGCGGACCTTCGGCGCTCGTTACTGCATTCGTCGTCGGCAGGGGGTGAACATCGCTAAAGGGTGAAAATCCCGTATCGACAGAATTCGGGGCGAAACGCCTCTTGAAGCGTTAGCGACTCCACCACCCGCGAAAGGGACGATCGATGGGCGCGGATCCGTTCGTTTCTTATCTCAACTTGCAGCATTACAATCCGATCGAAGTGCCGCACGAGCAGTTCGACCCCCTGACCGTGCTGGGCGGCTCGTCGCCGACCGAGCTGCAGCCCCTCGGCACGCTCGAAGACTTGCTCGTGCCCGGGACGGCGCTGCCCACGATCGCCCGCGACGATCCGGCGCCGGCGTTTTCCAACCGCCGCGGCAAGACCGTCGACGCCAACGCGGGGCTCAACTTGCTCGGCCGCCTCCTATCGGCATTCGGCGGTACGAGCGCCACCGCGTCGGCCGAGTACAAGGACGCGGACAGCTTCGAATACCTCTACTTGGGCGTGCGGCACGATTTCGTGCTGCCGTTGCGCGTGTTGCCCGTATTCCAGGCGAGCAACCTGCAGACGTCGGCCCTCGACGCGATCGCGGCCATGCGTTACGCCTACCTGGTCACCGACACGCTGAAGTCAAACGAGTTCGGCATCGTCGCCTACGACGGCAAGGGCGGGTCGATCCAGCTCGATGCCGACGCGATCCAAAATGCGGTCGGCGCGCACGCCGGGATCAAGGTCGACGGCGAAAGCGGTAGCCTCGTCACCTATACCGGCGATGCGTACCTGCGCTTCGCCTTTCGCGCGCTGCGCCTGACCTACGATTCCGCGACCCGGCACGTCGCGCTGCAGATCGACTCGACGTTCCTGGTTTCGCGAGCCGTGGGCGAGGCGCCGGCCCTGCCGGCCGATGCGTACGAGCTGATCGCCGCGGGCCAAGCGATCGACGTCGGCAGCGGCTGACGCTCGGAACGTGCTCTTCGACGCAGGGAACCCGTACCGCGGCGGCTTGCCTGCCACGCTGCAGCTGAGCTGGGAGGACTTCAGCTGCGGGCTCTCGCCGGCGAACGACGCCGCCCTCGGACGCCGCGCGGCCTGGAACGTGCTCGTCTATGCGGCCGCCGACAACGACCTCGCGGCGCCCCTGTTCGATAACCTGCTGGAGCTCAAGGCGCTCGGATCCAATCCGGCGGTGCACGTCTGCGTCCTGTTCGACGGTCCGCTGCTGACCGATTCGTTTTTCGCGCGCCTCAACGCGAACGGACCGCTGGGCGACGATATCGTCGTGCGCTACGGAGAACTCCACAGCAACGCCCCCGAAACCTTGACCCTCGCGCTGCGGCTGAGCGCGCTCTTCCCGGCCGAACGGCGGCTGGTGATCCTGAGCGGACACGGCAAGGGCTGGAGCGGCGCGCTGCTCGATCGAGACCTCGGGCTCGCGTACAAACGTGAGCCGGGGCGCTTGATCCTCCCCGGCCGCGCCGAAGATTGCGACGCCCGTCTGCTGGCCGCTCAGAAAGCGGTTCAGGCGCGGCTGGACGGCGTCGCCCCTCCCGCGCCGGAGGCGCCGGTCGACGTCTTAGCGCTCGACGCCTGCTACATGGGCAGCTTGGAAGCGCTACCGTTCTTCGCATCGCAGGCCGAGACGCTCGTGGTGTCCGAGGACCAGGAGCCCGCTCAAGGCTATCCGTACGGGCGGCTCCTGCGCGCGCTGTGCGCCAACCCCGCGCAGTCGCCGGCCGAACTCGCGGCATATCTGGTCGGCGAGACCAAGGGCTTCTACGACGACCCGGGCCGGCGGCGCAACGTCACGCAGATCGCGCTGACCTCGAAGCAGCTCGAACCGCTGGCCGCCGCATTCGTCGCGCTGATCCAGGTCCTCGACGTAACGGACGACGCCGAATTCGCCGTCGTGCGCCAAGCGCTCGAGCAGGCTTGGCAATTCGAGCCCACCGGCGGCATCGACCTCAAAGGCTTCGTGCTGAAGTTGCGCGGACACCCGAGCGACGCCGTGCGCGCCGCCGCCCAGACGTTCCTGGCCCGCTGGGAAGCGCTGGTCGCGGCGGCGGCCGTCGAGGGAAGCGAAGACGGAACCAACGGACTCTCGATCTACGCACCTCCGCCCGCGCGCTTCGACGTCGCGTACGTCGAGCTCGGCAACCGGCTGACGCTCGGCCTTGGGATCTGGTGCTGGTTCCTCGCGGGCTATTACCTGCGGGTGCTGGGAAGCGAAGCGCCGCAGCACCCCCTGATTCGGTCGATCCAAGCGACGCTCGAGCGGGCGGTCCGCAGCGGCGACTACGTGCCCGGGGGGCGCCCGGGCTAGGCGGCGCAAAACGGTGCCGGTTTTTCCTCCGCGGGGACGATGCGCGCAGGTGCGAAAGCCGCTAGAATTGGGGAACAGCTACGAACCAGTACCGCCACAGGAGGCAACCATGGCAGCCGCCGGCCCGCGCCCCCTCCACGTGCTCCGTATCCTCGACGAAAGCGGCGACACGCAACTGCGGTTCGATCCCGACGACGCCACCTCGGTTCGGGAGGTCGAGGAGCGCTTCGAGGAGCTGATGCGCCGCAATTTCGTCGCGTTCGACGTCTCGACGCAGCCCGGGCGTATCATCCGCGAATTCGACCCGGAAGCGCGCGAGGTGATCGTCTCGCATCAGTTCTCAGGCGGCTGAGCGTCGTTGGCCTCCTCCTTGCTCGCCTTTCTCGGCTGCGTCGCGACCATTGCGGCCGTGATGTGCGGGGCGTGGCTCGTCGTGCACGTCGCGTTGCCGTGGATCGACCGCCGGGCCGCCGGCCGGGACGACGCGGCTAGCCGCGCCGCGGACGCTCGCGCCCGCGAGCTCTTCCTTTCGAAACTCGGCACGGGGCAGCGGCGCAGCTGGCTGGTCCGCCGGCGCTTCACGGTCACGGCTCCGAGCGGAACGCGCTTCACGATCTCGCCGTACGATCCGTACAACATCCGCACGCGCGACGCGCTCTTCTGCCTGCAGGTCGGCGGCAACGTCCCCGACTACGATAAGCTGCTCGCCCAAAAGCTGCTGATCGAATGCGACGAGCAGTTGTTCCTCGCGAAGGCGAACGTCCGCACCTTCTCCCCGGCGTGGGAAGCGCGGAAGATCGCCGCGTGGGAAGCGTGCAGCGCGCGCGGCGCGCTCGCCGAGAGTTAGCTCCTTCTCACGCAGGCTCGGCGGGCGGCGGCGGGACGGCCTCCGGTTCGCGCGGCACGACGCGGGCCTGCATCGCAAGCGGCATGCCGCCCGCGAGCTGGCGCACGGCCTCGATGGCAACGTACGCGACCTCGCTCGGCGTCACGACGTCGCCGTCCTCGTACCCCGTCTCGTACCCGAGCGGAGCGGTGAAGCCGAGCGGCGTCTGCAGCGTTGCGGGCACGACCCGCGCGGACAGGCGTTCGCCGGCACGCTCGAATTCGATCTCGACCTCGCGCCGCTTCGCGAACAGCGGCTTCTTCTCGGCTAACCACGCGGCGAGCCGGGCGCGCACGTCGTCTTCGGTCGCGACCGGCACGGCGTCGATCGCGAGGATGCGATCGCCCGCGCGCAGGCCGGCACGCTCGATCGTTCCGCCCGGCTCGACGGTTCCGATCAAAGTCGAACGGCGAGGCAGAAAAACGTACGCGCATCCCGGAACGATCTCGTCCGAGCGCCACCCTTCGGGAAGGGCGAGCCGCTCGACCACCGGTTCCGACGTGAGATCGAGCAGGTCGAAGCGGCGCAACCAGCCCGGCGGCTCCCAGCTCCGCGGCCGCTCCAAGAGCAACACGAACCGCTCGTCGAACGTGACGCGCACCACTTGCGGCGGCTCGCTGTCGACGGTGGAGCGCCACGCGTCCAGCAGCGGTTCCAGATCCGTCGGTCCGAATTCGATCGCGGCGTCGTCCGCGTTCTCTTCCGCGGCGCCTTCGGCCGGTTCTTCGTCGTCAATCATAAACGATCGCATTACTCTAGATTCATTCTGCGCCCTCGTAACGTGCGACGCCGGCGGCGCGTGCGCCTCGCGTACGGCCGGAGATGTGACGAAATTCCTCGCCGTTAGGGCGGCTGAGCGTGCGCGCGCATCACGCTGGCGAAGGCCTCAGGCAACGGCACCGATTTGTGCTGGAGGTCGATGCAGGCCGCGACCAAGTCGGCCTTGGCCAGCAGCGCGCCGTCGGATTCGCGGAAAACGTCGATGTGAAGGCGCACCGATTTCACGCCCACGCGGGCGACCCGCATGATCAGCCTCAACTCGTCGTCGAGAAACGCCGGCTTGAAGAAATCGAATTCCACGTGAACGCGCGGCAGAAACACTTCGAGTTCGCGGAAGCGCGCGTACGTGAACCCGAGCGATCGGAAGAATTCGCTCTCCGCGATGTCCGTGAAGCGCGTGTAGGCACCGAAATAGATGATGCCGGCCGCATCGACGTCGGACCAGCGAACGCGCTCGCGAACCTCGAAGCCGGGCCGTTGCGCCGGATCGGGCAGGCTAGATTTCATACGCCCACGCCAGTTCGTCGCTCGAGGGAGCCTCGCCGCGCACGCCGTACTGCGCGGACGCGCCGAGTGCGTAACGAGCGATGGGATCGATCTCGAAATTCACCACGTCGCCCGGCCCCTTGGCGCCGAGCGTCGTGCGCGCCGACGTCTCGGGGATCAGCGCGACCTCGAAACGGTCGCCGCGCACGGCCGCGACCGTGAGGCTGATCCCGTCGAGCGCGACGTAGCCCTTTTCGACGACGTAACGCCCGAGGTCCGGCGGGATGGCGACGGTCAAGCGGTGGCCTTGGCCTTCCGGGACCTTGCCGAGGATCGGCGCCGTCGCGTCGACGTGGCCGTAGACGAGATGACCGCCGAGCCGGTCGGCGAGCCGGAGCGAAAGCTCGAGGTTGACGGGCGAACCCGGCGCGAGCGCCCCCAAGGCGCTGCGCTCGAGCGTTTCGGGCACGACGTCGAACGCGACCGTGCTCTCGTCGTGCTCGACGACCGTGAGACAGACGCCGCTGACCGCGATCGAGTCCTTGGGCGCGATGCCCTCGGCGACCGCGCCCGGCGCGCGGACGCGCAGGCGCACGCCGCCGCGCGGATCGCGTTCCAGCGCTTCGACGGTGCCGAGGTGCGCGATCAATCCGCTGAACATGTTCTCGCTTTCACATGAAGACGGCTGAGAGGATGACGTCGGGGCCCAAAGAGTCGACGCGGTCGAAGCGCAGCGTCCGCCGCCCGCTTCCACCCGCGATCGCGGCGACGGCGTCGGGGCCGCGTAACAGTGCGGGCGCGACCAGCCAATCGACGCGATCGACCACGTCGCTCTCCAGCAACCGTCCCGCCAGCGTCGGGCCGCCTTCGCACAGCACGCTCGCGATTCCCCGCCCGCGCAGCGCTTCGAGCGCGCGTGCCACGTCGAGCGTCTGCGCGTCTTCTTCACCCACGAACACGACGTCGGCGACCGCCTCGAGCGGTGCGAACCGTTCGCGGCGGCCGGCGGGCGCGAGCACGATCGTGGGCGCGTACCCATCGAGCGGCGCGAAGACCGCACGCGCCGCCGGAACCGGCTCGCGCTCGCAGGCGACCACGCGCACGTAGGGTTTGCGGCGCCCGCGCGCGGGCCGCACGCTCAACTGCGGATCGTCGGTGCGGACCGTGCCGGCGCCGACCAGCACGGCATCGTACTGCGCGCGCAGTTCGCGCACGTACGCGCGCGCCTCGTCCCCGGTCAGCCAATGCCGCTCGCCCGGTCGCGGCGCGACGTAGCCGTCGAGCGAGGCGGCCAGCTTCAGCCGCACGTACGGCCGCGCGGCCCGCACCGCGTACGCGAAGTCCTCGACCAGCGCCGCCGACCACGCATCGTCCGCGATCTCCACGGCCACGCCCGCCTCGCGCAGGCGCCGGACGCCGGCCCGGCCGGTCCGCGGGTTGGGATCGAGCGTTCCGATCACGACGCGCCGGATGCCTGCGTCGAGGACCGCCTGCGAACAGGGCGGGGTCAGGCCCGTGTGATCGCACGGCTCGAGCGTGACGTAGAGCGTGGCGTCGGCCAAGGATTCCCCGCGGCCGGCCGCGGCGCGAAGGGCCTCGACCTCCGCGTGCGCGCTACCCCGGACGCGGTGGAAGCCCTCGCCGAGCGTCTGCGCGCCGAGCGCGATCACCGCGCCGACCGCAGGGTTCGGCGAGGTACTGCCGCGGCCGCGCTCGGCGAGTTCGCAGGCGCGGCGGAGATACACCCGGTCGAGCGCGGAAACGTTGGCTACGGCAGAACCTCGACGCCCTTCCAGAACGCCACGTGATCCTTGATCTGCTTCGCGGCGTTTTTCGGCGTGGGATAAAACCAGGCGGCGTCGCGGTTTTCCTTACCGCCCGCGACCACGGTGTAGTAGCTGGCCGTGCCCTTCCACGGGCAGACCGTGTGGGTCGCGCTTTCTTTGAAATGCGAGCGGTCGACGGACTCGGGCGGAAAGTAGTGGTTTCCCTCGACGATCTCGGTGCGGTCGCTCTGGGCGAGGGTCACGCCGTTCCAGACGGCTTTGGGCATAGCGTTTTCTCCTTCGCGGTCAGTCGCTCACAACCCCGACGGCGCCGGACCCGATGCAGTGGCCGGCGGCGCCGGTCAAGCCAGCGCGAGGACGCACGCGTCGCGAACGGATGCACCGCCGGACTCGAGCGCGGCCGCGCAGTCCCGCAGGGTCGCGCCGGTCGTCATCACGTCGTCCACGAGCACGACCCGAACCCCGGCGACGAGCGCCGGGGCCGCGCAGGCGAAGCGCCCGTGCGCGCGTAGCCGCGCCGCGCGCGAGCGGCCTCGCTGCGCGTCCCCCGCGACCTGGCGCAGCACGGCCAGCACGGGCAGCCGCCCGGGCTGCGCGAGCGCGTTCGCGAGCACGGCGCTTTGATCGAACGCCCGCTCGCGGCGGCGGAGGGCACACGTCGGGACGGGGACCAGCACGGCGCCGGGCGGCACGCGAGCGGCAAGCCGCTCGGCCATGAGCGCTCCCAGCACCGCGCCGCAGTCCCTGCGGCCGCGCTTGAAGGCCAGGATCGCGCGCCGCAGCGCGCCCGCGTACGGCCCGGCCGCATAGACGTGCAGCGTTCCCGCGCGCGCCGCGCGAACGGCCGCGGGCGGCGGCCGGCACGCCGCGCACAGCGGCGTCCCCGGCCGCCGGCAGCCCGCGCACGCCGCGGGAAAGAACGCGTCCAACCACCCGTCGATAGCCACGCACGGCTATCGCGACAGCCGGCCGGTGGCGCTAGCGGCAGCGGCGCCGGAGAGCGCCGTTCACTTTCGAAGCGGCTCGTTGGCGACGATCGCGCCGTGCAGCGCCTCGTCGGCGGCGACCTTGAAGTTGACGCCGACGATGCAGTCGGAGACCCGCGCACCCTTGCCGATGCTCGCGCCGTCCCACACGATCGAGTTCTCGACCGTCGCGCCCGCGCCGACCGCCACGCCGTCGCCGATGACGGCCGGCCCGATCAGGCGCGCCCCGTCGCCCAGCCGCGCGCGCGCGCCGATGCGCACGTCGCCTTCGATCCGCACGTCGTTGCCGAGCGACGCGTCCGGCGGGAAGCCGCGCACGCGGGCGTTTCCGAGCAAACGCACCCGCCCTTCGAGCACGTCGCGCGTCGCCAGGCGGTACTCTTCGGGCGTTCCGATGTCGCGCCAGTACGCGCCGTTCATCTGCAAGGCGTAAAACGGCGCGCGCTCCCGTTGCAGCTCCGGAAACACGTTCTTTCCGAAGTCCCAGAACGCGCCCGCCGGAATGCGCTCGAAGATCTCCGGCTCGAACACGTAGACGCCGGTGTTGACCAGGTTCGAGCGCTCCGTGCCCTTGGGCGGCTTCTCCTGAAAATCTTCGACCCGGCCCTCTTCGTCGACGATGACGACGCCATAGTGCGACACGTCTTCCGCGTGCACGAGCGCGATCGTGGCCAGCGCTTCGCGCTTTTTGTGAAAGGCCAGCAGGGCGTCGAGACGCATGTCGGTCAGCTCGTCGCAGCCGACGATCACGAACGTCTCGTCGCCAAGAAAATCTTCGACTTGCTTGATCGCCCCCGCGCTTCCCATCAGCTGCGGTTCGTGGAGGTAGTGCAGCTTGACGCCGTAAGCGGAGCCGTCGCCGAAGGCCTCGACGATCTTGTCGGCGAGGTAGTGCACGTTGATCGCGACTTCTTCGATCCCGAACGAACGCAGGTAGCGCATCAAGTGCCCGGCGTTCGGCTCGCCCGCGATCGGCACCAGCGGTTTGGGCACTTCCTTGGTAAGCGGGTAGAGCCGCGTGCTCAGCCCGCCGGCCAGAATCATCGCCTTCAAGAGAACCTCCGGGTGGACCGCGCACCGGCGCGTTCGCACAGTGCCATCCATACGAACTTCGGCAGCGCGAGCTGACGCCGCCAGCGTTCCGGCTCACGAACGAGCCGGTACAGCCATTCGACGTTCAAACGCCGCCATAGTGCGGGCGCCCGCTCGACGTTTCCCGCGAGCACGTCGAACGAACCCCCGACGCCGATGCCGACCGAGCAACCGGTTTCTTTCAAGCGGTCCGCGATCCAGTATTCTTGACGCGGCGAGCCGAGGCCGGCCAGCAGAACGCGCGCCCCCGAGCGGGCGATCGCGGCGGCGACCGCCGCGTCTTCGGCGGCGGTGAAGTAACCGTCGCGCGCGCCCGCGACGACCAGACCCGGATGGCGTGCCGCCAGGGTGCGGCCGGTCCGTTCCGCGGTATCGCCTTTGGCGCCCAGCAGGTACACGGGCAGCCTTTCGGCCGCCAGCGCCGCGCACAGCGGATCGATCAGCTCGACGCCGGCGACGCGCTCGCGCATCGCGAGCCCGTGCAGCCGCGCGGCGAACAGCACGCCGACCGTGTCGCACAGCGAGAGCGCGCTCGCGTTGACCAGCTCGCGAAAGCGCGGCTCGGTTTGGGCGCGGACGATCATCTCGGTGCCCAGCGTGACGACCAGCGACGGCGCCTCGGCGCGGGCCAGCTGCACGATGCGGCGCACCGCGTCGTCGCTGCCGACCGCGTCGACGCGGCAGCCGAGGATCTGGGCGTGCTCCACCGCGCTACCGGCCGGCAAGCATCGCGCTCGCGCGTTCCCGGTAGCCGGCGAGCAGCGGCCGCAAGGCCTCGGCGAGTTCGGGCGGCATCGCCCCCAGCGGCGAGCGGCAGGGGCCCAGCGCAAAGCCGAGCTCGTTCATCGCCCACTTCACCGGAATCGGGCTCGTCACCGCAAACAGCTTGGCGAAGAGCGACGAGAGCGCGAGGTGGATCTCGGTCGCCCGTGCGTTATCGCCGGCGCGCACGGCGCCCAGCAGCTCGCGCAACTCGCGCGCGCAGAGGTGCCCGGCCACGCTGATCAAGCCGTCGCCGCCGACCGCCAGCGACGGCAGGAACAGGTGATCGTCGCCGCTCCAGAAGCCGAAGCCGCTCGGCCGGTCGCGCAAGATCGCGGAGAACTGGGCGAAATCGCCGCTGGACTCCTTGACGCCCGCGATGTTGCCGTGCCGCTGCGCGAGCTCGAGCAGCGTCGCGGGCAAGATGTTGGCGGCCGTGCGGCTCGGGATGTTGTATACGATGACGGGCAGCGACGTCGCGCCGGCGATGGCGCCGAAGTGCTCGAGCAACCCGTCTTGCGTGGGTTTGTTGTAGTACGGCACGACGGCCAGGATGCCGTCGGCGCCGGCCGCTTCGGCGCGCTCGGTCAATTCCACCGAATGGCGGGTGTTGTTGCCGCCCGTTCCCGCGACGATCGCCGCGCGGTCGCCGACCGCTTCTTTCGTCGCGGCGAAGAGCGCGATCTTCTCGTCGTCGTCGAGGGCCGGGGACTCGCCGGTCGTTCCCGAGACGACCAGCCCGTCGTTGCCTTCTCGGACCAGAAAGCGCGCGAGGCGCGCCGCTCCCTCCAAATCGACCGCACCGCTCGGGTCGAACGGCGTCAGCATGGCGGTCATCAGCGGGCCGATCCTGGGCGCGCGCGCCGGACCGTTCATCGCTTCGCCCCCGCGACCATCTCCGGCGGCGTGAAATCTTGACCGCGACCGAGCCGGAAGTGATCGTGAATCGCCTGTTCCGCGCGCACGACGTCCTCTTCGGGCACGAGCACGGAGATCGTGATGTTGGAGTCCGTCGAGTGGATGATCTCGATCTCCGCCTCCGAGAGCGCCTGCACGACGCGGTACATGACGCCGGGCGTTCCGCGCATCCCCGCGCCGACGACCGAGATCTTCGCGCAGTGCGCGCGCGCGCGCAGCGCCATGTTCAACCCGGCCAGTTCGGCGCGCATCGTCTCCAGCCGGTTGCTGTCGACGATGAAGAAGATGCCGGCGTTGTTCACGTTGATCATGTCGACGGAGATGTCGCGTTCGGCCAGCCGCCGGAACAGCTCGAGTTCGAGTTCGCGGCGGGCGTCGAGATCGTCGATCTCGCCTTGGATCATGCGCACGAAGACCACGTCGCGCATCGACGTGACGCCCGTTACCGGCTTCACTCGCTCGGGCTTGTGGCCTTCGTCGATCGTCGTGCCGAAGTTGGAACGAAGCCCTTTGACGACGTACGGCGTCTGCGTCACGCGCGCGAGTTCCGCCGCTTTCGCGTGCATCACCTTGGCACCGTCGGCCGCGAGTTCGACCATCTCCGCGTAACTGACGCGGTCGATCGTGTGCGCGCCGGCGATGCGGCGCGGGTCGCCCGTCATGACGCCGCTGACGTCGGTGAAGATCTCGACCGCTTCGGAACCG
The DNA here is from genome assembly GCA_963787965.1 of uncultured Alphaproteobacteria bacterium. Taxonomy (GTDB): domain Bacteria; phylum Vulcanimicrobiota; class Vulcanimicrobiia; order Vulcanimicrobiales; family Vulcanimicrobiaceae; genus CAWBES01. The sequence goes on from CAWBES010000007.1 coordinate 72,801, forward strand.
AGCGCGTCGCCCAGCGCGATCGCCGAGAGGTCGCTGCCGCCGCGGCCCAGCGTCGTCAGCGCGCCGCCTTCGGTCACGCCCTGAAAGCCGGTGACGACCGGAATGATCCCGCGCTCGAGCGCGGCCAGCACGTTCTTGGGCCGGACGTGCAAGATCTTCGCGTCGCCGAAGTTCGCGTCGGTGATGATGCCGGCTTGGCCGCCCGTCATCGCCTGAGCGTCCGCTCCCCAGGAGGTCAGCAGTTCGGCGAAGACCGCGCAGGCGATCGCTTCGCCGCACGAGACGAGCAGGTCGCGGTTCGCGCCGCCGCGCGACGGCCCCAGCAGCGCCAGCAAGGAATCCGTGGCGTACGGATCCGGCGTGCGCCCGAGCGCCGAACACACGACGACCGGCGACGCGCCGCGCGCCCGCGTCTCGAGCACGCGCGAAGCTGCGATTTCGCGAAGTTCCGGCGTCGCGAGCGAACTGCCGCCGAACTTCTGTACCACCGTCTTAATGGGCGAACCCTCCCAAGGCGTGCTGGCGGCCGACGTAGCCGCGTTCGATCAAGAGTTCCAGAATCTGCACGCCGTTGGTGGCCGCGCCCTTGCGCACTTGGTCGCCCACGAGCCACAGCTGGAAGTGCCGCTTCGATTCGCCTTCGGCGCGCAACCGCGCGACGTGGACCTCGTCCCGGCCTTCGACGTCGCGGGGCGTCACGATGCCTTCGGCGTGGAAGACGACGCCGGGCGCGTTTGCGTACGCGCGTGCCAGTTCGGCCGCCGACGTGTCGCGTTCGGTCTCCACGAAGACGACTTCGCTGTGCGCGTAGCGGACCGGCACGCGCACCGTCGTCGCGGCAACGTGCAGTTCGGGCAGCCCCAGCATCTTGCGCGTCTCGGCCGCGATCTTCTTCTCTTCGCCGCTATCGCCGTGCTCGTCGAGCGACGAGCCGACCAGCGGAATCACGTTGCGGAAGATCGGCGCCGCGAACGGCGACGTCCCGCCCACGCGCTCGAACTCGTACTCGGCGCTCTCTTCGGATGCGAGCGCGTCGAGGCCGGCACGGCCGGCGCCGCTGACGGCCTGGTACGTCGCGACGCGCACCGAGCGCAAACCGGCGACGCGGGCGATCGGCGCGATGCCGACGCACAGTACGATCGCCGTACAGTTGGCGACCGGGAAGATGCGGTCGTCCGGACCGACGGCGCCGGGATTGACTTCCGGAATCACGAGCGGCACGCCATCGGCCAGCCGGAACGTCGCGCTGTTGTCGATGACGACGGCGCCGGCGCGCGCGCACGCTTCCGCGAGCTCGGCGCTCGCGTCGTCGCTGGACGCGAAGAAGACCGCGTCGAACCCGCCGCTTTCGAGCGCTTCGGCCGTGGCCGCGCGAATCGGCCATTCGCGCTCGCGCCAGACCAGCGGTTCCGTGCGGTCGCGCGACGCGAACGCGCCCAGTTCGCCGACCGCGACGTCGCGCTCGTCGAGGATGCGCAGGATCGTTTCGCCGACCACTCCGGTCACGCCGACGATAGCAAGTCTCACGATGCCCTGTCCTCCATGAAGCCCTCGAGCCCGACGACCAGACCCCGCTTCGCGCGCACGCCGCGGACCGCGAGCAGGACCCCGGCCGTGAACGAATCGCGCGAGAGCGAATCGTGCCGGATCGTCAGCGTCTCGCCGTTCCCGCCGAAGAGCACTTCCTGATGCGCGACCAGCCCCCGCAGGCGCACGCTGTGGATCGGCACGTCGCTGCGGCCTGCCGCGGCCGCGACGCGCCGCGCCGTCAGCTTGGCCGTGCCGCTCGGCTTGTCGAGTTTCGCGTCGTGATGCAGTTCGACGATCTCGCAGGTGGGGAAATAGCGGGCGGCCTGCTCCGCGAAGCGCATCATTAGCACGGCGCCGAGCGCGAAATTCGGTACCAGGGCCGCCCCGACGCCGCGCTCGCCGCACGCGGCGGCGAGACCGGCCTCGTCTTCTTCCGTCCAGCCGGTCGCGCCGATGACGGGCGAGATGCCGCGGTCGACCGCTTCGCGCGCGACCTCGACCGTGACCGGATAGAGGCTGAAGTCCACGACGACCTCCGGCGCGGCTTCGTCATAGAGTTCGGTCACGTCGTCGTAAATGCGGCCGCCGGCCTCGAACAGGCCGATCGCGGCGGCCAAGTCCTCACCCGCGCGCGAGCGGTCGAAGCCCCCGACCAGTTGCAGGTCGGGGGCAGCCGAAACCGCGACGCAAATCGAGCGCCCCATGCGTCCTAGAGCGCCGGCGACGCCAACTCGAAGTGCCACGCTGCGTTCTCCCCGCGCTACACCTTTTCGAGCGGCGCGTACTTCAGCATGACCGTCTTCTCCCCGACGTTGGGGAACATGATCTTCAGTAGCCCGTCGCCGCCCGCGCCCGCGACTTCCGCCACCTGACCCTCACCCCACTTGGGGTGACGGACGCGGTCGCCGACTTGCAGGTCGAGGCCGACGCCGGCCCCCGCGGTCTCGTGGATCGCGACCTCGCGCCAGCGGCCGCCCGCCGGGCGGGGCATCGGCACGACGTTGCCGATCACTTCGACGCTCGGCATCTCGTCCAAGAAGCGCGACTTCGGGTGCGCGAAGGTATTGCCGAAGAGCGTGCGGCGCATCGCGTACGAGACGTACAAGCGATCCATGGCGCGCGTGATGCCGACGTAGGCGAGACGGCGCTCTTCTTCGAGTTCGGTCAGGTCGGTCAGCGCGCGGTTGTGCGGGAAGACGCCCTCCTCGAGGCCCGTCAGGAAGACGTTGGGAAACTCGAGGCCCTTGGCCGCGTGCAGCGTCATCAGGGTGACGAACGACGTACTCGGATCGAGCGTGTCGAGGTCGCTGATCAGCGCGACGTTGGCGAGGAAGTCGTCGAGCGAGCCCGCGTTCTCTTGGGCTTCGAACTCCTTGGCGACGCCGACCAGCTCTTGCAGGTTCTCGAGCCGCGCCCGCGCGTCCGAGGTGTCTTCGCCTTGCAGCTCGCGAATGTAGCCCGACTCTTCCATGACCGCGACCAGCAGGTCGCTGATCGAGAGGCCGGAGGCGCGTTCGCTCAGCGAAACGATCAGGTCCGCGAAACGCTCCAGTTCCTTCTGTTTCTTCGGAACCGCGCGGCGCAGCATGTCCTTGTCGAACACCGTCTGGCCCACGGAGACGCCCGCGGCGTTGGCCGCGTCGACCAGGCTCGCGAGGGTCTGCTGGCCGATCGAGCGGCGCGGCACGTTGACGATGCGGCGGAACGCCACCGCGTCCGAGGGGTTCACGATGTAGCGCAGGTACGCCATCATGTCCTTGATCTCGGTGCGCGCGTAGAAGCCCGTCCCGCCGACGACGCGGTACGGAATGCCTTCGCTCAGGAAGCCTTCCTCGAACACGCGCGACTGGGCGTTGGTGCGGTAGAGGACCATGAAATCGCGATAGGCCGCGCCCTCGCGCACGAGTTCCTTGATCTTCTCGATCACGTAGCGCGCTTCGGCGCGCTCGGTTTCGGCGCCGTACACCGTGACCGTCTCGCCCGCTTCGCGGTTGGTGAAGAGCTTCTTGTCGGCGCGCGTCGCGTTTTGCGTGACGACTTCGTTCGCGACCGTCAGGATCGTCTGGGTCGAGCGGAAGTTCTCTTCGAGCTTGAAGACCTTGGCGCCGGGAAAATCCTGTTCGAAGCGCAGGATGTTCTTGTAGTCGCTGCCGCGCCACGAATAGATCGACTGGTCGTCGTCGCCGACGACGGTCAGGTTCTTGTGCTCGTCGGCGAGGATCGCGCACAGCCGGTATTGCGCGTAGTTGACGTCCTGGTACTCGTCGACCAGGATGTAGCGGAACTTGTTCTGATAGCGCGTGCGCACGTCGACGTCGTTCTCGAGCAACTCGATCGTCTTGGAGATCAGGTCGTCGAAATCGAGGCCGTTCGACTCGCGCAAGCGGCGGTCGTACTCGCGGAACACCTGCGCGATCCGCTCGCCGAAGAACGAGGTGTTCTTGGTTTCGTAGGCGTCGGCGTCCATCAGCGCGTTCTTGGCTTTGCTGATTTCGTCCAGCGCGGCGCCGGGCGAGATCTGGCGCTCGTCGAAATCGAGGTCGTGGAGGACGTCGCGCACGATCGAGCGCTGGTCCGTCTCGTCCATGATCGCGAAGTTGGACGCGATGCCGATCTTCTTGCCGTCGCGCCGAAGCATCCGGACGCAGGTCGCGTGGAAGGTCCCGATCCAGAGGTCCCGGGCCGCCGCCCCGACCATCTTCTCGAGCCGCGACTTCATTTCGCCGGCGGCCTTGTTGGTAAAGGTGACCGCGAGTATCCGGTCAGGGAAGACGTTCTTTTCGTTCAGTAGGTAAGCGATGCGGTGGGTGAGGACTCTCGTTTTTCCGCTGCCGGCGCCGGCGAAGATGAGAACGGGTCCATCGGTATGGGTGACAGCATCGCGCTGGACGTCACTAAGAGCGTCGGATTCGACTATCATCACCCTATGTTATTCGCCACGCTGCCGCCTCTCGCCTCGGAGGCGGCGCAGCTCGAATCCGGGCTGCTCTAGCGCGCGACGCGCAAGGCGTCCGCGGCCGGTTGCGCCAGCGCGAAGGCGCTCGACAGGTACGCGAGCGTCGACTCGGCGCCCATGTTCCGGTTCACGCCGAGCTCTTCCAGGCCGTCGTAGCAGCCGCCGCCCTCCGCCATGACCGCGCCGCGGGAGTTGCGGCCGTAGTACCACTCCAGGCCGCACTCGGCCAGGCGCCGGTAGCGCGGCTCGCCGGTAACGGCCTCGGCCGCACGCGCCGCGTCGACCAGCGACGCGGCCTCCAGCGGCTGCTGCGCGTAACGCGCGCGGCGCCCGCCGCGGGGGTACCAGCCCGCGTTGCCGATAGGGACGAAGATACCGTCCTCGACGACCACGGACTCGTAGAAGTTCAGCGTCTCCAGTCCCAGCCGGACGTACGCGCGATCCTCCAGCACCGTACCGATGCGCAGCAGCGCCTCGGGCAGGCGGGCGTTGTCGTAGGTCATCTCGTTCTCGAACCACTGCCAATCGGGCGCCGTGCAGGCCGCATGCCGGGCAACCAGATCGTCGCCGATGGCGCGGAGCGTCGCCTCGACCGCCGCATGCGAGCGGCCCATCGCGGCGTACGCGCGGGTCAGCCCCAGGGCCGCGTAGGCTCGCGAGCGCACGTGCCGGAAGCCGGTGACGTTGGGCAGCGCGCGTTCCAGCCGCGTGCTGCAGAGGTGCCGCCAGGTCTCGCGCGTCGCGTGAAGCAGCCCGAACCCCAGGGCCCAGATCGCGCGGCCGTTGCTGTCCTCGGTACCGGCTTCGTCGAGCCAGGTGCGCTCGAAGCTCATAAAGTTGCCGAAGCGGCCGTCCACCCGCTGGGCGTGCAGCAGGAACGAGAGATAGATGCGTGCTAAGCGCAGCGCCTCGCTACGGTACCGGTCCTCGGCCGCCGCCGCGAGGGCGACCATGAACGCCCGCGACACGTCGTCCGTGCAATAGCCTTCGTGGCGGTTGGGGACGTCGCCGTGGGCGTGTTGAGCGATGCCGGTGTCGTCGGTGAGGGCGGTCAGGTGGTCGAGCGAGGGGGCGCGCCACATGGTCAGGCGGGCAGCCCGAGGCGCAGGCCGCTGCCGTCGCGGTGCAGCTGCGGCGAGACCTCCCGGAAGACGCGGCCGTAGGCGCTGGCGACGTGCGGCCAGGTCATCTGGCGGCCGAAGCGGTAGGCGCGCCGCTCGGTCGCCCGGCGAAGCCAGGGATCGGCGAGCAACGCGTCGATCGCGTTCGCGATGGCGGTCGCGTCCCGAAACGGCGCCAAGAAACCGCGCCCGCCGGCCAGCAGTTCTTCAGCGTAGAGGTACGGCGTCGAGACGATCGCCTTCCCGAGACCGACCGCGTACGCGAGCGTACCGCTGACGATTTGCACCGGGTTGAGGTACGGTGTCAGATAGATGTCGGTCGCACTCAAGTAGTCGATCAATTCGTCGAACTCGAGATATTTGTCGACGAGGATCACGTTGCGTTCGAGACCGTACTCTATAACGCGCGCGGTCAACTCTTCGCGGTACGATTCGCCTTCGTGACGGCGCACGCCCGGATGCGTTTCGCCGAGGATCAGATACAGCGCTTCGGGATGGTGCCGCACGACCGAGCGCATCGCTTCGATACCGTACTCGAGTCCCTTGCCGCGACCGATCAGCCCGAACGTGGACACGATCATGCGATCTTGGAAGCCGAACTTCGCCTTCGCCGCCTCGGTCGAGCGAAACGGAACGTCGGGCACGCCGTGATGGATCACGCGCAGCTTCGCCGGGTCGGCGCCGTAGCCGTCCACCAAGATCCGCTTGCCGGTTTCAGAGAGGACGACGACCGCGTCGGAACGCTCGCAAATGCGGCGTGCGACGGCGCGGTGCGCGTTGCTCGGATTCGGCAGCACGGTGTGCAGCGATACGACGACGGGCTTCATCACTTCGTCGAGGATGTCGAGAAACCACGCGCCGTCGGGACCGCCGAACAGGCCGTATTCGTGCTGCACGTCGAGGATTTCGGCCGGATGCGCGTTGATCTCACGCGCGATGCGGTGGTACGACGCGCGATCGTCTTGTTCGAAGCGGCCGGCAACGATGGACGGATACACGCGCCGCTCGCCGCCCGGTTCGTCGATCGCGACTACGTCGCAGTGCGTACCGAACGCGGTATCGAAACTCTCGACGACATCTCGCGTGAAGGTCGCGATCCCGCACTCGCGGGGTGGGAAGGAGCCCATAAAGATCGGTACTGGCGGCGACGGACGGGCGGCGGCGGTTGGCGTTCGAAGCTGCAGCAAGGGAAAAGACCTCAGATTCAGTGGACGTTCTCGTACCCGAGAGGCAGTCTCAGTAAACCTGCATTACGGGACTCTACCCATTCGACACGCGTTACGAAGTAGCATTTAGTTGCGCGACGACGCGCGCATCGGGCTCCAAAACGGCCTCCGCGGGGATGCGCGCATCGCGTCCCACGACGGCCCCCGAGGTGACGATCGCGCCGCGGCCGACGGAGACGTTGCTCGCGAGAATGGCGTCCGCCACCTGCGCGCCGTCGCCGATTTCGACGTCGTCCCACACGATCGAATCGCGCACCGACGCGCCCGCGCCCACGCGGCAGCGGTCGCCGAGCACCGCGTACGGCCCGATCGTGGCACTTGCGTCGAGCGCGATATCCGTTCCGAGGTACGCCGGGGGCAGGACGTTGGACGGCAGGTCGCTCGCGCCCACGAACCAGTAGGTGCCGCGCTCGGGGAACCGATCGCCGGCCAGCGCCAGGACCAGCTTCCCGTCCAGGACGTCGCCGTGGGCCTGGAGGTACTGCTGGGGCCGGCCCACGTCGAGCCAGTAGTCGCCGGTAACGAAGGCGTACAAGCGTTCGCCTGCCGCGAGCAGCTGCGGAAAGGTCTCCCGCTCGATCGAGACGTTGCGGCCGGCCGGGATCGCGTCGAGCACCCGCCGCTCCAGGAGATAGGTGCCCGCGTTGACCTCGTCGGTCGGAGCCTGGTCGCGCGGGGGCTTCTCGACGAACGAGCTGATGCGGTTCTGGTCGTCGTGGACGATGCAGCCGAACGCGGAGGGGTCCTCGACGCGGATGGAGTGGAGCACGCCCGCGCCGCCCTTGGCCTCATGGAAGGCGAGCATGGCCCGCAGATCCAGGCTCGTGAGGACGTCGCCGTTGAGGACGAAGAACGCCCCTTCGATGTGGCCGGCGACGTTGCGCAGGGCGCCCGCCGTGCCGAGCGGCGACTCCTCGACCACGTAGGTCACCCGCATGCCGACCCGCGAGCCGTCGCCGAAGTGCTCCTCGATGGCCCGCGGCAGGTAGCCGGAGGCCAGGATCGCTTCGGTCACGCCCGCGTTGCGCAGCCGGACGAGCATGCGCTCGAGGAAAGGAACGCCGAACAGCGGGACCATGGGCTTCGGCGTATCGTAGGTCAGCGGGCGCAGGCGGGTGCCTTCGCCCCCGACGAGGATGACAGCTTGCAAGAGCACATTTCCAAGGACAAGTATGACGTCGCCTGCGGGTTTCGCCGCGACCGCGGGCGGTTGCTGCATGACGGGGCGGGTCGTGTCGCCGAACATACGTTCCGGCGAGTCGTCCCTACGCACGGCACCGCTTGCCCCGGGCTGGTATACTTGGAAATCGTTGTGACGGCCGCCGCCCGGCCGAAGGAAAGGGGTAGGTCTCCCGCAGTCCAATTCGAGCACAGCAATCGGCACAATCCAAGCGATCCCGGGTCGTCTAATGGTAGGACAGCAGACTCTGACTCTGCCTATCGTGGTTCGAGTCCATGCCCGGGAGCCACTTGGCCCTATCGTCTAGAGGCCTAGGACGCCGCCCTCTCACGGCGGTAACACGGGTTCGAATCCCGTTGGGGCTACATGGGAAACCCTTATGCCATAAGGGTTTTTTCGTTTCCGGGTGCCCCGCGGTTGCAGAACGGTTGCAGTCGAGTGGAAAACCCGCTAGGCTCCGGCGCGGCGCAGGTGATCGTCGATCGCGACGACTGCACGCGCCTCAGCCCCTGCGATCACGTGCCCGTATACGTTGAGCGTCGTCGAGGCGGCCGAGTGGCCCAGAACGCTCGCAACCGTCTTCACGTCGATCCCACCGGCGAGCATCCACGTCGCAGCCGTGTGCCGCAGGTCGTGGAGGCTGGCGTCGATTTTGAGGGTCGTGCGGAGGGACCGGAAGGCGTCGGTCGCGAGATACGGCGCGAGCGAGCCGCCGAGCGGCCCCTGGAAGACGTGGCCGCTATCGGCGAACGAGCCGCCGGCACGCAGGCGATCCTCCGCCTGCGTCCGCTTCTGCAAGCGCAAGGCGTCAAGCGCGAGCGCCCCAAGCGGCACCGTCCGCACGCGATCCGTCTTCGTGGTCTTCTCGACGATCCGGTTCTGCGGGTCGGCCGTCTCGACGACGGCGCGCCGGATCGTCACCGTCGCGGCGTCGAAGGACACGTCGGCCCAACGTAGCGCGAGGAGTTCGCCGCGGCGCGCCGCCGTGCCGAGCGCGACGCGAAAGAAGGTTCCCCACCGCGTGCGGTCGGCCGCGTCGAGGAATCTCTTTGCCTCGTCGTCGCCAAGGGCACGCGCCTGCGAGCGGCCGACCGTCGGCGGGTCAACGGCGTCGGCTACGTTGCGTGCCGCGAGTTCGTGCCGAACCGCCCACCGCAGAGCCGAGCGAAGCAGGGCATAGGCGTGCTTTGCCGTCTTTGCCGATAGGGGGCGCTCCTTAACGCCGCCGCGCTCTTGCAGCGTCGCTATCCACGCGCTGACGTGCGCGGGGCTCAGTTTCGCGACCGCGATCGTCCCGAGATGCGGCGTAATGAGGAGCCGCACGATCCCGTCGTAACGCTCGACGGTGCGAACGGCACGTGCCTTCGTACGTCGGTCGGCCACGAATCGGTTAAGCAATTCCTGAACCGTGACGGTCCGCGGGGAAAGGTCAATTCCGCGGTCCTTTGCAGCGAGCGCTTCTCGTTCGGCCCGCTCCGCCTCACGGCGGGTCGCGAACGTGCCGAGCGAGCGTCGAAGCGTAACTCCGGTCGAGGGTGGATCTAGACAGATTACTGCGGCCCATTTACCACTCTTCCGCTTGTAAACGCTCACTACTGTTCCTCCCGTCCTTCTTGTCGCTCGCTGTTTCTTGGCATCAGCACGTCAGCAACGTCTTCAATCTGAATCATGCCTTTCGGCAGCGCGCCCCATGTTGCGGCACTGAATGCACGCTCGTACGGGGCGAGAATTGCTCGAAATCGGCGATCTTGCAGGTGTCCAAACCCGATTGCATTTGCTGCTGCGACGAGCATATAGAATGTCTCGAACGATCGGTCTTTGGCAGCCTGATGATCGTCGATGTAATCGAGCAGCGAAAACCCGTGTGGCCGAAGTCCTCGGTCGAGCGCACCGAGAATAGGGCCAAGAATCAGATCGTCGTTTAGGTTGTCGAGCGGCGCACGCGGATCGATCAGACCCCATGTCGCGACCCAATATTCCGATAACGCGGCACGAAGCTCGGGCCCGTCAAGTCCTAGCAGCACGCGGTATAGGTCGTGAGCGGCGGCAACGGGATCGCGGAACCAGGAACGGCGCGCGCCCTGCCCCACGTCCGAATTGGCGGCAGCCATCGCAACCTCCGCATCGCGGGCGGTAAGTGCTCCACCGAGCGCCCGACCAACGTCTGCCGGTAGCCCGAGCGCCTTGCTAACGCGTTCGATGGTCGATGGGCGCGGCTTAGACTCGAAATATCGCGCGAACACCTTCGGATCGCGCCCGCAAGCGCGCGCAACGCCTTGCATCGTGCGGTTCTCTCGCGCGGCATAATCTGCCAGGGAACGCATGGCCGGTGAAGGCGACTCGCGTGCGTAGTAGTCGAACCGCGACTCCCCTGCCGGCGGCCTGCCCCGTCGTGAATGGCCGTCCATATACCAATTATAGCCATAAATGGCCGACCGTCAACTACTTACCCGCAAACGTATGGTCTCAAAATGACCATTTTATTGGGCTTACGGCCGATGGTATTCTGCGGGTATGGAGAATCAACAACGGCTTCCGGCCCAGGCGTCCGCCAAACTCGCGTTCTCACTCGACGAGGTTGCGACCCTGCTCGGTCTCTGCCGCGCGACGGTTAAACATCTAACATACACCGGCCGGCTACGCTCCGTAAACGTTGGTCGGAGGCGCCTGATTCCGCGCGCAGCGCTACTTGAGCTTCTCGGCGACGGAATGCCCAACGGCGACGAATCCCAAGAGTGAACTAAAGGGGCGCCGACCTAACATCGACGCCCCCTCTTTTCAGACCTAATCTATTTGCGCGAACCCACTACAATTCGCGCAACCCGGAGATTCTCAATGAGCAGTGTTCCGCACGAGAACCGTGCTACTCCTGGTATGAGCGCCGAAGCCGTGTGCGCCTTCCACGAAGCCAACGCCCCTGGCGATTACGAGCGCTGGCAGGAGCAGCTATGCGAGTCGCGCGGTGGAGTCGGAGCATGCTATTGCACGCGACATTCCATTGAGCGAGCCAGCCGGAGCGCCGCGCCGGGCATTCGCGAATTCGACGCCGGTGATCCCGCGTTCGCCGAAGCGTACCGCCAGGCATTCGCAGACGTGCTGCTCCACGAGAAAGATCATATTCGTCGCACTGCACTGGGCGTGGCCGTCGAGCGCCTGCGGGGTCGGGTACACAGATGAGCTACACGGATCCCCGCCTGTCGCAGTACGAACGCCAGGTAGGGGAACAACAAGCTGCCGCCAACGGGTCACGGCCGGGGCGTGTCGTTGAGCCGGCGCGATCGAATTCGCCCGAATGGGGAGACGCCTACCCGTTCCCCCGGCTGAACCCCGCGGCGCTCTACGGTATCGCCGGTGCCTTCGTAAAGGTCGTAGCGCCTCACTCTGAAGCGAGCCTAGCTTCGCTAATTTCGCAATTTCTCACGCTCGCCGGGTGCGCTCTCGGAGCGGACCCGCATCTCTACGTCGAGGGCACGAGACACACGGCTCGCGTCAACGTCCTACTCGTCGGCGACACTTCGGTAGGGCGCAAGGGCACGAGTCTCGACCGCGCGCTGCAACCGTTCGTGCTAGCTGACGAGGGATGGATCGACTCCGCGATCATCTCGGGCCTCGGCTCGGGCGAGGCCCTTCTCTCCGCGTTCAAGGACGCCGATGCGGGGACGCCCGCAGAGAAACGCCGCGTCGTCAAGGAGCCGGAGTTTGCCCGCGTGCTCGACGCCTGCAACCGCGAGGGCTCGACGCTCTCCTCGATCATCCGGGACGCCTGGGACACGGGGAACCTTCAGCATCGCTTGAGCGGCAGAACGACGATCGTCTCCGGCGCGCACGTCGTGATCATCGGTCACATCACCGGCCCGGAACTGCGCGAAAAACTGTCGGCCGTCTCCATCACGAACGGCTTCCTCAACCGCTTCATGCTCATCAGCGTGAAGCGCCGTAAAGGCTCCCCTTCGGCGGCTCCCTCCGCGACGACGACCTTCTGCCGGTCGCCGGGCGCCTGCACAGCGCGATAGATTTTGCCAAGTGTGCCGGCCGGATGGAATGGGCGACCGACGCGCGTCCGCTGTGGGTTCAATTCTACAATGCCGTATCCGAGGACCAGGGGCTACTCGGAGCCGCTACCGGCCGCGCCGAGGCGACGACGATGCGTCTTGCGATGATTTACGCGCTGCTCGACCAGAGCCGCGAGATTCGGCGCGAGCACCTGGGAGCCGCTATCGCCTTGTGGGACTATGCCGCGACTCCGCCCAGCACGTTTTCGGTCGGACGGTCGGAAGGCCCGTCGCGGACAAGCTGCTCGACGGCATCCGAAGGGCATACCCGAACGGGCTGACCGAACGAACAGTCCGACCTATTCAAACGTCACGCTTCCTCTGCTCTGCTAGACGACACGCGAGCCGAGCTTGCCAAGGCCAACCTCATCCGAATCGTCGTCGAGCGCACGGAAGGCGCGAGCCGCGAGACGGCCTTCGCGGTCACGAAGGCGAAAGCCGACGCCGACGCGCTTGCGTACGGCGAACGCGAAAAAGGCGCAATAAGCGAAATGGCCCTGGTGACGGTTCCCTTAATTCGCATATTTCGCCTAATTCGCCCGTTCAGGCGAGGGCGTCGGAGACGCTGCTATCGAGGCCGACTCAATCGCCTTTAGTCCGGCCCCCGCCAACCCGACGGCGGAAAACTCTCCTTCCGTGGATCGATGTCCGGGAAGTAATGCCGAACGGTCCTCATAATGTCCATATCGACGGAAAACAAATGCTTTGCAAGCGCGTGGTCTTCCGTTTGTCCTGGAAAGTCATGCAGAACCTTCAGAACAGCCGCGGCGCGAGCGTATGCAAGTCCTGCCCAGTCGTGGGCCTGATCGTTCTTGCCTAGCTTGAGAAACGACAAATACTCTCGTTCAAGTGCCGTGCTCTCGAGCGTCGCTAGATAGTTTGCGTCGTCAACCGAGGCAGCATTAGTACCATTGGGCCGAGTTTGTTGGCTGCCGAGCGGCAGGAGGATGTAGCTGTCACCCAGTGCTCCGCCTCGAACGAGGCACGGCAGCGCCCGAGCAACACGGCAGCGGAATCGCTAGTCGTCTGGGCAATGGCATCTGTTTGAGGACCAAGAAGACTGATGAACGCTAAGATCGCGACGGCACATTTCGTCATCACCGATGGGATTCAAACTCGGCACGCGTTGGGAGCGAACTGTGCGACAGATGACGAGGTCGCATGCCGCTCATCGCGCCGATTGCTCCTTCTCGTATTTTCGTGCCGTCAGTCCTGCAGCCATCCGCCATAAACGCGCAGGGCAAGAAACTTGAAACCTCCACTTTCAGCAGCGCGGGGTGATCCCGGTAGGCTTCGGTGATGTGGTCTGCAATCGTATCGAAGGTCATGCCCGACGGGTCCGGCTGATGAGAGAGGGGTCGAGGAACGTGTCAAACGGAAACGGTTTGTTCGGCGGATGATATTTTGCCGCCCCCAACCACCCGGCGTGAAAACCGGCGACCATTCCCTGTACCGCGACCAACTGATCCTGCTCCCCGAGCGATTGCCACCAAACGCCGTCCATATTCAGCGTCACGGTAGCGTCGCCGGGGCCGCACGTGAGCATGATCGTAAGTCCCAGAATTGATAGAGGCTTTGTCAAGTTTCTCATCGGCAGCACGTTTCGCTTAGGTCGGCTACCACAGCCTGCGAAGCGCGCCCAACGGGGCCTTCTGCCTGAAGGCGCACACGGTAACAACGGGTCCCTGAAGTGCTTTTGGGGGGGCGCCGTGGGGGCTAGCCCCCGGTGCTGGGCGGCAGGTTGCCGACGCGGAGGAGGGGGGTGCAGTGCCGCCTTCATGGCGCGCTGGTCTTCGAGCGCGATGCGCCTCGTACGACACGCGACCCGACGGAGACTCTTATCCTCGCCTAGCGTAATACTGTACGCCTGGGTCCGTGTGCATCATATTCTGCCGTGCGCCATTCTCAGCGTCTCTCTTCGCCCCTCGTGTTGTACCCTGTTCGGCTGTAAGTTGTGGTGCTAACGCGCGCGCGTGCGCGGGGTCGCGTGCTTGTGCTGTCGCCTTCCGGCGGCCCCCTGCAGTGCTCGCCCTAGCAGCTTCGTGCGTCTCGCGCGCCCCTAAGATAAGAGCTGCCCAGCGCCGCACAGGCGAATCAACACCCCGTGCGAAGGTTACTCTTGATCCTCCGGGGGGCGGTCGCTCTGGGCTTCGTGTTTCAGGTTTTCCTGCGCTACCAATACCTCACCGTCGGACTGGGCGTCGAACGCATTGATCGGCTAACGGGTGGACGGCCGACATGCCTTGTGACCCGATCCCGCCGAGCAACCCACCGGCCGCGGGCACCTCGACGGTTCCGCCCCTGCCGCCTGGTGCCGTTCCGGCCTGGGCACCTCGACGCTGCCGCCGCTACCGAAAGGTGCCGTTCCGGCCGGGGGCACCTCGACGCTGCCGCCGCTACCGAAGGGTGCCGTTCCGGCCGGGGGCACCTCGACGCTGCCGCCGCTACCGAAGGGTGCCGTTCCGGCCGGCGGCCCGCCGTTGCCGTCCGGTGCCGTCGTGCATCAGGTCGCCGCTACGCCGCCGCCTGGCCGGGATAAGGCGCCGTCCGTTCTGAATCATCCTCCGCCCGGCTGGGATAACGCGCCGGACGCCCCGACGCCTCGACCGCAAAGGGGTTCGACACCTCCGCCCGGCTGGGACAAAGCACCGGTCTTGCCGCCGCTTCCGAAGGGAGCCGTTGCCTCGCCCACACCACGTCCGGGATAGAATGACTCGCCGCCGGTGCGCAAGCCAGCAGCAGGATACTAGCTCGCCGCGCTTTCGCCCGGTAACAGCGACGTCGGCCTCGTTCCGCAAGCGGCCTGCTTCACAACTTGCGCCGCCGCCTAGGTAGCGGAGCCCAAATCGGGCGGTCGCAAAACGGTAGCAGTCGGGTGCAACCGTTGGCGACCATCGGCAACCGTAGGCGCCTCGGAAAGTCTTGTCTCATAAGCCCCTGCGACCATCGGCAACCGCAAGCGCCCGACGCCAGACGGCGGATTCCAATCCCGTTGGGGCTACCACGCAAACGCTTGTGCTATAAGGGTTTGCGCTTCACGGCGGACGCCGATCTGCCAAATCTCTGCCAAAGCTCATCCGACGAATCGGCGAACCGGGCAGCGGCGTCGGCGTCGCGGTCCGTGTACACGTCGATATAGCGCGAGTACGTGACCCCGATGTCGGAGTGCCCGAGGCGCTTGCTGACGACCTCGATTGGCACCCCCGCCTGAGCGAGGAGTGACGCGTGGGTGTCTCGGAGACCGTGCAGCGTGATCGACTTCACCCCCGCCCGGCGAACCAGGTCGCTGACGGCCCGTCCGTAGTTCCACGGATCGACGACGCTACCGTCTGCGCGGGCGAACACCAGGCCTTGATCCTGGTAGGCCGCCCCTAGGAGTCGCTTCTCCGCGTCCTGGGCATCCCGATGCTCCTTCAGCACCTCGACCAAGAGTGGCGGCATGACGATCTCCCGCGCCTGGTCGTTCTTCGGAGCTTTGAAGTCCAGGTTCTCTGTGAGAGACCGGCTGATCGTCGCCTTCGCTTGATCGAAGTCGATGTCAGACCAACGCATCGCGAGGACTTCCCCGCGCCGCGCGCCCGTGTATGCCGAGAAGCACACGGCCGGGTAGAACCACGGCTGAGAACTGAGGTATCCCCTCTTCTTCGCCCGTGACGTTGGAGTCTTCGCCTCCTGCAACAGTTTCCGAAGTTCCGTTTCGGTTAGCGCCTTCGGTCGCGGTTTGATCGCCTTCGGCAAGTCGTCCTTGGAAACGAGTGTGCGGCCACGTTGCGAGTCAGCATCTCGCGACGTAGACCCCAGTTCAGAACGTTCCGAAACGTTTCGTGTACGTGCCGGATCGTCTTGGCTGAAACCGCACGACCCGCACGCTCCTTTGCGACCCCACTCAGCGTAGGCGTCGGTCAGGTGGTGGGGCTGCAGTGATCCCGCCCGCTTATCTCCGAATCGTGGAATGAGATAGAGCCGGATGAGACTGTCGTATCGCTGCGTCGTGGTCGCGGCCTTCGTCGTCTTGCTCTCCATGAATCCCGCGAACAGTTCGGACATTATGAACTCATCCTTGGGCCGGATGCCGTTCGCTTGTGCTGATCTGGCCGATAGGAGTTCTGCTCGCCGTTCCGCGACGAACGCCTCCGCCTCTTTCTTGGTTACGCCTTCGAGTATCTTGGTACGTCGGTCGCGACGCCGATTGCCTTGCGGTAACACGTCGTATTGAACGAGGTATCGCTTGGGTCCGATGTTACTGATGGAACCGCTCATTTACGCTTCTCCTGAACGGTTCTGGCCCGAGGCGGCCATTCGACACCGCCGAGAAAATCCCGCAGTGCAGTCCGAGGAATGATGTACTTCTGCCCGAGTCGCTTACTGGGGATCTTCGTGCTGTCCGCCAGCGCCGCGTAGATTGCATCGCGTCCAATCGGGAGGTAGCGCTGCAAGTCCGCAGGCGTGCATATGTCGGGGAGGTCCGCATAGCGAAGGCGGGTTACCGGCTCGCTGTTTTGTGCTTCAGACTGCACGTCGACCGGTTACCGGGGTTCCGCCAATCGGGCGGCTCGAATGGATCGTATTCATGTCTCTCCTTGTCGGATTGCGTTGTGCGGTGTCGCGTTCGTTGCCGCCGGCCCGGCGATGTCAGGGATTTTGCGCGGATGTCGGCGCGTTGTGTGTAGTGATCGTTTGCGTGGATCGGCGAAATAAGGCCTGTAGCGTGTTTTCGGTGTGGCCAGAGTGTCATAACACCTCGAAGCCGCTAACGCGCCTCCTGAGGCTTCTGGCGGGCAGCGCGGGGCATTGGCGCGGGGAGTCTGCGCGCTATGTTTCTGGGCGTAGCTGCATGATGGAAGGTGCGCTCAGGTCCCGCGCTGCGCGGTCGCGGATGCGCTGTTGGAACGCATCGGTCTCGTTTCCGATGCTGGTCGCGGTGTGGACTGTCTCGCCGGAACCGACCAGCGAGAACAGCGAGCAGAGACCGCCTTTGATCGGTTGCCCTCGGTCGAGTCTGACGAGAAGCCCGGCTGATTCTGCTTCATTCGACCGCTCGCTGCGCAACGGTCTTCGTGGGCAGTCCTGTGAGGTCGGCTATCCGACCGTACGTAATGCCGAGGCAGTGGGGATCGATGTTGTTCTCGATGACGTAGCTGGCCATCGCGCCATAAGCGTCAAGTGCCCTTTTTGGTACCATACACATGCGGGGAACTATGGTACCAGAGGGACGGCATGGCAGAGGCGTCGAGTTCGGCAGCGACTGAGGATGCCAAGCGCCGTGACGCTCCGCCCGCGTCACCTTGTTGCCACGCACGTACTCGATAGCCCGCGACGGGGATCGGAAACCGAGCAACGTCCCGCGCGTCCGATCCGAGAGGCCCGGCGAGTTCGCCTCGATCCCGGTGACCCAGTCGGCGAGGACCGCCTCCGCCTGCGCGTCATTCGTCTTGACGGCGGCACCGGCTAGGCGAACGAGCTTAGCGAAGCCCTCCTTCCCTCGATAGGTCCACGGCCGGGAGAGGAGGGCCTGGACATCGCGCGGCTGACGATGAAACGGCTTCGCTGATACCATAGTAATGCCATTCGGTTCGATAGCCGCCGGGCGGATCGAGTCGAGACTCCAGAGTAGATCACCGTCCCAGTCGAGGATGGCCTCGCACAAGCCCTGTCCTCGACGCTTCCGGTTCCGCCCGAACAGCCGAACCTCTCCGCCGGTATCGCGCTTTGGAAACACGGTAACGTCGTCGCTATCGTAGGAACCGAACATCGGATGCTTCGCGGCGTCGGCAAGCTACCTCGCGGTGCGATGCCGACCGCTTGCTCCTGCGGAATCGGACTGGCGAGGAGCAAGAGGACCTTGCCGCGACCGACTCCGCTCCCGTCTACGATCAGCGCGGCCTCCGCCCATCCGCGCCGATCAAGTGCCGCACGTAACGCGCCAAGTCGCCGGTAGAAGTGGCGGTCGATGTCCCATGCCAGGAACAGCGCCTCGCCTCGCGCGTTCACACAGCCCAAGGCTATGCACTGCTCGTCTCTGCAGTGGGCCAAGAAGTCGGCGCGGGTGATCGTCACTTGCGGTCGGTAAGCTGCGCTGTCGCCCTCGCCTTTCAAGAACGCGGCCCGTCTCGGCCGATGGAGTAATTCGAAGACCTTTTTGTACGGGTTACTGGCCGACATGTTCGGCGTCCAGGTCCGGCATCGGCCGGTTCGAAACGTGCTTCATTGAAGTTTCTCTCGATATAAACAAGGCCGGACCGTCCGGCCAGAGTGCAAAGAAGCGCCGCCACCGTGCGGGCCGCACCTCGGACTTCGAGCGGCGCGCTCGCCGGTCGACGAAATGAAAGAGGCCGGATTGCTCCGCGCCCCTTGTGTCTACATGTACACCTTACCACGGAGGTGCATCGTTGTCAAAAGAAAAACGCGCATTCGCTGGCGCGCTGATCCCTACTTGCACACCATAACACGACTAATTGCCGTTTATCAAAGAAAAACGCGCATTGGCTGCGCGCCTCACCTCGACATGTACATCCTGCCAGAAACCTGCGCGATTGTCAAGTAACACAGTATTCTGAAGAAGAATACCGGGTGACGTTAGCGCGACATGCCGGGTACCCGGTTTTCGAGCTACGGGGCGCGACGGTACCCGGCGGGCCCGCGCCTCGGTCGGCTCTCGGTCGGCCCTGTCGGTTCAGGTGTACACCGTGCCCTCTCAGTCTGCCCGCGCGGGTCGGCTCTCGTCGGCCGCAGGCCCGGTCGTCTTCCGAGATCGGCAAACCACGGTCACCCGTCCTTCCCTTGCAGGGTGTCGAAAACCGCGTGTCCGAGGGCCAGGACCGGCAGACAAGCGTTCTAGAACCTAGCTGCGGGGCGGGCGCGAAGCTGGTCGCGCGCCGATCTCCGTTCCTGACTCTCAACGTCACAATAGGGAGAGGCTGTGGCTGTCGTCGTCAACATTTTCGCAGCGATTTGTCTGTACTTGATCCAAGGCTTACTCACGCCGATCATCGGGCTGTTTACGGTCGCTGCCGTGATTCTGATGCCCATTCACCTGCTGCAGCGCGGCATGGAGACGACCGAAGAGTACGCGGCCCAGCATCCGTGGCGAGTACATATTGTCTCGTGGTGGTTCACGACCAGTAAGGTGCTAACGGTCCTTGTCGAGTGGGCGCTGATCCTTTGGCTACTCGCCTGGGCTGATAGAACGTTCAGCATACTGAACGGCATGCTATTGTTCATCGAGTCGTTTCTCATCTTTCTTTCAGCACTGAATAACGCTAGAAACGACGGGAAGTCGCAATGGAACTCGCTTTCATATCGCTTGAAAGGCGGGACATCGGAGTTCCGTTATCGACACGGCAATCGCGCTTCGGAACCTGACAAACTTCTCGGTCCGATTGCTGTTCGACGGCATTGGTGGTGAGAGACGACCATGAAGGACCTGTTCGAGATCGCCACTGGCAAGCGCTTTCGGAAGAACCGCTTGTTCGAGTCCATAAACGGTCCGGCGGTCGAGCGCTTTCGGATGATGAACGGCAGCAAGGCTGAGAGGAGCCTTCCGCTCGCGCTTATCACGGTCATGCCCGAAGTCACATACAAGATTCTTGAGACCGGCCTTTGCGGGCAGAAGGTAGCGGACTCGAACCTCGTCGATCTAACGACGTTTCTCGCCTGGCTGATCCCCGAGAACGCATGCAATGCAGATTCTAACTTCGCTGCATCGAATAAAATTAGCCTCGCACGAATGCATGCCAAAGCTGACGAGGTCTATCCGCGAAGCGCGACAGTTAACGCAGCAATCGCGCGACACAAGACAAACCAAGGGATGTTCGTCCGAGTCGCCGGTGACGATGCCCTCCTGATGCAGTGGACGGTCGAGCGCTGGAATGTCCTCAACTTTGTTCTTGGAATACCGAACATTCAGACGATCTATTCGAACGCGTTTGAAATCACGAAGTACGGCTTCGCTCTCGACAGGAGCATTACGTATGGCGTTGACTACTTCTCGAACCTGTACTCGACTTTGCGGCACAATCCCGACATGATGAATTGAATACCTCGAGCGATAAGCTGGCAGTGCGCCGGGAACGCAAAGCATGGAAGAGCGGGAGCTTAACGACCTTCTCGGGTTCTGGAGCGACGACGATCCTCGGCCTGTGTCCGAAGGTCAGTTTGCGTGGCCGACTGATGACGACACGCTGATTCGAGAACACGTCGGCAAGGAGACATGGTTTCATCCGATACGAGACTGGGTGGCGAATCCTTATGAACGTTTGACGTACTACGCGAATCAGTATCATCGCGCGGCGCGAGACCTGGTCTCCCAATGGTTACGCGGAAGGCACAACCCGGAGACGTTCGTTTACGCGGTCGCCTTCATGTATCGGCAGGCCATCGAACTTCGACTAAAGGCGCTTGTGTCAATAACACCGGGATTCCATGCCAAGTCCGTTGAGGACCAAAGGGCTGACATTATGGGAACTGAGGCGGGGCAAGGGCACGATCTTGATCGCCTCTGGAATCTGGTGGAAGACAGATTGCCCCTCGCTGACGCACTTGGTGAAAAAGACTGCGCTAATCTACGTCGACTGCTGCATGAACTTTCGGAGCTAGACAGGAAAGCAGATGGGTTTAGGTTTCCATTCGAGTATCGACGAGTAAGTCGCGGACAATATCGCATAGAAGACCTTGCGTCCGAACTCGACTACAAGTCTGCGGATAACTTCGTTCACGTTCTAGAAGCAATCACGAACTGCGTGAACATGATCCCGGATGGACTTGAGCAAATCGAAGAGTTCAATCGCGAGATGCGATACGCAGCGAGCGAAGGCTGGGGCTAAACTATACTCGACGCACCCGATCTCTATAGCGGGTCGGACAGACGTTGCGTTACCAGTAGATCAATCGATTGCAATCGATCACGACTGAAACGACCAGGCTCTTCGTCGACAACGATGCCGATCTAGGTTCGCCGGGTGAGGGCGGAGACCCGGCTAACGGTAACCGGCGGTCCGGGGCACCGCCCGTGTCTCGTGGGGTCGCCAGGCTAGGGCAGCACCCACCGAGCGCCGATCACCATGTCAGGACCTTTCGTGAGAAACGGGTTGGAGGTGGGCGCGGTGCCGCCAAGTCGTGTGGCTGAGGCCTCCAAGTCGCCTGGAAGTCGAGTGGCTGGAGGCCCCAAGTCGTGTGGCAAGTCGTGTGGATCGGAGCGGTCGCTGAGGGTCGCTTTCCGCGAGCGCGGAGGATGCGAATTGCGCTCCACCAACCGCTCTCAAATCGACTTTGGAATCGGTCGGAGTGTTATGACACTCGCGACCAGCTTAGCGCGCTCCTGGACCCCTTCAACGGGCAGGAATGGGCATCGTCGGCGCTGCGCTGGGCGTCGTCGAGGACGTGGCGAAGTTCGATGACGGAGTGCGGCAGCGAAGCGGTGTCGACGAACGGGATCGGAGCGCGGCCGACCCTCTCGCCGATCCGCGAGACCAGCGCGCTCGCACGACGCCCACCATACCGATCTACTCAGTCGAATCGACTGGGTAACCGGCCGATGGAACCGTCGTCGACAACCCATCCCCCGGGTGCCGAGAAACGTTGTGGCATAAGGGTTTGGCGGGATCGAAGTGAGGGCTTTCAGTCGGCGTAGTGCTGTGCGCCGGGCGGTCTTATGGAACCGCTGGATGCTACCCATCCCCCGTCTCCGGGTGTCAACCCCGGCGTCGACGGCGGCACCAGCATATGCGACCCTCCCTGCGGGCCTGGTATTCTGAGCAGGATATGCGGTGGATCGCTGTCTGAGGCCTCGCTAGGGCCGTTCTAGCCGTGCTGGAGAGGCGCGAGAGGGGCGCGGCGCGGCCGTGTTACAGCCCAGGCCTCGACCGAGGCCTGAGGTGTTACGAGGAGAAACCGCTAAGAGAACGGATCGGCATGGGCGTGAGGGCGCGGCCACGTTCGCTGCCGTGATCGGTGGCGGTGTCGGTCGCGCTGATCGGGAGCGTGTCGCATTACATGCCGGCGGGTGCGGCGGCGTGGCGCGGACGGCGGCCGGGCCGGGCGGATCGGTGTAATATCTGGCCAAGCCGACCCTAAGCGCTTTGAACTTTGTCGGCATCCCACTTTCATTCCGCGCCTCTACCGCACCGTCACGCTACGCGGTTAGCTGGCATCCGACTGCGTCCGTTCGTTCGATTCCCGAATCTTTGCCCTTGCGCTGCGGACCTGGGCTTCTGTTGCTCTCGGTATCGAGACTTGTGTGATTAGGGCCGGGTACGTTGCTAGGCTTTGGGCGCGGTTCAGGGAGTGGTGGCGCGCGAGGTGCCATAACAGTCCCGAGGATCGGCAGACTAGCCCACAACCCGGAACCGGACATGCGTGGCGCTTCGTAGCGGTTTCCGGCCAGCGTGAGGGGTTGCGGAGTTCGCGGTTCATGTTCGTGCGCCGGTAGGTCGCGAGTCGTCGTGCCCGGCGATGCTGCGCGCACAGCTTTTTCCTCGGCTCGATTTCGGTCGCACAGTCGATGCAGTGATTCATTCCGTTAACCTCGATTCCGATGACGAAGTGTGACGCGATTTGCTATATACAACATGCGTTTTCGCTTGCGTTCGGTCGCCTGATCGTCGACAATATGGACATGAACTTTGTCGCTTACGTCCGCACCAGCACGCGCCGTCAAAACCTCGGCTTGGAGAGTCAGCGCGCAATCATCGAAGCCCACGTCGCCGCCGTTGGCGGTAAGCTCCTCGCGGTCTACAGCGAACAGGAGTGCGGCGAGTATGAGACCGCGAAGCGTCCGGCGCTGTCGAAAGCTATCGGCCACGCGAAGCGCTCGAAGGCGACCCTGATTGTTGCTTACCTGCACGGCTTGCGCGCTCGGCCGCAGTCGGTACCGCTATCGAGGCGGAGCTTCGGCGCGCGGGCACTGCGGTGCATGTCTGCGACAAGCCCGGCGCGGACACGCTGACGCTCACGATCTACTTCGGCCTGGCCGAGCGCGAACTCGAAAACATCCGTTCGCGCACCCGGAACTCCCTGACTGTCCTTGGTTTGTCTCGCGCGGTTTCACTCACGTGGGACTTTCCCCCCTTGGCGGAAAAAGCGCCAGGGAAGCTGTTGTGTCGGGTGTTCACCGAACTAAGCTGCGCGCTGCGTCCGACTGCGGATGATAGCGGCACGACGTTCGGCGTGTGCTTTCGCGCGATTGTAAGTCCAGCACGTCAAGGCGATGTTTGCGGCCGTGTTCGCTCCGCCGTCCTTGAATGCGTGTAGGTGTTCCAGGGTTCGAGCGCGCGGAGCTTTGCCGACCCCTTCGAACTCGACGCCGCAGAGGTCGCAGTGGCCGTCGTGCTGATCTACGTAGGCTTCAAGCTCGGCTAGAGTCAGGTCGTCGAAGGCACTGTAGCGACGAGACGGTCTGCGAGCGTCTTCGAACATCTTTAACGCCGGGTTATCAGCGTATCGACGACGATTCCTGTCTAACAGACGTTCGCGGTTTCGACTGTAATAGTCTCGATTCTCTTCGTGCTGCGCTTCTTTGCCACAGGGTTGACAGTACTTTGCGCGGCTACTGGTAGGCACGAACGGTGTCGCGCACGTCGAACAGGCCTTTTCTTTGAAGGTCATGTGGTTCGTCTTTCAGGTCGTATCAGTCGGCAACACGCCATTCGGGAAGAATGTCGATAAGGTCGATTGCATGCTTGCGGATGTATTGCGCCAACGTGAGGTTGTGCGCGGCCAAATGACTCCCAAGGTCTTTGGGCCGCACCTCGACCAGGACATCGTCCGCGAGACAGATTCTGCACGTTGCCCACCCACGTTCGCAGTATTCCGGCGACACGTGCGGGCGCGCTGAGCGGAAGTGATAGAACCCGGTCTTCGTTACTGCCGGTATCGTGAAGTCATCGCGCAATCGTGTCTCCTCGACGAACCTCTGCGGCGCGCCGATACGTTCGCCGGTCGCCGCGTCGACGGCAAAGAACCGGTATGGCGATGCGTCACTCACATTATCGAAGAGCTCGGCCGCTCGATCGCGTCGGATGTGGTCGACGGCTTCGATGGCGCGGGTGCCGGGCGCGCGGCGGGCTTTAGGGCACGGGCTGTCGCGAGCGCGCGGTCGATCGCGCAACAATTTGATCGAATGCGGAGGGTTCGGACGCCGTCTCGCGGCAGCACTCGCCGATCACCTTGACGCCCTCCATGTAGACAGGACTGCCAGGCAGTTCTTTCAAGCATCGGACGCAACGTGCTTTGGCCATTAGCTGGTTCTCCGTTTGGGCGGCTTTACCGAAGTATGAACGCGGCACACGTAGCAAAATAGACGCTTCGCGCCGGGCTCGCCGTGCAACACTCGATTGCACTGTCTGCAGCTTGCCGTTGGTACCGGGCGCGCGTCTGGGAAGCGGTCATCGTCGCGGTCCCGCATATTATGCGTTCCTCGCGGCTTTCAGCGCTTCCAGTTGCGCCGCGCTCGCTGCGACCGCAGGATCGGTAAGGATACCCGACTCGTCACTCACGATCTCGATCACGCCGGAATCGCGTAGCTGTTTCAGTTGCGCGACTTTCAGCTTCGCCAGGTTACGCGCGGCTTTCGTGCTTTCGAATGCTTCTTTGACGAGTTCCGCGTAGAACGCGTCGTTATCGTACTGTGACCGTTCCGGCACGACCGGCGTCAAGTCGTCGAAGGACATTTCGAAAACCCGGTCCATCCCGAACACCGGCACGACGGCGCGGCGGCTCCAGTCGTCGCCTTCGCGGATCGGATGCTCGACGCCGGTCGGTCGGAGATAGTTGTCGAGTCTTTTTTCGACGAAGGACACTTCGGGGAAGCGCTGCACGCCGTCGACCCAGGCGACGAGGTGATTTTTCAGGAGCTTGAAAAACACGGAGCGGTTTGCGACGGGTGCGGGCGCTTCTGCGGGGATCGGGGCGGTCGTTTTCTTAGTTGGCATCGTGGCTCATTTCGTGAGATTGAGAGTAACGGACACGACGGAGTACGCCGCGCGCCATGTTGATCGACGACGATCAGGGAATCGAACGTAAGGGTCGGACGCGCGCTCGACCGTGGCGAGACCCCCAAAGGCCACCACTGGGAACGCGCGTCCGACTACGCCGCGACGGGGAGAAAACTCCGCCCGGCGCTGTTTTGTGGCACGACGATGTGCCACTCCGACGACGCACCCATGTCCGACAAATGCTCGTCGTTTCCCCCGAGGCGGGAAGTTACCGCCTCGGAGACCCTTTGCGTTCGGGAGAGCCTAAGCTCTGCGGCCGAACAATTCTTAGCCGGTCTCTCCGACCAGCACTGAGCGGATGGCACTCGCATGGTAGGCCCGCATTAGCTTGTCGGCGGGGACCTCAAGTTCGCGGGAGAGGTCTCGCAGGAGCTTGCGGTCGACGGCGACGATCTGATTGTGCCGGAGTTTGGAGATCGTGGTGGGATGGACGCCGCAGGCCTTGGCGACCTGCGCGGCGGTGCGGTTCGATGCGAAGAGCGCGATGTCGATGGCGGTGCGCGCGTTCTCCGGTAAGGGGCTGACTTCGACGTAGTTTCGCGTTTTCACAACGTTGTTAATCCTTACGGGCAAAAAGAAAGCCGACCTCGATCCTGGAGGACCGGGCCGCGCTGGGATGGGGCAGCTTCTACCCCTCACTTAGGATAAAAGATGGCGTCACACTTCAATCGGCGTCGGCGTCGTCGTCGCACTCGCTCCAGAACAGGTCTGGCATCCAACGCTTCGCCTCCCACACCACGTCCGCGATGTCCTGATACGGTTTGCCGTCTTCGTCGATCCGCTGATCGAGGCTGTGGGACCGGCCGAACTTGTCGACGGAGAGGGCGGGGCGGTTCTGGTCGCTGTTCGCCGCGAGCAGGGCGTCGGCCGCGCGTTCGAGTTCTTCTGGCGACGGAGTGCGGTCAGTGATTTTGGAGGCAAACGCTTCGTACGCGCTCGCGGCGGCCTTCACGTTCTTGATGCGTTTTACTTGGCGTCGGACTGTTGCTCGGGCGGCCGTGGCCTCGCGCTTTCTCTCGTTCTCGGCTTCGCGGACCTTTGGGTTCTCGCGGGACTTGCGTTTGCGTTTTCGGGCGCGCTCGCGGCGCTGGTCGGAGGTGGCTTCGGGCATGATGAGTTCTCCTTCTGGGGATCAGGGATCGGGACGGCGGCCGGGTTGCCGTCGTGCTGGGAATGGCGCGGCCGGTCCATAGCGGGTGCCGCTGGATCGGGATCGGTGGCCGCGCGGGTCGGGGGGGTCGACGGCGGGAGAGTCGGCGGGCGTGTCGGGTCGGCGGCCGGATGGGGGAGGGGACGGCGGTCGCGGTCGCGCGTCGATTAGAGGGCCGTAGATCGATCCTGAAGACGGCCGAGGTGTTCTGGCCATCCGAGACGCTGGGCGCGCTCTGGGGCTCGTCGCGGCCCGCGTGGGGCATCGTCGGGCGCGGCGCGAGAAGCCGCATAACGAGGCCGCCGTCCCGAAGCTGGGATCGGCGGCCTCTGACACTCTGGCCATCTGCCATTCATCTGCCAGAGCGCCCCGAAACGGGCAGAAACGGTCAGGAATGGCAGAGAGGCGACAGTCGCGGAAACCCTTATTTCATCGCGTTTTCAGGGCTGCAACGGGTGGGGCAGAACCGCAATCATAGTGTTCGAATCCCGTTGGGGCTACCAGGGAAACCCTTATGCCATAAGGGTTTTTTCGCGTCCGGAGGGGCCGCGGTTGCCATTCGGTTGCCGTGGCCATTAAATCGAGTCATTTCTGCTTGCTTTCGGCGGCCCGCTCGGCGATCGAGTCGAGGGCGGCGCCGAGCCGGTCGACGGCGTCCCGCTGTGCATCGACACGGAGGTGAGCGTACGTCGTCATCGTGATGACCGGCGAGGCGGAGGCCCTCGGTCGGGTCGGTATGCGCGCGATCCCGGTCGTGGGTGAGTTGCTCATGCTCACGCAGACGATCAAGTTTCTCGGCGACCACTCGAAGGACATCGGCCGAGGCATCGGCATCGCGGCGGGATGGATCGTCGCGCACGGCGGCCCGATGATCGTCCACGCCTTCATGTCGGTCGTGCATAGCATTTGGGACGCGGTTTCGCATCCGGGCAACTTCATCGGCGGCCTGTGGTACTGGACGACGAACGCCGTAGGCGGATTGGCGCAAGGCGTGCAGCAGGGCTACTCGTCGCAGACCGGCCCCCCGATCAAAGGCCACGCGGCGGGCGGGTACGTTCGCAGGGCCGGCCTCGGGTATCTGCACGGCGGCGAGGTCATCGTCAAACATCGGACGGTGGAGAAGCTCGAGCGGATGACGAGCGGCGGCCGGCCCGTCGCGCTGACGCAGAACCTCAAGCTCGCATACAGCGCGCCGGCTGGCGAAAGCGATGCGCTGCACCGGCGCCGGTCGAAGCGCATGATTCGGGAGTTGGCGGCCGAGATCGCAGAGGTGCTCGCGGACAACCTCGGATTCGACCTCAACTCCGGTTCGATTCAGGACGCTAGGCACTCCATCTTTGCGATGCTGACGGGGGTGCCGTCGTGACGCGCCAACCCCCCGGCGTCACCGAACGTTGCCCGAAGAACTCGGTTTCACAAAGGAAGAGACCCAAGGTCTACCCCGGTCGTAGTTGAAAGTCGCGCTGGATCTGATTTGCGGGTGCGGAGACATCTGTCCGTGGAAGGTGGCAAGGCATGGGTCTCGGAGTGCTAACGGGTGCTGCAGAGTTTCCTGCCGGAACCTCATCAGGGATCTCGAATTGGCAGTCTCTCAAGACTCCAATGGTCACCACGCGATCGGTCAAGAGGTTTACCAACTGGAATATTAGGCGCTCCGACGCCCCTACACGCGGTATCTGAATAAGGCCGCCGTAGCCCATGCTTTCTGCAGCCTCTCGTGCACGTAGGTCGTGCGCCTCCTGTATCGTTTTGGGAGCAGGTTGAGGAAGCCTCGGCTGGGTTCTGACTCTAAGATAAATCTGCGCGTTTAGCGCTGGGAGTTTTCCATCGTTGCTGATGCTGCATGTCGCGTAATCTGAGTGTGTTGGAAAGTCGATCCCGTCAACGGCGGAGAAGTGTCCACTGTAGAAAGAAAATTGGTAATCTGGCCTCCCGTAGAGAGAGGGACTACACCGGACTGACAAGGCAGGGTAGCCCTCAAGCTGTTCGAGGCGCGCGGTTTGACTTTCAACTAACGCCGTGTCGCGGCTGATATCGTATGCGTCTTTGCTAATACTGTAACTCAGGAAATTGAAAATGACAAACAATCAACGCAAGAGCAGCTATGGTGGTCCCCGCCGAGGTTTTTTTTTAGGAAAGCAAACATCGGTTTTAGCACAGCAACAATACATCTCCCATTAGGTAGTTAAGTGTGGTTTCGACAGTCTGGGCCAAACGCCCGGGGTCGGCGAGTGCCTTTCCATCAGAGCGGCGATCAAGAGGATCGTAACCAGCAGGTACAGGACGAAGCTGATCCGCCCGACGATCGACTCCGGGCCTGGGCTCTTGGGCGTGATGGCCGAGATTGAGGCGGTTGCGTGGCCTACTGGCTGGCGAAAATGGGCCTAGTACGCGTTTGGCCTGCGCGGAGTGTCCTCCCCGACCTCCGACCGGGCAGAAACGCGCTCTGGCGCCAAATGCAGGCGAATGGCAGGGCATTCTGCGGCGTTCACAGCCGTCCGCGACCGCATCCTCGAACTCGACGACCACGATCGGGCGCGACTGGCGCGGCTGGTCGGCACGATGACGGAGCCGGGCCCTCCGCTCGGTGAATTGCGCGCGGTCCTTCGCGCGATCGCCGAGCTGGACGACGCCGACCTGGAGCGCCTCGTCGGGTGGTTCTCGCAGCACGTCAGCCGCTGGGGGCAGACTCCGCGAGCCGCTGGCCGGCGCATCGATCCGCACGTTCGCCGCGATCCGCCGAGCTGAGTGCCGGATCTCAAGTAACCCTTTCCTATCGGTGGCGGTTGAACCGCCTCGCAGGGTGGTTAGGATGTCCTCTCAAGGTCTTAGATGGAATAGCAAGGGCTGGCTATAGCTCGCGTTTAAGCGGCGGCTGTGGCACGAGCGACGCGTTTCCAGCGAGCGCAGATGAAGCCTTATCTGCGGTTCATTTTAGCAATGCATGCATCCCGAGTCCGCCGATGAGTGGAACTCCAAAACCTAGCGGTTGCGGACAGCAGGCTCTTGGCTGCGGTTGCCTTACGGTGATCGGGATCGTCATCCTAGTCGTGATCGGAGCGGTCTTTGCGCCAAAGGGCGCATCGAACGGTTCGTCTCCGACGCAGACTACCCAGCAAGATTCGCAGCAGGACACCGCGACCAGTCCTCCGCAGCGCGCCGTGCGCCCAAAGGCGACGCCGCGCCCGACACCCGAACCGACGCAAGAATCTTACGAACACCAGCGCCAACGGGAGAAACGGGAGTTCCTAGACTCGGTCGACGACTCGATTACGGCAGCTCAGATTGCGGGGAACCCGAACAAGTATGTCGGGCGGAACGTCGAGTTGCATTGCACAGTGTCGAATGTTCCGCAGCAGGGCATGATCAACGCGGCTTGCGGGGACGATGACACGAACATCGTGATCGAGTATGGCGATACGAATTCGCTCGATCAGGGACAGGCCATTCGCGTGCTCGGAACGGTTCAGGAGCCTGAGGAAGGCACAAATAGCTTCGGCGGCGCGATGAGCTTCCCGACCGTCAAGGCGGAGTTCATGGAGTAGCACCCTGCCGATACGCGGCAGAAAACGCCGCGGACGCGACTTCGCCCGCCGGGGTGTCCTGTAACACTCCGCGACGGGCGAAACGCGTTTCTAGGCCGGTTTCCGGCCGATTCCGGCCGGTCTTGGGCTAATTCCTCCGGGTGAATGGCCGGTCGAGGTACTCCCTGAACGCCGCATGGCGCGCACGTTCCTCGCGGAACTTCTGAAGCGCCTCGACGGCGCCGGGTTCGCCCCGTTTCACCTGCATCTCGAAACGCTGTAACTGGCGCTGCTCTAAGCGTTTGAGCGCTGCGTGAAACTCTTCGCGGCCATTGGCGAGGATTGCCCGCGCGAGTTGGATCGGGTCGATGGGCAGGTTCGTGACGGTCGCGGGGGTAGTGTCGCCGACGATCGCTGGCGCCGTTGGACGCGGCCGGTTCCCGATCGGCACGACCTTAGCCATGGGCGCCCTCCTGGTCCGCATGAAGCGACGCTCGCCATTCTTGCGACCGGATGCGAGAATCGCTCGGGCGAGAACCATTTGATCATCCGTGAAGGGCACGACCTCGGCGTCTTCGGTGCGCCGCTCGGGCTCGTCGCGTGCCGCAGACGCGCGGTCGGTCGGAAACTGAACGACGGTGCCCATCAGCGAGCCCCGCGCTGGCCGGCGGCCTCCGCTCGAATCCGAGCATCGTACTGCGCGCGCCATTCACGCGAGAGGCGAACGGCCTCCCAGATCTCCTCTTGGTCTTGAGCGAGAAACGCTCGGATCAGCTTGAGCGGGTCGGTCGTAATGGGCACGACGTCGGCACTCGTCTTCGGCGCTTCGGCAACGCGCGCCGGCTCGACGCGCTCGCCGGATGGAAACTGGAACTGCCTCATCGTCATTATGGCTATTGAACCACAACAGACCTCCAATCGCACCGTATACGGCCTGTTCAAAAAAGTAGCGGGCCCACGGCTGGGCCTCGTCGTGTGCACACTTACCGATTCTCGCGTCGGTCCCCGCGGTTAGCGCTCCATTCCCGCGCAGATCAAGCAAACGTAAATCAGCTTCAAGTTGTAACGTAACGTGCATGCGGCGGCCGATGTATAGCAGCAGGCCGTCGATTACCTCGATGAGGCTTCCGGCATACGAAGGCGCGGCATAGAGGATCCCGCGGTCGCCTCCAGACGTGAGGTGGTGATCCATCCTTGCGAACGGGCCATCGTACCGATAGCCCGTCGCAGTCGCACCAAAGCGAGACGGGTCGTAAACGCGATGAAGGACGCTGCCTGCGCCAATTACCTTGTGGACCGGTGTGACGGGACCGGCCGGGGGCGGTGGAGCGAATTTGCTAACTGGCTTCGACGCCTCGCGCCGCGCGGACGACTCGTTCGACATTTCCCGCGCGTAACTCATCGACTGGACGTGCTTCGCCAAGTGACCTAGCTGGATTGAGCAGCCACACGGCGAGGCGAAAAGGTTCCATCCCTGCTGCCCGTATCACTTCAGGCAAGCCGCAAACCGTGCGATCTGGCTGATCATCATCAATCAGAGCGACGGGGACCATTTTCCGGTTGTGCTCGACAAATGCAAGCATCTCGCCACGATCCACTCGGGCGCTCAATCCTTCCGTCGTCAGGTTCATTCGTTTTGCCGCCCTCGTCAAGGAAAGCGATTGCTTCACGACGCTATCACGAACAGACTCATACTCCGCACGTGCACGATCGAGCGCGGGGTGACCAACCTCTACAACGGCGTCCGCACCCGGCTTCGATAGCGTCGGGGCGGTGGCGCTACGCGTCGCGTCGAATATGACGAACTCGCCGCGACGTCGTGCGGCTACCCGTACAATCCATGTCGAGCCGTCGTCGAGCTTGAGTTCGACGGCCCCGTTGCCCACGATGGTGTCGGGAAGATATGCTGTGATAGCGCTTTCGGACATCCGCCCTAGGCGCCTCGCCTCGACAAGACGTTTTTTGAATAACCGGAGCTCCTCCACGGTGAGGTCTTGAAGGTCGCTCGTGATGGCATCAACGAGCGCTTCTTTTCTTCCGGGTCGCTTTCGCTGGGGCACGCGAGCCGTGGAACTCAAGAAGCTTGCCGCCTTGCTGGGCTTGGTAGTCCCCGCCGCGCCCTTCTCTTTCATGCCTGGTCCGGTCCTCGACGTCTTCGGAATCGTTCCTCTAGGATACGTCAAAATCGTCATATTCGTCAACCGCCTAGGAATCCCCCGGGCACAGGGTCGATGTCAATCCAGGGATCCGCAGCAGCCGTGATCGGTCGTCTAGGACCGCCGGGCCCCTCGATGTTCCGTGTGCTTTCATGCGCCACAATTGGACAGCCCGTTCCAGGCTCAGCTGATGGTCGTCGGTATCTGTCGGCGCCGCGTTAAGGTGAACCCACCTGAGCCGGAGTTTTGCGGGCTGCCTCAAGAAACGGA
Organism: uncultured Alphaproteobacteria bacterium; assembly: GCA_963787965.1. Classification (GTDB taxonomy): domain Bacteria; phylum Vulcanimicrobiota; class Vulcanimicrobiia; order Vulcanimicrobiales; family Vulcanimicrobiaceae; genus CAWBES01. Next base: position 104,955 of record CAWBES010000007.1, read on the forward strand.
AATCTTTGTACGCTAAGGCTACAGGAGACGCCGGACTGAGGTTCGGCTGACGCTCAGGCGCCTGGCGATCTCGCTCTTGCTCAACCTTTCGGCGCAGAGCGCGAGGCCGACAACTGCTTCATCGAGCGACAGGGCTCCGACGCGCGCTGAGCGCCACGGTCGCCGCAGACCGCGAGCCCACGACTCAGTTCCACTGGGGTCCTGGGGGCGTGGGGGCGCGCGCCTCGCTTCGACGATCCGGTGCTTGCCGTTCTGGCCAAGATCGACTCCTGGTTGGTGCCCGGGCTTACCTCGGCTTTCTGCCGTGGACCGTCAGAACTAGGCTCGCAGCTCGCGTTCGACCACGGCCGCGTAGGTCGAAACCGCGAAAAGACCGGCCCTGCCGAGCCGATCACTGCGGGCTATCGCTCGAGCTCCGACCTCGTGTTACATGGCCTTTTGGACGTCGGTATGCGAGAAGTCATCGCCCTGGTAAAGCAGCGTATCGTCACCCTCAACGGCAAGTGCATAGGACGCGCAATCCCCGAAGTTCAGCCCGGCTCGATGTCGGCCTTTTCCGAAACGTGCGTACGCATTGCGCGCGAGACGCACTTGCGCCGGAGTGAACGGAATGATGTCGATGCCGGCGCTCTCAATCCACGTGTCGAGGGCCGCCAGCGCGCCTTCCCCCCGTCGCGACAGCAAGACGATCGACGCTTCAAGATACGAGACGCTGGAAAGCCTGCACTGGCTCGTGGCGACAAATTCCTCGAAGCGCTCCCGCTCCGGCTCATCGTTCAAAATGGCGACGATTGCGGAACTATCGAGCGTCACGCCGGCAGCCCGGATTCGTCGTATCCGAGGATCTCTTCGTCGGCGCGCCGGTCGAGAAGCGGTAGCGCGGCGACTCGGTCCGCGACGGCGCGCATGCGTCGGAGCCGTCCACGCTTCGCCTGCGAGCCCCGTTCCAACTCGGCCTCGACCGCGAGGCGAATCGCCTCGGTCAAATCGACCTTTCGCTCGGCTGCAAGCCGCCTGATAGCGGCCTCGACCGCATCGTTCTTAACGTTGATCCCCATTTCTACCTCTCCAGCTATAAATCTACCAAAACCAGATCCTCGTTTCAAGCATGCGCGCCGGCCGGCGAGCCATCCAGGATAAACCACCGGCTCGAGCTGGTGCGACGGCCCACCCTCGCCGGCCGCACCGCTCTTGACGCTTTCAATCGAACCAAGCGACGGCGACGGCCGAGGTAGCCGCTCGCGTTTCTGCAGCCAGCCCCGCGATTTCAGAACACTTCGCGAAGCGGCTGCAAACAACCCATCATGTTTGGTATTATCCGGGTATGCCTCGCGTGCCCGGAATCAGCGATGCTGCTCAAGGTGAATACGCACGATCACGGCCCTGCCCACGTCCGTGCGTTTACCGGTTCCGGCGAAGTCATCATCCTGGTACCGCAGCGTGGGGAGGCAAGGCTGCGAGACCCGCAGCCGGGTGTCACGAAGTCGGATGTGAGTAAGGCACCAGAAATTGTGAACGCCAATATCGGCGCTTGCCGCCGAACCTGGAGAAGGTATCATGGCAAAGCCTCCGACCGACGCTGAAATGAAAGCCGCCACGGCGCGAAACCGCGCGACCGAGCGAGGGTATGCGACATCGGTGAGGTACCGGCAGGCTCTCGATTCCTTCGAATTGGCTTTGCGTAGCGGCGTAACCCTGTTGATACCGCGCGCGCTTATCGAAGAATTCAAGGCTGCGACGCCTTCTGATTTGCGGACCGTCACGTTGACGCCAAGTGGCAGCACTATTACCTGCGATCGCCTTGATGTCGACATTTCGGTTCCCGGAATCGTTCGGGAAGTGACAGAAGCCGCACCGTGGCTAGCGTTAGCCGGTAGCGTGAAGTCACCGGCCAAAGCGGCGGCCGCTCGCACTAACGGCACGAAGGGCGGGCGGCCGCGCAAGTCAAGCCCGAAGTCCGCGTAGGGAGACGGACCCCCGATGCAAAACCGCGGCGGAGGGAACGAGGGAGCTCGTGAATTCGCTCGGCGGCAGCGGCGGTGCTCCAAGATCTGGTGAGCGCGAGATGAACGATCTCAAGATTGCAGCTCTCAAGCGTCAGCTTCTAGACTTGGAAAACCAGAAGATCGCGCTTGAAGGGCAGCTCCGTGCCCTGTTGGCCGAAGCGCCGTCGTCCGAGCCGGAATCGAAGGTGGCCACCGTCGTGGATGGCTTGTCGTCGAAGGCGAAGATCGCGCTCTTTCGCCGCTTGTTCGCCGGGCGCTCCGACGTCTTTGCGCTGCGATGGGAGAACGCGAAGGATGGCCGCTCGGGATACGCGCCGGCCTGCTCCAACGAATGGGTCCCCGGCGTTTGTGGGAAGCCGAAAATCAAGTGCGGCGCGTGCCCAAATCAGGCGTTCCTCCCGGTGACGGACGAAACGGTCGAGCGCCACCTGCGCGGGCCCGCACGCTCGAACGAGCGCGCGGACTTCGTCATGGGCGTGTATCCGCTGCTCCCGGACGACACGTGCTGGTTCCTCGCCGCTGACTTCGACGGCGTCCACTGGTCGGAAGACGCCCGAGCATTTCTGGAGACCTGCCGCACCTGCGACGTGCCGGCTGCTCTGGAACGCTCGCGTTCCGGTAACGGAGGGCACGTCTGGATTTTTTTCAGTGAGCCGGTCTTGGCACGCGAAGCTCGCGCACTCGGCGCCGCGCTCGTGACCCGTACGATGGAGCGCCGCCCCGAGATTGGATTTGAATCGTACGACAGGTTCTTTCCGAACCAGGATACCATGCCCGCAGGCGGATTCGGAAATCTGATCGCGCTGCCCCTCGCGCGCCGTTCGCGTCAGCAAGGGAACAGCGTGTTCGTCGACGATGAACTCCGCCTATTCGAGGATCAGTGGGCCTACCTCGCGTCACTTGAGCGAATGACGCCGGCAGCGGTCTCCGCGCTCGTCCGCGATGCCGAAGAGCGAGGCCGGATATTGGGCGTTCGCATGCCCGTCAGCGACGATGAGTCCGATGAACCCTGGCTGCTTCCACCCTCTCGACGCCGGCCGCCCGAACCGATTCGTGGGACGCTGCCGCATTCGGTGAAGGTCGTGCTGGCAGACGGCATCTTTATCGATCGCGGGAACTTGCCGTCCGAGATGGTGACGCGCCTCATTCGTCTGGCGGCCTTCCAGAATCCGGAGTTCTACCGGAACCAGGCCATGCGCTTGCCGACCTACGACAAGCCGCGGATCATCTCATGCGCAAAACTGAATCAACGTCACATCGTCTTACCGCGCGGCTGCCTCGATGACGCCCTGGAGCTGCTTCGGTCCAATGGGGTTCGAGCATCGATCGAGGACTGCCGTGAAGCGGGCCAAAGGCTGGACCTGGCCTTCCTCGGCGAGTTGCAGCCGGAGCAGCAACGCGCTTTCGACGATATCGTCGCCCACGACTTCGGGGTTCTGGCGGCGGCGACCGCATTCGGCAAGACCGTCGTAGCGGCGGCCGCCATGGCCCATCGAGGGCGTAACACGCTGATACTGGTCCATCGGCGAGAGCTGGTCGCGCAGTGGGCCGCGCGGCTCAAGACGTTTCTCTCCGCGGATCCGTCCGAAATCGGCACGATCGGCGGCGGTCGGCGCAAGCCCACCGGGCGTATCGACGTCGCCCTCATTCAGAGTCTGGTACGGAAAGGCGAAGTCTCCGATCTCATCGCGGGATACGGCAATCTCATCGTGGACGAATGTCATCACATTTCAGCTGCTACGTTTGAAGCCGTTATCGCGCGTTCGAAAGCGCGCTACGTTCTCGGTCTTTCGGCGACCGTGACGCGGAAGGACGGCCACCATCCGATCGTCTTCATGCAGTGCGGTCCCGTGCGCCATCGCGTCGACGCTCGGCGGCAAGCAGCACGGCGAAACTTCGAGCATCTGGTTCAGGAGCGCATCACGGAGTTCCGCCTCCCGCCGGATTTGCAAGCGCCGGGCGCGTCGATGCCCGCGATCTATTCGGCGCTGGCCAAGGACGAAGCCCGAAACACGATGATCGTCGACGACGTGCTCGCATCGCTCGAGGCCGGGCGAAATCCACTCGTGCTCACGGAGCGGCGCGAACACCTCGATTACCTCGCGTCCGCATTCAAAGGAGCGGCCCGCAACATCGCCGTCTTGCGCGGTCGGATGAGCGCCGGCACACGTCGAGCCGCCTTGGCGTCCTTGCGTGCTGGCGACGCCGAGGAGCGGCTCGTCCTGGCAACCGGGCGGTATCTCGGCGAAGGCTTCGACGATGCACGCCTTGATACGCTCTTCCTTGCAATGCCGGTTTCATGGAAGGGGACGATCGAACAGTACGTTGGGCGCCTCCATCGGGAGCATGCCGGGAAGCGAGACGTCATCGTTTACGACTATATCGACGCAGACGTACGCGTGCTCTCGAGAATGGCTTCGAGGCGGCGCGCCGGATATCGTGCCCTCGGATACCGGTTGCGTCCTGCCATAGGAGCGCCGCGCGGCGAGACCGCGGATACAGAGACTCGCCGAACCCGGAGTTCAGACGACGACTGTCGGCCGAGCGAAGTGGTCGATCGTTACTGGATCCATGCCGAACGAAAGACCGGAGGTTCGTATCCCGACCATACGGAGCGGGGTGGCAAGTGGATGCTCTTCGTCAAGACTTCGGAAACCGATTCCTGGTGGGCAACGATCAAGGCGGCAACGGAGTCCGGGCGATTGGGCAGAAGCGCTAAGGTGGCTACGATGAAAGCGAATCCGAACGCCGCAAGCCCGGATACGAAAGTGATCTGTGTCTACACTTACGACGTTGAGGATGAACGCGACTGCACGCGCATTCGAAATGTCCTACGAGATCTCGGCGTAACCTGGAAGATTCCCTACAAGACCGATGCCGATACGTACGCCGGAAAATACGCCGGCCACCATGGCTCGCGCGTGAGCAAGCGGTACGAATGAAACTTGGCGAAACCGCCATCCGCCGCTACGCGACTCCCCGAACGTTCGAGCGAGGACGCGACTATTGGGAACGCGGCGCGGTCGACCTGGTAAGCGTGGACTCGCGCCGTGTCGAGGGTGAGGTTGAAGGCAGCTGAGCGGAACGCTGTCTCGTACGAGCCGAAGCGGACGGAGCGGCGGCGCTTACGCCTCCTGCGATTGTCCGTACGACGGTGAGGGTTGGTGCAAGCATATCGTTGCAGCACTGTTGACGGCTGCCGGCGAGCGGGAACCCGCGAATAGGGAGGAGTCGGGTGAGCGGGATTCGATCGCGGCGCAACTTGGAGAGTTAGCGTCGTGCCGGTCCGAGATCTCCGCGACGATTGATCGTCGAGCCTCTGAGTTGGTGGAAAGCGCGAAAGCAGTCGCCGCGGAGCCGCCACGTCGGCGACTTGTAGCCCTTGAGCTTCTTGAGGTCACCGGTCCCACTTGCAGCGTAACTCATCGCTCGAGGCTGAGGGCGAGCTGAGCGGCTGGAAGCTCGACTCCGAATCGCCGGATCGAACCCGGCCCGTAAGCCTTGGCGGCATAAAGCGCGGTATCGGCGCTTTTGAGCAGCGCCTCCTCGCCTCGTCCATCCTGAGGAAAGACGCTAATGCCGATGCAGACGCTCAGGTTCAACTGCAAGCTCTCGATGTCGTACGGTGCTTCAAGTTCCGTGCACATTCGGACCGCAAGCGCTTGAGTCTGGGCTCCGATCGACGGGCCGTTATGAAGCACGATGAACTCATCACCTCCAAGCCGGGCGACCGTGTCGCTTGCGCGACACGATCTGAGCAGCCTTCCGGCGATGGTGCGCAGGACTTCATCCCCCACAAGATGACCGTACGTGTCGTTGATCGCCTTGAACTTGTCCACGTCGATGAAATAAACGGCAATCTCCTCGCCGCGCTGCTGCGCGTACGCGATCGCCTGTTTGAATCGATCGCCGAGCAAAAGGCGGTTCGGCAGTCTCGTTAGGGCATCGAAATGGGCCAAGTCCTGCAAACGCTTCTCTTCGATCGCGCGTTCGATGCTGACCGCGGCAAGGTCCGCGACCGCACGCACGAACTCGCAGTCGAGATCGGTCAGCGCCACCGCCGCCGAACGGCTGGCAAAGCCGATCGCGCCGTAGCGTCCGCTCTTCACGTCGAGCGGGAGCGCGATGAACGCTCGACGCAACGTGCGTGTCTTATCGGCTTGGACCGAGTCCTCCTCGAGCGCCGCCTTGTCAGCATCGAGCAAGAGTGAACCCTCGATCGTTTCGCGGAAGAGTTGCCGGAAAGCCGGATTGTCGGCGTCGACCAACTCCGCGCCGAGGCCGCGCTCGATCATCAGAGCCGCGCCGGCGACGGTGACAACGAAGGCCGATTCGAAACCGAGTTCCTTCAAGGCGAATGCGAGCGCTCTATTCGCCTGGTCCTTCGGATCCGCACCCGGTTCGGAGGCCAATTGATATAGCGCGCGCGTGCGCCTGGCCTGAAGCTCTAGCGCCTCTTGCGTCCTCTTGCGATCGCTAACGTCGCGCGACATTAAGAACATGCCCGTGACCTTCTTTTTGAAGACGATCGGGACCGCGGTACCCTCAACCGAAATTCGCGCTCCACCCTTGCTAACGAGCGTCCGTTCGTATCGGCTCGACGTAACGGCACGAATCAGGTCCAGAACGTACCTGTCAAGCTCGTCTCTCTCCGCTCCTGGAGGGAAGATCTCTCCGACCTTCCTGCCTGCAAGTTCTGCGGAACGATAGCCGAGTATGCGTTCGGCTGCGGCGTTGAGCTTTTCGTACCGCCCGTTCGTATCGACCATCGAGATCGGGTCAGGATGTTGCTCGAAGAGCGACCGGAACTCTTGACGGCTCACGTCGCGGCTCGCTTCAGCTCGACGCTGAAGCGTGATGTCGCGAGCGATCCCGAAAACGCCGACGATCCTGCCGTCGACGAGCGCCGGGATCACGCGTGCGATGACGTTGATCGCCTCGCCCTCGCGATGCGTGAAAACCGTCTCGAACTCGACCGCCTTGCCGGAAAGCGCAGCCTCGAAGTGCTCTTCGGCGCGCTCGAGTTCGCTCGACCACATGTGCCTGGCGAAGTGGGAGCCGCGAAGCTTGCCGCCGACGAGTGCTCGTGCCGCTTCATTGCCCGCAACGATCGTGCCGCCGCGGTCGTAGAGTGCGACGGCATCGTAGCTGAGCGAGAACAACGATGGGTAGCGCTCGAGCGCGGCAACCAGCTCGCGCAGCGCGCTCGCATCATCAACCTCCGGCACGCCAGACCACCTTCCCAAAACAAACGACTCCCTATAGTATCGGCGTCCCTGCGTTGTCGATTTAAGGCCTCCTGCTACGTGCGATCGGAGCAGCGGCCGCGAGCAGAGATCGCTGTTACTCCGCCGAGCCGCTTTTCCAGTATGGCGAGCGCTGACGACGCACTCCGGGCCGAAGCAGTATCCGGCGCATCTTCCGCCACCCTCACGTCCGAAAGATCTGGCGATCCGCTCGTGAGGGCTGCGTTCGAAGCGGCTTCCATCCGCAAGTCGAGACGCTAACGCTCCGGGCAGAAGCAGCCGAAACGCTCCAATTCGGCGACGACGCGCGCCTCGAGCGCCGGCAACGCGGCCCGCACGGCCGACGTGAACTCCAGTCCCGGTACGAGTGCCGCAGGCGCGATCCCGTGCAGCACGACGGTTCGCGGCGCACGGTCGAGTAGGGTCGCCGCCGCTAGGAGGTCGGCCAGAGCCACGTCGTGCGACGAGAGCGCGGCGCCGAGCACCGCCGGCACCTCGTCGCCGGCTAACCGCACCAGATCGCCCGTCGTGCCGCCGCAAGCGACCGCATCGACCACGACCAGGACGCGCCGGGCGGCGATGCGGTGCAGCAGCTCCAAGCCCAGCGTTCCGCCGTCCATGACTTCCAATTGCGGCGGCACGCAGCGGCGCTCGGCGAAGGCCGTCACGAATCGGGGGCCAAGGCCGTCGTCGGCGAGCAACACGTTGCCGATGCCGAGCAGCAGGACGCCGTTCACCAGATCTTGCCGGCGCGTTTGTCGGCGGGCGGGACGTAGCCGAGCGGTGCGGTCTTGTACCCGCTGATGATGCTCGAGATCTCGCCTTCGCGGCTTTCGACATCGAAGAGCGTCGCGCTGTAGATATGATGCACGACGAACGCGAGCAGCAACCACATCCCCATGAAGTGGACGAAGTGAATCGTCTGCGGGGGCTCGAGCGCGAAGACCCAACCGAACAAGATGTTCCAGATCCCGCCCCAGCCGAACGAGAGCATCGCGAAGCCCGTTACGATCTCCACGAGAAAAAGACCGAGGACCAGCGTGTACGTCGTCGCCGCGAGCGCGTTGTGGCCGACCCCTCCCGGTAGCCGCCGCCGCAAGAACAAATAGTACAGCAAGGTCCGGCGCATCGACGCGCGACCCTCCTGCGTCAGCGATGGAAAGAAAGCGCGATACGACGCCCACCGGTTTCCGTAAAGCGAGAAGCCCACGCGGAAGAACACGCTCGATGCGAAGAGACAGCCGGCGACCAGGTGCAGCAGCTGGGCATACCGCATCGTGAAGCCGCCCCCGGGCAGGTACGGATAGGCGATGTAGCTGCCCGTCACGCTCAGCACGAAGATCGAGAGCACGTTGCCCCAGTGCGTCAATCGCACGGGTAGCTCCCAGACGTAGACGACCCGACGGTCGTTGAAATGCTCGACCTTGCTCAAACCGGCACCTCCGTGCGGACGATGAGCTTGCGATCGGGTCCCGTTACGTGCACCGCGCACGCCATGCACGGGTCGAACGAGTGAACCGTACGCAAGATCTCGAGCGGCCGCTCGGGATCGGCGACCGGCGTGCCCACAAGCGACGCTTCGTACGGGCCGGGAACGCCGGCTGCATCGCGAGGCGAGGCGTTCCACGTCGTCGGCACGACGGCTTGATAGTTCGCGACCGTACCGTCCTTGACGTGCATCCAATGCCCGAGTGACCCGCGCGGTCCTTCGTGGGGACCCCAACCTTCGCAGTCCGCCGGCCACGTCGCTGGATCCCAACGCATGGCGTCGTGGACGCTAATGTTCCCGCGGGCGATGTTGTCGACCAACTCCTGGTGCCACTCCAAGAGCTTGTCCGCCATCAACTGCGTCTCGATGCCGCGCGCGACGATGCGGCCGAGCGTCGAGAACAGTGCGCTCGGCGGCAGGTTCAACGCGTGCAGCGTCCCGTCCACTCTCTTGCGCACGTCGCTGCGACCCGACGCGTACGCCACGAGCACCCGCGCGAGCGGGCCCACTTCCATCGCCTTGCCGTCGTACCGCGGCGCCTTGACCCACGAATACTTGCCGCCCGTCTCCAGCATCTCGTAGGGTGGCTTCGGACCGGTGAAATGCGGCGTCGTCTCGCCGGCGCTCGGATGCTTCTGCGCGGATTCGCCCGCGTCGTACGTGTACCACGAGTGCGTGATGAACTCGCCGATCCGGCGCTCGTCGAAGGGCACGACGTGGTCCAGGTTGCGGCTTTCGACGATGCCGCGCGGCACCCAGAACGTTTTCGGATCGGCGGAGCCGGCCTCGGGGAAATCGCCGTAGCACAAATAGTTTCCCGTGCCCGCACCGTAGTTGGCCCAATCCTTGTAGGCGGCGCCGATCGCCAGGAGGTCGGGGATGTAGACCTGATCGACGAAGACCTTCGCTTCTTGCAAGAGACGCAATTGCTCGGCGAGCCGTTCGTCGTTGAGCGAGACTTGGCTGGCCGGATCGACCGGTACCGACATTCCGCCCAGCAGATACGTTTGCGGGTGCGGGTTTTTGGCGCCGAGGAGCGCCTGAACCTTGATCACGTCCCGCTGCCACTCGAGGGCCTCGATGTAGTGCGCGACGGCCAGTAGATCGACTTCCGGCGGTAAGTGGTATGCCGGATGGCCCCAGTAGCCGTTTTGGAACAGCCCGAGCTGCGCACCGGATTCTGAGAGGTGCCGTAAGCGATCTTGCACGCCTTTGAAGTACGTCGTGCTCGACTTGGGCCAGGGCGAGATCGATTGAGCGATCCGCGACGTAGCCGCGGGGTCCGCGCGTAGCGCGGCCATCACGTCGACCCAATCGAGCGCGTGCAGATGGTAGAAGTGGATCGTGTGGTCCTGGACCCACTGCGTGCCCGCGATGATGTTGCGCATCAGGCGCGCGTTATCGGGAATCTGGACCCCGATCGCATCCTCGGCGCTGCGCACCGAGGCGAGCGCGTGCACCGTCGTGCAGACGCCGCAGATGCGCTGCGCGAAGAGCCACGCATCGCGCGGATCGCGCCCGCGCATCACGAGCTCCATGCCGCGGAACATCGTACTCGAACTCCACGCCTCCCTGACGTGCCCGCCGTCCACCTGCGCCTCGATGCGCAAGTGCCCCTCGATACGAGTCAGCGGGTCGACCGCGATGCGGGTCACGCCTTCTTCTCCTCTTCGCCGTGCTGTAGGGGTGCGATGCGCTCGATGACCGCGGCGGCGACGGCGTGCAGGGCGAACGCCACGCCCGTGCCGATCACGATACCGGCGCCGACTTCCTCGGCCGAGGTTTGCAAACCGAAGCCGGGAACGTTCGGCAAGCGATCGTAGAACGGCGAGTTCGCATCCCAGAACTGCGCCTCCGAACAGCCGATGCAGCCGTGACCCGCGCCGACGGGCCAACTGGTGCCGCCGTTCCACCGCACGATCGGGCAGTTGTGGTGCGTGGTCGGCCCCTTGCAGCCGAGTTTGTAGAGGCACCACCCATTGCGGTGCGCCTCGTCGCCCCAGGTCTCGGCGAATTCACCGGCATCGTAGTGGGCGCGCCGCTCGCAGCTATCGTGGATCAGCTGGCCGTACGCGAAGAGCGGCCGGCCGAGCTGATCGGTCTCCGGCAGGCGCCCGAAGGTCAAGTAGTGCACGAACGTCGCCGCTACGTTGGCGCCGTTGACCGGGCAGCCGGGAAGATTGACGATGGGAACCCCGGGAACCGCCTCGCCGATACCCATCGCGCCGGTCGGATTCGGCCGCGCGCGCGGCCACCCGCCATACGATGCGCACGCCCCGACCGCGATCGTCGCCGCGGCATTGCCGCAGACCTCGCGCGCGATTTCGATCGCATTATGTCCGCCGACCGTGCAATACCCGTCGCCCGCCGGAATCGCGCCCTCGATGACGGCGATGTACTTGCCTTTTTCGTCGCGCACGACGTCGCGCAAGGAACGTTCGGCGGCCTTGCCGCTGGGCGCCATCAGCGTCTCGTGATAGTCGAGCGAGATCAAGTCGAGTACGAGCTCCGCGAAGCCCGGATTTTCGGTGCGTAGGGTCGATTCCGTGCAGCCGGTACAACCCGAGAACTCCAGCCACACGACGCTCGGCCGGCGCGCGGTCCGCAGCGCCGAGGCCATCGCGGGCGCGTACGAATCCGGCAGCGCCAGCGTCGCGGCCATCGCGCCGCAGAAGCTCAAAAACGTCCGGCGCGACGCGCCGCGGCGCTCCAGACCGCTCAGCAGCCAGCTGTCATCTCGCATGCCTCAGGCTAACACACCGTTTGCGAAGGCTTCGTGAAACACCGTCTCGTGCCGCTTGCTGAAATCGTGAACGCGATAGGAATGTTTCGCGACTTATCATTTCATGAACTGACGATTACCATCTATAGAGTTTTCGCTAATCTTTAGCGTCGTGCGTTTTCGCCCGTGCTCGTCGCCATTCGACAGGAAACGAAGCGACGTCAATAGCGTGTGCCACCAGGTTGGAAGCAACGAGATCAGTTCGCGACCGGCAGCGTTCCGTTCCGCCGCCTGCCCGGATGGTAAGCATGCGTCCCTTGTTACCCCGGACGAAGATATCTTCGGATGAACCGCGCCTGTTCGAGCTACCCGGCATAGCACGCGAGCAAGCCAAGAAGCGTTGTCAGCTGACCTCCCGCCGCTTCGGCGGTTCGCCGAGCGCGTGATGCTGGAGAGGGTCTGGCCGTCCGGCGACCTCTCGAGCGCGTTTTTGCACGTACATATGGCGATCCGCCGCGCGTAGGATCGTTGATGCATCGGTTCCATCCTTCGGGTACATGCCGATCCCGATCGTAACGCCGATAGTATACCGCTCGTTCCCGTCGATGAAGGGCAACTCGACGCAGGTCTTGATCTTCTGGACAAGGGCCTCCGCTTCGCCGAGCCCGGACATGTTATCCAAAAGGGCCGCAAACTCGTCGCCACCGATTCTGCAAAGCATGTCGGCGGATCGCATAACGGATTGCATTCGCAATGCAACCATCTGTAGCAGGCGATCGCCTGCGTCGTGTCCGTACAAGTCGTTCACGTTCTTGAAACCATCGAGGTCGGCGAAGACGATCGCGAACGAGGCGCCGGTTGCTTCCGAAACCCGCAGCGCTTGATCTAAGCGAGCCCCGAACGCCGCCCGGTTCGGGAGGCCGGTCAAGGCGTCTTGCTCGGCGGATTTGCGCACCTGAGCCAAGCTCGCGTTCAAGAGTACATTCGTCGTGCTCGCGCGCTTGAAGCGCTCTGCCGTGAGAATTGCCACGAGGAACGAAAACATCAAGACGACGGCATCGGTTTGGATGTTGAACGAAATCCGGTGTGCTAACGAAGGAACGTCGTGGTCCAAGTAAGCGAAGCCGATCGCGGCGAAAATCGCCGTCACGCTCGCGAGGGCGGGACCGCCAAAGTAGGCAATGACGAGTAGCGGAAGGAGGGCTAGCGCGCCGAGATGGACGTCCACGAAAAACCAGTCGACGGCAGCGAGGAAGGCCAGCCCAACGTAAGCCGGGGCCAATGCGAGCATTGGGTGTGACCGATCTCGAAGTCGAACGCGCAAGACGTGTGGCGGCTTAACCGGGATTTCCCATTCGAGTTCCTCTTCGGGTCGCCGCCGGGTGTTCCGGCCACTTTTCGGGCGCCCGCGAATCGACTTCCGGCGCAGACGGGCAACGTTTATGGCCGACGCCGGGACGACTCGCGACACGTGAGCAACGATCGTAGGTCCAGAATTGATACGGACCTTTTCAAGTTCCTCGTCGGCCCCACATTTCGCTTAGCTCCCCATCGGCCCACGTACCTGCCCGCGATAGCCGTCGGCCGCCGGGTCCGTCTGCCGGAAGGCGCACGCGGTAACATCGGGCCCCTTTTGAGCGCTTGCCGGGCGCATGCTGGGTGCCCCGACTGGCCGCCGTCCTCGCCACCGAGCGGCCCTCGAACGATCGCTCGGCCGCGGGAACGGTCTCGCTGACCCGGCGGCGCCGCGAGCGCCCCGCGCATCCCAGGTGGTTCTCAAACGCTTCGCTACTGAATGGACTGTCAGCAGACTAGGTATGCGTTCGTCTTCCACGCTCGTCGCTTGCGGCTTCAGTCTTGCAAAACGGTAGCAGTCGTGCCGCCGTTGGCGGCCGTCGGGTAGAATTATTAGAGATCACTGGCTAGGAAATTCCGGAGACGCGGCGGAGGCGAATCTCGCGCAGTCCGCAGACCATGGGGGTGCTTCGTGGCGAATCGTGCGTACGACGTCGTTATCGTGGGCGGGAGCTTCGGAGGCGTCGCGGCCGCGCTTGCCGCCGCCGCCGACCCGAACGTTCGCGTCGCATTGTTGGAAGAGAGCCAGTGGATCGGCGGCCAAGCGACCTCGCAGGGCGTGTCGCGCTGGGACGAAGCGAGCGTCGCTCTCATCGAGACGACGTGCAGCACGCGATCGTACCGGCACGTGCGGGACGCGATTCGCTCGTATTATCGGAACAACACGACCCTTTCGCCGTACGGTGCGTCGCGGCCGGCCTTCAATCCCGGCTTCGCGGCAACGAACTTTCCCTTCTCGGTCGACCCTGCCGTCACGCACCACGTGCTGCGCGAACTCGTGGCGGGGCTCGCGCCGCGTCTGGAGCTGCATCTCGGTACGGCGGTCGTGTCGGTCGACGTCGAGAACGGAAGCGTTCGGGGCTTGACGGTAGCCTCGGGCGACACCTACACGGCAGCAGCCTATCTCGACGCGACCGATCTCGGCGAGCTGCTGCCGCTCGCGAAGATTCCCTGGACGATCGGCGCGGAGGCGCATGTGGACACGCAAGAGCCCGACGCGCCCGCCCTCGCGCATCCGGAGTGGATCCAGGCGATCACCGTGCCGGTCGCGATCGAGCGCCGCGACGGCGAACGGCACGTCGTCCCGAAACCGGCGAACTACGAGGCCATCGCGCGCCGGCAGCGCTTCCGCGTCGCCAACGGCGACATCAGCGGCGTCTTGCAACCGCTGCCGGGCGGTCAGGAATCGATCTTCGGTTACCGCCAATATATCGACGCACGGAACTTTGCCGATCCCGACTACGAGCACGATCGAACGACGCTCAACGTCGGCAGCAACGATTACATGGACGCCACCCTGCCCACCGGCGATGCCGCGCGAGACCGGGCCGTGTACGAAGGCGCGCGCGACGCGTCGCTCGCCTTCCTGTATTGGCTGCAGACGGAGGTCGAACGCGACGACGGTAGCGGTAACGGCTATCCCGGCTTAGCGGTCCGCAGCGACGCTTTCGGAACGGCGGACGGCTGCGCGCCGCAGGCCTACATCCGCGAGTCGCGCCGCATCGACGCCGAGGAGCGCATCCTCCAGCAAGACATCGCGAAGAAAAGTTTGCCGGCCGGCGCGCCGCGCGCGCGGCTGTTTCCGACGTCGTGCGGTATCGGCACCTACGGCATCGATATCCATGCGGCATCGGGGCCGGGAACGCCCTGGCTGGCGTTCGAAACGCTCCCGTTTCAGATACCGCTCGGCTCGCTTTTGCCGAAGCAGCTCGACAACTTCGTCGCCGCGTGCAAGAACATCGGAGCGACGCACCTCACCTCGGGCGCGTATCGCGTGCACCCCGTCGAGTGGGCGATCGGTGAGGCCGCGGGCATTCTGGCCGCGTTCGCCGCGCGCCAAAACGTCACGCCCAAGCAGGTCTACTTACAAGAAGATCGCCTGACGACGTATCAGTACCGCTTGCTGGCGCGAGGGGTCCCGATCTACTGGTGGAGCGACGTTCGCTTCGAAGACGACCCGCGAACCTATGCCGCGGTCCACCTCTGCGCCGTCAAGAGGGTCTTTTCCGGCGATCAGGGCGGCCTCGCGTTCGATCCGGCCGGCGCCGCGGACGAAGGCGTGCGGGAAGCGATCGACGACAATCTCGGGAAGGCGCTGCCATGGCCGGCACGACCGATGACCCGGGCACAGGCGGCGGTGTTCGTTTGCGAACAGATGGGCTGGCCCATCGGGTGAGGCGCGTTGCGGGTTGGCTTGCGTTCTCCGCGCTCTTCGCGTGCGGCGGGCGAGCGAACTCCGATACGGCGGTGCCGCTCGCGGGGCCGCCGCTCGCCGCCAGCGCAGCGGTCGCGGGACGCGCCCTCGGAGATTTCTATCGAGCGGAAAACGACGGCGTGACGGACGCGTACCTCGAACGCGCCGCGGCCCGCGGTCGTTCGCCGGCGCGGTCGGAACGCTGCCGCCTCCCGACCGGCGCCCTCAGCACGCGGCCCACGGTCTTGGCAAACCCGCCCTTGAGTGAGGGCGCGATCGCACAGCGCGAGGCCCTGTTCGCGGAGTTGGCCGCGTACGCGAACCTCTTGGACGCGTTGACGGCCGGTCGCCCGAAACGGGCCGTTTCCGACGCGGCCGGCGCGCTGCGCGAACGCTCCGCGGACCTCGTGAAGGCGGCAAACGAGCACGGTAGCGGCGACCTCTTCATCGAGGACGACGCCGCGGCCCTCGCGGGAGATGTCCGCCTGTTCGGACTCGCCGGCAACCGCGCCGCCGGGATCCGGGTGTTGAATTCCATGAACGCCGTCGTGCGCGCGTCGAGCGCCGTCCTCGCCGGCGATTTCGCACGCCAACGGACCGACACGATCGACGCGACGACGCTCGCCTACGACCAGTGGCGGCTCCGCGTCCAAAGCGGCGCCCCCGCGGCCGGTGCGGGCGAACGCGCCGATCCGCCGTTCTGTTCCGAACCCGCGATCTTCGATCGTCCGCCGGCGCGCGACGCCGCCGGGGCGTTAACGGCGCGCGGCGCGCAGTTGTACCGGCGAATGAACGTGGCACGCGCTGTGTCCTTTTCGGAGGTCTTCATGGATATGACGACGTTCGACGACGACCAGCTGCTCGCACTGCGCGAGCCTACGAACTTCCGTGCGATCGCGGATGCGAGCGCTTCACGCGAACGCTTGAGCGCGGCGTTGCGGAGCGTCGTACGGGCGTCGAGCGGATTCTCGCCGCGAGCATGAGCGCTTCAGCGTCTGCCGAGGAGAAAACCTTGTACGAACGCCCACGCGACTTGCGAGCCGTCGACGTCGCCGTGACCGGAGATGAACGCGTCGCCGTTCAGGTTGCGGATCAGCTTTCCGGCGGGAAGCGGCGCGTAGGGGCCGTGTGCGTCGGTCAGCGTGTCGTCGAAGGCTTCGGGGGTCTGTTGCGCGCCGCTCGCTCCCATGCCGCCCCACGGACTGTTCGCGGTACCAGGCACGCTGATCGGCACGGCCGAGGCGGTGTCGCGCGAGATGAAGGACGCGATCGGGTAGGCGGCACCCACGGCCCAGTCGTGACTGCTGTGGGTGATCTGGACGATGTCGCGGACCTTCTGCTTCGTGACGACGTCGCGGAACGCGCCCACCGGGCGGCCCCCGTCAGCCGGCGCCGGGGCGAGGCCGTAGTGCGAATACGCGGCTTGGAGTAGCGCGATCGTGCGGACTTGCAGGCTACCAGGGAGACTGTTTGCCAGCGACGTGACGAGTCGCCCGCCGAAGCTGTGCCCGACCAGATGCACGCGCAGGCTCGGGTTCGCCTGCAGCGTAGCCGCGATCAGCGGTGCCGCACCGGTTTGGCCGACGGTGCCCGCCCGTTCCTTCATCACGTAATAGGTCGTGAGATTGAGCAACAGATTCGCGGCCTGTTGAATTCCGGCGATGGGATTGAAGCCGGCCGCCGCGCCCGCGGCGCCCGCGTCCGCGTCGCCGTCGATCGATTCGGCGCCGCCGCTTCCTTGTGGCGCGGCCGCCGCGATGCCGAGCTGCGTTTGAATGTCTTGAAGGATCTGCGCGCCGGTTCGTTCGGCGAAGCCGCTCTTGCTCGCATCGAGCCCCGGATCGGTCTCGCCCGGCGCCGTTGGAAAGAGCGCCGCCAGCGCCGCCACGTAAGCATTCTGCGCGGCCTCGGTATCGAGCGACGGCACTTGGGCCAAGGCCGTGTCCAACAGTTGCTGCTGCGCCGCATCGAATTGCCCGTCGGCGTCCTTCAAGTTTGCAATCTGCGCCGCGATGGCCGCCCCGTAATCGGTCGGCGCAGCGTCCGCGATGGCCGCGGCGCCGCCCGGAATCAGGTCGGACTCATCGAAGCGTTTAGACGGCCAATAGAGCGCGACCACACCCGTTCGCTGTTGGTCGCTCGCGCTCAAACCGGCCGCGCTCCACGCGTCGGCGACGCTCGTGAAAAAGCCGCTATACAGCGCGCGTGCCTCGACCACGTCGTTGTTCCAGCCGTGCGAGATGACGATCAGATCGTCGACCCGCGCGGCGAGCGCCGCGACCGCCGCGGCCGCGCCGCTCCCGTCGATAGGACCGAGCGCCGTGATCGTTGCGTTCTTGTCGAAGGGCACTTCGACGGTCTGAAACGGTGCGAAGTCCACGCGATTTCCTTTCCTAGACGGCTTGGATGCTACGCATGATGTCGACCAGACCGGCACCTTGAAAGGTGTGGTCGCGGCGCAGGTCGGTCGCGTTATCGACGAAAAGTGACTTGACGGTTTCGGGTTGCCCGATATACTCCCGGCGAATCGATAAGAAGCTCGCGATCACGCCGGAAACGTGCGGCGCCGCCATGCTCGTGCCCGAATCTTCCCGGTACGTGTAGCCGTCGGCCGGAACGACCGTCGTGGTCCCGTCTTGATTCGAGATCGTCATCGGAAGCCGGCTCTGCGCCGACGCGCACGAGATGATGCGCTCGCCCGGCGCGACCAGGTCGGGCTTCAGACGGCCGTCGCCCGTCGGCCCCTTCGAAGAAAAGTAAGAGATTCCATAGAGATGCGGCTTCTCGCGATGGGTCGAGCCGACGGTGATCGCGAGATCGGCGTTCCCCGGGTCGTTGATCGTTTGGGCCAGCGTCGTGGCCCACCCTTTGGTGTACGCCGTGCTAACCGCACCGTAGCCGGAATTGCCCGCCGCGCACACGACGACGACGCCGGAGCGCACCAGCCGGTCGACTTCCACGCAAAGCGGGCTCTGTCCGCAACCGAACCACTTCGCATCGAAGGGATAGCCGACGCTCAGGTTCGCACCGGCTACCACGATGTTGCGGCCGTAACCGTTGAGCTGCTGGATCGCCTCGAAGGCGTCGATGATCGAAGAGACGGAGCCTTCACCACGGTCGTCGAGGACGCGCAGGCTGACCAACGTGCACTTCGGCGCCATCCCCGTGATGACGGGAAGATGCTCGAGCACGCGCTCGTCCGCGCCCGCCCCGTTGCGCGACGTGCGTAAGGCCGCCGGCGCCGGGCCTTCGCCTTCCGCGGGCGCGCACCACGTGCCCGCGATGATACCGGCGACGTGCGTTCCGTGGCCGAACGCGTCGACCAGCGCCCCGGGGTCGTCCTGGGTCGAGTCGGCATTCGGCTTTCCGTCCGGACGGAAATCGCGGTGGCGAACGGGGCGCAGGTTGTCGAGGCGCAGGTTCCCGTTCGCGGCGAAGTGCGGATGCGTCGCGTCGATGCCCGAATCGAGGACGGCCCACACGATGTCTTTACCCAAGGCTCCGTAAGCGATATGGGCCGCGTCCGCTTTGACCGTCGCGACGGACTTGGTGATCAGCGCTCGAACGCGGCTATCTTCCCAGATCTGGTAAATGGCGGCCGGGCCGGTTTGTGGATTCCGGTCGAGCTCGACGAGCGAGCGCACCTGCATCCCCGTCATCGTCGCATACACGTAGGGGTGGGAGGCATTCTCGTTGGACCGGTAGGGAATCGGCACCCCCGTCCGCCCGGCGAGCAGCTCGATGGAGTCGACCACGGTCTTGCGAGCAACGAACGTGCCCCTTGGGTTGCGCGCGTTCAGCACGACGATGCAATCGAAGGTGTCGTCCGGAGCCGCCTCGATCGCGGACGCGAGCGGCTCGGCGATCACCCGCCCGATCAGGTCGTCGGGGTCGAATTCCCCGGCCTTGGCCTCGGGCGTGCGGTCGCGCCGGAACTCGAGGTGCAGGTCGTCCGGCAGCTCGTCGTCGAGCCGCAAGAGATGCGTGCCGCTGAGCTTCGCGTAGAGAAACGGGGCCCCGGCGGCGGCTCCGCTCCACGTCGTGCCTTCGCCCGGCGCGAGATCGAGCGCCCCGATCGCTACGTCGACCTGCTGCAAACTCGCGGCTATGTCGCCGTAAGCGCTTGCCGGGTCGGCATCGGCCGGAACGACCACGCGCACGACGACGTCGAAGACGTCCCCGGGAGCCTGCCTTGCGAGCGCGAGCAGGGGTTGGGTGATGCGGCTCCGCTCGGCGTCGTTCACGTGCGATAAAACGTCACGTCGTACGCCTTCCCCCGCGCGGGAACGTTGCGATTTACGAGATCGGCTAGCGTGAGGGGACCGTTGACGATCTCCCAGCCCAGCGGCGAGAACGTATCCTCGTTGAAGATGTGGTCTGCCAGGAGCGGGTTCGTGAGCGCCTGGGAGAAAGCGTCGATGCCGACGAGCCGGCCGATCAGCGCCGGCAGGGCCGAGTTCTCGCGGACGTCTTCGGCGTATAAGCCGACGTAGAACTCGAGCTTGTCGACGTGCCCGTAGAGTGCGGCGAGCGCCCTCTGAGCGTCGGGGTCGCCGGTGATCTGATCGAACGCCGTGACGCGCGGAAACTTGCACATCTCGCGATAGTCGTTGTAGCTGGCCAACTGGGCCATGCGGCCGAGCGCGATGCTCGGAATCTCACCGGCATCGACCAGAAAATCGGCGGTGTTGAAGAGCCCGATGCGCGTCGCGGGTTGCGCGCACGTTTCCTCGAACATCGCTCCCAGGCCGCGGCGGAGCAGCATCTCGTTGTTCCACAACGACTCGACCATCGGCAGCGCTCGGCCGTCGTACTGGAGCGTATCGGGCAGCGCGCTATGCCAGCGATAGACGAGCGAAAACTCGACGGCCATCCAATTCTGCCTGTACCACCGTTCGTTCTGGAAGGACGACGGATCCGTTATGAATTTGAAATTGTAGGGGGCGATGTGGTTGATGTACTCTTCGATGACGATCCGCATGATCTCGACGAGCAAGATATTGCGGGCCGTCTGGAAAAGACGTTCGTCGTCCCAGGCGGGATACTTCCGTGACAAGAGTCCGGCCAGCCGGTTGTGTTCGCGCAGGCACAGCGTGTTGAACATGACGAAACCGAACTGGACGTTGGCGCGCTCGACGCCCATGGCGAACATGAGCGCCTTCCGGTCCGGCGGCAAACGGATCTCGTCGTTGAGCGGGACGTATAACCCCTCGAACTCGGGTTTGACCGTTCCGGACTCAGAGTCCGCATAATAGAACGGCGGATACTCTTCGCCGTTAATCTCCTGGCTCTTGAGGCGTCCGCCGGCGAACGCGCGAAGCATGCGCGTCTGAACGGGCGAGAGGCCGTAGACCGTGCAAAGATCGATCTGGTGGTTCGAGGTGTTGCGCAGCCGATTGACGCGATCGGTGCGCAAGAAGCCGTCGGTGAACCATTGGACCCAATACGGGAACAGCAACGTCGATTTGGTGGAGAGGATCGTCCGGCCGTTTCGCTTGCGAAACAGACCGGCGACGTCTTCGAGCGCGGGGAGGTTCCCCTCGCGGTTGAACGCGGGGGCGGGCGGGAGGTGGCGGCCCGTGTAGCGACGGTCGTTCAGCGAATCCCAGGACGCGTACGTATCGGTTTTCTTGGGGATGTCGGTGTCCGGCACGTAGGGATCGAGCGTCATCAGGCTGTACTCGAACGGCCGCGTCGGAATCGTTCCGATGGCGCTGTCGATCAGATACTTGTTCGCCAGGCGCGCCAGAGGCTTGGCGCTCTGCACGAACTTCCACACCTCCGGGAAGTGCGTGAGCACGTACGTCTGAAGTTCGTTTCCTAGCCCATCTCGCGACGTGTCTCTGGGCATGACGGGCAACCTCCTTCGGAGGGCGAACCTCGTTATGCGTTCCGTTCAGTAACGCAGCGGCTTGGCCCTTCAGCGCGGCGCGCCCCGCGGACTACCACTAATCGTTACGCGCCGACGATGCGTCTCGGATCGCGAAATCGTCGCAAGCACCCGCAGCGGCGGGGGCGACCTCGAGCCAGACGTGCGCGACCGTCGTTCACGCGGCCGAGCGCGCCACGATAGTTCATGGCCGTATCGTCGCGACCGTCCGAAGGCTGTCTGCTTCGCGTTGTCCGCCGGGGTAGCCATTCTCGCGAATCCGGGTCAGGATCGCGCTCACAAAGGGTACCGTCGCCTCTCCGCTCGCCGGGCAATCGGGCAGCCAACCGAGCGGAACAGCACCGGAACGTTTCCCGGACGCCTTGGCGACGCGGTCTCGTTAACCTTAGCTTCATCGATGCGAGCGAGCATCGGTTGAATCACATCCAATGAAGGAGGAGTCATGCAACGTTGGATTCGGATGCGCCGCTACGTGGCCGCTCTGTTCCTGCTGACATGCACGGTCGGCGCTGCGAATGCCGCTACCGTCAAAGTGCAAAACCTGACCAACAAGGAGATCGCGCTCGTATACGCTTCCCCGGCGTGGACCGACAATTTCCGGGACGTTGACCAGTTGTTGGGCAGCGACGAATACATCATGCCGGGCCAGACGTGGGCTCTAAACTTCGAGGCCGGCAACGAATGCAATTTCGATCTGCGAGTCGTTTTCGCGGACTCGACGAGAGCCGATCGTTACGACGTGAATCTCTGCCACTTCGACGGGTGGACACTCGTCGGCAACTGAAAGTACTCAGCTGCGTGGAACCCGTCCGTTCCGCGGGACGCCGGGTTCCACGCGGCAACGGAACATACACCGCTCGGATCCTCAACCGCAACCGCTCGCGATCGGCCCGAGGCAGCGCACTACGCGTCCCCATCCAAAAGTGACTGATTTATCTGCTGGAACGCGTAGGCGTTCCCATCAGCCACACGAGTAAGAATCCAGACGAGATCGAAGCGTTGGCCGTCGGGCCAAACCGCGGGCGCTGCCGGGCTGAGCGCAGCGGCGAGGGCCGGGATATGAGTGTGTTCCCATGCGACGAGCACGGCGCCGTCTTGCTTCAGAATGTCGTCTGCGAGTGCTGATTCTTGACCCACCCCGAAACCGAGGTTCGGCATTAGGCCCAGCTTTCTCGAAAGGGGCGTCACGGTTTCCCGTGGGCGGAGGCTTTTCGAGAGGTCATTGCCGTCCGCACCGAGCAACGTCGCTCCGCCAACCGCCGCGGCGTAAATCGTCGTAGGGACCTCGACACCCGTTGTTGCGCCTGGCGTGGCAAAGAACGGCACGAGTGCACCCGCCCGCTGCCAACCGCGTGCGATCAGCGAATGTTCATCCTGAACGCCGTCCTCGCCGATCCCGTGTGGCGGCGGCAGTACCGGTTTTTCTGCGTGGCGAACGATCATGATCAATCGTGGTGGCATCGCGTCCTCCCAATCTCGAGAACACTTCGGTTCGAGTCGGCTACGCCGAGCGCGGAAGATGAACGATCACGTCATCGTGCGCGAGAGCGATCGTGACCTTGTTGCCGACGATCGCGAGCGCGGCAGAAAGCAACGGGCCAATGACGGGGATGAACTTCGCGATCGTCGCAGCCGTGACGACCAGGTTTCCCAACGCCGTGATTCTGAAGCCTAGCGCGACTGCACTTGCCCAGCCTGTATTTTTCCCGTTTGCGTCAAGAGCCCGGAAGTCGTCGATACGCCCGTCCAACGTTCCCCCAATCGAATCGATCAGCGGCACGTGAATCGCTTCGTTCTTCAAGGGATGCACGGTTACCGCACCGACTTGAACGCCGGCTACGCGTACGACGACTTGTAGCGAGAGGCTATCCGGCACACGCCCCGCCGTGTCATCCTCTAAGAAAAAGGACAGAGACGCGAGCTCAAAACCGAGCGCACGCGCCAACACCTTACGCTCAGTCCAGATTTGTTGTACAGCCATGTTCAAAACTCCGACGACGTGAGGAATATGAACCTCGTGGCCTATGGGCACCTGTACGGGGAACCGGGGCGCAGGCAACCGAGACAGCTGCGTTGGGGGTTCGGGAAGGACTGAGGAGAGGCGCGACGCCGATGTGTACCGCAAGGATGCGAACCACGCGCAGGCTTCGCGATTATTGCGTCCGCGACAGCCCAACGCCTCCCCGCGGGCGCCGGGGAGCCACGGGACAGCCGTCGGCTGGGAGCCCGAAGAGCGAGAGCTTGCTCGGATGTCGGCAGACGTCTAAGCTCGGTGATCTCGTCGCTGTCGACGACGTGTGGAGTAACGTCGCGATCAGTGTTCGGCGATGAGCGAATCGACTTTCCGCTCCAGAGCGCGAAAGCGCGTACCGTAGTCCGCACGAAGATGGGAAAGCTGCGAGCGGAGGGCGGCATTCTCGTCGTGCAGTGCCTTGATGGCGGCAAGCGCCACGCCGTCCTCGTCGATGGAGGTTATGTGGCGATCGTCCTCGCCGACTCCGAACGCCGCGTAGAAGTCCTGCGCCATCGGACCGACGTGCCGCACACCGCGCTCCGAGGTGTAGCTCCACGCGCTGACCGGCAACGTCGCGACCTTTGCGAGGACCGCCGCGTCGTCGAGCGGGACGACGCCCGTCTTCATCGTCCGGTCGCTGAGCGAGGCCCAAGCTCCGGAGCCCGGCGCGAGCTTGACGCCTGCCGTCGCGGTCGCGTTCGAGTAGAGGTAGAATCCGCCGGACGCGCGCGCGAGGAACTGATACGGCGCCGTTGAGTTCAAGCCCGCCGAGCCGGCGTCGTCGCTCCACACGAAGGTTCCGTTGTGAAGCGCACCGGATTTCGTGCCGGCCGCGAAGCTTTCGATTCCCGCCGCGCTATTGCCGAAGCCGCCCGGGACGGTCGCGTATTCGCCCGTCACTCGGTTCTTTTCACCGCCGCCGATCGCACCGGCCGTCCCGCCGGTGGCTCCGCCCACGCGGCTGAGGAGGATGCGATTGCCGACGCCTCCGGCGACGACCGCTTGCGGCGCGTCCGCCGCGTTGCCGTCGCCCGCGCCGACGAACGCGTCGACGCCGGCCGCGGAGTTCGGCGTCCCGTTGCTCGCGGCAAAGTACGCCATGCCGCCTGCACCGACGAACGCACCGCTTCCCGAAACGACGTTATTATAACCCGACCCGGCGAACGAATTCTGTCCCGCGGCGTTATTTGCTGACCCGGCGCCGACGAATGCCGTCAGGCCGGTCTTGTTTCCCGAGCCCGCGCCGATAAACGAGTAGTCGTGGACGGCGTGGTTCCCCGAACCCGCCCCGACGAACGAGTCGTTACCAAATGCCGCATTGTTCGAGCCGGCGCCTACAAATGCGTTACCCGACGAATTTGCGCCGAAGGTCAGGCCGGCGACGTTGGACTGGCCGGCGCCGACGAACGAATAGGGGCCGCCGGCGTCGTTTCCCGAACCGGAGACCGCGGCCGAGTAGCCGCCTGCCAGGTTTTGGCTTCCCGCGCCGACGAACGCCCCGGTGCCCGCGGCCAGATTGCTTGTGCCGGCTCCTACGAATCCGTATTCACCGTCGATGGTGTTGCTGTCGCCCGCGCCCAGGAACGACCCCGCCCCGGCCGCCCCGATCGTATTCGCGTGGCCGGAGACGATTGAGGCGAACCAGGCCGTGACCGCGTTGGCGTTGCCGGCACCGATGAACGCACCGTACGTACCGCCGAGCCCGTTTGAATAGATCTGGTTAAATTCGCCGGCGCCGATGAACGAAGCGTAATCGGCCCCACCGTTGGGCCATATCGAGTTGCCGTCGCCGGCGCCGATGGCGTCGAATTGGCCGCAGGCCTGGTTGGAGCCGCCCGAGAGGATCCCCGACTGCTGCCCTCCCGCGATGCCGCCGGCGACGCCGCCGACGAAAGCATTGATTCCGGTCCCGCTGCAATACTGGGTGTAGCGAGGCCGGCGCAGCCGGCCGTTGGCGGCGGGGGCGGGTCCGCGAACCTCCGCGTGCGACGGCCCGGCGGCGGGAGTCGTGGTTGCAGACGCCGCGATGGTCGTCCCTGCGAAAACGGCGACGACGGCGGATGCGAGCCTGTGGCGAGTGCGCATGTGATTCCTCCGAGATGGATCGCGTCTTGCAAAGCGATCTCGTGGCGAGAATATCTCCAAAACGTGCCGAGGGCGTGCCGCGCACGAGTCCCACGGCGCGCAACCTGCAGCTTAGCGCTTTTCCAGCGAGTCGACTTTGGCAGCCAGCGCCGCCAGCCGGCGTTGCAGCGCGTCCAATCGCGTGCGGAGCGCCGCGTTCTCGCGCTGCGCCGCCGCGCTCGCGCGAGTCGATTTCTCGTAGAGTCCCTTGATCGCGGCCAGTGCTACGCCGTCTTCGTCGATCGACGTGATATGGCGATCGTCCTCGCCGAGTCCGAACGCGGCGTAGAAGTCCTGCGCCATGGGGCCGGCGTGCCGCACGCGCTGATCTTCGCTCCGGTACGACCACGACGTGACGGGCAGCGCGACGACCTTTGCCAGGATCGCAAGCGCGTCGAGCGGCGCGACGCCGGTCTTCATCGTACGGTCGCTGAGGGAAGCCCACGTGCCCGAGCCCGGCGCCAGCTTGACCCCGGCGGTGTCGTCGGCATTGGAATACAAGAAAACGCCGCCCGAAGCGCGGGCCAAGAATTGGAAGTTCGCGGTCGACGCGAGCGGCTTCGTGCCCGTGCCGTCGCTCCAAGCGAACGTGCCGTTGTTCCGTGCTTGCGCTTTGCTGCCGGCGGCGAAGCTACCCGTGCCCGCGGCGAGATTCTGCGCGCCCCCGGGCACCGTCGCGTACGTTCCGCCTGCGACATTTGCATAACCGCCGCCCACGCTGCCGGCGATTCCGGTCACGACGTTGCGATTTCCGCCGCCGACGGCGCCGTAGGCAGCGCCGCCCGAGCGACCGGCGGTCCCCGGTGAGACCGAATTATCGCTACCACCGCCGATAACGGCCGCAAGCGCCCCCGCGGTGTTGTCGTCGCCCGCGCCGATGAAAGCATCGAGGCCCGAAGCCGTGTTCCCCGAGGTCGCCTTGCCGGCGGTCGCCCCGTTCGCGTCGAACGGCGTCCCGCCCCCACCGACCACGGCGCCCGCCCCGGAAGCGATGTTTCCCGCGCCCGATCCGATGAACGCGGAAGCCCCGGAAGCGCGATTGGAAAAGCCCGCGCCGGTAAAAGAGAGGGTTCCCGTCGCGAAGTCGGCTTCGCCGCCGCCGACGACCGCGTCGTTGCCGGTCGCGAATCCTGAATTACCGCTAACGACCGCCGAACCGGTGCCGGTAGCCCGGTTTCCCTCGCCGGCGCCGACGAACGAATAGTCGCCCCCGGCGAGGTTGCCGTCGTGCTGGCCCAGGCCGAAGTCGCCGCCTAGGCCGCCGCCGACGACAACCGCGTACGCACCCGTGGCAACGTTGCCCTGGCCGCCGCCGACGAAGGAGTTTTGCCCGTCGGCCTCGTTGTCGATCCCGGCTCCCACGAAGACGAAGGGTCCG
This sequence comes from uncultured Alphaproteobacteria bacterium, assembly GCA_963787965.1. Lineage (GTDB taxonomy): Bacteria > Vulcanimicrobiota > Vulcanimicrobiia > Vulcanimicrobiales > Vulcanimicrobiaceae > CAWBES01. The sequence goes on from CAWBES010000007.1 coordinate 131,593, forward strand.
TTGACGACGTCGTACTGGCCGGCTCCGAGAAAAGACCAAGCCCCGAGGGACGTGATCGCGTTGTACTCGCCCGCACCGAGTGCGGTATAGAACCCCGAACTCGTGTTTTCATGGCCTGCCCCGATGAACGTTCCGGCCGCCCCGCCCTCCGGGTTGCTCGAGTCCACGTAGATCCCGTTATCTTGGCCGCCGGCAATGGCACTGTCGTCGGTGCACGCGTCGTTGACGGCGCCCTCGAGAACGCCGCTATATTCGCCGCTCGCGACGTTGGCCAAACCGCCGCCCACGAACGAGGCTTGGCCGCCCCCCGAATTGGCACAAGGATACGCGGCGTTGCGAGGTCTGCGCGCGCGCGTCCCGGTGGGCGCGTGGACGGCTCGCGGCGGCCGGTAGCCGGCGCGGCTACCGGCCGCCGTTTGCGAAATCGCCGCAAGCGGCATCGCGCCAAGGAACGTCGCTACGGCCCAAACCGCAGGTCGAAAGAACATGCCGGCTCCCTCCATCCGCCGGTGGCTCGCCGGCGTGATCGCCACGATAGCACCCCGCCGTACCGGCCGCGTGCCAAACCGCGAGCGAACGCGCCGGAATCCCACGCCGTCTCAGCGCGCCTGCAACGCGGCGATCCGGTTTTCGAGCTCGGCGTCACGCGCGGCCAAGTCGCGGACCTGCGCTTCGAGCGCCTTGATGGCGGCCAGCGCGACGCCCTCTTCGTCGAGCGAGGTGATGTGGCGGTCGTCTTCGCCGACGCCGAAGGCCGCGTAGAAGTCCTGAGCCATCGGTCCGAGATGGCGCACGTGCGGGTCCTCCGTACGGTAAGACCACTCACTGATGGGCAGTGCCGCCACGCGTTCCAGGATCGCATGCGAATCCGTGGGCACGATGTTCGTCTTCGCATTGCGGTCGCTCAGCGAGCTCCACGTTCCCGATCCGGGCGCGAGCCTTACGCCGCTGGCAAGTTTGGCGCTCGAGTACAGGTTGACGCCTCCCGACGCGCGCACGAGGAATTGGTTGGCGCCCGACGATTTGAGCGTGGTCGCATTCGTCGCGTCGTCGCTCCACACGAACGTGCCGTTGTGTAGGGCGTGCGACCCGGTCCCGGCGGCGAAGCTCGCGGCCCCGTTCGCAACGTTCCCGTCACCGCCCGGCACCGCCGCGTCGGTGCCCGCCGCGACGTTCTCGAAGCCGGCCCCGATGAACGCTCGCGAGGCCGTGACCCGATTACCGACACCGGCGCCGTCGAACGCGTAGGTGTTGCCCACGAAGTTCGAGTTGCCGGCGCCGACGAACGACTGACCCTGGGAGACCCTATTTCCGTACCCGCCGGTAACGACCGATTGTCCGGCGCTGACGACGTTGAACGCGCCGGCTCCGATGAACGAACTGACGAAAGCCGTCCCGCCGGTTAACGTGATCGTATTATTGTTGCCGGCCGCGATCGCGCTGTACGCGGTCGAGCGCGTCCCGCTTCCCATGCCCGGCACGATTTCGTTATCGATACCGGCACCCAGAAACGAGCCGTCGGAATCGGCCCAGTTCGCGGAGCCGGCGCCGACGAACGAGTCGTCGCCCGTCGCTCCATTCCGGAGGTCCATCCGCTCGTCGTCCGAGAGGGCTGCGTAACTCCATTCGATGGCCGCGTGCATCGTCCGATGATGCCCGACCGTGCTGCGGCGCTCCGCAATCGTGAGGAAATCGACGCTCGAAAGCGCACCGAGAATGTCGGGCAGGCTCCGGGTCCGCGCGAGCCCGGCGGCCAGCTCGATCGCCAGCGGGATGCCGTCGAGGCGTGCCACGATCTGCGCGACCAACCCTCGGTCGGGCGCGTCGGCTTCCACCCCCGAAGCGACGAGCCGGTCGACGAAGAGATCGATCGCGGCCGTCGCTCGATCGAGCGACTCCAGCCGGTAGAGCGCCTCCCCATCGATCTGTAGCGGTTCCCGACTGGTCGCGAGCACGTGCACCCGCGGGCAGCCGCGAACGAGCGTTTCGACGACCCTCGCGCACTCGTCGATCACCGATTCGCAGTTATCGAGCACGAGCATGACATCGCGGTGAGAAAGGGCAGCGGTCAACGCCTCGAGCGCCGTACCCGCGAACGTGTCGGCGAAGCGGAACGCCGCCGCGATGCGCGCGACGACTTGCGTCGGGTCGCGCACCGCACAGAAGTCTACGAAGAACGTCTCGCGCGCCGCCGTTAGCGAGAGGTCGCGACCCACCTCGATTGCGAGCCTCGTCTTACCGACGCCGCCGAACCCGCCGATCGTGACGATTCGCGACCGTCCGACGAGCGCTGCGATCTCGCAGTACTCGCGTTCCCGTCCGATGAACGCCGTGCCGTACGCCGGGAAGCGCGCGCCCGCGGAGGCCCCACCGCGCTTCGTCGTGCGCGGACCCCGCGGCTGCGCGGCCGCTCGCGCGAGTCGCTCCCGTTCGTCCGGACTCAAGGCTAAACCATCTGCGAGCGCGTTGACGGTATGACGATACGGTGCGCGCCGGGCGCCCCGTTCGAGCGCGCTGACGCTCTGCACGCTCAGACCCGACCGCGCGGCCAGTTCCTCCTGCGAAACTCCACGCGCCAGGCGGAAGCTTCGCAGGAGCGTTCCGAATCCTAGCGAGGTTTCTTCATGGGACGCCACAGCGCCGACACCATACACTCGTACGTCAAAGTGCGAGTTACTTTTCTTCGCTGCGTCGTTTCTCCCCGCGAAACGGATCGTTCGCCGCGCGTCGCGCATCGCGCCGCCGGATTCCGGAAATTGGGTCGTCGATCTCACATGCTCACGAGATCGAAGCCTCGGTATCTGCAGCGGGGGCTCGCCTGCCACTCGTCCGCTTCGTCCTTCGGTATTCTCGCGTCGTTGACCGCGCGAACCCGCGCATCGTAGCTTGCTGCTTCGCCGGCGCGCCCGTGGCGTTTCAGGAATGCCGAATACGTCTGTAGCATCGTCGCATCGAACGGGTGCAGCCGGGTTGCTTCGCGCAGGTCGCGATCGGCTGATTCGATCGATCCGGTTTGATCGTACAACCGTCCGCGATCCCAAATTGCGGTCGCCGCATTGGGGTTCAGTTCGATCGCCTTCGCATAGAACTGCAGAGCGGTGTTCAATGTGGCGGAGTTTCCTGCCGGATCGGCTCCGGAATTGCGCAGTTCGTTCGCCGCGTTCGCCTTGTCGAGATAGTCCTCGTCCGTGAAACCCGGCGCGTAAACGACTCTGCGGAGATACGTCGCCGCCTCGGGCAGGGAGGCCGGCCCCATCCCTTCCAGCGCGATGCCCAAATAATAGTTCGCCTTCAGATGGTACGGATCGATGGCCAGCGCGTTTGAAAACACGGGGATCGCTTCGTCGCCGCGACCGGCGTGCGCGAGCCAGATTCCGTAGCGCACGTAGGTGTCGAGCATGTTTTTCCGGTCGAAATCGCTGCGGTTCATCGCGCGTCCGAGTAAGGCGATCCCGCATGCCGAGTCGCCCCGCCCACCGCGCTGGTACAGCGCGCGGCTCAGCGCCGAGAGGTCGTAGAAGTTTTGCGGCGTCATGCTGAGCGCTTGGTTGAGATCGATTGCAGCCTGGCGCGGCCGCAGGTAGTCGCGCTCGTAAAGCGATCGCGTCGCGACGGCTGCCATCGAGGAAGGGTCGGTTTGCACGGCTTCGTCGAAGCTGGAAAAGGCCTCGGGGGCCCTCCCGAGCTCCACGTACATTTCTCCGAGTAACACGTAGGGAGTGCTGGTCTCGAGCTTTCTCGCCGCGTACAGCAGCTCGTGTTCGGCGGCCGAGAAATTGCCGAAACGCAAGTCCAGTCCCCCGAGATAGAACGCGAGGACTCCCCCGCACGACGAGCGCGTAGCGCGGTCGTCGCACGCGTTAGCGGTGCCCCGCGTATCTCTGGCTTGCTGCAGCGCATCACTCGCGCGGGCGAAGTTCTGAGAAGCGAAGAGGTCCGCGCCGACGAGCGCCAGCGCCAGCCTGCGGGCGTCGTCCGGAAACGGGGCGGCGTCGTTTCCGGGTGCGGCGCCGCCGCACAGGTCTGCAATCGCCTCGGTGCGCCGCTGCAACGTCCATGCATACAGGGGCGGCGCCTTGTCGGCGGTCGAGACGCGCGGTACCGCGTCGATCCGCGGATCGAGCACGATCAGGTCGGCTTCGCTTAGCGCGGGGTTGCTTTTGGCGAGAGTGAAATTCCCGTAGACGATCGCGTCGGCTCCGTCGAGCAGGCCGTGGCCTCGCGCCCACAATGCCGCGAACCGGCCGTCCGGGTCGATGCTGTACGGCACCTCGAACACGTTGATATGGCCGAAGACGTCTCGCACGTCGGCTAGGGTGCGGACGAGAACCTCGCTGGGGCGGCATTTCTCGTACGGGTGCGGCAGCGGGGGGCCGGCGAACGTCGAAACGGCGACCGTGTTCCCGGTCCCGTTTATCCGGGGCAGGTATGAGTACGCGATCAGGCCCAGCATCGCGGCGATCGGGATGCCGATCAACGCCGCGATCGCGCTCCACCGGACGATGTGGCGCATCTGCTCGTTCGCCCCGGCCCAGCGGCGGAAGAACAGAAAGTACAGCGAGACCACGACCAGCAGCAAGATCAGCGTGACGGCAGCGATCTGCCATTGTTGTTGAACGGCCAGCCACAGCTGAGTGATCGCCGCGAGCACGCCGGCGAGGGTCAAAGCGGCTTTTTGCAGCGCTTCGACCGGCGCGGAAATTGCGCTGGGCTTTGTGTCGTCGGCGTTCTCGCCCATACCGTCGATCTTATCGAGCGGGCGTCCCGAAAGCGTCCTGGGGATCGTCGGCAGCCAAGACGGCAAGCGGGCGGATAGTGCGCGCGGACCAGAAACCGCTCGGCCGCCTGTCGAGCTTAACTTCCGGCCATTACGCGCGTGGTCCGGCCCGATCGAAGTGACTTTTCACGGGCATTTTACGCTGACACGCTATTGTCGATGCCTGCCCGCCTACCGCGATCTTCAGGAGGATGACATGAGGTTCGCTCACGTATTGCGCCGCGCCATCGCGCTCGCGTTCGCCGCCGCCGCGGCCGCGCCGGCTTTCCTGCCGGGCGCGCCCGCGGCCGCGTTTGTCCCCTACGCTCTTCCGCGGGCGGCGATCGGGCCGCTGACGTGGTCTCGCCTGCCCGGCGTCGTTTCGAAGGCGGCCGTCGCGCCCGACGGCACGCTGTGGGCTCTTTCGACCTCGCCGGCGGGCGCGAACAAATATACGCTGCACTACGTGAACGGGCGATGGAACAGCGTCGCGGGACCCGGCGCGAGCAGCATCGCGGTCGGCCCCACCGGAACGCTGTACGCAGCGAGCGCAGCGAACTCGCCGACCCGAGGGATTTACGCCTACAACGGCTCGGTGTGGACGCCGCTCGGAGGCGCCGGGCTCGACCGTGTGGCGGCCGGAGCCGACGGTTCCGTCTACGCACTCGGCGCCGTCGCCGACACGGCCGGAAACCGGGCGGTCTGGAAGAGGTACGGCACGTCGGGCTGGGTGCGGCAGAGTACGACCGGCGTATTACTCGCCGGATCGTTAGCCAAGAATGCATACGCGGTCGCGGGCGTGGGCACGGTGCAGCCGAACGGGTATTTCGTGCTGAAGGCAAACGGCACGATCTACTACTATACGGCCACCGGTGCCGCCTACGTTCGCTTTCCCGGCGCTGCAACCGATATCGCGCCCGCTTCCGGCGGATTTTTCACCCTCGCCTTTCCGGCCGCGGCAAGCGGCGAACGGCTCTCGTACTTCGACTACGCATCCGCAACCGTAACGCCGGAGCCGAACGCGTTCGCGGACCTCGCGGCGGGTTCCGGCAGAGGCGGGCCGTGGACGCAGCTCTACGCGATCGACTCCGCTGGGATGCTCCAAACGACCTCCATCACCTTTGCGGTTACGCCGAAGCTGACCGAATTCGCAGTGAAGCCGGGATGTTTTCCCAAGGGCATCGCCGCCGGCTCCGACGGCGCTTTGTGGTTCACCGAATACTTATGCGACAAAATCGGGCGCATCACGACCGCCGGGAAGGTTACGGAGTATCCCGTCTTTCCTTCGAGCCTTCCCGACGCCATCACCGCCGGTCCCGACGGTAACCTGTGGTTCGTCGAAACCGTCCGCAACAAGATCGGCCGGATGACGACCGCCGGAGTCCTAAACGGCGAATTCACGATCCCGACCTTCCCGAGCGAAACCGCCGGAATCACCGTCGGCCCGGACGGTAATCTGTGGTTCCTCGAAACGATCGGGAACAGAGTGGGCCGCATCACGACGGCCGGGGTCATCACCGAGTTCCCGCTGAAATCCGCGCAGACGGTCCTGTTCGGCATCGCAAGCGGCGCGGATGGAGACCTGTGGTTTCCGGCAGGATACGCCGGAGCCAACAAGCTCGACCGCATGACCGGTAGCGGCGTCGTTACCGAGTTTTCGAACCCGATACCGTATTACGGGGCGCGCGGGATCGCTGCAGGCCCCGACGGCGGCCTCTGGTTCTCGGAGTATGGAGACTTCAAGATCGGCCGGGCCACGACCGCCGGCAGTATCTCGCAATACACGACGCCGGGAATGACTTCGACGTGGAGTCTTGCCGCCGGACCCGACGGTGCCATCTGGTTCACCGCTATCGGCCAGACCGGCGGGCACGAGATGATTGGCCGGATGACCATCGCCGGAAACGTCACTGAGTACGCTGTCCCTCGGCTGAATAACAACCTGCAAAGCATCACGGCCGGCCCCGACGGCGCAATGTGGTTCACGGAGGGCCAATCGAGCAAGATCGGCCGGTTGAGTCTCCACTGACGCGTGCGATGGACGCCGAAGAGGACAACGACATCTGGGTGCTGCGATTCATGCGCCTGCCGGACGGTCAGCTCCGCTGCCGGGCCGTCAATTCGCGGTCCGGCGAAGCGCGGCGGGTTGCCGACCCGGCCAGGCTATTGGAACTGCTCGCCGGCCCGCCCGACGATCGCGGAGGCACGGTTGACGCGCTCCGCTAAGTCCCAGCGCCCATGCAGCGCCTCCACCTGCAGACCCTCGGGCGTTTCTCACTGATCCGCGATGGGGTCGAGCTCGCCGAACTCCCCACGATGAAAGCCCGCGTGCTCTGCGCGTTCCTCGCACTGCACCCCGGCACGTATTTCACGCGGGAACACCTGATCGGACGCCTCTGGCCCGACGTCGACGGCGAGCGCGGCCGAAACAGCCTCAAGAGCGCCTTGTATTCGATTCGGCGCACGCTGCGGGACGGGGGACTCGACGCCGACAGCTTCCTGCAAGCCGATCCGGCGGCGGTGCGTTGGATCGGTGAAACGGAGATCGATTGCGCCGGCTTCGAACGCACGGCGGCCCAGGACCCGCAGGCGGCTTTGTTGCTGTACGCCGGTTCGCTTCTCGAGGGCGCCTTCGACGATTGGAGCCTCGTGCTTCGAGAGCGCTTCGAGTCGATGTACGAAACCGCCCTGGAACGAGCCCTGGAGCTGACGCGCGACGTGCGGTTGGCGCAGCGTTTGCTCGATCGCAATCCGTACAGCGAACTCGCGTGGTCGACGCTCATCGAGTCCGACCTCGCCGCACGCCGCGTGCATGCCGCACGGTTGACGCTCGAGCGGGCGCGCGTCGCCCTCGGCGAGCTCTCCGCAGAAATCGCCGGCGCTTTCGCTTCGCGATTCGTACTGCCGGCTTCGGAGAAGCGGCTCGCGTTCGTCGGTCGCGAGGCGGAACTGAGCCGCCTGCGAAACGCGCTCGAGTCCGATCGGCAGGGCATCGCGGTCGTGGTGGGCCAGGCCGGAATGGGGAAGAGCGAGCTGCTGCGCGCGTTCTTCCGCTCGCTCGACCCGGCCGCCGCAATCGTGAACCTGTCGCCCCGGAACGGCTCGCTTTCCTTCACGAGGATCGAGGCGCTCGTGGAGGCCGTCACCGGCAAGCCGCCGGACGAAAGCGTCGAGCTCGAATCGCTCGCGGGACGCGTCGCCGAATTCTGTCGCGGAAAGTTGGTCGTCATCGACGACGCGCACGACCTCGACGGCGACGCCGCTCGCTTCGTGCGCGCGTTGCTGGCGGAGTTCGGGAAGGCGTTCCTCGCAACGCGCCCGGAAGGTGCGTCGCGGATCGACGCGCAGCGCGTGATCGAAACGATCGAACTCGGACCGCTCCCGCACGATGCGACGGTCGCGGCACTGACCGGCAGGGTGTCCCTCGACGCGGGCATCGCCGAGGCTTTGTACGAGCGCGCCGGCGGCTATCCGCTCGCGTTGCAAGCTCTACTGCGTGAGATCGGCTCCGCCCGCTCGACTGATGCTCTGCGCTCGTTGCCGCACGAAGTGCGAGCGTTGATCGATAAGCGGCTCGAGGACGCCGGAAGCCGCGCGCGGGAAGTCGCCGCCGTGCTGGCGTTGGAGCCGACGCTGACGCCCGAGGATATCGCGCGCGTCCTCGGACGGGAGGAAGAGGCGGTCCTCGATGCCTTCGATACGCTGCTGCGCTACGGAGTGCTCGGCGAAGTCGATGCGCCGAGGGTCTTGGTTTCGCGCACGATGTCTTTCGAGAGTTCTCGGCCTCGGGGACCTCCGGCGCACGCAAACGCACGCTGCACGAACGCATTGCGCGCCGCATGCTCGATCGACCGCAGCCGAGCGCGATCGAACGGGTCGCATTCCATTTCGATGCGGCCGGGGACGCACTCGAGGCCGCGCGCGCTTGCCTCCTTGCGGCCGGGCAAACCTATGCCCGGCGCCGGTTCGACGACACGCGGCGGTTTCTCGAACGCGCGCTCGAACTCGCGTCGGGCGACGCTCGCCCGGCCTTCGAAGAGCTCCATTTCCAGGCAAGCGTTCTGCTCGCCCGAGTCGATTCGTCGGTCGGCGACTACGAACGGTCGCTGGCGCGGCTCTCGCAGCTCGCGGATCGCGTGCGCCGCGGCGACGACCGCTCGCGCTTACTCGAGGTCCTGCGGATTCGTGCCAACGTCGCAAGCGCGACCGACTTCGTGGAAGATATCTATTCTGCAGCCGATGAAGCGATCGCGCTGGCCGGCGAGTTGCGCGATCCGGCAGCGCTCTCGAGCGCCGCCTTCGCCGGCTCCCTTGCGGCCATGAAGTGCGGCGATACCGCGGGAGCGCTCGACTACGCCCAGCGCGCGCTAAGGGTCGCACAGGAAGCGGGGCTCGAGGCCCTCGCATCGCGCGCCGCCGCATCGCTCTCGTACATCTTCTGCCGGCGCGGTTCGTTCGACGAAGCGGAGCGGCTGGCGGCCCTGTCGTTACGCTACGGACGGCGGCACTCGGGGTCGCTGCGGGCTCAGGCGGAGCTCGCCTACGCACAGGTTCTCACCGCCGTCGAACGGTACGACGAGGCGCTCGCCGTGGTTCGCAGCGCCCTGTCCGCACTCGAAGCCGACGGGGAGGAGACGGCCGCGGACCGGCCCTCGCAGCACTTTACCCTGTTCGCCCTGCGGCTGCAGCTGGGCGCGATTCAGCTCGCGCGCGGAGATCCCGAGGCGCAACGGATCGGCCGCGAGTTGCGTGCGACGTCGGCGTATCGAGTCGGCGACTTGCGCGTGGGCGTGATCGAACTGCTCGTGGACGGGCCTCTTCCGGACGGCGAACGTGCCGGCTTGCTGAGGCCGCTGCTGGCCGACCTCGACCTTGCGTACGGTCCGGACAACGAAAGCACCGTCACGCGGTTGCGGGCGTGCGTGGCCGCCGAACTCGCAGTGCCTGACGCAGCGGCCCGGTTGGAAAGCGCGCTCGACCTCTGCGCGCGCCTCGCGCCGGCTAGGGTTTCCGACGCCGCCGCCCAATTTCGCGGCCTCGCCATCGCCGCGCGCCGCGCGGGGCTGACCGACATAGCCCTGCGCGCAGGCGCGCTGCGCGAGCGGTGGCGCGCGCCGAACGTTCGCGCTGCCGGCGCGGTGCCGTTCTCCCCTATCGACGACCGCTGAGATGCGACGACGAGCGTCGTCGCGTGCGATCTTTGCTCCTTCGAGTTGCAAGTAACGCCGCTGCGCGGTCCGGCGATCTGCCGCCGGCCCTTGCCGGCGCCGGGAGGTCGTCGCGGACCACATCGATCGACGAGACGAACATTATCAAATCGCTCGATCACCCTTCTGCCGTCGCTAATAGTACCGAGCAGGAGCCCGGGTCCGTCAACGTCGAATTGACGCGATCTCCGGCGCAATCGCGGCCAGCCGGCCCGGCTATTTTTCGTTAGCATGTATTCGGTTACGCTGCGGTCGATCGAATTGCACGTCCCCCGGCACCTGCCCCGCTCGCCTAGTAACGGCGCATGAGTGTGAACGCGAGGTTTATCATGCCGATCGAGATCGCCGAAGGGTTTGGAGGATATCCCGGAGCTCTGTTTTATCTCGACCGCGACGAGAAGACGTTGTCCTCGAATGCGCCGGCCGGGCGTCCGTTTTCATCCGCTCCAAGCGTCTGCGTTACCCTGACGCCGCGATACCTGAGTGCGCCGGGACGAGCATTCGGCTCCAACTCGAAGACGCAATTTCTTGGCCAGGGCAAGCCGAGTGCCTACCTGAAAACCGAACTCGCTCAAGTGCGAGCAGGAACCTCGACGAAGCCGCTCAGCTACGCTGCTCTGTACCCGATCGTCGACCGCCCGAACGACGATATAAGCAGCGTCTTCTTTGACGATCCGACTTCCGGCGATCCTATCGTCGAAGTGCCGCTCCCCGGGGGAGAAGGTCAATTCAGGAGCCCGATAACGGCTGTGGTCGGCGGCCAAAAGCCAAAGAGCTCGCTTCTGAACATCATCACGCAAGTGATCGGGCTCGCGGGCGGCACTGCCGCTAAGGCGCTATTCCCAATTCCAGGTGCCGACCTAACGGTGGTATCGAATATCGAGGCGCTCCTCAACGGCGCCACGACGGCGTTCGCGCCGGAAACGCTGCAGCAGTATTGGATCGATAACGCGCCGATCGCGGTAGCCGCAAATCAAGCCGCAATCGCGACAGCCGACGCCGACACGCTGCAGCTGCCGCTGGGAACGACCACGTTTGCCGTCTTTCCGATTGGTGAAGACGATTCGATCGCGAGCGCGGTCGCGGCGATCGCCGCTCGCGCCGGCTTTACTTTCGACGTGGATCCCGGCGGGACGCTGATCGCGTCGCAAGGTGATGCGATCTGCGACCCAAACCCGTTTGCCGACTTCATCTACGTGACGTATAAGGCGACGGTTCAAGACTCCGTTTGACGATACGAGCGGCTTGCCAAGGGCCTGGTCCGGCAGCGTGACGCGAGGAGGACGAGATGTGGGGAACGGGTATGCTCAAGCGCGACGCGCAGTTCCCGGAGTACGCGAAGGACTATTTCCATCAGATTCGCGAGCAATACGATCTCCTTATCGATGAGAGCGGCGCTCAAAGACCCGCGTCCGTCTCAGCGCTGATCGCGAAAACGCAGGATCGCACGTACCAGATCGCTTGGGCGGACGTCTTCTTGATCGAAACGGCGTACTTGTACGCCGTACCGGACGGCCGCCTTGGGCAGGAGCTCAGTCGTCTGCGCGCGCGCTATCACGACGTCGTCGGCGAGTCCGCGTACGCCGAATACGCTCGTTCGGTGGCAACCGACGTCACGAAGTTGACGAAAGAAGAGCAGCGCGCGGAATTGATGACGATCGCGGAGCGCATCCAGTACGAATACACGTTCGTGCCGCCCAAGGAGGCCTTGCGCAACCGGATATCGATGCAGACGAGCGCCCTGACCCTTGGCATCATTCTCTTTGGGACGGCCGTGTATCTGTGGCTCGTGAACGCGAAGATGCCGGTTCCGACCCTGATCGCCGTGATCTTCGCCGGCGTGCTGGGTGGATTCTTGAGCTGCCAACAGCGCTTACAGAGCGCGCAGAACATCGATCCGCTGTTGAAGGAACTGCAGCTCGCATCGGGATGGTTTAGCGTCGTCGTGCTCGCGCCGCTCTCCGGCGGCGTATTCGGCGTCGTCATCTATATGTTGTTCGTGGCGGGACTGCTCAGTGGCGGCTTATTCCCTTCGTTCGGGACGACATCGCAGCCGGCGGCGACCACGGCGCCGGTGGCTTCGCCGCGCCCGGCTGCGGCCGCACCGAAGAAAGGTGGTGTCGCGCCGTCCGTCCCGCAACCGGCTCCCGGTTCGAGCGGCGGCAGCGGCATGTCGTTCGACCGTTTCATCGGGGAGAGCGATCCTGTCGACGCAGCATCGTACGGAAAGCTCCTGGTGTGGGCCTTCATTGCGGGCTTTGCCGAGCGGTTCGTGCCCGACGTGTTGACGCGGATCGCAGGGCAGCCGTTCAACCTCGGCGGCGGGTCGCGCCCCGGCGCGCCCGCCCCGGCGGGCGCGCCGCTGACCGACGGATCGAGGCGCGGCACCAAGGACGACGAAGAGTCCGGCAGCGGCGACGGCCAGACCGGCGGCGAAGCGCGCACGAAGCCGGCAGCGAGCGCCTCCCCTTCCCCGACGATCGCGCACCTCGCGCCCGGCTTACCAAGCGCCCCACACGCGGGCGCGGTCACGCAGCTCGCGCACATCGTGGTCGACCGCGCGTCGAAACGTTGTAAGCTGTTCCTCAGGCACGCCGACGGTACCGTCGAACTCAAGCACGACATCGAGGCGCACACGGACGCCGTCGGCAGTGAAAATGGGGATCCGTACGGCCCCGACGGACTAGCACCGCCGGGCGATTACGGGTTAGGCGGCCCCCAGCCGTGTGCGACGCGCAATTCGGATGGGTCGGTGACCGTCAACAACGTCGTGCCGCCCGACTGGGATCGCGCATTCGGTTGCTGGTTCACCCCGCTCACCGATACACACGGTCTGGAAGGCGCCCACGGCCGCTCGGGAATCGGATTCCACGGCGGCGGGTCAAACGCTCCCGATTCATTCGCATGGCACCAAGGCTGGTATGCGACGTGTGGTTGCATCCGGCTTCAGAACGAAGACAACGAAAAGACCTTCGTACCCTTCGTCAAAGCGATGCAGAAGGCTGCCGTGCCGATCGTCGTCTCGATCTCCCAAGAGACGACGTCCGGGGCCGGCGCTCGGGCCACCGCCCCGCCCCCGCCGCCCGCGAGTGCGCCCGCGCGGGTGGTCGCCGGGGCGCCCCACTTTGCGGTCAACGGTCGCGACGCGCAAAATTACGTCTGGGGAGTAGATTCCGCCGCTTCGCTGCTCGCCGTTGCGCCGGGCACGCAGCAAGACATCGTCTCGTTTCTCACGTCGAGAACGGGGCACGCGCCGGCCTTCTGGGGACGTTACTTGACGAATTTCGCGATCGGCCAGCAGGAGGTGGCGCTGATGCGCAGCTTGCGGATTCCGATCGTCCCGATCTATAACGGAACCGGTCTTCAGCCCGCAGCGACCGTCCAGGACGGGCGCGAGCACGCGGCCCAGGCAATCGCAAAGGCGCGCGTACTCGGAATACCGGCCGCGGCAGAACCGCACCCGGTCTGCATCTATGCGGATGTGGAGCAGCACATCGCCTACGTGACGGCGGATTGGTACCGTGGCTGGTGCGACGCGATCCTAGGTGCCGGTTACCATCCGGGAGTCTACGGCAAGGCAAACGATCCCGACTTCGCAACGCCATACGAGACGGCATTTAGACGAGACGATAACGTCAAAGCGATGTATTATTGGGCCTCGCACGATAACTTCGAGGTAAGCGAACGCCGCGAGTCCCTGGCCGAGGCTACGCCACCGTTTGCCGCCGACGGTTTTCCCACCTTACCGCCGTTCCTTGACGACGATGCCCACCGCCACCGCTTCGTTATGTGGCAATACATGGAGGACGCTCACAACAGAACGTACGACTACGATCTAGCGCTCCAAAGCGCCCTCGATGCCATGTGGCGCCCGTGGACGTAAAGGGCGCAGAGCGCATCGGAAGACGTTGAACCCTGGATGGAACTGCAGGCCAACCACGATCTTGAGACGGAGCCCTTTCCGACTCAAGCCGAGCACGGCTCGAATGCTATCGGTATGCGAGTTCTGGTCTTAGGCGGAACGATCTTCGCGGGCCGCCATATCGTCGAGGCGCTACTGCGGCGCGGACACGAAGCCGTGCTGTTCAATCGGGGCCGCAGCGGACCCGAGCTCTTTCCCGGCGTCGAACGCATCGGCGGCGATCGCGAAACGGATCTCTCGCGCATCGGCAGCCGCAGCTTCGATGCGGTCGTCGATCCCAGCGGTTATCTGCCCCACGTCGTGCGCGCGTCGGCCGCGCAGTTTTCCGAGCGCGCCGGCCGCTATCTCTTCATCAGTTCGGTCAGCGCCTACGAGCCGTCGTGCGAGCGCTTCACCGAGATGTCGCCGCCGGCGCAGCTCCCGCCCGGCGTGCCGGCAACCACGTTCGACGCCGAGTATTACGGACCGCTCAAAGCGCTCTGCGAACGCGCGGCCCAGGACGCCTTCGGCGAGGAGCGCACGATCGTCGTGCGCCCGGGGCTGATCGTCGGACCGTACGATCCGACCGATCGCTACTCGTACTGGCCCGCTCGCATGGCGCGCGGCGGCGAGGTGCTGGCGCCGAATTCTCCCGACGATCCCGTGCAATATATCGACGCGCGAGACATGGCGGAGTGGATCGTTGGGTTACTGGAAACCGGCGCCTACGGCGCGTTCAACGCGATCTCTCCACGCGGCGCGTTTTCGCTCGGCGACGTGCTCGAAGCGTGCCGCACGGCCGCCGCGAGCGACGCGCGCTTGACCTGGGTCGAAAACGCCTTTCTCGAAGCGAACGGGGTCGGGCCGTGGATGGAACTCCCGCTCTGGATTCCGCCCTCGCTCGGACTCCCGGGCTTCTTCAACGTCGACGCGACCCGGGCGCTCGCGACCGGGCTCACGGTACGCGCACCGCTCGAAACCGCCCGCGATACGCTGACCTGGCTGGCCACGCGGCCGCCGGACCACACGTGGCGCGCCGGCCTGACCGCGCAACGCGAACGCGAGCTCCTCGCCTTACACGCGAACCGGCCCTCGCCGGTAAGCGAGGAACGCACCCTGCCGTAAACGGTACGACGAGCGACCCCGGAGGCGCAGGCGTTCGCCGGCTGGTCGTGGTCGCAGACCCGCGGCGGTCCCGCAATAGACGGCTCACGCCACCTCGAAAATGACCTCCAGTTCGACGGGCATCCCGAGGGGCAGGCTCGCAACGCCGTACACGAACCGAACCGGGATCTTGTCGGCGCCGAAGACGTCGCGGAACAGCTCGGACGCCGCATCGGCAACCTTCGGCTGGTCGACAAACGCAGCGGTAGCAGCGAGCACGACGCCGAGCCGCACGACGCGCGCGATGCGTCCGAGCGATCCGAGATGCTCCTTCGCGATCGCTAAGGCGTTCAGCGCCGCCAGACGCGTCGCCGCTCGGCCCTGCTCGACGTCGAGTTCCGCTCCGAGGCGACCGCGATATTTCGGTTCGTGGCCGACTGCCAGCAACGTGCCGCTCAGGAATAGCAGATTGCCGGTCTGTACGGCCTCCACGTACGCGCCGAACGGCGTCGCCGGCGGCGGAAGCTCGAGCCCCAGGCGCATCAGCCGCCCGTCCGCGTCGTCTCGGACTATGTCGGTGTCGACTCGGATCATGCGCTTCAACCTCAGATCGACGAGAGAATCTCGCCGTTTCGTTGCTGGGCCAGCGGCCGCACGCCGTTCAACACGAGCCGCTTAAAGTGCTCCGTCGCCATGTGACTTTCGAAAGCCACCTTGTCCCGATACTGTTCCCACAGCGCGAACACGTTCGGCTTCTCCTGACTTCGAGCGACCTCGAAGCCGACCACACCTTCTTCCTTCCGCGATGCATCGCGCAGCTCTCGCAGGATCGCTTCGGCCTCGCTCGCGTCTTCGGGAGCGAAGGTAAAATGGACCGATTGAATGAGCATGCCGTTCTCTCCCGTTCTGCTCTCGGCACCGCAGGTGTATTCCTCGAGATGGCGATCCGCGTCACGCAACGCTCATCGAAGGGTTCTGAAGGTTGCGCGAACGTCTTCACAAAAGAGCTGCGGCTGTTCCCAAGCGGCGAAGTGGGTGCCGACGTCGTGCTTCTTGTAGTACACGAGTTTCGGATACGCCTGCTCCGCCCAGCTCCGCGGCGCCGTATAGATCTCGTGCGCAAACGCACTCACGCCGACCGGGACGGTCACGTTCTTGACGTCGAAGAAACCGAGCTTGTTTTCCCAATAGAGGCGGCCCGAAGAAACGCCGGTCTTCGTCAGCCAGTAGAGCGTGATGTTATCGAGGACCTCGTCGCGCGTAAGGCCGCCGGGGTGCCCGTCGAACGCCGGTGCGATCATCTCGTAACTGTCCTTGTCGTGGTCGAGAATCCAGGCCGCCAGGGCGACCGGCGAATCGGTCAGTCCGTAGAGCGTCTGCGGGCGATTCCCCATCTCGATCGCGTAGCCCAGATGCTTCGTGTAGAAGTCGCGCAGCTGCTCGAACGCGTGGAGCTCTTCGCCGGCGAGGCCGGCCGGCGGCGAGCCGCCGGACGTGGCCGGCGCTAAGATGGCGGCTGGAACGGTACCGGCCATGTTAGAGTGAATGCCCACCACTTGCGCCGGCGCTTGCAGAGCAATCAATTGAGTGATGACCGCACCCCAATCCCCGCCTTGCGCTGCGAATTGCTCGTACCCAAGGCGCTCCATCAGCACGATCCAAGCGCTTGCGATACGCGCCGGGTCCCAGCCGAGGGTGGCCGGTTCGGGCGAGAAGCCGTAGCCTGGAATCGACGGAATGACGAGATGGAACGCATCCGACGCGCTCGCGCCGTGCGCCGTCGGATCGGTCAGCGGATCGATGATCTTCATCTGCTCGACGATCGAGCCCGGCCACCCGTGCGTGACGATCAGGGGCAGCGCACCTTCGTGTTTCGAACGAACGTGAATGAAGTGAATGTCCTGACCGTCGATCTCGGTCACGAATTGCGGCGTCGCATTGAGCTTCGCCTCGCATTTGCGCCAATCGTAACCGGTCGCCCAATAGCTTGCCAGCGCCTGGGTCGTAGCCAACTGCACGCCTTGCGTGTCGTCCTGGACCAATTCACGCGTCGGCCACCTCGTCGCATTGATGCGCCGCCGCAGCTCGAGAAGTTCCGCCTCCGGAACGTTCACGTGAGGGAACGGGCGAATAGCGGTCGTATCGGTGCCGGTTCGTTGTGCGGTTTGAGTCATAGCTTGACCTTTCTGGAACATCGGGAGGAGCTAGCTGGTTCGCTGCGGGCGTCGCCGCTGAAGCGATGCAAACGAGAGGGCGATTGATGTTAACGTGCTTAACCGAACGTGAACACATATGCTCGAACGCCGGGATCGAGAAAGTCGATCTCGAACGTCCGGTCTTCTATCGTGCCCTTTTGCCGAACGAGCTGATAGAGACGAGCCCACCGAACCTCGCCCGTGCCGTCGGTGGCGGTGTCGACTCCGCGATCGTCACCGGGCGCGGCTCCGTCCAACGTTACCTTGAAGCGGACGGGGTTGCCGTTCTTCGCCGGACCTAACACCAAGTGCAGGTCCCGGCTGTGAAACCGAAACGCGATCTTGCCCGGCGCCGTCTGCAGGACGGCGCTCTCGGGACCGACGTTCCACGATCCACCCAACCCCCATTCGTTCAAGGACGGGCTCGCAGGCAGGCTGTACTGGGCTTGCGAGTCCTGCGACAATCGTTCGGGCGACGCGAAGTTCTCGGCGCGACGGTATCCGAGATACGTTTCGGAAGATCGTTCGTTCGCAAGGCTCGGCGGTGCTTCGATTCCGGCGGCGGATAGGCTGACCGTGATCCCACCCGGACCGGTCGCTCCGTTTTCCCTTAGAAGCTCCCGAACGACGCGCTCGGACTCGCCGTAGTCGCCCTCGCCGAAATGGTGATGGCGAATTCGCCCCCGCCCGTCGATGAAGTAATCCGCCGGCCAGTATTCGTTGTTGAACGCCTGCCAAATCCGGTAGTCGCTGTCCATGGCTACCGGGTAGGACACGTTCAGCTCGCTTACGGCCATCTCCACGTTGTCACGTTCCCTTTCGAACGAGAACTCGGGCGTATGCACGCCGATCACGACCAGGCCGGCATCCTTGTATTTCGCCGCCCACTTCTTCACGTAAGGCAAATTTCGCAAACTGTTGATGCAGGAGTAGGTCCAGAAATCGACCAGCACGACCTTTCCGCGCAGCGCCTCCTTGCTCAAAGGCGCGGAGTTGAGCCAAACGATGTTCTCCGGCATGAAGCGCTCTTTGTCGCTCGAGGTTTGCATCGGTCGCGCTCCCGGCGCGCCGCCCAAATCCGGCAGTGGCCCCTCGTCGGTAAGGGCCGGCCGAGACTCGGCCGCGCTCGCGATCCTAACGCCCGTTTTCGTTGGATACAACGTGCCGATCGAACGTTCTCCTTCCTTCGCCGGGTCGGCGATGGAACGGTAAAGGTGCGAATTCGTGCCAACGACTTGTGCGACGACTACGAGTCCCGCGGCCAGCGCCACGCCGAGGACGCGGCGGACCCATGAGTCGACCGCCGGCGAGCGCTTCATCGCGGAGACGCGAACTCGAGTCGCGGCGTCTTGAAGGTTCTCCGCACGGCAACGCGCGTCGCCACGCGCAACGAGTCTTCATTGTCACGGCTCACTTGTTTCCTCGCCCGCCGGCGACCCCGCGCCGCCGGCAATCAGGTGCTCTTTCATCGGAGCTATCAGCCGGTTTTTGTGGCCATCCTAGCACGGCCGGGCGGCGATCCCAAACAAACAAGCGGCATCTCCACGCGCTCATGGTGCGTACTAAGAAAGCTTAGGGGACGCGCGGAGTTGTCGTCTTGGCGACAGTTAGCGATTTTCTAGCGCGAGTTCGATCGCGGCGCGCGGAGCGAGTGCCGCCCCTCGGGTCAGCAGCGATTCGCGCTCCCCGGCAACGAGACGCTCGCCCAGCAATGCGGCGAGCCGTTCGTGGCTCGTCCGTTCGGTAAACTCGCGCGCGTAGCCGTGGCGCTGTAGGGCCTTCTCCGAATAGCCCGCGAGGACGGCCGCTCGTTCGAGATCGCCGTCCGAGGCGAACGCCAGCGCTAGATGTTCGATCGCGACCGCGACGAACGCGGCTTCGGGCTCTCGCGCCGCGAGCCCGTCGATCGCCTCACGCGCGCTCGCACGCGCCGCCGGGAGATCGTCGACCGCCGCGAGGTAACCGGCCAGGTTCCCCAGGACTTGGGCCAGCCCCGTCCGGTCGCGGCTGGCGCGAAAGCGCGGTAGCAGTTCGCGCAGAATGCCGATCGCCCGCTGCGTGAGACCACGCTCGTGTTCCAGCTCAGCGAGGTTGAGCGCCATCACCAATTCCGACTCGGCGTTCCCGAGCGCGCGGTGTTCCTCGCGCAGCCGCTCCAACGCCTGCGCTCCCGAGGCGAGATCGCCGGTTTGCCCGCTCACGAGCGCCCGTGCCTCGAGCAGTCGCAGTCGCGTCGACGAAGGCACGTCCGCAATCGCTTCGGCCTCACGCATCGCCGACATCGCATCGTCGAGCCGCCGCAGCCGCGCCGCGCTCCACGAATAGCTGCCGAGCGCTTCCGCGAGCGTGACGCTATCGTCGCTCGCGCGGGCGTGCTCGAGGGCTTCCTTGGCGGCTTCGAACGCATCTCCGGGGCGGCCCAAATTCCACGACAAGGTCGCTACGACGATCCAGAAGCGCGCGAGCAGTCGCGACTCGGTCGCGGGAATCGCGCGAATGAACGCTGCGGGGCGTTCCAATCCCTCCCGGTGGAGCCCGATGATGCCCCACGTCGCCCCGATTGCCGCGAGCAGTTCGGCGCCCGGCAGCAGGTCCGGCCCGAGCAGAGCCCAATCCAGCGCCGCGCGCACGTCCTCGAGTTCGGCTAACAGCGGGTCGGACAACGAACGGCCGGATTTCTTCGCCTCGAAGAAAAAATCGGTCAGAAAGCGGAGGTGACGGCTCGCACACGCTTCTCGCTCGCCGGCCGCTGCGAGCTTCTCGCCCACGTACGCACGCGTCGATTCGAGCAGACTATAGCGCAGCGTGTCGTCCGCAGCTTCCGAGAGCACGAGCGATTTATCGACCAAAGACGCCAGCACGTCGAAGACGTCGAACTCGTCGAGCGGCGCGCCGGCGCCGACCGCGACCGCTCCCTCCAGCGTGCAGCCGTTGGCGAACGTCGCCAGGCGCCGGAACAGCGCGCGCTCCCGTTCGTCGAGCAGCTCGTGGCTCCAATCGATCAGGGCGCGCAGCGTTTGCTGCCGCGGCAAGGCATCCCGGCTGCCGCGCGTCAGCACGCGGAAGCGTTCGTCGAGGCGGTCTCGCAACTGGCGCGGGTTCAGCATTCCGGCGCGCGCCGCGGCCAGCTCGATCGCAAGCGGAATACCGTCCAGCCGCCGGCAGATGTCGGCGACGACCGGCGCGTTCTCATCGGTCATCGTAAACCGCTTGTCGACGGCCCGCGCGCGGTCGGCGAAGAGCGCGATCGCGGCGCATTCGGCGGCTTCGCTCGCAGTCAGGGAATCGGCGCCGTCCTGGCGTGGAACGGACAGCGAAGGCAGCCGGTAGATCTCCTCGCCGGCAACGCCCAGTTGTTGCCGGCTCGACGCCAGGATCTTCACGTTCGGACACGCGCGCAGGATTGCGGCGGCCGCTTGCGCCGCAGCTTCGACGAGGTGTTCGCAATTGTCGAACACGAGCAGCACGTGCTGCGCCGCGAGCGCGCGCGCGAGGTTCGCGACGGGTTCGCCTGCCGGGGGGAGGGTAAGGCCGGCGGCTTGCGCGACGGTCGAGGCGATGTAATCGCCGCTGGCGAGCGGTGCCAGTTCAACGAACCAGACGCCCTCGGCGAACCCGCCAAGCGAACGCGTCGCGACCTCGAGACAAATTCGCGTCTTTCCGACTCCGCCGGAACCGACGACGCTTAGCATCCGGTGCGCGCGGAGCAACGCGGAAATCTCGGCGATCTCCGCCTCGCGCCCGATAAACGAGTTCACGGGAACGGGCAGATTATTCGCGTTCGCGTCGAGCGCGCGGATTGCGGGAAAATCGGCCTGCAGGCCGGGCGCAAGCAGCTGGTACACGTGCTCCGCGCGCGTCAAGCCTTTCAAGCGGTGCTCGCCGAGGTCGCGCAGCGCCGTTTGCGGCGGGAGCGTCGCGCGCACGAGCTCGCTCGCGGCCTTCGATAAGAGCACTTGGCCGCCGTGCCCGATTGCCAGCAGCCGCGCGATCCGGTTCAGAACGGGACCGAAGTAGTCGCCGTCACGCTCGTCCGCGGTCCCCGTGTGGACGGCGGCGCGAACGCGGATTCCGCCGACGGCCGCGAAATCGGCGGCGCCCAGGGCGCGCTGCGCGGCCAGCATCGCCGCGACGGCGTCCTCCGGGCGCCGGAACGCGGCGCAGAACGCGTCGCCGATCGTCTTGAACACGGACCCGCCGTGCTCCGCGATTGCGGCCCGCATCAGCGCGTCGTGCCGGCGCAGCGCCTCCGCCATCGCGTCACGATCGCGCTCCCAGCGTTCGGTGCTGCCTTCGATGTCGGTGAAGGCAAACGTCACCGTTCCGCTTGGAAGCTCCCGGCTTCGCGCAGCGGACGCCTGCCCGGAATTCGCGCTCACGCCAGCCGTTTCGCGAGCAACGGCAAATCGCCCCGGTCCCCGGCTTTACCGTCGCCTTCGGCCTAGCGCACACGCATCGAGGGCGAACACTTGCGCGGACGCTCTCGTGTTTCTACGATTGAGCCGGCCGTACACATCGATATAGCACCTATCCTTCCTGATGAGGAGCCGGCATGGACACAGAGGAATCGGCGGTCGCGCCCGCGCGCCCCGCGTTCGATCTTCCGAGCATCGCAGCCCCCGCGTCGCAAGAGGCGCCGCGCCTGTTCGTCGCGCCTCCGCTACCCGACGAACTCGCGCGTGGGCTCGCCGTTATACCGTACCGCGCGGATAATCTCCGCATCCTGCCGGTGTACGGGCATACAGCGCTCGACGTCGTGCCGCGCGTGGGCCACGTGCACGTGACGGTCGACGACGCGCCCTGGCACTGGGTCGACGCCAGCGGCGAGGCGCTGATCATCCAAGGGCTCGCGCCGGGGCCGCACCGCGTGCTGATCGAACTGGCCGACCCCACGCACCGGGTGATCGACCGCGGCACCGTCCGCTTCGACATCCCGCCGCGCGCTGCGCCGGAGGAGCGAGCGCCCTCCTGCGCCTAAGCGGTTCCGATATGAACGACGCTAGCGCCGGGAACCGGAACCTCACCCGGGCCCCTACGCACCGCTTACGGGTGCCGCGCGCGATCGTGGTCGTATCGATAGCGATCGCGTTCGGCGCGCAAGCGCGCGCTGGGGGACCTCACCACCAGGTCACGTTCAGCAACCACGGCAACCATACCATCGACGCGATTTACATCAAAGCCACGAAGGCGAACGGCTGGGGTTCGAATCGGATCGACCCGACGACGCTTGGCAACGGCGTATCCATCAGTTGGGAATTTAACGGTACCTGCGTGCAAGACCTGAAGATCGTGTACGACGACGCCAAGAGCAAGATCGTGAAGGGTTTCGACACCTGCAAGCATCCTTGGGTGTCGACGTACTGATCCGAGGGCTCGGTTCAGGGACGTAAGTTCGTGACGAAAAACTGAACGACGCCCTGGCGAGCTGCGGCTGCAGCCTCGGGATTAGGTACGATGCTGACCGAACCGCCGCGACCGCCGTGCGAGGCGCTGTCGTGGAACGTCCTCGACTCGAGCGCGTCGAAGTCGTGCGTCCCGCCCTCGATATAGCGAATCGTGGCGTTGTCTCGTGCCGGTTCCGGCCACATCGCGACGAGCGCGTCACACGGCCGTTCGCCGACTTCATAATCGTCTCGGGTGCCGACGTATATGAGGACGGGCGCCCCACTCATTTGCGCGTTCGCCTGGTAGAACGCATGCAGCGGGTTCTTCTGCTGGGCTACCAGATCGGTGCACGTCGGGTAGAACGCGGCAAAGGCCACGGGCTTCGGGACATCCTTCCCGAGGCGATCCTGTACCAATCCGCTCGCCAGCAGCACCGACATCCCTCCGCCCCAGGAAAAGCCCATCACACCCAGCCGCGCGGCATCGACGCGGGGCTGCGCCCCCAACCATCTCAGCGCGGCGGCTGCGTGCGGCATCGTCGCTTTGCGGCCTTCTCGGGGACGTTGCCCTTGCTCGAACATCGTTATCTGGAGTGTCGCAATGCCGGCTTTCTGCAATTCGCCGGCGATCGCAGAGCCACGGGCGTCTTCGCCGAAGGCGCCGTGCAGGATCAGCACGGCCGGCACCTTCGCCGGCGCGGCGTGCGGCAGCGTGAACCGGCCCGGGACCGAGTCCACTTCGCCCCAACCGGGGATACTCGCACCCGGGATCGTAACGGATTCGCCGGCATCGTCCGCCGCTGCGGCGCTTGCGCGCGAGACTTCCCACGCGGGCAGCGTGCCGGCGACGGAAAGGGTCGCAACGAAAGCGACGAACTCGGTACGTTTCATCTTGAACTCCTCGGGCGGGGTTTCAGCGTGCGCCGCAGCGGAAGCGGCTTCCCTGAAGGAAGAACTGCTGTTCCTAATGCACTTGGATATAGAGAGATGCCCACCTGTCTCGAAATACGTTCCGAAGACCTACGATGTGCTTGCCTCACCTAACGCTTACGTTACCGGTCTTCGAGATAACACTCTAGAGTCGCCCAAACTCCGAGGGCGAAGGGACACAGCATGGCGAACGAAGTTCCAGGGCTGCACGTCCGGCTGCGAGGTGAGCGCATTCCCGGGTTTCACTTGCTTGCGAAGCCCAGCGGAGCGACGTGCAATCTCGATTGCGCGTATTGCTTCTTCCTATCGAAGGAGATGCTCTACCCGGGCAGCCGCTCGCGTATGGCCGACGAGCTGCTGGAGGCCTATATCCGGCAGCTTCTCGATGCGCACAAGATCCCCCAGGTCATCGTCGCCTGGCAGGGGGGCGAGCCGTCCCTGATGGGTCTGCCTTTCTTCGAGCGCTCCATCGAGTTGGTGAATAAGTATCGCAAACCGTTTCACGACGTCAGCTACACGTTCCAGACCAACGGCACGCTGATCGACGACTGCTGGGCAGAGTTCTTCAAAAAGAATAACGTACTCATAGGTATCAGCATCGACGGCCCTCGCGAGATGCACGATGCCTATCGAGTCGACAAGGGCGGCCAGCCGACTTTCAACAAGGTGATGCGCGGGCTCCGCTTGCTGCAGAAACACCGAGTCGAGTATAACGTCCTCACGGCGCTGCACCACGCCAACGCCGATCGAGCCGTCGAGGTGTATCGCTTCTTGCGCGATGACTGTGCGGCGAAGTGGCTGCAGTTCATCCCGATCATCGAACGCTACAGCGGCGACGCTCAGGAGTGGAAGTCTTGGCGAGACAGGTCGCTCTACAAACAAGAGGGCACGGAGGTCACGAGCAGGTCCGTAACCGCGGAGCAGTTCGGTCGATTCTACATCGAGCTTTTCGACGAATGGGTTCGCCGGGACGTGGGCTCCGTCTTCGTCCAGCTGATCGACGTGACACTTGAAAACTGGTACGGCGAGGGCACCAGCCTGTGCATCTACAAGCCGACGTGCGGAACCGCACTCGTGCTCGAGCATAACGGCGACGTCTATTCCTGCGACCACTTCGTCGAGCCGAAGTACAAGCTTGGAAACATTCAAGAGACGCCGCTGGCCGACTTGGCCAACTCGCCACGCCAGCGCTGGTTCGGCGAGCACAAGCTGAGTTCGTTGCCGAGGTACTGCACGCAATGCGACGTTCGCTTCGCGTGTCACGGCGGCTGCCCAAAGGATCGCTTCATCAGTACGCCGGCCGGTGAGCCCGGCTTGAACTACCTCTGCGGCGGCTATAAGATGTTCTTCCATCACGTTACGGGACCGATGAACGAAATGGTCCGCCTGCTTCGCGCCGACCGCGCACCCGCCGAGATCATGCGGCGCGCGACGCTCCGACCAACCGCCACCAAGATCCCCTTCATGTGACAAGCTAACGTTCCGGCCTCCCGGATCGCTCCTACGGAAGCGAACCACCGCAAGTGCTTCAACTCACTCGTTTGGCACGGGCAAAACCCGGGCAGGGGCGACCCTCGAGCGCGAGGTAAGCCTTCTTCTCGCCCAACGGGAATGATGGATACTCTACTCGCCTTTACGCCTTTCATCGTCTACGCCATCGTCGAGGCACGCTTCGGATCGATAACCGGACTCCTCTCGGCAGCGGCTGTTGCGGCGATCCTGGTAGCGCGTACCTGGATGACACCGGGGAGGGTACCCAAGGTACTGGAAATCGGCACGTTGCTGCTTTTCGCGGGTCTGGCGGGGCTCTACGTTGCGCTGGGCCGTCCGGCGTGGCCCACGCTCGGCATCAAGCTGAGCGTGGACGCGGGACTGTTTGCGATCGTCCTGGTGTCGCTCGCCATCCACCAGCCCTTCACGCTGCAATATGCCCGGGAGAAGGTCGCCCGTGAACTCTGGGACAGGCCGGAGTTCATCCGTACCAACTACGTTATCACCGTCATCTGGGCGCTGGCGTTCGTGCTCGTGCTCGTTTCCGATTTCATTCTGTTCTACCAGCGGAATCTCGGGCTCATCGTTATGGTTCTGGCGTACGTCGGGGCGATCGCCTTCACGTCGTGGTATCCGGCGCACCAGCGCTCCGCGGCCGCGAAATAACCGCCCGGCGACCGACCGCATCGCTCCGCCGCCGCTGCTGAGGGTAACGACGTGTCGAATGCCGTCCGGTTCGCACCGATCCTGCTGCTGTTCACCGTACCGCTCGCTGCATGTTCGGGGGTACCCGGCACGAGCGTCCCCGGCGGTTCGGCTGCCGCGAACCCGCCGGCCTTTACCGGCGTGGCCGCACCGAGCCTCGCAAACACCACGCCGAACTCCGCCGTAGGCGAACCAGGTCCGAGCCAGACGCTCTTCAACCAACCGTACTACACCTGCGTACGCAAGTACTACGTCGCGACCAACGGCCGCGACGCGAATAGCGGCGCGAGCCCCACGTCCCCGTGGTTGACCCTGCAACACGCCAACGACACCCACCGCACCGCCGGAGACTGCGTCATCGTCGCGCCCGGCACGTACGCCAAAGGCGTCGTCATCGCGAGCGGCGGCAAGCTCGCTGCGAGCACCGGCTACGTCACGTACCGCTGCGCGCGGATGGACGCGTGCACCGTCACCGACGTGGCCGCCGGCGGCCGGAACGGTTCGTTCGTGTGGGACACCTCGAAGCAGCCGATGACCGGCAGCTACGTTATCATCGACGGCTTCACGATGCGCGCGTCGCAAGAGACGCTCTACGGTCAGGGCATCCAACTCTGGAGCGGCAACGAGAACGGCCGGAACGCGCCGCGCTCGGTACACCACGTTTGGATCCTCAACTCCACGATCTCGGGCTACGGCCAGTCCGGCGTGCAGATGAACGACGGCGAGTACTTCTACGTCGTGCACGATGCGATCTACCGCAACGCCGGCGCCGGCTGTTCGGCGCAAGGCTCGGGCGTCTCGTTCGTGGTGCTGAAGGCGTTTCCGGGCTACCGCCGCACGCCGGACGACGCGCGCAACGCGATTCTCGGCGACATCGGCACGTTCAACAACGCGATCGCCTGGAACGTGACCTTCAACAACGCGACGACTTCCTGCGGCACGCCCAAGAACCCCTACGATACCGACGGAAACAACATCATTCTCGATACGTTGAACAACGCGGGAAGCACGAACGTCGTCTATCCCGGTTCCGTCCTGGTCGCCTTCAACGTCACCTACAACGCGGGCGGCCGCGGAATCCACATTTTCAACTCTGAGAACGTAACGGTCGCCAACAACACCTGCTACAACAGCGCACTCGATCCGGCCGATAACGGGTCGTACCGGCCCTGCATCGGCGACCTCAACGGTTACAACGACACTTTCGTGAACAACATCGCTTACGCGATCCCGACCGACCCGGCGAACTCGGCACGGTGTACCGTGAACTACGGTACCGGCCGGCAAGGGAGTTGCCTAGAGTTCAATTCCGCCTTCGTCGGCGGCCTCGTTCCGGGGAAACAGGCGGACGTCTTTTCGCATAACATCAGCGCCTGCACGAGAATCCCCGCCGGCGGTTGCGCGCCGACGTTCAACGGCGACCTGTTCCCGTGCGCTTCGAACCGCTGTAACGTCGAACCCCGGTGGCGCGACGTCGGCACGACGTCGCCCGGCACGGAAACCACGCAGCCGGTCGGTGCCAATTTCGCGCTCGCCGCCGACAGCCCGGCGATCGGCGCGGGCGTGACGGAACCCTATCTTCCGCCGCAGTCCATCGACATCGGCGCCTGCTATCACACGATCACGGTTTGCCCCGACCCGCGCTGGGAGCCGTAGCGGGAACGCTAACACCCGGCGCAAGCGATTCCGCGGTCTTGCCGGCCTTGTACAGATCCAGCCGCGAGTAGATGCCGAAGGCCGAGCCGTTATCCAGGAAGCCGCCCCCAGGCCCTTCCGTGGCGGTCAGGATCAGGTCGGCCTGCGCGAGCGTCAGGTACGGGAATGCCGCCACGAGAATGTAGCCCGCTTCCGGCGCGATGGCGGCCACGTTTTCGACGTTTCGCGAGGTGTCTTGATAGACGACCGGCAGGCCGTACGTCTGGGTGGATTCGTAGAAGGCCTCGTTCGCGGCGGCATCGCTGAACCGGCTCGAATCGATGCCGGCGCAGACGGCGATCGTGTTCCCGCACCCCGACTCGAGCGCTTTCGTCAGGTCGGCCCTTGCGGATCCCAAGGCGGCTTGATAGTTGCCGATCGCGAACGTGCCGATCTGGCCGGCGTAGCCGGGACTTCCGGCGAGCACGTGCGCGACGTCGTAATAGGCCAGCGTCCGCCCGGCGATGACGTCCATCGCGTAATGGGCTCCGAGGATGATGCGGCTGTTGCCGTATTCCGCACCGCGCGCGATCATCTGCGGGAAGCGCTGCGGAACCAAGATGGCAAGCAGCAACGATTCCGTATATCCATAAGTGGTGTGGCCGCTCGGAAACGAGGGGCTCTCGACGAGCGACTGTACGGGACCGCTCAGGTAATTTTCGTTGCTGATGAAAACTCCGAAATAGTCGGCACCGGAGTACTCGACGAAATTCGATTCCGTCTGAAACGGACGCGAATCTCCGTAGGGATCGGCACCTTTCGCGCCTGCCGGATGGTCGTACGCCTTCCCGTATACGTCGGTCGTCCCACCGGCCGTCGCGAGAAGGTTTGCGGCGTCCTTCGAGACCGCCGTCATACCCGTACTCGAAACGACCGTCTCGTTTCCGAAGAAATTCTTCGCCGATGCCGAATCGAGCGCGCTCAGCGTAAACGTGTAACCGATCAGGGTCGCGACGTTCGGCGATACGCTCGTGAAGCTCGACGTCTTGCCGTCGTCCGCACTCGTGTAGCCGCTCAGCTTCTGGTACGTGCCGCCGAGCGTCGTGCCGAGGCCGTCGGCGAGCTCGAACCCATTGCCATACGTAATGAACGCGTCCTTGAGCGCCCGTTCCCGCTGTTGCGCGAATGGCTGCAGGGCCGGCTGGTTGGCCGTTCCGCTCTGGATGGCTCCGGTGACCGTATAATTGCTCGCCAGGGCCGCCCGGCCGCTAGGCGTGTTGAGCAAGACGCTGAACGGAAGGAGCCCCTGCAACGCACGGAGATTGATTTCCGATTGAGCGCGCGCACCGATCGGCGATAGAGCCGCTCCGGATGCGATTGCAAAGATGGACAGAGTACTGAGAACGCGCATTGCGAACGCCTGGCTTTCTTGGTCGACCGGCTCGCGCTTACCCTTAAGCTCCAGCGTTCACGTTTCCCCGGTCTCGCATCGTCCGCTGACGGCCCAGATAGGCCGAAATGGCGCGAAGGCCGGCTTGACTTTCGGCGAGATGAGCGACGAGACGTAGGTGGAGAGACCTGCGAATGGGATGGGGAGCGCTACGACAATTCGCCGAGTGCGTGCTCGATCTCGAGCGCGTAATCGGTAATCAACCCGACGAGGTGCGGCCGGACCTGACGATAATCTGCGGTCACGTCGAGCACGCCGATGACTTTCGCCGTTGCCGGCTCGCGAATCGGCGCCGCCGTACACGTGAAACCCGCCCAACCGGCGCAAAAATGCTCCGCACCCATCAGCTGGAACGGCCGTCCGTCGGCGATCGCCGTCCCGATTGCGTTCGTCCCGGCGGCACGTTCGCTCCAATCGCCGCCGGACTCGAAGCCGATCTTCATGAGCCGCCGCCGCACCGGTGCGTCGCCGGAGACTCGAAGCAGGCATCCTCGGGCATCGGTGACGGCGACGGCATAGCCGGTCTCGGAAAGACGGTCGGTCAGATGCGACGTGGCCCGTTCGGACGCACGCAGCAAACGTTCGTTGGTCTCTTGCATCTCGTGGAGTTCGTGGTCGCGTCGCGCCGCGCGCGGGGCAACGCGGCAGCCCGGGTCGACTCCCAGCGATTGACTGCGCTCCCAAGAACGCACGACTCGCGGGCGCACCGCATTCGCAGCGCCGGTCTGCCGCAGCAGAAACTGCTCGCGCGCGGTCGCAAAACCTCGCGCCGCCAGCTCGATGCCCCTCCGCGAGGAGAACGAGGCGTTCGGCGAGTGCTCCCCGCCGCGGAGCGCCATCGCTTCGCGCAGTGCGGCCTCAGCTCGGTAGAGACCGGGCAGAGCCAGCCGATATAGTGTTACTTCGCTGCTCGCATCAAGCCGGAGCACCGTCGACAGTCGCGAAATGAATTGCTCGGAGACCCGCACCGGACGGCCGCTTTCGAACCACCGGTACCAGACGGGGCTCACGCCTAGCAGCTCCGATACCTCTTCGCGGCGCAGCCCGGGGACGCGCCGGCGAGCCGTCGCGGGCAGACCGACGTCCGCGGGTTGAAGCAGCGAGCGCATCGCCAGCAGAAACTCCCGCAATTCGCGTCTGCGACGCGTGTCAGTAGGCATCGATCCGCTTCCTTACGTTCCGCACGCCGCAGACATTTTCCATCATTCGCCATAGCCTGAGCAAGTTACTTTCACTCACTCACTGAGCTTCGGCGCTCACGGTAGTATCAGGGTCCGCATTTCGCGCCGGCCCCTCATTCAGGAACGAGAGTCATTCTCGAATCGCCAACGCAACGGCAGGACCACGACATCCGTGGTAGAGCCGGAGGCGTCGCGTCGAGACTTTAGCGCGCCCAACTGCTCGAGAGGATGCACCGTCTGCGATGAGCATTTTAGTCAATATCGATAACGGTGGAACGTTCACCGACGTCTGCGTGTCCGACGGCGATCGCGTCGTGCACTCGAAGTCGCCCACCACACCCTACGATCTCACGCGCTGCGTCGTCGACGTGCTCAAACGCGCATCGGTCGAGCTTTACGGCGCGGAAGACCTCCCGAAGCTCCTGCAACGAACGTCCCGTCTGCGGTATTCGACGACCTCCGGAACGAACGCCGTGGTCGAGCGGAAAGGAAGTACCGTCGGCCTGATCGTCGAGGACGGTGAGGAACGCACGGTCTACGGCGCGATCGAGGCCTTCGCCGGAAAGGGTGGCCTTTGGGACGCGATGGTACCGAATCCGCCGCGCGCTATCGACGTGCGCGGCGACGCCGGGCCGGATGCGAACGCCGTCGGCAAAGTCGTCAACGAGTTGCTGGCTCTGGGCGCACCGCGTATCGTCGTCGCCCTTCGTTCGGCCCAAGCCGAGCGCCTCGTCAAAGATATCATCCTCGACCGCTATCCGCGCCATCTGCTCGGCGCCGTTCCGGTTCTGTTCGCGCACGAACTTTCGAACGATCCGAACGACGCTCGCCGCACGGTCACCGCGGTCGTGAACTCCTACCTGCATCCCGGGATGGAGCACTTCCTGTACGCGGCCGAAGACCAGCTCAAGAACAATCATCTCGGCAGTCCGCTCTTGATCTTCAGCAACGACGGCGATTCGCGCCGCGTCGCAAAGACGACCGCCGTGAAGACGTACGGCTCCGGCCCGCGCGGCGGCCTCGAAGGCGCGCTCGCGTTCGCCCGCCTGTACGGCTGTAAGACCCTCGCCGGAATGGACATCGGCGGCACCACGACCGATCTGTGCGTCGTCTCCGAAGGCCGCGCGCCGTTGCTCGCGTACGGTCACGCGGACGATCTCCCGTTGTCGTTCGCAACGGGCGATCTCGAAAGCTACGGGCTGGGCGGCAGTTCCGTCTTCCGGGTGGCCGAGGGCGAGATCGTCATCGGCCCGGACAGCGTCGGCGCCGCTCCGGGGCCCGCCTGCTTCCAGCGCGGCGGCACCGAGGCCACGATCACGGACGCGTTGCTCGTCGCCGGCGTGCTGGATGCCGATCTCTATCTCGGGGGCGATCTCCGGCTCGACGTCGAGCGTGCGAAAGCCGCCATTCTCGAGCGCGTCGCCGAACCGCTCGGCATCGACCTTCGGGCTGCCGTACAGCGTATGTCGCTTGCGTACGAGCAGAACATCGCGCATGTGATCCTCGAGAGCCTTCGGCACCACGGCGCGAAGCCGGCCGATACGACGCTCCTAGCGTTCGGCGGAGCCGGACCCCTGAGCGCATGCGGCATCGCGGAGCATTCCGGAATCAAACGCATCATCGTGCCCGCACTCGCAGCGGTCTTCAGCGCGTACGGCATCGGCTTTAGCGATCTCGGCCATCGCTACCAAGCCGACATCGCCGGCGCGGGGGCCGATCTCGAACAACTTGCCGACGACCTCCGCAGCCGTGCCGAGCGCGACATGTACGGTGAAGGCCTCGCGTCCGCCGACTATCGCGTGGAAGTCTCGATCTGGGGACGCTCGGGCGATCGCGAAGTCGTCACGCCGCAGAACGGCCGCGACCTCGCGACGCTGGCAACGAACCTGGCAAGTGAGGGCCTGTGCGACCTACGGCTCCAAGTTCGCGCCGTGCACGACCTTCCGAAAATGCAGCTCGTCCCCGACGAACCGGTTGGCGAAGCGACGTGGGCCGCCGCTGCGACGGTCGAGATCGATTTAGGCAATGCGGGCACGACGCCCGTTCCCGCAGTCGACCGCGACGCGCTCGCGCCCGGGGCGCAAGGCGACGGCCCGGTCCTCATCCGCGACCGCTACCTGACCTGTCTGGTTACGCCGGGTTGGCGCTTCCGCGTCACGGCAAATCGCGATCTCGTCTTGGAGGCCCGCTAATGGTGAGCCACGGCACGGTAGACATCACCGAGTATTTGTCGATCGATCTCATTGCGGAGCGCTGGCACTGCCGCCGCTGCAATCACGATATCGGACCGGCACGCTCCGCATACAAGCGCGGGCTGCTCGTCTACGATCGCGATCCGACCGAAATCCATCGTCCGATCCTGGACAGGTCCTACGAATTCACCTACGCACCGGACCCGTCGTGGTGCCGCATTCTCGAGTACTACTGCCCGAGTTGCGGAGCGATGGTCGAAACCGAGTATCTTCCGCCGGGCCATCCGCCGCAGAACGATATCGAACTCGATATCGACGCGCTCAAAGCCCGTCACCTCGCCAAGAATGGAGTTGCATGATGCGTCGAGTCAGCGTCGATATCGGGGGCACGTTCACCGACTGCTTCCTCGTTTTCGACAACACGTTTACCGAAGCAAAGGCGCTCACCACGCACCACAATCTCGCGGCCGGCTTCATGGAGGCGCTCGAGCACGCGTGCGAGGCCGTCGGCAGCGACGTCGCGACCGTGCTCTCGAGCGTCGATTCCGTCCGCTACGCGACGACGCTCGGGACGAACGCCCTCATCGAACGAAAGGGGCCGCGTATCGGCCTGATCACGACCGCCGGGTTCGAATCGATGGTGCCGCTTTCGCGCGGGCGCGGCTACGGCGAAGGTTTGCCGGCTGAGGAACAGGTCGATCTGCCCGCCGCGCGGCGTCCGGAATCGCTCGTTCCGAGGTCGATGATCGTCGGTGTGAGAGAACGCACGGATTACGCCGGTACCGTCGTCCTGCCGGTCGACAAAGACGACGTTCGCCAAGCGATCCGCTCCCTGGTGGACCGCGGCGCCCAAGCATTCGTGGTTTCGTTCGTCAATTCGGTGGTCAACCCGCTGAACGAACGGCTCGTCGAACGGATCATCTTGGACGAATACCCGACGCATCTGCTGGGCGCCAATCCCGTGATCCTCGGCCATCGGGTGGCCGGCAGAAAATCGGAATACGTCCGCACGATGTCGGCGATCATGGACGCCTATTTGCACGATCGGATGTATCACGGCCTCTCGACGCTCGAGGGCGCCCTTCGCGCGAATCACTATACGCGTCCGATGCTCATCGTGCACAATTCGGGCGGTATGGCGCAGCTGAACTCGACACACGCGCTGCAGACGATTCACTCGGGGCCCGTTGCCGGGCTCAGCGCGACCGAGCACCTCTCGACCCAGTATTTCGAGCCGAATCTGATCGCAACGGACATGGGCGGGACCAGCTTCGATATCGGCCTCGTGACCGGTGAAGGCATCAAGTTCTACGACTTCAACCCCGTGATCGAGCGCTGGATGGTCAGCACGCCCATGACGTACCTGCATACGGTCGGAGCCGGCGGCGGCTCGATCGCCCGCTACGACCGCATGTGGGAGGCCGTCGAGATCGGCCCGCAAAGCGCAGGCTCAGATCCCGGACCGGCGTGCTACGGTCGCGGCGGTACGGAACCCACCGTCACGGACGCTAATCTGGTGTTGGGCTACCTCGACGCGGATAACTACGCCGGCGGAACGATCAAGCTCAGCCTGCGCCGCGCGGAACGCGCGATCACCGAACAGATCTGCAAGCCGACGGGGCTTACGCTCCTGGAGGCGGCCCTCGCGATCCGGCGCAAAGTCGACGCCAACATGGCCGACGCGATCTTCAAGGAAGTGGCCGTGAAAGGTTACGACCCGCGAAGGTTTACGTTGCTCGCCTACGGCGGCGGCGGCCCGCTCCACTGCTGCGGGTACGCAAGCAAAATCGGCATCTCGACGATCTTGATCCCGCCGTACAGCTCCGTCTTCTCGGCACTCGGCGCGGGCAACATGAACCAGCTGCACATTCACGAGCGGTCGCTCTATCTGATGCTCTTTAATGCCGTCGATCGAACCCTGCTCAAAGATTTCGAGACCTTCAACTCGACGGTCGAAAAGCTCGAGGCGGCCGGGCGCGACGATCTGATCAGGCAAGGCGTCGACCCGGCCGCGATCGAGACGCGCGTCGAGCTCGACATGCGGTACGGGAATCAGCTCGCCCAGACCGCCGTGCTGAGCCCGCTCAAGCGGCTCACGTCGATCCAGGACGTGCTATCGCTCGTAAACCTCTTCAGCGGTCAGTACGAGAAGCGCTTCGGTAAAGGCAGCGAAGCGCCCGAAGCCGGCATCCGTATCAACGTCGTGCGCGTCCTCGCCTACGTTCCGCACGAAGCGATCGCGATGGTTCCGAGCACCTCGACCAACGGGAGGGTGGCGAAACCGCACGCGCACCGCACGTGTTCCTTCGACGGCCACTCCGGGCGTATCGAAACCGCAGTCTACGCGTCGGCGCAGGTTCCGGAAGGGGCGACGATTCCAGGGCCCGCGCTGATCGAGACGCCGCGCACGACCTACCTCGTCGATCCCGGCTGGTCGCTCACCATGGGACGCCAAGGTTCGGCGTGGGTTCGACAGGCGCCGGTTGCCGCGCATCACAATCTGGAGGGCATGTATGCAAACGCAGCTTCGCGCTGATTCCGAAACACTCACCGAAAGCCAATTGATCGACCGGTTTCTCGACGATACGGTTCTGTTTCTCGGGCCGGACCCGGCCATTATGGGCAATCACACGCTCGAAGCGATCACGCAGCGCGAACGCGACGCCCTGGCCCGCTTCACCGATCCGGACGAACTCAACCTCATCCGGCACCAGCTGCAGATGGCCTGCAACGAGTCGTTCGAGATGGTCGAACAAATGGGAGCCGCCCCGGGCGCGAAATGGGGCGACCTGATCTCCGGCATCTTCTCGAGCAGCGGAGATCTCGCGATCGCTAGCATGGGCGGCGTGCTTCTGTTTTCGGTGCTGACGCAGCACCCGGTCAAATTCATGCTCAAGTACTGGAAGAACGAGCCGACCGTCGGTATCCGCCCCGGCGACATCTTCATGCACAACGACGCGCGCTACGGAAATATCCACAACACCGATCAAAGCCTGATTCTTCCCGTGTTCCATCAGGGCGAGATCGTCTGCTTCGTCGGCGCCATCGTGCACGAAGGTGAGAACGGCGCGTGCGAGCCGGGCGGGATGCCTTCGGCTGCCGAGTCGCCGTACGATGAGGGCCTCAAGATAACGCCGCTGAAGGTCGGCGAAAACTACACGTTCCGGCGCGACATCCTGACGTTCTTCCAGAATTCCGTTCGCGAGCCGAAACTGCAACTGGAAGGCATGAAGGCCAAGCTGTACGCCGCGATGCGCATCAAGGAGCGCGTGGAGCAATCGATCGCGGACTACGGTATCGACGCCGTGCTAGCCACCATTCGCAAGACGCTCGACGATACCGAAGCGGAGGTCAGGCGTCGCTTGCGCACCTGGCCGGACGGTACCGTACGGACCGTCGTGTGGGCGGACGGCACCTTACGCGAAAACGTGTTGATAAAGATCCAGCTCGAGATGACGAAGAAGGACGACGAACTGGTCCTGGACTTTCGCGGTTCGTCGCCGGAGTTTTCCAATCGCGCCAATAACACGGTACTCGCCTCGCTCAAGGGTATGCTCGCGCAAGAATTTCTGACCTTCGTCTGGCCGGATCTTCCACGCAATCAAGCGGTCTTTTCCCCGATCAGCGTCATCACCGACGAGAAGTCGGCCCTGAACAGCTCGTATACGACGCCGAACGCGCAGAGCATGATGACGTTTTTCCCCGCGTTCACGGCGGCGCAACTCGCCGTACCGAAGTTTCTCTTCAGCGCGGGCGAACGCGCGACGAAAATCATCGCGCCTTGGTACAACATGATCGTCACGTTCATCTACGGCGGTGCGAACCAATACGGCGAGATGGTCGGGAACGTCTGTGCGGACCTCAACGGCATGGGTGGCGGCGCGCGCCAGGATATGGACGGCGAACACGCCATCGCTCCCATCTTCGCCGCGATGGCCGACATCGGCGAGCACGAAATCATCGAGGAAGAAGTCCCGATGCTCAAGCTCGTCCCGCATAAAGTGATGAAGGACAACCAAGGCTTCGGCATGTTCCGCGGCGGCCACGGCTACCAGCAAATCGCGACGTTCAAGGACAGCGTCGCGTGGGGCTTCATGGTCTGTTCGATCGGCTCGAAGGTTCCGACGACCTACGGACTGTTCGGCGGGTACGGAGCGGCGACGTACCCGCTCTGCAAGGTCAAGGACGTCAACATCTTCGAGGTCATGAAAGACCGGCGCGAACTCTTGCGCTACTCGGTCGAAGAGATCATGAACGAACGGCTGTTCCCCGAAGCGAAGTACACGACGCATCACATGGGTCTTCAGTTCGAGCTCGGCAAACCCGGCGAGCTGTACATGATCACGCAAGGCGCCGGCGGCGGATACGGGGACGTCCTCGATCGCGATCCCGAAGCCGTCGCAAAGGACTTCCGCGACGATCTGATTTCGAGCACGACCGTCGAGCAGATCTATCACGTCGTTCTCGATCCGACCACGTCGGCGGTCGACGTCGAGGCGACGCGGGCCAAACGCGACGCCGAACGCGAAAGCCGGAAGCAGCGCGGCAAGCCGTTCGACGAGTTCGTCGCCGACTGGGTCACGCCGGAGCCTCCGGCCGGCCTGCCGTTCTACGGTTCGTGGTCGGACCGCAACACGATCTACCGCGGAAGCCCGGGCGACCACTGCCCCGCGGACGCGATCGTACCGATTCTGATGCCGAATCCCAAGGACGTCCGCATCGCCCAGCTCGAGGCGCAGTTGGCAGCTGCGGTTGCGAACGGCAAAACGGCCACTCCACCGGCGTGAAGGGTGCTCTGGCCCGGTGGCGCGAGAATTCTGACGAAACGCTGCTCTGGATCGAGCTGGAGGCCTACGCGCGCCGCACGTTCGGCGGGGAGCGAGCCGCGTTCTTCGGCAACGCTGCTGCGTATGGAAACGCGCTCGGTCAGGCAGCGGGACTGCTGCGCTCGGCCGTCATCACGCTCGACGCATCCGAGCCATTTCTGGAAGCGGCATCGCACGACGGTCGAAATCCCGTCGAGCGGTGCCGCCTCGCGTTTTCGGCGCCTGCGCCGCTCCTGATGCTCGCCGAACGGATCGAAGCGACGAAGAGCCGGGCTGCGGGACGCGACATCGCGCTGGCAGTTCCCGCGCCGGCCGACCTGCTGCGGCGGTTCGGCGCGCCGCCCGAGGCGAGCCCGGACGCGGACGACATCGACGACGTCGCGAGCATTCTCGCACAAACGCTACGAAGCCTTAGCGCGAGCTCACTGGCAGCGGTCGTGCTCGTCACCGATGCCGATAGCGATCGCGTTCTGGTGGAAGCCGAGCCATGCGACGCCCTCGTATCGGCAATTCGTTACTACGGTTGGTCCGCCGTCTGGCGGCTGGGGCGGCGCGGCTCCGCCTCCGCGGGGCAGCTCGATGGGGATGTCGTGCTCCTCGGTTCGCTACCCTTCGAGGAACTCGAACGCGCGCGCACGTACGGTTCGGGTCCCCGGTTCGGCGGTGGCCTCGACCAACGCTTCTGGCGAGACGAGGCCGGCGATCCGCCGAGCGGCCTGCTGCTCTATGGCGAGCCGCCGAGCGACGTCGCGCCGGAGCGCATCCTGGAACGCATTGCCGGACTGACCGAGACCGCCCGGATTCGGATGTAGACGCATGACG
This sequence comes from uncultured Alphaproteobacteria bacterium, assembly GCA_963787965.1. Taxonomy (GTDB): domain Bacteria; phylum Vulcanimicrobiota; class Vulcanimicrobiia; order Vulcanimicrobiales; family Vulcanimicrobiaceae; genus CAWBES01. Next base: position 169,372 of record CAWBES010000007.1, read on the forward strand.
CTCGAGACGAGCGCCGCCGCAAGGCCTGCGCGATCCCATCGGAGCGCCGGAATCGTGCTGCGAGATATCGTCCTCCGCGCTCTGGTGCGCCACGGAGACCGGGTTGCGTTGTGCATGGACGATCGAGAGCTCACCTACTCCGAGCTGGACGTCGCCTCGACGAAACTTGCAAACGCACTGCTAGCGCGCGGCGTTCGCACGGGCGACGCCGTCGCGCTTCTCCTGCGTAACGGTTTCGATTACCCGATCGCCGATCTCGCGATCGTCAAACTCGGCGCGGTCAAGGTCCCGCTCAACGAGATGCTGGCCGAGCCGGAGGCGGCATACATGCTGGAGCACTCCGGCGCGAAGGCGGTCGTCGCGCACGCCTCTTTCGGCGACATGCTCGGCCGCCTGCGAACGGGCGCTTCGGCGCACACGTGGCTGATCGGCGACGACGCCGCGCTGCCATCCGGAACGTGGGAAACGTTCGCCGATGCGATCGGCGAGGCGTCGACGACGCCCGTCGTCGCCGAGGTCACTTCCGAAAGTCCGGCACTCGTCATCTACACCGGCGGAACCACGGGCCGCTCGAAAGGCGTCGTTCACACCCAGCAGTCGCTGGGAATCAACCTGCTCGCACACGCCGTCTGTAGCGAGATCGTGCCGCAAGATCACGTGCTCCTGTCGACGCCGCTGCCGCATTCCGCCGGCTTCTTCCTGCAAACGGCCATGCTGCAGGGCGCGAAGACAACGCTCGTACGCAATTTCGGCGCGGACCGCATCCTGTCCATCATTGCCGAATCCCACGTGACGTGGACGTTCATGGTTCCGACGATGATCTACCGCATGTTAGACGCGACGTCGATCGATACGTGCGACCATTCGAGCCTGCGGACCATCGTATACGGCGCGGCACCGATCGCACCCACCCGCCTGCGGCAAGCGATCGACACGTTCGGACCGATCTTCCTGCAGCTCTACGGCCAGAGCGAATGTCCGAACTTCGTAACCCTCCTCTCGAAATCCGACCATTTGAAGCCCGAATTGCGAGCGTCGTGCGGGCAGGCCGTGTTCGCAACGGAGGTTCGCATCGGCGACGAAGCCGGAAACACGCTCGGGCCGGGCGAAGTCGGCGAACTGCAAGTACGATCTCCGTACACGCTCGAACGCTACCACGATGCGCCGGAGAGCACGGCCGCTGCATATCTCGGCGACTGGCTCCGCACGGGCGACATCGCTTACGAACTCGAGTCCGGTCACGTCTTCCTAGTAGATCGCGCCAAGGACATGATCGTCTCCGGTGGGATGAACGTCTACACGACCGAGGTTGAAAATGCCCTACAAGAATGCGCGGGCGTCCGTCAAGCTGCGGTGATCGGCGTCCCCGACGACGATTGGGGTGAAGCGGTCAAGGCCTTCGTCGTTCCGTCCGACCGCCCGGTCTCGATGGAGGAGCTGATCGCCTTCTGCAGGCAGCGCCTCGCGAAGTATAAGGTACCAAAGCATATCGAAGCCGTCGCGGCGTTGCCTTTGACGGCGTTCGGAAAGATCGACAAGAAGGCGCTTCGCGAGCACTACTGGGGCAGCGGCCGCCAAATTCACTGACGAATCTCTCAGCGCGTCAGGATCGTGACGCACACGACGGCATTGTCGTCCCCGAGCAATCCTCCGCCATTCTCGGCCAGCGCCGTCCGCGCGCCTTCGACCTGTCGCAACCCGGAGCGTTCCCGCAGCTGCTCTACGAGTTCGACGATTTGTGCGAGCCCCGTCGCGCCGACCGGATGTCCTTTGCGCAGTAATCCCCCGCTCGGATTGACCGGAATGCGGCCGCCGATCCGCGTCGCGCCCTCGGCCAGCAGTTCCGGTCCGGCGCCGGGCTCGCAGAAGCCCAGCTCTTCATAAAGAAGCAGTTCTGCCGGAGCCGCTGCGTCGTGACACTCGATCGCGTCGAGGTCGCGGGGGCCCAGGCCGGCCGTTGCGTAGGCGCGCGCCGTGCACCTGGCGGCCACGCTCGGGCCGTCCTCCCAACCGAAGCCGGACGCGAGGACGCACGCGACGGCGCGAATCGGCATGGCGACGCCGAGCTCCCGCGCTTTCCGCTCGCTCATCACGACGACGGCCGCCGCGCCGTCGCCGATCGGCGAGCACATGGGTCGCGTAAGCGGCTCGACGATCGTCGGCGCCGCAAGAACGTCCTCGACCGTCAGTACGCTACGAAACTGCGCGCGCTCGTTGAGGCTGCCGTGCAACGAATTCTTGGAAGCGATTGCGGCGAAGTCGCGCGCCGTCGCGTGGTTCGGCGCCCGCATCTGGCGCCGCGCTAGCCCCGCATAATGGTCCATGAACATCGAGCGCTCGCGCCCCTCGCCGCCGGCCGCGCGTGCGTTCGCGAGCTGGATCGCCGCTCGCTCGTCGACGTCGACCGCGCTGCTGAGCGCGGCGAAGCTACGTCGCTTGTCGGCGTCGTAGAGTTTCTCGGCACCGAGCGCGAGCACGACGTCGTACGCTCCCGCCGCGACGAGCGCGCGCGCCTGATGGAAGGCAGTCGACCCCGACGCGCAAGCGTTCTCGACGTTGATGACGGGAATCGCGGGAAATCTCATCGCTCGCAACACGACCTGGCCGCGAATGCACTCCTGACCGGTCATCAGGCCCGCCATCGCGTTGCCGAATACCGCCGCTTCCACGTGCGCCGGCTCGATACCGGAGTCGAGCAGCGCCTCGTGCACCGCACGGTGCGACAGCTCCTTGAGCGATACCGCCTCGTGGCGGCCGAAGTGGGTCATCCCGACGCCGGCCACGACACAATCGTTCACCGCTGCACCTTCTCTTCTATCGCAGAATCGACCCGCTGGCGGCGACGCCGAAATGCGCTTAGATCACCGCCTCGATCAGGCGCGGGCCGCGCGCGCGCATCGCATCGGCGAAGAGATCCGCAAAGGCTTCGCGCGTCTCGGCGCGGGCCGCTTCGACGCCCATCCCCTGCGCGAGCGCGACCCAGTCGAGCACCGGATCGTGCAGGTCGAGCATCGAGAGCGCCTTCGGCCCGCGGCTCTGCGTGCCGACGCGCGCCAGTTCGACGTTGAGGATTGCGTAGGAACGATTGGCGAAGATCACCGTCGCTACGTCGAGGCGCTCGCGTGCCTGCGTCCAGAGCGCCTGCAGCGTGTACATGCCGCCGCCGTCGCCTTGGAGGCAGACGACTTTGCGATCCGGGCACGCGACGGCTGCTCCCGTCGCGACCGGAAGCATACCGCCGATCGAGCCGCCGGTGAGCGAGAGGATGTCGTGCGGTGCGGACGACCAGAGGCCGCTCAAGCCGACGCGCGAGGTCGCCGATTCGTCCGACACGATCGCTCCCTCGGGCAAATGGTGCGCGACGACGGCGCCGGCGGCGAATGCGTCGAGCTTGCCCTCGGCCGGGAGCTCGGGCCGGCGCAACGGCGCCACGTTCGCCGGCAGCGCGGGGGCGTGGAGCGCATCGGCCAGCGCTTCGAGGGCCTGCGTCCCGTCTTCGTGCGCGTGTGCGAGCGCGACGATGCGACAGCCCTCCGGCAGCGGCCAGCTCGGTTTTCCCGGGTAGGCGAAGAACGCGACCGGCGGCTTCGCGCCGACGAGGATCAACGTGTCGACGTCCTTGGCGAACGCGACGATCGCTTCCGCAAAGTACGGAATGCGTTCGACCGTAACGCGCCCTGCGCCCGATTGCAGGCGCGGCGCAAACGTATCGCACCACAGGCGCGCGCCGCTCTGCGCGGCAATCCGGCCCGCGGCGATCAGTCCGCGTTCCTTCAGGGCCGAGCCGCGCATGAGGATCGCGCTGCGGCGGGCGGCGCCGAGCGCTCGCACGACACGATCGATCGCTTTCGGGCCGACGGCGGCGGCCGTCGCGGGACGCAGCGGCTGCGCCGGACCTTCGGCCTCACGCCACGCCGTATCCGCGGGCAGAACGAGCGTTGCGATCTGGCCCGGCGGCTGTTGCGCCGCCGCGACGGCGCGCGCGACATCCGAGCCGGCATTGACCGCGCTCGTCGTCGCGTGATACCACGCCGAGACCGGACGCGCCAACCCTTCGATATCGGAGGCCAGCGGAGCGTCGTATTGCGCGTGATAGGTCGCGTGGTCTCCCACGATGTTGACGAGCGGCGAAGCCGCGCGGCGCGCGTTGTGCAGGTTCGCGATGCCGTTCGCGAGGCCGGGGCCGAGGTGCAGTAGCGTGCACGCCGGCTTTTCGGCCATGCGCGCGTAGCCGTCGGCCGCGCCCGTCGCGACGCCCTCGAAGAGCGCCAGCACCGGACGCATGCCCGGCACGGTGTCGAGCGCCGCGACGAAGTGCATCTCCGACGTACCGGGATTGCCGAAACACACCTCGACTCCACAGTCGACCAACGTTTGCAGGACGCTCTGCGCTCCGTTCATCCGGTGCCCTTAACCGGTCCTTCCGAGGCGTTGTTTCTTCCCGGTGATCTTCTGCATTATCTGCTCGATGCGAGCTTCGGCTTGCGGGTGCATGCGGTAATAGACCCAGCTGCCGCGACGCTCCGACAGGACGAGCCCCGCTTCGCGCAAGACCTTGAGATGGTGCGAGACGGTAGGCTGGAGCAGCGGCACGGCCCCCGTCAGATCGCACACACATACCTCGCCGCCCGATCGCGCGATCGTCGCCAAGATACGCAACCTGTGCCGATCGGCTAGGGCCTTGAAGAAGCTCTCCTCGGACGAAAGGTCGGCCGTGTAGGAGCCTTTGGCCGGACCGCAGCGCGTTGCCATTCGCAGTATGTGTTCCGACGAAGGCATCCATCGTTCCTCGCGGCGCAAATCGGCACCGGTTGGCGGTTCTTCGGACTCGAAAGCGTTCGCCGGGTAAGGTCAAGGCAATTGAGATCCATCTATATTGACGAATGTCAATATAGATGGTAGGGTTGGTGCGAGTCGATTCAAGGGGCGCCGGTGGGCCCGCCAAGGAGCTCGTATGAAAACCCATCTCAACCTCGCCACGAAGGATCTCGAAGCGAGCGTCGCGTTCTACCGGACGTTGCTGGTCGCCGAGCCGGCCAAGCACTACGCCGACTATGCGCTCTTCTTGACGAACGAACCGGGCCTCGAGCTCGCTCTCGACCTCGACGCTGAGGCGAACGTTCGCGAGGGTGCTCACTACGGACTCGTGGTCGAAACTGCGGCCCAAGTCGACGCCGCAACCGAGCGCCTTACAGCGGCGGGCTACCCCATCGATATCGAGACCGAAACGACGTGCTGTTACGCCGTCCAAAACAAAGTCTGGGCGACCGACCCGGACGGTCGCCGTTGGGAGACATACTACGTCGTCGCCGACACCGACGAACGTGCCGACGGATCCGCGCAGTGCTGTTCGTCAGAGGATGACGCGGTCGGGCTCGTTCGTGGCTGCTGACTCGCTCCTGATCGCCGACGACAGTCTCGCCGGCGCCCAGCGTAAAGTCGTTGCCGGCCTCTCGCTCCTGGATCGCTTCCTGCCGGTGTGGATCGTGCTTGCGATGGGGGCGGGCCTGTTGCTCGGCCGGTTCGCACCGAGCGTCGTCGGTGCGCTCGACGCGGGTCGCATCGGTTCGACGTCGCTGCCGATCGCGATCGGGCTGTTGCTCATGATGTATCCCGTGCTGGCCAAAGTCCGCTACACGGAAGTCGGCGGCATCGCGCGCCAACCGCGCTTGCTCGTGCCGTCGCTGCTCCTGAACTGGGTGGTCGGGCCGGCGCTCATGTTCGCGCTCGCCTGGATCTTCTTGCCGGACCTGCCCACTTACCGTACCGGACTCATCATCGTGGGCCTGGCCCGCTGCATCGCGATGGTGCTGATTTGGAACGACCTCGCGTGCGGCGATCGCGAAGCCGCGGCGCTGCTCGTCGCGATCAACTCGATCTTCCAGGTCGTGGCCTTCGCGTTTCTCGGATGGTTCTACCTCGACGCGCTGCCGGTCTGGTTGCATCTGGGCGGCGGAACGCTCGTAGCGATATCGCCGTTTGCGATCGCGGGCTCCGTACTCATCTTCTTGGGAATTCCGCTGATCGCGGGATTCCTTACGAGAACGCTCGGCGAACGGGCGCGCGGGCGAGTCTGGTACGAGCTCAAGTTCCTGCCCGCGATCGGGCCGATCGCACTGTACGGGTTGCTCTTCACGATCGTCGTCCTGTTCGCTCTCCAAGGTCACGAGATTCTAACCCGCCCGATCGACGTCGTCCGGATCGCCATCCCGCTCTTGGTATACTTCGCAATCATGTGGACGGGGTCGTTCGCGCTCGGCGTCGCCCTCAAATTGCCCTACGCGCAGAGTTCGACGCTCGCGTTCACGGCAGCGGGAAACAACTTCGAGCTCGCGATCGCGGTTGCGATCGGGACGTTCGGAGTGACGTCGGGCGAAGCGCTGGCTGGGGTCGTGGGTCCCTTGATCGAGGTTCCGGCGCTGGTCGGCCTCGTCTACGTCTCACTCTGGGCGCAGCGCCGCTTTTACGGTTCGCGCAAGCCAAGCGCTTCCGGCGCATGAAACTGGTCATTATTGGTGGCAGCGACGCGGGCATCAGCGCCGCCTTGCGCGCCCGCGAACTCGCGCCCGATTGGGAAGTGCACCTGATCGTTGCCGATGCGTACCCGAATTTCAGCATCTGCGGTCTCCCGTTCTTTCTGAGCGGCGAAATTGCCGACTGGCGTACGCTCGCCCACCGCAGCGTCGCCGAGATCGAGCAGGCCGGCATCATCTTGCACCTCAATTGCACGGCAACGAGGATCGACGCTGCGGCAAAGCAGGTGATCGCCGCCGAAGCCAGCGGCGAAGAGCGCATTTTCCGGTACGATAAGCTCGTCGTCGGAACGGGCGCCGTGCCGATACGGCCGCCGATCGACGGGCTCGATCTCCCCGGAGTCTTCACCCTGCACACCATGGACGAGAGCTTCGCCTTCGACCGCTTTCGAGAGGATCGGCAGCCGCGCGCCGCGGTCATCATCGGCGGCGGTTACATCGGGCTCGAGATGGCGGACGCGTTGCGACACCGTGGAATCGACGTCACCCTTATCGAGCAGTTGCCGACGGTTATGAAGACGGTCGATCCGGTGTTTGGCGAGAAGGTGCGAGGTATTCTCGGGACGCACGGCGTCTGCGTTCGCACGAACGCGAAGGTACGCTCGATATCGCGGGACGACCTCTCGCTACGAGTAGAGGGGGACGGCTTCGTCCACGATGGCGACCTCGTACTGGTCGTTGCCGGAGTGAAGCCGCTTACCGATCTGGCCGGTAGCGCGGGAATCGCAACCGACCGGCGCGGCGCGATCGTCGTCAACCGGCAAATGGAGACGAACATCGAACACATTTATGCCGCCGGCGACTGCGTCCATACCTGGCACCGGGTCCTTCAGCGCTATACCTACATGCCGCTCGGGACGACGTCGCACAAACAGGGCCGCGTCGCCGGGGAGAACGCGGTCGGTGCCCACGCAACCTTCGCCGGCTCGATCGGGACGCAATCGGTGAAGCTTTTCGATCGGGTCGTTGCAGCGACGGGACTACGCGAAATCGAAGCGAAAGAGGCCGGCTTCGAGGCCGTGGCAATAGACTTCGTAGCGAACGATCACAAGGCATACTATCCGAACGCAAAGGCGATGGATCTTCGCGTCGTCGGCGACCGCTCCACGAAGCGATTGCTCGGCGCTCAGATCGTCGGCGCTTGGGGAACCGAAGTCTCCAAGCGCATCGACGTCTTCGCAACGGCCATCTTCAACGAGATGCGCGTCGACCAACTCAGCGAACTGGATTTGAGCTACACGCCGCCGCTCAGTTCGCCGTGGGATCCCGTCCAAATGGCCGCGCAGGCATGGTCGTTCGCGGAAGCGGCTTCGCGATGACCCATCCCGAGACGATTTCCGGCCTCGCCGTGCGCGCCGCGCGAGTAGATGATTTGGAGCAAATCCGGCGCATCTACAACGAGGGGATCGAGGACCGGATCGCAACGCTCGATGAGGAGCCCAAGTCTCCGGAGGACATCCGGGCTTGGTTTGCCGATCACAGCGAAAAGTACGCGGTCCTGGTCGCGGAACGCAACGGCGCGATCGCCGGCTGGGCTTCGCTCAATCGCTATACCCTCCGGTGCGCGTACGGAGGCGTCGCCGACCTGTCCGTGTACGTTGCGCGAGCGGCGCGCGGCAGCGGAGTCGGGCTCGTTCTGCTGGCCGCGCTCGAAAACACGGCCCGGGCTCGAGGTTTCCATAAGATCGTGTTATTCGCGCTTGCGTCCAACGCTGCGGGCCAGCGGCTGTACGGCAAGCGAGGCTTTCGTGACGTCGGCATCTTCCGCGAACACGGACGGCTCGACGGGCGTTTCGTCGACGTCGTCGTGATGGAGAAAATCGTGCGACCGCTGGTTCTGTTCGTCTGCCGCCACAACACCGGACGCAGTCAGATGGCGGAAGCGTACCTGCGCGCGTTCGCGGGCGATCTCGTCGAGGTCGCTTCCGCCGGAACGATGGCGGCCGACCGGCCCGATCCGGGCGTCGTCGCCGCGATGGCCGAGGATGGCCTCGACATCTCGGGCGCCCGTCCGAAACTCCTCGATCCGACCGTCGTCGAACGTGCAGAACGAATCGTTACGATGGGTTGCGACGTCGCCGGCGTACCGCGCATCGATGACGACTGGGGGCTTCCCGACCCGAAGGGAGCGTCTCCGGAACGCGTTCGGGAGATTCGCAACCTCGTCAGAGCGAAGGCCGAGGCACTCGCTGCCGGCCTTCGCGAAGCCGGAGCCTCAGGCTCAACGTAGCGGCTTCCGCGCGTAGATCTTGGCGCTCCAAAGCTTCTTCGACAACGGGCCGACGGCCGCGGTGAGCGCCTTCCGGACGATCGCCGGAACGCTCGTGATGCCCGGCAAGAGGTCGATCGCCATCGACGCGATATCTTCTGGCTGGTACACGATCCGCTCGCGGATCGCAGTATCGTCAAGACCGGCCAGCCGGAGACCCTGAAGATACGAGGCTTCGGAGATCGCCCCGCTCAGGCATCGCGAATACAGGTCGCCGCTCTTACGAATCCACCACGGAAGGTCTTCCGCGACGATGTCGGAGACCAGCATCTGCCCGCCGCGTTTGAGCACGCGCGCGATTTCGCGGAACACCCGGTCCTTCTCCGGCGAGAGGTTGATCGCGCAGTTGGAGATCACCCAGTCGGCGCTCAGCGCATCGATCGGCAGTTCTTCGATGATACCTTTGCGCAGCTCGACATTCCCGGCGCCTGCGGCAGCGACGTTGGCACGGGCTTTGGCGATCATCTCGCCGGTCATGTCGATGCCGATCACGCGCCCCGCCCGACCAACCTTCTCGGCGGCGATGATCGGATCGAGGCCGGCCCCGGAACCCAGATCCACGACGACGTCGCCTTCCTTCACGCCGAGGAAAGCCAGCGGGTTTCCGCAGCCGAACGAGCTCGCAATAGCGTCGGCCGGCACCTGCGCCAGCTCGGTTTCTTCGTAACCGGCGAGTTTGGCTATCGGGTTCTGCAGCGTTCGGCTGGTGACGGCTTTGCCGTAATGGCGCGCGACGCCGTCGCGAATGCGGTCTTCGGTTCGCATCCTTCCAAAACTCCTACGCTGTGGCGGCGGGATCGGCCGGGCAGCACGCGTCGAGAGCGTCGGCCAGCGCGCGAAGGCGTTGGGCCCAAGCTGAGGCACGCAGGCGATAGAAGACTTCCTTACCGCGCTTCTCCGCCGTCAAGAGACCTGCGTCTCGAAGCGTGGCGAGGTGCCGCGATACGACCGACATGTCGACGGGGCAACACGCCGCCGCCTCGCTGACGGACATCGGTCCGCCGCCGTCGACCATTGCCAGGACCAGCGCGATTCGGTTCGGGTCGCCCAGTGCCCGGAAAAGACGCAGCGTATCGCCGTCCAAGAACTCCGACAGTTTTCGCTTGCACGCTTGCGTCATGATGCAAATGTAACACGAGCGGACGGTTACGTCAAGCGATCGGAGGGCTTGCCGCAGTTGCATCCAAGAACGGTGCGATATATGTACCGATTGCTCGCGATCGCCGCGTCGCTCTTCTTTTTTGCCGCGTTGCCGGTGCAGGCCCAAACGTCTGCGCAGAAGGCCGCGGTCGCGGCCCTCGTCGCAAACCAACGTTCGCACTACGGGAACAGCGACGTCGAGCAACCGTCGTGCTACATCGTGGATGCGTGGGCGCAGTGCGACTTCGGAACGGGACAAGGAAATGCCGAAGTGACGGCATGGCTGCACCTGAAGGACGGCAAGTGGGTCTTCCTGGGCCAAGACGGCGGCGTCACGTACGCGTCGATGATGGAGAGCCGGTACGGCATTCCGGCGGCCGTCGCGAAGAAGTTTCAAGCTAAGCTCTGCCCGAATCCCTGTCCCGGGTCATAGTTTCGCCGGCGTACTCGCTCCCGCTGCCGTCGTGCTCGAACCCGCTTTCGGCGAACACCCGTCGGCCGCGTTGAGCGGCGGCGTGTTGGGAACCGGCCGGGTTTCCGTCGTCCCGAATTCGACGGGATAAGACGAGCCGCCGTCGGTCATCGTGCGCGTCGTGGACGCTCCGACGGAGTGCGGCGGCAGTTCGTACGTCATGAACCAATACGGCTGCTCGATGCGCGCGCAGCCCACTTCTTTGAGCCGGCCGTCCACGAAAAAGCTGCTGCGCACGGACCCCCCGAGGGGCTTCTCGTAGAGGTAGACCAGATGCGGAACGTCGGTCGAGTTGACCATCGTGAACGTGATGCGGTGTACGACTCCGTACGCCCCGTAGTCACGACCGCTATCGGTGGGATCGACGTTCGGCGGGCTCGTGTGGCCATATTTCACCGCGACGTCCGGACCGCCGGCCGTAAACGTCGTCGCGATGACGCCATAACCGTCGAGGGCGAAAACGCCGTGGCGGTTGTGGCCGTCGAACGCCAGCCGAGGTCCGTCCACGTACGTTTCGAGGTTACCGCCGGCGGGTGACGCAACGACGGAAACGTTCGCCGGGCCACCGCCCAGCAGATGAATATCGATCGCACCGGCGACCACTTCGTTCTGGAAGATCAGGTCGTGCCGCAAGATGAAGGGCACGCCCGGAGCGACGTCCACGACGACCCCTTCGTTTTGCTGCTCGAGGAGCGGAAGCTCTCGCGACACGGCGTGGCCGACGCTCATGCCGTCGAGGTCCGGACCGGCCGTCGACCCGACGATCTGCAAGCGCGAATGGGCGGTCGCGGTCAGGACGATGTCGAGGTCGCGCGGCAGCCCGACATCGCTGTGGTAGTAATAGAGCCGCGCAGACCGGCCGCGGTCGACCCTTTCCTGAAAGGCGAGCCCCTCGCCCGGAAGATATTCCGGATCGTCGCTAAGGAACAAGACCGACGGAGCCGCGGGAGCGATCAGCTCGTTCGTGACGTCGACTCTGGTTACACCGCTCACCGACAGGCTTTCGTTCCCGCCGTCGACCGTGACGGCGACGTTGACCGCTTCGCGGGCCCCGGCCGCCAGCGGAAACAACGGCCAGGGAGCGACGGCGCCGTAGTGGATGGACGAGCCGGGGCGCAGCGTGGGGCGAATCCATCGATCGAGCTCGTTGCAAATCTGCGCGTAGAGAAACGCGCTATCGGCCGGCGCACCCGTGACGCTCAGCGAGATGCCGGTTGGAATGATGCCCGCGGCCGGTCGCGGCGTGATTACCGGAACCGGCTGCACGGGGACCCCCAACGTGCTCTGAGCGCAGGCCGACTCCGGAAAGAACGTCAGTACGAATACTACGAATACGAGGATCGCAGTTCGTTGAGTGTCGCAGGGGGCACGCACGCCGCAATGATTGCGGTGAATCCCGCTCGCGATCCTCTTGGGACCACGAAGCAGTTCCGAAATATGACGGTCGGGAACGGCAGCCCCAGGCCTATGGGTGCTCCGATTTCCAGGCCGCGCTGTCGCCGACTTGCTCCCCGAGCCACGACAGGAGGTTGACGCCCTGATCGAACGCGGCGGGATCGCCCAGCAGAACGTGCCCCTCCCCCGCGCCCACGAAATAATATTTGACGTTGGCGTGCGGCGCGATCGCTCCGGCCGCCAGCGCGTTGAGAGCGGCCGGAAATGCCGAGGCTTGCATCCCGTAGAATGAGGGCACGACCGTATCCCGCTCGTACGAGAGCAGCGATATCCGATCGCGCGGGTACTTCGTCGCGAGGGCGGCCAGCGCCGGCGACCAGCCGTTCCGGCACGTGCAAAGCGGATCGAGAATGGCGCCGATACCCCAATTACCGAACATCTGCACCCACTGGCTCTGCGGCGTTACGCCGGCCTCGAGCGGCGGACCGGAATCGTCGATCAAGTAGCCGGCCGCCTTCGGCCAGGTCTGGCGGATCGCTTCGTAATTGAAGAGCGCGCCGTACCCGCCCGCGTCCGAGCCCACGACGATCACTTTGGCCGGTGCGCGGAAACGCTCGGCCAAGCGTCTGAGGTCCTCGACGACGTTCGTCCGGCCGAAATGGTAGTACTTAACCGGTTTCGCGGCTCTGGTATACGTCGCGATCTTGTTTCCGCCGTGGTCGTCGCCCGTGCGGTACGGAACGAGCGCGAAGCTCGCCCGCGCGAACGGGTTGCCGGGTAGCGTGCGGCTGAGAATCCATGACGGGCCGTAGCTTCGCACTTCCTGCGCCAGCGTCGAAGCGTCGAACGGTCCGCCGGCCGCCGTTTGCAACAGCTCGCACGTGAGCGTGTTCCAACACTCGCCGCCGCCGTCGAAGTAGATCACGAGTTCGTTCGCGGTGCCCGGATTCAGGCCGATACCCATCGTCGAGCCGTCTTCGGAATGCGTGTCCTTGTCGGCGAGAAACGTCCACGTACCGGCCGGTACTGCCGCCGTCCACAGCGGCCGCGCGATCGCCGCGCCGTCCGCCGCCGGAATCGAAGTGCCCGGAACCGCCGACCTCGAGCTGCACCCGGTCGGCACGGCTAACACTCCGAGCGCGCAGAGAGCGGCTTTACGTAGAATCGCTGCGGTCATCTCGAATCTGCTCCAAAGAACGGTCGAGCCCCAGCATACGACGGCCGGGCTCGCACGCGCAGTAGGGAAATCCCCACAGTCGTCACATGGAAATGGAACCTTCGCGGAAGTCCGTTCGATCGAGCAAAACGTTCAGGAGCACGGGCTTGCCCGATCTCGCCGCGGCGCGCGCCCGGTCGAGGGCAGCGGGGACCTCGGCGTTGGTTCGCACCAGGATGCCTTCCGCGCCGAGCCCCGCGGCGACCTCGTGATAGGCGCTGCGCGCGAGGACCGTTCCCACGTCGTCGTGGAGTACTTTTATTTGTTCCCGCCCGATCTGCGTCCAGCCGGCATCGTTGCCGACGACGGCGACGATCGGGATGCCGTGGCGCACGAAGGTGTCGAATTCGGACAAGCTGTATCCGCAGGCGCCGTCACCGAAGATCGCCCATACTTCGGCCTCCGGGTGACAGAGCGCGGCACCCAGCGCGAAGCCGGCCCCGACTCCGAGCGTCCCGAAAGGTCCGGGATCGAGCCAGGCGAGCGGCCCTCGCGGTCGCAGAACGTACGACGCCGTGGCCACGAAATCGCCCCCGTCGGCCACGAAGACCGCGTTATCGGCGGCCGCGAGGTCGATCGCGCGAAGGAGCGCGATCGGATTGACGAACGCACCCTCGGTCCGAGCCTGCTGCTCGATTTCGGCTTCCCGCGCGGCATCGCGAGCTCGAAGTTGGCGGAGCCAATCCTCGCGGCGCGCGCGACCGTCCCCGAGTTCATCCGCCAGGCGCTGCAGGAACGTACCGGCATCGCCGATCGCTTCGATGTTGGGCCGGCGGTTCAGGCGCGCGTCCGTGAGGCTCCGGTTGGCGGCAATCAGCGTGCTCGAACGGCTTATTTGGCGGCCGTAGTCTAGCCGGAAATCGCACGGGACGCCGGCGAGGATGACGCAATCCGCATCCTTCAGTGCTTGCCGCCGCTGGTGGCGCAATTGAAGCTCGTGATCTCGCCCGAGCAACCCGCGGGCCATTCCGGAGAGGTAGACGGGAATCCCGAGCCGGCCGACCGCCGCCGCGACGAGAACCGAGTCGGAGCCGGCCGCCAAGCTCTGGCTGCCGATGACGGCGACCGGCCGCGACGCGCGGGCGAGCGCGACGGCGGCAGCCGTAACGCTCGACCGGGGCGCGGCCGGCGCGGCCACGGCCCGGGCCCGCGTGGGCGGCGCCGCATTGCTGCCGGCAAACAGCCGCCGGAGATGCCGTTTGATGTATAGGCGCCGCAGCCGGTCGGCGGCGGACTTTCCCTTGCCGGCGCCATCACCGTACCAGCTGCGCACCAGCGGTTCACCGTAGAGCAGGTCCAGCGCGCATTCGAGAAAGGCCGGCCCCTGCACGCCCGCACGGGTAACCGCGAAAGCCTCATCGATAGCCGGTACGATATCCCGCACGCGTCGAATCTGCTTTACGAGCTTCACGTGCGGGGAGACGACGAGCCGTTGGTCGATATCCTGCAGCGCACCGCGCCCCTGAAGCAGCGACGGCGCGGCGCCGCCGATCAGAATGGCGGGCGACTGCGCGAGTTGCGCGTTCTTGAGCGCGGTGACGGTGTTGGTGACACCCGGTCCGGCCGTGACGGCGGCAACCCCGGGCCGGCCGGTCAGCCGCGCAACCGCGTCGGCGGCGAACACCGCCGTCGCTTCGCCGCGCACGTCGACGACGCGAATCCCCAGCGCCTTCGCGCCGGTAAGGATGGGCGAGATGTGCCCGCCGCACAGGGTAAAGAGCAGCGAAACCCCGTGGGCATGCAGGGCCGCAGCGACGCGATCGCCGCCGTGACGGGAAGTGTTGTACACCGGCAGTTTGCCTCGGATCGTCTGGGCCACAAGCGTCTCGTCGCCGACTTGAGCGCCGCGCCGCGACCCCCCTTCCCCGGCTCCGCTCCCGCACCGGTGCCGTCCGGCGTTCTTACCAGCTCGTTCCCTGCTGCGGGCGAGCGGGCGGAAAACCGGGCTCTTTATCGTCGAAGGAACGTGGCGCACATCTCCCGGAACGTTAATGCTTCTATGACTCTCCACGGATTGGATCACGCCGATATTCGGGTACCCTCGCTAAACGCGGTCGAGGCGTTTTACGATGCGCTCTTGCCGGCGCTGGGACTATCGCGAAAAGACGAGTCCCACGTCGCGCGCGACGGTGAATGGTACGACGTCGACGCATCGCGTCCGCGAAACGCTATCGAGTATAGTACGCCCGCCGAGCCGGGCGAACGCGGATGGTTCGTCGGTTTTATCGAAGACACGACGACGGTCGCAACCGCGACCCGGATCGCCTTCGCCCTGGATCGGGAAGAGGATCTCGCAAAGGTCGAACCGCTGATTCGCGCCGCCGGAGGACGGATCGTCGAGTGGTCGAGCGACAAAACGTATCCCGCGCTGTTCTTCGAGGATCCGGCCGGAACGCGGCTCGAGATTTGCGCTCGCCGTCCCCGCTAACGCCGCCCAGCTAACGCCGCACCGGTGATGCCGCCCGCGGATCGCGCTCCAGGGCGTCGTATTCCCGCTCCATCTCGCCGCTGTCGATGTAGCGCTTCGCACGCATCGCGAGGTGCTCGAACGCTCGGCCGGTATGGGGGCCGAAGGCGATCCTGCGCTGGAGGATCGCGGGCCACAATGCCTCCCACATGAAGACCATGTTATCCGCATATTCCGCCAGGACGAGCCGCTCGGCTACGCCGCCCTTGGTCACCAGCACCGAGATGTGTTCGAGAAACCGCAGCAGCATCCCGACGCTGCGAAACTCCTCCGGATTGAAGTTCGGATCGGCGAGCCGCTCGAGATAGGACGGCTCGGCCGCAATCCGCTCTCTGACGGTCGCGATCGCGGCTCGTCCCTCGAGCATTGCCGGTGAATCCAGCGTGTCGATCATACGAAGGTACACGACGATGTCGTTCGCGTTGCGGTTGTGGCGGAGCTGCCGGAACGCCGCGAAGGCCGTGAGCGCGATAATCAGTGCCGAAATAAGGGTCGCGAGTGCCGCGACCCAGCCCGAGTCGATCGTCATCCCGCCCTATTCTTCCCGGCCCAACCACATCTTGTTAGTCGTGCCGGAGCGCCGCTGCGTCCCAGCCGGCCGCGGCCGTTCCCGACGCGTAGCCGCTTTGCAAAAACGACGTCAGCGCCGCCTGGGGATCGGGCGCAGTGCGAATCGTCTCGTAAGCGACCACGCCGAGGTGAGAGGCGCCCTGCGTCACCCACCGCGCGCCCGGCGGCAGGAGTTGCTGTCCGTCGAGGCCCGTCGGTTCGGGCGCAGTATACGTGTAGTACGTGGGTTCTCGGCGCGCCGGGTCTCCGGGCCAGAAGCCGAAGGCGATGACTTCGTGCGAATACGCTTCGCGCTCCACCGGATTCGGGCTCGGCGGCCCGGGTGCGCGACGGCCGGAAAAACGCGCTAACGCGAGGTCGAAGCTGTGCCAAAACAGCTGCACCGGGCTTTGCTTACCGGCAAAGCCGGATGCGAAGCGTTCCAGTACGTCGGACGTCCACGCGACGATATCGTACCAGCGCCGCACCTGCTGCCGATCGTAGGCGCGATGGACGTCGTCTTGGGCGAACGGCACGGTGACGGACATCCCGTACGGCACGCCATACATCCGTACGCCGATTCCCAGGCCCGCGAGCCCGCGCACGAGCGTCTGGTGGAACTGCGAGACGCTCAGGCCGTCTTCGAGCGCGAACGCAAACGGCTCTCGCGCGCCGTTCGTACGCACGATCGCCGCGTGATCGATGAAATCGAGCACGATCTCGAAGGACGTATCCCCGGCCATCAGCCGCGTCGTGACCAGCCCCCGCGCGGTCGGCCGTAAGGTAAGGTTCCACCAGTGGTTGCGAAGATGCGACGAACCCAGCGCGATCTTACCCACGATTTGACAGTATAGGTGCAGCGTCGTGAGGGTCGGCTCCCACTCCGCGTATGGCAGCGCTTCGAGAGGTCGGCTCATTTTTGCACGTCCCAAGGACTCACTTCCGGACGAGACCTTTTGCGGTGTCGACCCAGAGCGCTCCCGCCGGCGCAACGACGAACTCGCCGCCGAGCACGTCGAGGATTTCCGGGAAATACCGAGCAAGCAGGTTGACCTGCCTTCGTTCGATCGAGCACCTTCACAAACGAGCGCATCTCGATGCTTGTCGCGCGCTCTCGATCGACGGGCTGCGAGCGATCCCGACGGCCGCGACATGCCGAAAGGACGCACCTCTCCGGGCCACGACCGAGAGCGAGTTGACCGGCGTCAGCCGGGTGCGCTAGCATGAGTCGGATGGTACGTCAACGTCGGCGCAACCGCATTACGGTCCGCCGCGCGGTAGCGTGCGCGCCGTTTGCTTCGCTCCCGTCCGATTCGACTTTTGCTCTAGCTAAACTGCCGGAGCCGATAGCCATCAAGAACGCCAGTGAGGAGTCTGCCTGATGCCGAGTTCTCCCGACAAGGTGCTCGACCGTACCGTACTACCCATCCCCGACCGTCCGTTTACCGGAAAGGCGAATCGGACGCTGGCCGGATCCGAGCCCGACTACCCCGTGCCGGTACACGCGCCCGAGGGCGCGCCCAACGTTCTCCTGGTACTGATCGACGACGCCGGTTTCGGTAACGCATCGACGTTTGGCGGCCCGATCGAGACCGCTACGCTGGAACGGCTCGCACAGCAGGGTCTGCGGTACAATCATTTCCACGTCACCGCACTGTGCTCGCCGAGCCGTGCGTCGCTGCTGTCGGGCCGGAATCATCACGCCGTCGGGTTCGGTTCGATCGCAGAATACTGTGGCGGCTGGCCGGGCTACAACGCGACGTGGCCCAAGAGCGCCGCGTCGATCGCGGAGATCCTGCGCAACAACGGCTACAATACGGCGGCCTTCGGTAAGTGGCACCTGACCCCGGACGATCAGCAAGGCCCGGCCGGTCCGTTCCGCCGTTGGCCCAACGGGCTCGGCTTCGACTATTTCTGGGGCTTCCTCGGCGGCGAAGCCAGCCAATACGACACGGTCATCACCGAAAACAACACGATTCTCGGGCCGCCGCAAGACGAGAACTTCTACTTTCCCGATGCGATGGCCGATAAGACGATCCAGTGGATTCGCGGGCAGAAGTCGCAGGATCCCGACAAGCCGTTCTTCATCTACTTCTCCACCGGCGCGAGCCACGCACCGCACCACGTCGCAAGCTCGTGGGCCGATAAGTACAAAGGCAAGTTCGACGAGGGCTGGGACGCGTTACGGGTCCAGACGTTCGAGCGCCAAAAGAAGCTCGGCGTCATCCCCGCCGACGCGGAGCTGACGCCTCGTGACGCAGCGTTCCCCGCTTGGGATTCCCTGTCCGCCGACGAACGCGCCCTGTACGCGCGCCAGATGGAAGTCTACGCGGGCTACCAGGAGAACGCCGACTACAACGTCGGCCGCGTCATAGCGGCTATCGAGGACATCGGTATCCTCGACAACACGCTCGTCCTCTACATCCTCGGCGATAACGGCTCCAGCATGGAAGGCACGATCACCGGGTGCTTCAACGAGTTGACGGTGCTCAACGGCGTAGCGTTAACTTCCGAGCAACAGCTGCATTTCATCAACAACGTCTACGGCGGCATCGGCGCGTGGGGCGGCCCCGCGACGGATCCGCATTTCTCGGCAGCCTGGGCGTGGGCCGGCAATACCCCGTTCCAATGGGGGAAACAAGTGGCCTCGCACTTCGGCGGCACCCGCGATCCGCTGGTGGTCTCGTGGCCCAAGCGCATCCGCGACAAGGGCGGGCTCCGCACGCAGTTCACCCACCTCAACGACGTCGTGCCGACGATCCTGGACGTCGCCGGCATCCCCGCGCCGAAGGTCGTCAACGGCATCGAGCAGATGCCCATGCACGGCGTGAGCTTCGCCTATTCGTTCGACGACGCGAACGCGCCCGCACGTCACACGCAGCAGTACTTCGAGATCTTCGGAAACCGCGCGATGTACAAGGACGGCTGGATCGCTTGCTCCCGGCTCGACCGGATTCCGTGGGAGATCGATCCCGTCACGCTGGCACGGTTTGCGCCCGGCGTGTACGATCCGGAGAAGGACCGCTGGGAACTGTACAACATCGTAGAAGACTTCTCGGAAGCGCACGACGTGGCGCAAAAGTATCCCGAGAAGCTGAACGAACTCAAGGCGCTCTTCTGGGAAGAAGCCGAGAAGTACAACGTCACGCCGTTGCTCGGCGGTTTGTCGATCTTCTATGGGTTCTTGCCGACTGCCGGCGCGGCCAAGACGAGATTCACCTATTACCCGGGCGTCGAGAACATCGGTCCGGGGATGATCCCGCACGTGTACGGCACGTCCTACACGATCGAAGCGGAACTCGACATTCCGCCGGGCGGCGTGGAAGGCGCCATCGTGGCCAACGCCGACTTCCTCGGGGGCTTCTCGCTGTACGTGCAAGACGGGAAGCTGCAGCACACGTACAGCTTCCTCGGCATCAAGAGCGACACGATCGCGTCGTCGCAGCCGCTGCCGACCGGGCCGGTATCGGTGCGCTTCGAGTTCGTCGCGGACGCTCCCAAGCCCGCAACCGGCGGCGTGACGAGGCTCGTCGTGAACGGGCAGACGGTCGCGGAAGGCCGGCTGGAGCACACCGTGCCCGGGCGATTCTCGGCTTACGCCGGCATGGACATCGGCCGAGACAACAACAAGCCGGTTTCGCAGACCTACAAGTCGCCGTTCGTCTTCACCGGCACGATCAAGACCGTGTCGTTCGACCTCGAGCCGATACCGAAGAGCAGCGACGAAAAAACCGAGTCGGCGAAGACGCAGCACCAAACCCGCGTGGCCCTCGGTATCAACGGCTAAGCACGGCGGCCGCTCCGGTTTCACCGGCCGGGGCGGCCGCTCTCTTCGCGTAGCGCGACGTTTCAGCGCCGTTTGAGCTCCTCGAGTTCCTCGAGCGTGCGCGGCCAGTCCGCTTTGAGCAAGCGCGACAAGCTGCGGTCGGCGAGCAGCGTCCCGCCGGTCTGACAGGCGGCGCAATAGTTCGTTTCGTTATCGGCGTAGCGAATGCGCTGCACCGGCTCTCCGCAACGCGGGCACGGCCGGCCGAAGCGGCCGTGGACGGCCATGTCCTTGCGAAACGCGGTCACGCGCTCCGGGAATTCGCCGTTCGCTTCGGCGTTTAGCCGCTCGATCCACATCTGCACCGTCGCGCGCGCCGCGACGAACAGCCGTTCCCATTCCTGCGGCGCGAGCTTGTGCGTGAGCGCGATCGGGGAGAGCCGCGCGGCGTGCAGGATCTCGTCGGAATACGCGTTACCGATGCCGCTGACGATGCGCGGGTCGGTGAGCGCGCGCTTGAGCGTGCGGTTTTCGGCGCCGAGCGCGCGCCGAAAGGCGTCGAGATCGGACGCGAAGATGTCGATGCCGCCCGGGTCGAGCGCGCGGAGCGCCTCTTCGCCCTGCAGCACGTGCATCGACGCGCGGCGTTTGGTGCCCGCCTCGGTGAGCACGAGCGTGCCGCTTGAAAAGTCGAGCGCGGCCAGATCCCTGCGGCCCGCGAGTTTCGCGGCCGCGGGCCGCCAGTGCAGCCGGCCGGCGATCATCAGGTGCAGGACCAGCCAAAAGCCGCCGTCGAGGCCGATGGCGATTCGCTTGCCGACGCGCCGCAACTCACGCACGACGCGGCCCTCCACGCTCGCGAGCGGCGGCTCCGCCGTGCGCAACAACGATACGCTCGCGACGCGCACGCGCTCCAAGCGCTTCCCGACGATGCGCGGCTCGAGAGCGCCGACGTACGCGGCGACGTCCGGAAGCTCGGGCACCAGGCTCGGCTTCGGCCTGCCGCCCCCCGGGCGCCTTCTCGCAGATGACGAGTGCCCGCGTCCGACGAAACTGCGTCACGCCATGCCGATCACGATTCTCGACCCCAAGACGGCACTTGGCATTGCGACCGCATCGGCGTCGAGTCGACCGCACGGGACGCATGGGAGCGCTCGTACAACCTCGCGTTCGCGCAGGACGCGATGACCGACACGAAGGCCGAAGGGCACGCGCGGGGGCGCCGACAGGGACCGCCTGCCCGGACGCCGTTTAAGACGATACCGGCACCGGCCCGGCACGACGGCGACGACGGAGATCCAATCATGCTCGGTGTGACGTTCGCAGGCAGCTTGCGTTGAACGAGCTCAAGGACTTCTTCGTTTCGAGCGTAGGCGCAGCCGGTGCGCTCATCGGTTTGCTCTTCGTGGCGATCTCGGTTGCCCCGCAGAGAACGTTCGGCACGAACGCCGAATCTGAGAAGCGCGCGCAGGCCACCGGCGCGTTCATCGCGCTGGCGAACGTGTTCTTCGTATCGCTCGCGGCCCTGATCCCGATCGCGACGGCGGAGATCGTCATCGTCGCCTCCGTGCTCGCAGGCTATCGAATCATCCGCGAAAGCATCGCACTGGCCCGCGCCTACCCGGAGCTGCGCGGCTGGCGCCAGTTCGGGGTCATCTCCCTCTGCATCTACGTCTTGGAACTGATCTTCGCGCTTCGGATGCTCTTGAAGACCGGCACGGCGCTTAGCCTCGTGTTCGTCGTGCTCGGGCTCTACAGCTACGCGCTCGCGACGTCGTGGAAGCTCTTGGGAGCGCGCGATTCCTCGAAAGTCTAGGCGTATCGAGTCGCCTGTATTGCGGCGTCTACGGGAACCGGGAAGACGCGCCCCTCGAAGACGGTTCCCCAAATCGGGACGTCTTTCAATTTCTCGGGCGGGATCTCGTACGGGTCCTCGTCCAGGACCGTGCAGTTCGCGATCTTTCCGGCCGCGATGCTGCCGATCTCGTTCTCCTTCCGCCACGAATAGGCCGCGTCGATCGTTATCGCGCGCAGCGCCCGATCGACCGATATCCGCTGCTCGGGAGCGGCCACGCGGCCCGACGTCGTGATCCGGTTGACCCCGCACCATGCGAGGTGCAGCGGAGCGCTCGGCCCCATCGGCAAGTCGGAGTGATACGACAGCGGGATGCCGTTTTGCAAGACGGAGTTCGCGCGCACCATGGCGTCGGCGCGGCTTGGCCCGAGGCCGAATTCGCCGTACTTGTCGGCGAACGCCGTCGTGTAATACGGGTTGGCGCTGACGATCGCGCCGAGACGCTCGATGCGCTGCACCTGCTCCTCGGTCGAGTTCGCGAAATGGACGATCACCGTCCGGTGGTCGGCGCGCGGGCGCTCCCGGAGGCGCCGTTCGAGCGTATCGAGGACCACCTCGAGCCCCAAATCGCCGTTGACGTGAATGTGGATCTGATAGCCCGCATCCCAATAGAGCTTGGAACGCGCCTCTAAGTCGTCGGGCGTCAGAATCCATTCGCCCTTGTGGCCGTCGGTATAACCGTCCTTCATCTGCATCAACTGCGAGATGATCGCGCCGTCGGCGAACAGTTTTATCTGCCGTGGGAAGAACATCAGCTTCTTACCGGGCCCTTCGGGCGCGACCGCGATCTGTTCCTCGGTTGCGTCGAGCGCCTTCGCGAGGCCGACGCGGTCCGGGATGCCCCGGCCGTCGGCGAGAAAGGTACTGTAAAACGGTGTGTCGGCGGCTCCGAGGATCTGCTCGTACAGCGTCCACATGGCGGGCGTATACAGGGCTCCGGGCTCGTTGTACGCGGTGACGCCGTTCGCGTGCAAGTACGCGACCATCTGTTTGAGGCCGTACGAGAGGCGTTCCGGGGTTGCCAGAACGTTCATCATCGGCCCGGCCATCAGGTTCAGGCCGGCCTCCCAGAAATGTCCGTCCCGCCAGTTCGCCTGATCGCTGTCACGGCCTTTGCCCTTCGTCATTTCCTCCGTGAGGCCGAGCGCTTCGAGACCCGCCGTGTTCAAGTAGAACTCGTGGCACGAGCGCTGCCAAACCGCGATGGGCCGCGTCGAACTGAACTCGTCCAGAATGGTGCGATCGAGTCTTCCGTGCCACAGCGAATGGTAGCCCCAGGTCAGGAGCCACTCGTGCGGGTCCTCAAGCCGCGCCTCCGCCTGCTTCAGCCGCTCTCGATATGCGGCCTCATCGTGCGCGGCCTTCCGGATCCCGGTCGGCAGCACCCAATCTTCAATAGCGATGACCTCGACCGCCAGCGTCAGCGCGCCGAGGATCGGATGGAGATGCTGATCGATCAAGCCCGGCATGACGATCTTGGTAGCGAACGTCTCGTCGACGGCGTAGGGGCGCGAACCGAGCGCGGCCTCGACCTCGTCGAGCGAACCGACCGCGACGATACGCTTACCCGAGACGGCGAACGCAGTCGCCGTCGGGGCGTCGCACTCCATCGTGATGACCTTCTTCGCCACGAACACCGTAACGGGCGGGCTCCCGCCCGCGAGCGATTCGCCGTTCGCGCCTCGCGACGGTTCCACCGGCGGGCGGCCGGCGCGAGCGCCGTCCGGCTCGACGGCCTTGGCGATCACGTCCTGGAAATTCAAACTGCACGCGACGCACATCGGATGCCCCTTTCGCTCTACTCGGTGTCCCAGACCACGCCGAGAACCTTGCCATCGCGCACCGCGACGTGCGCACCTTCCGGGTCGTTCGGATTCATCGTCACGATCTTCTTGGCGAAAAACACCATACTATCGTACCACCGTTCATCTTGCTCGAAGACCGGGTCTTTCCCGCTGCTTTAGCTACGAATCGTCCCGGGCAGCGTCACGAGAACGGCTAACCTCTTGCTCGAGACGAACGGGCGCGAAAAGCAGGCAAGCGTTCGCCGGCTGATGCGACCGCGGTCGGGACGCAAAGGAGCGCGCATGCTATCGTATTTGCGAATTCCTATGCGACGGCGCGCCGGAGACCGCGACGGCAACGCAGCTATGACAACGCAGCCTATAATGAGATCCAAAGCTCCGAAGGTAAAGCGCATTAGTCATTGGAAGGCCGGACCATCGAATATCTACGTTCGATTTCAGAAGGGAACGCTCGAGGTATGGCCGGCGCAGGGGTAGCGGATCGCATCTTTTTAGGCGGCGACGTCATCACGATGGACGACGAGCGCCCCGCCGCCGAGGCCGTCGCGGTCGCGGCGGGAAAGATCGTGGCGGTCGGTTCGAAGGACGACGTGCTGGCCTGGAAGGGCGCGTCCACCGAGATCGTAGACTTGCGCGGACGCACGCTCTTGCCCGGATTCCTCGACGGTCACAGCCATTTCATCAACGCCGTCCGGCTGGGGACGTGGGCGAACGTCTCCGCGCCGCCGGCGGGCGACGTGAAGACCTTCGCCGACTTGATCGCGACGCTGCAGGCCAACAAAACGAAGCTCGGGATCAAGCCGGGCGAATGGGTCATGGCTTACGGGTACGACATCACCGCGATGGACGAAACTCGCGATCTCACGCGCGACGACCTCGACCCGCACTTTCCCGATAATCCGGTGTTGATATTGCACGTATCCCTGCACGGTGCGGTGCTCAATACGGCGGGTTTCAAAGCGGCACACTACGACCTGAACGCACCGACGCTCGCGGGCGGTTTCACCGCACGCAAGCCCGGCAGCACCGAAGCGGCCGGGCTCGTCATGGAGCACTCGTTCTTACCGATCTTCATGAACATGCCCGCCCCGAGCGAAGCCGACCAACTCGAGGGCATGAAGGCCGCCCAAGAGCTGTATGCGAGCAACGGATACACGACCGCGCAGGACGCGCCGATGGAACCCCCGACGCGGCCGCTCTACCACAAAGCCGCCGAACAAGGCCGGCTTTACCTCGATCTCGTCGGCTACGTGAACTGGCTCGAATTTCCACAGCTTCTCGCGAGCGGCGGCGAGCCGTTCAAAGGGCCGTACCGCAACCACTTTCGGATCGGGGGCGTGAAGGTCGTCGCCGACGGATCGCCGCAAGGCAAGACCGCGTTCTGGACCAAGCCCTTACTGACGCCCGGTCCCGGCGGCGAGCACGACTGGCGCGGCGAGCCGAACGTTACACCCGAAGAAGTCAACGAGATCGTGAAACTCGCGTACGGCAGCGGCATTCAGATCATGACGCACTGCAACGGCGACGCCGCGATCGACATGATGCTCGAGGCGCACGAAGCGGCCGGTGCGCCGGCCGGCCGGCGCACCGTGATCGTCCACTCGCAATTCGTGCGGCCCGACCAGCTCGACAAGTACGTGACCTACGGGTTGCTCCCGTCGTTTTTCACCAACCACATCTTCTATTGGGGCGACGTGCACGTCGAAAACACCGGCAAGGAGCGCGCCTCCTTTATCAGCCCCACGGCCTCAGCGCGAGCGCGCGGCATCCGGTTCTCGAACCACAGCGACTTCGCGGTCACGCCGCTCAACCCGATGTTCATTCTGTGGACGTCCGTGAACCGTACGTCGCGGTCGGGCCAAGTGCTCGGCCCGGACGAGCGCATCACGCCGCACGAAGGCCTGCGCGCGCTCACGATCGATACCGCGCACCAGTACGGCGAGGAAGAGCGCAAAGGATCGATCGAACCCGGTAAGGTGGCCGACCTCGTCATCCTCGACGCTAACCCCACGACGGTCGATCCTTCGGCGATCAAAGACATCAAAGTGTCCGAGACGGTGAAGGACGGCAAGACGGTCTACACGCGGCCGTAACGGTTCCGTCCCGAGCGTGATCCCCGTCTCGGTCATCGGCGGCTATCTCGGCGCCGGGAAGACCACCCTGCTCAACGCGCTGCTGCGCAGCGCGAACGGCGTACGCTTTGCCGTGCTGGTCAACGACTTCGGCAGCGTGAACGTAGATGCCGAACTGATCGCCTCGTCCGGCACGCGCACGATCGAGCTTACCAACGGCTGCACGTGTTGCACGATCGGCGGCGATCTGATCCTCGCGCTCAAGGAACTGCTCGCTCGCGGCGAGCCGCCGGAGCGGATCGTCATCGAGGCCAGCGGCGTCGCCGATCCGCGCGCGGTGGCGCGGCTGGCGGCCTGTCACCCCGCGCTCTCGGCGGGCGGAACGATCGTCGTCGCCGATGCCGAGACGATCCAAGCACGCCTCGACGACAGGTACGTCGGCGGCCTGGTTCGCCGCCAGCTCGGGGCGGCCGATGCGATCGTCCTGACGAAGCTCGACCTGCTCGGCCCGGACCGGCGAACGGAAGTTCGCCGCTGGATGGCGCGGACGATCCCGAACGTGCCCGTGCTGGAATCGAGCGACGCCGGCGCGCTCCCGGCCGACGCCGTTTTCGATCCCGATATCATGAGCGGACTGCGCGACGACGCGGCCTTTCCGGACGAGGACGGCCACGCCGCGTTCACCTCGATGACCTATCGCAGCGCCGACCCGCTCGACCGCACGCGCTTTGACGTCGCCGTTCGGGCGATGATACCCGGCGTCGCCCGCGCCAAGGGAACGCTTTACTTCGCGGACGAACCGGAGGTGCGGCGCCTGTTTCAACTCTCCGGCGAGCGCTGGTCGGTCGAGCCGTTCGCTCCTTCCGAAACGATCCCGCACACGCGGATCGTCGCGATCGCCCCAGCCGGACGCCAAGCGCACCTCGAGGACGCGATCGCGTCGCTGCGCCGTGCCGAGGTCCGCCGGACCGAAACGCGCTAATGGCGGCGCGCGCTTTCTCGGACGCTTGCCGAGAAAGCGTCGCGTCGAGATATTTTCGCGAGCGACCGTACGTGTTAGAGTGTTAGCGCGTCTAACGTACGAACGAGCGTTGCCTGAAGACGCTGCGTAAGGAGCGGATCACGGCTATGATCGACAACAAAGTCTGGTACTTGCGGCAAAACCGGCTCTTCGAACGAATGAACGAAGAGCGCATCGCATATTACGAGCATTTGTTCGCCAAGAAGTGGTATCCGAAAGGCACCTTGCTCTTCGAGCAAGGGGACCCCGCGCGTATCGTTTACTTCATTAAGGAAGGGCGAGTCCGCATCGGCCGCCTCACGCGCGACGGCAAGGAGATCCTCATCGCCGTCCTAGGCCCGGGCGACCTGTTCGGTGAGGAAGTTCTGTTTTCGGAAGCCAGGCGCACGACCGTCGCAACGTGCATGGAAAAGGCGTTGCTCTGCATGACCAAAGCCGAGGACCTGTACGGCATGATCACGCGCGAACCGGTGCTCGCTTTGAACATCGCGAAGTACGTGGCGGAACAGCGCGACGACGCGATCTCGGTTGCCGAGGACATCGCCTACCTCAAAGTGCCCGACCGTCTGCTCAACCTCTTCCAACGCCTGGCCGCCGACCACGGCGTCGAAACGCCCACCGGGACCATGCTCGACGTCCGGCTCACGCAGAGCGACCTGGCCTCGCTCATCGGGAGTACGCGCGAAACCGTCTCGCTCGAGATGTCACGCCTCGTCAAGTCGGGCCAGATTCGCATGCAGGGCCATTCGATCGTGCTCCCGCGCGCGGCGGTGTCGTGACGCTGTTGAGAACGTAGCGCAATCCCAAGAGCGAACGCGTGTAGGGCCCGCGCAAGAGGTCGAGCAACTCGCCGATCGACGCGATGACGAACGCCGGCGCGGGGAGGCCGGGCGGATAAGACGCTCCGCGACCCAGCCACACGGTCTGCATGCCGGCCTCGCGCGCCGGTTCGACGTCCCGCAGCGGGTCGGCTCCCACGAAGTAGATTCGTTCGAGCGGCAACGACAGCGTTCGCGCGAGCTCGTCGCTCGCCGCGAGCACCGGTCCCTCGAACCCGATCCACTCGGCCCTGCACCGCGCAACCTCGAGCGGCGCGGCGCCGACCATCGCATGCGGGATCGCGAGCCGCCGGAGCTCGGTCAGTACCCGCGCGGCACCCGGCTGGGGGCGCACGAATTCCGGTGCGAGGGCGGCAACGGTCTCGCGGTAATGAGCCAGAAGTTCGGGCAGCGGCGCGGAGGGCCCGCATAGATCTTGGAACGCCGCCGCGGCGTCGGGTGCGCGCTCGAGTGCGCGCGCAGCGACCGACTCGTGGAAAACGCGGCCGCGCTCGCGCAAGGCTGCATCCGCCACGCGCAAGAACGCAGCTCGGCCGAGCCCCTCCTCGCTTCCCAGGACACCCTCGAAGACAAAGGCGACGGCGATCACTTCGCGACCATACTTCAGGCGCAGTACTTTCGTCGCGACGGCCCGCCACGGCCTTCGCTCGGCGAACGGCGGGGTGTAAGACGCCCTACGCGCCGAGACCGATTTCTCCACTACCATCGTCGCAATGAGCTTCGATGCACCACGCGACGACGAGGCGCTCTACGGGACGGAGATCGTCGAGAACCGCGCGTGGTCGCTGGCGCAAAGCCGGCTCTTCGCCGGCGCCGACGACGAAACGCTGGGCGCCGCCGCGAAGATCTTTCGCTTCCTGCGGCCGCCCGCGGGGACGGTCGTCGTCGAACAGGGCGGAACCGGCGGGCGCATTTGTATCGTCAAACGCGGGTGGATCTCGCTGCGCCGGCGCATCGACGACCGCGTCGCCCTTCCGGTCGCGGCGCTCGGCGCCGGGGACGTGTTCGGCGAAGAAACGCTGTTCGAACGCCCGCACGCGACTTCGGCAGAGTGCCGCGCGGAGACGCTGCTCCTCGCGTCGACGGCGAACGACGTTCGGCCGCTCCTCGAGCGATCGGCGACGCTCGCACGGAACGTCGCGGCCATCCTGGCCGAACGTCTCGACGCGACCTTGCCGCTGCTCTACGGTTTGGCGGCCGGCCACACGATCGATCGCGTCCTGGAACGGCTCGACAGGCTGGCGGCAGAATACGGCGTCGCCGTCTCCGACGGAACGCTGCTCGATATCGAAATCGGCGTGGACGACCTCGCTTCGCTGATCGGAACGGCCCCGGATCCGGTCGCTCGAGCGTTAGCGTTTCTTCAACAGACGCAGGTCGTTCGCGTCAACGGCAGGTCGATCACGCTGCTGGCGGACCGAACGGCGTGGCCGCCGTTCGACCGCGCCGCCCGCTAGTCGACTCTGCTATTCTCCACCGCTCTCGGGCTCGGGAGCGGCCGGCTCGGGCTCCGGTTCCGGCTCGTTCTGAGCCTCCGGTTCCGACGACGATTCCTCGGGCTGTTCGTTTCCACCACCGCCGCCGTACCCTTCGTTATTGGTTTCCTCGGCGGCCGCCGCTCGGGCTTCTTCGGCTGCGGCGACCCGATAGTCGATGTCCTGCTGAACCTGCCGCTCGACGTTGTACCCGACCTCCGCCGCCTGCTGCTCCGCCTCGTGGTCGGCCGACTCGTCGTCCTTGGCTTCGGCGACGCCTTTCTGGATGCAGTCGTCGTAGTACGAATCGCCCTCGGAGTAGTAGCCGCCGCACTCGCTGACGCGCCGCTGGTAGTCGCTTGGCTTGGGGTCGACCTCGCGTTCGGCTTGGGCCACGTCGAACGAAGCGATTCCGTAGGCCTTGACCCCGGCGTTCTGCGCCGCGACGATCCAATTGGCGAGCCGCGCGCGGGCGGTCGACGCCTGCGCGTCGCGCGGGTCGATCCGTAGCGCGCGGTTGTAGTCGACGAACGCGGCGCGGTACTCGGCTAGGTGCGTGCGAATCCAGCCGCGGTACTGGTACGCCGCCGCATAATTCTTCGACAAGCGGACCGCCGCGTTCGCATCCGCCAGCGCGCTGCGGTACTCGCCGAGCGTCGCCTTCGCCCAAGCCCGAGCGACCAGTGCGGCCGGCCAGCGCGGATAATAGGCGACGGCGCGCTGACAATCGTAAAGCGCCTCTTTGACGCGACCGAGGTTCTCGCGCGCTTCGCAGCGGTACTCCCACGACCAGGCCTTCGGAATGAGCTTGATGGCCTGCGAATAGTCGGGATCGGCATGCCGGTAATCGCCGCGCCAGGCATACGCGAGCCCGCGCATCTGGTACGCAGCTCCCCACTTGGGGCGCAGACGGATGGCCGAGCTGAAGTCGAGCACCGCGCGGCGAGCGTCGCCTGCATAATACAGCGCGTAGCCGCGGTTGAAGAGATCGTTCGCGTCCTTTGGATAATACCGGATGCCGCGATCGTAGTCGGACACGGCGTGCTTGTAATCGTGCAGCTGCGCGCGCGCGTACCCGAGGCTGTCCCAGTCGAGCCAATCTTTGGGATAGAGCTTGACCGCCACGAGCAGATCGCTTTTGGCCGCGTCCCACTTCCCGAGCGAGACGCGCGCGATACCGCGATAATAGTACGCGGCGTTGACGAAGGTGACCTTGAGGGCGGTGTCGCCGCCGCGGACGCGCTCGAGCGCTTCGGAAAAGTCCGCATCGGCGGCGCCCCAGCGCCGCAGATCGTAGTTCGCGAGCCCGCGGTCGTAGAAGTTTCGCGCGTCGACGGTGCCGCCGCCGGCGATCGACGCGGTGAAGTCGGCGAGCGCCGTCTGATAATCGTGCCGCTGCATGGCCGCGCGACCGGCTTCCAGCGGATCGACCGCCGCAGCCTTCGGCGCGCCGTGGCAGCCGCCCAGCGCGAGCGCGAGCACCGCGCCGCACCAGGCGGCACGATTCGAGGCCGTCGAACGCGGCCGGCGCGAAATCAGGGAGACACCTCGAAGATGCTGCCCTGACCGTAGAGTCCACCGCCTTCCGTGGTGCCGTACAGCTGGCCGCCGGCAGCGACGAGACCGGCCTCCGGACCCGAGCCGTCTTGCTTGCCCGTGAAACTGTGAAGCACGCGTTCCGCCCCGGACGCGCTCACCTCGAACACCGTTCCGTAGCCGTCCGCACCACCATACGACGTCGTGCCGTAGAAGGCTCCGTTGGCCGCGACCAGCCTCGAGACCGGGTACGCGCCGTCGGTCCAGTAGTTCGCGAAACGCGCGAGCACGCGTTCGCTGCCGGAGGTGCTCACCGCGAACACCGTTCCGAATCCCGATACCCCATTCGCACCGCCGCCGTTTTGGGTCGTGCCGTAGAGCATGCCGCTCGCGGCAGTCAGACCCGCTTGCGGGTTGGCGCCGTCCGTTCCCCCTTTGAAGCTGTACAGCACGCGCTCGCGGCCCGTGGTGCCGAGCTCGAAAACCGTCCCGTCGCCGTGGGCGCCGCCGCCCGCCGTCGTCCCGTAGAAGGAGCCGTTGAGTGCGATCAGCCCCGACGGCGCCACCCCATCGGTCGGCCCGCCCTTAAAGCGGTACAGCACGCGTTCGCTGCCCGACGCGCTGACCTCGAATACGGTTCCGTTTCCGTATCCGCCGCCGCCCGACGTCGCCGCACCCCCGGCGGAGGTCACGCCGCAGACAAAGCCGTTGAGGGCGATCGGCGTACCTATCGGGAATGCGCCGTCCGTCCCGCCCTTGAAGCTGTAGAGTACGCGTTCCCGGCCGGACGCGCTCAACGCGAAGACGACGCCGTTTGAGCTCGTGCCGCCCGCGTAGCTCGTGCCGTAGAGCGTACCGCTCTGGGCGAGCAGGCCTCCTTCCGGAGACGCGCCGTCCGTGCCGCCCTTGAAGCTGTAGAGCATGCGTTCCGTGCCGGCGGCAGTCAGCGCGAAGACGGCGCCGAGATTACCGGCACCGCCGGCCGCCGTCGTGCCGTAGAGTTCCCCGTTCGCGGCCGTCAGGGCGGCTCGTGGCCGCTCGCCGTCGACGCCTTTCCCGAAATCGTACAGCACTCGCTCCGCGCCGGACGTGCTCACCTCGAAGACGGTTCCGTTTCCGCCCACGCCGCCGTCCTCCGTGGTTCCGTAGAGGATGCCGTTCGCGACGACCAGGGCCGCTTGCGGGGACATGCCGTCGGGCCGGCCGCCGAAACTGCACAGCACCCGTTCGGCGCCCGACGCGCTCACCTCGAACGCGGTACCCGCACCATAGGTTCCGCCGGCGGACGTTGTGCCGTAGAACGCACCGTTCGCGGCGATCAGTCCCGCGGTCGGAAGTGCGCCGTCGGTTCCGCCTTTGAAGCTGTAGAGGACCCGTTCGGTGCCCGTAGCGCTCACCTCGAAGACGGTGCCGGACTGGTTCTTGCCGCCGTACTCCGTCGTGCCGTACAGCAGCTTGCCGACGGCGATCAGGTTCGCGCGCGGGGACGCGCCGTCGGTACCCCCCTTGAAACTGTAGAGCACGCGTTCTTTGCCCGACAGGCTCACCTCGAAGACCGTTCCGCGCCCGTACGTACCGCCGCTCGTCGTGGTGCCGTAGAGCGCGCCGTTCGCGGCCACCAGGCCGGCGTACGGAAAAGCCCCGTCTGCCCCGCCCGCAAAGCTGTGCAGGATGCGCTCCGCGCCGGACGTGCTCAGCTCGAACACGGTCCCGTCGCTGCCCGCGCCGCCCGAGTAGGTCGTGCCGTAGAGCACGTCCTTGACGGCGACCAGCCCCGCGTACGGCGCCGCGCCGTCGTTTCCGCCGGTGAAGCTGTGCAGCACGCGTTCCGCGCCGGACGCGCCGACCACGAAAACGGTCCCGTTTCCGAATCCGGTCGCGCCGCCGCCGCTCCAGGTCGTGCCGTACAGCGCGCCGTTGAGCGCGATCAAGCCGCCGAACGGGCCGCTGCCGTCGGCACCGGCTTTGAAGCTGTAGACGACGCGCTGCGAACCGGACGGTCCCACCTCGAAAACGCTGCCTTGGCCGTTTGCTCCGCCCCCTGCGGTCGTGCCGTAGAGAACGCCGCTCGCGACGGTCAAACCGGCGTGGGGGTTTATGCCGTCCGGATCCGCTCGGAAACTATACAGCGAGGAAAAGAGCGACGCCGGCTGCGAGGCGGACGCCGTCGAACTCGTCCAGCCTCCGAGCGCGACGGCAAAGACGATCGAGGCCAAGGCGCGCAACGACACGGGTTTCCTCCTCGCGGAGCGAGCGGCTCCGCCTTCCGCGAGGATACAGGCGCGGCGCCGCATCGTCGCAGTCGGGGAATCCCCACAAGATCGACCGTCGAACGCCTGGGCTACCGGCCTCCCGGCACGGCGGCGCCCGGGCGCGAAGCGGCGATCAACGCCGCCAGTTGCGAGCGCGAGGAAACGCCCAGCTTCTGGTAGATCGTCGTCAGATATTTCTCCACCGCCTTCTCGCTGACGGACAGCGCCCGGGCGGCCGCGCGATTGCCGTCGCCTGCCGCCACGCGGAGCGCGAGTTCGCGTTCGCGCGGCGTCAGCGTATCGAGCGCCGATCGTACGGCGCCTCCGTCCTGCGCCTGCTTCAGGCGGCGCACCGGACCGGCGGCGCCGCACCGGCGGTAGATGCGGAGGGCGCCCGCAACGTCGCCGGCGGCTTCCAGGCAGGCGGCCTCGAAGAGCGGCCAGCCGATTTCGTTAAAAGCGCGCGCAGCGGCGCGTGCCCGTTCCCGGGCGAAGCCGGCGTCACCGTCGCGCCGGGCCAGCACCGAATCGACCAACGCGAGCAGCGCCGCGTTGACGCGGTCGGCCCGCTGCGCTGCGAACTCCGCGAGCAGCGAACGCAACGGCGCTGCGAATTCCGGAGCCGACAGCGCGATCGTCGCGATCTCGGAGATTTGCATCGAACGCAAGCGAACGATCTCGCTCGCCCGCCGCAACAGCTCGGTCCCTTCGGCCTCACGGCCCAGTTCGGTCAGAGCGGGCGCGGCCGCGGCCGCCAGCGACACCGCTGCCGAATCGACGCCGCTCCCGAACGCCTCGCCGATCAGTTCGAGATCGAGGTATTTCTCGAGCATTCGCTCGTCGCCGAGGGCTACCGCCAATTCCATTCCGGCTACCGAGATCGCCCATTTCGGCAAAAACGTCCGTGCCGATCCGGCACCCTCGAGCAGCTCGCGCGCCGCCGCCAGGTTTCCGCATCGTATTTCGATGCGGGCCATGCCCGCGCGCGCGTAGGCTTCGTCGGAGCGCAGCAGCAGCGCGAGTTCCAAACTCTTGCGCTGATAGTCGCGCGCCGGCGCGGTTTCGCCGAGCTGCAGCGCCTGCAAGGCCAGACTGCCCAGCGCGGTTTTCTTGGTATGCTGCGGAGCGCCGGAGCGTTCCAGGGTCGAAACTGCCAGCGACGAGTAGCGCCTCCAGGCGTCGGGCCCTTCGCGCTGCGCCGCCAGGGAAGCCCGGATCAGATAGTATTCGCCGGTGTAGCGCGAATCGGGAGCGAGCGTTGCTTCGTCAACGGCTTCGAGGACGCGTAGACCGTCGTCTGCGTGCCGGATCGCGGCATGCACCGCAGCCAAGCGGATCAGGACGCGCTCGCGCAGTTCGCGCCGGTCGCCGCCGACCAGCATGGCGAGCGTCGCGGTCGCGAGATCGATCGCTTCGCGCGTCCGCCCCGCGTTCCCAAGGGCGCCGAACACGCTCATCCGGGACAAGACCGCACCTTCGAGATCGCCCGCCTCGGTAAGCGCCTCGATGGCGCGACGATGCGTTTCGATCGCGTTCTCGAGTGCGTCGCAGCGCACCAGCACGTCCGTGGCCTTCGCGAGCACGCGCCCGCGAGCGTCCGCCCGTTCGCCGAAGGCGGCCGCCGCGCGCTCGTACCAAGCGGCGGCATCTTCGTACGCATACACCAGGTCTCTGGCTGCATCGCCGGCGGCTTCGCAATACGGAGCGGCTCGCTCGAGTTCGCCCGCTTCCCAAAAGTTGTGCGCCGGCTGCTCCGG
This sequence comes from uncultured Alphaproteobacteria bacterium, assembly GCA_963787965.1. GTDB lineage: Bacteria > Vulcanimicrobiota > Vulcanimicrobiia > Vulcanimicrobiales > Vulcanimicrobiaceae > CAWBES01. The sequence continues at coordinate 203,791 of CAWBES010000007.1, forward strand.
GAAGGCGGCCGCGTCGGCGCGCCGCTCGAGCGTCTCGGCGATCTTCAGATGAAGCGGCCGCGTTTGCGCGGGCAGCATGTCGCCGTACACGACGTCGCGCGTGAGCGCGTGCCGGAACGCATAGTCGAACGGCCGCCCGGCGACGGGGTCGATCAGTTGCAACTCGCACAAACGCTGCAGCGTGGGCCGGCGATCGATCGTCGAGAGCCCGAAGATCTCTTCGAGCAGATCGACCCGGAAACGCCGCCCGAAGATCGCGGCCTCGCGCAGGAACGTGCGCTCCTCGGGCGTGCAGCGCGCGATGCGCTCGCGCACGACCGCTTCGATGGAAATGGGCAGCGCGCGAGCCCGACGCGCGTCCGCCCCGAAGCGGTGATCGACCGCGTGACGGAGCAGCTCCTCCGCGAAGAACGGGTTCCCACCCGACCTGCGCACGACGTCGTTACACTTGGCGGCGGTGACCGCGTGCTGCCGGTCGCCCAGTGCGACCGCGACGAGCCGTGCGGTCTCGTCGCTAGCGAGCGGCTCGAGCACCAGGTGAGAGGTGGACGGCTCGCGCAAGAGCCGGCCGAGCGCCCCGAAGAGCGGGTGCGACGAGACGATTTCGTTGGCGCGGTAGCTGGCCACGAACAGGATCCGCTGCGAAGCCGCGCGCTCGGCGAGCACGGCCAGGGTGCGCAGCAACTCGATGTCGGCCCAGTGCAGGTCTTCGAGGAAGATGACCGTGGCCCGGCGATCGGCGCTGCGCTGTAGCGCGGCGCTGACGGCCGCCAGCTGATCGCTTTTCGAGAGCGATCTCCGCTCCAGCGGGTTGTCCGCCGGCGGACCGAGCTGGGCGAAGATCTCGGCCAGCGGCTCGAGCGGCCGCTGCGCGAACTCACGGCAATTCGCGCTCGCCGATTGCGTCCAGGCGGGCGTCAGACGGCTGCGGAACTCGCGCAGCAGACGCGATTTGCCGATGCCGGCTTCGCCCGCCACCAAGACGGCGCCGCCTTGGCCGTCCCCCGCGAGACGCCGGCGCGCGAGCAGATGGTCCAGCTCTTGAGCTCGACCGATGAACGCATGGCAGACGACTCGTTCGGAGACCATCGCGCCGACTCCGTAAATTGTGGGGATTTCCCGGCTGCGTGCGGGGGTGCCGTTCGCCTAAGGTAGCTTCAGCGGCCGTTCCGGCCCTGGTATTTCACTTCGCTTTCGGAGTAACTCCTATGCGCGTCGTCCCAGCGGGCCGAGGATCCGTACCGCAGCCTGCTCGAACCGGTGATCAAAGCAGGCATAGCCGCGACCGCGGGGCACGGCTGTGGGCCGCCGCTCTTTCGGCGCTCGTTCTGCTCGCGGGTACGCCGCGACCGGCGCCCGCGAGCGACGGGTACGTGACCTACGCAGATCCGCTCGAGAACGCGTTCGTCCTCGAAGTTCCGGACGGCTGGTCGGTGCACGGCGGCATGTTTCGTCTCGGTTACTCCGACTATCGTCCGATGGTCGTCTTGCGCTCCCCGGACGGCAAGAGCGAACTCCGGCTGGGGGATGTCGCCGTGCCGAGTTACGCGACGCCGACGGCGCAGCACGGCGAAGGCGAACCCGACGATCTGGGCGCGCAGGCGCAGCCGATCTTCGCTCGTTATCGCACGGGACGCGAATACGCGTATCTCTACGCGCTCTCGCGTTTCAAGCACGCGTGCGAACGGCTCGTGCCGATCGACAGTGACTGGAAACCGAGCGTCCCGGGAAAGGGCGAGGCGGGCAGCGTCGCGTTCCGCTGCAGCGGCAAAGGCGCCTCGCGCATGGCCTACGTGTATGCGAAGACGCTGGTCCAGTCGCCGAACCTCTGGCAGGTCGTGGGGCTCGCGAGCTTCCTCGTACCGCCCGGCCGCGTTGCGGCGGCCGAAGCGATCGTCGCGCACGCGGGTGCGACGTTCGAGTTGCAAACCTCGTGGATCGCTTATCAGAAGCGTATGGACGAGCAAGGGCTAGCGTATCAGATCGCCCGCCAGCGCAAGCGGATGGACGATCTCGGGCAGCAGGTCGCAGCATTCGAGTCGCGCATGCGCGGCATGCAGGAGCAAGTGGACGCCTTCGAGCGCGGGCAAAGCGCGCGACAGCAACAGTTCCAGGGATTCGACGATGCGATCAACGGAGTGACGCCCGTCGTCGACCCGCTCGACGGCCGGACGCGCGACGTATGGACCGGACCGAAGAACGGCTACTGGGTCGACGGCTCGGGGACGATCGTCAATTCCGCGCTGTCGCCCGGCGCCGGCTTCCACGCGCTGCAGCCGCTCTGAGGCGCTCGCCGCGCGCCGGTTCGGAACTCGAAGCCTGTCGAAGAGGCCCGCAGCTCGAGCTGCGGGCCTCTCGAACGCCCACGCGATCGCTCAGCCGGCAAAGCTAACCGTGTAGAGATAACGGCTCTCGACCGGCAGGCAATCAGAGATTGCCGGTGAGAACCGCGACGTCCGGACGACCCGCAGCGCTTCCATATCCAGCAGGCTCTGGCCGGACGAACGTGCGACGGACGCGCCTTCGAGCGCGCCGGAGGCGGAGAGGTCGATCTGAACGACCACGTCCTTGGGGCCGTCGAGATACGCGAGCTGTGGAATATCCGGAGTCGGGTGCTCCACGATCGCGGCGGGGGAATCCGCTAACGGGCACGAGGCGGAGGCGCCGGGATCGGTCGCGGCGTACGCACGTCCTTCCAGCGAACCGAACGCGGACGCAGCTAACGCCAACGCCACGAGCTTCGGTCCCCAGCCGTGGAATGTGCTCGGCACGGCACTGCGGTGAGTACGGCTCGACCCGATAACGCCGTCGCCCGGCATTTCGATCCGCGCGTTCCGCCGGCCGGATGCTTCGGTGGTCATGCTAGTGTCCTTTCTTGAGGTCGGCAGTGATACACCCAGAGCCTAACTTACCGGGCGTTCTCCAAGCGTCCCAAAAACGTGCCACTCCATTCCGCTGCAGGCAGGTACCCGCAGGCGATGTTCTCGTGGCATCTCACCGTCTCGGGCATCGGGTCGACGCCGAGCTCCGACTGCAACCGCTTGCGGAACTCTCGGTAATAGGCCAAGGCACCGGCGCGATCGCCCGCGCAGAAGCGGAGCACCATCAGCTGGCGCAGCGTATCCTCCCGCCAGGGGTCCTGAAGGAAGAGCTCCTGCGCGTAGTGGACCGCGCCGAGCGTATCGCCGGCGCATGCCTTTTGACGTATCAGTTCGTCGAGTACGCGGCAAGCCCGCCGGCGAAGCCGTTCGCGAACGGCGAGCGCCCATTCGTGGTCGCATTGCGGCAGAAACTCGCCGGCGTACAGCTGCGCCGCCGGCTCGAGGCTCTCGGGCCGCGCTCCGAGGCGCTCGAACTCGGCGACGTCCACCCACGTTTCGCCCGCGGGGCGCCAACTCACCGTTTTCGTCCCGCCCCGAGCGCGCTCCAACTGCTCACGCGCTTTCTTGCGAAGCGGCCGGCCGAACGTTCAATCGTGCTCTGCTCGCGCGAGAATCTGCGCCTGCACTTGAGCCGCTTCGCCGCGCCGCACCGCATCGTCACGCTCCGTGCCGACGACCTGGCCTTCAGCCGCGGCGAAATCGAAGACATCTTCGCTCCGCTCGAACTCGAAGGCACGGCCCTCGACCGGATCTACGAGATCTCGCAAGGCTGGCCGATCCCGGTTCTCTTTCTCGCGCGACTGGCATCGGAGGGCCGCCACATCGAACTCCTCGAGCGCCTGAGCGGGATCGCATTCGAGGAACTCTACGAGTATCTCGCCGATCAAGTGATCGACGCGCTCCCGCCGCCGGTCACTGCCGCACTCTTCGCAGCAGCATGTTTCCGTCGGCGACCAGGGAGGACCTGATCGCCGCGACGGGCGACGAACGCGCAGCCGCGACCCTCTCGGAGTTCGCGCGCTCCTCGCCGTTCGTCCGCGTCGGCGATAACGGGACGTTCGTCGTGCACCCATTGATGCGAGCGATGCTCGTGGAGAACCAGCTCGCCCGCCGCGACGCGCTCCTCGCCCGCGCGGCTGACGCCTTCGATGCCGCCGGCGGGCATTTGCGTGCCGCGGAGTTACACCTCGCGCGCTCGGATCACGAAGCCGCAGCGCGCTCGCTCGAACTGGTGCCGGTCGGCGACTACCGCGCCCCTGAGATGCGCTATTCGCGAATGGTATCCTCGCTCGACCGCAGCATCGTGCGAAGGTATCCGACCCTGTGGTGCTGCAGCGCGCTGCTGCAGACGTTCTCGATCGAAAGCGAGCAGCTCCTCGAGGAAACCGTCCAGCTCTGGGCCTCGCTTCCGCCGGACACGCCGCTGCACACGCGCTATTACGTTCTCGCCACCCACGCGCTGCTGCTGACGTATCTCGGCCGGTTCGACGAGGCGCTCGCAACCATCGACGCGGCCGCGCCGCGCGACGCAATCCCGGAGGTTCCGACCCTGCGCGAACACGGGTACGTGGTCTACCTGCGCGGCACGATCTTAGGGCGCATGGGACGCATCGAAGAAGCCGAGCGGGAGCTTCGAGCGGGATGGCCCTTGGTCGAGTCGATGGACGCCATGGCGTCGGCGGCACTCGTCATCGCCGCGACGGAGATCGAGAGCGTCCGCGGGAACGTCGAACGGGAACGCGAGTTGCTGTCACGCTCGCTTGATTACGCGCGCAATGCCGAGCTCTCGAATTTCGAGAGCTTCCGTCTTGCGGAGCTCGTGGTCACGTGCTGGCTGCAGGCCGACGAGAGCGGTTACGCGCGGTACGCCGACGAACTCGAGCGCGTCGTGGAGCGACACGGTATTCGCGGGTTTCGCTTTTTCACAGCCTGCGTCGGCCGGCGGGCCTCGGAGCCGGCCGGACCGGATCTCATCCGGTGGATCGTTTGGGGGCACATCCTCGCTGCAGGCAACGGCGACGCCTCCGAGGCGGCGCTGCTCCACGCCAGAGCGGCACGCGACGCGGCCCGGAACTATCCCAACCCGTATCTCTGCGCGCTCGCCTCGCTGACGGTTGCCGAACTCGGTACCGGCGCCGAACGCGCCGCTGCGTATGCGGAGGCGCGCGCGTTCGCCGCGCGCTCCGGCTCGGATACGTTCGCCAAGGCAGTATCGCTCGTCGCGGCGCGAGACGACACGCCGACGATGCTGAGCCCGTTCTTGCACCGCCTGCGCACGCGCCGGCCCTCTTCGCCGGTGCCCCGGCTCGAAGTTTCCGTCCTAACGGGGTCCGTGCGCGTGCGCGGAAAACTCGCGAAGCTCGGCGACCGCGAACTGGAACTCGTTCTCGCGCTGGCACGGCGGCGAAGGGCTAGCTCGCGCGACGAGCTGGTCGCGATGCTCTGGCCCGACCGCGACGACGAAGCGGCCGCGAACAGCCTGAAGGTCTACGTCCATCGGGCCCGGCAGCACCTCGGCGACGACGGCGCGATCGAGCGCACGCGCGACGGGTTACGGCTGTGCGAGGAGGCCATCGTCGATATCTGGGAGATCGAACGCGCCGTCGCGGATCGCCGTTCGTGCGAGATCGGAGACGACGACGATTGCAGCGCCGTGCGCGCGCTGTACGAGCGCCTCGGCGCCGAGCGCCCCAGCCGCTTCTCGGCTTGGGAGTGGTTCGACCGAGTCGAACGCCGTGTCCAGGAGCTTCGGTGCGAACTCGGGCAGCGTCTCGCGCGATACGCACTCGCACGCGGCCGCACGCAAGAAACCTTGCGCGTCGCCGACGAGATGATCGCCTACGACGCTTGCCACGAAGTCGCACACGAACTCTCCATCGTCGCTCACCTGACCGAGGGAAACCGAGCCGCCGCCTTGCTCCGCTACCGCCGCTATCGCGACGTGCTGCTCGCGGAACTTCAGTGCGACCCATCGCCGTCCATCAGCGCGTTACTGGAAATCTAGCCCTGCTCGGCGAACATCAACCGGCCGCTCGTGAATTGCATCGCAACGTCCGGGACGCAGCGTCCGGCCGTCGGCAGCTATGCTGGTGTCCATGAACCGTTACGATACCGAGTCCAGCCGTTGGGAGGCCGTTCGTACCCGCGACCGCGCCGCCGGCGGCGCGTTCGTATTCGCGGTACGCACGACCGGCGTGTACTGCCGGCCGGGTTGCGCCGCGCGGCGCCCGCGCCGCGAGAACGTGGCGTTCTTTACCGACGGGCAAGCTGCCCGGCGGGCCGGGTTCCGAGCTTGCCTGCGTTGCCTCCCCGACGACCCAAGCGACGACGTCCGCGCGCGAGCCGTCGTGGCCGCGGCCTGCCGGCGGATCGAGGCCGCCGAGCAACCGCCCTCGCTGGCCGAACTCGCGCGCGAAGCGGGCCTCAGCGCGCATCACTTCCACCGCGTCTTCGCCCGCACGGCGGGTCTGACGCCGAAGCAGTACGCGGATGCGGCGCGCTTGCGCCGTTTTCGCGACGGCCTTGCGGGCCAACGAACGTCGGTCACCGCCGCGATGTACGACGCCGGTTTCGGCTCGAAGGCGCGCGGGTACGCGGCGGCCGGAGCCCTCGGCATGACTCCGCGGGCGGTCCGGGGCGGCGGGGCCGGCGAGCGAATCGCCTATGCCGTGGGGTCGACGTCGCTTGGAGCGGTCGCGATCGCGGCGACCGAGCGCGGCGTGTGCGCGATCGAGTTGGGCGACGCCGGCGCGGACGTCCTGGCCGCTTTGACCCGCCGCTTTCCGCGGGCCGTCCTGTATGAAGACGCGGAAGCCCTCGAGTCGGTGCTCGCCGCGGTGACCGCGTACGCCGAGCGGGTGACGCCGGCGCTCGAACTGCCGCTGGACGTGCGAGGGACGGCGTTTCAGCAGCGGGTCTGGCGCGCGCTCGGCCAGGTCGCACCCGGAACGACGGTCAGCTACGGCGAGCTTGCACGGCGCATCGGCCGGCCGGCCGCAACCCGTGCGGTGGCCTCGGCGTGCGGCGCTAATCCGGTCGCGCTCGCGGTTCCGTGCCATCGGGCGGTCCGTGGCGACGGGGGACTCGGCGGCTACCGATGGGGCCTGGAACGGAAGCGAGCGCTCCTGGCGTCCGAGCGCCGCTCCGGAGATTGACGCGGGCCGGCCGTAAGCGCATTGTTAAGGATGCGGACCCGCGTCCCCGCCGCTATTTTCGGTCCGGCGCGGCGCGCTCGTGGCGTTCGAGCTCGATGCCGAGCAACGAAAGGCGGAAACGCAATGAGTCCGGCGAGCGAATCCACGGTCCACCGGACGATCGCGGTCGACGTGCCGCAATCCCGAGCGTTCGATCTCTTCGTCAACATGACGGCTTGGTGGCCGCTGGCCACGCACGCCATCGGCGAAGCGCCCGCGCAGGCGGCCATCGTCGAGCCGCGCGCCGGCGGCCGCTGGTTTTCGATCGACAAGTTCGGCGACGAAGACGACATCGGGCACGTTCTCTGCTACGAGCGGCCGGACCGCATCGTCTTGACGTGGGAGATCGATCACGATTTCCACTACGATCCGAGCCGGAAGACGGAGATCGAGGTGCGGTTCGTAGCCGAGACGCCGCGCCGTACGCGCGTCGAACTCGAGCACCGCCGGTTCGAAGCGTACGGTGACGGCTCGAACGTGCAGCGCGCGCTCTACGAACGCGCCGACGCGTGGACGTACGTACTCAAGTGCTACGCAAACGGCGCCCCGGTCGCCCTGCCCACCCGCTAGCGCACGCCGTCGCCCCAACTCCTGGGCCGGAGCCCAGATAGATTTCCCGCGCACTACCCCGCCGACTTCCGGCCGGAACCGCGCCGAATCCCGTTGACCTCGCCCTGGACGGCGAGGCTCGCGCTCGCGTATCGGTGCGCCGCGATGGAAGGCGCCCGGCCGCACGGTCGCCAACAGTTCCGCAGAAATTAGCTTACCTTAGCACGCTTTTCGCTATCGAGCGTCCCCCGTACGCTCGGCGAACCCGCCCTATTTGGTCATGGAAGGCCGTCGAGATGGCAGAATATATCCGGTTTGCCTCGACGAGCGCCTTGGAGCGAATGCAGCGCATGCAGGCGGTCACGGCGGTGGCCGCTCGCGCGCTCGGGGCCGACGGTGCATGTGCGGTGCTGCATCAAGGCTCGAAGACGACCGTCGCCGCTCGCTTCGGGGATAGCACGCCGCTTGCCGCCGTGCCGGAACTCGAAGGGGTCTCGCTTGGCGAGCCGCTGCTCGTCGTAGGCGACGGCTCGCATCCCGATCTCGCCGCCGCGCTCACGCGCGCGGGGGTACCGTTTTACGCGAGCGCGGCGTTCGCGGTCGATGCGACAACCACGGGATTCCTATGCGCGTATGGGGCGGAGTTCCATACCGTCGGCGGAGCGGCGGAATTAGTGCTGCGCACGTGCGCTAAGGAGATTGCCGCCAACGTCGCGCAGGTTCCGGCCGGTACGCTCGACGCGTTCGAGTCCGACGAATTCGACCGTCAACAGCTGTACCTGCGGCTGCTCGAATCCGTCGTCGTCAACGCGCACGATGCGGTCGTTATCACGGAAGCGCCGGTCCAATATCCCGGACCGCGCATTCTCTACGCCAACGCGTCGTTCACGCGCATGACCGGTTACGAGCTCGATGAGGTCCTGGGCAAGACGCCGCGCATCCTACACGGTCCCGGCACCGCGCCGAGCTCGCGCGAGCGGCTGCGCGAAGCGTTGCACCATTACGAACCGATCGAAACGGAACTGCTGAATTATCGCAAGGACGGTACGCCGTTCTGGGTCGAGCTCAGCATCGTGCCCGTCCCCGACGAGAACGGCCGCATCACGCACTGGGTCTCGGTGCAGCGCGACATCACCGAACGCAAGGCGGCCGAAGAGGCAGCCGTCCGCGCGCGGGTAGCGCAAGCCGAGAACGTCGCGCTAGCCTACCGCGCCGACCACGACGACTTGACCGGCCTGCTGAATCGCGCGTCGTTCCTGAAGCACGTAGCCGGCTCGCTCCCGGGTTCGAGGTCGGCGGTGCTCTTTCTCGATCTCGATCGTTTCAAAATCATCAACGACAGCCTGGGCCACCGCGCCGGGGACCTGCTGCTGATCGAAGTCGCCCGCCGGCTGCGCGCCTGCGTAAGAACGCACGACGTGCTGGCTCGTTTGGGCGGCGACGAGTTCGTCTGTCTGCTCGACCAAATCGGCGACGAAGAGGAGGCCGTTGCGATCGCGCGGCGCATTCTCGCGGCCCTGCGCGAGCCGGTCCCGCTTTTCGGGCAATCGATCTCGGCCCGCGCGAGCATCGGCATCAGCATGGTCGATCGCCGTTACGAGCTTCCGGAAGACGTCTTGCGCGATGCCGACACCGCGATGTACCGGGCCAAGCGGGAAGGCGGCGCGCGCTTTGCGATCTTCGAGGATGAGATGCACGCGCGAGCGCTGGCGATGCTGCACGCCGTGACGGATCTCAACGGCGCCCTCGAGCGCGACGAATTCGTGCTGCACTACCAGCCCCTCGTGGAAGTTGCGACGGGACGCGCGTGCGCGTTCGAAGCGCTCGTGCGCTGGAATCATCCCGACCGCGGGCTCGTGCTGCCCTCCGACTTCATCCCCGCCGCCGAAGAATCGGGCCTGATCGCCGATATCGGGAGATGGGTGCTGCGCGGCGCCTGCCGGCAGGCCCAGGTGTGGAACGCGGGCCGGCCGGATTCCGACCGCGTGTCGGTCAGCGTCAACGTCTCGAGCCGGCAGTTCGACGATCGGGACGTCTGCGACGCGGTGCAGGGCGCGCTCGCCGATAGCGGCCTCGACCCGAGAAGCTTGCAGATCGAGATCACCGAGAGCGTTTTTCTCGACCATCCCGAAAGCGCGGGCGCCCTCTTGGAGCAGATCCGGGCGTTGGGCGTGCGCGTCGTGCTGGATAAATTCGGCACCGGCTACTCGTCGCTCAGCTGCCTCCAGCGCTATCCCATCGACGCCATCAAGATCGACCGCTCGTTCGTGGAGCGGCTCGCGACCTCGGAAACGACGATCGAGGTCGTGCGCCTCATCGTCGGCCTTGCCAAAACGCTGGCGATGGACGTGGCGGCCGAGGGCATCGAGGACGAAGCGCAGCTCTCGTTGGTCAAGCTCTGCGGCTGTTCGCACGCGCAAGGCCAGCTCTTCGCCCGGCCGCTCTCGGCACCGGAGGTCGCGGTCTTCCTGCAGCGCAACGAAGAGACGCGGACCGCGCTAGCGTCGTAGCTTCCGCCCGCCGTTACTGTCCTTGGCCCTGCAGCGGAATCACGTTGAAGTAGGGAGTCGCCGGCTCGCGCCCGGGCGGCACGTCGAGCGGGGCCGGCGCACCGGCCGGTCCGAGCGATTTTATGAAGCGGTAGATGGCACGCTGGTCGTCGAGGCTGAGCGCCCGCAAATCCGTCCATTTCATGGGAGGATGGCCGGCACGCGTTGCGATCGAGTGCAGCCAATCGTCCTCCGACGTCTGCTGGAACCAGAGCCGCACGTTGATCGGGTAGATCGTGCCCCAGGGTCCGCGGAATCCGATCGAGTTACCGGTCATCCAGCGCGACGTCGGTACCTTTCCGTCGGTCTCGCGCCAACCCGGGGTATGGCAATCGTTACAGTCGCCGTACGCGACGAGCATCTGGCCGCGTTCGAGGGTCCGAGAGGGCGTCGTCGTCGCCTCGCCGGGCAGGCAGAGTACGGCAATGACCGCCAGCATCGTTCCCGCCGCGGCGGCCGCGAACCAAGCGCGCAAAAAACTCGTCCTTCCTGGCAAAGTCCGGACCATGACCCGATTGTATCGGCACCGCGGTGCCGAGCGCCTGGCGGTCCGTCGAAATCCGGCCGGCTGCGGCCCACGTGCCGCACATTAAGATTTGCTGAGAAGGGCACTCCGGGTTGCAAGAAAGCGTACATAGTATGAAAAGCACGTTCGCGCAACGTTGACTACGGGGGTGCACGGCGCATGAGATCACTGCTTGCGAAGCTCGTCCTGGTGTCCGCCGGCCTGGCGCTCGCGTTGGCCCCCATGGCGGCCGACGCAGCCGGACATGGTTATGGCGGCGGTTCGCGCGGCGGCTACGCCTCCCGCGGAGGCGGTTACGGCTACCACGGGGGCGGCTACGGCTACCACGGGGGCGGCTACGGCTACCACGGGGGCGGCTACGGCTATCGCGGCGGCGGCTACGGCTATCGCGGCGGCTACGGCTATCGCGGCGGCGGCTACGGCTACTACGCGGCGGCTACGCTATCGCGGCGGGTAGGCTACGGCGATATGCGGCGGTTATTACGGCGGATACTACGGCGGACCGGGCTTCGTCGTGGGCTTCTACCCGTCGTACGCCTACGCTCCGGTGGCGTACTATAACGGCTACTACGGCTGGTGCCCGTTCGGCTATTACGGGTTTTACTACAACGGCGGTTGGTTCCACCATCGGCGTTGGAGCGGCGGCATTTACATCTACTTCTAGGCCGGTTCGTCCTCCGGGTCAGTTCACCGTCGCGCGGAACTTGACGCTCACGGTAGCGCCGGACGCGATCGCCGCGCCGGTAAAGGTCCACGAAAGGACGCCTGCCGCCGGGCCCGACGGCGTGCACGTGGTGCCCGCCGGTACCGTAACGCATGCCGCAGTCGAAGCCGCGTAGGTGTTGTTCGCCGGAACCGCGTCTTTGATCGTGAAGTTGGAAAGCGGCGCGTTCGTATAGTTCGTGTAGGTCAGAACGTACTCGAGCAGGTCGCCGGGCACTGCCGTGAGGCTCGTGCCCGGCACCGTGCCCTGGGTGATGTCCGCAACCGTCTTACCGAGCACGTTTGCCACGACCGTCGTCGAGGTCGAGGCCGTGGCGAAGCTTCCGAACGGCGAAGCGACGCTCGCCGTGTTCGTCGTCGTGCCGAGCGCAAGGGACGCATCCTTGCCGTGGATCGTGAGCGTCGCGCTGCTGCCGGGAGGCATCGCCGAGACCGAGACGGTGACCGTCTGCCCCGCCACGGCCGGCGTGCCGCAAGTCGCGCCGCCGGTGGCCGTGCAGCTCTCGCTGAGCAGCGTGACGCCGGCCGGCACGGGGTCGGTGATGGTGAGCGCCGGTGAGTTGACGCGCGCCGCGGGACCGTTCGCCGTCACGATCGAGTATGCGATCAGCTCGCCCGTCGCGGTCTTCGCCGGACCACTCTTGGCCAGCGACGTCAACGCATAGACCGGGCAGCTGCCGAAGTCGATCAGGTCCACGCCCTGCGCGCCGATCGCCGTCAACGCGCCGGTCGCCTCGTTGACCGTGAAGAGCGTTCCGGTCGTGCCGCTCGAGGTGTAGAGGTTGCCGTCGGCCCCGAAGGCCAGCGAATAGAGGTCGGCGGTCGCATAGGCGCTTCCGCCCAGCGTGATCTGCGACGCGCGCGTGAGCTGCGTCGAACCCGCTCCGAAGGTCACTTGATAGAGATAGCTCAGCCCCGTGCTGTTGTTCGACAGGATGACCCAGCCCGTGTTGGTCTGGTCGACGGCGAGGTCGCCGGAATTGAACGCCGTTATCGCGGGGCCGCTGGTCGTCACGGGCGCTCCGAGCCGGGTGATCGTCGGCGTCGACGCATCGGTGAAACTGAAGACTTCGCTCGACGACATCACGTAGCCCAGACCGTCCGGCCCGAAGGCCGAGGCGTACAGGAACGACGTGTTGGGAAACGTGCCGACTTTCGTTTGCGCGTTCGCGACGGGGTTGTACGCGGTCAGCGCGTCGCCGTTGCCGGTCCCTCCGACGACGTAGACGTACCCGGAGTAGATGCCGCGCGAGATCGTACCGAACGGAAAGACCGGCGAATGCGGCGCCCGCGCCGCCGCGGCCGCCGGGGGCGTGAAGGTGTACGCATTGCCGCTCGAGTCGACGGCCCAGATGGCCGAATCGCACGCCGCGCGAGCCTGGGCCGCGAGGGCGAGCCACAGCACGAGAAAAGCGACGCTCTCATAAAGCCGCGCCGCGCGAACTCGGATCAAACCGCCGCGCTTTTCGTCATAGTCCTGCCGCTAGCTTCATCGGGCTCCGGCCTGACGGAGTTTAGATGCGAACGGCACCGGTGCCCGGCCGCAGAGTTTCCCGAACTGCGGGACGAAGCGCCGGAAGCGAACGTCGAGTCGGATCGGAGACAGCGATGAAACGGAACCTCGTCCTGGTTGCGCTCGTGCCGGCGCTCGCGATGCTCGTCGCCGGAACGGCGCGAGCCGTCGCCGCTTCGGACCCCGGCGCCGGAGCCGGCCTCGTCGCCGGCAACGGCTGCAGCGGGTGCCACGGTGCCGATTTGCGCGGCGGCACCGGGCCGAAACTCTACGGCATCGAGCACCGCCGTTCGGCCGCGCAGATCGCGCACGCCATCGCCGACCCGAAAGCGCCGATGCCGAAGTTTCCGCTCACCGGGGCCCAGATCGGCGACATCGTCGCATACCTGTCCTCGCTCGACGGCGGCGGTGGCCGGCCGGTCGCGACGTTGAGCCCGGCTAAACCGTCCAGTAGCGCGACCCTGACGGTGCGGTTCACGGGTACGCCGCCCGCCCACGTCGAGGCCGTGCCGTCCATGCAGATGGGCGGCAGCGCGATGCACGACGCCAAGGTGACGTTGAAAGCGACGAGCGACCCGCACGTTTGGAAGGGCACGGTCTCCTTTTCGATGGCCGGCGCTTGGACGATCGACGTAACGTACGACGGCAAGCACCTCACGGTGCCCGTGGACGTCGCCGGCTCGATGTAGTGCGCCGCTCCGGCTTCGTGCGGGCGACGGCGGCGGCCGTAGCGGCCGTCGCGCTGCCGGTTCGCGGCGTGCGTGCGGCGGCCGGCGACGCCGTCGATTACACCCTCGCGGCCGCGCCCACGCTCTTCGCGCCCGCGAACGGCGTGAAGGCGCCGTCGCTCGCGTACAACGGGCTCTTGCCGGGGCCGGTGCTGCGCGTACGGCACGGTCAGCGCGTGCGAGTCCGGTACAGTAAACCATACGGGCGAACCGACCGCCGTCCACTGGCACGGGATGATCCTGCCCAACGATATGGACGGCGTTCCCGGCGTGACCCAGCCGCCCGTCGAGCCGGGTGGTACGTTCCTTTACGAGTTCGCCCCGGGCCCGCCGGGCACGCGCTGGTACCACGATCACGCGAACGGCTCGGCGGCGGTTCGGGGCCTGTTCGGAATGTTCGTCGTCGAAGACCCGCGGGACGAACCTGCCGACGCCGAATTCGCGATCGTACTCCACGACGTTGCGGGTACGAAGTCGCTCGACGCTGCGATGGAGGGCACGAGCCGCGCCCCGATGGTGGATCCGGCCGGTTCGCCCGAGCTGCGCGCGATGCGTCCCGGCGACAAGATGGGCGACGAGGTCGGCTACGTCGCGCATTGCATCAACGGCGCGATCTATCCGAACGTCCCGCCGCTGCGCGTCAAGGTCGGGCAGCGCGTGCGTTTGCGCGTGCTCAACGCCAACCCGACGCAGACGCGGTACCTGCGGCTCGCAGGCCACCGGCTTCGGGTAACGCACGCCGACGGAAACCCGTTAGACCGCCCGCTCGAGGTCGACGCGCTGCGGATCGGCGTCGCGGAGCGCTACGATGCGTGGTTCGACGTGCGCAAACCCGGCGCGTGGCTCTTGCAAACCCTCTCCGGCGACCCGCTCGGTTACGAGCAGGCCGTGGTCGTGCACACCGACGGGCTCGAAGGCGCGACGCCCGAAGCCGTCACGCCGTCGCTCGTGGGCGTCGACTTCTTCACCTACGAGAAGGCGGCCGGCGCGTCGCACGCGCCGTGGGCCGGGGCGCCCGCGCAGGTCCGCAAAGACTTCGTGCTCGGGGGCGGCACGTACGGCAGCTCGCGCTGGACGCTCGACGGAAAGGTCTGGCCCGACACCGAGAAGGTCCTCGTCGCGCGCGGCGACGAGGTCGTCGTTCGATTCACCAATAAGACCGATATGGACCACCCGATGCACCTACACGGTCATACGTTCGAGATCGTGGAAATCGACGGGCTCGCCCTGCGGCGGCCGTTAGCCAAAGATGTGTCCCTGGTCCGCTCGAACGGGGGAACGCTGACGTGGCGTTTTCGCGCCGATTCTCCGCGGGGCCGTTGGCTGCTTCACTGCCACAACGAAGTCCATATGATGGACGGTATGATGACCGAAGTCGTTTACACCTGAGCCGAACGACAGTTGATGTTTTCAACAGTTTGACAGATCAACCAAATCGGTTGTAGACTGCGCGTAAGGTGGCGGACGCGAAGCGGGTCGAGAGCACGGGCGAGCCCACGGGCGAACCTACGGAAAGACGCCCTGGCGGCGCGCCGATCGAACTCGGCAGGCTCGGCGAGCTGATCGGCTACAACGTCCGCATCGCGCAACTCGCGGCCTTCGAGACGTTCGCCGACTGCTTCGAAGACCCGGAGCTCTCGCCGGCCTTGGCGGGCATGCTTCTGCTGATCGACGCGAATCCGGGGGTCAAGCAAACCGCGATCGCCACGGCCCTGCGGCTGGACCGTTCGACGCTGGTCCGGCTGGTCGACCGCTGCGAAGAACGCAAGCTCGTAAAGCGCACGGCCTCGCGCATCGACCGGCGCGTCACGACGCCCGCGCTCACCGCGCGCGGACGCGCCTACGTGGCCGCCCTGCAGCCCAAGATCGCGCGTCACGAAGCGGCCCTCACGGCCCGGCTGAGCGCGAGCGAACGTGCCACGCTGCTGCACCTGCTCCGCCGTCTCAACGGTAACGGCGCGTGATCGCCGGAGCCGTTCGGTTAGGCCCGCACGACGCGGTCGCACGCACCGCCGCGGACGGAACGCGCTACGTGCGCTCCACGCACCCGCTGGGTCCCTATCCGCCGAACATCACGCAACGTTTGGTGCACTGGGCCGAGCGCGCGCCGGCGCGGACCTTCCTGGCCGCCCGCGCCGGCAGCGGCTGGGAACGCATCACCTATGCCGACGCCCTCGAGCGCGTCGAGCGGCTGGCGCAAGCGCTGCTCGACCGCGAACTCTCGCCGGAGCGGCCGGTGGCCGTGCTCTCCGAAAACGGCCTCGACCATGCGTTGCTCGGCCTGGCGGCGATGCACGTCGGCATTCCCTACGTGCCCGTCTCGGCCGCATACTCGCTGGTGTCGCAGGATTTCGGAAAGCTCAAGCTCGTCCGCGACACCGTCCGCCCGGGCCTGATCTACGCGAACGACGGCGAGCGCTTCCGGCACGCGCTGGCGGCGGTCGCCGGCGATGCGGAGGTCGTCGTAACGAATGCGGTGCCTGCCGGCGCCACGCCGTTCTCGGCCTTGCTCTCGGTCGCGCCCTCGCCGGCCGTTGCGGCGGCGCACTCCGCGGTGGGCCCCGATACCGTCGCGAAGTTCTTGTTCACGTCCGGCTCGACCGGCATACCCAAAGCCGTCATCAACACGCAGCGGATGCTCTGCAGCAACCAGCGGATGATCGCGCAGACGCTGGCGTTCCTCGAAGACGAGCCGCCGCTGGTCGTCGATTGGCTGCCGTGGAGCCACACGTTCGGCGGGAACCACAACTTCGGGCTCGTGCTCTATCACGGCGGAACGCTCTACGTCGACGACGGCCGGCCGCTGCCGGGCGCGGGTATCGCGCGCACGGTCGAGAACCTGCGCGACCTCTCGCCGACGGTGTATCTGAACGTCCCGCGAGGCTTCGAGGAACTCGTCCCGTACTTGCGCGCCGACGCGTCGCTGCGCGCCACGTTCTTCAGGAATCTGAAGATGATCTTCTACGCGGCCGCGGCGCTCTCGCCCGCCGTGTGGAACGCGCTGGTCGAACTCTCGGAAGCGGCCTGCGGCCGCCGCGTCTTCATGGGTACGAGCCTCGGCTCGACGGAAACCGCACCGATGTCGCTAACGACGAATTTCGCGGTCGACCGCGCGGGCATCATCGGCGTGCCGCCGCCCGGCGTCGAGGTCAAGCTCGTTCCCAGCGAAGGAAAACTCGAACTGCGCGTGCGCGGTCCCAACGTCATGCCGGGCTACTACCGGCAAGAGGCCGCAACGCGCGCCGCGTTCGACGACGAGGGGTACTTTCGCACGGGCGATGCGCTGCGCTTCGTCGATCCTTCCGACCCCAGCCGCGGCTTCGTGTTCGACGGCCGCTTAGCGGAAGATTTCAAGCTCACGAGCGGCACGTGGGTCAACGCGGGCCCGCTGCGCATCGCGGTGCTCGCGCACTTCACGCCGTTCGCGCGCGACGTCGTCCTGGCCGGTCACGACCGCGACTACGTCGCCTTGCTCGTCTTCCCCGACTTCGACGCGTGCCGCGCGCTCTGCGGCTCCGGCGCGGACGGCTTGACGCCGCCAGACGTGCTGGCGCACCCCGGCGTGCGCGCCCGCTTTGCCGAACTACTGGCAAGCATGGCCGCAGCGAGCACCGGCAGTTCGACGCGCATCGAACGCTTGGTCCTCTTGGAAGAACCGCCCTTGCTCGATGCGAATGAGATCACCGATAAGGGGTCGCTGAACGCGCGCGCGATCCTGGAGCGGCGCGCCGCTATCGTGCATGCGCTTTTCAACGGCGACTCCCCACGGACGATCGCGCTGAACCTGGAGAGGAAGTGACCGAGCCGCCCGGACTGGATATCGAACGTCTCGTCGCCCTGGACATGCACGTGCACGCGCACGCCGTCGACGACGGCGCGGGCGAGCTCGCGCTGGCAGCGAAGCGTTATTTCGGTTCGAACGACGTCCCGATCGGGCTGACGGAAATCGCGGCATACTACCGTCGGCGCAAGCTCGCGTGCGTGATCTTCTCCGTCGACGAAAAGCTCTCGGGACGCGCGACGGTGCCGAACGACGACGTGCTGGCAGCCGCCGCGGCGAACGCCGACGTCCTGATTCCATTCGTCAGCGTCGACCCGATGCGCGGCGCCGCGGCGCTCGCCGAAGCCCGGCGCCTGATAGCCGGCGGCAACGTACGCGGTTTCAAGCTGCACCCGCAGATGCAAGGCTTCTTTGCAAACGACCGCGCCGTCTACCCCTTCTACGAAATCGTCCAGGAGACGCGGCTGCCCATCATCTTCCACACCGGTCACAGCGGTATGGGCAGCGGCGCGCGCGGAGGCGGCGGGGTGCGGCTGAAGTACGGCGATCCGATGACGATCGACGACGTCGCGGTCGATTTTCCCGACATGCCGATCGTGATGGCGCACCCGTCGTTTCCCTGGCAGGACGAGGCCATCTCGGTGTGCCTGCACAAACCCAACGTCTATATCGATCTCTCCGGTTGGTCGCCGAAGTACTTCTCGCCCACGCTGGTACGGTACGCGGACACGCTGCTCCGCGACCGGGTACTCTTCGGTTCGGATTACCCGCTGATCACGCCCGACCGCTGGCTCGAAGACTTCGCCGCGCTCCCGATCCGCGACGAGGTGCGCCCCAAAATCCTCAAGGATAACGCGCTGCGCCTGCTCGGCGTCACGAACGGCGCGCGCTGACGGTGCCGTTCGTTCGCGCGGGCGGGCTCACCGTCCACTACGCCTTCGACGGCCCGGCGGATGCGCCGGTCGCCCTGTTCGGAAATTCTTTAGGTACGAACTTTCATCTGTGGGACGACGTCGTGCCGGGTCTGGCCCATACCGTGCGGGTCTTGCGTTACGATCTGCGCGGGCACGGCCTGACCGACGCCGGCGACGGCCAGGCGTACACGGTTGAGCAGCTGGCCGGCGACGCGGTCGCGCTGCTCGACGCGCTGGGCATCGAGCGCGCGCACTACGTGGGGCTTTCGATCGGCGGCCTCATCGGTCAGGCGCTCGCGGCCGCCCACCCCGCGCGCGTCGACGCGCTCGTCCTGTGCGCGACCGCCACGAGCATCGGCCCGGCGGCCGTATGGGACGAACGCATCGCCGAGATTCGCGCGGACGGTCTCCGGGCGATCGCACCGGGCGTCATGCAGCGCTGGTTCACGCCCCGCACCCACGCGGAACGGCCGGAGCTCGTACGGGGCTTCACCAACATGCTCGAACGCACGAGCGTCCGCGGCTACGTGGGATGCGCGTACGCCGTGCGCGACGCGGACCTGCTCGAAGCGGACGCCGCGATCCGCTGCCCGACGCTGGTCGTCTCGGCCGCCCAGGACCCGGCGACGCCGCCCAGCAACGGCCAAGCGCTGCGCGACGCGATTCCGGGCGCACGCTTCGAGATCGTCGACGGTAGCGCGCACATCATCCCGGCCGACGCGCCGGCGGCCTTCGAGCGCGTCGTGGCCGGCTTCCTTCGCGACGCCGTCCGTGCCTGACGAACGGTACGAGCGAGGGTTGGCGATCCGCCGCCGCGTGCTCGGCGACGCGCACGTGGACCGCGCGACGGCGGCCACGACCGATCTGACGCGCGACTTCCAGCGCTTCATCACCGAAACGGCCTGGGGTACCGTCTGGTCGCGTCCGGGACTCGACCTCAAGACGCGCAGCATGCTGACGATCGCCATGCTGGCCGCGCTCGGCCGCCGCGACGAACTGATACTGCACGTGCGGGCGACGCGCAATACCGGCGTCACGCCCGCCGAAGTCGTGGAGATCGTGATACAATCGGCGGTCTACGCAGGCGTGCCGGCGGCCAATTCCGCGCTACAGTGCGTCCAGGAGGCCTTCGCGGGCCTCGAAACGGAGGAAATGAAATGACGACGATCCCCGGCGCCGTCGAGCGCCCCTCACCGGACGAGCAGCCCACCAACGATTTCCCCGCGTACGAAAGCACGCACAAACGCGCGCCCAAACGCGGACCGCTCCCGCTCGAGCACACGCTGACCGAAGTCACCGGGCCGGCGTTCGGCGAAAACTGGTCGGCGCCGTCCGCCGACGACCTGACCCGTCACGGCAAGGGGGAAGCGCTCGGCCAGCGGATCATCGTCGCCGGCCGCATCCTCGAAGGGAACGGACGGCCCGTGCGCGGGACGTTACTGGAACTTTGGCAAGCCAACGCGGCGGGCCGCTACGTCCACGAAAAAGACCAGCACGACGCGCCGCTCGACCCGAACTTTTTCGGCGCGGGGCACGCGATCACCGACACCGACGGGAGCTTCCGCTTTCTGACGATCATGCCGGGCGCCTACCCTTGGCGTAATACGCACAACGCCTGGCGGCCCGCGCACATCCACTTCTCCGTTTTCGGCCGCAGCGTGGCCTCGCGGCTCGTCACGCAGATGTACTTCCCCGGCGACCCGCTCTTGCCGCTCGACCCGATCTACAACAGCATTCCCGACCGCGACGCCCGCGAGCGCTTGATCTCCCGCTACGATCCCGAGCTCAGCGAAGCCGAGTACGCCCTCGGGTACCGGTTCGACATCGTGTTGCGCGGCCGCGACGACACGCCGATGGGGATCTGAGCGATGGCGAAATTGACGGCCTCCCAGACGGTCGGTCCGTTCTTCAAGTACGCGCTGGAGCGCCGGGCCTGGAGCGATTTGACCACGGACGGCGCCGCGGGCGAGCAGATTCGCATCGCGGGCCGCGTCTTGGACGGCGACGGCATCGGCGTACCCGATGCCATGCTCGAGCTCTGGCAGGCGAACGCCGCGGGCAGCTACGGCCGCGACCCGAACTTCCGCGGCTTCGGCCGCGCCGGTACCGACGACGACGGGCATTACGAGTTTCGCACCGTGCGGCCGGGTGCCGTTCCGGGAGCGGGCGGCGTGCTGCAGGCGCCGCACGTCGCGCTCACGATCTTCGCGCGCGGCTTGCTCCACCACGTGGTCACGCGCGTGTACTTCGACGATCTGACCGACGACAACGCGCGCGACCCGGTACTGGCCTCGATCGCCGATCCGGCGGTACGCGACACGCTGATCGCGGTTCGGGAAGAGCCCCCGGTGGGGCGGCGGCTGCCGGTCTACCGTTTCAACGTGATCCTGCAGGGCGAGCGCGAGACCGCGTTCTTCGACGTGTAACGCGAGCGCCGGGATGGACGCCGCGGCGATCGGCATCTACGGAGACCTCTTCGGCACCGCGGAAATGCGCGCGATCTTCTCCGAGCGGCGGAGCCTCCAAGCGATGCTCGACGTCGAGGCCGCGCTCGCCCGCGCCGAAGCGTCGCTGGGGGTCATTCCGGCGAGCGCCGCGGTCGCCATCGCCGCGGCCGCGCGGGTCGAGCGCCTCGACCGCCGAGCGATCGTGGCCGGCACGGAACGCTCCGGCTACCCGATCGTCCCGCTGACGAAGCAGCTCGTCGAACTCGCCGGCCCGGCGGCCGGGCGTTACGTCCATTGGGGTGCGACGACGCAGGACGTCCTCGACACCGCGCTCGTGCTCCAGATGCGCGACGGCCTGCGCGTGCTCGAACGCGATCTCGCCGCAACCGCCCGGGCGCTCGCGGCGCGCGCGGTCCGCCACGCCGGCGACGTGATGGCCGGCCGCACGCACCTGCAGCACGCACTGCCCATCACCTTCGGATACAAGTGCGCGGTGTGGCTCGCACCCCTCCTCGACGGCCTGGCCGCGCTGCGCGCGCTCGGGCCGCGCGCGGAAGTCGTTCAGTTCGGCGGCGCCGTCGGCACGCTCGCGTCGCTGGGCGACCGCGGGCGCGACGTCGCAGCGGCGCTGGCCGCCGAGCTGGGGCTCGGGTTGCCCGACGCGCCGTGGCACGCCGACCGCTCGCGCATCGCCGAGACGGCCTGCACGCTTGCGATCGTTTGCGGCAGCCTTGCGAAGTTCGCCGGCGACATCAGCCTGCTGATGCAGACCGAGATCGCCGAGGTCTTCGAGCCGCAGGCGCCCGGCCGCGGCGTTTCGAGCACGATGCCGCAGAAGCGCAATCCGATCGCGAGCGAGTACGCGATCGCCGCGGCGCGGGGCGTCCGCGCCCTCGCACCGCTGGCGCTCGAAGCGATGGCCGGCGACCACGAGCGGTCGACGGGCGCGTGGCAGAGCGAAACCGTCGCGCTGCCGCAGATTTTCGTCCTGGCGTCGGCCGCGTTCGCGCAGTCGCGCGCCGTCGCCGAGGGCATGACCGCGGACGTGCGACGAATGCGGAACAACCTCGATGCGACGCACGGTCTGATCGTGGCGGAGGCCGCGACGATGGCGCTGGCGGAGAGCATGGGCAAGGCGGAAGCGCACCGCGTGGTGGAAGCGGCTTGCGCCCGCGCGCTCGAAACGGGCGCGGATCTCGCCGGCGTTTTGGCGCTCGACGAGCGCGTCGCCGAGCGGCTCGGTATCGGCGAATTGCGCCGTATCCTCGCAGCCGAGAACTACGTCGGCGAGTCGCGTGCGGTCGTGGCGCGCGTCGTCGCGCGTGCCCGGGAAATGCTAGGCGAGGAGCAGGGGTGAAAACGCGCACCCAAGTCGGCATCGTGGGCGCGGGACCGGCCGGACTGCTGCTGTCGCATCTCTTGCAGCGCGCCGGCATCGACTCGGTCGTCCTGGAATTGCACGACCGCGCCTACGTGGAGCACCGCATTCGCGCGGGCGTGCTCGAGCAAGGCACGGTCGACATCCTGGACGAGACCGGCCTGGGCGAGCGCATGCACCGCCAAGGGCTGCTGCACCGCGGTATCTACCTGCGTTTCGGCGGGCGTAGCCGGCGGATCGATTTCGTCGACCTCGCCGGCAAGAGCGTGATGGTGTACGGCCAGCACGAAGTCGTCAAAGACCTGATCGCGGCACGCTTGGGCGCGGGCGGCGATCTGCGTTTCGAGTCGAGCGACGTGTTGCCCGAGGACCTCGCGACCGCCCGCCCGACGATCCGTTATCGCGACCGCGACGGCGTCGCGCACGAGCTGGCCTGCGACTTCGTGGCCGGCTGCGACGGCTTCCACGGCGTCTGCCGCTCGCTGATTCCGACCCGCGGCCTGCAGATCTACGAGCGCGTCTACCCGTTCTCGTGGCTCGGCATCCTGGCCGAGTCGCCGCCCGTTTCGGAAGAACTGATCTACACCAATCACGAGCGCGGCTTCGCGCTGGTCAGCATGCGTTCGCCCACGATCAGCCGCCTGTACCTGCAGTGCCCGGCCGGCGACGACGTCGCGGCCTGGACGGACGAGCGCTTCTGGAGCGAATTGCGCGCGCGCTTAGCGGGTGAGGACGCGCCCGCCGTGATCGAGGGTCCCGTGCTGCAGAAAGGCGTCACGCCGATGCGCAGTTTCGTTGCCGAACCGATGCGCTGGGGATCGCTCTTCCTCGCGGGCGACGCCGCGCACATCGTACCGCCGACGGGCGCGAAGGGCATGAACCTGGCCGTCTCGGACGTTCGCGTTCTGGCCGACGCGTTCGAGCGGCACTACGCGCACGGCAGCGACGCCGGCCTCGACGCATACTCGGAGACCTGCCTGCGGCGGGTGTGGTCGACCCAACGCTTCTCGTGGTGGATGACGTCGATGCTCCACCGCTTTCCCGGCCGCAGCGAATTCGACGCGCGCTTGCAGCAGAGCGAACTCGACTACGTCACCGGCTCCCGGGCCGCGTCACAGAGCTTAGCGGAGAACTACGTCGGCTTACCGATGTCCTGAACGCTCGTCGCCCGCCGCTGCGGCTGTGACCGGCGTCATCGGTCGCGTGCTATCGAATCGTTCGGCGCGCGCCGACCTTTGGTCGTATGAATCAGTTCGTTCGATATCCGCCGTGTTCGCGCTGCGGGCATTCGGCGTACGCCCACGGCGACGGCGGCTGCAAGCTCTGGTCGCCCGGAACGGCCGTCGACCCGCCCAGACCCTGCCGCTGCGACCTCGACGCGCGCACGGTCCATTCGAGGCCGGCCCCGCCGAGCCGCTTTCGCCTGGTCCGGTAGGCTCTCTTACGCTCCTGCGGTACCCCCGTCGTGTACAATGGGGTCGATGCCTGATGTCAATTCGCTCTTAGCAACCTACGCGAACGTCGGCGAGAAGGCCGGCAAGGCCCTTCGGGAAGCCGACGCCGACGCCGCCGACAACAAGGTCTGGTACCTGAGGCAGAACCGGCTCTTCGAGAGCGCGGCCGACGACGCGATAGCGACCGCCGACAGCATCTTCAAGACGTGTCTGTACCCCAAGCGAGCGCGCGTCTTCGATCAGGGCGATCCCAAGCGGCTCGTGTTTCTGATCAAGCGCGGCAAGATCCGCATCACGCGGTTGACCGCCGACGGGAAGGACGTCACGGTCGCCGTGCTCGGGGCGGGCGATATGTTCGGAGAGGAGACGCTCTTCGACGACGTGCCGCGCACCACGCACGCGGTCTGCATCGAAGAGAGCCTGCTGTGCACGGCGCAGGCCGAGGACCTGTTCGCGCTCCTTTCGCGAAACCCGATCCTCGCCCTCAACGTCGCCAAGATTCTCAACGAACGTCTGCTCGACGCATCGGCGGCCATGGAAGACCTCGCGTACGCGCGGGTCCCCGACCGCATCATGAACCTCTTCGAACGCCTCGCCGGCGAGCACGGCGTCCCCGCCGAGGGCGGCGTCACGATCGACGTGCGTTTGACCCACGCCGACATCGCGGCGTTGATCGGCAGCACGCGCGAGACCGTCTCGCTCGAGATGTCGAGCCTGGTCAAAGCCGGCCGGATCCTCTGGAACGGAAAGCACGTGACCCTCCCGCTTTAGTGCCCGAGGGTCAGCGTCAGCTCGCGCGGCTCGTAGAGGGGCGCCAGAAACGGGTTGGGGACGACGGTCCCGAAGGCGTTGGTAAGGCCGAGCGTGACGGCCCCGATCTTTCCGAACGTGACCCGCAGCGACGCGTCGCCGAGCGCCACGGCGTGGTCGGCAAGCTCGTTCCCCGCGCCCAGCAGCGTGGTGCCTGCCTGCAGCACGAAGCCCGCGGTCGAGTGGTAACTGAGCGCCAGACGCGCCTTCGAGTACGGATCTCCCGGCAGTTGCGCCAGCGGCACCAGCGGCTCGAGGCCGGCGTACCGTGGGAACGGCTGCCGCGCGCCGTATGCGTACGTCTTCGCGAGTTCGACGAACGCGACGGCACCGAGGCCGCCCGGCGGCGGCGGCGCGTCGAAGCCGGCCTGCACGCCGAGCGAGCGCGCGTCGGCGAGCGACGCGAACCGGTCGAAGCGGCGAAGCTCGTAGGCGGCGGCCCAGATGCGATCCCGGCCGCGCAGCGGCGTTTCGGCGCTCGCGCGGTATCCGAAGGACGTCTCCGGATCGGCCACGGCCGGAGAGGCGGCGGCCGTTGCCAGCACCACGTCGGGCGCCGTCGCGAAACCGCTGCCGGCCGCCAGGCGCACCGTCACGGTCGGGGCCGGGTGCAGCGTCAGCTGCGCTTCCGGGTCGACCCGGCTCTGCAGTTGCGTGCCGCCGCTCAGCGCCGCGCCGAGTTCGAGGCGGCCGGCTGAACCGAGCGCGAGGTCGGTTCGCAGCGTGAGCGTCGTGAACGTCCGGTCGTACGACGCTCCGTTCCCGAACGTCGCGCCGTCGCTGCGGCGGTCGAGGCCCGCGGTGAGGATATCGCTCCCGAGGGGCAGATCGAGGCCCAGCTGCAAGCCGTGGATGCGCGCGTTCTCACCGAACGCGGCCCCTCCAGGCGTGAAGACCGATGTGTCCGAGGTGCTGTCGAACGCCCGCGCCTCGAGCGTGGTGACGCCGAATTTCGCGCGCAGGTCGGTCGCGTACGCGGGAGCGACGTTCTGGACGGTCGTTTGCGCGTAATTCGCGCTCGACTGCGACCCGTAGGCGGCAAACCCCAGCGACACCGCCGGCGCGAGCGCAAACTGCAGCTTCGCGGTCTGCGAACGATTCGTCCCGCCGCCCGTCACCGCATCCGCCAGCACTCCCAGTGCCCCGAACGTCTGGCTGAACAGCACGTGCTGGAAGGAACCGAAATCGGAGTCGTGACCGACGACGGCTTCGACGTCCGGGGCGACGGTGATGCCCGGGGTACGGTAATTGACGATCCCGCCGATCGCGTCGCGTACCGACGTACCCTCGAGGACCGGGCCCTCGGCTACCGCGATCCGGTCCAGCGCCAGCGCGTTGCGGAAACGCAGCGCAGCCGGGCCGGAGGAGCCGCCCGCGATCGGGATCCCGTCCAGTTCCACCAGCGACTCGTCCGGACTGGTCCCCTCGAGCGACACGCCGGCCGCGATACCCGTCGGTACCGGAAACGACCTCGCTCGCCGGAATCTGCGTGAACGCGTGCGCCGCGATCGGATCCGCGGTCTTGCCGGTCTCGACGACGCTGGCCGGCCGGCGCAACTCGGAAAAGCTGACGTCGTCCAGCCGCAGGCTCACGAATTGCGGAGCGCCTCGCCCGAGCCGAACGGTCGCGACCGTCGGCTGGTAGCCGCTTCGCGTTACGCGCAGCCCGTACGTCCCAAGCGGCAGCGCGTTGAGGGTGACGATGCCCGTCCTATCGGTTTTGACCTGGCGCTCGGTCGGTCCGTCGAGCACGACGACGGCGCCTGCGATGGGTTTACCCGCCGCGTCGTGGACGCTCGCAACGATGATGCCCGGGCCGAATGTGAGCTGCGCCGACGCGCAGCGCGCCGACGCGGCGAGCAGCGCGACGACGACGACCGCTACGCGCGAAATCCGACGTTCTTCGCGAAAGCACGCAGCGACTCGCGGAACCCGGCGCGCGGCGCGTCGCCGTCCGCGGGCGGCGAGAGTTCCATCCGCGAGCGAAAATACCGCGCCAGCGGCCCGTCGGTCACGGTCCGGTCGTCGGTCGTGGCGACCAGCAGCGTGCCCTTCGGGCGGCGCTCGAGCGCGTCGAAGAACTGTTGCGAGACGATCGCCTCGGCATAGAGGATCACGACGAAGTGGACGAGTTCGGTGAACAACGAGTCCAGTTCGGCCGCACGCGCGGCGGGCTCGAGCGCCTCGATGTCGCGGGCGTCGACGATGAAGCTCCGCAGCTTCAGCGCGCCCGTGATCGCCGATGCGGCCAGCTGTTTCTGAGCGGGCGACCCGCCGACCAGCAGAACGCCCGGGACTTGCTTGACCTTCGCGCTCTCGAGGTCGCGCTCCATGTAGCGGCTCAAGTCCGCCAGATTCGCCAGCATCTCCGGCGGCAACTCGATGCTGACTTCGCTCGTCCAGTCCGCTTCCGACGCGTTGACCGTGACCGCCGTCATCCGGTCGATGAAATCGGCAAGCGACTCAGACACTGCTCTTCCGACTCCTTTCCGCCAGCGGGCGCCGTTTTCCGGATATCGTCAAGTACCCAATCACTGCTGAGTCATTTTGCGACGTGCGTCACGTATTCTTTTGCGCGCCGTGTGACGCATGCGACCGCGCCCGGCCGCGGCTGGTTTACGGCGCCGCCCGGAGAAGCACCGCATGGCGGCGGCACGCCTGGCCGAGATTCGTGCTACCGGAGCGTTTCGTAGCTTGTGACACCTACTCCCGGGAGGATCACCGTTGAAGCCCTTAACCCGAGCGGCGCTGCTGGGCGCCGGATCCGCCATCGCCCTGGTCGGGTTGCCGCTCGTCGCGGATTTCGCCGAGGCCGCCGAAGGCGCGGACGAGGCCGACATCGCGATCCTTAATACCGCGATATCCCTCGAACGCGCCGCCATCAAAGCCTACCAGGACGCCCTGGCGACGGGCTTGCTGACGCCGGCCGTCGCGGCGCTCACCGCTCGTTTTTCGGCCGATCACGGAGCCCATCGAGACGCCCTGGCGAGTGCGGTCACGGCCGGCGGCGGCAAGGCGACGGAAGCGGTCCTCTGGTTGACCTATCCGCCGCTCAACTCCCAGAACGACATCGTGAAGTTCGCGATGTCCGTCGAGCGCAGAATCGCGTCGACCTACCTCCCCGTGATCGCGAACTTGAAGGACCGACGGCTGGCGGCTTTCGCCGGCTCGATCCTCGGGGTCGAAACGACCCACGTATCCGTGCTCGCGAGCACGCTCGGCGTCCCGGCGTACGAATCGGGGTTCGTCTCCTAACCGGATAGATTCCGGCTTCACGACGATCAACAGCCGGACACGTCACGGTCACGGCGATGAGCGACCATCGGCCGGATGTGCACCGTTCCCGCAGCCGGAGCCGGTCTCGTCGCGCCGACCTCGGCGCGCGTCGCCGCGGCCGTAAACCGCGCGCTCGTCCCGTTCGGCGAAAGCGCGCTTGCCTTCGCGCGGCGACGCGATATCCGGATCGTTCCCCTGACGCGCGGACAACGCTACCACGACGCCTCGACGGCGCTGCGGCGCTTGGGGGTCGACGTCGACGCATGGCCGGTGCCGCCGGCCGGGCTGTTCGTCGTGGAGGAACGTACCGTCTACCTCCGTTCCCCCACGCCGATGACCGTCGCGCACGAGTTCGCGCACGGGCTCGATTGCGCGCTCGGCGGCGGCGTGTACCGAAGCGGCTACGACCGTACGGTCCGGCGCGCGTTCGCGAGCGCCCGCGACTTCGTCACGCCGTACGCGGCGACGGGACTCGACGAGTACTTCGCGGAGTGCGTGCGGGCCTATGTCGAGGTCAACGACGCGCAATCGCCTTGGCCGAAAGCAACCCGCGCCCGGCTGCGGGCGATCGACCAGTCGATGTACGCGTTCGTCGAAGCCCTCTTCACGACCGAGTTTCCAGCACGATCTCCCCGCGACAACGTGCCGGCGCGCACGGATTTTGCCGAACCATAATGCGTATCGAGACATTCCTTAATAGGGCTGTTAGGCTTAGCGCATGTCCGTTGTAGGCATTCCACCACTAGGCTGCTGCTATCTTCTTCAGCCGATACTGTCGAGGAGTGAACGCGTAAAACGTGAAGGCAGACGGTATCATGCGCAACCCGAAGTGTCCGCGGTAAGCCGATGGCCACGATTTTCTACAGTCTGGCAGGCGAAGGCCGAGGACATGCGACGCGGGTACGGACGATCGTCGAACTGCTGCGCTCCGAACACCGCTTCGTCATCTTCGCTCCGGGCGATGCGTACGATATGCTGGCGCCGCTCTACGCGAAATCCGATATCCGCGTGGTCGGCATCCCGGGGCTCGGGTTCGCATATTCGGCGAGTAACGCGATGTCGCCGTGGCGCACGGCGCTCGGCGCCGCGTCCTATCTCTCCCGGCTTCCGAAGCTCATCGGGCGGCTCGAGCGCGAGATCGAACGGGAGCGGCCGGACCTGGTGATCGCGGACTTCGAGCCGGCGCTGCCGCGAGCCGCGAGGCGGCGAGGCCTGCCGTTCGTCAGCCTCGACCACCAGCACTTCCTGGTTACCAGCGATTTCTCGCACTTGCCGCAAGCCATACAGTGGCGCGCGGCGGGCTTGGGCAAGGTCGTCGAACTCTACTACCAGGGCCAAGCGGCGACGATCGTTTCGTCGTTCTGTTTCCCCCCCGTTCGCGCCGCGGGGCGCGTCGTCCAGATCGGATCGCTCTTGCGGCCGCTGGTGCTCGACGCGCGGCCGGATCACCGTTCGCACCTCGTCGTCTATCTGAGGAAGTTCGGTTCCGATCGCCTGCTCCAAGCGCTGGCAGCGACCGGCAGGGAAGTGCGCGCCTACGGGTTGGGCACCCAGCCCAGTTGCGGGCGTATCCATTTCTTCGCCATCGACGAGCGACGGTTCATCGAAGACCTCGCGACCTCGTACGCGCTGATCACGACCGCCGGAAACCAATTGCTCGGAGAGGCGCTGTACCTAGGGAAACCGGTCCTCGCGCTGCCGGAACCCAATAACGCGGAGCAGCTGATCCACGGGCACCTGCTCGCGAACGAGCAGACCGGCGAGTGGCTCGATTTCGAGCGCGTGGACGCGCCGGCGCTGGCCGCCTTTCTCTCGCGCGTCGAGTACTACCGTTCCCGCATCGTTCGCGAGCGCTTGAACGGCAATCCGGACGCACTGGCCGAACTCCGGCGCCATCTTCCGCTCCACGTCCAGCCGCCGCAACGCGTGCTGCACGCGTCGGTGGGGTGATGCCGATCCGGCGAGCCGCGGCACTTGCGCAAACGATCGGGAGGGTCCGCCGCGGCGAACCGAGCCTCCCGCGCATGCTCACGTATACGGTCACGTTCGCGTGCAACGCGCGCTGCGTCATGTGCGATTCCTGGCGCAAGGAGTCGCAGGGCGACCTGTCGCTGGCGGAAGTCGAACGCATCTTCAGCCGCCTGCCGAAGATGGACGCCGTCAGGCTTACCGGCGGCGAACCGTTCGTGCGCAAGGATCTCGCCGACATCGCGCGCGCCGCGGTGAACTCGCTCGAGCCCGCGCTGCTCCACGTCACCACCAACGGGTTTCTCACGGATCGTATCGTGGACTTCTGCGAGCGCCGGCCCAGGACGATTCCGCTCAACCTGCTGGTTTCGATCGACGGCGTCGGCGAGGCGCACGACACGATCCGCGGCCACCGCGGCGCCTTCCGGTCGGCAATGCGCACGCTCGAAGCGCTCGCCCCGCGCCGCAAGGAGCTACGGCTGAAACTCGCCGTCAACCAGACGGTGCTGGACGCTGCAGGGGCCGCCCAGTACGCCGAGCTGCACGCGCTGCTCGCGCCGCTCGGCATCAAGAATCAGGTCGTCGTCGCGTACCGCTCGAGCGCGACCTATTCGCTCGCCCACGAGGCGAACATGGCCCCGAATTATCCCGGTCACTTCGAGCCGTTCGAGGGCCTCTCGACCGCCGAGCTCGAGGCGCTCTTCAATGCGATCGAATCGGACCTCAAATCGTACGCGCCGGCCGATCGAGTGGCCAAGCGGTACTATCTCGACGGCATCCGCAACCGGCTGCTCGCACGCGAAGCCAGCCCGAATCCACCGTGCGTTGCGCTGCACGCCCACCTTCGGTTATTTCCGAACGGCGACGTGCCCGTCTGTCAATTCAACAGCTGGAGGATGGGTAATCTGCGCGAACAAAGCTTTGAGGAAGTCTGGTTCGGTGCGCCGGTGCAATCGGCACGAAAGTGGGTGCGCATGTGTTCCGGCTGTTGGGCGGAATGCGAGGTCTTGCCTAATGCGGTCTACTCGGGCGATATCTTCAAGCAAATGCTGAAGCCGCCGAACCCCGTCCGGCGCCAGAAACCGAGTCCGGCATGAGGCCGCTCTCGACATCGCCGCGGGCGCTCGTCACGGGTTGCGCCGGCTTCATCGGCTCGCACGTCGTCGAGCACCTGCTCGCCACGGGCTATCGCGTCCGCGGCATCGACTCGTTCGACGACTACTACGATCCCCGCCTCAAAGTCGCGAACATCGAAGCAGCCTTGCGCGACGAGCGTTTCGAGCTGGAGGTGATGGATCTGGCCGCCCCCGGAACGGCGCAGCGCCTCGCGGCTCGCCCGCGCCCCGACGTCGTCATTCACTTGGCGGGAATGCCCGGCGTTCGCCGCTCGGTGGCCGAGCCGGCGCGCTACGTGCGATCCAACATCGTCGCCACGCAAAACGTGCTCGATGCCTTCGCGCGGGAGCAACCGACGCCGATCGTGTTCGCAGGCAGCAGCTCGGCGTACGGGAACGACACGCCGCCGCCCTTCGACGAATCGGCTCCGTGCAATACGCCGCCAAGTCCCTACGCGGCGACGAAGCGCGCCTGCGAACTGCTGTGTGCGGCCGCCGGCGAGACCTTCTCCGCCCCGATCACGGTGCTGCGGCTGTTCACCGTGTACGGCCCGCGGCAGCGGCCCGATTTGGCGATCCGCAAATTCGCGACCGCCATGCTCCGCAAGGAAGAGATCGTCGTGTTCGGCGACGGCTCGATGGCGCGCGACTTCACGCACGTGAGCGATATCGTCCGCGGTATCGCGGCGGCGGCGCGGGAACGTTCGGGTTTCCGCATCGTCAACCTCGGAAACGCATCTCCGGTGACGGTGCTCGAACTCGTCGATAAGCTGGGCAAAGCGCTGGCGATCTCGCCGCGCGTGCGTTTCGTCCCGCGGCCGGCCGGCGAGATGAACGTGACCTATGCCAGCATCGCGCGCGCCGGGGACCGCTGGTCGTGGCGCCCGATCGTTCCGCTCGACGACGGCCTCGGCGAGTTCGCTCAATGGCTCAAGCGCGAACGCCGTACCGTTCCCGACCGGCTCCGCCAGATCGTCGCGCGCGGCCGCATGCCGGCCCGCATCCGCAACCTCCTGACGCGCCCGAACGCGCTGTCGTCGAACCCGGCATGGTAGCGCGCTCTTAGATACCTGATACCTGCAAGGCGGATAGCCTCGCATCGCTACTACCCTGGACGGCAACGTTCACGACGGGCGTCCCGGCGCCGAAAACTCGGCAGTGCCTCGCGGTTCGCCGTGCGGACGTTCAAGCTACGATGTTCTTGACGATCGCGCCGTTCTTGACGACGACGGCGAAGTTCTTGCGATGGTCGACGAGCACGTTGAGATCCGCAATCGGATCAGTATTCGAGCGTAACGGTGAGTTCGTCGGAGTAGCCGCCGGGCCCGATCGTCTGGCCGGCCGGCACGATGGCGACGAACGGGATGCGCACGTGCCGGCTTTGCACCGAAACCGTGTAGGGCGACGTTCCGTTCGTTCCGTCGCCCCACGGCTGCCCGTCCGGCAAAACGATCGAGTAGTGCAGAACGTGCGACGCGCCGTCGACGAGCGTTCGGTGCGCGGCATCGCCGGAAGTGCCGCCGCTGATCGACACCTGCAGGGGCGTCGTTTGCGTCAGGCCCGAGCAGCGGAGATCGAGGGCTGCCGGCAGGCGGCCCGGTTCGCCCCCGAGCGGATCGTAGCTCAGAACGCCGATCTCGACGGCGGCGCTGCACGAGGCCTGGGCGTACGACGCCGGGGCGAGCGCGAGCGCGACGGCCGAGAACGCACTCAGCGCGGCGCGCACGTCAACGTTCCGAGCGCAACGACCGAGTCCTTGGCATTCGATTGCGCGACGATCGTCAGGTCGCACGCGCCGTTATCGGCATTGACGTGCGCCGTGTAGGTGCCCGGCGCAAGATCGTCGAGATAGAACGCTCCGGTCGGCGAGAGATCGGCTTCGACGGCCGACGCACCGGAGCCGATCGCGAGCGCGCCGTTGACCGGCGCTTTGGACGTCGAACCGGCTGCGAAGGCGATGTGACCGCGCCACGCATGCAGGTGACGGTACGGGAAGTCGATGAGCAATCCGGAGCGGCCGATCGGCGTGACGACCTCCTTGGTGCGATCGAAACGCGTCGAGAGCGGAAGATCGTCGTCGTGGAGCTGGATGGTATTCGCCAAGCCACCGATGAGCTGCGGAACGACAAGTTCGCCGCTACCGTCGGTGCGGCCCACCGGACGGCCGTCGATATCGACGGCCACGTTCGGAATGCCGGGAACACGCACGAGCGCAAAGCCGTCGTCGATCGGGGCGCTGTTGAAGAACCGCTTGCCAACGAACCCGAGCGCACCTTCGTAGTCGCCGTCGGCACTGAGGGCACCGCTCTGGCGCTCCAGTTCGGCGGTATATGCGCCCGTCGCCCACGTGTCGTTCGAGGTCAGATCGACACGGTTCAGGGAAGGCGCGTCGACCGTGAGATCGGTCGACCCCTTGCCGTCACTGCGGTGCAGGTTGGATTCGAGGGTCGTCTGGCCCGTCGTCGATGAATACGTCGCCGAGGAGTCGCCGCGCCGGCCGCTTCTCGAAAACTGCACGGTGAACGACGTCCCGTGGGTCGCCTGGTGGGTGACTGCCAGCGCGATCGGACCCATCCGCGTCTGAAGGGTCATCCCGAGGGTCAGGGACGATGGATCGGTCGTATCGTGCGACCAGCGCAGGTATGGCGCGCCCGGGAGCCGGGGGGCGCCGAGGTAGGCGCCTTCCAAGAATGTCGGCTGGCGCTCGAGCGCCGTCGTCCAGCCGACCGCGGCCGGCGGACCGTCCAGCCAGCCGACGGACGTTTTCGTTACCGCGAGTCCCGTGGAGAGCGCCGAACCCGAGAAGCCGTATTGCAACGATACGCTGGTCCCGGCGCCGATGCCGCTGTTCGCGCTAGCCACCGAGCCGACCAGCGTACCTACCATCGTCCGAATCGCCGCATCGGCTCCGAACCGTTCGTATTGGGCCATGCGGACCGCGCTCACGCCCCCGGTGAACGCATCGCTGAAGCCGTGGCGGAGATATCCGCCGAGGACCGGATCGTGCGTCGTGCTATCGGTCGCCAAAGTCGCCGAATAGTCCGTCAGCGAACGCCGCAAGCTGTCCGGGGAACCGTAGGACGGGACGTCGACCGTGCGTTTTCCGTTCGCGTCGGTGATCACGATCGTCGCCCTGCCCGCGCCCGTCGAGTTCGTCGGCAGATCGCGGAGGTCGAGAATTCCCGGCTGGACCTGTTCGGTATCGACGAGCCGGCCGTTCACGAAGACTTGGACGCTGGACGGCACGGTGATCGCCGTCGTCATCGAGGGTGCCGGAGCCGACGAGAAGTAAGGGTCCAGCGCGAAGCGCCTGCGAACCGTGAAGCCGACCAGATCGGCCGGCACCGCGGTGCGAGGATCGACCGTCAGCATGCCGGCCTGCGCGCGCAACATACGACCCGGAACGTCGAGCGTATAGGCGGCCGAATCGAGCGCCGCGGCCTTTCCCTGCCCCAGCGACTCGGCGACCGACAGATCTCCGGGCCCGGCCGTCAACGACCCGTCGAGCGCGAGCGCCGAGGTAACGCCGCTCCCATCGTACGCCTCGTGCAAATCGTAGTTGATGAAACCGCTCGTCGTTCTCCCCGCCACGAGCTCGGCCGGCCGCGCCGTACGGTAGTCGATGACCTTGGCTCCAAAATGCGAGGCGGCGATCGTGACGGTGATCTTGTGCCGATCGGGATCCCACGCGTACTTCAAGTCGGGCGCGAGCGAGTCGAGCGACACGTACGTTTGACCGAGGTACGTGTGCGTCACGCCGGTCGGCAACGAGCCGGCGCCGAAGTCTTGGACCGTCGCGAGCGGCACGAAGAGCTTCCCGTTATCGATGACGACCTTCGTCTCGCCTTCGGTATTCGCGTTGACGACGTAGTCCGCCAGCGTTCTCTTGAATCCGCTCGCGTCGCTTTGAGATTGCGCCCGAACGCCGAGCGGCGCCATAGCAAGGAGGAGAGCTCCGAGCATTGCCGCCTGGCGGATGCACACGCTATTAGTTGCAGTGCTTCTCCGCAGCGGCGATGCGATGCGACGCTATCGTGTGGCCGAGCGGGTCCTGCAGATCGAGCGCTATGCTGCTGATGGCGTTGCATTGGGCGCGCAGCAGGGGAATAGACGAGTGCGTCGTGCCGGCCGCGAGCGTGTACCAGACCGTAGCCTTCGTATCGATGACGGTCTTGCCGCTCGCGTCGGTCGCGACGACGTGAACGACCGAAGGCGGAAGGTGGACGTTCCCGTTCGCCACGACGGCGACGTCGAGGGCGTCTCCGCGCAGCGATGCGAGCGCGATGTCGGCGCCGGACTTCGGCGCGTCGGGCTCGACGAAGACGGGGACGCTGACTCTCAGGCCGACGCCCATCGAGAGTGCCCGGTTCGCACCGGCCGCGCGCTCGCCACGGGGCGGGACGCGAAAGACGACGACCCGGTAGCTGGCTTCGGTAGCGCCCGCATCCGGCGAGCCGCCGACCCGGACGCGCGTAGCCTGGCCGCCGGTCAGATCGAAGGCTTGCGGAAAGAACACCAGATCGTCCGTCGGCTCCAGCACGCTCTTGCCGGCGGCATCTTGCGTCCACTTATAGGCGGTGACCGTGTAATGGTTCGTGTGATCGCCGCTCGCGGTGACGACGAGCGAACCGCTCGTTTGTCCCTTTGCGATGCTGATCGACATCGGGCTCACGACGAACTCGCCGCCGGGGCCGAGCGGTGCGACCTGTGCCGACGCGGGGAAGGCCGCCCAAAACGTGATGGCGGCGGCAGTCAGGAGGGACGAAACGTTACGAAACAATGCTGTGCTTTCTCTGTCGATGAAAGGCGTTTTCTTCGTTAGTAGTTGAGCGAGAAGGTGACGGTATCGGTATAGGTGCCGGCCGGGACCATTTGGGCGGCCGGAACGTTCAGCACCAGAGCGTACGGGTCGACGTTTCCGGTGGCGATTTCGGTTTCGGCACTCGCGCCGTCGTTAGCCGCCGGGTCGAACGGAGCGGCGCCGGCATCTTTCACGAGCAGCGTATACGCGAGCCTCGAGGAGCCCGACGCGAGGAAGTTCTGCGCGGCCACGCTGTTGAGGCCGCGGTCGGACGCGAACGAGTACACGACGCCGAGGTTGCACTGGACGCTCAGCTCGGCGCCGACGGTCGTACTGATGCCCTTCTGCCAGTCGTACGGACCCAGCGCGATCGCGGAGATCGGCGCGAAACTGCACGTCTTTGCGTCGTCGGAACTGACTTCGGTCTGCAAGGTCGGCGCGGCGTCGGCGGGGCGCCCGAGCCACGCGATCGCCGCTGCGGCCAGGGGAAGAGCGAGGTGCTTGACGTTCGTGGCAGGGACCTCTTTCCGTGCTCGTTACTGCGTCGCACCAGCGATCTTAGACTCTGCTGGTAACGCCGCGGCAACCGCTTCGGTCGAACCGGCGCGAGCACGCGGTTTCACCGAGCACGCAGTCTTAGCGAAGCCTGCATATATCAAGAATCGGTCGTCGACACGGCATTGTGAGTTCGAGGTTAGTAGTTCAGGGAGAAGCTCACGGTGTCGACGTACGCGCCCGCCGGAACCATTTGCGAAGCGGGCACGCTTAGAACCAGCGCGTACCGGTCGACGTTTCCCGTCGCGATTTCCGTCACCGGAGCCGCTCCGCCGTTGCCGGCCGGGTCGAACGGACGCGCGCCGCCGTCTTGCACGAGCAGCGAGTACGCGAGCTTCCAGTCGCCCGATGCCAGAAAGTTCTGCGAGCCGACGCTGTTGACGCCGCGATCGGACGTAAACCAGTAGACGACACCGGCGTTGCACTGAACGCTCAGGCCGCCCGCAACCGTCGTGTCGATGCCCACGTGCCAGTTGTAGCTGCCCAACGCGGCCGGCGGGATCGGCTTGAAGTCGCAGCTCTTCGCGACGTTGGCGCCGATCTGAAGTTGCTGGGCCGGGCCGGCCAGCGCCGCGCCCGGGAGAGTCGCGATCGCGACTGCCAGGACCAGTCCGTTCTGCTTCGCGTTCACGTCACGCCGCCGTTCGTCACCGTGTAGGGAGTGAGTGCTCTCGTTGCAGCACTTGCAACCGTGCCCGAACAAATGGAGAGAGCACCGCTTCGCGGTGCTCTCTCGTGCCTTCGGGGGATTAGTAGGTGAGGGTGAAGTTCACCGTGTCGCTATAGGCGCCGGCGGGCACCATCTGCCCCGACGGGACCGCTAGGACCAGCGCGTACGAATCGGTTTGGCCGCTCGCCGTTTCACTCGCGACGGCGGAGCCTGTATTGGTGGCCGGGTCGAACGGGTTCGCGCCGCCGTCCTTGACCAACAGCGAGTACGCTAGCATCGCGCTCGGGCCGGCGAGGTTGTTCTGCGAACCGGAGGCATTGAGGCCACGGTCCGACGAGAACGAGTAGACGACGCCTTGGTTGCAGATCACGCTCAGCTCGTTCGAGACGGTCGTGCTGATGCCGGTGTGCCAATCGTAGCTGCCCAGCGCGATCGCCGGGATCGGGTTGAAGTCGCAGCTCTTGAGGACGGTGGCGTTGATCTGAAGTTGCTGGGTCGGAGCGGCCGACGCGGCCACCGGGAGTACGGCCATCGTCGCGGCCGCCAGGGTGAGTCCGATTTGCTTGACGTTCATCGTGTTTCTTCCTTTGCGAAGTATCTATGGGTTTGTGCGTGTGCGGTTTTCCGGTTGTCGGTTTTCGTTACGCTCGCGAGCGTCGTTGTGTGGCTCGTCACGCGCGTATCGTCTGTGTGTGTTCCGTCACGTGATCGTCGTTTCGTGTGTCGACCGTCACGTGCGTGTCGCTTCGTTCGATCGTGTTTAGCTATTTATGTAACGCTTTGATTCTTGGTCTGAAGCGTTCATATACTCTATCGGTAGCGCCGCGACGATCATACGTCCCGCATGCCGCTAGCGCCGACACTTAACAAACGGCGAAACGGCGCGCGACATTAAGTGCGAGCTAGCAGAGATTTGACGGGACACGACGAACGACTTCGCGATCCGCATTACAAATGAAGAGAGCGATCGATTTGCAAGCGCGCCGTTTTCGCCGCCGGCGCGTTTGCTTTTCCGCGAGATTAGTAGTTCAGCGAGTCTTCGCTGCGGGAACGTTGAGTTCACGCGCGTACCGATCGACGTTGCCCGTCGCAATTTCCGTCTGTGCGTTGGCCATGCCGTTGGTGGCCGGATCGAACGGTTCGCCGAACCGTCCTTGGCCGGCAGCGAGCACGCTAAGGTCGAGGAGCCGGACGAGAGGAAGTTCTGCGCCCCGGCGTTGTTGAGCCCGCGATCCGACGCGAACGAGTACGCGACGCCTTGGTTGCACTGAACGCTCAGCTCGCCGCCGACCGTCGTGCTGATGCCCTTGTGCCTGTCGTAGGCGCCCAGCGCGATCGCCGGAATCGGGTTGAAGTCGCAGCTCTTGATCGCGTTGGCGCTGATCTGCAGTTGCCTACGTTCCGCCGGTAACGGCGAAGTAGCGGCATGATGTCGAGCACCACGACGTACCGGCTTCTTATCTTAACGAACGGCCGGCGCAAACGAAACAGCTCGCAGCGCGACGAGCGCGCTGCGAGCTGCGGAGCGAAAGCTCTCCGAGCCGCGGTCAGTCTTCGGGGTCGGTGTAGCGCTGGACGCGGGTCGGGGGCCGCTCCTGCCCGGTCACCGCCGTCGGGTCGCTGCCCGGGCGGGGGTTGAAGTCGGCGGGAATGTTGTTCGCTACGCCGCGCAGGTAGTCGACGGGAATCACGCCGACCGCACCGCAGCCGATGCCGGTCTTCTGCGGCAGGTTCAATACGTAATAAGACGGGACTTCAGCGTAGCTGGCCGGCAACGGCGCCGTCGTTCCCGCTAAGCGACCGGGAT
The DNA here is from genome assembly GCA_963787965.1 of uncultured Alphaproteobacteria bacterium. Lineage (GTDB taxonomy): Bacteria > Vulcanimicrobiota > Vulcanimicrobiia > Vulcanimicrobiales > Vulcanimicrobiaceae > CAWBES01. The sequence continues at coordinate 242,430 of CAWBES010000007.1, forward strand.
CGAACGCATCGACGAGGTCGTCGATGCCGTTCGCGTCGCCGGCATCGAAGTTCGCGCGGCCCAGCTTCGACGCCGCGAGCGCGCCCTTCTGTTCGTCGGGGAGATCGCCGAGCGGCGTCAAGCCGAACACCTCATCGGCGAACTTGACGACCGAGGCTTGGTTGCCGTACGAGTGCACGACCTGGTTGGTCTTGGCGAACGGCGAGATGACGATCAGCGGCACGCGCGGACCGTTAGCGAGATAGTCGGCAGGCGCGTTGCCGGTGCCCGGACCGATTTCCGTGAGCGGCGGCGGCACGTGATCGTAGTCGCCCTCGGAATCGTCCCACGTGAGGACGATCGCGCTGTGGCTCCAGTACTTACTGGCTGCGATGTGATCGATCGCATCCGCGACGTTCGCTTCGCTGATCTGCGCGTCCGAGTAGCCGGGATGGTCGTCGTCGCCCGCAAAGACCGACGCAAGCGCCGGCTTCGGATCGGCCGGCTTGAGGCCCAGAATGTTCCGGTAGCCGCCCTTGACGTAGAAGACGCCGCCCTGCGCGGGTAAGGCTCCGCTCGAGACCGCCGTGTAGAAATCCCCCAGACCGAAAAAGTTGGAGCGTTCGGAGCTGTTGGCGAGATAGCCGAAGTACTGCGGGCCGTTGTGGTGCGGGATGTAGCGGCCCAGGCTGTTGGTTCCGGTCTCGCCCGGCTCCTTGTCGTAGCCTTCTTGAAACCAGCCCCAGCCGTGCGCCGCCGCCCCGCCGGCGCCGATCGCCGCGAGGTCGTCCTGCACGTCGGCGAAATCCGTGGTCGCGGTCGTATCGGTCGCCGGGATCTTGCCGACGGTGCTCCCCGCCAGCGTCAGCGGCAAGGTCGCGAAGGTCAGGTTGAGCTGAGGACCCGGAACCGTGACGCCCGGACCCCAATGCGGGTTACTGTCGTCCGTCACCGGGACGCCCGGACCGCCGCCTCCGTTACCCGTGTATGCCTCGCTCGGGTGCAGACCGTACTGCGTTTCGCCCACCTGCGCGGAGACGATCTCGAGAGCCCCGAGCGTCGACGGCCCGATGTGGCTCTGGAAAATGTGGTCGAAGAGCGTGAAGCGATTCGCGTAGTTCCAAAGCAGCGGGATCGTGTCGCAATCTTCGTAGGCCATCGTCAGTTCGCCGCGCTGCTTGGCAGCGAGCGAAGGTTTCGAGCCGCTCGAATCGCTCAGCTCCTCGGCCAGCGCGAAGCGATCCATCTTCGCGCCCGAGGCGGCCACGTCGATCTTCTTGATCAGAAGCGGGTGGCCGTGGCCCACGTCGTCCGTGTCTGCCGCGAACTGCGCTGGTCCGATCCGGAACGGGCTGATGTTCGCGTACGTGCCGTCGGTGTTTTCGATCGGCTGTGCGAACCCCGGCGTGGCGCCGGGCACCGACGAATAGATACCGTCGGCGCCGGGGAACGTGCCGAAGTACGAATCGAACGAACGGTTCTCCTGATACAGCACGAAGACGTACTTGACGTCCTTCTGCAGCGCCGAGATCAGCGCGCTCCGGCGCGCGTGGTGGGCGGGTACCGGCGCGGCGGCTCCGGCGCGGGCCGGAGCGAGTAACGACACGGCGGCCATGGCGGCGATCGTCTTAGTCCAGTCCAAAGCACAACCTCACAGCGAGCGGGCAGCAGCGAAACCCACTCGCCGCTCTTAATACTAGCCAGTAGGCAAACGACCTCCCGCCCGCGCGCACGCACAGCCGCGTTCGCCACGTGGACGAAGGGCCTGCCGGGAGGCCGTGCGTCCATCGAACACCTCGATACCCGCCAGATACGTGGACTCGATCTTCGTCTGCATGACGTCCTCCGCCCGAACGTTCATCCAATCGCGATCCATGACGACGAAATCCGCGAACTTGCCGGGCGCGATCGAGCCGAGGACGTCGTCTTGGAAGTTCGCCCGGGCGGCCCAGACGGTCATCGACCGCAGCGCTTCGTCGCGCGTCATACGCTGCTCGGGATGCCAACCGCCGGCCGGCTCGTCGCGTTCGTTCTGACGGGCGATCGCCGCGTGGAAGGTTCGCCGTGGATCGACCGCTTCGACCGGCGCATCGGTCCCGTTCGCGATCTCGACGCCGCTATCCAACAGGGAGCGCCACGCGTAGGCGCCTCTCACGCGTTCCGGGCCCAAGCGGTCCGTCGCCCAGGCCATGTCGCTGATCTGATGCGACGTCTGCATCGACGCGATCGCACCGAGTTCCGCGAAGCGCGGAAGATCGGCCGGATCGAGCACTTGGGCGTGTTCGATCCGAAGACGGTAGTCGCCGGCCGGGACCCTTTGCAACGCCGCCTCGAAGGCGTCGAGCACCATGCGATTCGCGCGGTCGCCGATCGCGTGCACGCAACACTGGAACCCCGCCCGCAGCGCGCGCTCGGTGACGTCCTGGACGTGTGCTTGCGAGATGCGCAGCAACCCGAGGTTTCCAGGATCGTCGCTGTAGGGCTGCAAGAGCGCAGCGCCGCGCGAACCGAGCGCCCCGTCGGCGAACATCTTCACCGCCTGGACCCAAAGCCGGCCCCCGTAGACTGCGCTTTGCGGTCCGGTTGCGAACCTGCGGGCGAGCAGCGCCGCATCGTCGGCGAGCATCGCATAGTTCCGCAGCGTAAAGCGGTCCGCCCGCAGCAGCTCCTCGTAGGCCGCCAGTTGCGCGTCGCCGACCCCCGGTTCGGCCACGGAGGTCAAGCCGAACCGGTTGCACTCCGCTACCGCAGCCCGCACGGCGCGCAGCCGCCGCTCGTGGTCGGGCGGCGGGATCTTCGCGGCTATCGCGGCCATCGCGTTGTCGATGAAGACGCCCGTCGGATTGCCGGCCGCGTCGCGCAGAATGCGGCCACCCGGCGGATCGGGCGTGCTCCGCGTGATTCCGGCAAGCTCCATCGCTTTGGCGTTCGCAAGCAGCGCGTGACCGTCGACGCGTCGCAGCGCGGCGGGGCGCTCCGAGATGGCCGCGCTGAGCGGGCCGTGCTCCGGAAAGGCCTTGCCCGGCCACAGGTTCTGGTCCCAGCCCTCGCCTTCGATCCACGTCTCGGGCGACGTGCGCGCGAACTCAGCCGTACGCCGGACGACCTCCGAAAACGAATCGGCGCCGTAGAGGTCCACTTCCTGGAGCGCGAGCCCGACGCCGGTCAGGTGGAGATGCGCGTCGATCAACCCGGGCAGCACGGTTCGGCCCGGCAGCTCGAGCACCGCGCTCTTCGGACCACGCAGCGCGAGCGCACCGGCGGCCGAGCCGACGTACGCGAACCGTCCGTCGCGGACGGCGAACGCTTCGGCGACCGGCAGGTGCGGGTCGGAGGTCCGAATCAGGGCCCCCGTCACGATCAGGTCGACGGGACCGGCCGGCTCGGCGGCGGCGCACGCCGCGCTCGGAAACCCCGTAACGGCGGCGAGCACGGTTAAGAAACGCTGACGCAGCATGGTCTCCCCTCGAGCGACCTCGAGACATTCGCAGCCTCCCGCGCCCGGCCTTCGGCGGGGCACGAAGGCTCGCGCGCGTTCGCGCCGATGTACACGAGTATGAGCTTGAACGCTAACCAGAGCGAGAAGACAACTCCGCCGCCGGCTCGCATCGACGTGACGTTCGACCGCGAGCGGGAGGTGCTGGAGACTCTTCTGCGGCTCCTGCGCAGGGCTCTGCTGCCGGCGCGCTCTTCGCCTGCTGCGGCGAACGGCCACGCCGGGCCGCCGGTGCCGCGGGCCGCGCAGTATCTGGGAGCGTTGTCCAATGCCTTCGGGCCGCTCCCCACGGACGCGCTGGCCGAGGAACCCGCCTTGGTCGCGACGATGCTGCTGGACGCGAGCGCCGTTACGGCCCTGGCCCGCGGCAACCCGCGGGCGCGAGCCTTCGTGGCGCGCGCCGTGGGCAGCCTCGCGAAGATCGCCGTGCCGGCGACGTCGCTGCTGGACCCGCAAGTGGCCACGATCGCCGAATACGTAGCGGACGTCGTCGCTATCGACGCGCGCGTCGTCCGGCGAGCCGCCGCGCTGATGGCCGAAGCACGCATTTCGCAGCCGTTCGAAGCCCTCGCGGTCGCGTGCGCGTCCTTTGCGACGCCCGCGGCCGTCGTCACGGCGCACGCCGCGGCGGCCGGGCGGCTGGCACGTGCCGCGGATCAGCCGGGCTTATTCGTTTTCGCGATCTGAACGCGTTCGCTCCCGATCGCCCAGACCAGCGCGATCAAGAGAAAATTAGCGACGAGCGAGCTACCGCCGTACGAGAAAAACGGCAGCGTGATTCCGGTCAGCGGCAAGAGCCCGAGCACGCCGCCCACGATGATGAACACTTGGAAGCCGAGCGTGGCCGCCAAGCCGCTCGCGAGCAACTTCGCGTAGAGGTCGGGCTGGGCTTGCGCGATGCCGAGCGCGCGCACGACGGCAACGAGGAAGGCCACGATCACGACGATGCCGCCGGCCGCACCGAACTCCTCGCTCCACGCCGCGAAGATATAGTCGGTCGCCACGGCCGGGATGTAGCCCGGATGCCCCAGACCGTACCCGGTCCCGAGCAGGCCTCCGGCGGCGAGCGAGAACAGCGCTTGTAGCGCCTGATAGCCGTGGCCGAGCGGATCCGCGAACGGGTCCCGCCAGACGGCGAAGCGCGCGATCACGTACGGATAGTGGCGGATCGCGAACCAGACCGCCAGCGCGAAGAGCGCCGCGCCGCCCAGGATCAAGTCGATCCGGCGCGTCGCCACGTAAAGAATCGCGACGAAGGTCGCGAGCAGCAGCGACGCCATGCCGATGTCGCGCTCGAATACCAGAATCGCCATCGACGTCGCCCAGCCCAGAAACAGCGGACCGAGGTACTTCAGATTGGCTCGGATCGACCAGGGCCGGGCGACCGCGATGACGTCCGCGGTTTCCGCCAAATAGCCGGCCATGAAGAGCACGATGAACAGTTTGATCAGTTCGACCGGCTCGTACTGAACCGGCCCGACCCGGATCCAGAGCTTTGCGCCGTTGACCTCTTGGCCGAACACGGCGACGAGCGCGAACAGCACGATCGACCCCAGAACCCAGACGTATTTGTACGCGGCAAAGCGCCGGAAGCCGTCGAACGACGGGCCGCAGGCGATCGCGAGCGCCAGGGAAATCGCCAGCCAAATCTCCTGGCGCTGCGCGAGCTCGCTCGATAGGCGCGCAATCGTCGCGAGCCCGAGGGCCGAAACGAGCACGGCGATGGCGGGAAGCACGTCGTCGCGACGCGAGTCACGCGGCGCGCGCAGCACCCATCCCAGCGCCGCGAGCGCGAGCAGAACCAGTATCCATGGCGGTCCGAGCGAACCGCGCGGTGCGAGCGACAGCGCGAAGGCACCGACGGCGAGCGCGGCGGCCATCGGCAGCGCGCGCTTAAGGGGGATTAGAAGCCGCGTAGTTCGCCGTGTGGTCGGGGCCGCCGAGGTGCAGGAAGTAGACGCCGAACGAGACCAGGGACGCCGCCAGCAACGCGATGGCCATCGCCATCCGGAACGGTGCGGTCGCGCGCCTGGCGCGCGGCGCGGGCAGCGTCGCGACGAGCAGGTCGCGACCGAGGATCACCGTGCCGTTGTCGACGTTTCCGCGTGCCCGCGCGGTAGCGAGGAGCCGGGCGACGGCTTCCGCCGCGGAGTCGGAAATGTGGAGCGCGTCGCAGAGCTCGTCGTCGTCCACGCAGCGGTGAACGCCGTCGGTACAGAGGACCAGCTGATCGCCCGCCAGCAACTCGACGTGCGCGATCGAAGCCTCGAGCTTCGGCTGAGTCCCGAGACTCCGCCACAGGACACCGCGCACCCGCGGCTTGGCCGCAAGCGGCATCTTGGCGCTGGTGACGGCGGCGTCGGCGAACATCGCGTCGTCCGCGGTCAGCATGTCGAGCCGGCCCAGCCGCTGCAGGTAGGCCCGCGAGTCGCCGACGTGCCCGACGAACGCGTGGTGGCCGACGATCATCACGGTCGTCAGCGACGTTCCACCGCCGACGAAATCTTCATGGCTGCCGCTCTGCGCGTAGAGCCGGCCGTTGGCGTAGTCGAGTGCGGCCAGCAGGATCCCGCGCAGGGCGCTGGGCGAGACGTTTCTGCCGAGCGCCCCCACCCGATGCCGGCGGCGCAAGTAGTCCCGGACGGTCGCAAGGGCGAGCGGAGCGATCGCCGTCCCCTGGCCGGCGTCGCCGAAGCCGTCGGCGATCCCGAACAACGTCACGTTCGGTGCGATGCACTCGGCAAGATGGGCGTCGCTTTGGCGGCGCTGCCAGATACCGAGTTCCGTCCCAACTGCTACTTCCACGGGCCCACTCCGCAAAAGACGATTCGTGTCGTTCCGACGTCGATCTCATCTCCATCGTGCAAGTCGACCGGACGCTCGATCGGGCGAGCGTTCAGGAGGGTACCGTTACGACTGTCGAGATCACGGACGTTTAGTATACCATCGGCTAGATCGATGCGTGCGTGCAATCGGCTGACTTGCGCGTCTGAGACGACCAGCGTTGCGGAAGGTGCGCGGCCGATCGTGATCGGGACGGATGCGCGCACCACGCGCGTGCGCCCCTCTTCCTCCACGCGCAGCACAACCGCCTGCATCGCGGTCACCGCGTCGTCCCGCTGGCGGCGCCGGTGCGGCGCCGCCATCAACAGGAAGAGCGCGGCGAGGGCGGTGACCTCGACGCTTGCGAGCCGGCCTCCCCCCGCGGTCACGCTTCGGAGGCCTCGATACAGAGCTCGCTGTCGCCCAAGGCGACGACGTCGCCGAGCCCGACCTCGCTCGTAACGACCGGCGCGCCGTTGAGCGCCGTGCCGTTGGACGAACCCAGGTCGCTCAAGCGAAGGCCGGCGCCGGCGGGTACGATCTCCAGATGGCGCCGGGAGACGCGCGCGTCGACCAGCGCGAGATCGCACCCGGCGTCGCGGCCGACCACGATCGCACGATCCAGCTCGACGCACGCATTGGGCGGCACGCCGCGGCGTACGCGCAACGCCAGCCGCGCCGGTTCGGGCAGCGCTTCGACGCCGATCGCAACCGTGCCGACCGCCACGCTGCGATCGAGTTCGGCGCTGACCTCGGGCGGTCGTTGCGGCCGGCCGGAGCGCTCGGCCAGGCGAACGAGCATCGCGCTCCACTGCCGTTCCAGGTACGCGCGGTCCGGTTCGAACCGGGCGAAGTCCGCCGGGCTCAGCCGCACGATGAAACGGCGGCCGCCGCGCCCGCCGGCCGCCGAACCCGACTCGAACACCGCAACGAGCTTGCGGGCGACCTGCACCGGTTCGAGCGCGCTCGGGAAGGCCAGCGCGAACGCCCGCTCGACCACGTCGGCACAGACCGCTTCCACCCGCGCGAAGAAGCTCACCGCACGCGGTCAGTGCCGTCGCAAGAGCGCGATATAGAAGCCGTCGCGGCCGTCGATGCCGGGCGGCACCAGCACGTCGCCGTCCCGCGCGAAATCACCGTAACGCTCCGGCAGGGGCGCGCGCTCGAAGTCCGGGCGCTCCGCCAGAAACGCATCGACGACCCGGCGGCCCTCGCGCTCGTCGCCCGAGCAGACGCTGTACGCCACGCGCCCGCCCGGCGCGGTCCGTTCGGCCGCCGCGCGCAGCAGCGCAGCCTGCGCGACCGCGAGGCGCGCGCCGTCCTCCGGCGTCTTCCGCCAGCGGGCCTCGGGGTGCCGTCCGAGCACCCCGGTCCCCGAACACGGAGCGTCGAGCAGCACGGCATCCGCGCGCGTTTCGGGGACCGCCTCGCGCGCATCGCCGTGGACGACCGCAGCGACGGCGCCCGCCCGTTCCAGCGACGCCGCGAGCACGCGCACCTTCTTCGCGTCGAGTTCGACGCAGATCAGGACGCCGGACCCGCCCAGGCGGGCGGAGATCTGGACGGCCTTGTTGCCGCGGCCGCTGCAGAGATCCAGGACCGTCTCGCCGGGCTGCGGGTCCAGGAGATCGACCGGCATCGCCGCGGCCTCGCTCTGCACGCTCCAGCGCCCGCCCTCGTCGTCGCCGACGGAACCCGAATCGACGATCAGCGATTCGCGGACGTACGGCGACGAGCGGACCGCGATGCCGCGCGACTCCAGTTCCGCGCGCACGCTCTGGACCTCGGCGCGCAGCAGGTTCACGCGCAGAGCGTATTGCGGCGCGGCATCGATGCCCGCCAGCACCGCTTCGCGCGCGGCGCCGTAGGCGCGTCCGAACTGCGCGGCAATCCAGGTCGGCGTCGAGTAGCGCAGGCCGAGGTAATCGTCCTCGCTCTTGAAGCCGCCCGGCTCGGGCACCCGCGGAGCGTCGGAGAGCAGCCGCCGCAAGACGGCGTTCACCAACCCCGCCGTCCCCTTGTGGCCGTGGCGCCACGCCAGGTTCACCGTCTCGGAAACGGCCGCGTGATCGTCGACCCCGGACATGAAGCGCACCTGGTACGCGCCGAGGCGCAAGATCTCGAGGATGGCCGGCGGCAACGGCTTGTCGCGCCCGGCGACGTACGGCGCCAGATACCAGTCGAGCGCACGCCGCATCTTGATCGAACCGTACGCGAGCTCGGCCGCGAAGGCGCGGTCGCGTGCATCGAGTTCGGCGCGGCGGCTGCGCACGTCGAACGCCGCTTGCGCTCCGCGCTGTTCGGGACCGAACACGTCGCGGAGCACCTGAAAGGCGACCTCGCGCGCGTTGGTTTTCGAGGGTGCCTTGAGCGAGCCGGGCGCGCTCACCGGGCGCCTCCCGCGTACGCGCGGCCCGACATCGCTTTGCGATTGGGCGGGACCAGCGTTTCGACGACCACCGCTCGCCCATCGCCGCAGGTGACCCGGAGTTCCGCCGTATCGGCGGGCGTCGCGAGCCGGGCTTTGAGAATCTTCACGGCGTGCGTTTCGCCGTCGAGCACCGCGCGCGCTCCCGGGGCGGGCGAAAGCGAACGAATCAGGTCGACCACGCGCCCGGCGGGAGCCGACCAATCGACGAGCTGGTCGGCCTTGCCGAGCGGACGCGTCAGCGTGCGCGCGATCGCGTCGGGGCTCGCCAGACCCGCTTGCGGAACCCGCTGCAGGACCCCCGCCGCGGCCTGCGCGCAGGCGCGGGCCAGCAATTCGGCACCGAGCGCCGCAAACCGGTCGTGGAGCTCGCCGTAGGTCTCCTGGGGACCGATCTCGCTCGTGACCTGCACGACGATGTCGCCCGTATCCATGCCCGCGTCCATCAGGATGATCGTGACGCCGCCCTCGGTCACGCCGTCGCGCAGTTGCGATTGCAGCGGCGTCGCTCCGCGGTAGAGCGGCAGCAGGCTCGGATGGACGTTCAGGGCGCCCAGCGGCGGCAGGTCCAGGATCGCCTGCGGCACGATCTTGCCGTACGACGCGACCGCGAAGAGCGCGGCGTCGGCTTCGCCTACGACGCGCGTCGCGTCGCGCAACCGCTCCGGCTCGACGGTCGGGATGCCGAGTTCCCCGGCCGCGACCTTGACCGGCGAAGGCCGCACATGGTGGCCGCGCCCGGCCGGCCGGTCGGGCTGGGTTACGACCAGCACGCACTCCAGCGCCGCCGCGAACGCTCGAAGCGCCGGGACCGCAAACGCGCTCGTCCCGAAGAAGACGCCGCGCAGGTCAGATGCCGGCTGCGGCGGCGTTACGTTGCAGCGCTTCGCCTTCGGCCGCCACTTCGGCCAGCGCCGCCTTTTCCTCGGCGGTTTCCGCCGGCCGGATGTTCTGCGCCTTGTCGATGTAGAGCACCCCGTCCAGGTGATCCATCTCGTGCTGCAGGCAGCGCCCGAAGAGCCCCGTGCCGTCGAGTTCGATCTTCCTGCCGCGGCGGTCGAGCCCGACGCAGACCACGCGCTCGAAGCGCTTGAGATCCCCGATCATTCCCGGCACCGACAGACAGCCTTCGATCGAATCGATCTCGCCCTCCGTCACGCTGAGCCTCGGGTTCACGACCGCGAGCGGACCGTGCCCCTTGACGTCGTCATCGAGATCGATCACGAACAACCGTTTGCTGACGTTGACCTGCGGCGCGGCCAATCCGATCCCCGGCGCGTGATACATCGTCTCGAACATATCGTCGATCAGCTGCTGGAAAAGCGGCTCGTGCAGCTCTTCCACGCTCACCTTCTTAGCGACCTTACGAAGCGTCGGATGCCCCGCGGTAATGATCTCACGAATATACGCCACGAGGAGATTATACAACCGCCCCCGCCAAAGCACACCACCCGATTCCAGGCCCCCCACAGCTACCGCGCCCCCCCGACCGCCGTCCCCTGCCCGCCACCGACCATGAAGTGTGCGAAGCACACGAAGGCCCACTCCCCGCACCCCCGCCACCGTCATGATGGAGCCTGGGATTTCGCGCGTGGCGACCCGCCCGCCACCGAGCATGAAGTGTGCGAAGCACACGAAGGCCCTACCCCCCGCTCCCCCCGCCACCGTCCTGATGGAGGCTGGCATTTCGCGCGCGGCGACCCGCCCGCCGGCGAAGTATGCGCACGCACATGAGCCCCGCCGCCGTCCCCCGCCCGCCACCGAGCATGAAGTGTGCGAAGCACACGAAGGCCCACTCCCCTCACGCCCCGCCACCGTCACGATGGAGGCTGGGATTTCGTGCGTGGCGAGGCGCCGGCGGGCGAAGTGTGCGCACGCACATGAGCCCCGCCGCCGTGACCCGCCCGCCACCGACCATGATGTGTGCGAAGCACACGAAGGCCCACTCCCCTCACGCCCCGCCACCGTCACGATGGAGGCTGGGATTTCGTGCGTGGCGAGGCGCCGGCGGGCGAAGTGTGCGCACGCACATGAGCCCGCCGGCAACGAAGTCCACGCGCGAAATCCCAGCCTCAGAGGATAAAGGTACTGAGGTTGGGGCTGGTTACGATGCCCTCCAAACGCGACCGCACGTAGGCGGCATCGACCGTCACGGGGCCGCTCTCTTCAGGGGCGGCGAAGGAGACCTCTTCGAGCAAACGCTCGAGCACGGTGTGCAGGCGGCGCGCGCCGATGTTCTCGGTCTGTTCGTTGACCTGCATCGCGTAGACGGCGAGCTGTTCGATGCCGTCGGGCGTGAAGCTGAGCTCGACGCCCTCGACGGCGAGCAATTGCCGGTATTGCTCCGTCAGGGCGTTCTGCGGCTGCGTGAGAATCGTCTTGAAGTCGTCGACCGAGAGCGAATCGAGCTCGACGCGAATCGGAAAGCGCCCCTGCAGCTCGGGAATCAGGTCCGACGGTTTGCTCATGTGAAAGGCGCCGGCCGCGATGAATAGCACGTGATCGGTTTTCACCGTCCCGTGTTTGGTCGAAACCGAACTGCCTTCGACGATCGGCAGGATGTCGCGCTGCACGCCTTCGCGCGAGACGTCGGGGCCGCGGCCGCCGTCCTTGCCGGCGACCTTATCGATTTCGTCGATGAAGATGATCCCGTTTTCGCCCGCGCGGCGCAGCGCTTCGCGTTTGACCGCGTCCATGTCGACCAGCTTCGCGGCTTCTTCCTGCGCGAAGATGCGGCGCGCCTCGCTGACGGTCACGCGCTTGTGGGTCCGTTTCTTGGGCAGCAAACCGCCCAGCATCTCGCTCATGTCGGCGCCGCCGCCCATCGAGGAATCCATACCGCCCATCACGCCGATCGGCAACTGCGGCGTCTCTTCGACGTCGATGTCGACCAGCCGGACGTCGTAGAAGCCGCGCAGCACGTCGGAGCGCGCCTGCTCGCGGATCGTGCGGACGTTTTCGGGCGGCGCCGCCGGCCCGGCGGGTTGCGCCGCCGGCTGCTGGTACGGCGTCCCGAAGATCGAACCCAGCGTCTGCGCGAACGCGTTGATCGGTTGCGCCGCGGCGGGCGGCCGCGTCTCCGGAAAGAGCAGGTCGACGATGCGCTCCACGGCGGCCGCGTCGGCGGCTTCGCGCACCTCGTCGCGGCGTTCATCCTGAACCATCCGGATCGCAGCTTCGACGAGGTCGCGCACCATCGACTCGACGTCGCGCCCGACGTACCCGACCTCGGTGTACTTGGTGGCCTCGACCTTGACGAAGGGCGCGCCCGCGAGCGTCGCGAGCCGGCGGGCGATCTCCGTCTTGCCGACGCCGGTCGGTCCGATCATCAGAATATTCTTGGGGATGATCTCGCCGCGCATGTCGCCCACGAGCTTCTCCCGCCGGTAGCGATTGCGCATCGCGACCGCCACGGCGCGTTTGGCATTCGCTTGGCCGACGATGTAACGATCCAGCTGCGCAACGATTTGGCGCGGCGTCAACGCCGCAACGTCGGGCATCTACTTCAGCGCCTCCGCCAGTTCGTCGTAGAGATACGCCATCGTCTCGATGCCTCCGTAGAATTGTCCCAAGTCGAACTTCTCGTTGGGCGCGTGAACCGCGTCGTCGGGCAGACCGACGCCGATCAAGACTTGCGGTAAGTGCAAGATGCGGTCGAAGCTGGAAACGGGGCCGATCGAGCCGCCCGTACCGATAAAGACCGGTGGCTTGCCGAAGCCGCGCTGCATCGCGCGCGCGGCCGCTCCGACGGCGGGATGATCGCGCGACGTGCTGACCGCGCGCACGCCGTCACCCGATTCGATCTCGACCCGCACGCCCTCGGGCGCGACGCGTTCGAGGTGCGCGGCCACGGCCCGGCTCACGCGCGCGGGTTCCTGTCCCGCCACCAAGCGCGCGGACAGCTTCGCGCGCGCGAAACTCGGAACGATCGTCTTCACGCCCGCGCCTTGGTAGCCGCCGTAGATGCCGTTGCACTCGAGCGTCGGACGGTACCAGGTCCGCTCGAGGGCCGGCCGGCCGCGCTCGCCGCCCGCCAGCGAAGGTACGCCGAGCGCCCGTGCCTCGGCGGCTTCGTCGAACGGCAGCGCCGCCAGCTCCGCGCGCTCCGCGGGCTCGAGGTCGCGCACGCCGTCGTAGAAGCCGGGCACCGCGATGCGGCCGTCCGGTTCGCGCAGGGTCGCAAGCATGCGCGCCAGCGCCTCGACCGGGTTGACGATCAGGCCGCCGTAATAGCCGGAATGCACGTCCGTGCGCGGTCCGTACACCGTGACGTCCCAGTGGACGAGACCGCGCAACGAGACGGTCAGCGACGGCACGTCCTCCGCGAAGACCGCGGTGTCGGACACGACGACGACGTCGCACGCGAGGCGCGCGCTCTCGCGCGCCAGAAACGCCTCGAAGCTCGGCGAGCCGATCTCTTCTTCTCCCTCGACGACGACCTTCACGTTGAGCGGCAGGGTTTTGCGAACCCGCAGGTGCGCTTCGAGGGCGGCCAGATGCATCAGGACTTGACCTTTATCGTCGACCGCCCCGCGGCCGTAGATCTTACCGTCGCGGACGGTACCCTGGAACGGCGGCGAATCCCAGAGGGCGAGCGGATCCTCGGGCTGCACGTCGTGGTGCCCGTAGATCAGAATCGTCGGCGCCCCCGGCGCGTGCAGCCACGACCCGTACGCGACCGGCAGGCCGTCCGTCTCGAGCACTTCGGCGGCGGTCAAGCCGGCCGCGCGCATCCGAGCGACCACCGCCTCCGCCGAGCGGCGCACCTCGGCGTGCCGCGCCGGGTCGGCCGACACGGAAGGACAGGCGATCCATTCTCCGAGCTCGGCGAGGTAGCGCTCGCGATTGCTGCGGACGTAGTCGATCAGGGGATCTGGGCTCATCTCATATGCTTTCGGCGCGGGACGCCGGGCCGCTCTCTCGCACCGGCGTTTCAGACGACCTCGACGACCAAATCGTCGTTGGTGTAGATGTCGATGCGGCCGGCCACCTCGAGCGCGGCCCGGGCGATCGCCTCGGCGTCGAGCGAACTGTGCCGTACCAGCGCCATCGCCGCGGCCTGCGCGTAGGGGCCGCCGCTGCCGATGGCCGCGATCCCTTCGTCGGGCTCGATCACGTCGCCGGTGCCGCTGATCACGAAGAGGTGCTCCGCGGTTCCGACGACCAGCAGCGCCTCGAGGCGGCGGAGCGCCCGATCCTGGCGCCAGTCTTTCGCGAGTTCGACCGCCGCGCGCACGATGTTGTTCTTGTACTCGCCGAGCTTGTTCTCGAACTTTTCCAGCAGCGTGATGCCGTCGGCCGCGCTGCCCGCGAAACCGGCGAGTACCGAGCCGCCCGCGATCCGGCGCACCTTGCGCGCGCCGTGCTTCATGATCGTCTTGTCGAACGTGACCTGGCCGTCGCCCGCCATGGCGAGCTTGCCGTCGCGGCGGACGGCGAGGATGGTCGTGGAACGGATTCGCATACCGCTTCTATACGGGGACCGAGGCACTCCGGTCCCCTCGCTCGAGCCGTTTGTAAAACACGAGTTCGAGGTTGCCGGGCGCGTTGATGCGATCGATGGCGCCGCTGCGTTCGTACCCGAGCGACGCCAGAAGGCGCTGCATCGGGACGTTGATTTGCTCGGTCGACACGAACAGCTCGCCGAAGCCGCTCGCCGCCTCTTCGACCGCCGCGAGCAGCGAGCGCGCGACGCCGCGTCGGCGGAAGCCCGGCGCGACCGCCAGCAGCCGCACGAACGGGCGGTTGAAGAAGCCGCAGTCCCAGGTGACGAATCCCGCGTACCGCGCGCCGTCGCAAGCGAGGATGCACCCGCCCGCCGTGACGCTTTCGGCCAAGATCGCGTCCTGGCGCGCGCGCTCGGCGATCGGGACGTCGAGCCCCTGTAACGCGACCAGATCGGCGGCCAGCGCCGCGCGGATCCTCAACCCGCCGGCGCGAGTGACTCGGCGGCGGCGAGTTGCGCGCGCCACGCGGCGAGGTTCGCGAGCGCGCGTTCGGCCAGCTTGCGCCGCCGTTCGCGCTTGTCGCGCACCGGCTTGCCGGCAAGCGGCGAGAAGTACGCCCAGCTGACGTTGGCGGGCTGGAAATCGGCGCTCCGTGCGTTTTGCAAGTGCGCGATCACGGCTCCCAGCGCCGTGTCCGGCGGCACGGGCGGGATGCGGCGGCCGGCAAGCGCGGCCGCCGCGAACGTACCGGCCACCGCGCCGCATGCGGCCGCTTCCACGTACCCTTCGGCGCCCGTAATCTGGCCGGCGAACCAGACGTTCTCGAAGCCGCGCAAGCGCAAGTCCGGACCGAGAAAACGCGGCGCGTCGATGAACGAGTTGCGGTGCATGACGCCCAGGCGGATCCACTCCGCAGCCGCGAACCCGGGCAACTTACCGAACGCGAGCTTCTGCGCGGGCCACGTCAAGCGCGTCTGAAACCCGACCAGGTTGAAGGCCGTCCCCGCCGCGTTTTCCTTGCGGAGCTGGACCACGGCGTACGGCGCGCGACCCGTCCGTGGATCGCGTAAGCCGACGGGCTTGAGCGGCCCGTAGCGCAGCGCGTCCTCACCGCGCGCCGCCATTTCCTCGATCGGCAGGCAACCCTCGAAATACGGCACTCTCCCGAGCGCCGCCTCGGCCTCGAATTCTTTCGGCTCGACTTTGGGCAACTCGCGCAGGTCGCGCACGAATGCCTCGTAGCGCTCGCGGTCGAGCGGGACGTTGAGGTAGTCGTCACCGTCGCCCTTATCGTAACGCGATTTCGCGTACAGCTGCGAGCGGTCCAGCGATTCGGCCGCGACGATCGGCGACGCCGCGTCGTAGTAGTGCAGCCGCGGGCGCTGCGACCGCTCGCCCTGCGCGGCGGGCACGCGGGCGAGCAACGCGTCGATCGCCGCCGCGAGCGGCTCGGACGGCAACGGGCCGCACGCGACGATCGTCGGCACGGCGGGATCGATCCGGGCGACGTTCTCGCGCACGATCCGTACGCGCGGATGCGCGGTTAGGCGCGCTTCGACCGACTCGGCGAAACGCTCGCGATCGACGGCGAGCGCCCCGCCGGCCGGCACCGCGGCGCCGCGCGCGCACGCGACGATCAGCGAATCCAAGCGCGCGAGTTCCTCTTTGAGCAGGCCGACCGCATTCTCGAGCGCCGCGCCGCGCAGCGAATTGCTGCAAACGAGCTCGGCGAAGCGATCCGTCTTGTGGGCCGGACCGCGCGCCAGCGGGCGCATCTCGTACAACTCGACATCGGTGCCGCGTTCCGCCGCTTGCCATGCGGCCTCGCAGCCGGCGAGGCCCGCGCCGATGACGCGCAGCGGCATCAGACTTCGACCGACTCCCTCTCCCGCTCGGCCGCCGCACCGATCGCGCTTGTATCGTGCGCCCGGTCCATCGAGCATTCGAGGGACAGCACGCCCTTCTTCGACTTGGCGATCACGTACGAACCGCAGATCGGGCACGGTTCGGGAACCACGCGGTCCCAAGACACGAAGTCGCAGGCCGGATAGTTGGCGCAGCCGTAGAACGTGCGCCCGCGGCGCGACTTGCGCTCGACGATCTTGCCGCCGTCCTTGGGACAGGTCGCGCCGGTTTCCTTGAGAATCGGCTTCGTCGTCTTGCACTCGGGATAGCCGGTGCACGAGATGAATCGCCCGAAGCGGCCGGTCTTGATCACCATCGGTTTCTCGCACTTCGGGCAGAACTCGTCGGTCGGCTCGTCCCTGAGCTCGACTCTCGGAAGCTTCTTCTCCGCCTCGTCGAGTTCGAGCGCGAACGGGCCGTAGAACTGGCGCAGCACCTCGACCCAGTCCAGCCGGTGCTCCTCGACCTGGTCGAGTTCGCTTTCCATCTTCGCCGTGTACGCCAGGTCCATGATGTCGCGAAAATGCTCGGCCAGCAGATCGTTGACGGCCATGCCGATCTCGGTCGGACGGAACCGCCGTTCGACTTGTTGGACGTACTGACGGGCTTGAATGGTCTCGACGATCGAGCTATAGGTCGACGGGCGGCCGATGCCGTTCTCCTCGAGCGCCTTCACGAGGGTGGCTTCGGTGAAGCGCGGCGGCGGCTCGGTGAAGTGCTGCTTGGCATCGATCGACTCTTTGCGCAGGACCTCGCCCTGCTCGAGCACCGGCAGCAGGACGCGGCCGGCCCGGCCGTTCTTCGCCGCGACGGCGGCCGCGTCGCCGGAGGCATCGTCGTCCTTGCCCTCCTCGTACACTTTCGTGTAGCCGGCAAACTTGAGCACGCTGCCGGTCGCACGAAAGGTGTACGTCGCGCTGCCGCGCACCGGCGTGGCGGCGATGTCGACCGACGTTTGATCGTAGACGGCGGCCGCCATTTGCGAAGCGACGAAGCGTTCCCAAACGAGCTGGTACAGGCGCAGCTCGTCCCGCTTGAGGATGCCGGCCAGCGATTCCGGCGTGCGCCGGACGTCGGTCGGCCGGATCGCTTCGTGCGCGTCTTGCGCGCCTTCGCGAACCTTGAACTGCCGCGCGCCGCCGTAGAATTCCGGACCGTAGGTCGAGTCGATGAAGGCTTTGGCCGCCTCCCGCGCGCTGTCGGCGACACGCGTCGAGTCCGTACGCATGTAGGTGATCAGGCCTTGCGTTCCCTCGGGGCCCAGATCGACGCCCTCGTACAGCGCTTGCGCGGCCTGCATCGTCTTGCGGACGCGGAACTTCAGCTTGCGCGAGGCCTCCTGCTGCAGCGTCGACGTCGTGAAGGGCGCGGCCGCGTTCCGGCGCGTCTCCCGCTGCTTGACCGACGTAACGGCGAAGGCCGCGTCCTGGAGATCGGCCACGATCTGGTCCGCGCGGCCGCCGTTGTCGATCTCGGCTTTCGCGCCGTCGACCTCGACCAGTTCGGCACCGAACGTCGCGCCGGTGTCGAGCTTGGCGAGCAGCGCCCCGATCGTCCAATACTCGCGCGGCTGGAATGCCAGGATCTCGCGCTCCCGGTCGACGATCAGCTTGACCGCGACCGATTGCACGCGCCCGGCGGAGAGTCCGCCGCGCACCTTGGCCCACAGCAACGGCGAGATCTTATAGCCGACCAGACGGTCGAGAATGCGCCGGGCCTGCTGCGCGTTGACGCGATCCATGTCGATCGAGTGCGCGTCGGCAATGGCCCGCAGCGCCGCCTCTTTGGTGATCTCGTGGAGTTCGATACGCTTGGGGTTCTCGAGTTTGAGCAACTCGGCGAGATGCCACGCAATCGCTTCCCCCTCGCGATCGGGGTCGGTCGCCAGGAAGACCTCGGTCGCTGCCTTGGTCGCCGTCTTCAGGTCTTTGATTACGTCGCCCTTACCTTTTATGGTCAGGTAACGGGGAGCAAAATCGTGTTCGACGTCGACCCCAAGCGTGCTCTTGGGCAGGTCGCGCACGTGCCCGACCGACGCCTTCACCACGTAGCGGGGCGGCAAGAACTTCTTGATCGTGCGCGCCTTCGCCGGTGACTCGACGATGATCAGCGGCTTCTTCAAACTCTCCTCGTCTCTGGGGTCTTTGGGTCCCGGGTTCTGCGAAAACGCCCTAAGTATAGCGCCGCCGTCAAGCCCCCGGCAAAGATTCGGGACGAAATGGAGTCGCGTACGCGCGCGCGTACCGCACTTCGTTCGCTAAATCTTGCATAATTCTCGCACGCGGTATAAGATGCAACCAAAGACGTTGACAGGCGAAAAAGCTGTCGATGTTTCTACGCAACGATTCGTTCCGCTGCAGCGGACGAGGAGGATTAGTTGAGCGATAACACTCCGCTTGAAGGCGGCGAGCCCGCTCCCGAAGTCGCCGAGGAAACGGCGCCGCGCCGCCGGGCGACCCGCAAGAAAGCGACGACCCGCAAGAAGGCCGTAGCGAAGAAGGCGACGGCCGGACGCAAGAAGGCCGCGCCCGGCCGGAAGAAGGCGACCGCCAAGAAGGCAGCCGCGCCGCGCAAGAAGGCCGCCGCGAAGAAGACCACGCGCAAGAAGGCCGCCGCGAAGAAGACCACCGGACGCAAGAAGGCGGCGCCGGGACGTAAGAAAGCGGCCGCCAAGAAAGCGACCGTAGGTCGCAAGAAGGCCGCCGGCGGACGCAAGAAGGCCGCCGCGAAGAAGACGACCGGACGCAAGAAGGCGACGCGCAAGAAGGCGTAACGCGCTTTCGGCAGCGACCTGGAACGGAACGAGCGATCGCCGCGGCGGCCGCTCGTTTCTCGTTACGGTGCGGCGATAACCACCGGCCCGGCGGTCAGATCGGGTGCGTTCCCGTTATGCTCTTCGACCCAGTGACACGCCGCGACGTGGTTCGCCCCGTAGCTCTTCAGCGCCGGCACCTCGACCCTGCAGCGGTCGAACGCGACCGGGCAGCGCGTGTGGAAGCGGCAACCCGGCGGCGGGTTGACGGGCGACGGAATATCGCCCGTCAAGATGATGCGCTTGCGGCCGGCCGCCAGCGCCGGGTCGGGAATCGGGATGGCCGACAGCAGCGCGCGCGTGTACGGGTGCAGCGGATTCTCGTAGAGGCTGTCGCGGTCGGCGATCTCCACGATCTTGCCGACGTACATGACCGCGACCCGGGTCGAGATGTGCCGCACCACCGAGAGGTCGTGCGCGATGAACAAGAACGTCAATCCGAACTGTTGCTGCAGGTCTTGCAGCAGGTTGATCACTTGCGCTTGGATCGAGACGTCGAGCGCCGAGACGGGTTCGTCCGCAACGATGAACTTGGGGCTGACCGCGAGCGCCCGCGCGATCCCGACGCGCTGGCGCTGTCCGCCGGAGAACTCGTGCGGGTAGCGGTTGGCGTGGTACGGCTGAAGCCCGACCAGACGCAGCAGTTCTTGGACGCGCTCGTCGGCCGCTTTGCCGTGCGCGATCCCATGAATGCGCAGCGGTTCGCCGACGATATCGCCCACGGTCATGCGCGGGTTGAGCGACGCATACGGGTCCTGGAAGATGATCTGCATCTCCTTGCGGAGTTTGCGGACCTCCTCGCGCCCGAGTTCCTGGACGTTGCGGCCCTCGAAGAAGACCTGGCCTTTGGTTGCCGGCAACAGGCGCAGCACGACCCGGCCCGCGGTCGTCTTCCCGGAGCCGGATTCGCCGACGAGACCCAGCGTTTCGCCGCGCCGGATCGAGAAGTCCACGCCGTCCACGGCCTTGACGTCGCCGATGTGCCGCGAGAAGACCCCCGCATTGATCGGGAAGTACTTGTAGAGGTCGCGAACCTCGAGCAGATCGCGCCGGCCCGGAACCTCGTTCACGGCGCCGCCGCCGCGGCCGCGGCGGTACCCGGCACCTGCGGCGCCGACTCGACGCTCAGCGAGCGCTCGTCCGCGTTCCGCTCGTCGTAGAGGAAGCAGCGCGCGACGTGCCCGGCCTTGAAATCGTAAAGGGGGACCGGCGAGTCGCAGACCGGCATGCGGTACTTGCAGCGCGGCGCGAACGAACAGCCGGGCGGAATGCGCATGAGGTTCGGCGGTTGACCTTCGATCGGCACCAGCCGCGAATTCGCCCTGTCCAGACGCGGGAGCGACGCCAGCAAACCCATCGTGTACGGGTGTTTGGGGTCGCCGAAGATCTGTTCCGCCGTTCCGTACTCGACCATGTTGCCCGCGTACATCACCAGCACGTACTTGCACGTCTCGGCGACCACGCCCAGGTCGTGCGTGATCATGATGATCGCCGACCCCAGCCGCGCCTGCATTTCGTTCATCAGCTCGATGATCTGGGCCTGAATCGTCACGTCGAGCGCCGTCGTCGGTTCGTCGGCGATCAGGACGTCCGGATCGCACGAGAGCGCCATCGCGATCATGACGCGCTGCCGCATGCCGCCGGAGAGCTGGTGCGGGTACTCTCGCACGCGCTTCTCCGGGAGCGGCATCCGCACCAGACGCAGCATGTCGATCGTCTTTGCCAGCGCGTCTTTCTTGCCGACTCTGAGGTGCAGCGCGATGGCTTCCGAAATCTGGTCGCCGACGGTCAAGACCGGATTGAGCGACGTCATGGGATCCTGGAAGATCATCGCGACGTCCTTGCCGCGGATCTTGCGCATCTCGGCTTCGCTCTTTTGCAGCAGGTTCTGGCCGCGCAGCGCGATCGTGCCGCCTTCGATGCGTCCCGGTGGAATCGGGATGAGCCGCATGATCGAGAGGGCGTTGACCGATTTGCCCGACCCCGATTCACCCACGATGCCGAGCGTCGAGCCGCTCTCGACCGAATAGGTCAGGCCGTTGACCGCGCTGACGTAGCCGTCGTCGGTCTTGAAGCCGACGCGCAAGTCACGGACCTCGAGCAGAGCCAACCTAACGTGCGCCCCGCGGCATCAAATTCCCGTGATCGAGAGGATGACCGCGAAGAACACCATCCCCAGGGCCACGTAGCTGGTCAGCCGCGCCAGTTGCTGGTCGAAACCGAGGCGAGGCCGGTAGTTGGACTCGACCCGGCCGCCGAGCGTCCCGGACAGCCCCTCTTGCTTCGTGGTTTGGAACGCGAGCAACACGACCAGACCGACGGCCAGCAGCAGGAAGCAGCCGGCGAAGATGTGGGTCAGCCACGGAGCGTTCGTTTGCAGCGGCGTCTTGTGCGCGAACTGGAAGGCCTGCAGCTGCTTGAGCACCTCCGGATTGAGCGTCGCGGCCGCCGTGGGCACGGCGGCCTTGGCCGCGTCGGCGGCGGCGAGGAGCGTGGGGCCGAAGATCGATATCACGATGGTGGTTCGTACTCCTGAGAAAGGCCTGTTCCGGCGCGTGGAAGCGTCGCGAACCGGGCGGTCTTTTCGACGGCGCCGGGACGCTTACCGCTCGTGCGACGGCGAGTTCGTGCGAACTACGCGGTAGCGGCGGCGGCCGCGCCGGACCGCACGCGGGCGGCCACGCTCTCCCCCGTGAGGCCGAAACCGGCGCGCTGGACCGGTTGTTTGTCGTGCTGGATCAGCACGTTCGGGACGCCGACCCGCTCGACCGTCACGTCGAGCCCGCGGTCCGTCACGAACTCGGCGACGGCCGAGCCGAAGCCGCCGGCCAGCGAGTGCTCCTCGAGCGTGACGAACTTGCGGTGGGTCATGGCCAGCCCGAACAGCAGCGCTTCGTCGAGCGGACGCACGAAGCGCATGTTGACGACGGTCGGCTTTTCGCCGAGCCCCAACAGGTCGTAGGCATCGAGCGCGACGTCGCAGGTGTTGCCCAGCGCCAGGATCGCGACGCCGCGCCCCTCGCGCAGGACCTCGGCCCGCCCCTGTTCGATCGGAGCGGGGGTTTCGAGGTGGTTGCCCTGCGAGTTGCCGCGCGGATAACGGATCGCCACCGGGCCGCCGAGCGAGAGCGCGTGCTCGAGCATCGGCCCCAGCTCGTCTTCGATGCGCGGCGCCATGATCGTCATGAAGGGCAGCGTGCGCAGGTACGCGATATCGTACAGGCCCATGTGGGTCGGGCCGTCGTCGCCGGACACGCCCGCGCGGTCCATGCAGAGCACGACCGGCAGATTCTGGATCACGATGTCGTGCACGATCTGGTCGTAGGCGCGCTGCATGAAGGTCGAATAGATCGCGACGACCGGCCTCAGGCCCGCGCTCGCCGCGCCCGCCGCGAAACAGACGCCGTGCCCTTCTGCGATACCGACGTCGAAGTACCGGTCGGGGTGCTTCTTCGCGAACCGCTTGAGCTGCGTGCCGTCGGGCATCGCGGCCGTGATCGCGATGATCCGTTTGTCGCGTTCGGCCAAGGCCGCCACGGCGCTTCCGAAGGCTTCGGAAAACGTGGCCCGCGCGCTCGATTTGAATTCGATCTTGCCGTTTTCGAGCTCGAACGGGCCGACGCCGTGAAAGGTCCGCTTGTCGAGTTCGGCCGGCTCGAACCCCTTGCCCTTGACGGTCCGCACGTGCAGCAGGACCGGTCCCTGGATCTTGCGCGCGTTCGCGATCACGTCGCACAGCGTGTCGTAATCGTGGCCGTCGATCGGGCCCACGTAGCGGAAGCCCATCTCCTCGAAGATCACCGCAGTCTTCGGCTCGCTCGAGACCATGCGCATGCCGGCTTCTTCGGCCGTCGAGAGCGCCTTGCGCGCCGTGTCGCCGAAGGGCACCCGGCCGAGCAGGTCCTTGACCTTCTCGCGCGCCGCGTTGAAGAGCGGCTTGGAACGCAACGTGCCCAGGTACTTGTCCATCGCGCCCACGTTGGGCGCGATCGACATTTCGTTGTCGTTGAGGATGACGATGAAATTCGACTTCAGCTGGCCCGCGTTGTTGATCGCCTCGAAGGCGAGGCCGCCGGTGAGCGCGCCGTCGCCCATGACGGCCACGATCGTCTCGTCACCGCCCTGCAGGTCGCGCGCCGCCGCCATGCCGAGCGCGGCCGAGATCGACGTCGACGCGTGGCCCGCGCCGAAGGCGTCGTACTCGGATTCGGACCGCATCGCGAACCCGCTGAGACCGCCGCCCTTGCGGATCGTCAGGATGCGATCCGCGCGTCCGGTCAGCATCTTGTGCACGTAGACCTGATGGCTGACGTCCCAGACGATCTTGTCGGCCGGTGCGTCCAGCACTTTGTGCAGCGCGAGCGTCAGCTCGACGACGCCGAGATTGGGCCCCAGATGGCCGCCGTTTTTCGAACACGTCTCGACGAGCCGTTCGCGGATTTCGCTCGCCAGAACGTCGATGTCCGGACGGTTCAGTGCCTTCAGATCGCGGGGCGAAGCGATTCGGTCGATGAGCATCGCCCGCTCTTTGACGGAACGGCCCCAAATTCCCCACGCGCGCGCAGTCCCCCGACAAAAGGGGGAGGCTTCCGGTCCGGTGCAGATGCGGGGGACCATGGAGTCCGTCCCGGTGCCTGCGCGCACGACCCAGATCCGCGTGAGCCGTCGCCGGCGCGTCCTCACCGATCTGGCGCGCATCTTCTCGACCATCTGCAACCCGTTCGTGACGGCGCTCGCACTCTTCGTGCTGCTCGCTCACCAGCAGGCGCACGGCACGGCGAACTTCTGGCTGCTGCTCTTCACCAGCACGTTCTTCACGTCGATCGGGCCGATGCTCTACGTGCTGTGGCTGTATGCGAACGACCGCATTTCCGACCTCGACATGTCCGTGCGCAGCGAACGCGCGAAGGTGTTCGGTATCTTCGTCGTCTTCTACGCGCTGGGGACGCTCGTGCTATGGCTCGTGCACGCCCCGCCGCTGATGACCGCATCGATGGCCGGCTACACCGCCGCCTCCCTGGTCGTCGGGTACATCACCCGTTCCTGGAAGATCTCGACCCACGCACTCGGCATCACCGCACCGCTGGTCGTCCTGATCTACCTGTACGGCGCCCAGCCGCTGCCGTTCTTGGTCCTGATTCCCATCGTGGGCTGGTCGCGCGTGTGGCTGCGAGCGCACACGCTGCTGCAGGTCGTGGCCGGAACGCTGCTGGGCGCGGCGTCGGTCCTGCTCTTCCTGCGCCTCTTCAGACTGATTTGAGCGCGGGTGCGAGCGCGGCGACCGTGTCGAGCGGTCCGAGCTCGCCGACGACCGCGCGCAGCCCGGCGCGAAACGCCGGCAGCGCTCCCGTCGTCAGGTAGCGAACGCGACCGGCCCGCGCGTGCGGGCCGCGCGCCGCGGGCGGAACCGCGGCGATCACGCGTTCCGCCTGAGCCACCGCGGGATCGATCAGCCGCACGCCGTCGCCGAAGGCGTCGGCCAGCGCGGCCTCCAGGAGCGGGTAGTGCGTGCACGCCAGCACCAGCGCGTCCAGCGGCGTCGCGAACGCGGCCCGCGCTTCCGCCACGGCCGCGCGCACTTCGGGTCCCCTGCGCAGTCCGCGTTCGACCAGCGGCACGAGCTTCGGTGCCGCCACCTCCCGCACGAACGCGCCGGGAGCGGCGCGCCGGATCGCGTCCCCGTAGGCGCCCGAACGCGCGGTGGCCGCGGTCGCCAGCACGCCGATGCGCCGGCCGGAACCGGCGGCGACGACCGCCGCCGCCGCTTCGATCAAGTCGAAGATGGGCACGCGCGCGGCCGGCCAGCCGCGCTTCGCCGCCACCGCGCACGACGTGTTGCAGCCCATCACGATCGCATCGACGCCTTCGTTCTCGAGGGTCGCGACGTTGGCGGCGAGCAAGCGGACCAGTTCGCCCTCCGAGCGGTCGCCGTACGGCACGTGCGCCTGATCGGCGAGGTAGACGGCGTGGGCACCCGGCAGCGCGGCGCGCAGGCGCCGCAACACGGTCAGCCCCCCGAGTCCCGAGTCGAAAATACCGAAGGTGATACTAGTGTCCCGTTCCAGGAGTTCGTTGCATAAGTCGGGAGTGGATTTTCGTTCGTATCGAGGAGCGAGGAGCGTGGAATGGCGAGCCATTTGAGCGACGAGCGGCGACGAGACGGGCGAAAAGCCGCCCCGAATCATGTGACGAATTTCTGGAGCGGGACACTAACTCCCGTCCGTCTCACCGGCGTTCGACGAGACGGGCGCCGCGGTCTTGCCTGCGTAATCGCCGACCCCGTCGGCGATCGCGAGCGCCATCTTCTGCAAGAAGGCCGTCGATCGCAGCAGCGCGGCGTCGTCGGGATTGGACAGGAAGGCCATCTCGACGAGAATCGCCGGCATCGACGTGTGGTGGATCACGTAGAAGTTCTCTTTTTGGACGCCGTCGTCTTTGGTGGGTAACGAAGCGGCGAGCCGCGCGTGAACGGCGTCGGCCAGCGCGTACGAATCGGCCTTGTAGTAATACGTGGTCGTGCCGTTGAGGTCGCCGGACGTGAAGCTGTTCGTGTGAACGCTGATGAAAAGCCGTGCCCCCGCGGCGTTCGCGACGTCGCAGCGAGCCTGGAGCTCGTCGTGCGCGGAGTCGTTGGGCTGATAGACGTCGACGTCGGCGTCGCGCGTCATCTTGACCTCCCAGCCGCGCGCGACCAGCAGCGCCCGCAAGCGCCGCGCCACGTCGATGTTCAGCTCCTTCTCGACCAGCCCGTTGTGCATGGCGCCGAAATCGCTGCCGCCGTGGCCGGGGTCGATCACGATCAGCCGCGGGTTCGTACCCGCGGACGGCGTGTACTTCCACCCCGGGCCCCCGCCGCCGGCGGGGGACGCGGGCTCGGGCGGCGGCAGCGGCACGACTGCTGCGACCAGCCGCCCGTCCGCCAGTTCGCCGAGGCCGACCTTCTGGGGCGCGGGGTCGTCGGCACGGTCGACGGCGATCGTCAGTCCCCCGTCGGACGGGACGAGCGCCACGGCGCGCGGCGAGGTGAGCGACAGGGCGACCCGCACCGTTTGCAGCCGGTCGTTCGGACCCATGAACGCCTTGACGCGCAGCGAGGTGGCGGCCGTCCCGTCGAGTTCCTGATCCACGGGCGCCCCGGCCAGCGTCGCGGGTTTGAAATCGACGTACCAGCGGTTGTCGCCGAGCCGGTGCCACTCGTACGTGACGTTGCCGGTCAGCGCGACCCGGACGTCGAGCGCATCGCCCTGCACTTGCGGCGTGACCGCGGTGATCGTCGCGGGCGGCAGCGTATACGCGGTCGGCACCGGCGTGGCCGGGGCCGCCGCGGGCGCGGGTCCGACCGGGGTGACGAGACCGTCCTCGATGGTGCTGGTCGGCCCTGCCGCGGCTTGACCGCCCGGTTGCGCGTAGCTCGGGATCGGCGCGCGCGCGGGCGGCGGCGCGACCGCGACCACGGCCGTGCCTTCAGCCGGCAGCGGCGTTCCGCCCAGCGCCGTGCCCGCCGGCGAAAACGCGATCGCGAGCACGTTGGGCGAGGCGGACGGCGTCAGCGCGTGAACGCTTCCCGGGACGGCCGAAAACGTCATCGTCGTCGCGGGGTTCTTCGGCGTGCCGCCGACCGCGATGGCGACCGCACGCAAACCCGGGCTGCCGATCTGGCGCTCCGCTTCCAAGGTCGATGCGATGCCGGTGAAGACGAGCGTCACGTCGTCCGCGCCGACGTCGCTCGTGCGCTTGAAGTGCAGCGCCGTGGCACCGCGCACCGTCACGACCGTCACGCGGTTTTCGGTGCGCACCTCGAGCGCGGAGATCTGCGGTTCCAAGACGGTCGTCGTTCCGACCACGACCGGATCGACGGCCAGCGCACGGGCCAGCGTCATGAACGGAAAGTACGCCGAACCCTGCTCGACGTACGGCGCGAAGGGCGCGGTCGCGGCGACGCCGTTCGCGGTGTAGCGCGGGTCGCCGAGCGTGAAGACGATCGTGCTGCGATCGGCGGTCGTAACGATCGCGTACTTCTGCCCCGGCTGATACGCGAGCGTCGCGCCCAGCTTTCCCAAGAAGCGCCGGAGCCCGGTATCGTCGTTTGCGATCGCGAGTTCCCCGTCGCGCAGCTCGGCCTTGTCGAAGGTCAGCTGCGTGCCCGCGAACCAGGTGTCGGAGCCCGCGATCGTCGCCGCGCGAACGCCGCACGGCTGCGCGAGGGCCGGCAGCACGGCGAGCGCGAAGGCGAGGAGAAACTTACCAGCTTTTACGCGTGAGCGGTTCGTCGAGCTCAAGGTGACCTCCGGGAAGGGTAGGTACGAGCGCTCCGCCGACCTTCACTTGCACGGCATCGATGCCGGGCAGAGCGGTCAACGTCCAGACGAGCGCTTTGAATTCCCCGCTCTCGGCAAAGCTGCCGCCTTGCGGGTTCACGATCGCGCCGCCGAGATCGACGGTCGCCGTCGAACCGGAAACGTGAACGGAACGCACGACCGTTCCGGAGGGAAACCGGACGGCTTGCGTATCGGGGGGCGGTCCCGCGACCGCTTGCGCCGTCGCATAAAACGCGACGCTCGCCGGATCGCGCGCGCTCGGGTTGAGCGAGACCTGCCACGTACCGAGCGACTCGCCGTCGAGCTTGCTGTAATACACCCCGACCGTGTTCGCGACGGGCGCTTCTTGATGCGCGAACAACCGGTACCCGACGAAAACGGCAACGGCAAGCAGCGCGGCGACGACCAGGGCGCGCAGCAACTTCATTGAGGACGCCCGTTCGCGTATCGGACCGGTAAAGCCCCCCGTTCAGCGCCGCATCGCCGGCCTTACTGCAGGTACTTCTCGACCGTTTCTACCGACCGCAGGTGGGCCGCGTCGGGGCTCTGTCCGAACTCCTCGCGCGCGCGGCGCTGCCGCAACAGATCGTAGTACCGGTCGAGCTGCAGGTTGATGTCTTCCAGCCGCTTGCGCTCGTGCGCTTCGAGCGGGCGCTGCGCGGCGAGGTCGAAGAGCCGGTGCTCTTCGGCCACCAGCTCTTCGATATGTCGGTTGATGTCCGAGGCTTGCATGCCGGAGATACTTCTAACGGCCCGCGCGGCCGCCTTCGACCAGCGCCCGCAGGCCGTCGAGGTCGTAGGAGAGCTCGCCGGCGCGGTAGCGCTCGCGCTTGACCGCTTCCGCGGCGTCGCGCTTGGCGGCCGCGGCGACGACGGCCTCGACGCGCGCGGCGGCGACGGCCAGCGCGCCGTCGCCGTCGAGCACGACGAGATCGCCCGCCGCGATCGTCGTACCCCCGATCTCGAGCGGCACGTCGAGTTCGCCGACGTGGGATTTGGAGGCACTGCGCGCGCGGACGTAACGCGACCACACCGGCAGGCCCAGTTCGCGAATGGCGACGGCATCGCGGATCGCCGCGTCGACCAAAACGCCCGCCACGCCGTGCGCCAGGCACTGCGTCGCGAGCAGTTCGCCCAGCAGCGACACGGGCCGGGCGACGGGCATACGCATCACCAGGATCTCGCCGGGGCGCACCTGCGCGATGGCCGCGGGCACCATCAGGTTATCGTCTTGACCGCACAGCACGGTTCGCGCGCGGCCGGCGACTTTCGCCGCCGGGATATGCGCGATCAGCTCGAGATCGACGAGGCCGGTGCGGCCCGCCGCCTCGAACATCGTCGAGACGCCGAAGGCCGCAGCCGCGGCTTCCGGCGAACCGTAGCCGTTCACGCTCCGATCCTTTCCAGCGCGGAGGCGATCAGCGCCGCGGCGTTGCCGCCCAGGATCGCGCGCAACGCGTCCGGCGCGAGCCCGAGCCGCTCGATCCCCGCGCGCTCGCTTTCGTACGGATAGGGGACGTTCGGAAAATCCGTCCCGTACAAGATGCGGCCGGCGTGCGCCGCGACGGCGGAAACCGCAACCGCGAAACCGCTGCCGATCGGCGATTCGCGCGCGAAGAACATCGTCGTGTCCAGGTACAGCCGCGGGTGTCGGTCCATCAGCGACAGATACCCGCTCGAGTCCGGCGCCCCGAAGTGCGCGACCACGAAGGTGAGGTTCGGGTGTTTCTCGAGCACGGCCGTTACGCGCGCGAGGCCCGTATCGCGCGGATACTCCCACGGAATCGGTCCGACGTGCGCCAAGACGAACCCGCCGCGCCCTGCGATTTCGGCGTAGATCGGGTCGAAACGCGGATCGTCCACCGCGCAGCGTTGCACGTCCTCGTGGATCTTCAGGCCGATGCAACCGTCGTCCAGCGCGTCCCGCACGTCCGCGAGGTACGACGCGTCGTCGAAGTGCATCGTGCCCAGCGGCAGGCCGTACCCTTCGAGCTCGCGCGACGTCGCTGCCAGCCAGGCGTTCAATTCGCGCGCCATGCCGGGCTTATGGGCGTAGCTGCAAAACACGAACCGTTCGACACCCGCGCGCAGCAAGGCGGCCGCGACCGCTTCGGGCTCGCTTTCGTGGACGCCCACGTCCCAATCGCTGCGCTCGGCGAACCAGCGCCGGATCGCGCGAGAGAGCCGGGGCGGGTGCAGGTGAACGTGGACGTCGATCATGGGTGGAAGTAGTGCGACCAGCGACGTCGGACTCCCGCCTCGCCGGCGGCTGCCGAAAGAGCACTGGCGACGCCTGCGCGCGAACTGCGAAAGGTGTCCCCGAAATTGCGCGACGTTGCCCGGTCTCTGCTCGGGCCGATCGTGTTGGAGAAGGCGCTCTACGAGATGTCATACGAAACCGCGAACCGCCCGGCGTGGGCATCGATCCCGTTCGAGGGCTCCTGCCGCAGTCTCGGCACGAGCGCGGCCCGGGAGAGCGCCCGTGTACGCTGACGCCGAGCTCGCGATCGTACGGGCCCAGCACGGCGACCCGTTTTCCATCCTGGGCCCGCACGTCGACGAAGCCGCGGGGGGCACGGTCGTGCGCGCGTTTCTGCCGCAAGCGGCCCGGGTCGAAGTGGTCGAGCCCGGCAGTACCACGGCGCTGGCGGAACTCGCGCGCGTTCAGGAAGACGGGCTCTTCAGCGGACTGATCCCGGACCGTACGACGCCCTTCCCGTACCGGCTGCGGCTGACGATCGGCCGCTCGGTCACGGTCATCGACGACCCGTACCGCTTCGGCCCGGTCCTCGGCGACCTCGACCTCCATCTGATCGGCGAGGGGCGGCATCTCGATCTCTACGAGAAACTGGGAGCCCACCCGCGCACCTTGGAAGGCGTCCGGGGCGTGGCGTTCTCCGTCTGGGCTCCCAATGCCAAGCGCGTGTCCGTGGTCGGCGATTTCAACGACTGGGACGGCCGGCGCCATCCGATGCGTTTCCGCCACGGCGTGGGCGTGTGGGAGATCTTTCTGCCGGGCGTCACGGAAGGCAGCCGCTACAAGTACGAACTGCTCGGCCCGGACTTCGCGCTGCTGCCCCTCAAAGCCGATCCGTTCGCGTTCGCGTGCGAACGCCCGCCGGCGACCGCCTCGGTCGTGGCGACCCCGGGTAGCGCGCAGTGGAGCGACCGCGTGTGGCTCGAGGACCGGGCCGGTGCCAACCGCCGCGACGCGCCGATCGCGATCTACGAGGTACACCTCGCGTCCTGGCGGCGCGCCGAGCACAACCGCTATCTGACCTATCGCGAACTCGGCGACCAGTTGATCCCGTACGTGGCGTCGCTCGGCTTCACGCATATCGAGCTGTTGCCGGTCTCGGAGCATCCCTTCGACGGCTCGTGGGGCTACCAGCCGATCGGGTTGTTCGCCCCGACCAGCCGTTTCGGAGGGCCGGCGGACTTCGCGGAGTTCGTCGACCGGGCGCACGCGGCCGGCCTCGCCGTGCTCGTCGACTGGGTGCCGGGCCATTTCCCGACCGACACGCACGGCCTCGCGCGCTTCGACGGAACGCACCTCTACGAACACGCCGATCCGCGTCAGGGCTTTCAGCCGGACTGGCAGACCCTGATCTACAACTTCGGGCGCAACGAAGTCGTCAACTTCCTGATCGCGAACGCGTTGTTCTGGATCGACCGCTACCATATCGACGGGCTGCGCGTCGACGCCGTCGCGTCGATGCTCTACCTGGACTACAGCCGCGCGCACGGCGAGTGGATTCCCAACCGCATGGGCGGCCGCGAAAACCTCGGCGCGGTCGACTTCCTCAAGCGCACGAACGAAGCGGTCTACGCGGACGGCGCGGGCGCGATCACGGTCGCCGAGGAATCGACGACGTGGCCCAAGGTTTCGGAGCCGGTCTACTTAGGCGGCCTCGGCTTCGGCTATAAGTGGAACATGGGCTGGATGCACGACACGCTGGAATACATGCGCGAGAACCCGCTGTACCGCGGCTACCGGCAGGACGCGTTGACGTTCAGCTTCATGTACGCGTTCACCGAGAATTTCGTGTTACCGCTCTCGCACGACGAAGTGGTGCACGGTAAGGGCTCGTTGCTGGGCAAGATGCCCGGCGACCGCTGGCAGCGCTTTGCGAACCTGCGCGCCTACTTCGGCTACATGTACGGGCACCCGGGAAAGAAGCTGCTGTTCATGGGCGGCGAGTTCGCGCAGGAACGGGAGTGGAATCACGATCGCAGCCTGGATTGGTACCTGCTCGGTGACGGCGCGCACGCCGGCGTGCAACGGCTCGTCGCCGATCTCAACAACACGTATCGCGGCCTGCGCGCGCTCTACGAACTCGACGCCGAGCCGGCCGGGCTCGAGTGGATCGTTTCCGATCGCGGGTTTTCGGTGGTGGCGTTCGTGCGACGCGCTCGCGACTGGGACGATTTCGTCGTCGTCGTTAGCAATTTCACGCCCGTCGTGCGGCACGGGTACCGGCTCGGCGTTCCGGCGGGCGGCCGTTACGTCGAGGCGATCAATACCGACGACGAGCGTTACGGCGGAAGTAACGTGCGCAACGGCACACTCGAAGCGCGGCCCGGCGGCGAACACGATAAGCCGTTTTCGATCGAGCTGACGCTGCCGCCGCTCGCGACGCTGATTTTGAAACGCAGCCCGTGACGCGCGACGGGTCTCGCGCCCGGCGGAGCCGCGCGGCAGCGATGAAAGTAGCATGCCAAAAAAAAGCGGATTCACGGTACCTTCGCGGCGCCTTCGCACTACTTTACGCTTGCCGGCGGTACGATATAACTACCATGACCATGATTTACGCGTACGAGACGATGAGGTGTCCGTCCGAGCGAGTCCCCGAACTTATCGGCAACTATCTGAGCGGTTTCGGCGGCGGCCTGGACGCGCCGGCCAAGCTTCCGATGCGACTCCAAATCGGCGACTTGATCGTCGAACAGGAAGTCGAAGCTTCGATCACCACGCGACCCGGTATTCTCGGCTACCAGCTCTTCAATCTCACCTGGAAGCCCGCCAACGAAGCGCTCTTTCCGTGTTTCAGCGGCACGCTGAGCGCTGCCGATGAAGGCGGCGGCTTCTGCCGGCTCGACCTCGACGGTTCGTACGCTCCGCCGCTTTGGCCCTTGGGCATCGCGTTCGATGCAGCCCTGGGCCACCGCATCGCCGAGGCGACGGTGCGCGACCTGCTCCAGCGTTTCAAGCTCTACTGCGAAGCGGGCGCGACCGCGGAGCACGCAGTCCACTAGCGATTCCGGCCGCGCCGCGACCGGCGCCGAGACCGGCGCCGCGGTCGCGGCGTCGCCGGGCGCTCGGGTGCACGCCGGCCCGCGCTCGAGGAGGTCACCGGCGACGATCGGGATCGGCGCCTCGCGACGCCGCCGAACGCCGGATGAGGCCGGCGATGCCGGTAGGAAACGCGTGCTTGACGGCGGCGCGTGCCTGTCCTGACGGCTCGGTTTGTCAGAGTACGGTTAAGAAGGCCCTTTCCGACCAAGTCTACCAGGGCCGAAAGACCCCCCGTATAACTATGTCTGGGCCGGAATTCTGCACCGGGGGTCTATCTGCCGCTTCCATCCGAGCGCGATGCGGTCACGGCTCATTCATCGAGCATCGTTTCGCCTCTGCGTCTAGTAGTTCTGTCCCTGTTGTTCGCGTTGCCGTTCTTCGGCGTCGCATACTATCTATATGCCGGCGTCAGCGCCACGGCGCTGAACGTGGGCACCGAGGAGGAAGGCGTCCGCTTCGCGGGCGACGCCGTGCGGCTGCTCCAGCTGGTTGCGGCGCTGCCGCTCGACCGGCCGGTCGAGCCGAACGCGCAGACCGGCGTCGAGATGCGGTTCAACGAACTGGACGGCATCGTCCGCAGCTTCAAGAACCCGAAGCTGGAATCCGACGTGATGTGGCCGGTGCGCGAAAAGACGTGGAAAGCGCTGCGGGGCCGCGTTTCCGCCGCGAACCTCGGGCCCTTTGAAGACGAGCTCCAGCACTCGACCGCGCTGATCAGCGACGCGTCGAAGCTGTCCTTCGAGAGCGACGTCGTGGTAGGCGACCTCCAGGACGCAGCCCTGGACGTGAACCCGCACGTGCTGCGCTACCTGACGCTCGCGACCGCCACGGCAGTCGAAGGCGACCGCTCCGGCCGGGAGCCGGTCCGGGACCGGATCGAGCTGGCCGGCCTGCTGGCGCAAGCTTCGGTCGCGAGCAGCAACGCCAACATCGACATGCACGGCGCCTTCGACAACGACGCCGGCGTCAAGGCCAAGCTCAGTCCGATGTGGACCGCCACGAACGACGACGCGCAAACGCTTTCGAACCACCTCGCCGTCGCGAGGGACGGAAGCGGGCCGGCTCCGGACGCCGAGTCGCTGCTTGCGCGGCGGAACCGGCTCCTGCGCGACAGCGGCGCGTACACCGACGCCTTGGAAGACGAGATCGTCGGGCGCCTGCACCAGCGGATCGTCGAAGCCGACCGCATGCACGTCCTGATCGTCGTGCTCGCGCTGCTCGCACCGGTCCTCATCTACGGGATCACCGCCTCGGTCGCGCGCTCGATCCTGCGCCGCGACCGCCGCGAGCTGCGGCGCGTGCAGCAAGAAGCGCAAATGCTCACGACCGAACTCGCGCGCCGGAGCGCCGAACTCGCGCGCCAAAACGCCGAGCGCGCGCTGCAACTGACCGAAGCCCAGTTCCGCGCCGTGTTCGACCGCTCGCACATGGGCATCGCGCTCCTCGACGCCGGCGGCGGCACGATCGAATCCAACGCCGCGGTCAGCGATCTGCTCGGTGCGGGCGGCCGGATCGTGGAACCGGGCGACGCGCGCTTCGTAGCGATCGCCGAAGGCCGCGCCAAGACGTACGTCTTCGAGCGCGAGGTCAACCAGAGCGACGGTACCGTCCGCTGGGCCGAAGTCAACGTTTCGGTCGTTGCCGTGTCGGCGCCTTCGAACGTCGTCGCGGTGGCGATGGTTCGCGACATCACGGAACGCAAAGCCGTCGACACCCGCCTGCGGTATGCGGCCACGCACGACCAAGTGACGTCGCTGCCGAACCGTACGGCGTTCGTGCGCCACCTCGAAGAGCTGATCGCTCGGCGCCGGACAGGCGCGGCGGATTATGCGGTGCTGTTCATCGACCTGGACGATTTCAAGGTCGCAAACGACCGCTTCGGACATCACGCGGGCGACCGGCTGCTGGTCGTCACCGCGCGCCGCCTCTTGTCGTTGAGCGGGCCGCAGGATCTGGTGGCGCGTTTCCACGGGGACGAGTTCGCGATCTTGCTCGGGTCGGTAAGCGACGCGGCGGAGGCGATGTCGATCGCCCAGCACGTCCAGGACGTCGTGCGCGCCCCCGTACAGATCGACGGCAACGCCGTCGCCGTGACGTCGAGTATCGGCGTCGTGCTCGGCAGCGAGGCCTACGTTCGCGCCGAGGACGTCGTGCGCAATGCCGACGCAGCGATGTATCACGCCAAATCGCTGGGACACGGCATGTCGGTCCTCTTCGACGATGCGATGCAGCACCGGCTGGCGTTGCGCATGCGCCTGATGTCGGACCTCCAGGCCGGCCTCGGGCGCGGGGAGTTCCACCTGGCCTACCAACCGGTCGTCGACCTGCTCAGCGGCGAACCCGAAGGCCTCGAAGCGCTGATGCGCTGGCATCACCCGAGTTCCGGCTTGATTCCACCCGCGAATTTCATACCGCTCGCCGAAGAGTCGGGCGCGATCATCGAATTGGGGCGCTTCGCGTTGCGCGAAGCATGCACGATGCTGTCGCGCGAGTCGATCCGCGGATACCGCGGTCCGCTGACGATGAACGTCAACCTCTCGGTCACGCAGCTGATGGAACCACAGATCGTCGCGGACGTGGCCGAAGCGCTACGTGCCAGCGGGCTGGCACCGGAGCGGCTGATGCTCGAGATCACGGAAAGCGCGTTGCTGGAAGACGGGCCCCGCGCCGCGACGGTCCTCGGCCAGCTCAAGGCGCTGGGCGTACGGCTGTGCATCGACGACTTCGGAACGGGCTATTCGTCGCTTCGATACCTGCACAAGTTCCCGATCGACGCGCTGAAAATCGACCGCTCGTTCGTCAGCGGCCCGAACGGAGACCTCGCGAACGAGCCGATCGTGCAGATGGTCGTGACGCTGGGGCACTCGCTCGAGATGGACGTCATCGCCGAAGGCGTCGAGAGCGAGACCCAACGGCGCAAGCTCATGGCGCTCGGCTGCAAGAGCGGGCAAGGATACCTGTTCGCACGGCCGATGGAGACGGCAGCCGAACTGCGGCCCTGGCTCACGGTTCAAGCGCTCGCAAAGAGCGGCTAATTCGGGTTAATCGCCGAAGGGCTGCTTTCCCGCCGACCATGGTTCGTATGGCTCACGGTTCCTGGCGGAAATGGTGTTAGGCTTGGCTCATGATCGAGGTGCCGTCCGGACCTGAGCCCACGCTTGGCGATCTTGCAGGGCTCGTGGACTCGTTTCGCCGTCCGACCGGCGTCCCGAATACGAGCGGCTGGCTTCCGCACGACCACGAGCTGCCGGCGTGGGTCGTACGAGAACTCGACGCGGTCGCGCGCGACTTCGAGCGCCCGGCGGGGGCATTTTTCCGTTTCCGCAAGACCGGGGCGGGGCTGCTCGTGTGCGGCGGGACCTCCGACGAGCGGGCGGCCGTCATCGATCGCCTTGCCAAGCAACTCGACCTCCGAATCTTCACGTACGACCTCAGCGAAGTCCGGCGCCTGGAACCGGGCGCGATCGTCGAAGCGCTCGCGCCGCTCTACGACGGCCGATCGGCGATCGTCTACCTCTCCCACCTCGAAGCGCTCGGGGCGAGCGAGCTGGCGGACGTGCTCGAGCCTCGCTCGCCGGCCGCGCTCGTGATCGCGGGCACACCGCGCGAGCGCGAGTTGGATCCGGCCGCAGCGAAGTATTTCCGCCGCAAGCTGAGCTTCGCGAGGTGAGACGGGTCGGCGCATGCTGACGCGGCTCGCCCTGGTCTTGCTCGGTCTGGCAGCTTCGTCGCTCGCGGGCGCCGACGGCGACGGGTTCGCGTACGCCGGCCCTATCTGTGGTCCGCACGATCCGCTGCGAGCGTCGTTCGCCGGGTTCACCGCAGCGAGAGGGGTCGCGGTCGCCGACCTGCGGCCGGCCGCCGCGGGCGCGCCGCTCGCGCTGCCGCCGGTGGTGAGCTCCAAGAACGGGGTCGCCTCGCTCACCCTGAGCGCGGAGTTCGACCCGTTCGCTAACTTGCCCGAGCTGGTCTATAACGGCCAGCCGGTGCCGCCCACGATACGCGTCCGGCCCGGCGACACGATCGCGATTCACTACGCGAACGATCTCCCGTCGGAGCCGAGCTTCGGCTCGTCGGCGCCGATGAACAT
The DNA here is from genome assembly GCA_963787965.1 of uncultured Alphaproteobacteria bacterium. Classification (GTDB taxonomy): domain Bacteria; phylum Vulcanimicrobiota; class Vulcanimicrobiia; order Vulcanimicrobiales; family Vulcanimicrobiaceae; genus CAWBES01. The sequence goes on from CAWBES010000007.1 coordinate 279,024, forward strand.
GACCAACCTGCACTTCCACGGGCTGCGCGTCTCGCCAAAGCTCGGCTCCGACGACGTCCTCACGATGGTCGCGCCGCCGGGCGGCAGCTTGGATTACCGCGTGCACCTGCCCGCGAACGCGGAGCCGGGTCTGTACTGGTACCACACCCATCCGCACGGGGAGACGACGCACCAAGTCGGGGACGGCGGCATGTCGGGCTTGATCGTCGTCGAGGGGCTACAGCAGCACCTTCCGATCCTGGCCGGAATGCGGGAACAGGATCTGATCGTTCGCCGCATCCCGCTGCTCGGGAAAGAGCACCCGAGCGCACGGGCCGACCGGGCGTCGCGCCGCGCGGCGTTCGCGGCCGGTGCAACGCGCCTGCCCTGCAACGGCCCCGATAAGGGCTACCAGCTGCTCGTCGACGGCGGCCTGCAGCCCGCCATCGACATCGCGCCCGGCGAAGCGCAGCTATTCCGCGTCGCGAACGCGACGTCGATCCGCAATCTCGATCTCTCGATCGACAACGAGCCGCTGCTCTTGGTCGCACTCGACGGCGTGGCCCTCGACCGCTTCGCAGGCTCGCCGGCGTTTCAACTCCGCAGCCACATCGTGATCCCGCCGGCCGGACGCGCCGAGTTCGTCGCCTTCGGGCTCGCCAAGCCGACGACGATGCGCGCCAATTGCTTCGACTCGGGACCGACCGGCGACCCGGATCCGCCGGAGATTCTCGCCACGCTCCGCAACCTCGGCACAGGCGGTACCGCCAACCGCGCGCGCCTCGACCTGAGCCGGATCGTCACGAGCCGGGTCGTACCGTTGCCTGCCGACGTGCTTGCGCAGGCGTTACCGGCACCGTCCGTTCAGCGGTTGACGGTGTTTTCCGAGAACCGAGCCGGCACCGAGTTCTTCATCGACGGCCGGTTGTATTCGCCGAGCGACCCGCCGCACGTCATCGCGCGGGCCGGCACCGTCGAAGAATGGACGGTTCTCAACGACGCCGACGAGGTGCACGATTTTCATATCCACCAGGTCCACTTCGTGGTCGAATACGTGAACGGGGCGCCGACCGGTCTCCCCTATTCCTGGTACGACAGCTACAACATCCCGCCGCGAACGCACAATCCCGACGGATCGGTGACGCCGGGCTGGATCACGTTGTTGATCGATTTCCGCGACCCGGTGATCCGCGGCGAGTTCCTGTATCATTGCCATATCCTCGATCACGAAGACCAGGGCATGATGGCGAAGATCTTGGTCCGGTAGGCGTCCGCGGGCGATCAGCCGGCCAGCACTTCTTCCACGGCGCGATAGCCCTGGTTGACGGCGGCGTCCGTATAGGCCGTCGCCTCCGCATCCGAATTCGCGATCGCGATCCGGCCGACCGGTCGGCGGCCACGCTCCGCGGGGCTCCCGCCGGGCTCCCAGGGCGGGTCCCACAGCGACAGGTACTCGTAGGCGTAGCCGTGCGCCCAGCGATTGACGGTGAGGCCCGTGATATCCCGGGCCGGCTCGAAACCACCGCCGCCGAGCATCGCCTGCAGTTGGCCGCGCGTCCGCCGCTCGATGTCCGCGTAGCTGGTGCCGTACAGCTCGGCGCGGCCCGCGCGGTACTGGTCGCGGGCCGGCAGGCCGGGCCGGCAGGGCGTGCGCAGCAACCACAGCACCATCGGCTCGGCGGGCGTTCGCGGCGACCGGTAGCTGCCGATGTCGACCGGAAAGTCCAGCATCGCCAGCGTGTGGTAGCTGCCGGGGGCGTGCACGGCGCGTACGCCCAGGCGTGCGAAGGCTTCCCAATTCCGAATCGCTACGTGCGTGTAGACCAGCGGCGCCTTGACCCCGTAGGCCAGCGCTTGGCGCTGCGCGGCGGGCACGTCCGGGCAGATGTACGGCACGACCGCGTTCCAGCAGGCGAGCACGCAGTGGCCGGCACGTACGCTCTCGAGCGCGCCACCCCGCACGTAGGCGACCTCCACGTCGCGCGCGCGTTCGTCGTTGCGCGCGCGCACGACCGTGGCGTTGAGGCGGATCCGGACCTCGTTCGATCCCCGGTCGAGGAGGTCGTAACGGGCCGCGGTCGTCACGACGTCCTCCATCGTGCGCCCGCCGACGGCGCCCGGCACGAGCTGCCGGACGAGCATGCGCGCGAGCGACGCGTTGCCGTCGGGGAAGTGAAAGATGTACGGCTCGCGGCGGACGGGCGTCGCGCGGGCGCCGCCGCCCAGATCCATGCCGGCGAACCCGGGAAAGACCACGAACCCGTAATCGTCGCCGCCGTCGAACACCTCGGCCGCCGAAACCGCTTCGATCTCGAGCGCGAACAGATCGTTCGTCCAGCTCTTGAAGAACGGCAGCACGCCCGGGTCGCAACCCGCGACGTCGACCAGGAACGCCGCGTAGCTGATCCGCGACAGGCGCGCGCGCTTCGCCGCAGGGTCGAGCTGCGGCAAGTAGTCCACGGCTTCGGTGTAGATGCGCTCGATGTCGCGTTTGGCCGCGGCGGATAAGGGCGTTTCGGCGAGAAACTCGCTCCAGGGCCGCTGTCCCATCCCGGTCACGAGACGGTCGGCACCGAACGTCCGGCGGTCGAAGAACAGCCCCGTTCCCAGACCGTCGTAGCGGTGCGTATCGTAGTACCGGTAGAAGTTCGTATAGTCGATCCCGAGGTCGCCGAGCAGCCGCGCGGCGCCGTCGCGGTATTCGCCCGGGCTCTCGAGCGATTGCGTTCCGCCGTTGCTGAGCAGGGTGCGGCGCCCGAACCGGAACTCGTTGCGTTTGGCGTGGCCGCCGAAGTCGTCGAGCGTCTCGAGCACCAGTACCAGCGCGCCGGGCCGGCGGAGGCGGTAGAAATAAGCCGCTGCGAGCCCGCTGAGGCCCCCGCCGACGACCACCAAGTCGTACCGCTCGCTCGTCGGACGCGGCGGCGCCTGGGCCGCGGGCCAAAAGGTGCCGTCACGCAGGCTGTGCGCGACCGCGAACGACCCGGCATACTGTCCGCGCAAGCCTTCCCGCGCCGGCGGATAGGGCGCGCCGGCCGCGGCCAGGGCGGGCGGGAGCCCGAACGCGGCGGCGGAGCCGAGCGCCAGCGCGGCGCCGTCGAGAAAATCCCGTCGCGCGATCGGACGGTCCATACCGAGGTCCCGATCGCCGCTCGTATCCGTCACGAGCTCTTGTAGTAGACGATCTGTTCGGTCGTCGCGAGCAGCCTGCCGGCCCGGCTCCACATCGACGTGACGGAATCGTAGAAGCCGTTGTACGCGATTCGCATGCGCCCGTCGGCCAACAGGAAGTCGCTGCCCACTTCGGCCAGCTCGCTCGAGGTCGCATGGAAGAACGTGTTGAGCGTGACGGTCGAGACGGGAACCCGCTTGCGCAGCCGCGTGAAGATCAACGGAAACCCCGAGTCGCAGAGCGCGGCCAGCGCCGGAAAGTCGAGCGTTAGCGGAGTCTTCCCGCGGACCCACGCGACCGTGCGGTTGGTCTCGCTCTTGGCGAAGAGGTCGCCGACCGCGAAACGCATTTCGTAGCGCTCGAGAAACGACGGCGCGAACGAGCCCAGGTTCAGCGGCGTCAGCGCTTCGGGCCCGGGGACCTCGGGCACGGAGACGTCGATGAACGACTCGGTGGCCCGCCGCTGCGCCAGAACCACGGAGGCGTCCGCGCAGTAGGCGTCGCGGCCGTGCTGTTGCTGCACGAGTTCAGCGCGCCAGAAATCGGTCGAGCGGTTGCGCCGCACGTTCCGCGTGCGGATCTCGAAGGGACCCGACTCGATCGCGCCGGCGAAATTCGTCGACATCGAGAGCGGTTCCCCATGCCGGCGCGGATCGTCGAGGACCGCCAGCAGGAGCGACGCCGCGGTCCATCCGCCGAAGGGCCCGATCAGGTTCCAGTACGCGGGATCGGTTTCGGCGGAATAGGTGCCCTCCCCGGTGCGGGTCATTGCGATCATCACGCGCGCCGCGTTCGACACGCGCCGAGCAAGCGCATGCGACCGGGCGCTACGGTTTCGGTTCGCTCGAACGCGCCGGCACGAGGTTCGCGACGCAGGCTGCGTACGGCGCGGCCGCCAGCTCGAAGGCGCCGCACCAGTACCAGGGCCAGGTCCCCGGGGCGATCGTCGCGACCGCACTGCCGGAATTGAAGTACGCCGCGTAACGCGCCCACAGGGCGGGATCGCTTGCGAGCCGGATTTGCAGCACGTCCAAATCGGGCGTGTCGAAGGCCGCCGTGCCGTACGCCGCGTCGAAGTCGTACTCGCGTTGCCAGGCCGCGCCCGGAGTTCCGAGCGCAAGCGCGTACGTCGTGAAATCGGTCAGGACGCCCGTCGACGGCGCCACGTCCGCCGCGACGAAGGCCGGATCGTTGCCTTGCACCGCGCTTATCGAGGGCAAAATCAGCCCGGGCACGCCCGTGCCGTCGCCGGGGCCTACGATCTCGAACGAGGGGTGATGGACGTGCCCGAACAGGAACGCGCTCGGATGCGCCGCCGTCGCGAGCGCACGCAGCCGGCCCGCGTAGGCTTCGCGCATGAACGGGACGGGACGGTTCGCCACCAGCGACGAGTACGGGTCCATCGCCGGCGGAATGTGGGTGACGAACCAACGATACGCGGGCGCGGGCGCCGAGATCGTCGCGGCCAGCCAGTCGAGTTCGGCCGCGCCCGGATCGCCGCCCGCACCGCCGCACGGCTTGTCGTATTTGGCCGACCAGTACACGCTGTCGAGCACGATCGCTTGCGCTCCGGGCGCGCCCGGCAGCGTCGTGACGTAATAGCCGTTCCGGGAAAAATCGCGCAGGAAACCCGGTGCGCGGCCCCCGCGATCGACCAGCGGCTCGAATGCCGCCGCCATGCGCGCGAGGAACGGGCTGGCCGCAGTGCCGGCATAGTCGTCGCAGTAGCCGTCGTTGTTGCCGAGCGTGACGATGAACTGCGCCTGCGGAAACGCGGCGCCGAGCTCGCCCGCGAGAAAGGCGATCGTCTTGTCGACGAAGGAATCGTAGACGGCCGGACTCGCACCCGGTTCGGCTGCGGCGAACTTCGCGGGGAAACCGTGGGCGAGGAAATCGCCCGCGACCACCACGACCGGCGCCGCCGGTACCTGCGCGCGCATCTCGGCCAACGCCGACTCGAGCAATGCGAAATTCGTGTCGTGGAAGTAACCGCTGGGCGCGGCGGCCGATTTCTCGAAGATCGCATGCCAAGCCCCGGCCGGAGCCTGCACCAAGGCACCCGGCAACGCCGGATCGCCGAAGGGATCGAAGTGGAGGTCGCTGACCAGCAGCCACCGAGCCGGCGGGGTCGCCGCGCACGCGGCACCGGCGCTCGCTACGAAGAGCGCGAACGCGAGCGCAAGAGAGGTCGCCGTACGGATCACGACGAGACCAGTATCGCACCGGAAGGCGCCTTCCTTGTCGGCGCGTGCGCCGTCCGCCGGCGCCATCTATGAAGTATTCTTTACCGAGCGTGCCGGTCGCAATGCGCGCCCTCATCTTAACTGAACTCCGAATCGGCCCGAATAGAAATTCGAGGGGGAACTCACACCCCGCATCGCAGCCCGGAACGGCATGACTGGCACATCACGAACGAAGTTCATCTACGTCGGCATCGTTTGTTTCGCAGCGATCGCGCTGTGGCTCGGCTTCGACGCGCCCGCCCTGGTGCCGAACCACGGGAACGTGCTCGTGACGCTCGCCCTGATTTGCGCGACGGTCGTCGCGAGTTCGATGCGCATCGAGCGCAGGACCGATCCCAAAAACGGGATCTCGATATCGCTGGACTCGCCTTTCGTCTTCGCCACGGCCCTGGTGCTGTCGTGGCACGGGTTCGTCTTCTGCGTTCTGGTCGTACAGACCATCAACTGGCTCAAGAGCCGCTTCGGCGGGGTCAACGCGAGCCTCGTCGAGCTGGCCTTCGCGATCGCGAACTTCGTGATCAACGGGGCTGCGGCGCTGCTGGTCCTGCACGCCCTGCACTTCAGCCTCGGGGACGGCGTGACGGCGGTACCGCTCGGAATCGCGCTGGCGGCCGCCGTCGCCATGGCGCTGGTCAACATCACGCTGACGTATCTGTTCATCCTCTCCATCGCCGGGCAAGCGTGCGTGGGCGCTTGGATGCGCAAACCCGACATCTGGGTTTCCGACATCGCGATGACGTGGCTCGGGCTGCCGATCGCGGCTCTCTGGAGCAGCAATCCGTGGCTCGTCCTGCCGGTCCAGGCGGCGCTCCTGCTCATCCTGCCCGCGCTGGCCGTCCCAGAACTCAAGCGGCGGGCCGAAACCGACGGACGCACCGGTCTCCATACCGCCGTCGCGTTCGACGCCGCGCTCGGCCGGCTGCTCGAGCGGGCGCGGCAGCGCGGGGAACCCCTGTGTCTGGTCTTATTCGATATCGATCATTTCAAGCGCGTCAACGATTCGTACGGGCACCCGACCGGCGACGCCGTGCTGGCACGGGTCGGTGAAGCGATCGGGTCGTTCTGCGGCGCGTCCGACGTGGCCGGACGCGTGGGCGGCGAAGAGTTCGGCGTGGCGCTGCCGGGCGCGACCCTGCAGACGGCCATCGCGTTCGCCGAACGCCTGCGAACCTACATCGAGACGCAGACGTTTTCGGCCGATTCACACGCCGACCCCGCGGCGTTCCGCATTACCGTCAGCGCCGGCATCGCGGCGCTGCAGAACGGACAGCGAGAAACGGTCGACCTCAAGGCCGCGGCCGACCGCGCGCTCTACCGCGCTAAGGAAGCGGGGCGCAACCGCCACGCGTCCTGAACGGAACAAACCGGCCGGAAGAGAAAGCTCCGCGATGCGGAGGAACCAATGGATTTGCAGCTGCGCGGCTTGCGAGCCGTGCTCACGGGAGGAACCAGAGGGATCGGGCGCGCGATCGCGGAGACGCTCGCGTCGGAGGGCGCGAACGTCGCGATCTGCGCGCGCGATGGCGACGAAGTCGAGGCGGCCGTCAACGCGCTGCGCGCCAGCGGCGTCACGGCGGCCGGGCGCGCGCTCGACGTCGGCAACGCAGCGGCTCTGACGGCTTGGGTGCGCGATGCGGCCCGCGAACTCGGCGGCGTCGACATCGCGATCGGCAACGTCAGCGCGTTCGGCGGCGATGCGGAGAACGCCGACGTCAATTGGTCGAAGAGCTTCGAGATCGACGTCATGCACGCCGTGCACCTGGTCGATGCCGCGCTGCCGTGGCTCGAGAAGAGCGCTGCCGGTTCGATCGTCACGATCTCCGGCGTTTCCGGCCGCGACGCCGGTCCGCACGGCGCCGTGAAGGCCGCGCTGATCCATTACACGCAAAGCCTCGCGCTGCAACTCGCGCCGAAAGGCATTCGGGCGAACACCGTGTCGCCCGGCAACACCTACTGCGCGGGCGGGGCGTGGGCCACGGTCGAACGTGAGGATCCGGCGCGCTTCGCACGCGCGCTCGCGCTCAATCCGACCGGCCGTATGGGAACGCCCGAAGAAGTCGCCCGCGCCGTCGTCTTCATCGCAAGCCCGGCCGCGAGCTTCATCACCGGCGCGAACCTCGCGGTCGACGGCGCGCTGAGCCGCGGCCTGCAGCTCTAACCGCGCGCCCGGGGAGCGCCCTCCCCGGACCGCAGCGGGAACGGCGCGAGCGCGCTAGCTCTGCGGCGCGGGCACCGCTTGGACGTCGAGCGTGATGTCGACGTTCTCGCTGACTAGGACCCCGCCGCCCTCCAGCGCCGCGTTCCACGTCAGACCGAAATCCTTTCGGTTGATGCGCACCGAGGCCTCGAAGGCGACGCGCGCGTTCCCCCACGGATCCGTGCCCTGACCCGTCGCTTCGCCCTTGAGGGTCACGGATTTGGTAACGCCGTGAAGCGTCAGGTCGCCCGTCGCCTCGAATTCGCTTGCGCCGGACGCGACGACGTTCGTGCTCTGAAACGCGATCTTCCCGAACGCCGCAACGTCGAGGAAGTCGGCCGAACGCAAGTGAGCGTCGCGCGCTTCCTCGCGCGTGTCGATGGACGCCGCCTCGATCTCGGCGTGAAAGCCGACCGGCACGACGCCGTCGGCCGGAAGCTCGATCGTTCCCGAAAACGTGTTGAAGGTTCCGCGCACCTTCGCGATGCCCAAGTGGCGAACGGAAAAACCGACGCTCGAATGCGCGGGATCGATCGCGTACGTGCGTACCGTAGCTGTCGTCATACTGCTCCAATCGTGTTGAATCTGTGCGTAAGCATTTCACCACGCGCCCCGGCAGCCTGACAAGAGGGTTCCCGATTGCGCCTTGGTTACCGCAAGGTGACCGGACCGTTTCGCGACCGCGCCGAGCGTCGAGAACGAACGGTTGCTCGCTCGTTCTCCGCTCCAAGCCCGGTCGCGCCGGGGGCCGGCGCTACTCCTCCGGATACCAGTCGGGATAGACTTCCACGCCGAATTCGAGGCCGCAGCGCGCGATCGTTTCGACCGCCTGCGCCGAGATATTGAAGCCGCAGCACTTCGAGCACGGGAACCGCACGACCAGGTCGCTGGTCCCGCCTCCCTCCGCGATGCGCAGGAAGACCGCCCGGTGCTGTTCGAGGTCGCCGAGCAGGCAGTCCAGGGCGGACCCGATGTCCCTGCTGCGGCTCAGAAACGTGTGCCGCCAGGCGGTCCGCGGGCGCTGCATCGAGGGGACGTCCCGGGCCGTGGCGCTCCACACTTCGTCGCTCGAGCACGTGTACGAGGGCATCAAGCCGAGCTCGCGGCTGATCGCGTCCAGCCTCATCGTCGGGTGCTTTACCAGCAAGTCGATCTCGAATAGATCGTCGTCGTATACTTCCAGTTCGGCCGGATCGATTACCATGAGCTACCATCCCTTACTGCCGGCGTGCCGTTCGCCACCCGGGGTCCAGCCCGGAAGCTCTGAGGCGATTCGCGCAACGAGTTCACTTAGAATTATCGTCGGAATTTTCTGCATTCCCACCTCCGGAGTATCAAGCTTTCGCCACGACCGTGCGGCCGGCGTGCGAATTGATTAGCGAATTTTACATACCGCGCGCCCCTTCGATTGTAACGGCACGGTTACGAAACCCTCGCTCCCGGGCGACGCAAGATGCGTTATTTTACTACCTTATTAATTTTATCATGCTACTTCACTAATTGAATAACGACGGCATCCCGGCGGGACGCCCCGATCCGGAAGCCTCCGCCGCGACCGGCATCGCGAGTTCCCGGATGGGAAGGCGCGCGCCGGACCGTCGCGGCCGCGGAGAGACGCTCGAGCGCTTGGCCGTTCTCCGGAAACGGCACCGCCGCGACCGCAAGCCTGGGACGCTCCGGTTCGATGGCGAAGGGAACTGGGAAACCGCACTGACGGGTTTACGAGTCGAGGAGAGTCATGGCGCATCGTCGCACGACGTTCAGCAAATTCATCATCGAGGACCAGCGCCGCCGGCCGAACCCCGAGCCTGAACTAACGGGCCTGCTCAACGACGTTCAGACGGCGTGCAAGTTCATCGCGTCGGCCGTCTCGCGCGGCGCGCTCGCGGGCGGTACGAGCAAGTCGCTCGTGGCGCGGGCCCACGAGATCATGCTGCGCCAAACCGAGTTCGGCGGCTCGCTGGCCGGGATCGTCTCGCGGGCGCTCGAGCAGCCCTGCCAGATTCCGGAGGCCTACCCGCGGGGGAAGTACCTGCTGGCCTTCGATCCGCTCGAGGGGTCCTCGAACCTCGACGTCGACGTCACCGTCGGTACGATCTTCTCGATCCTGCGCGCGCCGGAGGGCGTCGCCGAGTCCGCCGCGGACGACTTTCTGCTGCCGGGTACCAAGCAGCTCGCGGCGGGCTTCGCGCTCTACGGACCGGCCGCGGCGATGGTGCTGACGCTGGGAACGGGCGTCCACGGGTTCACGCTCGACCGCGAGATCGGCGCCTATATGTACACCCATCCCGACATGCGGATTCCGGCGGCGACCCGCGAGTTCGCGATCGACTCGTCGAACCAGCGCTTCTGGGAACCGCCCGTGCGCCACTACGTGGAAGAATGCGTGGACGGCGAGTCCGGTCCGCGCGGGGTGGACTTCAACATGCGCTGGGTCGATTCGCTGGTCGCCGACGTGTACCGGATCCTGGTGCGCGGCGGCCTCTTCATCTACCCGCGGGCCACGAAGGACCCGGCCCAGCGCGGCCGGCTGCGTCACATCTACGAAGCCAACCCGATCGCCTTCATCGTGGAGCAGGCCGGGGGCGCGGCCTCGACGGGCCGCGAACGCATCCTCGACATGGTGCCCTCGGAACTGCACGCCCGCGTGCCGGTCATCCTCGGGTCGCGCGACGAGGTCGAACGCCTGCAGCGCTACCACGAGGCGTACGACCGCGGGGAGGAGCTGGAGTTCGAAACGCCGTTGTTCAACACTCGCTCGCTCTTTCGCACCGTCTGACCCATCGGAGGCCCATTCCCATGTCGGCAAAGCACCCCATCATCGCGATCACGGGTTCCTCGGGAGCCGGCACGACGACGGTGAAAGACACGTTCCAGCAGATTTTCCGGCGCGAGGGCGTGACGGCGGCCATCGTAGAGGGCGACGCCTTCCATCGCTACGACCGTATCGAGATGCGCGAACTCCTCGAGGCCGCGCGGAAAGCGGGTGAGAATTTCAGCCACTTCGGTCCCGAGGGCAACCTCTTCGAGGAACTGGAAAAGCTGTTTCGCGTCTACGGTGCGACCGGAACGGCTAAAGTCCGCAAGTACCTCCACGACGATCTCGAGGCCGCGCCCTACGGCCAGCCGCCGGGCACGTTCACGCCGTGGGAAGACATCGAGCCGGGCACCGATTTGCTGTTCTACGAGGGCCTGCACGGCGCCGTCGCGACCGATAGCGTCGACGTGGCGAAGCAGGCCGATTTGCTCATCGGCGTCGTACCGACGATCAACCTCGAATGGATCCAGAAGCTCTACCGCGACCGCAATTCGCGCAACCACTCGCAGGAAGCGATCGTCGACACGATCCTGCGCCGCATGCCCGATTACGTCAACTACATCGTGCCGCAGTTCTCGCGCACGCACGTCAATTTTCAGCGCGTGCCGATCGTCGATACCTCCGATCCGTTCATCGCCCGCACGATCCCGACGCTGGACGAGAGCATGCTGGTCATCCGTTTCAGTAACCCAAAAGGCATCGATTTCTCGTACCTGCTGGCGATGCTGCACGATTCGTTCATGTCGCGCGCGAACACGATCGTCTGTCCGGGCGGCAAGATGCACCTCGCGATGCAGCTAATCTTCACGCCCATGATCTGGCAGATCATGGACAAGAAGAAGCGCGCGCTGCTAGCGCACTAGCGGAAGAGCGCCCGGGCGCCGCATGCTGCCGTGGCGCATGAAGTCCAAGTGCCACGAGAACGCGTCCTCGAGCACGTGCGGCGTGTGCCCGCCACGCCGCAAGGCGCGCTCGAAGTAGTCCGCGAGCCGGTCGCGATAGAGCGGGCTGACGCAATTGCCGAACCCCACCCGGCTCTCCGGCGCGACGACCGGGATCGGCTCGCGGAACGGGCGCCGGGTCGGGATGTAGAGGTCGTGCATCCCTTCGAGCTCCGGCGGTTGCGACAGGTCGATCTCGACGATCACCTTCTCGGCCAGGATCGCGAACGTCGCCGAATTGCCGACCGAGGTCGTCGGCACGATCCCGCCGTCCTCGGTAATCGCGACCGCCTCGACGATCGCCACGTCGATCGGCCCCATTTGGCGGCTGCGCAGCAGTTCGACGGTCTCGCTCAGGTGCTGGTCGACGAACGTGACCTTGCCGTCGTTGAGCGCCTGGCGCAGCACCGGATCCGCTTGGAAGGGCAGCCGGCGGGCCAGCACTCCCGCTTCGGTCAGAATCCGGTCGACGTCGTTGGCGAGCGAGGCACCCGTCATCAGCGTGATCCGAAGCTCTTCGTGCGAGGCGCGCGCCGCGAGCGCGAGCGGGACGGCCTTCGCATCGCCCGAGCGGGTGAACCCGCTGATGCCGACGATCGCGCCGTTGTGAATCCAACGCGCCGCCTCGTCGGCTGATCCGATCGAAGTACACCGGGCGCCCGTTCCACCCGCGAGCAGGCGTTGCCCCCAGTTCTCGCTCCCCGGTGGCCCGGACGCGGCCGCCCGGACAGACCCGAACGATTCTAGCGCACCGCAGCGCGGAGTGGTACAGTTCCGGCATGCGCGCCCAACGAGCGTGCGAAAGGAGTCCAACGGGGTGGCTACTATGACGAACGGCGTTCGCGGGATCGACGCAAGCTATTACCTGACCAAAGACCTCGAGAAGGCGACGGCGTTCTACAACGATCTGCTCGGGCTCGAGCCGAGCATGCACGTCCCGGGCTTCGTGACCGAGTACACGTTCGCCGGCGGCGAGACGTTCGGACTCTATCAGCCGGGCGGCGACGAGTGGTATGCGTCAGGCGGCGTGATGTTCGCGGTCGACGACATCGAGGCGTTCGTCGAAGCCGCCAAGGCGCGCGGCATCACCTTCGAGGACGGCGGCCGCGTCAGCGAGCAGCCGGTCTGTTTCATGGCCTTCGGCCTCGATCCCGAGGGCAATCATTTCGTCATCCACAAGCGGAAATAGCTCCGGCTTCAACGCAGACGCACGTCGGCGCGGACCGGCAGCGTGACGATCGCGTGGCTGCCGCCGCCCGCGTGCGCCATGACCGTGAAATCGCGCGACAGGTTGTTGATCAAGAACAGGCCGCGACCGAGTTCGCTCATCGGGTCGGCCGGAAGCCGAGCGATATGGCGGAATCCGGGGCCGGCGTCGACCACGTGCAGCACCGCGAAGCGCAGGGACAGATCCAGGACGATCTCGGCCGGCCCCGGCGTGTGACGCACGACGTTTCCGACCAATTCGGCAAGCACCAGTTCGCACGCGGCCAGCGCGTCCGGCGTCGGCGCGCGCGCTTCGAGTAGCGCCATCAGCTCGCGGCGCGCCGTATCGGTCGCCTCGACGTCGCGCGCGTCGACCGTCCAGCGGATGCGTTCGGCTGCCCCGGACGTGCGGGGGAACCCGACGACGAGGACCGCGACGTCGTCCTGCGCGCCGCCCTGCAGCAAGTCTTCGACGAGCGCACCCGACGGGTCCGCGCCGCGTAACGCCGCTCCGTCCGCGAGCGCTGCCACCAGCGCCGCATCGCCCGCGATGTAGTCGTGCCCGGCTTCGACCAGACCGTCGGTGTAGAATACCAGCTGCGAGGGGCGCGGAACGCTCACGGTCGCCGGCGGCGGCTGCGGACTGTCGCGCAATCCAAGCGGTAAGCCCTCGCCGTACAGCGCGATCACCCGGCCGCCGGTCACGAGGTAGGCGGGCGGATGACCGGCTGACGCATACGCGAGGTTCGACGTGACCGGATCGTACACGCCGACGAACGCGGTAACGAAATGCTCCGGATACTCCAGACGCAGCGCGCGGTCGGCAGCATCGAGCATCAGCGCGGGATCGGCGTAGATCTGCGCGACGCCGCGGACGATCTGGCGAACGTTGCCCATGATGACGGCGGCAGCGAGCCCGCTGCCGGCAACGTCGCCGATCGAGATCACGAAACGCCCGTCTTCCAGCCGGACCGCGTCGTACCAGTCGCCGCCGATCAGCGCGTCGCTCGTACCGGGCACGTAGTGGCCGGAGAATGCGACCTCGCCGGTCGACGGCAGCGACGCGGGCAGCGACGCGCGCTGCAAGGCGTCGGCCACCCGATGCTCGCGCTCGTAGAGCCGGGCGTTGACGACGGCGGCCGCTGCCCGCGCCGCCGCCTCCCCGAACGTCGCGACGTCCCCGCCGCGAAAGGGCGTCCGCCGGGCCCCGCGCGCGACGTGCAGCGTCCCGATGGGGCTTCCGTCGGCGAGGAGCGGCACCGCGATGCGCGCGGTCGCACCGGCCTCGACGAGCGCGGCCCCGATCTCGACGTCGTTGGTCGCCGCCGCAAGGCGTTCTTGCAGGCGAGGGGTTTCCGCGGCCTCCGCGTGGCGCGCGGCGAGCGGGAGCCGGTGCGTTCCGCTTTCCTGGGCTAACGCGACCACGGCGATGTCGGCGTGAGCCGGGACCAATAGCTCGAGAAAAGCGCGCAGGGTCACGTTGAGATCGAGCGACTCCGACAGGCGCCGCGACACGTCGGAGACGAAGCGCTGGCGCTCGTCGGCCCGGCGGCGTTCTTCGATGTCGGACGCGATGCAGATCCACTTAGCGATTTCACCGGCGTCGTCGCGGACCGCTTGAGCGGTGACGAGGTGCCAACGGTATCTCCCTCCCGCCGAGCGCAGACGGAGCTCCAGCGGCCGCGGAAAGGTGTTGGGATCGCCGGGATACCAGAGGTCGCGCAGCGACCCGAGATCGTCCGGGTGGACGACGCGCTCCCAGCCGTAGACGTCGCCCGCCCCGATGCCCGTGTACGCGTACCAGCGGCGGTTGTAGTAATCCGGCGTGCCGTGGACGTCCATGCTCCAGACGATCTGCGGAATCGCGTCGGCGAGTTCGCGGTACTGGCGCTCCCGCAGGGCCAGCGCGCTCTGCGCGGCGCGCTGCTCGGCTTCGGCGGATTTGCTCGCGCGCAGGTCCCTAGTCACCTGGGCCAGCGTGCGCCGGCCGCTCGGGCTCACCAAGACGAACGCGTTGCAGTAGACGGGCAGCCGCTCGCCTGTCTTGAAGTGACGGTACTCGAACTCGCCGCTCCAACGGCCGTTACCGAGCGTTTCCAACAGCAGCGCGGTCGCGTCGGCGAGGCGGTCGCGCGGCAAGTAGTCCGACATCCGCGTGGCCGTGACGTCGCGATCGAGTTCGAGGCCGACCAAACGCCTGCCGGCTGCGTTGACGTACAGGACCTTGCCGTTCAACTCGGCCATCGCGACGAACTCGTCGCTGTTTTCAACCAGGGCGACGAAACGATCTCGCGCGTCTTCCAAGCGACACTCGTCCGGCGTCATCCGTCCAGCCGTTCTTGAAGCATGATATGCTTCCTACGTCGGGCGTTTTCCGCGAAATCTTACCGCAGCCCCGCGACGGGGCTCGCCGAAGGTGCCCGCCCGCTCGCTCGCTCGCCGTATCGAACGGCTTCGCACAGGTTCGTTGCTTAACTATCGGCCCGCGCCGCCTGCATCCGGCTCGACGCGCCGCGTTACAGGTACTATCTCGCTCCCGCCCGGCGCGACTATCCGCGCGCGCAATTCGATGCCGAACCGGACGCGTCGCTCGACGACGGCCGAAGCCGATAACGCGTGCTTGCGCGCGGCCCGGCGCAACTGGGCCAAGCTCCGGCTCGTCAGCGAGGTCGCACGCCGCGTGTGGGGCTAGCGCCGGGGCAGTCGCAGCGCCAGTTCGTCCTTCTTCACCTTGCCCGTCGCCGTGAGCGGCAACGTCTCGATGACGTGGATCTCCGGCACCTTGTAGGTGGCCAGGTTGTCGCGGCACCACCCTTCCAGTACGGCCGCGTCGACCTCGCCGGGGTAGGCCGGATCGAGCACCACGAACGCCACCGGAACTTCGCCCGACCGCTCGTCCGTCCGACCGATCACGCCGGACCCGACGACCGCGGGGTGCTGACCCAGAAACGCCTCGATCTCGGCCGGAAAGACGCTCATGCCGCGATACTTCAGCATCTCTTTGCGGCGCCCGAGAAAATGCAGGTACCCGCGCTCGTCGAAGGCACCGATGTCGCCGGTACGGAGCCAGCCGCCGGAGAGTGCGGCCGCGGTTTCGTCGGGTTTGTTCCAATACTCGGTCATGAGGGACGGCGTGCGCACGCAGATCTCGCCCTCCTCGCCTAACGCCGACACTTCGCCGCTCTCGAAATCGCGTATCAAGAACTCCGTGCCCGGAACCGGCAGACCGACGAAGATCGGCTGCGAGTGCAAGTCGAGATCGCCCTCTTGCATGCCGGTCACGAACGTGTCGCAGGTATGCGTTTCCGTCATCCCCCACGCGGCTTCGATCAGCGTCGTACCGGTCCGCGCGCGCCAGCGCTCGCGATACGCGGGGTTCAGTTTCTTGACGAAGGACGAGACGCGCACGCTGCGCAGCGAGCTGAGATCGTAGCGGGCCGTAGCCGGGTTATCGAGCAGTTCGACGGCGTTGTCGACGAGCAGCGCGGCGACGGTGACGCCGTAATGCTCGACGGCCGCCGCAAAGCCGACCGGATCCCAGCGTGCGAGCAAGACCAGCGTCGCGCCCGCGAAGATGGGAAAGATCACGCCCATGTCTTCCCCGGCGATCCAGAAGACCGGATAAAAATTCAGCGCGACGTCGTCGTCGCCGATCGGCGTCGAGATCGTGCACGTCGTCGCGGCGGTGTACAGCATGTGCCGTTGCGTGTGCGCGCAGCCTTTGGGCAGGCCCGTCGTTCCGCCCGTGTAGTTGAGCGCCGCGACGTCGTCCGGATCGGCCTCGACCTGCGGCGGCGACGCGGCCGCCCCGGCGAGGGCATCGAAGAGCGGTTCCGCGTCGTCGCAGGGCACGCGCACGGCCGAGACGCTCGCGGGAAGCGGGATGACCGGATCCGGCGGCAAGACGTCGGCGAAGCCCGTCACGAAGACGTCGCGCACGCTCGTGCGCTCGCGCACCGCCCGCAGGACCGGCATCAGGGCGTCGAGCGCGACGACCACTTCCGCGCCGGAATCGTTGAGCTCGTACGCGAGTTCGTATTCCTTGAACAGCGGATTGATCGGAACGTGGACGCAACCGGCCTTGAGGATGCCGAAGAACGCGATCAGAAACTGGGGACAGTTCGGCAGAAAGACGGCGATGCGGTCGCCGCGTTCGGCGCCCCGCGCGTACAGCAGCGAGGCGAAGCGGTCGCTGAGCCGGTCGAGTTCGGCATAGGTCCATTGCGCGCCGTAGAAGGCGATCGCCACGCGGTCCGGGTGAATCCGCGCGCGCCGGCGCAGGTACTCCGAGAGAGGAATTTCGCCGAACGGGTACTTCGGCGCGCGCGCGACCTCGTGCGGCCAGTTCCGTTCGTGCAGCGCGCGCAGCGCGTCGAGCATATCGTCGGCATCTCGCATGGCCGAGCCTTCCGTACGCGTCGCGCCCGGCCTGCGCGGGAATACCCCGCACGACGCCGTACGCTTCCCCGTGAGGTACAGCGGTGGTAACGGATTCTGATCAGCACGCGGGGCCGCAGTTCGCCGAGGCGAACGGCATCCGGCTCTGCTACGAGACCTTCGGGCGCCGCGGCGACGCCCCCATCGTCCTGATCATGGGGTTAGCCGCGCAGATGATCCTCTGGGACGAGGACTTCTGCAGGGCACTGGCGGCCCAGGGCCGCTACGTCATCCGTTTCGACAACCGCGATGCCGGTCGCTCGACGCGCTTCGAGGACGCGGGCGTCCCAAGCATGCGAAGGCTCTTCTTGGCACGGCTGCTCCACCGCACGCCCAAAGCGCCGTACGCGCTGATCGACATGGCGAAAGACACGATCGGCCTGATCGACGCGCTCGGCCTCGACCGCGTCGACGTCGTCGGCGTGTCGATGGGCGGCGCGATCGTGCAAGAGCTCGCGATCAACTTCCCCGAGCGGCTGCGCACGGCCACCTCGATCATGTCCTCGACCGGCGCGCCGGGCCTCCCGCCCCCGACCCTGGCGGGGCTGCGCGTCCTGACGCGGCGCCCTGCGAAGACGCGCGCCGGCTACGTGGACGGCTACGTCAGGGCGTGGAAGATCCTGGCCGGCAACCAATTCCCATTCGATGGAGCGCGCATGCGCCGGCAAGCCGAGCGCGGCTTCGACCGCGGCATCAATCCGGCCGGCGTTTCACGGCAGATGCTCGCCATCTCGGCATCGGGTAATCGCCGGCCCAAGCTCGCCAAGGTCACGGTGCCGACGCTCGTGATCCACGGTTCCGCCGATCCGCTGGTCCCGCTCGCGCACGGGCGCGACGTGGCGGCGAGCATTCCGGGCGCGAAGCTGCGCGTCATCGAGGGCATGGGACATACGCTTCCGCGTCAAGCGTGGCCCCAGATCCTCGATGCCATCGCCAACCACGCGCCGGCTGCGGCGCCTGGATAGGTCGTCCGCTTCCGATTCCGCTCGCATCGCGGCGGCCATCGCCAGGTTCGAACCCGGGCTGGCGCGCACGATCCGCGACGTGCGCGCCGCGCTCCGGCGGCGCTTTCCGACCAGCTACGAACTCGTTTACGACAACTACAACTTTTTCGTTATCGGGTACAGCGCCACGGAGCGGCCGCGCGGAAGTTCCCGACCCGCACGGCCTGCTTTCCGGCAGCGGCAAGCAGAACCGTTTTCTGCGCCTTCGCGACGGGGCGCGGACGCTGGCGCTGCCCGAGGTGGCGGCGCTACTGGACGCGGCGGAAGCGCTGGCACCGGCCGCAATGCGCCTCCGCGGAAACCTCGTGACGGTCCTGCGTTCCGTCTCCGCGAAACAGCGCCCGCGCCGCGGCGGCTAAAGGCGAATTGCCCGAACGCAGAAAAGGCTGCGAAGCCGCTCGAGAGCGACAAAATCCGATGCCGGAGATGAAACAGCTATGAGCCAGACCAAGGTGGCCATCGTTACCGGGGCGTCGTCGGGGATCGGAAAGGCCACGGTCGCGAGGCTGCTCTCGCGAGGGTTCGCCGTGCACGCGGCCGCCCGGCGCGTCGAAGCGATGCGCGACGTGGAAGCGCTCGGAGCGCAGATCCATTACCTCGACCTCACCCAGCTTGACAGCATCGATGCGTTCGTGGCCGACGTCCTGCGCGCGAGCGGAAGCATCGATCTGCTCGTCAACAACGCCGGTTACGGTGCGTACGGCGCGGTCGAAGACGTCCCCATCGGCGTCGCGCGCGCGCAGATGGACGTCAACCTCTTCGGACTCGCGCAGTTGATCCGGGCGACCTTACCCACGATGCGCCGGCAACGGTCGGGCACGATCGTCAACGTCACATCGATCGGCGGCAAAGTGTGGTCGCTGTTCGGCGCTTGGTATCAGGCCTCGAAGTTCGCCGTCGAAGGCCTATCCGATTGCCTGCGCAACGAATTGCGCCCCTTCGGCATCAACGTGGTCGTGGTCGAGCCGGGCGGCATCGATACCGAGTGGGGCACGATCGCCGCCGCGAACATGCGCCGGCACTCGGGGACCGGGCCGTATCGCGCGCTGGTCGCCGGCGCGGCGCGCATCTACGGGCTCAGGTCCGGTGCCAAACCGGCCCTGATCGCCGAGGTCATCTGCAAAGCGGCGACGGCGAAGCGGCCGAAGCCGCGCTACGTCGCGCCGCTTTCCGGCCGGATCATCCTCTGGCTGCGATGGGTCCTCAACGACCGTGCCTTCGACTGGCTCTTTTCGCGGGTGTTCGCCATCCCCGCCCGGATCCGGAGCTACTAAGCAGGCAGCCACTCCTGCATCGAGTAGGGCTCGAAGCCGGCTATCCCGTCGGCATAGCCGACCTTCCACATTGCCTGGATCGCGGCCGGATCGTTGAAGCTGAGCACGGTCCCCGCCAGTGTCGACTTCGGCCGCAGGAGTTCGGCCTTCAGGGGAATGCGCGCGATCTTGGCTTGCGGGTCCGTGACGCCTTCAAAACCTCCCGTAAGCGACTCGAACATGTAGCTCTCCACCACAGCCAGCCGCACTTGATACTCGAGCAGCGAGTGCTGCATCGTCTCGAACACGCCGAACCCGATGCTGACCGCATCGTCGTAGGTCTTATCGGTCTCCTCGCGCGGCGGGTCGACGAGCGCGACCGAGATGGTCTCGGCGCAGCGGCGCGCGATGTTGACGGGGACGTTGTAGGTCACGCCTCCGTCGACGTATTGGTCGATCGTACCCTCGGGAGAGATCAGCTCGACCGGGTCGAACGCTAGCGGAATCGCCGCCGAGGCGAACAGCGCCGTCCGGACGATGTCGTTTCCGGCCTCGCGAACGAGCACGTGCGTGGCCAGAGCGAGCAGTTCGTCGTTGACGCGCTGCTTTTCGAGTCCGGCCGGAGTCGTCGCTCTGCGCAAGAAGATCTCGCCCCGCAAGCGCGACAGGTTCGTGCTTGCGAAATAGAACGGCACGTGGACCGGATCGTCCGGTTGAACGAACGTCCGGTAGAACTCGACGACCGGCGCGTTGTCGAGGACGCCGAGCACGTTCTTCGTCAAGCCGAACCCCAGCCGAATTGCCTCCGTAAGGCGCGAGACCACGCCGCTGGCTCGATCGCGGATTTTCTGGTAACGGGGTTTGAGCCGAATCACGCCGGTTTCCGGAATCGTGTGCCAGGCCCATCGTAAGCGGCCGTACTGGGCGGTGGCGACGCAGTAGGCGTTCAGCGCGCCGATCGACGTGCCGCACACGAGGTCGTACGGCAGCGGCTGCCCGTCGTGTATTCCCAAGCGGTCCACCAGGCCTGCGACGATCCCCGCTTCGTACGCACCGAGCGCTCCTCCGCCGCTAAAGACGAGGGCTCGCCGGCCTTTGCGCTTCGCGAAGTCGTACGTCCGGATGTCCGCCGCTGCGGGTACCGGGCTTGCAGCCACGGCCGCACCCGCCAAGGCATATGTAAGAAAAGCCCGACGATCAAGCGATGCTGACACAGCTCGTTCTATCGGTGCGAGGCAGACGGTTCCTTCCGCGGAGCCTACGCTTGCGGCCCGAGCCGGCGACGTCTGGTCGTGCTCTCGGGCGAAACGCCGAACATCGCTTTGAAGTCCTTCCCGAAGTGTCCCATGTGCCAGAAGCCGCAATCTGCCGCGATGTCGAATATTCGGACTTTGCCTGCTGCGGAGCGCAGCTTCCGCCGGGCCGCGTTGAGGCGCCGGATCTTGAAGTACTTCATCGGGCTCAAGCCAAACTGGGCTTTGAACGCGTAGATCAGGGTCCGGACTTTGCAACCGCCCCTGGCGCAGATTTGCTCGAGGCACAGGGGCCCCTCGATGTTGTCCCACATGAAGCCTTCGGTGCTTTGGACGAGATCCGAGCGCGCTCGCGCGGCATGCGACTGAGCCACGAGGTTGGTCCGTTGCATGACCGCGATCAGCAGACCGGCCGCGGTCGCATCGACGCGTTCCGGCTTGCCGATCCGCGCGAAGGCGCGCCGCTCGCCCTTCGTGAGGTGCAGGTGCCATCGGACGAAGTCGCGCAGCGCGGCCGCTTGGGACGGAGCGGTCTCGGCATACCCGCTGGCGTCGGTGCCGATCAGCGCCCCGATGCCGTTCTTGAGGGAGCGCGGCAAGCGAGTGAGGTCGACGGCGAGCCAGGTGACCGACGCCGCCCCCAAGACGCTCAGCTTCAGATCCCTTCGCGAAACGAAAATGAGCCCGCCCGCCGGGCACGGCCGACCGTTTTCGATGACGCGGACGCCCTCGGCCGGATCCGGAATGCCGACCAGAAGCCGTGAGTCGTCGAGCTGAGCGCGCAGCAGAATGCCGCAATTCACGGTAAATTCGATCAGCGTGACCGCCCCGATCTCGAGGGACCGCACGTCCCCCTTGAAGCGCCCCGCCGTCAGCTGTATGCACTCGGAAGCGCCGCTGAACAGCGCCTCCAGATCGCCTGCCTCCGTGGCCGAAAAGCCGCTGATCTTAAAAGCATCGGGAATTTCGCGAAGAGACAACCCGCTAGGAAGCGGCTCTAGACATGCCTCTCGCTCGTGCATCAACTGCTGATACAGGTTCATGGACCACCGGGAAGGCGGCTGCCGCGCCACACGCGGGAACACGCCCCCCGACATCTTGAGGCAGAACCGACCGCCATGCCATCCCGGAATACCACGATTCCTTCTTCTTTAAACTGGGGGTCCGGTTCGACCTCGCCACGCGCCCGTATGACGGCGTGCCGGCTCGGAATCCGGCACCGGGCAACAAAAGGCCGTGCTCGCAATTGAAGGTAGGTAGCACGGGTCGCTAGCGCATAGTTTGACACCGCCGGGGTGACGCCTCCGATCCGGGCCGCGGCTTGCACTTTTCGGATGGTTCGCGAGCTTTCGGCGCGCTTATGATCTGCGGACGGCGCCGCAGACATCGCCCACGCCGGCCGCGCACGCATCTGCCCGGTTCGATCCAACCCGGCGCAACAGGAGGCCAACGATGCCCACCGCCCATTGCCTCGACGCCGAGCGACGTTGCTCGCGCGGGCCGTTCCTTCGATTGGCCGGCCTGATGGCCGCCGCCGCCGTCCTCGTCGCGAACGCGGCCGGACCCGCGAGCGCGCACGAGCTCGCGACCTGGACCGGAAAAGTGGCCTACGTGAATCTCAACAAGGTGGCCGGCTACCAAAAAGTGGGCGTCAACGCGAAGCAGGAGACGAAGACGTTCCTGATCGGCGACGAGTTCACGGGCGTGAAAACGTCGCTCGACTCCGCTCCGCGTACCTTGCAGGACCTCAAACCGGGCATGCAGGTCAAGGTACAGTACTACAAGGACACGGTCTTCGGAGCCGACAAGGCCATCGAGATCGATATTTTCAACGGGTTCAACCTGAACGTCAACCAGCAGTGAGCCGGCTCCGAAAGGAGCGCGGACCGTGTAGCAGATTTCACGTGTGACGTATTACTTCCGCCGTAATGCGAACGTCGCGAAGGCGCTCGCGAAGCTGCGCGAGGAACGCGGAAATTCCGTTGAGGTAGTTGCGAACTTTTCTTGAAGGAAATGTCCGCGTTTGGAGGATGACCTCTTCGCCGGTCCTTCGAGTTCATCAAGTACCGTATGCCGGTGGGTATTTATGACGAGGGGCCCCGTGTCATCATTTGGGAGATGACCCGCGCGTGCGCGCTAGCCTGTATACACTGCCGGGCGAAGGCGATTCCGCAACGCGACGCGCGAGAGCTGAGCACTGAGGAAGCGTTCGGTCTAGTCGACCAGGTGGCCGCATACGGGCGCCCGATCTTCATCCTGACGGGCGGTGACCCGTTCATGCGGCCCGATCTGTTCGAGATCGTCGAGTACGCGGCGAAGCTGGGCCTGCCGATCGCGGTCTCCCCGAGCGGCACCGGGCGGTTGACGAAACCGGCGCTCGAGCGGCTGGCCGCGGCCGGGTGCCGGCGGATGTCGCTGAGCATCGACGGCCCCGACGCCGAGTCGCACGACGCTTTTCGCGGGGTCAAGGGTGCCTTCGACCGGACGCTGGCGGCCGCCGCTCACGCTCGAGAAGCGGGCATCGGCCTGCAGATCAACACGACGATCGCGCGCCACAACAACACGCGCATCAAGGAGATCGCGGCCCTGATCGAACGGATCGGCGCGAGCGTCTGGACGGCATTTTTCCTCGTGCCGACCGGCCGCGCGCACCGCGAGGACTGCCTCGACGCGGCGGGCTTCGAGGCGGTCTTCGCCGAGCTCTTCGACGTTTGGAAAACGGCGCCGTTCATGGTGAAGACGACGGAAGGCCCGCACTTCCGGCGCTACGTCGCGCAACACATCGGGACGCTTCCGTTCGAGCAGCAAGGCCGCATGGCCGAGCAGTTCCGCTACCCGTCGATCGGCGACGGCAAGGGTTTCGTGTTCGTTTCGCACACCGGGGAGATATGCCCGAGCGGCTTTCTGCCGATCGTCGCAGGCAACGTCCGCCACGACAGCCTCATCGACGTCTACCGCAGCGACCCGACGTTCCAGCGCTTGCGCGATCCGGACCGTACGGAAGGCAAGTGCGGGCTCTGCGATTTCCGCCAGCTCTGCGGCGGCTCGCGCGCTCGCGCCTACGGCTTCACGGGAGATCCCTTCGCCGCGGAGCCCTGCTGCGGCTACCAGTCTCCGGAATACCTTCGCTCCTTAGAAAGTGTGACCGCGTGATCAACGTTACCAAGATGCTCTGTAACGTGGCGCAGCCCAAAGACGACCTGCGCTACGGTGAAGGAATCGGAGCGCCGAAGGCGGCTTCGGACCGCAAGCCGGTCGTGGTTTGGAACGTCACGCGAACCTGCAACCTTGCATGCCTGCACTGCTACGCCGACTCGTATCCCGAGTCGTACGAAGGCGAACTGACACACGCCCAGGGGCGCGCACTGCTCGAGGACCTCGCGCAGTTCGGCGTGCCGGCCGTGCTGCTCTCCGGAGGCGAACCGCTAGCCCGGCGCGACACGCTCGACCTCGCCGCGTACGGACGGTCGCTGGGCCTGAAATTCACGCTGTCGACCAACGGTACGCTGCTGGATTTGCCCACGGCGCAGCGCATTCGCGACCTCGGGTTCACCTACGTCGGCATCTCGCTCGACGGGATCGGCGAGACGAACGACAAGTTCCGCGGTAAGCCGCGCGCCTTCGAACGCGCGGTCCAAGGGATCCGCAACTGCCGAGCCGTCGGACAGAAGGTCGGCTTGCGCCTGACCCTGACGCCGGACACCATCCGCGATCTCGACGAGATCTTCGACTTCATCGACGAAGAAGGCGTCAATCGGGCCTGCTTCTACCACCTGGTCCCTTCCGGGCGCGGGCGCGGCCAAGTCGACCTCTCGCACGAAGACAGCCGGCGCGCCGTCGAGACGATCGCGCGCCGCACCCGTCAATTCCACGAAAGCGGCGACACGCGCGAGATCTTGACGGTCGACAACCATAGCGACGGCCCGTTCTTCTACTTGATGCTCCTCGAGGAGGGGCGCCTCGAAGACGCGGAGCGCGTGTACAAGACGCTGGCGTGGAACGGCGGCGGCCGGTTCTCGTCGGGGGTCGGCATCTGCGACATCGATCCGCAGGGGAACCTCCATCCCGACCAATTCTGGCAGAGCGCGACGCTGGGCAACGTCAAGGAGCGCAAGTTCAGCGAGATCTGGACGGATCCCCAAACGCCGCTGCTCGGCCAACTGCGCGACCGCCTTCCGCTGCTCAAGGGACGCTGCGCGTCGTGCACGTTCCTCAACCTGTGCGGCGGCAACTTCCGCGTTCGCGCCTTCGCCGCAACCGGCGATATGTGGGCCCCGGACCCCGCGTGCTACCTCACCGACGCGGAAATCGCCAAGGAGCCGGCAGGCGCGCTCGTTTGAGCGGCGTAGCCGGAAACTGGAGGCTCCCATGCGCATTCTGATGATCCAACCCAACTACCATGCCGGCGGCGCGGAGATCGCCGGCAACTGGCCGCCGGGCTGGGCCGCGTATTTGGGCGGCGCCGTGAAGCATGCCGGGTTCACGGAGGTCCGGTTCCTGGACGCGATGGCGTTCAACATCGAAGACGACCGCCTGCGCGAGATGATCCGGGATGCGAAGCCCGACATCGTGATGGCGACCGCGATCACGCCCATGATCTACAAAGCGCAGACGACGCTTCAAATCGCCAAGGAGGCGGCCCCGGGCGCGGTCACGATCCTCGGCGGCATCCATCCGACGTTCATGTACGCGCAAGTCCTCGCCGAAGCGCCGTGGATCGACTACATCGTGCGCGGCGAAGGCGAAGAGATCATCGTCGAACTCCTGCGCTCGATCGAAGCCGGCACCGACCGCAGCGACCGCGCGACCATCCAGGGCATCGCCTATCTCGACGACGGAAAGCTCGTCGCGACGCCGGCCCGCCCCGTGATCGCCGATCTCGACACGCTGACGCCGGACTGGAGCCTGCTCCACTGGGAAAAGTACATTTACGTCCCGCTCAACACGCGCGTGGCGGTTCCGAATTTCGCGCGCGGCTGCCCGTTTACGTGCCGCTTCTGCTCGCAGTGGAAGTTCTGGCGTAAATACCGCACGCGCGATCCGAAGAAATTCGTCGACGAGATCGAGGTTCTGGTCCGCGATTACAAGGTCGGCTTCTTCATACTCGCCGACGAAGAGCCGACGATCAATCGCAAGAAGTTCGTCGAGCTCTGCGAGGAGATGATCGCGCGTAAGGTTCCCGTGCTGTGGGGCATCAACACGCGCGTCACCGACATCCTGCGCGACGCCGATCTCCTTCCGCTGTATCGCAAAGCCGGCTTGATGCACGTGTCGCTCGGAACCGAAGCCGCGGCCCAGCTCAAGCTCGATCTGTTCCGCAAGCAGACCACGATCGAACAGAATAAGAAAGCGATCCGTCTGCTCAAGGAAGCCGGCATGGTAGCGGAGGCGCAATTCATCATCGGCCTCGAAGGCGAAACCAAAGAGACGATCGAGGAAACGTACCGGTTCGCGCGCGACTGGAACCCCGACATGGCGAACTGGAACATGTACACGCCCTGGCCTTTCGCGGAGCTGTTCGAGGATCTCGGCGACCGCGTCGAAGTCCGAGATTACGCGAAATACAACTTCGTCACGCCGATCATGAAGCCCGACGAGATGGAACGCGAGGACGTGCTCAAGGGAGTGCTGCGCAATTACGCGCGGTTCTACATGAACAAGGCCTTCTTCCAGTACCCGTTCATCAAGGGCGACAAGCTCAAGCGCCGCTATATGCTGGGCTGCCTCAAAGCCTTCGCCAAGACCACGGCCACCAAGAAGTTCTACGATCTCGAACGGCTCAAGATGCGCGGTCTCGAGACCACGGTCGAGTTCGGGTTCGACGAGCGCAAGGTGCTCAGCCGCGCGCAGATCGCCGCGCTCAAGGCCGACAAACCGGAGCTGGGCGCGGACGTCGACTTCAAAGGTGCGCCCGCCGGGCCGGTATCGACGTCGCTGATCAGCGCGTGCGGGGCGCCGAACGACCTTCACTACACCGAAGGCGCCGACGAGATCGACGGCCTGGCCGGATCGGCCGGCACGCATCGATGACGGCCGGCGCCGCGACCGGCGCCGCGACCGCCGCCGAGCCGGCGCGGATCGGACCCAACGCGATCATCCGCACGGTCGAGGCGCTGCGGGAGCGCCTCGGAGACCCCACCACCGATAGCCTGCTCCGCGCCGCCGAACTCGGACGCTACCGCACCGAGCCGCCCACGGCGATGGTCCCCGAAGAGGACGTCAGCGCGCTCTACCGCGCGCTGCGCGTCCGGCTCGGCGAAGACGAAGCGCGCGAGAGCGCGCGGCTGGCCGGCCGCAAGACCGCCTCCTATCTGCTCGCGAACCGCATCCCGCGCCCGGCGCAGACGATCCTGCGCCTGCTCCCGGCGCGCTTCGCCGCGCCCGCCCTGCTCGCGTCGATCACCAAACACAGCTGGACGTTCGCCGGCAGCGGAACGGTCAGCATCGCCAAGGGACCGCCGATTCGCATCGCGATCGAAGGCTGTCCGATCTGCCGCGGGTCGGCGGGAAAAGCACCGCTGTGCGCCTACTATGCGGCCACGTTCGAGGGGCTCTTCCGGACGCTGGTCGCGGCGCGCGCCACGGTCACCGAAGTCGCGTGCGAGGCGCTCGGCGCGGGAGGCTGCGTCTTCGAGATCCGCTGCTGATACACGCCGGCCGCTCCGCGCTCGGTACGTCCGATCACGGCGAGGCCGCACGCTCGCTATCGAGCAAGCGCAGCTGCGGATCGGGATAGCGCCCACCCGCCGCGCCTTCGGCCGGCACGACGCGCTCGATGGCTCGCAGGTCCTGTTCGTCGAGCCGAACCTCGAGCGCGCCGAGCGCTTCCGACAAGCGGTCGCGACTGCGCGCGCCGGCCAGCGGCACGATATCGGTTCCGCGCGAGAGCACCCAGGCGATGGCGAGCTGCGCGACGCCGATGCCCTTCGCGGTCGCTATTTCGCGCAAACCCTCGACCAGCGCGAGGTTCCGCTCGAGGTTCTGTCCCGAGAACCGCGGCGCGTGCGCGCGAAAGCCGCGCTCGTTCTGCGAGCGCTCCGCCGTCCAGTGGCCGCTGATGAGCCCGCGCGAGAGAACGCCGTACGCGGTGATGCCGATGCCGAGCTCGCGACAGGCCGGTAAGATCTCGCGCTCGATGCCGCGCGTCACGAGCGCGTATTCGATCTGCAGGTCGACGATCGGATGGACGGTAGCCGCACGCCGGATCGTGCGCGCGCCCACCTCGGAGAGTCCGATGTAGCGCACGTAACCGGCCCGCACCAGTTCCGCGATCGCGCCGACCGTCTCTTCGATGGGCGTTGCCGGATCCAAGCGCGACGGCCGGTAGATGTCGACGTAATCGGTTCCCAGCCGTCGGAGCGTGTACGCGAGCGCCGTCTTCACCGCGGCCGGCCGCGCGTCGAAGCCGAGCCAATTCCCGTCGGGATCGCGTTGCGCTCCGAACTTTACGCTGATCGTCGCGCCGTCGCGCCGGCGGCCGCGCAGGGCCTCGGCGAGGAGCAACTCGTTGTGGCCCATCCCGTAGAAGTCGCCGGTATCCAGGAGCGTGATTCCGGCGTCGAGCGCGGCGTGGATCGTCGCGATGCTCTCCGCGCGGTCGGCGGGGCCGTAAAAGTCGGACATGCCCATCGCACCCAAACCCAGTGCCGAGACGCGTGGGCCGGCCGTACCGAGTGTTCGCAGTTCCATACGTCGACGCTAATCCGACGCGCGCCGTGCGTCGACGCGCGGGATCCCTTCGCTCAAAACTGAAGCGTGTAGCTGGATGGAAACGGGAAGAAGCACTGCCCCGCGAACGTCACGTTCGGCGCGGCCCCTCGAACCGTACTGACGCACAGCGTTCCCGTCGAGGGAAGGCCGGAGAACGTAGTCTGACCGCTCGCGTTGGTCGTTTGAGTGCTGATGACGCCGGTGGGCGTCGAGTTGTTGAGGCCCGTCGAGAGCGTTACGACCAGGCCCGGCAGCGGAGCCCCACTTGCCGAGTTTACGGTGATGACGCTCGACGGCGCATTGGTCTGCACCGGGGGATTCGAGCCCGAGGAACCGCCGCCGCAACCGGCCAGGAGCAGCGCGAACGCAGCGAGCGCAAAGAAACGGTACATATCCGCCTTTCGATCGGGTGAGTTGTCCGCCGAGTTCTCCCGGCGCCGCCACGTTGCCTTCAGGCTACTATCATCAGGTATCTATCACGAGTACGCCCGGCTCAAGCGGGCTTCGTCGCGGCGATTCGCTCGCCGGCGACCCATTTGCCCAGCACTTCGTACGCCTCGTCCGGCCCGGGCCACGGAGGGATCGTCGCAATGAGGATGTCGAGCGGGTTCGGCCCGACGTTGCGCCACTGAAAGCTCGTGCCTCGGGGCAAACTTACGCTGATGCCTTCACGCAGCGACGCAACCTCCTCACGGTCGCCGGCCTTTCTCCAAATCTCTCCCGCGCCACGCAGACAGAACCAGAGTTCGTCCACCGTCCGGTGGCAAACGGCAACCGCCGTCCGTCCGGCCAGTAACCTCGCGTGACACGAACTGCCGGTGACCGTCTGGGCGAGCAGGCGAATCTCGGAGCCGTCCGGCGCGATGCAATCCGCATTAGCGGGAATTACGACATGCTCGAAGAGCGACATCACGTTTCTCTTTCCACGAAAGCGGGACCGGCATCCTCGAGCGCCGCCGGCACGACGGGGAGGGCCGTTCGCCCTATTTTACGAATACCATCTGACATGAGCGATGGCTTCTTAGAGCCGCTGCGCGTTGCAGTTGTCGGCGCCGGGCCCGCCGGTCTCTTTCTGGTGGACGCCCTCCTCAAAGCGAAGGACCGTTCGGTCAGCATCGACGTGATCGAGCGCTTGCCGACGCCGTACGGTCTGGTGAGATACGGCGTCGCGCCCGATCACGCGAAGATCAAATCGGTCATCAACTCGTTTCACAAGACGCTCGAGGACGAGCGCGTGCGTTTCCTCGGGAACGTGAACTTCGGAACCGATCTGACCGTCGACGACGTGCGGCGTCACTACGATGCGGTCGTCTACGCGGTGGGCGCGCCGCACGACCGCCGGCTGGGAATCCCAGGCGAAGACCTGCCCGGAAGCCTGTCGGCGACGGAATTCGTCGCGTGGTACAGCGGCCACCCGGATCACAGCGAGATCGTCCATTTGCGCGCCGACGCTGAAGCCGTTGCGGTTGTCGGTGTCGGCAACGTCGCGGTCGACGTCGCCCGCATCCTCGCCAAGGACGCCGCCGAACTGCGCGGGACGGATATCCCGCATCCGGTTCTCGAGCGCCTCGCCGAAAGCAAGATCCGCGACATCTACATCTTCGGCCGGCGCGGTCCGGCGCAAGCCAAGTTTACGACCAAGGAGCTGCGCGAGCTCGGCGAGCTCGACAACGCCGACGTCATCGTCGATCCGAAGGAGCTCGAGCTCGACGAGGCCGGCGCCGCCGAAGTGGCCGCGCAGCAGGCGCTGCAGCGCAACCTCGATATCTTGCGCGAATTCGCCGCTCGGACGCCGGCCGGCAAAGCGCGCCGCCTGCACGTGCGATTCCTCGCATCGCCCGTCGAGATCGTCGGCACGAGTGCGGTCGAGGCGCTGGTCGTTGAAAAGAACCGGCTCGACGAACGAGGCCAGGCGGTCGGCACCGGCGTGCTCGAACGGCTACCGATGCACATGGTCCTGCGCGCCGTCGGTTACCGCGGACGGGCGCTGCCGGGCGTTCCATTCGACGCGCGGGCGCACGTCATACCCAACGCGGCCGGTCGCGTGCTCGACGAGAGCGGCGCACCGTTACGCGGGCAATATACGACGGGTTGGATCAAACGCGGACCGTCCGGCGTGATCGGAACGAACAAGGCGTGTGCGAACGAAACGGCACGCGAACTGCTCGACGACGTTCCGCACCTCGCGCGCGCCGTCGATCCGGACCCGGTCTCGGTCGATCGATTACTGGAAGCGCGCGGCGTGCGGGTCGCACGCTGGCACGATTGGCTCGCCATCGACAATCACGAGAAAGCGCTGGGCAGCACGAGCGGCCGCGAGCGAGCGAAGGTGACGAACCCCACTGCGCTGCTCGACGCTCTGGCAACGCGGATCTGATCGGGCGCTACGGCTTTACGAACTGCGCCTTGAGCTGCGGATCCTTGAGCCAGGGCGGGACGACGTACTTCCAAACTGTGGTATGCAGCATGCGATCGATCTCCCGATAGAAGTTGGCCGCGCCCGTGAAGGCCGCGTAGGGGCCGCCGTAGTCGTAGCTATGCAGCTGCTTGCACGGAATGCCCATCTTCTCGATCACGAACTTGTCTTTGATCCCCGAGCAGATGATGTCGGGCTGGTAGATCTCAGCGAGCTTTTCGATCTCGTGGTGGTTGACGTCGTCGATGACGAGCGAGTTCTTCTTCATCTCCGCCATCATCCCGCGGTAATCCGAGAAGGTCAGTCCGTTCTCCGCGAGCGCTTGCCGCTGCTCGGGCGACTTGCGCGCCCGGAAGCGAACGGGATCGGCCTCGACGTCGAGTTCCTCGATGTTACGGCTGTCGGCGTCGACTTTGATCGTGGGCAGAACCCGGCGGCCTTCGTAGTCGTCGCGGTGCGCGAACTCGTACCCCGCGGCGACCGTCTCCATCCCGATGTCGTTGAAGAGGTCCTGGTAGTGATGCGCGCGCGAGCCGCCGACGAAGAGCGCGGCGGTCTTCCCCTTGCAGCGCGCCAGAACCGCGTCGCGGATCGGGCGCAGCTTGGCCATCTCCACCGCGATCACTTGCTCGACGCGCAGCGTCAGGCGCTCGTCGTCGAAATACGTCGCGATCTTCCGCAGCGACTTCGCGGTCTGCTCGGCTCCGATGAAGTTCACCTTGAACCAGGGGATGCCGTACTTTTTCTCCATCATCTCCGCCATGTAGTTGATGGAACGGTGGCACTGCACGACGTTGAGCTGGACCGTATGCGCCTTGGCGATCTGGTCGTAGCTGACGTCGCCGCTGAGCGTACAGGTGACGTGGATGCCGCACTTGCGCAGCAGCTCGTCGATCTCCCAGGCGTCGCCGCCGATGTTGTACTCGCCCAAGATGTTGATCGAGAACTCGGCCTCGTCGGGCGTGTCGTCGAGGCCCACGATGTGCTTGAAGACGCCGTTGTTCGCGATGTGGTGGCCGGCCGACTGGCTGACGCCCTTGTACCCTTCGCAACTGAAGGCGAAGACGTTGATGCCGAGCTCCGCCTTCATCTCGCGGGCGACCTGGTGCACGTCGTCTCCGATCAACCCGACCGGACACGTCGCGTAGACCGAGATCGCCTTGGGCTTGAAGATGTCGTAAGCTTCACGAATCGCCTGGCGCAGCTTCTTCTCGCCGCCGAAGATGATCTGCTCTTCCTGCATGTCGGTCGTCATGCAGTACTGGATGTAGTTCGTCTCACCCGGCTTCGAGCGCGCGAGGTTTCGCCGGGTTCCCCAGGTGTAGTACGAACAGCCGACCGGGCCGTGGACGATGTGCAAGACGTCGTGAACCGGCCCCAGAACGACGCCCTTACAGCCCGCGTACGCGCAACCGCGCTGCGTGATCACGCCCGGGGTGCTGCGCATGTTCGCGCTGATGAACGGCGGGTTCTCGGGATCGTTGACGACGATTTGCTTCAGCCGCTTCTTGCGCGTCTTGACCGGAAAGGACTCGATCATCGAGTCCAGCTTCGCCTTCGCTACGAGCGCATCGTCGCTCGTCGCCGGCTTGCCGGTACCGTCCGTTGCCATGATAGCGTGATCTCCCCGAAGACGAAGGTGGTGGACGACGTACCTAGCGGTCCGTCAGTGCGTCGTGCCCGCGCTCCCGGGTGCGGATGCGTATCGCTTCCCGCACCGGGAGGACGAAGATCTTCCCGTCGCCCGGCTGGCCCGTCCGGTTCGTGCCGACGATCGTTTCGATCGCCGCTTCGGCTCGATCGTCGGGAACCACGATCGTGAGCATCCGCCGCGGCAGCAGCCTCGGCCCCTCGCCCAAACGCGCGATCGCCTCTTCCTGACCGGCTTCCGCCGCGCGCAGCACGCGCAGATCCACGCTGCCGCGCCCCCGTCCGACGATCTTGCGCGCGGTAAACCCCGAGAAGCCCGCGTCGGCGAGGGCCGTTCGCGTCCGGTTCATCTGCGCTGGCCGGATGATCGCGACGATCTGCTTCATGCCTCGACGGCTTCCGCATCGCGCATTCCGGTGCTGATCGTGTACGAGGCCTCCACGGGCAGCAAGAATATCTTTCCGTCGCCGAACGCGCCCCGCTCGCCCGTGCGCGCGGCGCGCGCGATCACGTCGACCACCAAGGGTGCTTCCTCCTCGGTGACCACGATCATCAGCGCTTCCTTCGGAAGCTCGTCGTACGTGACTTCGCCGACTCTGAGGCCCCGCTGTTTGCCGCGGCCGAAGACGTCGTACTTCGTCAGAGCCGGGTAGCCGGCATCCAGCAAGGCGCCGATCACGGCGTAGACTTTCTCCGGACGGACGATGGCTTGTACCATAATCATGCTTGAAAACGAACCTCTAGCTAGGCGACCGCGGCCGCCGGCTTCTTCAGGCGACGTCGAGGAGTCCGTACTCCATCAGAGTGCTCTCGAGCTCGTCGGTCGAGAGGGGCTTAGGGATCACGAACATGTCGTTTGCGTCGATCGCCTTCGCGAGCGAACGATAGTGATCGGCTTGGCCGCAGGACGGCTCGTGCTCGATGACGGTCCTGCGGTTGATCTCCGCACGCTGGACCATGTTGTCGCGCGGGACGAAGTAGATCATCTGCGTCCCCAGCCGCTTCGCAAACGCTTCGATCATCTCGCGCTCGTTGTCGACCTTACGGCTGTTGCAGATCAGTCCGCCGAGCCGGACCGATCCGGATTGCGCGAATTTGAGAATGCCTTTGCTGATATTGTTAGCGGCGTACATCGCCATCATCTCGCCGGAGCAGACGATGTAGATTTCCTCCGCCTTACCCTCACGGATCGGCATCGCGAAGCCACCACACACGACGTCGCCCAGGACGTCGTAGAAGACGTAGTCGAGCGGGTCGCCGTCGGTGTACGCGCCGAGCTGTTCGAGCAGATTGATCGACGTGATGATGCCGCGCCCGGCACAGCCGACGCCCGGCTCCGGACCGCCCGACTCGACGCAGATCGAGCCGCAGAAACCTTCCTTACGGATGTCGTCGAGCTCGACGTCTTCGCCCTCCTCACGCAGCGTGTCGAGAACGCTCTTCTGCGCGAGCCCCCCGAGCAGCAATCGCGTCGAATCGGCCTTCGGGTCGCATCCGACGACCATGACTTTCTTACCGGCTTCGACCAGACCCGCGACCGTATTTTGGGTCGTGGTCGATTTTCCGATCCCGCCTTTTCCGTAGATCGCAACCTTTCGCACGTGCGGCTCCTATCTGCATCGCTTCGTTGTTCTTACTTTAATCTGCCGCACGCCGCGTAGCACTATGCAGACGGTGAGAGGGTAGGCCATACGGTCCAAGTAATCGCTAAAAATTAGTCGCACCGAACGCGACTCACTCTCGCTTGATTCCGCTAATTTTCGTCGCCGAAACGGCTTGTTGCGATGCGCCCCACAGCCAATCGCCGCCGGCCGTGCCGCCCTCGATCCGCAAGTGTTCGTAGGTGTCGACGGCGCCGGCCCAGCCCGGGATTCTCAGCGCGCCCGCACCGCTCGAAAACGTCTGCGCTCCGCGGCGCAGGCACGCGATCTTGAAATGAAAGAGGAGGTCCGTGCCGAGCGCCTCCGTGCGGCCGCTTACGTCCAGGAGAACGTAGAGGTCGATACGGTCCGGCACGCGCGGCGTCAGATCGAAGAAGATCGCACTCGAAGCGTCCGCCGCCGGATCGGCCAGCCGTAAGAGTTCGTCCGCCGAAAGCGACCACGTGCCGTCCTCGGCTTTCGGAATATCGCCCAGGATGCGGGCGAAAGCGCCGTCGCGCCGCGCGAGTTCGAGCGCGCGCAAACGGCGCACGACGACCATGCCGGCCCCTTCCGGCTCGACGCTGCAGACGATGAATCCCATCAGCCGCTCGACGCCGTTTCGCCCGCCAGCGCGCGGAGCGCCGCGGTGCCGATCGGTGCTTTCGTGCGGCGCGCGAGGGTGCGCACGCGTTCGAGCAGCTCGGTCGATTGCGCGCCCGCGAGCGAGACACCGGCTCTGCGGCAAGCGTCGGCGAGCGCCGCCCGGCCCGAATGCACGCCGAGGACGAACGTCGGCTCGCGCAAGCCGACGTCGGCGCTCGCGAACGGTTCGTACGTCGCCCGATCGCGCAGCAGACCCGCGCAGTGAACGCCCGACTCGTGCGTGAAGATCGCGTCGCCGGTCACGGGTTTCCAGTCCGGTACCGCCCTTCCGGAAGCCCGGGCGACGAGCCGGCCGAGCGACGCCAGTCCGCGCGCGTCGATCCCGCAGTCGCGGCCGCACGCGACGGCGAGCGCCATCGCGACTTCGTCGAGCGCGGCGTTGCCGGCCCGTTCGCCCAAACCGTTGACGGTCACGCTCGCCGCGCACGCCCCGGCCTCGATCGCGGCGATCGTGTTCGCGGTCGCCATGCCGAGGTCGTTGTGGCCGTGGAATTCAAGCGCCAGTTCCGGCACGGCGACGGCGGTCGCTTCGACCAGGCGCTCCGTCTTGCCGGGCGTCAGCACGCCGACCGTATCGGCGAGCCGTAACCGAATCGCGCCGGCCTCACGCGCGGCGGAGGCAAATTCCGCTAGAAAGCCGGGATCGGCGCGCGAGGCGTCCTGAGCGCCGACCGACACGTAGCCGAACGTCTCGCGCGCCTCGGCGACGAGTTCTCCCAGCGAACGCAGAACCCAGGCCGCATCCTTGTTCCACACGCGCATGTGCAACGCCGACACCGGCCACGAGAGGTGCACGCCGCGCACGCGGCAGCGGGCTGCGCCCGCTAGGTCCCGGCGCGTCGCACGGCACCACACTTCGAGACGCGACGCGACGCCGCTTTCGGCGATCGCGTTGACGTCGTCGATCTCGTCGCGCCCCATCGCGGGCGTCCCGACTTCCAGCTCCGGTACGCCGAGCGCCGACAGCGCTCGCGCGATCCCGATCTTCTCGTCGCGCGAGAAGACGACGCCGGCGGCTTGGGCGCCGTCGCGCAGGGTCGTGTCGATGAGCCGAACCGGCACTACGCGCACCCCGAGCCCGTACCGCGGCACGCCGTTCCCTTGCCGCACGCCGTGAACCGGCGCTTGAGCGAAGCGGGAACGTCCCGGCCGGCGTACACCGCCGCAAGGCCCTCCTCGACGAGCCCCTCCATCTCGATCACCTGCACCCCGCGATCCTCGAGCACGTTTTTCGGGCTCGGCCCCGCCGCGTTCACGAGCAGCGCGCGGCAGTCGTGAAGGATGTCGGCCAGCTCGACCCAGCGCGCGCGGCCGCCGCCGCGCTCCGGCGTCCGCCGGATCTCGACGAACGCGAACCCCGACGGCGTCGCGGGGTCGCGTCCGAAGATGACGAAGCGGCCCGTTTCGCCGAGATGCATGTTGACTAGCGCCCCTTCGCGCGACGCGACCGCGACGTAAGGCCGCGACGTACCGAGATCGATAGGGCGCCGAGCGAAATCTTCGAGCGCCTCCATCTGAGCGTCGGACATCTGCTCGTCGATCAGTCCTACGGCGTCGGCGCGGCAGCGCCCGCAATGCGTCATCTGCTGCAGATACCGTCCGGTCTGCAGACGGAGGCGAGCCATCATCTTCGGATCCGGCTCGGAAAGCGCTTCGAACGCCGCACCTTCGACCGGGACTAGCGGCATGCAGTTCTGGATGTCGGCACCGAGCTCGGAGACGACGCGCGCGATCTCCGGAACGTGCGTCTCGTTGATCCCCGGGATGACGATCGAGTTGACCTTCACGACGACGCCGCGCGCCTTGAGTTCGCGAATCGCCGCCAGCTGTCGGTCGATCATCACCTGCGCCGCCGCCTCGCCGCGCATCGGCATTTTCCCGTTGCGGATCCACGCGTAGATCTTCGCGCCGATCTTCACGTCGACGGCGCTGATCGTGATCGTCACGTGACTGACTTCGAGCCGCGCCAATTCTTCGATATAGGGACCGATCCCAAGGCCGTTCGACGCCAGGCACAGGACGAGCGAGGGGAAGCGCTCGCGCACCAGACGCAGCGTCTGCATCGTCTCGTCCGGATTCGCGAACGGATCGCCCGGACCGGCGATCCCCACGACCGTGATCTCCGGCCGCTGGGCGATCACGCGCGCCAGGTACTCAACGGCCTGAGGCGGTTTGAGCACCGTGCTCGTGACGCCGGGCCGGCTCTCGTTCGTGCAATCGAACTTGCGGTTACAGAAATTGCATTGCACGTTGCAGCGCGGCGCGACCGGCAGGTGAACGCGACCGTATTTCGTGCTCGCGTCGCGGCTGAAGCACGGATGCTTGGAGGAGTCGAACGCGTTCATCAGAGGTAACTGTATCCCACGGGCGACGACGCTTGTTTGACGTCCATCAGGGTGTTGACGATCGAGTCGAACAGCGCCAGCGCGCCGCGATACCCCACGTGCAGGATGCGCTGTCCGCCGACCCGGTCGTGGATCGGGAACCCGACGCGCACGAGCGGAATGCCGAGCTTGCGCGCGAGCGCGTAGCCTTTGCTGCTGCCGAGCATGACCTCGGCCCCGAGCGACGCCGCGCTCTCGGAGATCTCGGCGAAATCGAATCCCTCGCGAATCTCCGTGCGGTCGTCGAGCGCGGGAACCGCCGCTCGCAGACTCGCGGCGAACCGTCCGCTCTTCCCGCCGGAGGCGCATAGGACCGGAACGATCCCGATCTCGCTCAAGAACGAGGCGAGCCCGATGACGAGATCTTCCTCGCCGTACACGATCGCGCGTTTCTCGAACACGTACTTGTGCCCGTCGATCATCGCGTCGATGAGGCGGCCGCGTTCGCCACGGTATTTCTCGGGTACCGGGCGGCCGGACGCGCTCTCGAGCACCTCGAAGAAAGCGTCGGTCTCGCGGACCCCGATCGGTATGCCGAGCAGCCGGCGCGGGACGGCGAAACGCTCTTCCAGCAGACGGCCGGCGGTCGCGCTTCCGGCGAGCGTACGGCCGAACTCGACCGAGAGCTGCGCCGCGCCGGTCGCAACGACATCGTCGATCGGCGTCCCGCCGCGCTGGAGCTTCTCGTATTCGCTCCAGGCGGCACCGTCCATCGAATCCGAATAGTCGGGCAGCAGCGTGAGCGGAAGGCCGAAATCCGCCACGATCTCGCCCAGCAGTCGCAGGTCGGAAGCGGAGAGCATACCGGGAAACACGTTGACCCGTACCGTCCGCGAACCCGCCCGGGCGAGACCTTCCACAACGGCACGCACGGCGTCGTGGAACCCGTCCACGTGCGTCCCCCGATAGCTCGGCGTCGAGACCTTGATGAGGAGCGGATGGTCCGGCGTCCCGTGATCGCGCAGGTACTCGTGGAACATGAGGTTCATGTCCTCGCCGATCGTCTCGCTCAAGCAGGTCGTCGCGACCGCCACCATCTTGGGGCGGTACTGGCGTACCACGTTCGCAATCCCGGCCGTAAACGTCCCGCGGCCGCCGAAGACCGCCGACT
Organism: uncultured Alphaproteobacteria bacterium; assembly: GCA_963787965.1. GTDB lineage: Bacteria > Vulcanimicrobiota > Vulcanimicrobiia > Vulcanimicrobiales > Vulcanimicrobiaceae > CAWBES01. The sequence continues at coordinate 317,104 of CAWBES010000007.1, forward strand.
CTTCCGAAAAATTGGACGCCGCGATGTCGATCGGTTCGCGAAAATGGCTGATCAAGTAGCGCCGGATGTAGGTGCTGCAGCCCTGCGATCCGTGCAGGAACGGAATCGTCTCTTCGACTCCGCGGAAGACCAGACACGCGCCCAGCGGCGTGCACAGCTTACACGCGTTGCGGGTCGCGGTGCAATGCTTGGGCCCCGGTTCTTCGGCCTCGAGATCGATCAACGCAGGCGGGCCTCGCGCCGCGGCGCGAACTGCCACACCGGGCTCGCGACCGAGGCGTACACCTCGCGCGCGAAGTTCAGCATCCCGACGAATCCCGCCAGCGGTTCCTTGCGCTCGTGGTTGTGGTCGCAGAATCCGATGCCCAGCTTGTACGCGATCGGACGTTCCTTGACTCCGCCGATAAACAGATCGACGTCTTTCTCGAGACAGAACGCGGCAAGCTCGAGCGGGTTCGAGTCGTCGACGATGATCGTTCCTTCGTCGCACATCTCGCGAAGCTGCTCGTAATCCTCCGCATCGCCCGTTTGCGAGCCGACGACGGCGGTCTGCATCCCGAGCAGCTCGAGCGCCCGCACGAGCGAGAACGCCTTGAACGCCCCGCCCACGTAGACCGCGGCCCGCTTCCCCGCGAGCTTGACCCGGTACTCGCGGATCTTCGGCCAGATTGCCGCGACCTCGTCGCGGACCAGCGCTTCGGTACGTTCCATGATCGCGGGATCGTCCGAGAAGAACTTCGCGACGTCGTACAGCGCGGCCGACATGTCTTCGACCCCGAAGTACGAGACGCGTTTCTGCGGGATGCCGAAATCGCGTTGCATCATTTTCGCGAGATACGTCATCGAACCCGAACACTGCACGAGGTTGAGGCGGGCTCCATGCGCGCGCCGGATGTCGTCCACGCGTGCGTCGCCGGTGATGCAGGAGACGACCTGCACGCCCATCCGCTGGTAGTAGTTTCGGACGATCCACGTCTCGCCGGCGAGGTTGAAGTCGCCCAGGATATTGACGCTATGCGCGGAGATGCCGTCCGTCGATCCGCTGCCGACGAGGTGGTACACCGCTTCGCAGGCCGCACGGTACCCGTCCTTCTTCGTCCCTTTGAAGCCTTCGGAGTGGACCGGCAGGACGGGGATCTGCTTTTCTGCAGAGACGCGCCTGCAAACGGCCGCGACGTCGTCGCCGATGATCCCCACGATGCACGTCGAGTAGACGAACGCAGCCCGCGGTTCGTACATATCGATCAGCTCGAGGAGTGCCTGGTACAGCTTCTTCTCGCCGCCGTAGATCACGTCGAGTTCTTGCAAATCGGTGGAGAAGCTGTTGCGGTGGAGTTGCGGGCCGCTCGAGAGCGCGCCGCGAATGTCCCACGTGTAGGCCGCGCACCCGATCGGGCCGTGCACGACGTGGAGTGCGTCGGAGATCGGATACAGAACGACTCGCGAACCGCAGAACACGCAGGCACGCTGACTCACCGAACCCGAAACGCTGGCCTTGCCGCACGCGATCGGTGCCTTGCCGTCGCCCTTGCGGCGAACCTGCGCTTTGCGCCCGTCGAGGATGTCGATCATGGTTGCCCGTTCAATCGCTGACGACGGCGCCGTTCGGGCAGGCGGTCTCGCACGCACCGCACTCGATGCACGTTTCCGGATCGATCCGGTATCGCACGCCGCTCGGCACAGCGGCGCCGACCGGACACGTGTCGTCGCAGCTTCCGCAGGCGACGCATTCCTCGGTGATACGGTACGCCACGGCCTACATCACCAGCTCGACGAACTCTTCGGGTGACTCGCGGTCTTTCTTGTCGAACAGCGCGTCTACGATTTTGTCGATCAGGCGCAGGGCGCCCTGATATCCGACGGTCGGGAAGACCCGGTGCCCGACGCGGTCGAGAATCGGGAACCCGAAACGGACGAACGGGACGTTCTCGGCCCGGGCGATGTACTTGCCGTACGTGTTCGTTATCAACAGGTCGACCGGCTCTTGCTTCATCCACTGGTGCAACTCGAAGAGATCGCCGGCCTGTTTGACCTTCGGATTTTCCACGTGACCGGCGAGAATCTCGCGCACGCGCGTCTCGAAATAGTTCCCGGGCGTCCCGCTGATCACGTACACCGGCTTCATGTCGAGCTCGACCAGGAATTGCGTCAGCGCGATGACGTGGTCGGGGTCGCCCGAGACCGCCACGCGTTTGCCGTAGAAGTACTGTCCCATGTCGCCGATCATGTCGAGCAGCCGCCCGCGTTCGAGCGATATCGAGGCGGGGACGTCGCGCGAACCGAGCGTGCGCAGCGCGTCGACGTACTGGTCGGTCGCACGGATCCCAATGGGAATATCGAGCAGGGTTGCGGGGACCCTGCACTTCTCGTCGAGCGCGATCGCGGCGGGGCGAGACGCGAAATAGCCGAGCGCGATCGTGGCCTTGCTGTTGCCGGTACCCACGAGCTGATCGACCGTGACGCCGCCCTTGGGATACATCTCGTAGACGCCCGTCTGCGGCGAATCGAGCACGTCGGTCGTATCGGGAAACATGACGATCTCGACGCCGATGTCCTTGGCAAGCCGCTTGAGCTCGCGCATGTCGCTCGGGTCGACCCAGCCGGGAATGACGTTGACCCGATCGCGCGGAGCGGGCCCGGGCTCCGCGAGGTATTTCACCATCGCGGTCACCATGTTGGCCCAACCGGTGATGTGCGAACCGACGAAACTCGGCGTGTTGGCATGGATGACGCGGGCGTCCCGCGCGATCTTGCCTTCCTCGCGCGCCCGCTTGATGATCGTCGGAACGTCGTCGCCGATCACCTCGGAAAGACACGTCGTGTGGACCGCAACGATTTCCGGGTTGTAGACCGCGAATATATTCTCGAGCGCCTGATGGAGGTTCGCGAGCCCCCCGAAGACCGACGAGCCTTCCGTAAAGGAACTCGTCGTCGCGATCACAGGTTCTTTGAAATGCCGCGTCAGGTGGCTGCGATGGAACGCGCAGCATCCTTGCGAACCGTGACTGTGCGGCATGCATCCGTGGATGCCGAGAGCAGCGTACACGGCGCCGATCGGCTGACACGTCTTCGCTGGATTGATGCGCAGGGCACTGCGCTCTTTGATGTCCGCCGTCGTGCCGCTGAGCACACTACCTCGCTATCGATTTTGACTAACGATGTCCGTGCTTCGACTATAGCGCCTCGTTCGCACGAGCACACTATACATCCGATGCGCTCTTCGACGACGCGACCCTAACGATCGACGAATCGTTAGGACCGCCTAGAAGGCTGTCGGATGTACCGCGTCGATCGATGCGCCCCGTCGGAGAATTTACGCCGCATCCGCGTTATGGCGCGATCGAGAAGAGTTTCGCTTCGTTGCGAACCGGCCGGCTGCACGATCTGGTCGACCTTCGTCCGCACGATCTTCATCGATGCCGGCGAGGACCCGGCGATACGTGGGTACGCGGTGCGCGTCGATCTCGACGAAATACTCTTCCCGTATCGCGCGCCTTCCAATTCCGCCGGCCGCGGTTTAGCCATGGATCTCGCAACGCGAATTCGAGCGGCGGGTCGCCCTCATCACCGGCGCCGGGCTACGCGATGGCCGGCGCCCGCGACCTAAAGAGCCTCGAAGCCGCATGAACGGCTCGTCCGGTCGCGTGCAGGCGAATCGACATCCCTTTCGACAACGCCGACATCGGCGCGTACGGCCTCGCCCACAGCACGTCACCCCGTCGACGATCGAACGGCGCCCGGGAGTAATCCTCAACAACAACAACTCGTCGATCGCCGGGCTACGCCGCCTCGCCCTCGCGATCGCGGACCCCACGGCCGGGACGTTGCCGGCGGTTTCCCTGGGTCGAACCCGAAGACGTCGCTGCCGCCTCCGCGTACCTCGACCGGGCAGACTTAGGTAGACCGAATTACTAATGGGTAGCTGGCAAAGGATTTCTCGCGGAATGCCTTCAACAGTCAGGAGGCGACCATCTACGAAGGGGTAGCCATGACGAATTTGGTGGAAGCCATGCGCGCCCTGAAGGGGCGGTTGAGCCGGGGCGTCTTCTCCAGGGTACCCGCCGACATCGAGCTATGCGAGTTCAACTGCCGCCGGCTCGAGTGCAGCCACAACGAGTGGGAAAACTGCGAGCGCCGTCTCAAGCTCGTGGATCTGTCAGAAACGGGGCGCGCCGCCCGCTAGTTCCGCATTCCTCGAAACCCGAGCGTCCGGCCGGCTGTATCCGGTCACATGCGCCACGTTTCGGCGGCATTGGCCGCGATCGCCATGAGCCTCTCCTCGGCCGCAGGCGCCCAGCAGGCTACCGGTTCGAGCCCGGACCCCGTGCTCGCGGCGGCCGCAAGTGCACTGGGGGCCCGGAACCTCAAGGACCTTCCGTCCTTTCGCGCGACCCAGACCGGCACCGCGGCCGGGCTGCCCGCCACGTCGGAATCGTACACGGATATCGCCGGCGGCGGAGCCTTTGCGGCCTACGGGAAAATCGGCCCGTTCACGACCGCCACGGGCTACGACGGACGGGTCGCCTGGACCCGGGATTCAACGGGCGTCGTCTGGGTCGACGGAAGTCAGCAAGGCCGGGCTGCCGCGCTCAACGAGGCGTTTCGGGAGTCGTACGCGCTGTGGACCCCGGACCACGGCGGGGCCGCGGTGACGCTCTCGGCACCGCAGTCCAGCGGCAACCGTACCTACGACGTGGTCCGCGTGACTCCGCCGGGCAGCGCGATTCCGTTTGACGTTTGGATCGACCGGGCGACGCATCTGCCCGCCCGCTACGTCGAGACGGCCGCCGCGGTCACCACGACGACTCTGGTCTCCGATTACCGCGCGGTCGCCGGCGTGCAATTACCGTTTGCGAACCGCGCGAGCTCGAGCCAGGGAAACGCCAGCGAATTCCGGGCGACGGCGGTCGAGATCGCGCCGGCCGACCTCGCCGCGAAGATCCGCAAACCGGAATCCGACGTGCACGATTTTTCGATCGTCGGCGCGAGCGAGGCGAGCGTGCCGTTCGACTTGATCGACAACCACGTCTACCTCAACGTGACGCTCGACGGAAAAGGGCCGTTTCGCTTCGTGTTCGATACCGGCGGGCAAAACCTGATCGACCCGGCCGTCGCTCGAGCGATCGGCGTCGCCGGCACCGGCAGCGCGCAGGCCGGCGGGGTCGGCGCGACGACCGAGACGTTTGCCTTCGCGAAGGTCGCCTCGTTGCGGATCGGCGGCGCCGAGGTTCGCGACCAGGACTTCATCGTGCTGCCCGTGCGCGCGGGTTTCGGCGTTTCCGGCAACGCTCCGGTCGACGGACTGATCGGCGCCGAAGTCCTGGCGCGCTTCGTCACCGTCTTCGACTACGCGCGCAAGCGGGTGACATTCGAGCTTCCGGGAGCCCCATCGGTCGGGACGAAAGTGCCCTTCCTCTTTAGCGGTATGCAGCCGGAAGTGCCGTGCGCGATCGACCGCATCGAGGCGCAGTGCACGATCGACACCGGGAGCCGCTCGTCGCTCGACCTGCTGGCGCCCTTCATCGCGGCGAACCCCTCGGTCGTTCCGGCGCACGCCACCGCGCCCGGCGTCAACGGATTCGGCGTCGGCGGCGCGGACGCTGGGCGCCTGGGCCGGTTGCGGACCCTCGAGATCGGCGGCTTCGAGCTCACGAACCTCATCGCCGGTCTGAGCGACGCGACGTCGGGCTCGTTCGCGACACCCGGCATCGCGGCGAACGTCGGCGGCGGCGTCCTCAAGCGCTTTACCGTAACGTTCGACTATCCGCACCAGACGATGAGCCTGCAGCCCAACGATTCGTTCGCCGCACCCGACCGGTACGAGCGCTCCGGCATATTTCTGATAAACCAAGGGAAACTCGTCGTCGCGGCCGTGCGGCCCGGAACGCCTGCCGCGGATGCAGGCGTCGTCAAAGGCGACGTCGTCGTGAGCCTCGACGGCGTAACGGGCGCGGCCTTGACGCTCGGCGCCGTCCGCGAGGCCTTCCAGCGCCCGAGCGGAACCCGCCTCCGGCTCGGCCTACTCGGCAAAGGCGCGACCGCCCTGCGTGCGGTCACCCTGACCCTCCGCGATTACGTCTGAAGCCGGCTCAGTTTGAGGACCGTTTCCGCCGCCCGCTCCGCGCGCGCGTCCAGCTCGCTCGCGCTCGGGCGGTAGTCCGGCTCGATCAGGGCGCGTATGTAGTACTCCCCGAGCAGCAGATCGAGGTAGGTGGCGGCAAGGGCCGCCGCGTCGCCCTGCGGCAGCGCACCGCGCCGTTGCAACTCCGCCAACGCCTCGGCGATCGACTGCCTGACGCGCCGCGGGCCGGCCTCGAAAAACTGGGAGCCGAGGCCCGGGATGCGGTCACCTTCCGCCACGAGGATCCGTGCGAGCCGCAACGCCTCCTCGCTGAAGATGACGCTGATGACGGAGCGGCCGACGTTGCGCAGCAAATCGTCCGCCGGGTCTCCGGCGTGGCGCTCGATCGCGACGAACAGATCGTCGATCTCTTTGCTGACGACGGCGCGAAACAGCCCCGCCTTGTTCTCGAAATGCGCGTAGACGGTCTCTTTCGAACCGCCGCTCCGCACGACGATCGCATCGGTGCTGGCGCCCGCGTAGCCCCGCTCGAGAAAGATATCCCGCGCCGCCTCCAGGATCTGTGCGCGCCGGTCCGCGCCGCGGCCCGCGGATGTGCGGTTCATTGGCAAGCGTGAACTTCAATCCGGCCGAGCATCGCTCCGCTCGAAAGGACATTTGCCGGCACGTACCGTACCGTTCAGTACGGTACGGAGGACCCTCGTGTCGGAATCTCACACGCCGGAACCGGCGATACACTCGGTGGTCGAGTTCGGAGCGAGGCGCACCCTCGTCGTGGTGGGGACGATGCTTGCCACCCTCCTCTCGACCGTCGACTCGACCATCACCAACGTCGCGCTGCCGGCCATGCAAGGGAACCTCGGCGCCAGCATGGACGAAGCGACCTGGATCATCAACGGCTACATCATCGCGGTCGTGGTCGTCATCCCGATCATTCCGTGGCTGCAGACCGTGCTCGGCCGCAAGCGGTATTTTCTGATCAGCGTGGCCGGGTTCACCGTGATGTCGCTCCTCTGCGGCATTGCCGGCTCCATCCCGATGCTGATCGCATTTCGCGTGCTGCAAGGGATGTTCGGCGCGGGACTGCTGGCGACGGCCCAGACGATTCTGCGCGACACGTTTCCGGCCGAACAGCTCGGGCTCAGCCAAGCGCTGTTCGCGCTCGGCGCGATCGTCGGGCCCGCGCTCGGGCCGCCGCTCGGCGGTTGGCTGGTCGACAACTTCTCGTGGAACTGGGTGTTCCTGATCAACCTCGCGCCCGGCATCGCGTCGGCGGCGATCCTGTCCGCCGTCCTGCGGGATCCGTTTCCGGCGCGCGAGGCACCGCTGGACTGGGTCGGGCTCGTCCTCCTGGTCGGCGGCATCGGCTCGCTCCAATACCTGCTCTCCGAGGGCCAGCGCTACGACTGGTTCTCGGATTCGAACAACGTGCTCTGCGCGGTCGCGGCCGCAACGGGAATCGCCGGTTTGATCCTGTGGTCGCTCTACGGTACGCGCCGGCCCCTCGTCGACATCGCGATCTTCAAGTACCGGACGCTGGCGACGGGGTTTGCGCTGGCGCTGGCCATCGGTGCCGCGCTGCTGGGCACGCTGTACGTACTGCCACAGTACGTCGAGAACTCGCTGGGCTTCACGGCGACCCTCAGCGGGTTGCTGCTGCTGGTGAAGGCCGCGCCGATCGCCGCCTGCACCGTGCTGATCGTCCCCTTCGTCAATCGTTACGACTCGCGGTATTTCATCGCAGCGGGCTTCCTGCTCACCGCGTTTGCGTCGGTCTGGCAAGGGTTCGTGACCACGCCCGCCTCCACGTTCTGGTCTTTCGGCGGACCCCTCATTCTGAGCGGAATCGCGGTCTCGATGATGTTCGTCCCGATCAGCGTCGCCGTGCTCGGAGCGCTCCCACAAGAAGAGGGAGGCAGCGCGAGCGCGTGGATCAATCTCGGCTCGCAGCTCGGCGGATCGATCTCGATTGCGGTTTTGAGCACGATGGTCGAGTCGCGAACGGCGTTTCACCAGTCCGTTCTTGCAGGCCACCAGACGCTGGCCCAGCTCCATCTCGGCGGGACTTCGGCCAACTGGCAGTTGGCCGGACTCGAGGGACTGGTCGGTTCGCAAGCGCTGATCATGGGGTACGCGGACACGTCGTACGCGGTCGCCGCACTTTGCGCCGTCGCGGCTCCGCTGGTGTTCGCGATGCGACGGCCGCGCATCGGAGGACCGGTGGAGTTCGGTGGTTGAGGCGAGGGAGGCGGAGCTGACCGGCGACGCGGCCGCCGCGCTGCAGCGGTTCGCACGGCGCGCGCAGCGGCTGGCCGGCGCGACCGGCGCAGCCGGCGGCTCCCGGCGCGTCGTTGCAGCCTACGAGCGCGCCCTGCGCGCCGGCACGCGCGAAGGGCCTTCCGGCCGCACCTGGCGGAGCTTTTATCTTCTCCTGGACGATTTCGTCGGCGAGGTTCTGGACGATGCCGGATGCATCGATGACGAGCAATCGGCGACGCTCGCTCAGATGGAACTGCTGCTCGACGACGACCTCGGCCGCGACCTCTTCGACGAGCCGCACCGCGCCGCCCGACGGGGTCTTTTCGCTCGTTTCGAGCGAACGGCGAGATAGAAAGCCGCGCGGGAACGAGGCCGCTGCTGCCGGAACCGTAGCCCGCCTATGGACCGAGCTACACCCGCGCGAAGCGCCGGAGCCGAGCTCGAGGTTCGGCTCTTCGGTCGTGCAAACGTGAGCCACGCCGGCGCGCCCGTGAAATTCGCGAAGCGGTCGACGACGCTGGCGATGCTGGCGCTCCTGGTCCTGCAACGCGGGAAGCCGGTGTCGCGCGAGTCGCTCGCGTTCACGCTCTTTCCCGAGCTCGACGAAGGCGCAGCGTTGAAGGAGCTGCGGCGCTACGTATACCTGGCCGGGAAGGCGCTGCCGCCCCGCGACGGCGACCCATGGATCGTGGCCGACGCGGATGCGCTGCGCTGGAACGAATCGGCCGGAGCGTTCGTGGACGTCGTGGAGTTCGACCGGTGGAGCGCGAGCGCGGCGACGCAGGCTCGGGCCATCGACCTGTACGCGGGCGACCTGCTGGAGGATGTCTACGACGATTGGGTGCTCGCGGAGCGCGAGCGGCTGCGCACGCGTTATCTCGACGTGCTCGCCGAATCCCTCGATCGCTACCGCGCGCAACGTGCGTATGGCGCCGCGATCGCCTGCGCGAAGCGGATTCTGACCACCGACCCGTGGCGCGAGGACACCCTGCGCGCGCTGGTCGCGACCCGTTACGAGTCCGGCGACACCGGTGGCGCGCTCGCGGAATACGAACGGTTCGCCAAGCGGCTGCGCGACGAGCTTGCGATCGCGCCGATGCCGGAAACCGTGGCCGTACGGCAATCGATCCTGCGCAGTGAGGCCGTCCCGGGATCGCTCGAGCGGCCGGGTTCCGCGGCCGCCCCGGCGCGACGCCGCGAATCGATATCGATTCTGCCCTTCGTGGGCCGGCAGCGCGAGCTAGCGATGCTTCGGGCGGCCTGGGGCCGGGCCGCGCACGGTGCCGGCTCGTTCGTGCTGATCGCGGGCGAAGCCGGGGTCGGGAAGACGCGTTTGGCAGCGGAGCTTGCACGGACGGCGCAGTCGGAGGGCGGACGCGTCTTCGCCGGCACGACGTCCGCGCCCGAGTCGATGCCGTATCAGGCGATCACCGAAGCGTTGCGTTCGGCCTCACCATTGCTGCTAGCACGGCCGCCCAGCGCCGCGAGGCGCGCCGTACTCGCCCGTTTGCTGCCGGAATTACGGGATCCCGAGGCGACCGATTTCCCCAACGCCGGCGGTCAGACGGCCGAACGCGAGAGCGCGCGCGTCTTCGACGCGCTCGCGCACGCGGTGCGTACGATGGCGTCACCGCGCCCCTTGCTCTTGATTCTCGAAGACCTGCAGTGGGCCGGCTCCGCCGGCATCGAGGCGCTCGGTGCCGTCGTGCGCGAGACGGCGCGCGTGCCGGTTCTGATCGTGGCCACGTGCCGCGGCGAGGAGACGCCGGTCGATCATCCGCTCCGCGCGCTGCAGCGCTCGCTGCGCAACTTCGTCAACGTCGAGGAAATCGAGTTGGAACGGCTCGGTGAAGGGGACGTGGCGGACCTCGTCGCGCGGGTCGAAGGGCTGCAGGGCCGCGGTGAGGCGCTGGTCCGCGACCTCTACGCGCACAGCGAAGGCAACGCGCTCTTCCTCAACGAGGCGATCAACGGCGTCCTCGAAAGCGCCGACCCACGCGAGGAGATCGGCGCCCAAGACTCGGTCTCGCGCGTCGTTGCGGCCCGCGTCGACCGTTTGACCGAGAATGCGCGCGCGGTCGCAGAGATCGCGGCCGTCGCGGGTGCCGGTTGCAGCGTGGCGCTGATTCGCGACGTCTCCAATCTCCCCGCCGCCGCCGTGGCGCGAGGCCTCGACGAGCTCCTCGACGGCCGCATCTTGCGCGAGGCGAGCGCGCGCGGGAACCACGATTACGCTTTCACGCATCACCTCATCGCCGCGGCGATCTACGACCGGATCGATCCGAGCTTCCGCGCGCAACGGCACGCGCGCATCGCTCGCGTGCTCGAGGCCGGCTACGAGGAGTCGCAAGCCTCGTCGCCGCGCGACATCGCGCTGCACTTCGAACGCGCGGGCGACGCCGAACGCGCGGCTCCCTGGTACCTAACGGCCGCGCGTCAATCCGTAGCAGTCTATGCCTACGGGGACGCGATCGAGCTCGCAGGCCGCGCCCTGCACGTGGCACCCTCGACGGACTTGCAGGTTTCGGCGCTCGATCTGCGCGAGAAGGCGCGCGGTCGGCGGGCCGATCGCGACGGTCAGCGCGAGGACATCGACGCGCTCGAGAAACTGGCCGCCGACGATCCGCGCGCCCGTTTCGAGATCCTGATGCGGCGTGTGCTGCTGGCGCGCGCGCTCGGCGACTCCGCCGATGAAGGGCGGCTCATCGCCGAGATGGAGGCCGTGGCCGAGCGGCTCGGCGACGGCGCGCGCGCGCAGGCCCTCGCCGAGCGCGCGACCCACGCGGGCCTGCGCAGCCTGCAAGCGGAGGGACTCGCGCCGGCCCGAGCCGCGCTCGAGATCTACGAGCGGCTCGGCGACCTGCGCGGTCAGCTCGACTGCCTGTGCCTGCTCGTCGACTTCACGGCCAACACCGGCGACCTGCCGGCGTCGCGCGCGTATCTCGCGCAAATGCACGGTCGGGCCGCCAGCCTTGCCGATCGTGCGGTCGAGGCACGCGCTCTGGCCGTCGCGGGAACGGCGGCACTCTTGCGCCAGGAATATCGCGAGTGCTTCGATCTCACGCAACGCGCGCTCGCGCTCGACGTCGCGACGGGCGATCGCGAGGCCGAAGCGGCATCGCGCGGCCGTTTAGCGGTGACCGCCGTCCGTCTCGACGACATCGATACGGCGCTGCGCGAATTCGAACGCGCGCTGGAAGGCTACCGTTCGATGGGCCACAAGCGCGGACTCGCCATCACGTACACGAACCGCACGCTGCTGTTCATGCGACTGGGACGTTTCGCAAGACGCGCTCGATTCCATCGAGCGCTCGAACGCGTATTTCGAAACCGTTCACGAACAGCGAACGATTGTCGCGAATTCCGTGAACGCGAGCTTCGTGAACTTGCACCTCGGCGACGCGGGCGCAGCCCGGGCGCTGGCCGAGTCCGCGCTCGTCGCGGCCCGCGAGATCGGCTTTCCGGTTTTCGAGGCGGGCGCGCTCGCCAATCTCGGCAACGCCGAACGGGCCCTCGGCGCATTCGACGCCGCTATCGCGCACATGGAGGCCGGGATCGCGATACGCCGGCCGATTCAGGAATCGCGTGATTTCGCAGACGACCTGGCCGACCTCACGCTCGCGTACGCGGCCGCGGGCCGCAGCGGAGAAGCGGAGCGCACGGCCCGGGAGCTCGCCGCCATCGGCGAGGTCTCGTTCGCCGGCGCATTTTGGCCGCACTACGCGTGGTGGGCGGTCGCTCGCGGCCTCGCGGCAGGCGGCGCCGCCGGGCCGGCGAGCGAAGCGGCAGCAAAGGCGCGCGCGGCGCTACGCGAATTTGCCGCCAAAATCGCGGACGAACCGACCCGCTCGGCGTTTCTCGCCATGGAGTTGAACCGGCAGATCGCCGGCGCCGGCTGACCGCACGCGGGCGGCCCGCCTTCGCACGTCGGCGGTACGACGCACTGCTACGCTCGGCGACATGAAGACTCGGCCGGACCAGCTCGTCTTCGTCGTTCGCATGTGGGTGCAGGGCGGTGACGATCCCGCCGCGCGCGAGTGGCGCGGCTCCGTCCAGGAAGTCGCCTCCGGCGTACGGATTTACGTCGTGGGCGCCCGCGACGTCGCGGACTTCATCGGCGCGCGCATCGCGTCGCATTCCGAGCGCACGGACTGAGCGTGCCGCCGGGCACCGCGCCGGCGCGGCACGCCGGCCGTACGGCCAAACGGTACGATACCCGCAGCCCGGACGGGGGCTTCGCTCGACGATCCGGTCGCACACGAATAGGAGAGAAACACATGCGCATCGCACCCTTCGTTCTTTCGCTTGGGCTCCTCGCGCCGGTTGCGGCGCACGCGGCCCCGCCCGACAAACCGGATTTCTCGAGCTTCGCGTTTCTCGTGGGCACCTGGTCCTGCTCCACAACCAAAGACACCGAAGGCGCCGGGACCGGAAAGACCCATGCCTTCACGGCCGCCGCCGATCCAAGCGGGTACTGGATCGTCGCGAAGAGCGAGCACGTGACCCGCTACCTCACGCACGATGCCAAGACGGGTAAATGGGTAGCGACCGCGCTGACGACCGACGGCGGCTCGTATTCGGCTACGTCGCTCGGCTGGTCGGGTAGTTCCGTGGAGTTCACGGATTCGTTCAACTCCGACGGTTCGCCCCTCGGCTATGCGGTTCTGACGAAGCAGAGCGAGCGTGAGTACACGCTGCGGGCCGGCGACGGCAGCTCGAGCTCACCCTCGTCGTATGAGGAGACCTGCAAGAAGAGCTAAATACCAAGGTCGCCGCAGGAGCGCCCGCCGCCGGACGCATGCCTAATCGCTCTTGCCGGAGCTGGATCCCGTGGAGTCATTTCGCTCGCTTCGAGCGAACGGAGTGTCGGAAGGAATCGCTCAGGAATGAATCTCGATGTGGCCGGCCAGGATCGTGCGAAGACGGCGCGTCCCGCGCCGATCGCGCTCTTCGACATGGACGGCAGCATCGCCGACTACGATGCCGCCATGCGGCGCGACCTGAGCGCGATGCGGGCGCCCTGCGAACCCGTCATTCTGGACACGGACAACCTGCACGACCTGGAAGATGAATACCCCTATCTCGAAGAGCGCATGCGCTTCGTCAAATCGACGCCGAGCTGGTGGGCCAACCTGCCGCGGATCGAGATGGGATTCACGGTCGTCGCGCTGGCCCGCGACATCGGGTACGCCGTGAATATCCTGACCAAGGGACCCTCCTCGCACGCGGCGGCGTGGAAAGAGAAATTCGAATGGTGCCGGGCGCAACCCGAACTGAGCGGCGCGGCCATCCACATCACGATGGACAAAGGCCTGGTGTACGGAGCCCTGCTCTACGACGACTTTCCGCAGTATATGGTGGCCTGGCTGCGGCACCGGCCGCGAGGTCTCGGAATCATGCCGGTCACCGCGTACAATCGGGGCTTCGCCCATCCCAACGTGGTGAAGTGGGACGGCACGAACCTCGACGCCGTGCGCGCGGCCATGCTCGCCGCGTTCGTACGCGCTCCACGCGAAGCGCTTATCATCGAATAGGCCGCGCGCCCGCTTCTTAACCGCAGCGAACGCGATAATTAAGTACGCCTAACACGCCCTTTCGTGTCGCGAATTTTCGTAAGCCGAGAGGGTGTATGAAAGCAACTTGCACGTAAGTGAGCTTTGCAATACGATAAGGTTAACGCACCGCGGGCAACCTGGCGTGCCGCGGTGCTTGTGTACTCTCCGCCGCAACAATAGGCAAATGGCAGCAACGATTAATACGAAATACCCCGGCATCGAATCGGTGATCCACGGCAACGGTGCGGTCGCGCACGTGATGTCGCACGTCTGCGGAGGCGTGATCGGGTATCCGATCACGCCTTCGACGGAGATCTCCGAGATCTACGAGGCGTTCCGGGCAACGGGTGGGTGCAACGTATGGGGCAAGCACCCGTTCTTCTTTGAGCCCGAAGGCGAGCACTCGGCACAGAGCGGCGCGCTCGGCGCGGCGCTCACCGGCGGCAAGTACATCTCGAACGCGTCGTCGAGCCAAGGCATCCTCTACGGCCTCGAGTCGCACTACGTCACCGTCGGCAAGAAGGCCGGCGGCTTCGTGCTGCACGTTGCCGCGCGCGCGGTCTCCAGGCATTCGCTCAACGTGATGGCCGGCCACGACGACGTGTACGCGCTGTTGCCGTCGGGTTACACGATCCTGTTCGCCAGCAATCCGCAGGAAGCGGCCGATCTCGCCGCCATCGCCTACAAGGTGAGCGCGCTCTCGCTCGTTCCCGTCGCGAACGTGATGGACGGCTTTGCGACCAGCCACATGCTCTGCGAAGCGCTGATGCCCGAACCCGAATTGCTCCGGGAGTTCCTGGGCGATCCCGAAGGCCGCATCCCCGCGCCGACCGTGGCTCAAGCGATGCTCTTCGGCGCCAAGGGGCGCGTGTTCCAGCTCAAGACCTACTTGGCGCGGCGCGAAGGCGACATCCCGCCGGGCGATCTGGCGCGGCTCACCGCGTACCTGGACGGCGTGAGCGCGGAGATCGAGTGCGATAACGAGGGTCAACTCGTCGCGAGCACGATCGCGTGGATCCCCGAGGAACTGCGCGACCAGTGGCGCCGCCAGTGGATCAACGCCCACGAAAAGGGAACGCGCCAGCGCGTGCCCGCGCTCGTCGACGTGCACAATCCGGGCCTGACCGGCGGCGTCCAGAACCAAGCCGATTACCAAGCCGGCGTCGTGGACCACCGCACGCACTTCGCGAGCGAAGTCCCGCGCTTCGTGCGGGAGGCGATGCTGGAGTACGGCCAGCTCACCGGGCGCTCGTACTCGCCCGTGCAGACGTTCTTGTGCGACGACGCCGAGGACGTGTTGCTGGGCCTCGGCTCCGTCACCGATGACGCGGAGGCGGTGGCCGAATACCTGCGTTCGCAGGGCAAGAAGGTCGGCGTCGTTTCGATCAAGCTGCTGCAACCGTTCCCCGAAGCGGACGTCGTCGCGGCGCTGGCCGGTAAGCGCGCGGTCACCGTCCTCGAACGCTCGGACGTGACGACGCTGACCAATCTCGTCACGCATGCGCTCTTCAAGGCCCGGGAAAACGCCGACTCCGTCCGGCACGCGGGGATCCCGCCGATCGACCGGCTACCCCGCATCACGACCGCCGTCTTCGGCCTGGGCGCGCACGATCTCCAGCCGCGCCACCTGATTGCCGCCTGCAAGAACATGGAGAGCGAGCAGAGCGCGCCGTTCGTGTACCTGGGCTCGCAGTTCTTCGAAGACGAGCCGACGCCGCGCATCGCCGAACTCCAGGATCGCTTGCGCGCGGCCTATCCGGAAACGCAGCTGATGGCGCTGCGCACCGAACCGAATCCGCACCTCCTGCCCGACGCGGCCTTCCGCATCCGCTTCCACTCGGTCGGCGGCTACGGCACGGTAGCGACCGGAAAACTGCTGACCGATATTCTCGCCGGCGCGCTCTCGCTGCACTCGAAGTCGGCGCCGAAGTACGGCTCGGAGAAGAGCGGCGCGCCGACCAACTTCTACATCACGCTGAGCCCGGAGCCCGTTAAGATCACGAACGCCGAACTCGAAGAGATCGAGATCGTCGCGTCGCCCGATCACAAGGTGTTCAGCCACACGAACCCGCTGGCCGGCCTCGCGCCCGAAGGCACCTTCATCTTGCAGTCGAGCCACGAGCCGCTCGAGGTATGGAAGGCGCTGCCCGCGCACGCGCGGCGTACGATCCGCGAAAAGCGCATCCGCTTCTTCATCGTCGACGCGTTTGCGGTCGCGAAAAAACACGCGCCCACGCCCGAGCTCGAAGTGCGCATGATGGGCGTCGCGTTCATCGGCGCGGTCTGCGGCCACGTCGACCGCGTCGTGGCCGACGCTTCGGAGGAAGCGATCCTCGCCAAGATCCGCCAGCAGATCACGAAGAAGTTCGGATCCAAAGGCCGCGTCGTGGCCGAGAGCAACATGTCGGTCATTCGCGAAGGCCTCGAAGCCACGCGCAAGGTCGATTACGACGATCCGTCCTTCAAGCTCGTCGAGAGCGACGACGTGATCCGGCTCGACTCGCTCTTCGCCTCGATGGTCAAGCCCGCCGCCACCGCGACGGCCTGCGGTCTCTTCGATCCCGGCTACTACGACGACGTCGTCGCAAGCCGCTTCAAGGACGGCTCCGTCGGCGAAGCGCCCGTCATTCCCGGCACGGGAATGTTCATGCCGCCGGGCTGCGCCTCGACGAAGGACAAGGGTCTCTTCCGGCTGACCGCCCCCGAGTTCATCGCGAGCCTGTGTACGGGCTGCATGGAGTGCACGCTGGTCTGTCCGGACGCGGCAATACCCAACGCCGTGCACGAGATCCACGATCTGCTGCTGGCGGCGATCAAGACGCTCGACGCGACCGAACAGCAGAAGCAACTGCTCCGCGCGCACATCTTCCCGCTGACCAAGGCCGTGCGCGAAGCGTACCGCCAACTTCCGAGCAAGGACTCGACGCCGTTCGCTCAGATCGTCGCGCAGGCTGCCGAATCGATCGCCACCGACGACGTGATGCTGCGCCGGAATCTCGGCAGGCTGGCCGACGCGCTCGCGATCTACCCGGTCGCCAAGACGCGGCCGTTCTTCGATGCGATGGAAAAATCGTCCGCCGGAACCGGCGGCCTCTTCGCCGCCGCCATCGATCCCTGGAAGTGCAGCGGCTGCCTCGAGTGCGTGGAGGTCTGCGGACCGGGCGCGCTCGTTCCGCGCAAGCAGGACGTCGAGTTCGGCGGGATACTCCAAGAGCGGTTCGCGTTCATGGGTTCGCTGCCGAACACGCCGGCGCGTTTCTTCGAAAACTCCACCAAGCCCGACGGCGACACGAAACGGCTGCTGCTCGACCGCGCCAGTTATTACGCGATGACCGGCGGTCACGGCGCATGCCGCGGATGCGGCGAAGTGACCGCGATCCGGCTTCTCACCTCCGCGAACCAAGCAATTGCGGAAAAGCACCGGAAGGAACACATCCAAGACCTGACCGCGCTGATCGGCCGCTTGAGCGCCAAGCTCGAGCGGATCGAGCACGACGATCGCGATCCGCGCCGGCGCGCGCGGATGGTGCGCACGCTCGCGACGCTCGAGAAGCGCCTCTACCTGTTCGAAGGCGGCCCCAGCGGCAACGGCCCGGCCGGCGCCGCGATCGTGAACGCGACCGGTTGCAGCAGCGTGTACGCGTCGACGTTCCCCTCGAACCCGTACAACTCGCCGTGGGTCAACAGCCTCTTCCAGGACGCTCCGGCGGTCGCTAAGGGCGTTTTCGAGGGCCTCAGCGCCGCCGCGGCCGACGACTTCCGCGCGCTGCGGCTCGCGAAGCTCGATCTCGAAGACCACTACAATCCCGAGATCCACGACAAGTTCTTCACGTTCTTCGGGTGGCAGCACTTCTCCGAAGAAGAACGGGCTCTGATGCCCGCGGTCTTGAGCATCGGCGGCGACGGCGCGACCTACGACATCGGTTTCGGCGCGCTCTCGCGCTTGCTCACGACCGACACGCCGGTCAAAGTCGTCGTTCTCAACACCGGCGCGTATTCCAACACCGGCGGCCAAGCGTCGACGGCGAGCTTCCCGGCGCAAGACTCCGATCTCTCGCGCTTCGGCGCGGCGAGCAGCGGCAAACAGGAAGCGCGCAAGGAACTCGGCCTCATCGCCGCCTTCCACCCGCACGTGCTGGTCGTGCAAACCGCCACCGCGATCCAGAACCACTTCCTCAAGAACGCCGTCGAGTTCCTGACCTACAACGGCTCCCCGGCGGTGCTCGACGTCTACACGCCGTGCCAAGCCGAACACGGCATCGGCGACGACGCCGCGAACCGGCGCGCGCGCCTGGCCGTGGACAGCCGCATGAGCCCCGTCTTCGTGCACGACCCGCGCGGCGGAAACACGCTGCACGAACGCTTCTCGCTCGAGGGCAACCCCGACGTCGACCGCGCCTGGACGACGACGACGCTCGAATACGTCGACGCGGACGGCGCCACCAAACTGCTCGATACGCCGCTCACGCCCGCCGATTTCGCGTTGCGTGAAGGCCGGTTCAAGAAACACTTCGGCCCGTTGCAAAGCGAGGCGCACGCCGTGCCGGTGCACGAGTACGTCGAGCTGAGCGCGGATGACCGTTACGGCAAGACGCCGTTCGTCTGGACGACGGATGACTCGCGCCGGCTCGTCCGGCTGGCGGTCTCGTCCGCGGTCGTCGATCTGGTTTCCGAACGGCGCCGTAACTGGGTGACGCTCCAGTATCTCGCCGGCCTGCACGTCGACCGGTTGCAGAGCGACCACCTGGCCGAACTCGAAGCCTGGCAGCACCGCTACTCGGAGTCGACCAAGGAGCGCGAGTTCTCGATCGATTCGATCGCCCGCGCAATGTCCGAGTTGGCGGCCGTATCGGGCGCGCCGAGCCCCGCCGAACCCGCCCTCGCAACGATTCCGATCCCGGTCGTCCCCAGCAACAACGGCAACGGTCGCGCCGGAAGCAACGGGGCGGGCGAGCCGCTGGTCTCGATCGCCGAAGCCGACATGATCAATTGCACGAATTGCAAGACCTGCTATCAGAACCTCGGCGAGCTCTTCGAGAAGACGAAGATCGTCGCCGGCGGCGTGACGAAGGAAGTCGCGCGCGTGATCCCCGGCGTGCTCGAGCGCATCGAGATCACGCCGGACTTGATCAAGCGAGCATCGCGCATCGCCGCCGACTGCGACGCCGAGATCATCCGATGAAGGAATCGGCCGGGCACTCCCCGATCCACTTCGAGCCGCCGACGTTGAGCGACCGCGAGGATCTGCGCCGCTACATCGTCGCCTCCGGCGAGATCCAATCGACCAAACACAAGCTCGAAGAACTCGAGCACAGCGAGGGCGTCGAGCTCTTTCAGAAGCAGCTCTCCGTCCTGCAGCGGCGCCTGGCGCAGCACCCGCGTTCGTTCCGCCAGACCTTCATCGCCGAAGGCACGAACGCGATCGCGTGGGAGTTCCAACAGGGCGAACTTACCGAATCGTTCACGACCACGCTCTGGAAGCTGCTCCTGCGCGACGACGACATGAGCGCCGTGCTGATGCGTTTCATCTGGAACCTTCCGCTCAAGCTCAAGCGCGTGTTCGTGCGTGCGATCGATCACTACCTCGGCGACCGGTACCCGATGTTCAAAGGCCTCTCCGAAGGCTGGCCGTCGCACAACAGCATCGCGCCCTACATCCGGCCGCCGCAGGAACGGGCCAAGGATTTCGGGTTGGTCAATCAGGGCTACCTCGGATACATGGGCCTCGGGTACAGCGCGCGTGAGGTCGAGCTGTTCGTGTGGCTCGAGGCCTTGCGCGATAAGCAATGCGAGGACCGTCCGTGCGAAGTCGGGGTGTGCGTCGAAGGCAAGCCGGAAAATGACGGCGGCTGCCCGGTCAAAATCCACATCCCCGAGATGCTCGAACTGCTGGGTTCCGGCAAGTTCCAGCAGGCGCTGGAGCTGATCAAGGACTGCAACCCGCTTCCCAACGTGACCGGGCGCGTCTGTCCGCAAGAGCTGCAGTGCCAAGGCGTGTGCACCCACACCGAGCGGCCGATCGAGATCGGCCAGCTCGAGTGGTATCTGCCGCAGAGCGACAAGCTCGCGAACGCCGGCAAGTCCAACGGCCACCTCGATACGTTCGTCAACCCGTGGGCGCGCGCGCACAAGCCGCCGATCGCGGTCGTCGGCTCGGGACCGGCCGGGCTGATCAACGCCTACCTGTTGCTGCGCGAGGGTTTTCCGGTCACCGTTTTCGAGGCGTTTCACGAGCGCGGCGGCGTGCTGCGCTACGGTATCCCCGAGTTCCGCCTTCCGAACGAGCTGATCGACGACGTGGTTGAGAAGATCGAGGCGTTGGGCGGCAAGTTCGTCAATAATTTCGTGGTCGGAAAGACCGCGACGATCGAGGACCTCAAGCGCGCCGGCTTCTGGAAGATCTTCGTCGGCACCGGGGCGGGCCTGCCGCGCTTCATGAACGTGCCGGGCGAGCATCTGCTGGGCATCATGTCGGCCAACGAATTCCTGACCCGCGTGAACCTGATGCAGGGCCACGTCGAGGGCTACGAAACGCCGTTGCCCTACACGCAGGGCAAGAACGTGATCGTGATCGGCGCCGGCAACACGGCGATGGACGCATCGCGAACGGCGCTGCGGCTGGGCGGCAACGTGACGATCGTCTACCGCCGCACGATGGATGAGATGCCGGTCCGGCGCGAAGAACTGCACCACGCGCTCGAGGAAGGCATCCAAGTCAAGGTTCTACGCGCGCCGCGCGAGTTCGTGGGCGATGGAAAGAACCACACCGTGTCGCACGCCGTGCTCGACATCATGGAGCTAGGCGCGCCCGATGCGTCGGGCCGGCGCAGTCCGGTCGTCACCGGTGAAACCGAGTTGATTCCGGTCGACCTCGTGATCATGGCGCTGGGCAACACGCCCAATCCGATCATCAAGGACGCCGAGCCGGGCCTCAAGACCAGCCGCTGGGGCACGATCGAAGTCAAGCCAGGCTCGCAAGAGACCTCGGTCACCGGCGTGTTCACCGGCGGCGACGCCGCGCGCGGCGGCTCGACCGCCATCCGCGCGGCCGGCGACGGCCAGGCCGCGGCGCGCGAGATCGCCGCGCACGTTCCGTTCACGCCCGGCGAAGTCAAGTTGCTGGTCGCGAGCGCCGAGCGTTACACGGCGCTCGGCCAAGCGCGCCAGACGATCGTCGAGAAGGTCGATCTGGCGGACGGAATCGTCGAGTTCACCGTCCATTCGCCGCTGATCGCGAAGGCCGCGAAGGCGGGCCAGTTCGTGCGCGTGCTCGGCTGGGACCGCGGCGAACTGATTCCGCTCACTCTGGCCGATTGGGACGTCGACGCGGGCACGATCGGCCTGGTCGTCCAGGGCCTGGGCAGCAGTTCGATGGCCATCAACAACATGCAGACCGGCGAAGCATTCGCCGGCATCGCGGGACCGCTGGGCATGCCGAGCGTGATCCGGCGCTACGGGAAGGACGAGACCGTCGTGTTCACCGCCGGCGGGGTCGGGCTGCCGCCGGTATATCCGATCGCCCGCGAACACCTGCGGGCCGGAAACCACGTGACGCTGATCGCCGGCTTCCGCACCGCGCACCTCCTGTTCTGGACCAAGCGCGACCAGCGGATCGGCAAGCTGCAGGCCGAGTACCCCGACCTGCTCGACGTGATCTATACGACCAACGACGGCCGGTTCGGCATCAAGGGCTTCGTCACGGTGCCGCTCGAGGAACTCCTG
Organism: uncultured Alphaproteobacteria bacterium; assembly: GCA_963787965.1. Lineage (GTDB taxonomy): Bacteria > Vulcanimicrobiota > Vulcanimicrobiia > Vulcanimicrobiales > Vulcanimicrobiaceae > CAWBES01. The sequence goes on from CAWBES010000007.1 coordinate 338,722, forward strand.
AAGAAATCGCAGCGCGGCGAGGGGCGCACGATCGCCGAAGTCGTGACCATCGGTCCGCCGCTGATGATGCGAGCGGTCAGCGATCTCACGAAGGGCTTCGGCGTCCACACGATCGCGAGCCTCAACTCCATCATGGTCGATGCGACCGGCATGTGCGGAGCCTGCATGGTGCCGGTCACGATCGACGGCAAGCTCGTGCGCAAGCACGCCTGCATCGACGGGCCGGAAATCGACGCCCACTCGATCGATTGGGACAAGTTCCTGCCACGCTTCAACCAGTTCAAAGCTCAAGAGGAGGCCAGCCGGCAGCGCAACGGGTTCGCTACCGTATAGCGCCGCGAAGGCGCGCGACGCTATGTAGACGTTCAGTCCGAATCGGGCGGCAGACGCGAGGGCGGGCGCCGCAGCAACTCCTGCACGGGCCGGCGTAGCACGAAAGCGGAGAACGACCGCGGCGACTGTTTGAAATCGAAACAGTCGTCGAGATCGGCGGCGCGCGCATCCGCGGCGGCGAGGGTCTTGATGCGGAACACGCCTTCGATCAGCCGATCGACGCTGCCGGTTTCGTATTGCACGTGCGAAACGTAGCCGCGCTTCGCGTAGGGCGAGATGACCAGCGCGGGCGTTCGGAAACCGAGTCCGCCCGGCCCGACCTGCGGCGGCGCCACGTGGTCGTACCAGCCGCCCCAGTCGTCCCAGAACACCACGATCGCGGTCGACTTCCAGTACGGACTCGTTCCGACGGCGTTGACGATGCTCGCGACCCAGTCCGGCCCCGACGTCGAACCCGACGCCGGATGATCCGAATCGACCAGGTCCGGCACCACCCACGTAACGGCCGCAAGTTTCCCCGCCGCGATATCGGTCAACACGCGCGTTTGCGGAGAGAGTACGTCGGCCGGCCAGTCCGGGCCGTACCGAATCCCCTTGACGGCGTCGTAGCCGGACCAGATTTCCCCGACGTCACCGCCAATGGCGGGCGCGTAGTAACGCCACGATTGTCCGGCCGCGTCGAGCTCGTCGCCAAGCGTCGCGTAGGTGAAGCACGGCACGACGCCGGGACCTTCGGTACGGTTGGGAAGCAAGGTCGGAACGAGATTGCCCGGAGCCGAATCGCAGCCCCATGGAATCCCCTGTAACGGGTTATCGACGGTTCCGCCGGCCTGCGCGGCGATCAGATACTGGTGCGCGGTGAAGCTCGAGTCCACTTGGGACGGGAAGAAACGGTCGGCCAACACGTACGCAGCCGCGAGCGAACGATAGGTCGCCGTTTGCGCCGGATCGACATAGGCGTACTGCGGGTATGGGGGTACGCCGGGGACGCCGCCCACGCCGCCGATCGGGCCCGTCGTCCCGCGATCGAACCCGTCCATGGCGCCCGAATCGTACGACGCCACGTAATCGGCCAGTTCGTGGGAAAGATCGTAGTCTTCCGTAATGGACACCGCGTGCAGTTGGACGGTCGTGCCGCGGCTCGTCCTCCCGGAGGTCGCGGTGTCGGCGCCCGGATAGCCGTAGAACAAGTTATCGAAGCTGCGGTTTTCCTGAACGATCACCACCACGTGCGACACGTTGCCGGCAGCGGCAGTCGTCGGAATCGTCCCGCTGGAAGGCCCCGCGACGCTCGGTATCGCCCCGGGCCCGGACGCCTTCCCCGCGCCGCATCCCGTGAGGGCGACTGCGCCGAGCGCGAGAGAGCAGAGAACCTCGCAGCGACCGATCGAACCCATCCGACCTCCACGTAGCGCGTATATACGACGGATAGCACGCTAACTTGGGAACTACCTGGGTCGGCGCGAAGCACCCGCAGGGGCACGGTTCAGGTCAACGCAACGGGCCGCGTTGCCTCGGCGTTCAGGTTGCGCCCGAGGATGGCCGACGCGGCCAGGATCCCTCCGAACAGCGCGCCCGCGACGCCCAGCGTGCACGCGTCGGTGCCGGTGAGGTAGAGACCGCGCAGCGGCGTGCGCGGCCCCATCGCACGCGACTCGAAGCGCGCGGGCGTGGGGTTCGCCGCGTAGATCGAGCCGCGCGGCGCGCCCGTAAAGTGCAGGGTCGACAGCGGCGTCGAGAGTTCGGTATAGGTCACGCGCCGGCTCGCCTCGGGCGCGTACACGGCGAACTCGGCGAGCATCCGTTCCGTCAGCTCCGCTTTGAACGCATCGTACGCGGCGCCGCGACGTTTCCAGCGCGTGCCGGACCAGCGCTCGAACCATGAAAACGGCGCGGGCACGACGATCTCGGCGGTCGCGCGGCCGGGGTAGCGGGTCGCGAACGTCGGGTCCTTCGCCGACGGGAAGGAGACGAACAGCAGCGGGAACGGGGCGCCGGGGTCGGCGACCGCGCGCGCGAGGTTCGCGTCGAAGTCGAGGCTCGGATGGACCCAGAGGTTGCTTCCGACGACGTCCCCGCCGCTGGCCGGCCCATTCATTCCGACGTAGAGGCACAGGTGCGACATCGACGACTCGAGCCCGCGAAGGTCGTCGAGCAGGTGAAACTCGGCCGCCGTCGCCGGCGGAAGCAGCGTACCGAACGTAAGGGCGGCGCCGGCATCGCTGACGACCGTCCGGGCACGTACTTCGCGGCCGCCCGCGATCCGCACGCCGGTGGCCCGGCCGCGTTCGACGAGGATCTCCTCGACGTCCGCCGAGAGCACGATCGCGCCGCCCGCCCGCTCGATCGTGGGGGCGATCGCGGCGGCGATGCTCGCGGCTCCGCCGACCGGGTAGCCCGCGCCTTCGAGGTAGCTATGCATGACGATGGCGTGAATCGCGAAGCTGCTCTGACCCGGCGGGAGCCCGTAATCTCCCCACTGCGCGGTCAGAACCGCCCGCAGCTCGCGGTTGCCGGTCAGCTCGCCGACGACCTCCGCCGTCGTTCGGCGCGCGTACTGCAAGAACGGACCGCGCATGAGCGGACCGGCCAGCCGCGCGAGCGGCGCGGGCATGGCCTTTTCGGCCCAGAAGGAACCGCTCGCCCGCGTGACGGCGAGCAAGGCCGCAAGGTATTTGTCGATCGCGTCGCGTTCGGCGGGAAAGCGCCGCTGCAGGTCGTCGCGGAAGCGTTCGGTTCCGGCCGCGAAGTCGAACGCGAGGCTGCCGATACGAACGCGATCGAACACGTCGGGCAGCGGATTCCAGTCCAGCCGTCCTTCGGTCACGTGATCGAACGCGGCCCGCTCCGGGCTTCCCGGCCGGTTGACGCGCCCGACATAGTGGACCCCGACGTCCCACTCGTAGCCGCCGGGGCGATGGAAGACGTGCGTGAAGCCGCCGGCGGTGAAATGCCGCTCCAGTACGAGGACGCGCGCGCCTGCATGCTTCGCCAGCATCGCAGCGGCGCTGAGCCCGCCCATCCCCGAGCCGACGACGATCGCGTCGTACTCGTCCGCGATCGAGCTGTGCTTATAGGGTTGACCCGTCATGGCAGTCTCGGCCCTCCCCGGTCGTCTCCCGGCGCGGCGGCCCCGCGTGCGGCACCGCGAACTTGTGCAGTGCCCGTAGATAGTCTAAAATCTATCATACAATGTGGCCTATTACAAACATCGGAGATCCCGAGGAGGCGCCGAATGCGACCGCGGCATCGCTGCTCGGCTTCCTGCGGTACGGCGACGCCAGCGGTTACGAACTCGCAGCCCGCATCGAGCAGTCGGTCGGGAATTTCTGGAACGTGACCCGCTCCCAGATCTACCGCGAGCTCCGTTGGCTGGAGGATGCGGGGTATGTCGAGGTCGCGAAGACGGGCTCGCGGCAGCGGCGCGACTACCGGCTGACGCCGCGCGGCCGCGTCGCGTTCGAGGAATGGCTCGGCAAGGGTCCGACCGGCGAACTGATCCGCAACTCGCTCCTGCTCTTCGTGTTCTTCGCCGACGACGTCGAGCCGGCCGCGCGCGAGCGCTTCTTGCAGCAGGCTCGCGACGCGCACGCACGGCAGCTGGCCACGTATCGCGCCATGCTGCCGGAGGTGGAGCCGCTCGCGCCGACGCCCGCGCTGACGCTACGCTTCGGCGTGCTCTACGAAGAGCTGATGCTGCGCTGGCTCGACGAGCTGCCTTCGATAAGCGCCGCCGGAGAGCCTCACCCCGCCTCGATGAACGGCGTTCCCAAGACGCGTTGGGCCAGCCGAAAGCCGCCGGTCGCGCGGAAGCTCGGCGGTCCACGTGCTAATAGATCCCGGGAACGAAGCGCTTTACGCGCGAGCGGTAGGCTTCGTAGCCCGGATAGCGCTCGCACAGCCAGGCTTCTTCGCGCCGAGCCTTGCGATCGAAGAAGAGCGCGAGCACGACGGCGATCGCAAACCGCGCCGGGCTTGCGGTCGCCAGCGAAAAACCGAAGGCGGCGAGCAGGACGCCGGCATACATCGGATGCCGCAGAAGCCCGTAAATCCCACCGTACACTTCGTGCGCGCGCTCGGCCGGGGCCGGCAACACCGTCAGCGACGGTCCCAGAGCGAGCGCGCCCGCCGACGCGAGCGCGCAACCCGCAAGCGTGACTGCCGCTCCGACCGAGAGCAAGCGAAACGGGGCGCCGGGAGCGAGCGCCAGCAGCGCGAGCAAAACGCCCTGAACGACGACCCACCACTCGCCGCGCGCGCCCGTCATCGCGCGAGACGTCGCGGCAGCACGGTGCCGGCCGCCGCACTCGGCTTTCCTCCTTTGCGCGCGGACTGGCGCAGGACGATTTCGGTGAACGCTTTTGCGGCCGGAGCGGGCGTGAGCGATCGCAGCCGAACGAACTTGAACGCTCGTCTGAGAACGACCGCATCGATCCGGACGACGCGAAGCCGCGATCGATCCGCGTGCGCATCGACCACGATCCGGGGAACGATCGCGACGCCCAGTCCGGCCTCGACCGCGCGCACGAGGCCCTCGCCGCTCGGGAGCTCGAGAGCGATACGCGGCGCTACGCCGGCTTGCTGCAGCGCGTGCAGCGCGAGCTGTCGGGTGCCCGAACCCGGCTCGCGGCTGATGAACGCGACGTTCGCGAGTTCGCGCGGCTGAACCGAGCGGCGCTTCGATAGCGCGTGTCCCGACTTGGGCACGATCAGGATCAGTTCGTCGTCCGCAAAGGGGACGATTTCCAGATCCTCCCCTTCGGCCGGCCCTTCGACCAGCGCGAGGCCGATCTCGGTGTCCCGGACCCGTTGAACGATCGCTTCGGTGTTCGCCACGACGACGTCGATGCCGAGGCGGGGATAGCGGCGCGCGAACGCCGCGACCAGACCGGGGACTACGTACGTTCCGATCGTGACGGTCGCGCCGAAGCGCAGCGTCCCATTCTGAAGCTTTGAGAATTCGCGCATGTCGCGCTCGAGCGCTTCGGCGTTCACGAGAATCTGCGCGGCTCGCTCGGCGAGGAACACTCCGGCATCGGTGAAGACCGGCCGCCGTTTCACGATATCGATCAGCTGCACGCTGAAGTGGTCTTGCAGCGCCTTGACGTGCTGGCTGACCGCCGGTTGCGTGACGTGGAGTTCCTCCGCCACTCGGCTGAAGTTGCGCAGGGCAGCGAGTCGGCGGAACGTGTCGAGCTGAACGAGCGTTAACGGCATGCCGGCATCATAAGCCTTGCTTCTTGATTCTGCAATTGCGACTCGGCCAGCTACTAAACCCATCGTGAAACCTGCGTTCACTCGCGCGACATGAAGATCATCCGGAGCATCCTCACGTCGATCGCGATGAAACGCAAGATCTGCCAGGGCAGAAACGTCCGCAATGCCCTCGTGCGCCGCGTCGGTACCGGTACGAAAGACGCTTGGACGTCCGGTGCGCCGGGGTCGTTCTTCATTCCGGAATCAGCGTCCAGCCGGGTTGCGCTTTGGATGGTCGTCGTTCCCGAAGCCCATGCGATGCTATACGCTCGTCAGACTCACAGTTTCTTGCCTAGGATCGCGAGCATCGTGCGGACCATCTCGGGATCGCTTTTGTACGCGGTGAGCGTGCCGAATTGCGTCCGTGCCCGCGAAATAGTCGCCCCGTCGGAGTTGAGCGATACTCCGGCGATCCACGTATCGATGCGACAGAAGCCTACGCCATACGCGCACTTCCCTGCGGGAG
>CAWBES010000008.1:0-115553 GCA_963787965.1 uncultured Alphaproteobacteria bacterium
ACCGCGGAATAGACATGGCGGGCTCTTGGTGCCGACCGGCTGAGGGCTCCTTTTCGGCTCGCTGCTGATACGGGGGAGGTACGCTCCCTAGCGAAGAGGGGCGTCGATGACGCTCCGCCCGCCCGTTCGTCTGGGAAATCTGAACTACGCCTGGATCGTCGCGGCCGCGACCTTCTTCGTGCTGTTGATCGGCGCCGGGGTGCGCGCCACGCCGGGCGTCTTGATCCAGCCGATCGAACGCGACCTCGGCTGGACGGCGCAGACCGTCTCCGCGGCGGCGGGCCTGAACCTCGCGCTGTACGGCCTCGTCGGACCCTTCGCGGGCGGCCTGATCGCGACGCTCGGCCTGCGGCGCACGATGCTCTCCGGGCTCACGATCGTGTCGCTCGCGGTCCTGCTGGCGGGCTTCTCGCGCCAACCGTGGCAGCTGATCCTGAGCTGGGGCGTGCTGGTCGGCATCGGCACGGGCTTGATCGCGTTCGTCATGGCGGCGGCGGTCGCCAACCGCTGGTTCTACCGGCAGCGCGGGCTCGTCACCGGCGCCTTAATGGCCGCGACCGCGACGGGCCAGCTGATCTTCCTCCCCTTGCTCGCGAACGTCGCACAGTCGCTGGGCTGGCGCCAGGTGACCTGGACCGTCGCTGCGGCCGCGGCGCTCGCGCTCGTGCCGGCGGCGCTCTTCATTCGCGACCGCCCACGCGATGTGGGTCTTCTGCCGTACGGCGCCACGGAGGCCGTAGCGCACGCACCCGAGCGGCGCCACGCCTTCGCCATCGCGTTCGGGGCGCTCGCGCGCGGTTCGCGATCGCGAGCGTTCTGGATCTTGTGCGGCACGTTCTTCATCTGCGGCGCGAGCACGAACGGCCTGATCGGCACGCACTTCATCCCGGCTTGCGGCGACCACGGCATCCCGGAGGTCAAGGCCGCGACGTTTCTGGCCGCGATGGGGATCTTCGACCTGGTCGGCACCACGGCGTCGGGCTGGCTCTCCGACCGCGTCGACAACCGCGTCCTGCTGTTCGCGTACTACGGCCTGCGCGGGATTTCGCTGGTATTCTTGCCGGTGGCGCTCGATGCGTCGTTCGCGAGCCTCTCGTTCTTCGCTGTTTTCTACGGGCTCGACTGGATCGCGACCGTTCCGCCCACCGTCCGGCTGGCCACGCAGGCGTTCGGGCTCGAGGAGGGTCCGGTCGTGTACGGCTGGGTCGCGGCCGCGCATCAGCTCGGCGCGGGCACGATCGCGTTTGCGGCCGGCACGATTCGCACGCTGACCGATTCGTATACGCCGGCCTTCGAGATTTCGGGACTGCTTTGCGTCGCGGCCGCCTTCGCGATCCTCACCTTCCGGAACGTCAAGCCGGCACCGGCCTTCTCTCCAACGTGACCGAACCGGTTCGGCGCCTGGCCGCGGCGCTGGCGCTGCTCTTTGGCCTCCTCGCGCTCGCCCTCGGCGTCGGTGCGCTCTGGCGGCACCGCGGACAACCCGCGCACGCATATTTCGGGACGCCGCTGGAACCGCCGAAGACGGCCGCCGACGCGGTGTTGACCGACCAAAACGGCCGGCCCGCGCACGTGCTCGATCCCGCCTATCGCGCGACGTTTCTCTTCTTCGGCTACACGCACTGCCCCGACGAATGCCCGCTCGCGCTCGCCTCTCTCGCGAAGGCCTATCACGGCTTACCGGCCGGCGATGCGTCGCGCACGCGCATCGCGTTCGTCACGGTCGACCCCGCGCGCGACACGCCCGCGGCCGTAAAGCGTTACGTCGAATCGTTCGGAGCGCCGATCAGCGGCTTGACGGGCTCGCAAGCAGAGCTCGCGCCGGTCTGGGAAGCCTACGGCGTGGCGGTCGATTCGCGCTCGCGCGAAATCTCGCACGGCGACGAGATCTACGCGATCGATGCGTCGCAGCGCGTCGTGCTCGTGTACGCACCCGACGCGCCGGCCGTGCAATTGCGCGCCGACGCGGAGCAGCTCGCGAACGTTAGATAACGGAGCGGGCGGTCGTCTCCAGGACGCTGGTCGCATAACGCGCCCCGTGCAACCGCTCCACGATCCGCTCGACGTCCGCGGGCGCGCGGGTCTCGAAAGTGATGTCGAGTTCCGCGTTCTTCGAGGGGACGTCGTGGAAGAGCCGCTGGTGCGTGACGTCGAGGATGTTGGCGCCGCACTCGCCGATCAGCCGCGCGACCTCGGCGAGCACGCCCGGCTTATCGTCGATCTCGACCCGCATCCGCACGACGCGGCCCTCGCGCAAGCGCACGCGCGAGATCACGTTAGCCAAGAGTCCGGTATCGATGTTCCCGCCGCTCACGACGAGCCCGGCGTTACGACCCGCGAAGCGCGGGAGATCGTCGATCAGCGCGGCCAGCGTCGCGGCGCCCGCCCCTTCGGCCACGAGCTTCTCTTCCTCGATCAACAGATGGATCGCGCGCTCCAGCGACTGTTCGGAAACCAACACCACGTCGTCGACGAGCTCGCGCGCGATCGTTAGCGGAAGTTCGCCGACGGACTTCACGGCGATGCCTTCGGCGACCGTCTGACCGCCGTGCTCCACCGGCAGGCCGTGCATCACCTGATAGAACGACGGATAGAGCTGGGTCTGCACGCCGACGATCTGCAGCGACGGCTTGAGGCGCTTGGCCGCGAGCGCGACGCCGGCAATGAGGCCGCCGCCGCCGATCGGCACCAGCAGGACGTCGAGCTCCGGCACGTCGCGCAGCAGCTCGAGCCCGAGCGTCCCTTGCCCGGCGACGATGCGCGCGTCGTCGTAGGGCGGGACGAGCGTCAGCTGTAGTTCGTCCGCAAGCTCGCGAGCGCGGACGCCGGCTTCGGCCAAGCCTTCGCCGGCAAGCACGATACGCGCGCCGAACGCTTGCGTGCGGCGCACTTTCGTGAACGGCGTGTTCTCCGGCATAACGATCGTGGCCGGAATGCCGAGCCGGGTGGCCTGATACGCCACCGCTTGCGCGTGGTTGCCCGCCGACATCGCGATCACGCCGCGTTCGCGTTCGGCGGGCGTCAGTTGCAACAGGCAGTTGGCGGCACCGCGGTCCTTGAACGACGACGTCCGCTGGCGCGTCTCGAGCTTCAGCGCGATCGCCGCGCCGGTCTTCTCGGAGAGCGAGGTCGCGGGCACGGCCGGCGTGCGCACGATGTAACCGGCGATCCGCCCGGCCGCCGCTTCGATATCCGCGAACTCGACGGGATAGCTCATCGCTACGAATTACGACGCCGGAACGGCTTTTCCGCGTCCGGCCTCCGTGCGCGTTCTGATGTCGGCTTGTCCTCTCCGCGCCCGAGTGGTAGGCTGAGGTGTTGGGGATTTAGCGCAAATCCCGCGCGCCTCGCCCGCACGGAGTTCTCCGGCCTACGTCGTCGCGCCGCTCATGAAAGGCAGTTCTCTCGTGCGAATTGTATCACTTGGCGGCGCCGGCGTTGCCGGCTTAGCCCTCGTGTTCGCCGGCGCGTCGTCGAACGCGACGATCGCAAACTCGGTTCGGCCTGCGCCCGGCGCCGCAGGGAGCCCGCCGGCGTTCGCGGCGCGACTGCCGTTGCGGCGTCGGGGAGACGCCGCGACACCGTCTCCGTGCGCCACCAACTATCCGACGGCTTCGTTCACCGCCATCCCCGGAGCATCCGATCGCGCCGGCGGCGGTAACAGCGCGGTGCTCGGCGGCGGTCACAACGAGGCGTGCGACCAGAGTTCCGGCATCGGAGCCGGTGACGAAAACGGAATCGGCCACAATGGCGGCGCCGACGAGTCTTTCATCGGCGGCGGCCAGCAGAATAGCATCACCGGCTTCGATTCCTTCATCGGTGCGGGCGCAGTGAACGACGTCGCTTCAGTCGCCTCGTTTATCGGCGCCGGACAGTATAACAGTACCGGCTCTTGGGCCTCGTTCGTCGGCGCCGGGTTCTTCAACGACGCCGCGGGCGAGGGGTCGTTCGTCGGCGCGGGCGACATGGTGTACGCCGGTCAGCACGGCGCCGTGGCGCGGGACGGAAACGTCGCCTCCAGCGCCGACTCGTTCGTCGGCGCGGGCGACCTGAACCACGTTTCCGGCCCCGGTTCGTTCATCGGGGCGGGCGGCGTTCTGTACGCGACTACCGGCGCCACGGCCGCCGGAAACCAAATCGCGGGCGCCGATTCGTTTGTGGGCGCAGGCGACCAAAACAACGTCGGCGCGCAACGGGCCTTCGTGGGCGCGGGCCAAAGCAACACGATCGCCGCCGCTGCGACGTACTCGGCAATCGTCGCCGGTTCGACCAACGACGTCGACGCGTTGGCGGGGTTCGTCGGCGGCGGCTACAAGAACGTGGTCGCCACGCACGGAACGGGCAGCGCCTTATACGGCGCGATCTTGGGCGGCTCGTTCAATACCGTCTACGGCGCCGGAGGCAGCGTCGGCGGAGGTTCGCGCAACTCGGCGAGCGGAACCTACGCGACCGTCCCGGGCGGTACGCTCAACGTCGCGGGCAACGGCAGTTTCGCCGCCGGCACGCAGGCGCGGGCCCTACACGACGGGACGTTCGCCTGGAGCGATAACGCCGGTACGAGCGCGCTGCAGTCGACCGGCAACGATCAGTTCCTGGCGCGCGCGTCGGGCGGCTATTACCTGTATTCGAACGCGACCGACACGGCCGGGGTCAAGCTCGCGGCCGGTTCGGGGACGTGGGCGTCGCTGAGCGACCGCGCGTTCAAGTCCGGCGTGGCGCCGCTGGACGACGCGGCGGTGCTGGCGAAGGTGGCGGCGCTGCCGGTGAGCGAGTGGAGCTACACGTCCGAACGCGGGGTGCGGCACGTGGGGCCGATGGCGCAGGACTTCTACGCGGCCTTCCGCGTCGGCGAAGACGACCGCCACATCACCTCGATCGACGAGGACGGCGTGGCGCTCGCCGCCATCAAGGCCCTGCGTGCCGAGAATCTGGACCTGCGAGCACGACTGTCCGAACTGCACGCGCTTGACGACGCGCGCCTGACCGCGCTCGAACGGCGCGTCGACGTGCTTGCCGGAGAGGTGACACACGTTTCCGCACGCCGAACGCGCTAAGGCGCGTGCTAAGTAGCAGTTCGTGGTTCATTGCAATCCAAGCGAATAACGATCCAGAAACGAGTCATGAAAGGCGGCTCTCTCGTGCGAATCGCATCACTCGCCGGCGCCGGCGCCGGCGTCGTCAGCTTGGCCATCGGCTTTGCCGGGGCGTCGTCGAATGCGACGACCGCGAACCCGGCACGGCCGCCGGCCGTCTCCGTGCAAAGCGCGCAGTCGCTCGGCGCGCGGCAACGGCTGCAACGCCGGGGAGACCTTGCGACACCGTCCCCGTGCGCCACCAATTATCCAACGACGTCGTTCAACGGCGTCCACGGAGTGCAAGATCACGCCGGCGGCTACGCCAGCGCCGTGCTCGGCGGTGACAGCAACGAGGCCTGCGGCATGGACTCAGGCATCGGAGCCGGAAACGTCAACGGGATCGACGGCAACGCCGTAGCCTCCTTTATCGGCAGCGGCGAGCTGAACGGTATCACGTCTGACGAATCCTTTATCGGCGCCGGGGTCCTCAACGACGCTGCGGGCACGGGGTCCTTCGTGGGCGCGGGCGACGTATCGTACTTCAGCGCTCAAACCGTTCGCGGAAACCGCTCGCCCTCTGACGGAAACATCGCGCAGGCTTGGGACTCATTCGTGGGCGCAGGCGATCTGAACCAGGTCTCCGGTGAAGGCTCGTTCATCGGGGCGGGCGGCTCCATCTATGCGACTACCGGCGCCACGGCCGCCGGAAACCAAATCGCGGGCGCCGATTCGTTCGTGGGCGCGGGCGACCAAAACAACGTCGGCGCGCAACGGGCCTTCGTGGGCGCGGGCCAAAGCAACACGATCGCCGCCGCTGCGACGTACTCGGCAATCGTCGCCGGTTCGACCAACGACGTCGACGCGGTAGCGGGGTTCGTCGGCGGCGGCTACAAGAACGTGGTCGCCACGCACGGAACGGGCAGCGCCTTATACGGCGCGATCTTGGGCGGCTCGTTCAATACCGTCTACGGCGCCGGAGGCAGCGTCGGCGGAGGTTCGCGCAACTCGGCGAGCGGAACCTACGCGACCGTCCCGGGCGGCACGCTCAACGTCGCGGGCAACGGCAGTTTCGCCGCCGGCACGCAGGCCCGGGCCCTACACGACGGGACGTTCGCCTGGAGCGATAACGCCGGTACGACCGCGCTGCAGTCGACCGGCAACGATCAGTTCCTGGCGCGCGCGTCGGGCGGCTATTACCTGTATTCGAACGCGACCGACACGGCCGGGGTCAAGCTCGCGGCCGGTTCGGGGACGTGGGCGTCGCTGAGCGACCGCGCGTTCAAGTCCGACGTGGCGCCGCTGGACGACGCGGCGGTGCTGGCGAAGGTGGCGGCGCTGCCGGTGAGCGAGTGGAGCTACACGTCCGAACGCGGGGTGCGGCACGTGGGGCCGATGGCGCAGGACTTCTACGCGGCCTTCCGCGTCGGCGAAGACGACCGCCACATCACCTCGATCGACGAGGACGGCGTGGCGCTGGCCGCGATCAAAGCCCTGCACGCCCAGAACGTGCGCCTCGCGGCGGATAACAACGAACTGCGACGGGAGGTAGCAGAACTCGCCTCGCGCGTCGCGGGATTGGAGCGGGCGAGGCACTAGAAGCAGCTGCCCGGGAAGCGCTGGTACGCCGTCGAACCATCCCAAGTCTGCGGTTTTTTTCGCCCGGCCGGCGAACCGATCCGCGCAGACTGCATTCTTCTCTCGTCAGGAGTACACATCAATGAGAATTACCGGATTTCTCGCGACGCTCGTCTTCGGCTTCGCGATGGTTGCCGCTCCGAGTTTCGCGCAGACGACGACGGCGACCAAGGCCCCGGTTGCCGGCGGCTCGGTGCTCGGCGTCTCCGTCACCGAACTGAACTTCGTCGCGGTCGGCTATCGCGCGTCGAAGCTTCTCGGAGCCCCGGTCTACAGCGACGCCAAGACGAAAATCGGCACCGTGAAAGATTTCGTGGTCACGCCGAACGCGTACGTTTCCTACGTTATCGTCGCAGTCGGCGGCTTCTTGGGTCTCGGACAGAAAGACGTCGCGGTGCCCGAGAACAAGTTCAAGGGCTTAAACGGGAAAGTCACCCTACCGGGCGCCACGAAGCAAGAACTCGAGTCGCTTCCGGCCTTCCATTTCGCGAAGTAGCGCAAGACGTCGCGCTGGGTCTCTTACGAGAGACCCAGCGCGACTTTGATCGGGAGGTGCGCCAGAGCGCGCGGATCGATCGCGCCCGCCGCCATCATTCCGCCTACGACCGCTGGAAAGACGCCCGGCGTCACGACGTCTTGTCCGGCCAGATAGAGCCCGCGAATGGGCGTACGCGGGCCGAGGTTTCGCGATAAGAAGCGACGCGGCGTGACCTCGATGCCGTAGATCGCGCCCCGCTGAGCGCCCGAGTACGAAGCGACCGTGGCCGGCGTCGAGAGATCGTAATACGCGATCAGCGGCGCCAGCTTCGGAAAGTAACGCGCGAACTGCGCGAGCAGTTTCTCTTCCAGTACGGTCTTCTTTTGGCGGTAGTCGCGCTCGGCGGCCGCGTCGCGCGTGCCCATGAAGGCCATGAACGCGTCGGCGCTCGTCATCACGATGATATCGGCGGCGTGCCTGGAGTTCGGTCCGGGTTGGTGCGTCGGATCGTGCAGCGTCGAGAACGAGACGAACATCATCGGCGCGTCCCCCGGCCCGAAAGGGTCTCGCCATAAATTCGCGTTCTGATCCCACGTCTCGAAGAACCAGTGGTTGCAGACGCTCGCCCCGTGCGCCGCGATATCGCCCTCGAATCCCAGGTGCAACACGACGGCGCTGTGCGAGGGGGCGAACGAGAGCAGTTCCTTCGCCCATTTTGCGTCCCGGAATTTTGCGGGGAGCAAATGGCCGACCGTGTTCAGGACGCCCGCATCCGAGATGACGCGCGTCGCGTGATACATCCGGCCGTCGGCGGTTCTCACGCCGACCGCCGTCTTGCGGTCGACGAGGATTTCCTCAACCCGCGCGTCGACCATCGCGCGGCCGCCGGCACGTTCGACGACCCGCAGCATGCGATCCGAGAGCACGCCCGCGCCGCCGACCGGGTAGAACGCGCCCCGCGAGAAGCTGCGCGTGACCTTGGCCTGCATCCCGAAGCTGGCAGCTTCGGGAGGAGCGCCGTAGTCGCACCACTGCGCTCCGAGCACCGCGCGCAACCGCGGGTCGTCGATCGTGCGCTCGAGCATGTCCGCAACGGTGACGCCGCACCACCGTTTGATCGCCCGCCGGTGGAACGCGCCGTAGAAGGGCTTGAGCGGGCCGGGAAGCCCGCGCAGGATGAACGACGCCGAAAACGCGTTCGACGCAGGCTTCAGCATGCGGAAGTACGCGTCGATCTGCTTCCGGGAATTCGGAAAGCGAGCTTTGAGGTTCTTCTTCAAGAGCGCTTCCGGCCGCACGAACCCGATCTCGAAGCCGTCCGGAAGGTGAACGTAATCGTACGTCTCTCCGAACGCGAACGACTCGACCGGCCCGTCGCAGAGCCATGCGAGGGTTCCCGCCGCGTCCAAACCGGTCCCGAGTTCGCTGAGGTAATGAAGCCCCACGTCCCACGTGTAGCCGTTGCGCGAGAACGAATTCATCGAGCCCCCGAGCGCGTGCTGCTGCTCGAGGACGAGGACGCGCCGCTTCAGCTTCGCCAAGGCCGCCGCGCACGCCAGGCCGCCCGCTCCCGAACCGATGACGATTGCGTCCCAACGCGGCGCGGCCCGTTCCATAGTGAGTGCAGCCGATGCAAAAGCGACCATGGATGGGGCGTTCACGCTCCGCCTCACGGGGCCTTGCGCGGCGAGTGCTCTTCGCGCCTGCTACGGGCGGCCTCGACGGCGCGAACGGCGCCTCGGACGCGCCGCACGTGGGTCGTAGCGGACCGAGCCCACGGTACGGCCGCCGAGACGGTTCCGGTTGAATCGTGTGGCGGTCAAGCAATTGAGCGTCGCCGATTTTACGGAGGGAAGGCCGGTCGGAGCAGCAGGCGGAACGACCCCGAAGCGCTTAGCGAAGTATCTGGAAGGAATCGTGTCATGTGGCATCGCTGTTCCGCCGTCTTGGCGTTCGCGCTTGGAATGGCCGGCTGTTCCTCCGTATCCTCGACGCCCAGCACACCGTTTCCGCCGCCATCCGGGGCATACGCGCACGTGATCGTCGTCATTCAGGAGAATCGCTCCTTCGATAACGTGTTCGCCGGAGCGGGAATCGCCGGTACCGACGTCATCCAGTTCGGATACAACTCGCAGTGTACGATTCCAACGAACGTCACCACCTGCGGGCGCGTTCCGTTGCACGTGCAAAGCTTCGACAGCTCCGATCCCGACCACGCGCATGCGAGCCTCGTACGAGAGTGGCACGGCGGGCTGATGAACGGCTTCGACCGGGAAACGTCGTACACGCCGAGCGTCCCGAATCCGCAGACCTACGCGTACGCGTACCTCCCGGCCGGAGAGATCCACCCGTACGTGCAGCTCGCGACGACGTACTCGCTGTCGGACCACATGTTCAGCTCCGCCCTCTCGCCGTCGTTTCCGGGCCACGAATTTCTCGTAGCGGGGCTCGGACCGGCCGACGATCCGCTGGACCCGACGAAGGCACCGTGGGGATGCCCCGAACCGGCAACGGATACCGTTGAATTATTCAACGGCTCGTACGTCTCGCCGTGCTTCAGCTATCCCACGATCGCCGATCTGCTCGATGCGAAGGGCGTCTCGTGGAGATACTATACGGGCCAGAATCCCGAGCCGTCTCAACTGGAGACGTATTGGGACGGCTTAGTGAATTCGTTTGCAGCGGTCAAGCATATCTACGACTCGCCCGAGTATCAGCAGAAGGTCGTCCTGCGCAACTCTTTCTTCGACGACGTCGCGGCCGGCAAGCTGCCGGCGGTTTCGTGGATAACGCCAAACGGAAACGCCTCGGATCACGCGGGAATCGCGACCACCGCGGACGGGCCGTATTGGGTCGCCGAGATCTACGAAACGATCGCGCAAGACCCGGCGTACTACGGCAATACCGCGATCGTCGTAACGTGGGACGATTCGGGCGCTTGGTACGACCACGTTTCCCCGCCGAAGACGCTCGGCCCGCTGCCCGCGCCCTACGGCGCATATCAAGGCAGCGTGCTCGGCATGCGAGTCCCGTTGATCTTCATCGCGGCGAACGCGCGGCCGGGCGTCTCACATACCGTGCGCTCGTTCGGATCGATCATCGGCTTCATCGAGCAGAATTTCTCGCTCGGCAACCTCGGTGCGCAAGACGTGGGCACCGACGCTCTTGCGGATCTCTACAACCCGACGCCGGGCGCGACGATCGCGCCGATCCCGCGTTCGCAGGCGCTAGCGCATCCCCGCCGGGCGTATTCGATCGAGTACTTCCGGCACCAGCCGGAGACGCCGGCCGACGACCAATAGACGGCAAGCGTGCGTAACCGGCCGTCACAAAAAACGAGAGGCTCTCCCGCGTAAACTGGAAAAGCGCATCGAGTGCCGAAACACTCGTTTGCCCACGGGATACGAACTCGCGGACGAATGTGTAGCTCAGGCGGCTTCTCGCTCTACGACCCGGCGGGAGGTTCTCAGGCGGGTTCACCGAGAGCGCGCCGGTGGGTTGCGAGAGAAGCGCACGTGCTGAGTCAAGATCGGCCGGCCGGCTCAAATCGCGTTCCGGAGATCCTGATCCGGCTCCGGGCGGCGACGAAGCCGCTTCACGGCGAGTGCGAGCGTACGATGGACCTGCCTGCGTCGATCGCGGACAAGTCCGCTTACGTACGGCTGCTGCGCACTCTGTGGTCGTTCTACGAGGCGCTCGAAGCGCGGCTCGACTCGATCGACGGCCTCGGACAGGCACTGCCCGATTGGGCCGCGCGGCACAAACTGCACTTCCTCGCAGCAGATTTAGCGGCCCTGGGAGCGGACACCCCGCCCGCGAGCCCCACGGCGGCCGCGGCTCTCGCCGGCATCGACGACCTGGCCTCAGCCTTCGGAGCGCTTTACGTCGTCGAGGGCGCAACGCTCGGCGGCGCGGTCGTCGGCCCGCGCATTCACGCCGTGCTCGCCGGCGCTGACCGAGCGTTCGCTTTCTATAGCTCCTACGGTACGCAGATAGGCCCTCGCTGGCGCGATTTCATCGCAGCGCTCTCGCGTGAAGCCGGCACGACCGCCGTTGCATCGGACCGGATCGTGGCCGCGGCGTGCCTGACATTCGAGACGTTCCTCGAACACGTCTCGAAAGAGATGGACGGACGGCGCGCATGACGGAACGCGCCGCCCCGAGCGACGAAGCGAACGTCGAGCTTTCGGAGTGCGATCGGGAGCCGATCAGGATTCCCGGAACGGTGCAGTCCCAAGGCGTCCTGTTCGCTCTCGACCCCGCGTCGACCGTCGTCAAGGCCGTGAGCGCGAGCGTCGAAACCCACCTGGGACGCAGGGTCGACGAAGCGCTGGGTCGCGCGATCGGCGACGTCGCGCCCCCGTTGCACGCACCGGCCGCCGCGCAGCCCGCGGACGGCGAGGCGCGGCCAACTCCTTTTCGGGTAACGATCGACGTTCACGGATCGCCCTGCGACTTCGCAGGATTGGTCCACAACAACGGCGCGTACACGATCCTGGAGCTCGAGCCCGTCCCCCCGGCCTCCACATCGTTGCTATGGCACAGTTCGACCCCCGTGCTGTTCGAAACGCGGCAGACGTTCGCGCTCATGTGCGGTGCCCGGAGCGTTGCCGACTTGTGCGATCTGGTCGCCGCCGAACTCCGTCGCCTGACATCCTACGACCGGACGATGGTCTACCGGTTCCTCGAAGACGGCTCGGGCGAAGTCATCTCCGAATACCGTTCCGAGCAACTCGAGCCGTATCTCGGCCAGCGCTATCCGGCAAGCGACATTCCGCTCCAGGCACGCCAGCTGTATCTGGCGCAGTCCATGCGCTACATCTCCGACGTCGACGCCGCAGCGTCGCCCCTCGTGCCGCGCGAGATGCCCGGCACCGGACTGCCGCTCGACCTTTCCGGAGCGTTCCTGCGCAGCCCCTCGCCCGTCCACCTCGAGTACCTGCGAAACATGGGCGTCCGCTCGTCGGTCGTGATGTCGCTCGTGAAAGAAGGGGAACTCTGGGGCATGCTCGTCGCCCACAACAGCGTCGCGCAACCGTGTCCGCTGCTGACGCGCATCCGCTGCGACTTTCTCGGGATACTCGCATCGTCGCTCCTCGCCGGAGTGACCGAAGTCGAGGCCCTGCGAGCCCGCGAAGCTTCCCGCGACGCTGTGGCGACGCTCGTCGCCCGGCTGGTCCGAGGTAGGGACGTCACCGAGGCGCTCGCCGGAGGCTCCGTCACGCTTCTCGATGCCGTCGCTGCGGACGGTTTCGCGGTCTGCGGTCCGGACGGCACGATCCGGACGTTCGGCGAGAGTCCCTCGGCAAATCAAGTCGGCCTCATCGTCCGCGAAATCGAGGGGCGGTACGGCCGCGCGATCGCGGCGTCAGAGAACATCGTCCGGGATTGGCCCGCGCTCGGGTCGATCGATGCGGAGCCTGCGTGCGGCGTCTTGTTCGCGCCGGCGCTCGAGGGCGGCAACAGTTTCGTCGCTTGGTTCCGCAACGAAGAGAAAGCCTCGATCGCGTGGGCGGGCGATCCGAGCAAGGCGACCGTGACCGATCCGGCCGGGCGGCTGCGACCGCGCAATTCGTTCGCCCTGTGGCGAGAGGAAGTGCGCGGCCGCGCCAAGCCGTGGACGGAGGCCGATCGCAACGCCGCCGGGATCATCCGCGAACATCTCACGGCGGCCGAACTCGTGCTCGCGCAGGCCGAGCTCGCGCGGCTTGCGAGCCAAGATGCCTTGACCGGGCTCGCCAACCGCCGGGTCGTCGATTCCGAACTCGACCGGCTCGCGCACGAAGAGGCGGACTGCGCCGCGATCTATATCGACCTCGACCGTTTCAAAGCGGTGAACGACAACCTCGGGCACGAAGCCGGCGACGAGCTCTTGGTGGGCGTCGCCGAGCGCCTGACGTCGCTCGTACGCCCGGGCGACATCGTCGCGCGCTTCGGCGGCGACGAGTTCGTCGTCATTTGCAATAACTGTCCGTCCTCGGCCGCGGCGACCCTCGCCGAGCGCATCGTGCAGGGCTTTGAAGCCCCCTTCCGGCTGGGCGACGCGACGGTCTCGGAGACGGTGAGCGTCGGCTGGGCGACCGCGAAATCGATCGGTGAGGCAACCGAACTGATCCGCCGTGCCGACAAGGCGATGTACTACGCCAAGCAGCACGGCGGAAATCAGGCCGCGTATTTGCGCGGGACGCGAGTTCTGGAGATGCGCATCGAGGGCGACCCCGGCTAACGTTAACGGGAAACGCGCGACACCTCGGTGGCGAGCGCCGCAACTCTGCGTTCGAGCGCGGCCAGGCGCGCGTCGGCGCGCGCCAGGCGCATCCGCAGACCGGCGTTCTGGGCGTGTAGGGCTTTGATGGCGGCGAGCGCCACGCCGTCTTCGTCGATCGAGGTGATGTGGCGGTCGTCTTCGCCGACGCGGAAGGCCGCGTAGAAGTCCTGCGCCATCGGCCCCACGTGCCGCACCCCGCGTTCGGAGGTGTAGCTCCACTCGCTCACCGGCAGCGCCGCCACCTTCGCCAGCACCGCCGCGTCGTCCAGCGGCGCTACGCCGGACTTGAACGCGCGGTCGCTCAGCGACGCCCACGTCCCCGAACCGGCCGCGAGCTTGACCCCGGCCGTGTCGGTCGCGTTCGAATACAGGTAATAGCCGCCCGACGCGCGCGCCAGGAACTGATCGTTGCCGGTCGACTGCAGCGCGGTCGTACCGGCGTTATCGCTCCAGGCGAACGTCCCGTCGTGCAGGGCCCGCGCCTGCGTGCCGGCGGCGAAACTGCCGTTGCCCGCGACGTTGAGCGTGCCGCCCGGGACGGTCGCGTAGGTCCCGCTCGCCGAGTTGCGCGAACCTCCGCCGACGCTGCCTCCGGCGCCGTAGACGGTATTGAACGAGCCGCCCAGGATCGCGCCGTATAAGGCGCTGCCCGTTCCGTGCGTGGCGACAGCGTTCTTGTAGCCGCCGCCGACGAACCCCGCCACCGCGTCGACGTCGTTGGTCGAACCGGCGACGATTGCCGAGTACGTCGCGGCGGCGGCGAGCGCGTTGCTCCGGCCCGCGCCCACGAAGGACTGCTGTGCGTCGGCGACGTTCGAGGAGCCGGCGCCGATGAACGAAAATCCGCCCGAAGCGTCGAGGTTTTGAAAGCCGCCGGCGATCACCGCATCGCCCGCGGACGTGCCTATGGTATTGCCCTGACCCGCGCCCACGAAGGCCTGCGAAGCGCCAACGTTGTTCTGGTCGCCCGCGCCCACGAACGAATCCGTTCCCGCGATCTGATTTCCGGCGGCCGTGGCGCCGCCGGCCGCGTACGACGAGCCGCCCGCCCCGATGAACGAGCCCTGGCCGGAAACCTGGTTCAGATCGCCCGCGCCGACGAACGAATCCGCACCCGAGGCGATGTTTCCGTACGCAGAGGTCGGAAATCGCTGAAAGTACGTCCAATCGCCCGCGCCGACGAAGGACCCCGTGCCCGCAGCGGCGTTTACGATCCCGGCACCGATAAAGGAATCGGCAGACGTGATGCCGTTCAGCGCGCCGCCGCCGATAAAAGAGTCATCGCCGCTGTTGCCGATCCCGTTGCTTTGCCCGGCTCCGATTCCGGACACGAACTCGCAGGCCTCGTTGTTTTCACCGCCGAGCACGGCGCTGGCTTCGCCGCCGGCATGATCTTTGACGTCGTGGACGCCGTTGAACGACGTCGTCGGATAGTTTGTGGCGCACGAAGACGGCGTCGCAACGTTGCCCGAACGCGGGCGTCCCGCGGCGGCCGGACGCGCGTCTTTGGCGGAGGCGAGCGGCGGCCGAACCGGGTTCGCGGTCGTCGCGTACGACGCGGCCCCGGCGAAAGCGAGGGTGAAGCCGGTGATCGCCGCGCCGGCAAGCGCTAAAGCGTTAACTCGCACGAGAGAACCGCCTTTCGAGAACGACGCGTTAGCAAATCCGCATTGTGAGATCACTATTCGCTTTGGTTGCAATAACGATCAGCATTCCAGGTTAGCACGCAAACGTGCCACGAACAAGCCGTGCGTTACGCTGCTGCCGTCCATCGCGCCGAACCTTCGATACCGCTGACGGTCAGACCGTCGAAAGCGACGGTATCGATTCGTCCGGTCGAAAACGCTGCGGTCATGCCGCCGGCGAAGACGCCTTGGCCGGCGGCGCGGGTTGCAACCTTGAGCCGTCGAGCGGCTTCTGAGGTCAGGTCTATCGAGGTGACGCCGGTGTCGAGGAAGAGCGTAGCTTACGAGCCGCTGACGATCGCGCGCACGATGGGGAGCGGGTCGGTGGCGAGGAAGGGCACGTCGACGCGCTCCGCGGCCATCGCGATTTGGAAATCCGCGGCGTTGGGCGTGCGGGCGGCCAGAGTGTTGAGGCGGGCTTCGACGCGCGGGTTGCCCGGATCGAGCGCGGCGGCTTTCGTGAGATGGGTCCGCGCAGCGGCCAAGTCGTTGCGGTACAGATCGATCGCGCCGAGGCCGAGGACGGCGTTCGCGTCGGATGGGTTTGAGGCGGCGGCGGCGAGGATCGTAAGGGCAGCGACGTTCAACGGTACACTCCAACGGGACGTTTTGCGCATACGTACGCTTGTAGCCGGCTCGGGTTTCGCGGCGCGCGCGTGCCCGCAATTACCGAGATTCGGCTAAGGCCGCAAGCAATCGCCCAGCCTCCGGCGAACGTGACGGCCGAAGAGCGGATCCCCCCGACGATTCGCGCTACGATTCTCCCCAAGTCCTTGAGAGGTTCGTACATGTCCGTCTTGCAGACCACCTGGGCTTTCCTCGCCACCGAGGGTCTCGCTTTCGGCCTGAAAGTCCTCGGCGCGGTCGTTGCTTGGATCATCGGCCGCTGGCTTATCGGACTCGCCGAGCGCTTTATGGTCCACGCCTTCGAGCGATCCGGCCGCATCGACCAGATGGTCGCGAAATATTGCGGTACGATCATCAGCGGCATCCTGACGCTGTTCCTGATCTTAGCGATCCTCGGCGTGTTCGGCATCCAGACGACGTCGTTCGTCGCCGTTTTCGCCGGTCTCGGCCTGGCCATCGGCACGGCGTGGGGCGGGTTGCTCGGTCACTTCGCGGCCGGCGTCTTCCTGCAAGTGTTCCGGCCCTTCAAGATCGGCGACTTCGTGACCGCCGGAACGGTAACCGGAACCGTCCGCGAAGTGGGTCTCTTCTTCACGAAGATCGTAACGCCGGACAACGTCGAGACGATCGTCGCCAACGGCACGATCTTCGCCGGAACGATCCAAAACTACAGCACTCTAGCGTTCCGCCGCGTCGATTGCACGGCCAAGATCGCGAACGGGGTCGACCCGCTCGATGCCGTCGCGCGCCTGCGTCCCGCGGTCGCCGCGATCCCCAACGTCGTCGCGAATCCGCCGCCCGACGTCGAGATCCTCAACTTCACCCCGGAAGGACCGCTGCTGGCCGTGCGCCCCTACACCCACACCAATTCCTATTGGCAGGTTTGGTTCGATACGAACCGCACGATCGTCGAGGTGTTCACGGCCGCCGGCTATCCCGTTCCGCAAACCCCGATCGTCCTTCGCGAAGTCCCCGAAACCAACGGCGCCGCGCACGCCGCGCTGCCCGCACCGAACCCTGCGACGTAGGCCTGCCGTGCTCCCGAGACGACGCGTCGCTTTTTTGGAATCGGCACAGGCCCACTGAACCAAGGCGCTGTTGGGACAGACCCCGTTCGCGACCTCCGGCAGTCGGTTAGCTAGTCGTACCGGACGATTTCGTGCAGGTGCTGCACGACCACGTACCGATCAGCCAATCGTACACCTTTACCCCGGCTCCGACCGTCGAGACGGCCGCGCCGGCGGGCTGCGAGTTTGCAGCCTGAGCCGCCATCCCTACGAGCGCGAGGGCGGCAAACGAGATCAGTTGCTTCACCATCGACCTCCTCGTGCGTTTGGGTCTGCCACGCGGCCCGGTTGAGCCCACGCGGAATTCAGCACCGCCGTTACAATACCCGCCGCTACGAAGAAGCTGTTGGCGCCAAGCAGCCTCCGGCGGTTGCAGGGCCGGGCTCCCTGCTTACGTCGAGATCCGCTGCTGGGCTAGCGAACGCCCGGCTGCGGGCGCGCCGCGAGCCACGCCCGGACCGCATCGACCTTGCCCGCGAGAAAGGCCATGTACCCGCCGGAGAGCAGGAACTCTTTGCGCAACGGGTCGAGCGTAAAGCCGATCTCCGTTCCGCCGGGAAGGACCACGACCTCGCGCACGAGATCGACGTGCAGCGACGGCGCGCCCAGCAGCTCGTCGATCGCGGAGGCCTCGACGACGACCGGCGCGACGCCGTTGTTGTAAGCGTTCTCGAAGAAGATGCGCGCGAAGCTCGGCGCGACCACGGCGCGGAAGCCGCGGTCCAGCAGCGACCAGGCCGCGTGCTCGCGCGAGCTTCCGCAGCCGAAATTCTCGCGCGTCACGACGATCGAGGCATCCGGGTACGCGGCCAGCAGCTCCGGCCCGCCGGTCATGCCGGTGAACAGGTGCTTGCCGAGGCCCGTTTTCTCGATGCCGGTCAGGTGGTGCGCCGGGATGATCTGGTCGGTATCGACATGGGCGCGATCCAGCGGCAAGACGGTACCCGAAACGGCGTGCATCAGCGCACCGCTCCCGCGACTTCGGCCGGCGCGAGTTCGTCAGGTGACGCGATCCGCCCGAGCACGGCGCTGGCCGCCACCACGGCGGGCGACGCCAGATGGACGCGGCCGCCCGCGCCCATGCGACCCGGGAAGTTCCGATTGGTCGACGAGACGCAGCGTGCGCCCGGCGCTAGCACGCCCATCGACATCCCCAAGCACGGGCCGCAGGACGAATGCGTCCACAGCGCCCCGGCATCCTGAAAGACGTCGTGCAGGCCTTCGCGCTCGGCGGCGCGCTTGACGGCCTGCGAACCCGGCGTCACGATCGTCGGCACGCTGACCGTCCGCCCGCGCAGCACCTCGGCGGCGGCGCGCAAGTCGGAGAGCCGCGAGTTCGTACACGAACCGATGAAGGCCTGATCGATCGCGAGCGACCGCAGCGGAACGCCGGGCGCCAGGTCCATGTAGCGCAGCGACGCTTCCGCCGCGCCGGCGGGCACGACACCGTCAATCGGCACCGATTCGCCGGGATTGGTACCCCAGGAGATCATCGGCCGCAGCGCCTCGACGTCGATCGTCAGCTCGGCGTCGTAGACCGCGCCCGGATCGGCGACGAGCGTGCGCCACCCGTCGACCTTGGCCTCGAACGCGTCGCCGGTGGGCTGGTTCTCGCGTCCGCGCAGATACGAAAACGTCGTCTCGTCGGGCGGACACATGCCGGTGGTCGCGCCGGCTTCGATCGCCATGTTGCAGAGCGTCATCCGTTCGTCCATCGAGAGCGTGGCGAGCCCGTCGCCCGCGTACTCGAGCACGAACCCGGTGCCGCCCTTGAAGCCGAGGGTGGCGATGACGTGGAGCGCCAGATCCTTCGCGGTCGCGCCGTGGCCCAGGCGGCCGTTCAGCGTCACCCGCATCACCTTCGGGCGCCCCAGGACCAGACATCCCGCCAGCATGGCGCCGCCCTGGGCCGTCGAGCCGACGCCGAGCGCGAACGCGCCGAACGCGCCGAGCGTGCAGGTGTGGCTATCGCCGCACGCGAGCGTCATGCCCGGCTCGACGTGGCCGCGCTCGGGCGCCACGACGTGACAGATCCCGTTGCGACCGACGTCGTAGAGTACGATGCCGTGGCGCTTGGCCCAGTCGCGCAGCACCTTGGCCTGGATCGCGGTCTCGGAGTCCTTGGCCGGCGAGACGTGGTCGTTGATCGCCACGATCCGGGCGGGATCGAACAGCCTATCGCCGTGGTGCCGTTCGATCTCGAGCGCCCCCTGCGGCGTCGTTATCTCGTGCGCGACGATGCGGTCGATGAAGACCAGGGCATTTTCGCCGGGCAGCCACTCGACGACGTGCGCGTCCCAAACCTTCTCAAACAGAGAGCGCGGCATGGGGTCCTTCTTCGTGCGCGCCCCGCAAGCCCGAACAGCGCAAGTTGTCCAGCCGGATCGCGCGGTTGAGGCTGGAGAGCACCGCCCGCAGCGAGGCGGTCACGATGCTGCGGTCGCGGCCCGCACCGTAGTGCACGCGGCCCGCGGTTTCGACTTCGAGGTAGGCAACCGCGGCTGCGTCGGCACCGCAGCCGATCGCATGCTCCGTGTAGTTGCGTACGGTCAGTTCGACGACCAGATCGCGGCGCAGCGCGTCGACGAAGGCGTCGATCGGGCCGTTGCCCGAGCCCCACAGGGTGCGCACGCCGCCGCCGTCGTCCAGCGACGCCTCGAGCGTGACGCGGCCGTTCCCATCGTCGGCCGAATGGTAATCGACCAGTTGCAGCGGTCCGCTCGGCAGATACTCGCGCTCGAAGGCCGCGAGGATCGCCTCAGGTTCGATTTCGGAGCCGCTAGCTTCCGTCAGGGCCTGGATCGTCTTGCTGAAATCGACCTGCATCTCGCGCGGCAGCGCGAAGCCGTAATCGTGGTGCAGAATGTACGCGACGCCGCCCTTGCCGGACTGGCTGTTGATCCGGATGACGGCCTCGTACTCGCGGCCCAGATCGTTCGGGTCGACCGGCAGGTACGGGATGTCCCACACGACGTCGCCGTCGGCTTCGCGCGCCGCCAGCCCCTTCTTGATCGCGTCCTGGTGCGAGCCTGAAAAGGCCGTGAACACGAGTTCGCCCCCGTACGGGTGGCGCTGGTGCACGGGCAGCTGGTTACAGTACTCGACCGTGCGGACGATCTCGGGGACGTTCGAGAGGTCGAGCTCGGGGTCGACGCCTTGCGAGAACAGATTCAGCGCCACGGTGACGATGTCGACGTTGCCCGTGCGCTCGCCGTTGCCGAAGAGCGTTCCTTCGACGCGGTCGGCGCCCGCCATGACCGCGAGTTCCGCCGCTGCGACCGCGGTGCCGCGGTCGTTGTGCGGATGGATGGAAAGCACCACCGAGTCTCGCCGCGGGAGGTTGCGATCGAACCACTCGATCAGGTCGGCGTAGGTGTTGGGCGTCGACATCTCGACCGTCGCCGGCAGGTTCAGGATGATCTTGCGCTCGGGAGTCGGGTCCCAAACGTCCACGACCGCCTGGCAAATGTCGTGCGCGAACTCGAGTTCGGTACCGGTAAAACTCTCGGCGGAGTACTCCAGGATCACCTCGGTCTCGGGAATCTCGGCGGCCAGCGCCTTGATGCGGCGCACCGCCGAGGTCGCGATGTCGATGATGCCGGGCATGTCGAGCCCGAAGACGACCCGCCGCTGCACGGTCGAGGTCGAGTTGTAGACGTGCACGATGGCCCGCCGGGCGCCGGCGATCGCGGCGAACGTCCGGTCGATCAGCTCCGGCCGGGCCTGGGTCAGAACCTGGATCGCCACGTCGTCCGGGATCAGCTTCTCATCGATGATCTGCCGGATGAAATCGAAATCCGGCTGCGAGGCGGCCGGGAAGCCCACCTCGATCTCTTTGAATCCCAAGCCGACCAACAGCTCGAACATGCGCCGCTTGCGTTGCGGACCCATCGGTTCGATCAGCGCCTGATTCCCGTCGCGAAGGTCGACGCTGCACCAGCGAGGAGCCCGCTCGATCGCGCGCGACGGCCAGCGGCGGTCGCTCAGCGCGACGGGTCTGTAGGGGCGATATTTGTGGATCGGCATCGAGGCCATGGGCGAGACCATCCCTTAAACGAATGGAGGGGCCGTCGCTTTCGCGGCGGCCCCTCCATGAGTGCGGAGCAGACGGCGCTAGCGACTACGCAGGGGGCGTGCCGCTAAGGAGGTGTGCAAGCGCCATGCGGCGCGCGCTGCCGTTCATACTGCCCGACGTTAGCACGGTCGCGCGGGCGCCGTCAAGAGCGCGTCGACGGCGCCGGGGCGTTTTCGCGATGCGAATGAAAATTTGTTTCTTTGGCCCAGCGGTTGACTTACGGTTGGCCGCAAGGTAAAAACTGAGCAGATGTTTTCCGCACTTCTTCTCGTCGTCGTTAGCCTTATTCGCCAACCAGTGGTTCGGCGCCGGTAGCTTTCGCGAGACGACGAAGTCGATAATGCGAAGCCCTCCGCCGAACCGGCGGGGGGCTTCGTCACTTTACAAGGGAGCCCACCGTGCCTGAGTCCGCCGACGCAACCGGCGCACAACTCGTTCTCGACGTCCTCGCCGACGAAGGCGTCGAGGTCGTTTTCGGTTACCCGGGCGGAGCGATCATGCCGCTCTACGACGCGATGTTCGGGCATCCGCTCGAACACATCCTCACGCGGCACGAGGCGGGGGCCGCCTTCGCCGCCGGCGGCTACGCACGCTCGACGGGCCGGGTCGGGGTGTGCATGGCCACCTCCGGGCCGGGCGCGACGAACCTCGTCACCGGCGTCCTCGACGCCCAGATGGACTCCGTGCCGCTGGTCGCGATCACGGGCCAGGTCCGCACGGATCTGATGGGGACCGACGGGTTCCAAGAAGCGCCCGTGACCTCGATCTTCGGGCCGGTCACCAAACGCAGCGTCTGCGTCCGCGACGTGCGCGACATCGAACGCATCCTGCGGGCCGCATTTCGGGTCGCCCGCGGGCCGCGACCGGGTCCGGTGCTGGTGGACATCCCGACCGACATCCTCAAAGCTCGATGTCCGAAAATGGACCACTTCGCCGCGCGCCCGCTCGCGGCGGGCTCCGAGCGCCCCGACGATGCGGCGCTCGACGAAACGATAGCGCTGTTGCGCGCTGCTAAGAAGCCGGTGATCATCGTCGGCGGCGGCTGTCGCAGCGCCAACGCCGTGCACCTCTTCCGCGAGCTGGTCGCGATGCTCGACATACCCCACACCGCGACGATCAACGGCCTGGGCTGCGCGACGCCCGGCGATCCGAAGTTCCTCGGGATGCTCGGCATGCACGGCTGGAAAGCCGCGAATCTCGCGGTCAACAACGCCGACGTCGTGCTCGCGCTCGGGATGCGCTTCGACGACCGCGTCACCGGCAAGCCGAGCAAATTCGCACCCAAGGCCAAGATCGTCCACGCCGACGTCGACGCGTCGGAATTCGGGAAGATCGTACCGATTCGAGTGGCCTTGCGCGGCGATCTCCGTCAGACGCTCAGCCGCCTGGTCCGTCGCCTCGCCGACGCCGAGCTGCCCCAATTCAGCGGCTGGGCCGAGCAGGCCAAAGCGCTGGGCGGCGCGTTGCCGGCCGACCGCGCGCCCAACGGCGAGCTTTCGGCCACCGACGTGCTCGAAGCGTTCTTCGCGGTCGCGCCCGACGACACGATCGTCGCGACCGACGTCGGCCAGCACCAGATGTGGGCCGCGCAACGGCAACGCGCGATCCACCCGCGGAACTTCTTGACCTCCGCGGGTCTGGGTTCGATGGGCTTCGGCCTACCGGCGGCGATCGGCGCGCAGATGGGCAATCGCGACCGCACGGTCGTGGCCATCTGCGGCGACGGCGGCTTCCAGATGTCGATCGCCGAGCTGGGAACGCTGCGCCGCTACGAGCTGCCGGTGAAGATCCTGCTGATCGACAACCACCGCCTCGGCATGGTGCGGCAGTGGCAAGAGCTCTTCTACGACCGGCGCTACTCGCACACCGATCTCTCCGACAATCCCGATTTCGTCACGATCGCGAGCGGGTACGGCATTCGCGGCGAGCGCGTGGAGGACACGGGCGAGCTGCGGGACGCACTCGAGCGCTTCTTGCGCACCAAGGGGCCGGCGCTGCTGCACTGTGCCTGCTTCCCGGCCGAAAACGTCTGGCCGCTGATCCCGCCCGGCGCGACCGTCGAAGACGCGATGGAGGGTTCGAACGAACCCGAATCGGTGGTCGCGTAGAAACCACGATGCAACTTTCCCTCGTGATGCACGACTGGCGGCTCCTCGAGCGCATCGTCGGGCTCACCAACCGCCTCGGCTGCGCTTACACGAACCTCCACGTACGTGCGGGCGAGAGCCATTACCACGCAACGATCGACTTCGTCGGGTCGCCGGACGCGCTCCGCCGGCTCGACGCCCAACTCACGCGCTTACTCAACGACGACAAGGAGATGTCCCGATGAACGCCCTCTACGATCGCGACGCGGATCCGAAGAAGCTCGCCGGAAAGACGATCGCGATCGTCGGCTACGGTAGCCAAGGCCGCGCGCACGCACGAAACCTCCGCGACAGCGGTCAACACGTCATCGCGGCGTTGCGCGAAGGTTCGCCCTCACGAGGCGCCGCCGCCGAGGACGGCGTCGCCTACGACAGCATCGAGCACGCGGTGGCGCGGGCCGACATCGTGATGCTGCTCGCGCCCGATGAAGAACAGCCGGCAATCTTCCTGCGCTCGATCGCACCGTATCTCAAAGAAGGCGCGTATCTCGCGTTCGCGCACGGCTTCGCGATCCACTTCGGCACGATCGTTCCGCCGCCGGGCGTCAACGTCTTCATGGTCGCGCCCAAGGGACCGGGACGTCTCGTGCGCACCGAATACGAAGCCGGCCGCGGCGTCCCGTGTCTGATCGCGGTCGCCGCGAACCCGTCGGGCGACGCGC
Source organism: uncultured Alphaproteobacteria bacterium (assembly GCA_963787965.1). Lineage (GTDB taxonomy): Bacteria > Vulcanimicrobiota > Vulcanimicrobiia > Vulcanimicrobiales > Vulcanimicrobiaceae > CAWBES01. The sequence continues at coordinate 23,720 of CAWBES010000008.1, forward strand.
GCGAGGTCGCGCTCGCGTACGCATCGGCGATCGGCGGCGGCCGTGCCGGCATCTTGGAGACGACGTTCAAAGAAGAGGTCGAGACCGATCTCTTCGGCGAGCAAGCCGTCCTCTGCGGCGGCCTGACGCACCTGGTCAGAGCGGGCTTCGAGACCCTGACCGAAGCCGGCTACGCGCCCGAGATGGCGTACTTCGAGGTACTGCACGAAGTGAAGCTGATCGTCGATTTGATGTACGAGCGCGGCATCGAAGGCATGCGCGACGTCATCAGCAACACGGCCAAGTACGGCGATTACACGCGCGGCGACCGGATCGTCACCGCCGAGACGAAGCTCGCCATGAAGAAGATCCTCGACGAGATCCAGTCGGGCGCGTTCGCGCAGGAGTGGGTCGCAGAACACGCGGCCGGCAAGCCCCGTTTCGCCGACTTCCGCAAGCGCTGGGCGGCCCATCCGATCGAAGGCGTCGGCCGCAAGCTCCGCAACCTGATGCCGTGGATGCGCGACGCGGGCACTAAGCCCGCACCCGTGGAAACCGCCGGCACCGCGGACCACGGCTTCCGGATGATGTAGCGCTACGCCGAGTCCACTCCCTCGAAATCGTCGGGACCGAGATCCATGCGCTCGTGCAGCACTCGTACGATCGTGACGGTCCTCGATGCCTCGTCCACACGATAGAACGACGACGACTGTATCAGCCTTCGCCCTTCGGGCGGAGATCGCGCACGCGGACGGCTTTGCCTTGCGAGCGCGGAACTTCGCCGGGCCGCTTGAGGACGATCCGGCACGTCAGCGAGAGCATGGACTTGACGTGGTGCCGGATCGCGGCGGATATCTTGGGATAGTCCGCTTCCGCCGCCGCACCGTCGGTCTCGACCTCGAGCGTCAATTCGTCGAGCGCGCCCTTGCGCTCGACGACGAGCTGGTAATGCGGCGCGACGCGCGGGAACCCGATCAGCACGCTCTCGATCTGCGAGGGGTACAAGTTAACGCCGCGCACGATCAGCATGTCGTCGGTCCGCCCGGTGATCCGGCGGATGCGCACGTGCGTGCGGCCGCATTCGCACGGTTCGTCCGTCAAACGCGTGATATCGCGCGTGCGGTACCGGATCATCGGCAGCGCTTCCTTCGTGAGCGTCGTGATGACGAGTTCGCCGGTCTGCCCGGTCTCGAGCGGCTGGTGCGTGTCGGGATCGATGATCTCGAAGAGGAAGTGGTCCTCCCAGCCGTGCAGCCCCGCTTGCGCTTCGCACTCGCACGCGACGCCGGGCCCCATGATCTCCGAGAGCCCGTAGACGTCGATCGCCCGCAGGCCCAGGCGCGCTTCGAGCTCGCGTCGCAGCGACTCGCTCCACGGCTCGGCGCCGAACATACCGACGCGTAACGTTCCACCGCGCAGCTCGATCGCCATCTGCTCCGCGACCTCCGCGATGTTCAGCGCGTACGACGGCGTACAGCAGAGGACGTTCGCGCCGAAGTCGCGCATCAGCATCGCTTGGCGTTCGGTCGACCCGCTCGAAACGGGCACGACCGTGCAGCCCAAACGCTGCGCGCCGTCGTGCGCGCCGAGGCCGCCCGTGAACAGCCCGTACCCGTATGCGTTGTGCACGACGTCGCCCGGCCGCGCGCCCGCGCAGGCGAGCGAACGCGCCATCAGGAGCGACCAGTTCGACAGGTCGCCCGCACTGTAGCCGACGACGGTGGCCTTCCCCGTCGTGCCCGACGACGCGTGCAGGCGAGCCAACTCTCTGCGCGGCAGCGCGAACATACCGAAGGGATAGTTATCGCGCAGATCGCTCTTCAACGTAAAGGGGAAGCGAGCCAGGTCCTTTAGCGAGCGCAGACCTCGGGGTGAGACTCCGGCCGCATCGAATTTGTGCCGGTAATGGGGCACGTTGTGGTAGGCGTTGTCGAGGATCGGGCGCAGGCGCCGCAACTGTAGCTCCGCGAGATCCCTGCGCGGCATTCTCTCGACGTCGGGCGAGAGCATGAACGTGTCGACGGCCGGACGAACGTGAGTCGAAGTCATCTGGCGCTCCTGAACTAAACGTGCGTGAGGGCGGTGTCGGGGTCGCGGCGGACGGACTCGAGCAACGACGCGACGTCGTTCGCGAGCGCCGCGCCGTCGGTGCGAAGGCGTTCCGGCCAGCGCGAGAGCAACCGGGATAGGCGCGCGGCGCCGCTCGCGCCGGAGTCGCCGTACCCGAGCGCGAGCGATGCGAGTTCGGCCAGACGGCAGGCGAGAACGTAATCGTACGGCGCGGTCGTGAGGATCGTGCGCAGCCAGGCATCGATGGCGCGCTGTTCGCGCACGAACCGCCCGGACGCCGGCCGCAACGGACGCAGCGCCGACAGCAGCTTGAGCGCGGCGTAGCCCCACACTCCGCTCGTCCGCAACTTGAGCGGCCGGCCCGCACGCGCGAGGGGCGCGGCCGTGCGCGGCGCAAACGCGCGCAGCGGCCGTTCCGGCAACAGGTCGCCCGCGTCTTTCCAACTCGGCGTCAGATAGTCGACGACGTCCACCGGTTCGCCGCGCCGGGCTTGCACTTCCGCCCGAATGCGCGCGAACCGGCCGGGCCGCGTCTTGATTTGCGCGACGCGAATCGGATCCTCGAAGGTCATCCAGGCCGCCAGGCGCCGCGCGACGATGGCCGTCAGCACGGGTTCCGGCGCGCCGTCGCAGCCGCCCCGCGGGTCGGCGCGCGCGACCGCGCGCAGGCGCTCGAGGTAACGGCGCGCGTACGCGTCGCCCTGGTAGTCGACGAGCCGGGCGAGCGCGTGTGCGACCAGCGGCCGGTGGCGCTTGGGGAACGCCTTCAGGTCGCCCTGAAAACCGGGCGGCGCCGGCGCGAACGGAATCACGCCGCCGCGCCGCCGGGCGACTTCCGGTTCGCGACCGCGCGAGAAGCCGCGCTCGAATTCCGCGAGGTTGGAGCCGGGCGCGAGGCCGACGGCCGCGATCGCCTGCCGGCAATCGTCCGCCGCGAACGGCAGCACGCCCGTTGCGGCGACGGCCCCGAACAGCCGCGCGTTCAGCGAACCGCCGTCGTCGCCCGCGCCGTCGACCGCAACCAGCCGTCTCGTCGATGCGCGAAGGATGTCGAGCGCGGCGGCCGCGGGCAGCGTGCCGTCGCCCGCGACGATCTTCTCGCCGATCGCATAGACGCGCGCGGCGGCGGTGACCACGGTCGTTTCGCCGCCCGCATGCCCGTTCTGCAGCGCGCGTACGGCTTCGACCGGTTCGAGCGCGACGACCAGATCGACGTTGCCCGCGCTCGGAAACAGGCAAAACACGGGCTCGCCGGTACCGTCGCGTTCGGCGGCGAGCTCGATGTAATAGGTGGTGGCCCCGGTCCGCTGCGCGACGCCCGGAATCGAGGTGGCTTGCGCGCGGTAGCCCGCGCCGTACGCCGCTTCGGCGATCCAGTCGGCGAGCACGCCACCGCCTTGGCCGCCGACGGCACAGACGAGGATCGCGAACGGCCGCGTGCCGCTCACGACGCGCCGAGCGCTTTGAGCAGCGCCGCCTCGATGCGCGCGCGCGCGCGCCGCGGCCAGGTCGCGTTCACGAAGCGCGTCGCGCGATAGAACGACGGGCACAGCCGCGCGACGTGGGCGATCTCACCGCACAGGCCGCAGTCGGCGCAGGTCGGCGCGATCCGGGCGGCCGGCCCGTCTTTGAGCGGGTCGCGTTCGTCGTGCAGCGTCAGCGACGGGCAACCGTTCAAACGCATGCAGGGGTGGTCGCCCACACAGGCCTCGGCATCGACGCCGAAGCGGCCGCGCGCGACCGGTTTCCCGCGCAGTTCGGCTTCGGCGCGCGCCGGCCGTTCGCGCCGTAAACGCGCCAGCATGCACTCGCGGTCGGCGATCACGACGCGCAGTTCGGGACCGCGCGCGTCGTAGGCCGCGCGCAGCGTTGCGAGCGAAGCGCGGACGTCATAGGCATCGGTACGCCGGATCCAGCGCACGCCGATCCCGCGCAGCGCATCCTCGATCGAGACGTGTGCGCGCCGGCCCCACGGAGTCGAACCGCTGGATGGGACGTGCTGCTGGCCGGTCGCCGACGCATACCCGTTATCGAGCACGACCAGGACCGCGTCGTGACCGTTCCAGTACGCGTTGATCGCGCCGGTGCCGATGCCGTTGTGCCAGAAGCCGCCGTCTCCCATGACCGCGAAGGCGGGCTGATCGAGCGCGGGTCCGACCGCGCCCGCGCTCGCGAGGCTGAGCCCGTATCCGAGCACGGTGCTGCCGAGGTTGAACGGCTGCTGCGTCGAGAACGTGTTGCAACCGATGTCGGACGAAATGTGAAACGCGCCGCGCTCGCGCTGCAGCAGCTTCAGCGCGGTGAAAATCGGCCGCTCGGGGCAGCCGGTGCAGAAGCCCGGCGGGCGCGCGGGCAGCGCGGGAGCCGCCGCGCGCGCCGCGTTCGCGCCGGCCGCGATCTGCGCCGCGCGGCGGCGCGCCGCACGCGCCATCCGTTCGGGCGCCGCCCGTTCGAGAAAGCGCGCGAGGCCGTCGCGCACGACGTCGGCGTTGTACTCGCCGGCGATCGGCAGTACGTCCTTGCCGCTGATGCGCGTGCCCAGCGCGGCCTCGTGCGCGAGCGCGCGCACCTGCTGCTCGATGAACTCCGGGTTGCCCTCCTCGACGACGAGAACGCTGTCCTTGCCCTCGAGGAAGCCCCGGATCTCCTCCGGGACAAGCGGAAAGGTCACGTTGAGCACGAGCATGGGCACGTCGCTCGCACCGCCGGCATCCGCAGCGCCCAGCAGCAGGAGCCCGCGCATCACCGTGCCGTACGCGCCGCCCTGCATGATGATGCCGAAACGCCCGCCCGCGCCGGGGAAATGCTCGTTCAAGCGGCGCTGGGCGATGAAGCGCCTAGCGGCGGGAAGGCGTTCGGCGAATTTCGCCTTCTCCTGCGCGTACGAGGTCGGAGGCAGAGGGATGTTTGCGTAGTCGAAGGTCGCGGCGAGCCGCGCTTGGGCCGCGCTCAACGACGGCGAACGGTTGTCCCTGCAGACGAAACGCCCCGTCATATGCGCCGCGCGGATGCGCAGCGAGTAGAGCACCGGCAGCCGGGCGGCCTCGGAAAGGGCGAATGCTTCCTCGGCGAGATCGACCATACGCGTCAGGTCGTAACGCGGCTCGATCAGCGGCAACGACGATTTCATCGCGAACGCGTACGTCCGCTCTTGAACGACGCTCGCGCCTTCGCCGTAATCCTCGCCGACGACGACGAGCGCGCCGCCGGTAACGCCCGCGGAAGCGAGATTCGAGAGCGCGTCCGACGCGACGTTCGTACCGACGATCGACTTCCAGGCAACCGCGCCGCGCAAGGGATAGTGGATCGAGGCACCCAGCAGCGCTGCGGCCCCGGCTTCGCTGGCCGACGCTTCGAGCGTGACGCCGAGGTCGGCGAGGACACCGTCGCGCGCGTCGGCGAGGACGTCCAGCAAGTGCGAGACGGGCGCGCCCGGATACCCGCCGACATACGCGACCCCGGCTTGCAAGAACGATTTAGCGAGCGCGACGATCGCTTCGCCGCGGAAGACCTCGCCGGCGCCGAGCTTGAGCTTGTCGACGTCGCGTGCGAACGACCGTTCTCGAGCGATTGCCTTGGCCGGTTCGGCCGCCAGCTTCAACTCCACCCGGGGCGCGCCCCAGGTCCACCGGCGCCCGTGCCGCGCACGGGAAAGCTCGGAAGCGCGAACGCCTGCGTGAAGCCGGCTTGGGTAACGAGAACGAACTTGCAAAGCCAACCGCCGGCGATCGCGCAAACGCCCGCCGCGACGGCGAGCAGCTGGCCGTAGACCGGCGCGGCGAAGCCGAGCGAAGCGGCCAGCGCCGCGGCCGCCAAGAGCACGGGCAAGAGCGAACCCAGCACGAGGACCGGCCGGTCGATCCGCGCCAGCGCCGCCCGCGTTCCGACCGGCGCCGGACGATGCGCGAAACGGTCGCGATACGCGTGCCAGACCAGCGCCCGCGCGGCCACGCACGCGACCAGCAGCACCAGCGTGAAGCGCGGCGCGACGCGCGTGAGCGGCGCCAGGACGGCGAGGGCGCCTGCGCCTTCCGCTAGCCCGGTCCACGCGATGAGCGGGACGACCAGCGGCTCGCGCCACGCCGGAATCCCCTTGGCGGTCTCGAGCATGCGGGCTTGGCAATAGAGCATCGCCGCCGCGAGCAGACCCGCCAGCACGGCGAGTTCCGGCCGCCGGAACCACGCCGCGGCTGCCAGCGCCCCCAACAGAAGCGGCGCGACGATCGCTTCGCGCGACATCCAGGACGTTTGCGGGTGCAAGAAGACTCGCAGGAACCGCAGCGGCCGCCCGATCTCGAGCGCCACGCAACCCAGACCCGCCGCGACGAACAACGCCGCCGCGATGCAGGCCACGCGCGGCACGCCGAAACCGGCCACGCTCGCAGCGGCCGTGCAGAGCGCGAGCCCGGTACCGGTCCCACCCCCAATAAAGTTACCGGCCGCGCGGCGGTCCCAGGCGGTCTGCCTCCACGGCGCAACGCGTTCCATCGTCATGAGACACGCTCCAGCACGACGGCGTCGACAGCCTCGGCCTCGTCGCGGACGACGGCGGGCGTGTCGAAAAGATAAAAGATGGCGGGACCGAGGTCGAGTTCCTCGTGCATCCCGAAATGCGGATTCTCAGCTAAGAGCTTGGAGACGTTGCTCTCCGGATCGTCGAGGTCGCCGAAGTGCAGGGCGCTCGCGATGCAGTCGTTCACGCACGCCGGCGTCGCGGCCGGGTCGACGCCGGGCGTCAGTCCGTTTGCGAGCCCGCGGTCGATCCGGTCGACGCAGAACGTGCACTTCGTCGCGACGCCGAGGCGCCGTTCGTCGAACCGCGCCGCTTCGGTCCGCGTCGGGTCCTGCCCGTACGCGAAGCTCGCGCGGTCGGTCTTGAAGCGTGCCTGGTACGGACAGGCCACGATGCAGTAGCCGCAGCCCAAGCACAAGTCGTAATCGATCGTGACGATGCCGTCGGGACGTTTGCGCGTCGCAGTCGACGGGCAGACGGTCATACAGGGTGGATCGTCGCAGTGCATGCAGCCGACCGGAACGAAGGCACGCCGCACGTTCGGGTACTCGCCCGACTCCATGTCCAGGACGCGCCGCCACTGCACGCCCGGCGGCGTCGCGTTTTCGTGCTTGCAGGCGGCGGTGCACGTCTGGCAGCCGACGCAGCGGCCGAGGTCCGCGACCATCGCCCAGCGCGTCACGCCCGGCCTCCGACGCGCGTCAGCGAAACGCGTACGAGATCGGCCCCCGAGCCCGTCGCGTCGGTCAGCGAGAGCGACATCGGCACGAGGCCGTTGACGCTCGGCATCTCGAAGGTCTTCGCAAGCGGCTGCGCCCAGTGCTCGAACTGGCCGATGATCAGCAGCGTATCGGGCCGAATCCCGTGGCGCAGTTCGGCCCGGCCGCGCGTCACTCGCGCCGGCGTGCGCACTTCGACCAGATCGCCCTCGGCGATGCCGAGCGACGCGGCCGTTTTCGGATTGACGACGACGCCGCGGTGCCCCGCCACGTTCTGCGAGACCTCGCGCATGATCTGGATGTCCGCGTTTCCGCCGCAGACATATTGCATCGATTTGGCGGTTATCAGCCAGAAGGGAAATTCTTCCGGCTTACCACCGGCGGCGATCAGCGAACTCTCCCAGATCTTCGGGAAGTCTTTCCAGGCCGGCAGCGCCTGGTATTCCGCGAGCTGCGCGTCCCACCACGTCATCTCGTTCTCGTGAAGCCGCCGGCCGAGCTCCTGCCCGACGCGCATCAGGCGCTCCTGATACGGCAACTCGAAGCGCAGGCCGTTGCGTTCGAGCGCCGGGTAAAGATACCAGTCGACCTTCGAGAACGGCTTCGTGCGGAAGCCGTGTTCCTTGTACCAGTCGAGCCCCTCGCTCGACGCTCCGCCGGTCAGCTCGTAACTGGCGGCGCGGCAGACGGAATCCCAGATCTCCTCGGCGGCGTGCGGCACCGCTTCGTCGAGCGTGAAATCGTAACCGTCGCCCTTGAGCCGCACGCCCGCTCCGCCGCGGTTGAGCGCCGCATTATACGCTTCGAGCAGGCCGGTGCGTCGCGCCAGCTCCGTCGCGATATCCGTGAAATCGCGGACCTCTCCCGGCGGCGCGATCGCGGCTTGGCGCAGCGCGACGCCTTCCTCTTCCCAGAACTGCTCGACGTATTTGGTGCCGCCGACGCGGATCAGCTGGTAGCTCTCGATATCGACCGCTTCGGGTAAGAGCACGTCGGCCAAGTGGTTGGTCTCGTCCGGCGTGTACGCGAAGGCGACGATGAACGGAAACTTCGACATCTTTTCCACGAGCGCGGCCGAATCCCAAAACGAGATCGCAGGATTGGTCCGGTAGACGAACCACGCTTCGGGCGCCGTCACCTCCGGGATGCCCTTGGGCGTATCGTCGAGGAACATCCAAGCAAGCTGCGTCGGCCCGAGGGCCTGGCTCCACGGGCCGTTGGCCACGATCGGAATCAGCGACCGGTACGCGTTGCGGATCGGCGAGCGGGGCGACCACTCGCCGCGCGCGGTCGGGTTTAGCTGCTGGTTCATGAAACCGTCGGGGCCGGGAACGACGCTCCCGATCCGGTCGGACATCGGGCGGTTGAGCCGGACCGTCGTGCCGAGCGTGCCGCCGGGAACCTCGAGCGCGCCGACCAGCGCGACCGCGACCGTACGCGCCCAGCAGCATTCGTACGCGCCCCAGCCGTTATTGACGGTCTTGCCGAGCGTGATCGCCACCGGCCGGAAGGGGAGCGTGACACCGTCGATGTCGATCGTTTGGCCGACGCAGGCCGCGGCCAGAAACTCGCCGGCGAGCCGGCGAATCGTGGCCGCCGGGACGTCGCAGATGCGCTCGGCCCATTCGGGCGAATAGGGGGCCACGTGCGCGACCAGCTTGCCGAAACCGGTCTCGCCGCGCAGCATGCCTTCGGCCAGCACGATCCCGTCGGGACCGATTTCGACCGCATCGGCAGCGTACGAGCCTTCGAGCGCGGGATCGGTGCAGGCGGCGTCGTGCGCCGCGGCGGCGTTGCGGTTGCGATCCCAGAGCAGCGGCTTGCGCGTTTCGCGATCGCGTAGATAGTAGCCGTTCGGCCCGACCAGATAGGGCGAAGCCGTGCGCGCTTTCAAGTAGGCGAGGTCGAGTGCCGAGCGCGGGTGCTCGTGCAGCATCACGTGCAGCAGCGCGTACAGGAACGCCGCGTCGGTTTTGGGGCGAATCGGGACCCACTCTGCCGAGCAGGCGCCCGTCACGGAGAGGTGCGGCTCGACCTGCACGCGCTTCATGCCGCGGCCGCGCGCGTCGGCGTGTCGCTTGACCGCCGAGACGCCGCCCGAGGCATCGGTGTTGCTGCCGATCGAAATCAAATAACGGCAGCGCGGCGTATCGGGCGAGACGGTAAACGCTCGGTGCCAGAACTCACCGTATAAGTGCTCGGCGTGGAAACACTTGACGCCCTGCCCGCTACCCAGCCCCATATCGATCGGGCCGAGGGCGGAAAGGAACGCGGGGAACGTGCCCATGTAATTCTGCGGCGTCCCGCCGCCGCCGAAGCTCGCCGCAATTTTCGGATAGCCCGACGCATCGATCATCCCGCTCTTGCGGATCGACGTCAGCTTATCGGCGACGATACCGAGCGCTTCGTCCCACGTTATCGGGACGAAACCGGGATCTTCGTTGCGACCTTTCTTCGGATTCGTGCGCTTCATCGGCTGCAGGATCCGGTTCGGGTTGTACGACTTCTGCACGAGGCCGTACGCCTTCACGCAGACCTTGCCGGCGCCCGGATGGACCGCCGCGGCTTCGAAGTTCGGTTCGATACCGAGTGCGACGCCGTCTTCGACGCGCACGGTGAGCAGATCGGGGCCGGCGACGCATTGGTAGCAGTACGTGGGGACCCGCGTCCTGCCGGCGGTCGCCGAAGTCACGAAACGCTTGCCGCTGCCGTTACCGCGCGCGCTTTCTTCTCCAAGCGTTCGACCGTCTTGTTCACGTCGACGATGAAGCGGACGTGCTTGCCGCGCGCGACCTCGTCGAGCGCATCGCGCGCCGCGATGTCGAAGGTGACCAGGCGTCCCTTGACGTCGGCGACCGTCAGATCGATCGTGACGGTCATATCGAGCAGGGTCGGCGCCGCGTGGTCGAGCTCGATCCGCGTGCCGACCGAGTTCTCACCCGCGTCCAGGTAGTCGAGCAGTCCCTCGCAGCAGGCCGCCTCGATGTCGTGTACCAGCGCGGGAGTCGAGTAGACGCGCGCTCGATCGCCCATGAAGTCGATCGTCCGCGCCGCGTCCACACGAACTTGCCGCGAAAACGTCACACCCGGCGCGAGCTCAGCCTTCACGCACATCCGGCCTCTTGCGGGACGCGCAGTTTATCGCGAAGCGTCTTACCGGTCGCCGTCTTGGGCAGTTCCGGAACGAAGTGGAACCAGCGCGGGAATTTATTGGGCGCCAGCCGCGACTTGCAATATTCTATGAGTTCCAGCTCGAGCGCTATCGAGTCGGAGATTCCATTCTTGAGCACCACCCAGGCGGCCGGCTTCAGGAAGCCGTCGTCATCGGCACGTCCGACGACGGCCGTCTCGAAGACGCTCGGGTGCAAGCTCAGCGTCCATTCGAGTTCGACCGGCGAGCACCAGGTGTGGCCATCCTCGGGCCCGCTTCCGTGCAGGTGGAAGTAACCTTCTGTTTCGATAGCCAGATGGTGCGGTGCGGGGGAATTGCGATCCGTCATGATTCCCTACCCTTTTGTCGTGAACCAAGCGCGACTTGAAGCAAAAATACTAGAAACGTAGAAGAGCGCGCAAGAGTGCGTTTTGTACATTTTCGCATCGTGCGCGAGGCGTACGTATTAGTTGACACGCGGCAGATAAGAAGGCCTGCCTAACGCAACATATTGCGATTACTAATACACAGCACCGTAGCGCTCGTGCAGGCTCGGATACGTGGCGCGGGCATCGTTTACGCTCGCGGACCTTCCAGCGGCACGCGCGCTTTGTCCAGCTCGGCGGACACGTCCGCAAAGCTGCCCACCGCCAAGGGCCGGCGCAACGCGCTGCGGTCGCGAAACGGCGACTCCGCCAGCACCAAGAGATCGGGCCGGGCTCCCGCCACGACGTCGTTCGAGGCGGCGCCCCATTGCCGCCGAGGCAACGAGGTCGCGCTTTCGAGGACGGATCGCATGTCGAGTCCGAGTTCCAGCATGCTCGTCATCTCGTCGATGAGTCCCCGGCCGTGTTCTACGCCCTGGCTCCCGGCGTCGGAACCGCAGACGATGGGGATGCCCAGGCTGTGGGCCAGCGCGACGTGCGCGCGGTGCGATTCCAGGATGTCGCCGATGACCCGGACCGCGTCCGGTGACCACCCCGCATGGCCGGGCTCCGCATGCTGGAAGCGCACGGGCGAAAAGGTCGGTACCCACGCGATCCCGCGTTCGGCCATGCGCTCCAGCACCGGGCGAGTCATGAAAAATCCGTGCTCGATGCTGTCGACTCCGGCCGCCGCCGCGACCTCGAGCCCGGCCAGGCCGCTGCAATGCGCGAGCGTCGGACGCCCGCATTCGCGCGCCGTTCGGATGACGAGCGCGAGCGCGTCGCGGTCGAACTGCGGTTCTCCCGGGACCTCGCCCTTGGCGAAATCGATGATCCCGGTCAAGACGACCTTGATGTGATCGCAATCGCTCGCCGACTCGCGCACCGCTGCGACGATGTCGCCGTCGGCGGCGACCTCGCGGGCGAGGAAGCCGCCGTACCGGCCCGGCCGGCGCAAGCCGGTTCCGCAGGAGCGCACGCGAATCCCGTCCCGCGCGCCGCACTCCTCGCGCAGCGCGTGGTTGATTCCCCAGCGGTCGCCGGCATCGCGTACCAGGCCGACCCCGGCGGCACGCGCCTGCCGGAGGTTGCGGCGTCCGGTTTCGAGCATTGCATCGACGCCGGACTTCAGGTACGCGCCGCGCCGGCCGCTATCGAGCACGCCGCCGTCGAGGACCAGATGCGCGTGCCCTTCGACCAGGCTCGGCATCGCGAACGGCGCGTCCGCAACCGTTCCCGGTGCGGCGGGCTCGACGCCTAGCAGCACGCCGCCGCCGTCGAAATGCAGCGTATAGGGGCCGGCTTCGTGGCGGCGTGCGCCGTCGAAGTACTCGGCCACGCTCAGCGCCGGCGGCTCACGCACGGTAGAATTTTCGGACGGCGCGGAGCGCGTTGCTGCCGGACTGTTCCAAGAACTGCCGGTACGCGATCAGCACCGGGTTGTCCGGGGGAAGGGGCCGGTAGCCCCGCCACGGCGTGCCCAGTACCGTATCGAAGCCGTACGGCACTGCGAGCGTCAGAAAGGCGCATTCGAGCGCGTACTTGAGGTCGGATCCATCGGCGGCTTTGGGCGGCAGATGCTGGCCGATATTCGAGAGCCCGCCTATCATGTGGACGCCTTTGAGCTCAGGATCGCTGCCGATCAGGCGCACGGCATCGAGCGTGCTGCGATTGAGCCCGGCCCGGTCGGCCACCACGGCGCTGACCGATACGTCGACGAACACGTCGCCCGGCGCCAGCCCGTAGTCCCGCACCAGCCGCAGGACCGACCGTTTGGCGGTCGCATAGATCTCCTGCGCGCTGGTGTTGTTCGTCGCTTTACCGTCCTCGACGCGCTCCGACGCCATGACGATGACCTTGAACGGGCCGAGCGGTTCGTACAGATCCATCAGGTCCCAGCGATACTCGGTGACGGAGTTGACGACCGGCAGCGCGCCGCCGGCCCGCGCGCGGTCGTAGGCTTTCAGGCAGGCTGCCTGGGCCGCGGCGCCGGGAACGTCGAACGAGAGCGGCAGCGAAACCGCCGCCTGCACGGCCCGCACGACGTCGGCCACGAAGCCGGGATCCGTCACCGCCCGCGCGCCCGCGTTGAGATTGAGATAGTCCGCGCCGGCCGCGGCCTGTCGCTGCGCGAGCGCCGCAATCCCCCGAAAATCGTCGTTGTCGAAGAGCGCTTTGGAGCTCTTGAAGCCCGGGTTGATGCGCTCTCCGACGATCGTGACGCCGAAACCGTTCACGACGCTCGCGCCGCAGCAGTTGCCGGGAAGCCGATGTTCGCGAAGAACGCCTTCTGAAATTCGCTGCGGCTACCGAGCGGCACGCAGCGGCAACGCGCGGCGATGTCCGCCGCCCGTTGCCGTGCCCGCAGCGAGACCAGCAGCTGTTGGACGCCGGCGCCGGCGGCATTCCCGACCTGTTCGAAGCGCTCGAGCGGCAGGTCGGGAAACAAGCCGACGGCGACCCCGCTGGCCGTGTCGAGGTACGCCCCGAACGCACCGGCCACGACGAACCGCCGGATGTCGGTCGCGACGAGCCCCGCGTCGCGCAGCAGCAGTCCGACTGCAGAGCGGATGGCCGCCTTCGCCAGTTGCACCGAACGAATATCCTGCTGGGTGAGGTGCACGCCGGAAGCCAGCTCGGCAAAACGGCCGCCTTTCCCCTCTCCCACGGCCGGGTGGCCGAGCTGCAAGCGGCCGCGCCGGTCCAACGACCCCGCCTCGAGCAAGGCGGCGACGGCGTCGAGGACGCCCGACCCGCACAGTCCGACGGGCTCGCGGCCGCCGATGACCTCGACTTCGATGCGGCCGCCGCGGTACGCGACGCGTTCGATCGCACCTTCGGCGGCCCGCATACCGCACGAGATATGGCCGCCCTCGAGCGCGGGCCCCGAGGGGCAGGAGGCCGAGAGAATCCGGTCGCCGTGGATTAGCGAGATTTCGGTATTGGTGCCGATGTCCATGACCAGGGCGAGCCCGCCCGCGCCCCACAGGGGCTCCGTAGATAGCAGCGCGGTGACGTGATCTCCGCCGACGAAGCCGCCTGCGTTCGGCGGCGTGTGAACGTAGGCTCCGGGCGAGACTGCGATGCCGAGGTCGCGGGCCCGGAGGTCGAGCGCTTCGGAAACCGCCGCGACGAACGGCGCGCGTCCCAATTGCCGGACCGGCAGGCCCAACAGCAGATGGTGCATGGCCGTGTTTGCGCAGACCGCGACGTCGACGATATCGGCCGGCGCGACGCCGCACGCCGCGCAGAGGTCGTGCGCCAAGGCGTTGACGGCGACGACGGCGGCCTCGCGCAACTCGGCGGCGACCGCCGGATCCTGCGACGCGCAGGTGAGCCGGCTGATCAGGTCGGCACCCCAGGCGGTCTGGGGGTTCTCAATGCCCAAACTTCCGAGCCGGACGCCGCTCTGCAGGTCTAAGAGGAACGCGGCGGCGTTGGTCGTGCCGAGGTCGACCGCCAGCCCTAACGTCGCGGCGCCGCGCGGAGCGCTCGCGATCCACTCGCCGGCGCGCAGGGTCGCGCGCAGCGACCAGTCACCGTCACGCAGCAGCGCCGGCAACGCGCGCGCGGCGGCGACGTCGATGGACGTAACCGGAACGGGCAGGGCACACCGGACCCGTTCCGCGTCGGACCGGCCGTCGCTCAACCCGGCCGGCGGAACCGCGAGGTCGTAACCGGTGACGGCCGGGTCCGGCTCGCCGGCGCGAACCGCGCTCGCGCCCGGCTCGGCCCGGACGACCGGAGCGAGGGACCGCGGCGCGACCTCCAGCGTGCAGTCGGAATTGGGCACCAGCTGGCAGGCTCGCACCCATTTTCCCTTTTCGCCTGCGCCGTCGACGATCCGCACCAGGCACGTGCCGCAGGTTCCGCGGCCGCCGCAGGCGCCCACGATGCGCAAGCCGCTGCGGCGCGCGCACGCATACAGGCTCTCGCTGCCGCTGCTGCGGAGCTCGCGGTCGAGCTGAGGAAAATGCAGCGCGTGCGCCATGCCGTCAGGTTCGGGTCGCTTCGGCGGCGGCGCGGGCCCGCTTGCAGCGCGGCTTGGACGGACAGTCGTCGCAACGGGACCAGCGGACGGCCGGCAGACCGGCGCCGACGCCGTACACCGCGGAGCTCGACTTGAGCGGCACGAGCGCGCCCCCGGGCGAGACGGCGACGCCGATGCTCGCGGCGTGCGCCAGCTCGAGCAGCGCGCTCTGGTCGGAGAGCGGCATTCCCGGGTCGCCCGGGCGCAGTTCGCCCGCCACGCTCAGCCGGCGCTTCTCCGCGGCCGCCGCGAGCTTGTCGCCGGCACGCCGCGACACGTCCATCAGCAGCTCGTTTCCGAGATCGTCCAACGCCAGCGCCAGCGAGATCTTGCGTTCGCCGAAGAGCGCGCGAACGCGATGCTCCAACGCGGGTCCGATGGTGGCCGCGACGCAGCCGAGGGCCGTCAGCGTCCCGCTTTCGGGCAGCAGCCTGGCCGCCTGCAGCGAGCGGCCGCCGGCGCGCAGCCGGTCGCCCTCCGCACCGTCCAACGGGACGATCCGAACCGTGGAAGCGGGCGCGAGCAAACGCTCCTCGCGTACCAGCTCGCGCGCTTGGCCGCGGAAGCGCGCGGTCAACTGCCGTACTTGCGTGCGGCCGCGAACATCGCGCGCACGTTGGCCACCGGCGTCTCGTCGGGCATGCCGAACGCGCAATCGAGAATCAGTTTGCCGCCTTTGTGAAACACGTTCTCGGCCAAACGCCGAACCGCGCCGTCGACGTCCTCGGGCGTACCGGTCGTCATCATCGACGGCGACAGGTTACCGCGCAGCGCGACCACGTCGCCCAAGACCTCGAAGGCGCGAACCATGTCCGTGCGCTCGAACCAGTAGATGCACGTGCCCGGGGGGATGTCGGCGATGGCCTCCAGCCGTTTGGTACAATCGGATTCCCACATCGGCATCGGGATCATCCCCGCGTCGATCAGCCCGATCATGAATTTGCGGAACGACGGCCACCAGAACTTCTCGAACTGTTTGCCGGACATGAACGGATCGGGCGCCCAGTGGATCGGGATGAACACGACCGGATTCGTCGTCGCCTGCGCGCCCAGCAGAACCTGGCGCAAGAGGAAGTCCGCGGCTTTGTCGAGCAGCGCCAAGACCTTGTCCGGGTTGCGATACAAGTCCGTCATCATCCCGGTGGCACCGCGGAAATAGTCCGCGATCAGGTCGTACGGCGCCGCGGCCGTGATGATGTAACCGACCGGGAAACCCAGCGCCGTCATGCGCTGCGTGAACGCCGCGTGATGCGCGGCCAGGCGCTCCGCCTCTTCCGCGGCCTCGATCAGGTTCTCGAGCGCCGCGCGCACGCGCGGCTTCGCAAACGGCCGGACGCCGCCGATGAAACGGACGTAGTGCAGCCCCGGAAAGTACGGCAGCTCCTCGATTCCCTCGAACGCCGCGGCCACGCGCGGCAGGTATTTTTGCAAGTAGAAGCCGGTCGGGTCGAAGATGAACTCGTCGTATTCTCCGGGCTTCATGTATTCGCGGTCGAGGTATTGCCACGGCTGATCGTCGCCCACGCCGTGGCCCGCCCATTTGAGCTGCTTGTAGCCGAGGGCGTCGAGCGAACGGCCGGTGGCCGTCGTCAGCACCATGGGGCTGTGAACGTCGGGTTCGAATTCCAGCACCGCGCGTTCGGCGATCGCCGCGGTGTTCTCGTAGTCGTACATCAGGCGCTTACAGGTGACGTTTCCGTACTTCGCCAGCCACAGCGTGGGCTGCAAGGCCACGGGCATCCGGTCGGGTTGTCGCAGCTTGACGCAGTCGACGTACCGCTGCCAGCGCGCGTCGTAGGCCGCCTTCGTTTCGGGCGTCTGCGCGGCGATCACGCGGCAACCGCCATCCAGCCGCGACAGAGGTTGACCGCTTCGACGGCGTTGGTACCGAAGGCGTCGGCGCCGGTGTACGACCGCACCGTTTCGTCGATCTGGCCGCCGCCGATCATGATCTTGAGCTTGTCGCGCAGCCCCGACCGGGTGATGGCTTCGATCGTTTCCTTCATCGAATCGAAGGCCAGCGTCAAGAAACCCGACAGGCCCACCACGTCGGGCTGATACTCGGCGATCTCGTCGAGGAAGGTCTGCACGGGTACGTCGATCCCGATATCCTTCACTTCAAAACCATTGATGTCGAGCATGAAGCTGACGATGTTCTTGCCGATGTCGTGAAGGTCGCCGTGCACGGTCCCGATCAAAATCTTGCCCAGCTTCTGGGGCCGGTCTCCGGGAGCGTGCACGATCAGCGGCCGCGCGATCGCGCCGATCGCGTCCAGCATTTCGCCGGCCAGCACCAGCTCCGGAAGGAAGTACTCGCCCTCCTCGAAGCGCTTGCCCACCGCATCCATCGCGAGCCGGCACAGCTCCAAGACCCGCACGGGATCGGCGCCCTCGTCCAGGAGCATCCCCGTGGCGAGCTCGAGGGCGCCGTCTTCGTTCATGTCGGTCAGCCAATCCACGAGCTGCTGTTCCCGGTCCGTCAAGCCGTCCATCGGTCTCGCTCTCCCATCTCGCCGCCGGCCCGAAGCCGTCCGCGCGCGCACGAGGAGCCGTCGGTCATAGACCGCTTCGGTTGGGAAAAACTTACTTCACGGACGGGTCTAGGCGCAAGGTGCAGCGCGACAAATTTTCGCATTCCGGTACGACAATGCGCAATCCGCCGCAGCGTCCCGAAAACGTAGGACTGCCTAACGCGCGCCGCCGCCGCTCCTAGGACCCGTTCCGGTGTTACGTTCTAGTTCTCGACGTTGCGCAAGCGGAAGCGCTGGATCTTGCCGGTCGCCGTCTTGGGTAGTTCGCTAACAAAGTGAAAGTGGCGCGGATACTTGTACGGCGCCATCTTCGCCTTGCAGTGGCGCAGCAGATCTTCTTCCAGTTCGGCGCCGGGCTCGACGCCTTCGCGCAGAACGATCCAGGCTTCGGGCTTGATCAGATTCTGCGAATCGGCGCGCCCCACGACCGCCACTTCCAGAACCGTCGGGTGCTCGATCAGGGTCGACTCGATCTCGAAGGGCGAACACCAGATGCCGCCCACTTTGAGCATGTCGTCCGAGCGCCCGCAGTAATAGAAGAACCCGTCCGCATCGCGGTAGTACGTGTCGCCGGTGACGAGCCAGCCGTTGACCATCGTGCCGTCCGTCTTTTCCGGATTGTTCCAGTAGTATTTCGCCGTCGAATCGCCCTTGATGATCAGCCACCCGGGCTCCCCGGCCGGCACCTCGCGACCGTCTTCGTCGACGATGATGGCCTCGTAGCCGGGCACCAGCGTCCCGCTCGAACCCGGCTTCACGTCGCCGACCCGGTTCGAGATGAAGATGTGCAGGGCTTCGGTCGAGCCGATGCCGTCGAGGATGGTGAGCCCGGTTTCCTCCCGCCAGCGGCGCAAGATGTCGGCAGGGAGCGCTTCGCCGGCAGACACGCACAGCCGCACCGAGGAAACGTCGGGCGTCAAGCGGTCGAGCGACTGCAACTGCGCGCCGTACAGCGTCGGCACGCCGAAGAAGAGCGTCGGTTTGAAGCGTTCGATCGTCTCGAAGGTGCTTTCGGGCGTGGGCCGCCCGTCGAGCAGCACGGCGGTCGCGCCCGCCCATAACGGGAACGTCATGCCGTTCCCCAGGCCGTAGGCGAAGAACAGCTTTGCGGCCGAAAAACAGGTGTCAGCCTCCGTCACCCCGAGCGTCAAGGTGCCGTAGTTGTGGCTGGTGACCACCATGTCGCGATGCAGGTGCACGGCGCCCTTGGGCGAGCCGGTCGAACCCGATGAATAGAGCCAGAAGCATTCGTCGGTGGGCGACGCCGGCACCGCCGCGAACGTGGAGGAAGCTCCCGCTAAGAGGGCGGCGAAGCCCTCGCTTTCGACCTTCACCACGTGCGCGGGCGCGTGCGCGGACGCCGCCAGGGCCGGCTCGACCTCGGCGGAGAATTCGGGCGAATACGCTAGCGCCGCGCATGCCGAATCCGCGATCATGAAGGCGTAGTCTTTGGCGCGCAGCATCGTGTTGACCGGAACGGGCACGATCCCGGCCTTGATCGCGCCCCAAAACAGGTAAAAGAACTCGGGACAGTCCTTTACGATCATCATCAAGCGTTCGCCCCGGCCGATTCCCAAGCCGACCAGCAGATTGGCCGTACGATTGACCGCCCGGGCGAGTTCCGCGTACGTGACCGTACCGTGACGGCTCAGGATCGCCGCCTTTTCGCCCCGTCCCTCGGGCAAATGCCGGTCGATAAACGGAAGCGCGACGTTGAACCCGGAAGAGTAGGTCATCTCGCTGCCCGGACCGACCTGCACCCATGGCGTTTTCATTAACGTTCTCCTTCAGTGACCGACGGGGTTCTATCAGTTGAAGAGCCGCCTAAAGCCGGCGTCCGGCTTCACGGTGAGGCCCGCAACGCAAGGCGACGTCGAGAGGATAATCGAACTCGACACGCTTCTTACGGGTATCGCGAAACCGGACTACTGGCGCGACGAGTTCAAGAGTCATGGGCGGCGCGGCCGAAGTCATTTCTTCCTCGTCGCCACTAGCGGCGGAAGTGGTTTGCTTGGATTCATCGTCGGCGAGGTGCGCGCCTGGGAGTTCGGCTCGCCCCCGTGCGGGTGGATCATCGCGATCGAGGTCGATCCCGAGCAGCGCCTCGAAGGCGTCGGTACCGCCCTTTTCAACGCCGGGTGCGAATGCTTCCGGAAGGCAAACGTGAGCAAGGTCCGGACCATGCTGGCGCGCAGCGATCAACTGATCATGTCGTTCCTGCGCAGCCAGGGGATGATGGCCGGCCCCTTCACCGAGCTCGAGAAGGACCTCGACGAATGAGGCTCCAGATGGCGACGCGGCACGCGCTCTTCGCGGTCCTCGAACTCGCGGCCCAGCCCGAGCGCCAGATGTCCGCGGCGGAGATCGCCGCAAAATACGGCATCTCCCCCAACCATCTGGCGAAGGTGCTCCGCACCCTGGGCCGCGAGGGGCTCGTCGAAGCGGCGCGCGGGGTCGGCGGCGGCTACCGCTTCGCGGGTAACGCCAAGCGCACCAACCTGCTCGAGATCATCCGGATCTTCGAGCCGGCCGGAACGTTGCAGGCCGCCGAGCGGGAGCCCGACGGCGCAACATCGGAAGCGCACGCGTTGCGCATGGTGCTGGACGAAATCGACGACACGGCGCGGGCCACGCTGTCCTCCATCAGCGTCGACACGATGCTCAAGCTCGTGCAGCGAACGGCGAACGGACGCGCGGCACGCGAGGGGCTCTGAATCCACCGCGTCAGGCGGCGGCGGTTTCGCTCGCCTTATCGTTCAGCTTGTGGTAGCGGTACGCGCCCCAGATCGCCGCGCCGATGGCCCCGGAATAGATCGAATCGGGATGGCTTCTGGCCGATAGCTCGACCTTCTCCCGCACCAGCGCCTCGTTGATCGCCGCGACCAGCCCGATATCGAGCGCGCCGCCGCCGCTGAGCATGACGACCCCGTCCGCCGCTCCCACCGATTTCAAGAGCTTGGCGTGGCGGAGGGCCATGGACTCGTGGATGCCCTTCACGATGTTGGCCGAGGAAATGCCGCGCGACACCATGTTGATGACGTCGGTTTCGCCCAGCACCGCGCAGACCGACGACACCCGCTCGGGCTTATCGGCCTGCAGCGAAAGCGTACCGATCTCGTCCTGAGCGATGCCCAGATAGCGCGAGATGTTCTCGAGGAACTGGCCCGAACCCGACGCGCACTGGCTGGTCATCTTATAGGACAGCACCTTGCCGCCCGCGTCCACCTTGATGGCCCGAACGTTCAAGGCGCCGATATCGAGCACCGAACGGGCCTCGGGGCAGAGGTAGAGCGCGCCGCGCCCGTGCGTGGTCATCGAATAGAAGTGGCCGGTGGCGAAGCGCAGGCTCTCGGCGTCGCCGGTCGAGGCCACGTAGGCGACCTCGTCCTTCGACACCTTGGCCGACTTGAGGACGTCGTCGTAGGCTTCCGCGGCCAGCGCGAACGGATCGCGGTTGCGGATGCGGGCCGTTTCCTTGGCCAGCCACTCGTTGCCGCGGAACAGGACGGCCTTGACGCAACCCGAGCCGATATCGATGCCGGCGGTGACGATCTGTGACATGCGCTTCGTCCTCTCTCTTACTGCTAGTTCAGCACCGCGCGGGCGGCGAAGGTCGCGCCGCCGAGCGCTCCGGTGTAGATCGAATCGGGGTTGATGTTGATGGTGACGTCGCCGTAGTTTTCCTTGATCAGCTTGCGCAGCGCGCGGACCGCCGCTTCGTTCTTGGCGACGCCGCCGGTGAAGGTGAACTGGTCCTTGACGCCGCCGGCGCGGGAGAGAATCGACATGGCCCGCAGCACGATCGCGCGGTGCAACCCGGCCAGAATGTCCTCGCGCTTCTCGCCCAGTGCCAAGCGGTCGCGCAACTCGGCGCCCGCGAACACGGTGCACGTCGAGTTGATGCGCACCGTCTTGGTCGACTGCATCGCGAGCGGCCCCAGTTCGTGCAGGCCCATGTTCATCTCGTCGGCGATGTACCCCAGATACCGGCCGCAACCGGCGGCACAGCGGTCGTTCATCTGAAAGTTCTCGACGATGCCGTGCGCGTCGACCTGGATTCCCTTGGTGTCCTGGCCGCCGATGTCGAGCACCGTGCGGGTCTCCGGATACATCAGATGCGCGCCCAGACCGTGGCAGAGGATCTCCGAACGAATGTGCTCCTTCGGAAAGGGCAGCCGCACGCGCCCGTACCCGGTCCCGACGACGTAGGTTTCCTCGAGCGGGATGGCCAGCGCGTCTTTGACGGGCTGGACGACGCTGGCGGCCGTCTCCTGTCCGAAGCTGCCCTTCTCGAGGGCGTCCAGGAACTTGCGTTCCATGTCGCCGGCCGGCGGGCGGTTCTCCACGTCGATGATCGACTTATCGTAGACGTTGAGGATCAGCTCGAAGGGCAGGCCGCTCTCACGCGCCACCGCTTCGGCCAGCTGCATGAAATCGGCGCCGGCGAGGTCGCGGAAGAAGTCCGACTTGCGTTTCGCACCGGGGACGAAGAGCGCCGCGGCGTGCTCCCGCAGGCGGCTGAAGATCTCCTCGAGGGCGTCGGCCACCGCCTTCTCGCGGCCGTAGAACCGCAGCCCCTTGATATTGGAGACGCACGTCCGTTCGAGATCGTCCAGCTGTTCGAGAAATTGGACGTGGCGGAAATTCGACTCGAGATCGGCGATGATCGCGTCGATCTTGTCCTCCACGCCGGCGACGGCGCCGAGCTTGCGGCGGAACAGCGTCAGGCGCGTATCGACCAGCGCCTCCTGCTTCGACACCGCGGCGGCGGTATCGTAGTTCGAGCGCGAATTCGTGATGCCGCGGCCGAGAACTTGTAGGTTCTCGTCCAGCACGACCGCTTTGGTGGTCGTCGAGCCGAGGTCGATTCCGATGAAGCAGCGCATGTTCGTTCCTCGCTTTAGCCGCGGCGCTTTTGTTCGATCATCTGGAAGTAGCTCTCCAGCCGGTTCTTGATGTTGGCCGCCGAAAAATAGCGCGGATCGACCAGATCGGTCTCGATGAACGCGCCCGGCTTGCCGGTACGCTTCTCGACTTCTTTCATCATCATCAGCTGGCCGGCCGAGAAGCTGTTGCAGCTCTTGATCGAGTTGGTCAACAGGCCGTCGGCTTCGTAGTCCTCGACGTATTTCGCGAGGATATCGACCCGGGTCGGAAGGTTGCGGTTCGTGTAGCAGCCCAGACAGTAGTCGGCCAGCGACTCGAGCGGATGGTCCGCGTCGTGGCGGAAACCGAGATCGTACATACCGCCGACCTTGGTGTAGCTCGACGCCACCACCACCGCGCCTTCGTCGTAGAACATCTTCCAGAACTCGCGGAAGTTGGTCCAGTTCGGCGGACCCTCGACGACCAGCCGGTACTTCTGATCGTTGAAGGGCGTTCCGTCGGGAGTGACCGGGCCGAGCTTGTTGTCGATGCGCACCTGAACTTCTTCGCGCAGCGCGTCGTAGTACGCGATCGCCTCGGGCGTGCCGCGGAAGGCGGTGAAGATCGGGCCGATGTAGTAGACGCCGCCGAAATACGCGTCGATCGGCGACGGCTTGACTTTGCCCTGCTCCAAGCACCACACCAGGCCGTCCTCGGCCTTGGCCGAGTTGCGCAGGTACTCGCGCAGCTTGTCGATGTCGAACTTGACGCCCGAGACCTCTTCGAGCCCCGGGATGATGACGTCTTTGAGCTGTTTGACGATGTAGTCGCGCATGTTCTGGGTGATGTAGCCGTCGCCCGTGTAGGGAACGTGCAGCATCAGCGTCGGGCATTTGTACTCTTCACGCAGCAGCTCGAACCACTTCATAAAGGTGTAGCAGCCGGTATAGGACAGCAGCAGGACGTCCGGGTCGGGGAAGGGCTTGCCGTTGGGCGCGATGTTGCCGCGGCTCATCTGGCCGATGTCGGCCTTGACGTAGGTGCAGACGTCCTCGGAGTGGCCGCGCTTCTCGGCCTCCATGATGTAGTCGCCCGACACCTTGCGCATGCCGCCCTGGATCGCGTTGATCTCGGGCAGATTGTTGAGGATGCCGAAGCACATCAACAGCTCGTTGAGATTGCCGGGAACGAAGGTCGACGACAGCTTGCGGCCGGTCTCGAGCTTCGAGGTGATCGCGTCGTAGTTCTCTGCGATCATCTGCTTTTGCAGCAGCATCGACTGTTCTTTGACGATGACGGCGTTGCTCATAGCTTCAGCTCCACAGTCTGATGGAATCGGCGAACGTGCCGGCCTGCTCGCGAATCGGCTGCATCTGGCCGGTGTTCTCCGCATACTTGAACGAGATGTACGGAATGTTCGCGTCCGCCAGCCGATGGCAGATCATCGGGCGGTCCAAGAGCGCGGGATCGCAGAAGCTGGGCGTCGCGTAGATGACGCCTTCCGCTTGCGTCTCCTTGACGCGCTGGATGTGAAAGCGGCCCTTGTCCGCCTCGTTGGGCACGTACTTGCAGGACGTCTCGACCGACGCGCGCAGGTACGTCAGCGCCAGCGCTTCCAGGGGATCGCCCTCGAGCGGCACGTCCTCGGTCAGGAAGCGGTTGACCAGCGAATAATCGTCCTCCACCACGTAGCAGCCCGCGATCTCGATCGAGCGGATCAGTTTGAGCGGGGGCTGTTCGCAGAACGAACCGTAGACGGCGACGCGCACGTTATCGCGCTTGGGGCGGTCCTCCGCGGCCGCGGCCGTCATGTAGTCGACCAGCATCGCGTTGTGCTCGGCCACGTCCATCATCAGGCCGGCGCGCATCAAGAGGTAGACTTCGGAGGTCGGCGCGAGCCACGGACGGGCCGCGCGGAAGGCGTACACTTCGCGAACCAAGCGGCGGTTCTCGTTGTACAGCGCGATCGAACGGCGCAGGTCTTCGTCCGTGATTTCGTGACCGACCAGCGCCTCGAGCCCCTCGAGCAGCTCGCGCAGTTCGCGCGTGTAGTAGACGCCGCCGATGGCCGGGTCGAAGTTCTGAGGCGTGTCGAAGAACTTCGTCCAGACGTTCGGGAACATCATCTTCCAGATGCCGGACAGATTGCGGATCACGTCGCAGACGAACGGGAAGATCATACCGTCGACGAAATCCAGCCGGTGCGTCACGCCGAGCTCGATCGTCGAGCGCGGAATGCGGCAGATGTAACTCTGGTAATAGGCGTCGCCGTGGATCACTTCCATTTGGTCGCCGCCGCCGAAGATGCCCAGCGGCAGGCAGCCCGCCGCGTGGATCAGTTCCAGCGGAATGTAGACCGGCAGGAAGCCGACCACTTTGCGACCGGGTTTCGCCGCCTTCCAGTCGCGGGCGGCGGTAAAGTCGAGGTCGTCGAACAGCGTTTGGCAGCGTTCGACGATGTGCGCGGTAGACGGCATGGCTCAGCGGCCCTCCCAGTGTGCCGGTCGCTTTTCAAGGAAAGCCGTCAGGCCTTCGACGGCATCCCGAGTTGACATCAACTCGAAGACGTAGAGCTTTTCGAGGTCGGCGAGCTTCGCTTTGACCCGCGCGACCACGTCGTAGCGGGCGGCGCGCACGGCGTAGCGCAGGACGACGGGGCTGTGCGGCGCGAGCGATTCGTCGAAATATGCAAGGGCTAAAGCTTCCGGATCGGCGCCCACCGCGTGGACCAGACCCAGCCGGTACGCTTCCTCGCCGCCGATCGGGCGGCCGGAGAACAGGATGCTCTCGGCCGCGCCGCGCGCAATGCGCTCGGGCAGCAGGGCGGACGAAGGCGGGGCGAACACGCCCACCGCGATCTCGGGCTGGCCGAACTTCGCATCCGGCGACGCGAAGATCAGGTTACCGGCGATCGCGACTTCCATCCCGCCGCCCAAGCACTGACCGCGCACCGCCGCCAGGATCGGAATCTCCGATTCGACCATGCGCACGATCAGCGCGATGATGCTTCGCAGCATCTCCGCGAACTGGCCGGGCAGATGCTCCTGGACGCTGGCGCCGAAGCTGAAATGCGGCCCTTCGTGGTCGATCAGCACGGCCGACAGCGTGCGGTCGGGGAGGTTGAGGGCCAGCGCCTGGTCGAGCGCGGCAATCATCTCGGCGTCGATGATGTTTGCCTTCGGACGAGCGAGGCGCAGCCGCAGGAGCTTGCCCTCGCGATCCCGCCAGACCTTGAGCGGCCCTTCGCTCATCGCGCGCGCCTAGCCGCCGGCAAGAGGCTCTCGGTCAGCTCGAGCGACCACGGCGTGCCGACCGCGAGCGCCTGCCGCAGCGCGACGAAGTCGATCTCGCGGTCTTCCTTGGTGCCTTCGTTGAAGGCGCGGAAGCCGGCGCGCGCTTCGGTCATCATGTTGAGCGCCAGCCACGAGCGGCTGCTCTCCTTATTCGTGTTCCAGGCGTTGATCTTCGGCTTGCGCAGCTCTTCGATCGTCTTGAGAAAGCACTCGGGGAACGTGTGCAGGATCTTCCCGCAGATCTCATCGACCTTTTCGTCGAGCAGCGAGAGGTCGATCGTGCCGCGTTTCAACAGCTCCTTGCCGGCTTCGAGCTCCGCGCCGGTCTTGGGTTCGCCGTGAACGATCCGGCCGTACTCGTCGAGATACCGGTCGGTGATCACGAGCGGGTTGGCGACGAACTTGCCGTCCACTTTGAGCGCCGGGACGATGTCGGTGATCATGCCCAGGCGCGCGCACTTGTGGGCCGACCACGTCTCGCAGAGCGAACCGGACACCATCGCCATCTCGCCGCCGAGCAGCACCGGCAGAAAATCGGTGGCCCCGCCGATCGGGGCGGAACCGTGTTTGGGACCGGCTTGGCCGAAACGCGCTAAATCCTGGGCGATCGTGAAATCGCACGCCATCCCGACTTCCTGACCGCCGCCGATGCGCATCCCGTTGACGCGCGAGATCACGGGCTTATCGCAGACCAAGATCGCCGTCACCATGTCGTTGAACAGCCGCAGGAACTGACGGTACTCTTGCGGATTGCCCGCGTAGTACTCGGCATATTCCTTGGTGTTGCCGCCGCTGCAGAACGCGCGGTCGCCGGCCCCGGTGATCACCACGGCCACGACGTCGCGCGCGTTCGAGGCCTCGCGCAAGGCTAAGGTCTGGCCCTTCACCATGTCGGTGGTGTACGAGTTCAGTTGTCGCGGGTTGTCGAGCGTGATCCAGACGTTGTAGAGTCCTGGGACCACCGTGCCGTCGGGAGTCTTGGCCGGGCGCTTTTCGTAGATGATGCCGGGCGCGGGGTGGCGCGGGGCCAGATTGTGGTCCTTCAAATAGCCCGGAGCGGTCGCTTCGGCGATCCGTGCGGTATCGGTGGTCGCAGTATCCGCAGTCATCGTTGCCTCTCTAGTCGTCTGTTAGTACGGCGTGCGTCAGGGAACGAGAATAGGCCGGCGCGTCAGCTTGCGAGCGTGCGCGTCGGCGAACACCTGATTGATGCTGTCGAGCCGGTGGCGCTCGACCACCGGCGCCAAGCTGATCTTGCCCTCGTACACCAGCTCGAGCGCGTGCGGATAGAGCTCGGGCGGACAGCCCCAGTTGCCCAGCGCCCGGGCGTGAAAGGCCATCAGGTTGGAGAGCCGGATTTCGACCTTGTCCATCGTGAACCCGACCACGGCCAGCGTGGCGCCGTGGACCAGCAGGCCGAACGCCGTCAGCTGGCCCGCGGCGGTTCCCGAGGTCTCGAAGATCGCCCACTCGCGCGCCGAGAGCCCGCGTTCCTTGGCGAAGGCCGCGATGCTGCTTTTCAAGGCGCGTAGCTCGACCCCGCGGACGTCGATCGTCTTGGCGGCGCCGAGCGCGGCGACCGCCTCGAGCTTCACGGGGTCGATATCGAGTGCGACGACCGTACCGCCCAACGCCGCGGCGATCTGAACGCAAAAGCCGCCGACGCCGCCGATGCCGTTCACGACGCACAGCGTTCCCGGCTCGACGCCGGCCTGGACCACCGCCTGATAGGGCGTCGTCACCGCGTCGGCCACGACCGAGACGTCGGCCAGGTCGAGCCCGACCTTGGCCAGGCGCGCTTCGTCGACGGGGCAGAGCCCGACCGACGAGACCGTGATATGGCTGGCGAAGCCGCCGTGGAACGTGTTGCCCGGCACCGTCTGGTTCGGACAGATCGTCCCTTTGCCGCGCCTACAGAGATCGCACGCACCGCAGGGGATGACGGCGGGGACGAGCACCGAGCGCCCGACCCAGGCTTCCGCGCCGCTGCCCGCGGCCACGACCCGGCCGCTGATCTCATGCCCCAAGGTCAGCGGCCACGGCGTTTGCGTGCGCACGTCGCCGTAAAAGAAACCGACGTCGGTGTGGCAGACGCCGCAACCGGCGATCTCGACGACGACCTGGCCGGGCTCGAGCCCCGACAGCTCGACGCTCTCTTTGACCATCGGAGCCCCGGAGGCGGTGACCACCCACCGGTACGGAGATGCTGACATACGCCTCCTCGCCGACGCCGTCGCGCTCTGCACTTGACGGGAGCCCGGCGTTGCTAGATACTGGCATTCAAGTACCATAATACCGGTTTCTAAGTCAAGCCGAATTCGATATGGGAGACGCCGGTGATCGCAACCGAACCGCGCCTATTCCAGTGGGACGATCCACTGCTCTTCGACGAGCAACTGACGGACGACGAACGCAGCGTTCGCGACTCTGCTCGTAGCTATTGCCAAGAGCGGCTGATGCCGCGCATCCTCGAGGCCAATCGCCACGAGATCTTCGATCGCACGATCCTGAACGAACTGGGGGAGCTCGGCTTCCTGGGCGCCACGCTGCCCGAAGAATACGGCGGTGCCGGCGTCAACTACGTCTGCTACGGCCTGATCGCGCGCGAAGTGGAGCGGGTCGACTCGGGGTACCGTTCGGCGATGAGCGTGCAGTCGTCGCTCGTGATGTATCCGATCTACGCCTACGGCAGCGAGGCGCAGCGGCGTACGTATCTGCCGAAACTGGCGGCCGGCGAAACCGTCGGCTGCTTCGGCTTGACGGAACCCGATGCCGGTTCCGATCCCGCCGCGCTGCGCAGCCGCGCCAAGAGCACCGCCGGCGGCTACGTGCTATCGGGCAACAAGACCTGGATTACGAACTCGCCGATCGCCGACGTCTTCGTCGTCTGGGCGAAAACCGACGACGGAGTGATTCGCGGTTTCATCTTGGAGAAGGGCATGGCGGGCCTGTCGGCGCCGAAGATCGAGGGCAAGTTCAGCCTGCGCGCTTCGAGCACGGGTGAGATCGCCATGGACAACGTGTTCGTGCCCGAGGAGAACCGGCTGCCCAACGTCGAGGGCTTGAAGGGACCCTTCGGGTGTCTCAACCGCGCGCGCTACGGCATCGCGTGGGGAGCGCTGGGAGCCGCCGAGTTTTGCTGGCACGCCGCCCGCCGCTACACGCTGGAACGCGAGCAGTTCGGTCGCCCGCTCGCCGCCACCCAGCTGATTCAGCTCAAGCTCGTCAACATGCAAACGGAGATCGCGCTGGGGCTCGAGGGTTGCCTGCGCCTCGGCCGGCTGTTCGACGAAGGCAAGATGGCGCCGCCGATGATCTCGCTGATGAAACGCAACAACTGCGGGAAAGCGCTGGACGTCGCGCGCGCCGCCCGCGACATGCACGGCGGCAACGGCATCTCGGACGAATATCACGTGATTCGCCACGTGATGAACCTCGAAGGGGTCAACACGTACGAGGGTACCCACGACGTCCACGCGCTGATCCTCGGGCGCGCGCAGACCGGTCTGAGCGCCTTCGCCGGTTAGAATTCGCAATTCTCCATTAGCAACGGCAACGTAGCTTTTTAGGTGTCCCTCGTTCAAATGCGCGGTACGCTTTATTACGTATTGCCGTACCGGAATACGAAAATTTTCCCGACTCACCCTTGCGCGGCCGGCGGCTATTGAAGTAAGGTTCTTTCTAACCGAGGCCGGCTGCGGCAAGCGGCTCCCCGGCACAAGCATCGTGAAGGTCAGGCACGCTACGTTCGGGCTCGACGAGTTCGAACACTATTTTGTGCGCGCGGAACGGGCCGTTTCCGCGCGCTTACCGCCCGTGTCGCAAGAGGTTGGGAATCATGACGAATCGCCAGTTCCCCGCACCACACGATCTGGAAACCATCCCCGGCACCGAGGGATGGCAACGGATGTACCCCTACAACTATCCGTTTTCGACCGATAGCGCCGAGCGCACGAAGTACGAAAGCGAGATGTTCTGGTTTTACGATGGGCTGCACTATCCCGAGCCGATCTATCCGTTCGATCTGATTTGGGACGAAGCGTGGTATCTCGCGCTCTCCCAATACAACACGCGCATCTTCTCGGTCCCGCCCGTCCTTGGCGTCGATCACCGTATCGTCAACGGGTACGTCTACATCACGCCCGTGCCGGTCAAGGATCCTAAGGAGATCGAAGCGCGGATAACCAATTTCATCGAGCGCGCGGGCTACTATTACTCGAATTGGGATTCGCTGGTCGACAAGTGGGAAGTGAAGATCAAGGCGACGATCGCCGCGCTCGAGGCCGTCAAGATCGAGCCGCTGCCGCTCGTCGAAGACATCGGCGTCGTGACGAACGCGGTCGGTGAATCCAAAGGCTATCACCTCCTCAAGGCGTACGACGACGTCATCGACCTCGGCATCCGCTGCTGGCAGTATCACTTCGAGTTCCTCAACCTCGGCTACGCGGCGTACGTGACGTTCCTGGATTTCTGCAAGAAAGCGTTCCCGGATATTCCGACGCAGCGCGTGACGCAGATGATCGCCGGCATCGACGTGCTGATGTACCGTCCCGACGAAGAACTCAAGAGCCTGGCGCGGCTGGCGGTCGAGCTCGGCGTCGACGGCACCCTGCAGTCGAGTTCCGACTTTTCGGCGGTCGAGGCGGCGCTCAAGGAAACGGACCGCGGCAGAGACTGGCTGGCGGCGCTCGAAAAGGCCCGCTACCCCTGGTTCAACATCTCGACCGGTACCGGCTGGTATCACCACGACCGGTCGTGGAACGACGATCTGAGCATCCCGTTGAATTCGATCGTTATCTACGCCGAAAAGGTGCGCAAAGGCGAGTCGATCGAGCGACCGCTCGAGAAGGTCCAGCGCGAACGCGACCGCATCGTCGACGGGTACCGCGCGCTGCTGTCCGACGACGCCGCGCGCGCGTCGTTCGACCAGCTGCTGAATACCGCTAAGACGGTGTTCCCGTACGTCGAGAACCACCTCTTCTACGTCGAGCACTGGTTCCACTCGGTGTTCTGGAACAAGGTGCGCGAGGTCGGCGCGATCCTGAAGGATCACGGCTTCATCAAGGACGTCGAAGACGTCTGGTACTTCAAACGCGCCGAGATCAAGGACGCGCTGTGGGATCTCGTGACCGCGTGGGCGACCGGCGTCGCGCCGCGCGGCCCCGACGTATGGCCGGCCGAAATCGAATTCCGGCGCGGCGTGATGGAGAAGTTCCGCGCGTGGGCGCCGCCGCCCGCGCTCGGCGTTCCGCCCGAGGTCATCCAGGAGCCCTTCACCGTCGTGCTGTGGGGCGTCACCAACGAATCGCTGGCATCCTGGGCCAAGAACAACGCGACCGAGAACCTCGGCGACATCAAGAAGTTCGCCGGTTTTGCGGCCAGCCCGGGAACGGTCGAAGGCATCGCGCGCGTGTGCCGCACGGCCGACCAGATCCGGCTCTTGCAGGAAGGCGAGATCCTGGTCGCGCCCACGACCTCCCCGTCTTGGGCGCCCGCCTTCGTCAAGATCAAGGCGTGCGTCACCGACGTGGGCGGCGCGATGAGCCACGCGGCCATCGTGTGCCGTGAATACGGCCTGCCGGCGGTCGTCGGAACGGGCCACGCCACCAAGATCGTCAAGGACGGCGAGTTGATCCGAGTCAACGGAACGACCGGCGAGATCGAAGTGCTCGAAGCGATCGTGCCGAGTCCCGAGCAACGAACGGCAGTTCCGGTCTAACGGCGCGAAGCGGGATGGGGAGTAACGGCTCCACGGCGGCCAAGAAGGGCATCGTCATCGTTTGCAACCTCGACACGAGGGGCGAAGACGTTGCGTTCGTCAAGGACCTGATCCGGGGACGCGGGCACGACCCCATCCTGCTGGACTTCAGTATGGAAGAACCGCCCCCGTTCGCCGGCGACGTCACGTGTGAGGAGGTCGCGGCGCGCGGGGGCATTCCCATCGAAAAGGTCCGCGAGTATTACCGTTCCGACCGCGATACGGCAACCAACAATCAGATCGCCGGCGCCTCGGCGATCGTCCACGACTTGCTGCGGCAAGGCCGCGTGCACGGCATCATCGGCATCGGCGGCGGTACGTCGTCGCTGGTCTCGACCAGCATCATGAAAACGCTGCCCTTCGGGATGCCCAAACTGATGGCGTCGCCGATGGCGGCGCACCCCGCCTACATCGACCGCTACGTCGGGACTCGCGACATCACGATGCACCACACGGTGCTCGACATCGTCAAGATGAACCCGCTGCTCAAAGCGCAGATCACCAACGCCGTCGGCGCGATCTGCGGCATGGTCGAGATGACCCTGGGCACCGAGTTCGCGTTCGACAAACCGGTCGTCGCGATCTCGTCGTTCGGGTTCGGCGAAATGGCCGTGCAGGCGGCGCTCGGCATGCTGGAAGAGGCCGGTTTCACGCCCGTGGTGTGCCACGCTCAAGGCAAGGGCGACAAGGCCATGGAGGAGATGATCCGCGACGGCGCCTTCCAAGGCGTTATCGACGTGTGCACCGGCGGCGTCATCGAACACCTCTTCGGGGGCAACCGCGACCCCGGTCCCGACCGTCTGATGGCGGCCGTGGAACGAGGCATCCCGGCGGTGCTCGCGCCGTGCGGGCTCGACATCCTCAGCTACGGCGGCCGGGCGGACAAACTCGCGCAGACGGCGGACCGGGTCCAGTACGTCCAGGACGCGCTACGCGTGCAGGTTCGTACCACCGCCGCCGAATTGCGTCAGGCGGCCGACACGATCGCCGAACGGCTCAACCGCTCGAAGGGACCGTTCACCTTCGTGATTCCGCTGCGGGGCTGGTCGTCGCTCGACCGCGAAGGCCGCCCGATCTTCGACCCGAGCGCCGACGCCGCTTTCACGGAGCGCCTCAAGGAAAAGATCGATAACAAGGCCGCGATCGTGGAAGTCGACCTGAACCTCTACACGCCCGAGTTCGCCCGCGTGATCGTCGACGAGTTCGCGAGGTTGTTCGCGCTGGCCAACGCCGAGACCGTCGCGCGCTGAACGCGCGCGTCCGCTCCCCCGGTCCAGCGCCGGAACAGATCGTGCTCGATATCGAATTGGTCGAGCGCCTTACCGATGCTCTGGTGCACGATGTCGAGGATCGTCTGCGGCAGATGGTAGAAGGCGGGTAGCGGCGGCAGGATGACCGCGCCCATGTCGGTGGCCCGGGCCATCAGGTCGATATGGCCGCGGTGCAGCGGCGTTTCGCGCACCATCAGCACGAGTTTGCGGCGCTCCTTGAGCGTCACGTCGGCCGCGCGCGCGACCAGGTTGGCCGTGTACGAGTTCGCGACCGTCGAGAGCGTCTTGATCGTGCAGGGAGCGACGATCATCCCGCGCGTACGGAACGAGCCGCTCGCCGGCGCCGCACCGACGTCCTTATTGCTGTACACGGCGCCCGCCATGGCGCGAACCTCGTCGACCGTGTAGTCGGTTTCGAGCGAGAGGTTGCGGACGGCGGATTCGCTGAGGATCAAATGGGTCGGCACGCCGAGCTCTTGGAGCACGCGCAGCATCTCGACCCCGTAGATGACGCCGGTGGCTCCGGTGATTGCGACGATCAGGGGCTTCGTCATACGTGGGCCTCGCCTGCCAGCGCTTGCAACAAGAGTTCGGTGATCTCGCGGCACCGGTCCGTGATGGCGGCGATCCCTTCGGGCGGCAGGTGGTCCCAGTGGATCCCGGCGGTGACGACGACGTTGGTAGCTAACCGCGCCGAAAGCGCTTCGGCCACCATCTTTACGACGACGTCCTCTTTATGCCCCGGATACGTCAGAACGGACGCCGTGGCGCTGGACTTCGTCGGGTCGGCCAGGCTGGGCCGTGCCGCCGCCGCGGCCACGGCGCCGATGTGCGGCCGTTCGCCGCCCCAAAGGCACACCAGCACGTCCGTGCCGAAGCACAGGGCTTCGGCCTGGACGACCCAGGGGGCGGCGGTCCGCACCGCCACGCGTCGCGGCCCGGACGCTCCATTCACGCGTTCGTCGTCGACGCGCTCTCCGGCGTAGTCGAACGGCAAAGCTCCATCACGGGAAACCCGTGCTCGGCGGCGGCCGCGGCCACCGCCTCAGCCGGCACGCCGGTAAATCTCACGATCACCCTGGTGCGTTCGCTGCTCTGCTTCGAGCGCACGGCGAAGATCGATTCCAGCATCGCACCGGTGGAGGTAACCATCGTGATGATCTTACCCATCGTTCCGTTTTCGACGACGATGGGACCGATCGTGATCCCGCTCCAGTTCTCCCAGACCCCGAGAATGTGCGCGGCGAGCGAAAAGACCTCGGTGGCCGACACGAGGCCGACCACCTTGCCGTGTTCCAAGACCGGGAACTGGCCCACGTGCTCGTCCTGCCCGCGGCGCAGGCACAGCTCCATCGTATCGCCGGCCTGGACCGTGCGCGGATTTCGAACCATGAGGTCTTTCACTTTGAGCCGGTTGACGAAGTAGGCGAACTCGTACGGATCGTCGGTTCGCGCCGTGAACTCCGCCGCCCGCAGGCAGTGGAGCCGCGTCAACATCCCGCGGAAGCTGCCGTTCTCCTCGACCGGCAGCGCGCGCAGGTTGTGCTCGTTCATGATCCGCTTGGCCTTGGACACGAGGGTCTCCCCGGTCACCGTGACCGGATCTCGCTTCATCCAATTCCGGACGATCATGGGTTCCCTCCCGGGATCACGGCTTGGCTTTCGTCACCGGGCGCGTCAGCCGATCGATCATATCGGCCACCGGGCTCAGCCCCTCGAAGCCGTATTCGTTCCAGCGCCGCGAGACCTTGGAGAGGACTTCGCGGTCCATGAAGATCTCGGTCGGCTTGTTCTTCCACTCGAACGGCGTGCAGGCGTCGAGCAGAATGCGGCTGGTGATCTCGCGCGCCTCGATGGGCAGGCCCGGATCGAGCGGGGTCGAGCGGCCGCGGTCGATGATCTGCGCGGAGCGCTTGGGGTCGAAGCGAACGGCCAACGCCCACAGCACGCGATCCCAGTCGTCGGCGGCGATATCGTGGTCGACCGTGATGACGCCCTTGACGCCGTAGTGCCCGGTGGTCGAGGCGATCACCGCGTTCGCGACGTGGTTGGAATGGCCGGGATACATCTGCTTCACCGAGACGACGACCCAGAAGCGGCCGGTCGCCGCGGGCGGGAAGAAGACGCTCTGGATGCCGGGGACCTTCATCGTCTCCAAGTCGTGCCACAGGGTCGCGGTCCGGTTCAGCGACTGGATCATGTGGATGTCGTTGATCGGTTTGCCGACCGTGGTCGACCACCAGATCGGGTTGTTGCGGAACATCAGCCGCTTCACGCGCAGCACCGGCTTCGGATAATCCTCGAGCTTGTTGCCCGAATAGTAGCCGGTGTATTCGCCGAACGGTCCTTCGGGCATCAGTTCGTTCGGATCGATGAAGCCTTCCGCGATGACTTCGGCGTCGGCCGGCAGCGTCAGACCGGTCAGATCGGACTTGAACACCGACAGCGGGCGCTGTTTGAGTTGGCCGCAGATGTCGTATTCGTCGGTTTGAGCGCTGACCAGGGTCGAAGCGGCCAGGAAGAGCGCCGGATCGCCGCCGACGACCGCGGCGGCGGGCATCAGCTGGCCGCGCTCCTGGTACTTCTTCATGTGCATGTCGCCGTGCTTGCCCTTGATGATCTGCGAGCCGAGCAGATCCTTACCGAGGATTTGCGACCGGTACGTGCCGCAGTTGGTCCAGCCCGTATCGGGATCCGAGGTGACCAGGAAACCGGACGTGATGAAGAAACGGCCGCCGTCCTCGGGATACATCCACGGCACCGGGAAGCGCGCAACGTCGATGTCGTCGCCGAGGAGAACGTTCTCCATCACGGACGGCCGGGTGACGAAGGTCGGCTTGATCGGCGCCTTCGTCGTCAGCTGCATCCACTTCCGCGACAGCTGGCTCATCGTGAGCGAGGGGTCTTGCTCGAGCGAAAGCGCCAGGCGCGCCGGCGTCGTGAAGGCGCTGGTGAATACCGGCGTGTTGTAGCCCTTCACGTTCTGATAGAGCAGGGCCGGGCCTTTCCGCTCCTCGTTCACCTTGGAGACGTGCGCCAGTTCGAGGTTCCAGTCGACCTCGGCGTTCACGCGGTGCAGCTGGCCGTGCCGCTCGCACTCGGCGATGTAGTCCCGTAGATCCTTGATAACGATCCCGGTCAGTTCCTTATCGATAATCACGATTCCACTCCCGCACGCGGCTGAAAGAAGGGGGTTTATCCGAGGCTCTTCCCGGCCAGAACGCTCGCAAGGATATAGTCGATCGACGACGTGCGAGGCGGCGGTGCTTGGGGTCTCGGGCGCGTACTCCAGACCGTCTCGGGGCGGGCCTGGAGGATAAAGATGTTGCCGCCGCTGGGCATGTCGCCGTCCACCGCCCACTCGATGTCCATCGGTTGGCCGTAGTGTTTTTCGATGGCCTTCCCCATGCGGGCGAGCTCGGCGATGTCTTCGTCGAGAATCGACTGCACCGTCCGGCGCTCCGGCGGCAGCTCGAAACGGCACGAACGGTGGTTCGCGCGGTCGACCGTGTAGTAGATCTCCTTGCTCGAGATCACGCGCCGCATCAGCTCGAACGAGACCTTGTTGACCAGGAACTCGTCGGGGGTGACGTCGCCCGAGACGACCGACTCGCCGAAGCCGAAATTCGAGTTGATGACGATCGACGAACGGTCGCCGTTGGCCGGATTGAGCGTGAACATGACGCCCGCCGCCTGCGAGTTCGCCATCTTCTGGATGCCGACGCAGAGCGCGACCAGTTCGTGCGCGAACCCCATGCGAATGCGATAGGCGACGGCGCGAGCGGTGTAGAGGCTCGCGAAGCAGCGCTTCGTGGCGGCCAGCAGGTCGTCGACGCCGCGCACCCACAGATAGGTGTCTTGCTGGCCCGCGAAACTCGCTCCGGGCAAATCCTCAGCGGTCGCGCTGGAACGAACGGCGACCGGCACCGCCGCCACGTTACAGTACATCGACAAGCGGCGGTACTCTTCGGCGACGAGATCCTCGAGCTCGATCGAGATCGGCGCGGCTTCGATCCACGCTCGCACCTCGCCGCACGCGGAATCGAGCGCGTCCAGATCGCGCTCGTCCAACCCGGCCAGACGCGCGCGAACGCGCTCGTCGAGACCCGCAGACGTGAAGAACTGGCGGAAGCCGTGGGTCGTGATCGCGAACCCCGGCGGCACGCGCACGCCGGCGTTGATCAGCTCGCCCAGCGACGAGACCTTGCCGCCCACCAGATCCAGCGACTCGCGACCGCAGTCCTGGAACAAGCGCACGAGCGGTTCGCGGGCGGCCATCAACGCCTGCCGGCTCTACGAGACAATCGCAAATCCTCCTCACCAGGGGGGCGGGGCCGAACGGGGTTTCGTAGGGCGGTTCGCTTGAAAAGAACTCTACTTCAAGAGCCGGACGCCGTGCAAGACTCTACCGCAAACTTTTTCGCATTTCGGTACGAGAATACAT
Source organism: uncultured Alphaproteobacteria bacterium (assembly GCA_963787965.1). GTDB lineage: Bacteria > Vulcanimicrobiota > Vulcanimicrobiia > Vulcanimicrobiales > Vulcanimicrobiaceae > CAWBES01. The sequence goes on from CAWBES010000008.1 coordinate 60,770, forward strand.
CAATTACTTTTTCTAATAGGCGCACCTAGCAAGTCACATCGCTTTTCCTAGCTCCCGCACGGGTCGGCCGGGAACTCGAGAACCTACGCGGCGATTGCTACCGCGCGACGCGCGATACGGAAGGGTCGCGGTTGCGCAATTGCTATTTACGAAGAAACCGTCGCCCCTTTTCCCGTTCGATAACTTCGGGGCTTAAGTGTAAGAGCGTTTCGCACTCGTTGACATGCAAAGAGCAATCGTGCTACTTTGCGCCCACGTATGGACTCCACGGCGTATTTGCGTCGGCCGCTTGCAACAGCCGCGAACGGGGTTCTGCGCGGGTTGACCGCGCGCGACGCGTTGGCGCAAGCCGTCGCCGCTCGGGCAGGCCGTCCGGCTGCGATTCAAGAGGGCGTCGCGGTTTCGTGGGGCGAGGTCGCGTCGCGTACGCACGCGCTCGCGGGCCGGCTGCGAGCGGCCGGGCTCGGCGAAGGCGACGTCGTCGGCGTCCACCTGCCGAACTCGTGGCAGTACCTGGTCGCGCATCTGGCGATCGCGGAGATCGGCGCGGTCATGCTGCCGTTGCACGTCCCGTACCGCGAACGCGAATTGGAGACGTACCTCGACTTCGCCGAAGCGCGCGCGGTCTTCGTCGCTCGCGGTTCGGGCGAAGCGAAGCTTGCGGCGATTCGCGCTCGTCTGCCCCACCTCGAGGTTTGCGTCGTTACCGACATCGCGGCGAACGACGGCGCCTTCGACGTGCGCGGAACGACGGGCGCCGGACCGAGCGAACCCGCGGAGATCGAACCCGACCATCCGCTCTGCCTGGCGGCGACCAGCGGAACCGAATCGCTCAAACCGAAACTGTGCATGCACTCGCACGACGGGCTGCTGTCGAATGCAGTCGCGATTGCGGAGAGCGTCGACGTGACGGCCGACGACCGGCTCGTGATCGGAAGCGGCTACACGCACCTCTTCGGGCTGCTGGGCGTCCATCTGGCGCTGGTCCGCGCCGCGACGCTCGTGCCGCTGCTGACATATTCCGCCGAGGCCTGCCTTACGCTCGCCGAGCGCGAACGCGCGACGATGATGTTCGCGGTACCCGCGCAGCTCGGCGACTTGGTCGGTGCGCGCGAGCGCGACGGGTCGCACGTGCTGGCCTTGCGCGAAGTTCGCACCGCCGGCGCCCCGATCGGTTCGGAACTGAGCGAGCGCGTCCGCGCGGTGCTGTGCGAGAACCTCGTGGTGCAGTGGGGGATGTCCGAACTCGGCGCCGGGATCACGACCGTCGGCCTTCAGCTCGAGCCGAAGCTGATCGGCAGGCCGATGCAGGATGCCGAGGCACGCATCGTCGACGTGGACGGCCGCGACGCCGCCCCCGGCGGAATCGGCGAGCTGTGGTACCGCCGGGCCGACATGTTTCGCGGCTACTATCGCGATCCGGCGACCACCGACGCGACCATCACGCCGGACGGTTGGCTGCGCACGGGCGATCTCGCGTCGCGCGACGCGGCCGGACGCATCTGGTACGAAGGCCGCGAGAAGGACCTGATCAACCGCGGCGGATTCAAGATCAGCGCGTACGAGATCGAAGCGCATCTGGGCGCGCTCGGCGCGATCCGCCAAGCCGCCGTCGTGTGCGTTCCCGACGAGCGCCTCGGCGAGAAGGCGTGCCTCTGCGTTTCGCTGCGCCCCGGTGCGACGCTGACGCTGAGCGACGTCGGGGCCTTTCTCGACGAACGCGGGGTCGCAAAATACAAGTGGCCCGAGCATTTGCTCGTGCTCGACGACCTGCCCGCGACGCCGACCGGCAAGATCTGGAAGAAAACGCTGCGGCAGCTCGCGGAAGAACGCGTGCGCGAGGGCGTGTACCGCTAGCTCACCGCAAAGCGCGTCCCTCGCGACCAGGTGGCGAGCACGGGGATGGCGGCGATCGTCGTGGGATCGACGGTCAGCGGATCGGCCCCGAGTTCGACGAGGTCGGCCTCCTTGCCTAACTCGATCGAGCCGACGACACCCTCGAGCTGGCACTGATACGCACCGTTGATCGTCATCGCGCGTACGGCGTCCGCGACGGTGACGCGCAGTTCGGGTCCCAGCGGCGCCGAGGTCCCGGCCGGTACGCGGGTGACGGCCGTTTGAATGTAGCGCAGCGGCGCGATCTCGGTCGTCTCGTAATCGGAGTTCATCGACCAGGCGATCTCGCGCCGAACCGCCTCGCGAGCGTTGTCGATGCCCGCGGCGCGCGCTTCGCCCAGAATCGCCGTCGCGAAGCGCGCGCCCCACGTGTAGACGTGCCCCTCGGTAAACGACACCGAAAGCCCCATCTGCTGGAGCCTGTCCCAGTGTTCGGGCCGCGTGACGGTACAGTGTTCGACGCGATTGCGAAAGCCCGTGGGACTGCTCTTGCCGAAGACGTTCTCGAACGCGTCGAGCGCGACGTCGATCGCGGCATCTCCGTTCGCGTGACAGGCGACGCTCCAGCCTGCGGCCTTGGCCTGCGCGAAACTCGCTTGCAGCGCGCCCGGCGGATAGTCCAGCACGCCCTTGTTATCCGGCTCGCCGAGGTACGGCTGCGTCAGCGCGCCGGTGTAGCCTTGCAGCGATCCGTCGCTCCAGAACTTCACGCATGGGACGGACAGCTTTCCGTTCGCAAGAAAGATCGGCGCGCCGGGCTTGCGCGCGATCTTCGCAACGAAGGCGTCGAACGTCGCGTGCTCCTGCCAATCGGGCATCGTGCTGATGCGGATCGGATTGCCCGGCCGCTCGACGAGCGCGGAGTAGATCGCCCAGTCGTCCTGCACGTTGCCGCTCGGCCCGATGCCGGCGTCGTGAATCGTCGTCACGCCGGCTTTCTGCGCCTTGGCCAGCAGCGCACCGTACCACTGCAGGAAGTCTTCTTTGGTCGGCGGCGGCGTAAACGCGGCCTTGAGGAACGGCGGGAACGCGGGCGGCTCGTAGATCACGCCCGTCAGCTTGCCGCCGGCGTCCTTTCCGTATCGACCGCCTCCCGGAACGTTAGGCGAGGCTGCGGTGATCCCGGCGAGCGCGAACGCCCTCGAGTTCGCGTACGCGATGTGCCCGGAGGGGTTGAGCACGAACACCGGCACGGTGGTCGAGACGCCATCGAGATCAGCGATCGAGAGCGGCCGGTACGGCGGCATCAGCGAGTTATCGAAGCCGAACGCGTAGAGCCACTGCCCGGGTTGCTTCTGCGCGGCCGCCTTCTTGAGCGCGGCGACCACTGCGTCGAGCGTCGGGCAGACGTCGACCGTCACCTTGAGCATCAACGCGTCGCAGGTCGAGTACAGAAAATGCATGTGCGGTTCGACGAAGCCGGGCAGCACGGTCGCGCCTTTGAGATCGATCACGTGCGTGTTCGGTCCCCGCGCGGCGAGCACGCGCTCGCGCGAGCCGACGGCGGAAAATCTGCCGCCCGCGATCGCGACGGCCTCGGCGACGCTCATCGTACGGTCGACCGTGTGGAAGCGGCCGTTGACGAGAATCGTATCGGGCGCGCCGGCTTCGGCTAACGCGACCCCGGATGAGGCTGCGACGATCCCACCCAGCATGGCGACGAACTCGCCGCGTCGCACGCGGCTCGCCGCATGCAGCGACTCGAGGTATGACGGACGGCACGTACAACTCATCGTACTCTCCCCGGACCAGTTCAGCTTCGGCGAGCGCGCGCGCGTTCCCATCGGGAACACCCGGTTTCCGCTAAGAGCGGTTGGGGATACCAGTTAAGAGTTACGAGAGACTTACGTTATTTGTTATGCGCCCGAAAGCAGTCCGGCCGCGAGGCGCGTCGCATAGACGGAGGCGACGCGGCGGCGGTACTGGGGCGTGATGGTCGTCGTTCGCATCGGCGAGACGGCCTTTTGCACGCTCTTGCCGAGGCGCTCGAGCGCGGCGGCGTCGAGCGGTCCGCCCGCGAACGACTCGGTCTCCTCGAGCAGCACCGGGCGCGAGGCGACGCCGGTCAGCCCCACGCGCAAGCCGAGCACGATGCCGTCCCGCGCCAGAAGCGCCACCGCGATCCCCGCTAACGGAAAATCGATCGACCCCCGCTGACGTGCCTTGGCGTACGCGGCCGGCCACGGCTTCGGGGGCAGATGCACCGCGGCGAGCACCTCGTGCGCTTCCAAGCGCACGTGGGCCGCGCCGTCGTCGGCGAACAGATCGGCCAGCGGCACCCGGCGCGAACCGCGAGCGCCTGCGATTTCGACTTCGGCGCCGTAGGCCAGCAACGGCGCGGCGAGGTCGCCGCTATAGGCGGCGTAGCAGCGCTTCCCGCCCGGCGCGACGTGGCACCGGTTGCCTTCGTACTTCAAGCAATAATCGTTGGACTCGCGCCACCACTCGCTCTCGTTGTAGAACAGGCAGCGCGTGTCCAGACAGATGTTCCCGCCGACGGTACCGGCCTCGCGCAGCGCCGGGCCCGCCACGGCGGCGGCGGCGGCCGCGAGCGCCGGATACGTTCGTCCGATCGCGCCGTCGTCGCTCAGTTCGGCGAGCGTGACGGCCGCTCCGATCCGCACACCCTGCGGCGACTCCGCGATGCTCCGCAGTTCCGGAATGCCGCGCAGATCGATCAGGGTCGTGGGAGCGCCGAGCCCGCGGCGCAGATTCGGCATCAGGTCCGTTCCGCCCGCGATGAAGCGACTCGATGCGTCCGCACCGCGCGCCGCGAGCGCCGCCTCGAGCGTTACGGGTTGCGCGACGCGAAATTCCGGTAAGAGCGTCCCGCTCATCGCACGAGTTCCGGCTCGACCGCCGCTTTGCGCGTTGCCTGCTGTTTGGCGATCTCGTGCAGCAGGCGGTCCGGCGTGATCGGCAGCTCTTCCATCCGCACGCCGATCGCGTCGGCCACCGCGTTCGCCAGCGCCGGCAGAAACGCCGAGAGCGAACCTTCGCCGGCCTCTTTCGCACCGAACGGGCCGTTGGGATCGTGGCTCTCGACGATGAAGACTTCCATCGGCGGGGAATCGACGATGGTCGGCACGCGATAGCCGAGCATGCTTGCGTGCACGGCCAGCCCGCGCTCGTAGCGCGTCTCCTCGCTCAGCGCTTGCCCCATCCCCATCCACACCGAACCCTGGATTTGCCCTTCGACGGCGAGCGGATTGAGCGCGAAGCCGCAGTCGTGCGCGACCCAGACCTTCTCGACCGAGACCATGCCGGTCTCCGCGTCGACCTCGACCTCGACGACTTGCGCCGAGTAGCTGAAGCTCATCGTCGAACCGACCGCGCCGCCCCGATGTTTTCCGCCTTGGAACTCGATCGGGCAGGTGAACGTTCCGGTCGTGGTGATCGGTCCGTCGACGGCGAGCGCCGCCGCGACGCCGTCCTCGAACGAGAGCACCGGCCCGCCGCCGTCCTTGCGATGGAACCACTCGTCGACGCACTCGACCTCATCGGCCGTCGCCTCGAGCTTGCCCGCGATCGCCTCGACGAGATGGGCGCGCAGTTTGCGCGCGGCGTCGATCGTCGCGTTGCCGACCATGACCGTCACGCGCGAGGAATACGAGCCGTTGTCCTTGGGCGTCAGCAGGCTGTCGGTGGCGATGACCCGCACGCGACCCAGATGCACGCCCAGGACGTCGGCGGCGAGTTGCGCCATCGTCGTGTTCGAGCCCTGGCCGATGTCGGACGCGCCGGTGAGCAGCGTGATCCCGCCGTGAAAATCGAGCCGAAGGTTGACGGTGGCGTGCGGCTCGCCGGTCCAGTGGACCGGCTTTGCCGCGCCGCTGACGTAGTGCGAGCAGGCCATGCCGAGGCCGCGCCCGGGCGGAAGCTTGCCGCGCCGTTCGCGCCAGCCGCTGGCCTTTTCGACGAGGTCGAGGCATTCGTCGAGCCCGTAGCTCTCGACGCGCAACCCGTTGAGCGTCTCCGCCGGCGCGTGCAGCAGGTTGGCGCGCCGCACCGCGAACGGATCGAGTCCGAGTTCCTCCGCCATCGTGTCGAGCAGCGCTTCGAACGCGTGCCGGACGTCGACCGTGCCGTGACCGCGCATGGCGCCGCAGGGCGGCAGGTTGGCATAGACCCGGTACCCGTCGTACTTGACGGCCGGGATATCGTAGAGCGCGTGGATCAACGCGCCCGCGTAGAGGATCGTGACGATGCCGAAACCCGCGTACGCGCCGCCGCGCTGGATCACCTCGCACTCGCAGGCCGTCAAGCGGCCGTCGCGCTGCATGCCGAGCTTGAGCTTCACGTCGGTTTCGGGGCGGCCGCGATGCGTGAGGAACGTCTCCTCGCGGGTCAGCTGCAGCGCCACCTTGCCGCGCACCGCGCGCGCCAGCAGCGCGCAGATCAGCTCGAAGTTCAGCGCCTCGGCCCGGGCACCGAAACCTCCGCCCAGAAACGGCTTGATCACCCGGATCCGGCTCTCTTTCATATCCAGGCAATGCGCCACCATCAGGTGCACGTAGTACGGCACCTGGGTCGAGGTCGTCAGCGTCAGATACTCGCGCTCGGGATCGTACTCGGCCAGCGACGCGTTCAGTTCCATCTGCGCGTGGTTGACTTCGGCACAGCGATACGTCCGCTCGCTAACGAGGTCGGCCTGCGCGAACCCGGCGGCGACGTCGCCGAAGGTGTGGTGCACCTCGCGCTCGAGATTGCCGGGCTTGTTGTCGTGCAGCAGCTGCGCGCCCGGGGCGCGCGCCTGCGCGGCCGAGTAGTACGCCGGCAGCTCTTCGACTTCGAGCCGGATCAGGGCCAGCGCGCGGGCGGCGGTCGCTTCGTCGACCGCCGCGACCGCCGCCACCGGCTCGCCGCGATAGCGCACGCGCTCGCGGGCCAGCGGGTATTCGTTCATCGCGATCGGCAAGACGCCGTAGGTGCGCGGGCAATCGTCGCCGGTGATGACCGCCCGCACTCCGGGCACGGCGCGGGCTTGCGAAACGTCGAGCGCGACGATGCGCGCGTGGCTGTACGGGCTGCGAAAGATCCGCCCGACCAGCGCCCCGCGCTTCGAGAGGTCGGCGGTGTACTGCGCGCGCCCGGTCACCTTGTCCGGACCGTCGATCAGCGGCGTGCGCTGCCCCGCGATCGCGTGCGCCGTCTCGGCCATCACGCCGGCCCCGCCGCGGCCCGCACCGATTCGACGATCTTGATGTAGCCCGTACAGCGGCAGAGATTGCCGGAGAGGGCGGCGCGAATCTCGGCTTCCCCGGGATCGGGGTTTCGCCGCAGAAGGGCCTCGGACGCCATGATCATCCCGGGGGTACAGTACCCGCACTGGGTACCGAGCAGCCGGTGGAACGCGTCCTGCAGGCGGTGCAGGCGGCCGCCGCCGGCCAGCGACTCGATCGTCTCGACGCGCCGCCCCTCGCATTCCGTGGCCCGCGTCAGGCACGAGAGCCGGGGCCGGTCGTCGATCAGCACCGTGCACGCGCCGCACTCGCCGCCGTCGCAGCCTTGCTTGGTCCCGGTGAGGCCGAGCGCGTCGCGCAGATAGTCCAGCAGCAGGACGTGATCGGCCACGAGGTCCTCGCGCTCGCTGCCGTTCAGCGTGAAGGCCAGCACTCGTTTGGCCGTTCGGATCGATTGGGTCACGCTTCAACCTCGTTTTCGGGGGCGGTCGCCCGGCCGGCAACGTCGACGCGGCTGCGGCTCGATTCTAGCATTCAAGTACCATAATACCGCTTTCTAAGTCAAGCCGAATTCGGGACGTAGACCTCCGAACCCAGCTGCACGAACTCCGCGGATTTCTCCGCCATGCCTCGCTCGGCGAAGTCGCGCACGTCCTGCGTGATCTTCATCGAACAGAAGTGCGGGCCGCACATCGAGCAGAAATGCGCGACCTTCGCGCCGGCCGCCGGCAACGTCTCGTCGTGAAACGCGCGCGCCGTTTCGGGATCGAGCGAGAGATTGAACTGGTCCTCCCAACGAAACTCGAAGCGCGCGCGCGAGAGCACGTCGTCCCAATGGCGCGCGTGCGGATGCCCTTTGGCCACGTCGGCCGCATGCGCCGCGATCTTGTAGGCGATCACGCCGTCCTTGACGTCCTGCTTGTCGGGCAGGCCCAAGTGTTCTTTGGGCGTCACGTAACACAGCATCGCCGTGCCGTACCAGCCGATCATCGCCGCGCCGATCGCGCTCGTGATGTGGTCGTACCCGGGCGCGATGTCGGTCGTCAGCGGTCCGAGCGTGTAGAACGGCGCCTCTTTGCAGACCTCCAGCTGGCGGTCGACGTTTTCCTTGATCAGATGCATGGGCACGTGGCCGGGGCCTTCGATCATCGTCTGAACGTCGTGCTTCCACGCGATCTGCGTCAGCTCGCCGAGCGTGTCGAGCTCGCCGAACTGCGCTTCGTCGTTGGCGTCCGCGAGGCAGCCGGGGCGCAAGCCGTCGCCCAGCGAGAACGTCACGTCGTAGGCCTTCATGATCTCGCAGATCTCGTCGAAGTGCGTGTAGAGGAAGTTCTCGCGGTGGTGGGCGAGGCACCACTTGGCGAGAATCGAGCCGCCGCGCGAGACGATACCGGTCACGCGTTTGGCCGTGAGCGGAACGTAGCGCAGCAGCACGCCCGCGTGGATCGTGAAGTAATCCACGCCTTGTTCGGCTTGTTCGATCAGCGTGTCGCGGTACAGCTCCCAGGTCAGCTCTTCGGCCCTTCCGCCGACTTTCTCAAGGGCTTGATAGATCGGTACCGTACCGATCGGCACCGCGGCGTTGCGCAGGATCCACTCGCGCGTCTCGTGGATGTTCTTGCCGGTCGAGAGGTCCATGACGGTGTCGGCACCCCAGCGCGTCGCCCACGTCATCTTCTCGACCTCGTCCTCGATCGTCGAGGCGACGGCCGAATTGCCGATGTTCGCATTGATCTTGACCAAGAACGTGCGGCCGAGGATCGCGGGTTCGAGCTCGGGATGGTTGACGTTGGCGGGCAGCACGGCCCGGCCGCGCGCGAGCTCGTCGCGCACGAGTTCGGGCGCCACGCCCTCGCGCAACGCCACGAACTCCATTTCGGGCGTGATCTCGCCGCGCCGCGCGTAGTGCATCTGCGTGACGTTGCGGCCCGGCTTGGCGCGGCGCGGGCGGCGCGTCGCGGCGAAACGGATCGGGTCGAGTTCCGGCATCGCGTCGCGGCCCAGCCGGTACAGCGACGAGGCGCGCTCGAGTTCGAGCGTGTCGTCGCGCCGCGCGATCCAGCTCTCGCGAACCGGCACGAGGCCGCGCCGCACGTCGGTCGCGACGTCGGGATCGGTGTACGGACCGCTCGTATCGTAGAGGACGTGCGTCTCGCCGTTGGTCAGCGAGATCTCGCGCACCGGCACGCGGATCGACGGATCGCTTCCGACGGCGTACGCCTTGCGCGCGCGGCCCCGCCGCTCGGGTGAATCGGACGATCCTAGTGCTTCGACGGTCGCTGACATTGACGAACTCCAAACTCCATCGCGGCCGTCTCTCCCTACGCCGGTCCTAACCGGGTCAGGTTCGGCGGTCGGCGACGCATCGCCCTCTCAGCTCGTACGTGCGAGCTCCCGCGAGGATACGCCCACGATACGGCGCAGGATGCACCCTGTCAACGGGCAACCAACGCCGCCGGTGCCGTACTTCCGCTTACTCGGCGCGCAGTTGGCCATCGCGGCCGCCGCGATTTTCGCGCGCTACGCGCTTACGGGCGCCGGGCCGCTCGCGGTTGCGACGTCACGGCTGGGCATCGCCGCGCTGGTCGCGCTCGCGCTCGCGGGCCCCTTCGTGCGGCTGTCGCGCCGGCGCGAGCTCGCGTTCGGCGCCGCGGGGCTCGCGCTCGCGATCCACTTCGGCACGTGGATCGCGTCGCTCGAGTTCACGTCGGTCGCGGCCGCGACGCTGCTGGTCACGACGACGCCGCTGTGGACCGAGCTGTACGATATCGCGCGCGAGCGCCGGCCGCCGTCGCGCGCGTACCTCACGTCGCTCGGGCTCGCGCTGGCCGGCGTCGCCGCGCTCGTGACCGCGCGCGCCGCCGCGCCGGCGCCCGTGCCGGGCCACGAGCTTCTCGGCGACGCGCTGGCGCTGGCGGGCAGCGTCGCGATCGGGGCCTACCTTCTGATCGTGCGCGACGCGGGGGCGGAACCGGGCCGGGCGGCACGCGCCGCCCGCCTGGGCACGCGCCAAGTCATCGCGAGAACCTATTCCTGGGCGGCGCTGGCGCTGGCCGCCGGCGCCGCCGCGGCGCATCAGGCCCCGCCGGCCTTGACCGACGGCCCGGCGTGGGCCGGCATTCTCGCGATGGCGCTGGTCTCCCAAATGCTCGGCCACACCGCGCTCAACGCCGCGCTGCACGATTTCTCGCCCAGCACGATCTCCCTGACGACGCTCCTGGAGCCCGTGATCGCGGCCGCGTTCGCGGCCGCGATCTTCCGGGAACTGCTGACGGCACAAGCGGTCGCGGGCGGTCTGCTGGTGCTCGCCGCGGTGGCCGTCACGCTGCGCGACGCGGCCCGCACGGCGTAAACCCCGGTAGCCGCAGGTTTCGTACGCCCGGCCCCGCAGTAGCTTTCAGGGGCCCGGTAGAACGCCGCGGGAAGCACGTCGAACGGGGGGCGACCCTCCCGATCCCGCAGTCATGAGGATCTAACGCAATGAAAGCGATTCTAGCGATCGCGCTTGCCGCCGCTTTGCTCGGGGGCTGCTCGAAATCGAACGACACGTCGACCGCGACCGACACCAGTTCCCCGGCCGCGGACGCCGGGACCTCGGCCACTGCGGCGGCGAGCGCCGAGGCTACTGCCGAGGCTACTGCCGAAGCGAGCGCCGAAACGAGCGCGACCGAGAGCGCCGGCGCGACCAGCACCGCAACGGCGGCCGCCGGCGGTGGGTCGATCGACCTCCCCGTCTATCCACACGCAACCGAGCAAACCGACAAGGGTCTTTCGATATCGACCGGGGCGACCTCGGTCAAAATGGACGTCTACCTGACGAAGGAAGCCTCGAAGACCGTCATCGACTGGTATAAGTCGCACTTACCCTCGGCCTGGCAGAACTTCGTGGTCTCGAACAACGGCAAGACGGCCGCGACCTTCACGTCCCCGAGCGCTAGCGGTTCGAAGAGCGGCGGAGCCGAGCAATCCGTCATGGTAACGGAGGACACCGACGGCACGCGCATCCAGCTCACAACCAAGAAGGGCAACTAGAGGAAGCCCCGATCGAAGCGGCGGCGCGACGAGCGCGCAAGAATCGAGCTGAAGGATGACGGGCCTTCGCGGACCTGCCGTCGATACGGGGAGCGGTTATCCGCTCGGTTCGACGTGGGACGGGAAGGGCGTCAACTTCGCGCTCTTCTCCGACCACGCCGAACGCGTCGAACTCTGCATCTTCGACGCCCGCGGCCGGCGCGAGCTGTACCGCCTGGCGTTGCCGGCCCACTCGGACGGCGTGTGGCACGGGTACGTTCCCGACGTGCGCCCGGGGCTCAAATACGGGTATCGCGTGTACGGTCCATACGATCCGGCCCGCGGCCATCGCTTCAACCCGCACAAGCTCTTGATCGATCCCTACGCGAAGGCGCTCTCCGGCGCGCTGCGCTGGAGCGACGCGAACTTCGGGTACCGCGTCGGCGCGCCGCGCGCCGACCTATCGTTCGACCGGCGCGACAACGCTTCGGGCATGCCGAAGTCGGTCGTCGTCGACACCGCGTTCACCTGGGGCGGCGACCGCCCGCCGCGCACGCCGTGGCGCGATACGATCGTCTACGAGCTGCACGTGCGCGGCTTCACGATGCAGCACCCGGCCGTCCATCCGCCGGTGCGCGGAACGTTTCTCGCCCTGTCGTCGCCACCCGTCCTGGACTACCTGCTGCGCCTGGGCATCACGGCGGTCGAGTTATTACCGATCCAGGCGTTCGTCGACGACCGCTCGCTCGTTGCCAGACGGCTGCGCAATTATTGGGGATACAACACGATCGCCTTCTTCGCGCCGCACCAGCAGTATCTGACCGGAGAGTCGGTCTACGAGTTCAAGACGATGGTCAAGCAGTTTCACGATGCCGGCATCGAAGTGCTGCTCGACGTCGTGTACAACCATACGGCCGAAGGCAATCAGGAAGGGCCGACGCTCGCCTTCCGCGGAATCGATAACGCTTCGTACTACCGGCTGGCGAGCGACCCGCGCTTTTACGACGACCCGACCGGTACCGGAAACTCGTTGAACGTCGACCATCCGCGCGTGCTGCAACTGGTGATGGACTCGCTGCGCTACTGGGTCGAAGAGATGCACGTCGACGGCTTTCGCTTCGACCTCGCGCCCGTGCTCGCGCGCACGGCGGCGGGCGTCGACCCGAACGCGGCCTTCTACAAAGCGGTGCGGCAAGACCCCGTGCTCGCGCGCGTCAAGTTGATCGCGGAGCCCTGGGACGTCGGGCCCGGCGGCTACCAGGTCGGCCGCTGCCCGGCCGGCTGGTCGGAGTGGAACGACAAGTACCGCGACGCCGTGCGCCGCTATTGGCTCGGACTCGAGGGAATGGTCCCCGAACTCGCCTCGCGTCTGACCGGTTCGAGCGAGGTCTTCAACCACGGCGGGCGGCTCGTCCGTTCGTCGATCAACTTCGTTACCGCCCACGACGGTTTCACGCTGGCCGACCTCGTCTCGTACAACCACAAGCACAACGAGGCCAACGGCGAGGACAACCGCGACGGCAGCGACAACAACAACAGCTGGAACTGCGGCGTCGAAGGGCCGACCGACGACCCGCACGTGCTGGCGCTGCGAGCCCGCAAGCAGCGTAACCTGCTCGCCACGCTCCTGCTCTCGCAGGGCGTTCCGATGCTGCTGGCCGGCGACGAGCTCGGGAAATCGCAATCCGGCAACAACAACGCGTACTGTCACGATTCGCCCTTGACCTGGCTGGCGTGGTCGTCGACGCACGACCCGACGCTGCACGATTTCGTGGCCGGCCTCATTCACGTGCGGCGTACGTACGGCGCCTTCCGGCGCGAGCGCTTCTTCAAGGGCACGCCGTTGAAGGACGGCTCGCGCAAGGACATCACGTGGCTGCGCCCGGACGGCACCGAGATGAACGAAGGCGACTGGTTCGATGAAAAGCAACGCGCGATCGGTTTGTGTTTCGGCGAGGAAGACCCGGCGACGGTCGATCCGCTGTTTCTGATGTATCTCAACGCGCACGACGCCGAAGTGACGCTGGCGCTGCCGCCGCGCGCCGGCGGCTGGGACCTCTACATCGACACCGCCGGCAACCCGGCCGGCAACGTGCACAATCCGCTTCCCGCGGGCGACACCTTTCCGCTTGCGCCGCATTCGCTCGTGCTCTTCCGTTCGAGGTTGACGCACTGCTCGTGACCGTCTGCGAAGGCGCCTACCTTCCGCCGGCTCTCGAGCGCGGGCGCGCGTGGGGCTTCGGGCTCAACCTCTACGCGCTGCGCTCGCAGCGCAACTGGGGCGTCGGCGACTTCACCGACCTGCGAGACTTCGTGCGCTTCGCGGCCGCCGCCGGCGCCGGCCTCGTCGGCGTCAACCCGCTGCACGCGCTGCACTACGTCGAGCCCGAAGCGGCGAGCCCCTACGCGCCGACCAGCCGCTACTTCCGCAACCCGATGTACGTCGACATCGAAGCGGTTCCCGAATTCACGGCGCAAACGCCGCGCGCGGCGGCGCTGCGCGAGCGGGTCGCGTCGCCCTCCTTCGCGGCGACGCTCGCGGCGCTGCGCGACGCGCCCGAGGTCGCCTACGCGCGCGTGGCGCGCGCGAAATGGTCGGCGCTCGACGAGCTCTATGCGATCTTTCGCGAAGCGAGGAAGGAACGGCGCGCGAGCTTTCGCGCCTTCGTCGAACGCGGCGGCGAACGCTTGGAGAGGTTCGCGATCTACGAGGCTCTGACCGAACGCTTCGCGCGGGATGGGGGACGCGTTCGCGGGTGGCAGACCTGGCCCGAGGAGTTTCGCGACGCGCGCGCGCCCGCGGTGCGCCTCTGGGCGGCCAAAGCGCGCCGTCGCGTCGATTATTTTAAATACTTGCAGTGGCTCGCCGACGAACAGCTGGCGGCCGTCGCGGCGGAAGCGCGCGCGCTCGCCGTCGGTCTCTATCTGGACGTGGCCGTCGGCGTCGACGTCAACAGTGCCGACGTGTGGTCGGACCCGAGCGCCTACGTCCTCGACGCCACGGCCGGCGCGCCGCCGGATCCGCTGGGTCCCGAAGGCCAGAACTGGGGCTTGCCGCCGCTCGCGCCGGAGGCGATGCTGCGCGACGGCGGCGCCGCTTTCGCGGAACTGCTGGCCGCCAACATGCGGCACGCGGGAGCGCTGCGCCTCGATCACGCCATGGCGCTCGTGCGGCTCTTCTGGATTCCGCGCGGCAAGACGCCGGCCGAGGGCGCGTACGTTGCCTACCCGTTCGACCGGCTGCTGGCGATCGCGCGCGCAGAAAGCGCGCGCGCCCGATGTGCCATCGTGGGTGAAGATCTCGGCAACGTCCCCAACGGCTTTCGAGATCGCATGGAGTGCGAGCGAATTCTCTCGTATCGCGTACTCCTCTTCGAGCGCGACGACGACGGCAGCTTCAAGGCGCCCGGCGCGTATCCGCAACTCGCGCTCGCAACCGCGACCACCCACGACTTGCCGACGTTGCCCGGCTGGGCGCTCGGCCGCGACATCGAGGCGCGCCGGCGAATCGGCCTGACTTCTCAAGCGAACGCTTGTTCTGCTCTCGCGACGCGCCGCGTCGAGGTTTCGCGCTTGCTGGACGCGTTCCGCACCCACGGCACGCTCGACGGCGAGGCGTTCGAACGGCTGCACCGCACGATCGATGCCCGCTCCGATGACGCCGGCGCGTACGCGACGTTGGTCCGCGCCGCGTACGGCTTCCTGGCGCAGACGCCCGCTCGCGTGGTGCTGCTGCAGCTCGACGACGCCGCGCTGGAATTCGATCAAGTGAACTTGCCGGGAACCTACAATGAATACCCGAATTGGCGCCGCAAGAACCGTCTCGGCATCGCCGAGATCGCGCACGGCGATCTCGTCGCGGCGTTGTCGGAGGATTTAGTCACTCGCGTGAAGGGAGGAGACCCCGGATGAAAGCCGTCGTCATGGCCGGAGGCGAGGGGTCGCGGCTGCGCCCGCTCACGTCGCGCCGTCCGAAGCCTCTGGCGCCGGTCGCCAACAAGCCCGTGATGGAGCATATCGTCGATCTGCTCCGGCGCCACGGCATCCGCGATATCGTCGCGACCCTGCACTACCTGGCCGACGAAATCGAGAGCTATTTCGGCGACGGTTCGGCGTTCGGCGTCAACATGCAGTACGTCGTCGAGGACACGCCGCTCGGGACGGCCGGCGCGGTCAAACTGGCCGCCGACCTGCTGGGCGACGAGCCGTTCCTGATCATCTCGGGCGACGCGCTGACCGACATCGATCTGACGGCGCTGGTGGCCGACCACCGCGCGAGCGGCGCGACCGCGACGATCACGCTGCAGCGCGTGACCAATCCGCTCGAATTCGGCGTCGTCATCACCGACGAGAACCGGCGCATCACCCGCTTCCTCGAGAAGCCGTCGTGGGGCGAGATCTTCTCCGATACGATCAACACCGGCATCTACGTACTCGATGCCGGCGTGCTGGAGTATATGGAGGCGGGAAAATCGTACGACTTCTCGCGCGACATATTCCCGCGCTTGCTGCACGAAGAGAAGCTGATCAACGGCTTTGTGGCCAGCGACTACTGGACCGACATCGGGAACCTGCAGCAGTACCAGCAGGCCAATTACGACGCCCTCGCCGGCAAGGTGCGCCTCGAGATCCCCGGCACGCAGGTGACGCCGGGCATTTGGATGGGCGAGGGTTGCCGCATCGATCCGCAAGCCCGCCTGGTCGCACCGCTCGTGCTGGGCCGCAACGTCGTGGTCGAAGCGGGAGCCGAGGTCGGCGCCGACACCGTGCTCGGCAACTCGACGATCGTCGCGAAGAAGGCGCGCGTCACCCGCACGGTCACCTGGGCGGATTGTTACTTCGGCGAGTCGAGCGTGCTCGAAGGCTGTACGATCGCGGATCGCAACATCGTCAAGGACCACGTAACCGTCGGCGACGGCGTGGTCGTCGGTACCGGCTGTACGCTCGGCAGCGGCGCGATCGTTCGCCCGAACATCAAACTGTGGCCCGACAAGTCCGTGAATTCCGGTGCGATCGTTTCGATGTCGCTCATTTACGGCATCAAATGGCCGGGGTCGCTGTTCGGGGCGGTCGGCGTCAGCGGCCTGGCCAACGTCGAGATGACGCCCGAATTCACGATGAAGCTCGGCCAAGCGTTCGGCTCGTCGTTCAGGCCCGGCCAAACGATCATGACCAGCCGCGACGCGCATCCGGCGGCGCGCGTGATGAACCGCTGCATGATCTCCGGGCTCCTGTCGGTCGGCATCAACGTCGAGGACCTGCGCGCGCTGCCGTTGCCGCTGGCCCGCTATGCGACGCGCATGGGCGGCGACGGCGCCGCGCACACGCGCATCGACCCGAGCGATCCGAACTCGGTGCTCGTGGAACTGATGGACGCGAGCGGGATCAACGTCGACAAACCGACCGAACGCAAGATCGAGAATCTGTTCTTCCGCGAAGACTTCCGGCGCACCGGCATGGACGAGGTCGGCGTCCTCTCCTTTCCCGCGCGGACGCTCGAGCTCTACACGAGCGAGATGCTGATGGCGCTCAAGCCGCGCGCCTTACCCAAGGCCGACTTCAAGATCGTGGTCGACTACGGCTACGGCAACGCGGCGCTGGTGATGCCGCGGGTGCTGTCCAACTTGGGCGTCGATATCGTGGCGCTCGACGCCTACTACGACGAGACGAAAGCGCGGACGTTCCGCAGCGATCGCGAACGCTACATCGAGCAGTTGCGCACGGTGACGCTCACGCTCGGAGCGGATCTCGGCGTCCTGCTCGATCACGACGGCGAGTCGTTCGCGCTGGTCGACGACTTGGGTCGCGTGATCGCGGGGAACCGGCTGCTCGCGCTCGTCTCCCTGATGGTCTGCCGCGCGCAGCCCGGGGCGCGCGTCGCGATGCCGATCACGACGCCGACCGCCATCGTGCGGCTCGTCGAGTCGATCGGCGGCTCGGTGACGCGCACCAAGAGCGACCGGCGCTCGATGATGGCGCTGGCGGCCAAGGAACGCGACTCGCTCGCGTACGGCAGCGGCTTCAAGCAAGAGCCGATCTTTCCCGAATTCCAGCCGGCCTTCGACGCGCTCTACGCGCTCGTCAAGGTCCTCGAGATGCTGGCGCTCGAGGGACGCCGCTTGCACGAACTCAACGACATGCTGCCGCACTGGTTTTTCCGCCACCGTGCGATCCGGTGCCCGTGGGATCGCAAGGGCGAAGTGATGCGCACGATCGCGGACGAATACGCCGACGAAGAAATCGAACTCTACGACGGGGTTCGCGTGCGCACGCACGGCGGCTGGTTCCTGGTCCTGCCCGACGCGTCAGACCCGTCGGTCAACGTGTACGCGGAGGGCCACACCGGTGCCGACGCCGACCGCCTGGTCACCGAAGTGTCTCACCGCATCCAAGCCCTCGTCGAAGCGTAGAAGGCTAGGAGAGTTCCGCCGTAGCGTAGAGCGCGCTCAGCTTGTCTTCGCCGCCGAGCATGTCGGCGAGCGACTTGACGCGCTGGAGTTCGTCGTCGAGATCCTTGTGCACGAGCGGGATCTCCGTCTTCTCCGTGTCGTCGAGGCTCGCGAGCGCCGCCGGGTCGTTGAGCGTCGAGGAGGCGGAAGACCAGCCGTGGGCATCGACCAGCACGACGTAAAACGCCTCTTCGACCGTCGTTTCGCGCCAGGTGCGCGCGTCGGTGACGATCGGAAACGCGATGGACTTGCCGTTGCCGGACACCTCGAGCGCGGGGGTGCTCAGTTTTCTCAGTTTGAGTCCCGCGGCGCCGGCCGCTGCCGCCACTCGAAGACAACGCGAAACGTAGACGTCACGATCGCTCGGCACGCTCATGCCTCTGGTATCGGCCGCACGAAAACGATACTTAGCTGATTCGCGCTCTCAAAAGCCGCCGTGACGGCCCTCACCGCTGCTGAAGCGCGCGGCGCCGCCGGAGGTCTCGCCGCTCGCGATCGTATCGCGGCCGCGTTCCAGTTCGGCACGGATCGCAGCGGCGGTGGTCAGGCCCCACTGTTCGAGCACCGCGAGGCGGTCGTTGCGCAAGCCGCGCTGCGGGAAGGCCGCGATCTGCTTCGCGAGCTCGAGGGCGACGGCAAGCGCCTCACCGTGCGGCGCGAGCCGGTTGACGAGCCCCATCCCCTTGGCCTCGACCGCGCCGACCGGGCGACCCGTAAGGATCATATCCAGCGCGTGGCTCTGCCCGATCGCACGCGGCAGCCGGATCGTACCCAGATCGACGAGCGGGACGCCGAAGCGGCGCGAGAACACGCCGAAGACCGCGTCGCCGGCGGCCACGCGCAGGTCGCACCAGAGCGCCAGTTCGAGACCTCCGGCGACCGCGTAGCCTTCCACCGCCGCAAGGACGGGTTTGGGAAGTTCCATCCGGCTGGGGCCCATCGGCGCCGGGCCCTGCTCGCGCAGCACGTCCAGGGTTCCGCCGCTCGCGACCGCCTGCAAGTCGTAGCCCGCGCAGAAGGTGCCGCCCGCGCCGGTCAAGATCGCGACGGACGCGTCGTCTTCCTCCGCAAAACGCTCGAAGGCCGCGACCAGGAGCGCCGCGGTCGCGGGATCGACCGCGTTACGCCGCTCCGGGCGGTCGATCGTCACGACGGCGACGGCACCGTCGCGCTCGTAACGAACGCTCACTGATACGCGCGCACGACGTACGAGATCTTGTGCGCGAGCGCCTCCAGCACGTTCGGCCACAGGTAGCGGTTCGCGGTCGCGTAGCCCGCTTGGCGCATACGGTCCGCGGCGCGTTCGTCGCCGTACGTCGAACGCAGGTACTCGGCGAGTTCGCGCCCGTCGCTCGTGTCGCACACGATCGCGTTGGCGAACGGTTCGGCGTATTCTTCGCCGGTCGCGCCGCAGACGGGAATGCCGCCGACCGCCATCACTTCGAGACCCACCAGCCCGAACGGCTCCTTGCCGCTGTTCGCCAGCACCGCGTCGCACGCGGCGTAGAGCGCGTACAAAGTCGCGTCGGGCAGAAACGCCTGCAGGTGGACGACGTCCGCGCCGCACCGCGCCAGCCCGTTCGCAACCGCTTCGCTATCGTCCCCGTGCGCTTCCACCCGTTCGATGCTCAGCCCGCGCTGGAAGGCACGCCCGAAGACGACGTCGCCGTACGGCTCGCGACCGCCGCGCACGACCAGTTGCGGCGCCAGGCCCATCGACTTCAGCTCTGCAACCGCGTCGATCGCCTGAAGCCAGTTCTTATCCGGATCGAAGCGGCCGACTTTCACGAGCGCGGGCCGGCCGCGCAAGGCCGTGCGAAGGCGCGCGACCAGTTCGCGCGGCGGCCCGTCGAGCAGGCTCTCGTCGATACCGTTGGGGACGACCAGCGCGGGCACGCCCCACAGCGCCAGCTCGAAGCGCATGTACTTGCTGACCGTTACGACGGCGGCGGCCCGGCGCAGCGCGTTCCAATCGATGCGGTTGAACCCGTACGTGTTGTTCGCGTTCCAGAGAATCGTGACGGAATCGCGCCAGCCGCGCGCGCGCAGCAACGCGTCGAGCGCGATCGCGGCGGGGGCGGTCTGCCATTCCTCGGCGATCACGAGCACGCGCTCGCCGGCGGCCACGGCGGGGCGCACGATCTCGTCGGCGATAAACGGCGGCAGACTGGCCGAATAGTCTCGGACCTTACTATCTTCGCCGTCGTAGACGTTGAACGGATGATAGGCCGAGATCCACTGGCACCAGCGGCGCAGCGTGACGCCCGGCGCGAAGTCCTCGACCGGCGGCAGCGACGGGTCGCCGACGAAAAACAGCGTCGTCTCGACCTGCGCCTCGCCGAGCGCGCGCGCGAACGACGTCTCGCGCGTGCCGAGACCGCCGACCGACGAATAGCGATCGGGTCCCTCGAACGAGAGTAGCGCGGCTATTCGATGACCAGCGATCACGTTTGCACCTCCACTCGGGCGTTCACGCGCCGAGAAAGTCGACCCTTTACGCGCCGGCGACTCCCTCGTTCGCCGGGTTGGGCGCGGGAAAACAGGGTAAACCGCGCGCGTGAAACGGGAAACGCTCGTTACCGCATCCGGCCCGGCGCCGGCCGCGAGCGCCATGGCCGCTACAGCTTCCACGCAAACGCTTTCTGCTCCGACCGCCCGGTCCGCCGGTACCGGCGCCCCCGGCGACGCCGCGGCCGAAGCGAGGCTTAGCCTCCGGCTCGCAGTGCCCGCAGCACGTACTGCAGGATTCCGCCGTGACGGTAGTAGTCGGCCTCGTCGGGCGTATCGATGCGAACGACCACCTCGAACGTCTTCGAAGCGCCGCGCAAGTCGGTGCCGTTGGCGTGAACGCGCAGCCGGCTGCGCGGCGCGATGCGTTCGGCCAAGCCCGTGATATCGAAGATCTCCTCCCCGGAGAGGTGCAGCGATTCGCGGTTTTGGCCGGGCACGAACTCGAGCGGCAGAATGCCCATCCCGATCAGGTTGCTGCGATGGATGCGTTCGAACGATTCGGCGATCACCGCGCGGATACCGAGCAGCATCGGTCCCTTCGCCGCCCAGTCGCGCGACGACCCCGAGCCGTACTCCTTGCCGGCCACAACGATCAGCGGCGTCCCGTCGCTCCGGTAGCGCGCCGCCGCGTCGAAGATCGACAGCCGCACGCCCTCGGGCAGATACCGCGTGACGCCGCCTTCCACGCCCGGCACGAGCGCGTTGCGCAAGCGCACGTTGGCGAACGTGCCGCGCGCCATCACTTCGTGATTGCCGCGGCGCGCACCGTAGGAGTTGAAGTCCGCCGGGGCCACGCCGCGCGCGATCAAATACCTCGCTGCCGGACTATCTTTGGCGATCGAACCGGCCGGCGAGATATGGTCGGTCGTCACGCTGTCGCCGAGCACGGCCAGCGCGCGCGCGCCTCTGATGTCGCCGGGCGCCTGCGGTCGCGCCGGCATGCCCTCGAAGTAGGGCGGCTTTTTCACGTATTCGCTGGCCGGGTCCCACGCATAACGCTGGCTCGACTCGACCTCGAGCCGGCGCCAGTTGTCGTCGCCGGCAAAGACGTCCGCGTAACGCGCGCGGAAGGCGCTTTCGGTCACGGCGCCCGCGACCGCCGCGTCGATCTCCGCGTTCGTCGGCCAGAGTTCGCGCAGGAAAACGGGCTTGCCGTCGGCGTCCGTGCCCAACGGCTCCCTGGTCATGTCGATATCCATGCGGCCGGCCAATGCGTACGCCACGACCAGCGGCGGCGACGCCAGATAGTTCGCGCGCACCTGCGGGTGGATCCGGCCTTCGAAGTTCCGGTTCCCGGAAAGCACGGCGGCGACGATCATATCGTGTTCGGCGACCGCATGCGCGACCTCGTCGGGGAGCGGACCGCTGTTGCCGATGCAGGTCGTGCAGCCGTAGCCGACCAGGTTGAAGCCGACCTGGTCCAGATAACGCTGAAGATCCGCTTTTGCCAGGTAGTCCGTCACGACTTTGGAGCCGGGCGCGAGGCTGGTCTTCACCCACGGCTTGCGCGTCAACCCGCGTTCGACGGCCTTCTTCGCGACGAGCCCCGCACCGATCATGACGGCCGGGTTCGACGTGTTCGTACACGAGGTGATGGCCGCGATCACGACGGCGCCGTCGGAGAGCTCCGTTTCTTGGCGAGCGGCGACCGCCGTTCCACCGCCGCCTTCGTCCTCGAGCCGCGCGACCGCGTATTCCGTGCTCTTCCCACCAAGGGTACCGTCGCGAGCGGCTTGCCAGCCTTCGAGCGCGCGGCCGAACTCCGCCTTCACGTCGCTCAGCGCCACCCGGTCCTGCGGCCGGCGGGGGCCCGCGAGGTTGGGCACGACCGTGGACAGATCGAGTTCGACGACGTCGGTGAACAGCGGGTCGGGCGACTCGTCGCTCCGGAACAGCCCTTGCGCGCGCGCGTACGCTTCGACCAGCGCGATCTGCTCCGGCGCGCGGCCGGTGAGCTCGAGATACGCGAGCGTTTGTCCGTCGATCGGAAAGATCGCGATCGTCGAACCGTATTCGGGCGACATGTTCCCGATCGTCACGCGGTCGGCCACGCCCAGATTGGAAAGCCCGGTTCCGAAAAACTCGACGAACTTGCCGACGACGCCTTTGCGGCGCAGCATCTCCGTTACCGCCAGCACGAGATCGGTCGAAGTGACGCCTTCGCGGAGCGCGCCGGTCAAGCGCACCCCGATCACTTCGGGAATCAACATCGTCACCGGTTGCCCGAGCATCGCGGCTTCCGCCTCGATACCGCCGACGCCCCAGGCCAACACGCCCAAGCCGTTGGCCATCGTCGTGTGCGAGTCCGTCCCGACCACGGTATCCGGGTATGCGACGCCGCCGCCCTCGGCGCTCTCGCCCGCGCCGCCGGCACCGAACACCACGCGCGCGAGAAACTCGATGTTGACTTGATGCACGATGCCCGTATCGGGCGGCACCGCGCGGAAACCGGCGAGCGCCTCCCGGCCCCATTTCAGGAACGCATAGCGCTCGCGGTTGCGCTCGAATTCGAGCTGCGCGTTTTCGGCGAACGCGGAGGCGGTACCGAAGCGATCGACCTGCACCGAGTGGTCGATCACGAGTTCGACGGGCTGCAGCGGATTGATCGCCGCGGGGTCGCCGCCCATCTCCGCCATCGCGTCGCGCATCGCCGCCAGATCGACGACGCACGGGACGCCGGTAAAGTCCTGTAGCAACACGCGGGCCGGCCGGTAGGCGATCTCCTTGTCGCCCGGACGGTGCGGCTTCCAGGACGCGAGCGCGGCGATATCCTCGCGCGTCACGCTGCGCCCGTCTTCGAAGCGAAGGAGGTTCTCGAGCAGGATCTTCAAGCTGAACGGCAAGCGCTCGACGCCCTCGAAACCGGCCCTCGAGAGCGCGTCGAGACGGAAGATCGTGTAGGTCCGCCCGCCGGCCGCGAGCGTGCTCTTCGCCAGAAAACTGTCGGGATGCGCGTTTTGCATAACAGGCCGCCGTTCGCTACTCGGAACGAAGCCCCCCGGTGCGCACGCGCGCGACGCGCGGCGCGCCGCGGTTCGCATCGGCGACGGTTAGCGCCACCGCGCCGGTCAACAACTCGTACAACGGCTCTGCGACTAAACTCGCACGCCAGTGGCTCGCGTCCAGCACCCGCGCGACGTCCTCGGGACTCTTCGGCAGTTCGCGCGCGACGCGTTCGAGCGCCGCACGGCTCACGAGCAGCCCCGGCGGCAGTTCGTTTTCGGCCGCGATCCCGCTGGCGAGCACGGCCAAGCACGAGACGATCGCTTCGCGGTCGGCGCCCGCCGGCCGCGAGGGCTTCTTGGGGAGGTCGGTGTCCGGAACCGCGAGTCCGGCCGCGACCGCCGCGACGATGCGGTCGCCGTACGCCTTGCGAGCGCCCGCGTCCAAGCGCCGCAGCTGCGCGAGGTCGTCGCGGCTGGACGGACGCAGCGAGACGATTCCCGCCATGACGTCGTCGGGGATGATGTACTTGAGCGGGACGTCGCGTTCGCGCGCGAGCGTGTCCCGGAGCTGTGCCACTTCGCGCAGGATGGCGAGTTCGCGCCGGTTCATGCGCATCGCGCCGGGCACGCGCAAGTAGAGGCGCTCGGGATCCGGCCGGTAGCGCGAAAAATCGACGAGAGCGCGCGCCTCGTCCTCGAACCAGCCGAAGCGACCGCTGCGCTCGAGGCGCGCCGACAGTTCGTCCTGTAGCGGAAAGAGGTGGCGCACGTCGTCGACCAGATACTCGATCTGCTGCGCCGACAGCGGCCGTACGCTCCAGTCGCTGACGGTTTGGGACTTGCGCAAGCGGATGCCCACGATGTCGTGCACGAGGTCGGCCAGCGAGATCGACATGCCGTAGCCGCAGAACGCGGCGGCCAGCTGGGTATCGAACGCCGCCGCGGGCAGGCGGTCGAAGCGGTCCGCCAAGATCTTCAGATCGCTCTGCAGGGCGTGGCCGACGACGGTCTTGCGGGCCAGCGTCTCGGCCAGCGGCTGCAAGTCGCGCACGCGCAGCGGGTCGACGATCGCGACCTCGTCGCCGGCGACGAGCTGCACCGCCATCAGGCGCGCCGCATACGACCGCTCGTTGTGAAATTCCGTGTCGAGGGCGATCCGGTCGACGACTTCGAGGCGCGCGCAGAGTGCCGCTACGCTCGCGGCATCTTCGATGAGAACGACGTTCACGTTCGCTCCGGTTCGGGTGACGGGTGGGGCGTTTGGCGAAAGAAATCGTTGAGACGCTGCATGTGGACGTGCGGCAAGCTTACGTGCGGCAAGTGCACGTGCATGTGCGGCCGGTGGGCCTCGTAATACGCGTGCAGCGCGTTGGAGGCGCTGTCGCCGAAGATGGCGAGCACCGTACAGATCGGGACCGCGATCGCGCACATGGTCCAGACGTGAACGAACACCGGAACCTTCTTCGCGGCCGCGATCTGCGTTGCCAGCGTGCCGCCGAGCCCCGGAATGATCCGCAGCGTCAGCAGGAAGGCGGGCGAACCGATCCGGAACCGCCGCACCCACGGCGGCAGCCGTTCGATGTTCTTATCGAGTTCGAGCAGGTGCGAGGTTCGCCGGGCGATCGCGTAACCGGTCAGGGCCGCGAAGACCAGACCCACCGCGTTGACGACGGACCCCCACAGCGGCCCGAAGATCGCGCCGTTCATGACGGCCAGGGCGTCCGTTACCGAGAACGGCGCCGAGGCGACCACCGTGAAGATGACGATCGCGAGCGGGTACGCGAGCGGGCCGATAGTCGACAAAATCCCCTCGACAGCCGTCTTATGCCGGATGACGACGGCTGCAAGAAGGAACGATGCGAGAAAGACAAAGGCCGCCTCGGCTCGACGCCAAAAGGCTTTCAACGAGCGATGATCGCACGGGACACGGTCCTACTGCTTTGCGGCGTGGGGCTTTATGCCTCCGCCTTCATGCTGCGCAAGACCCTCCGCGCGGCCCGCGGCGGGCTGAGCGAGCCCAGCGTGGTGCAGACGAGCCGGGCCCGGGCACTGGGCGGGGTACCCAACGCCGCGCTCGGGCTGGCGTACTACGCGAGCCTCGCCGCCGCATCGTTCTTCTTCGCATGGCCCGCCGTCTGGTGGGCCGGGCTAACGGCAGCGCTCGGAGCCGCCGCGTTCTCCGCCTATCTGGCCTACAGCCTCCTGTGGGTTACCCGGATGCCCTGCGCGTACTGCTGGACGAGTCACGCCGTGAACTGGGCCTTACCGGTCGCGCTCTGCTTCGCCCGGCCCGCGGGCTGAGCGCCGCGCCGGCCGGCGCAAGGGCGGCTGCGGCGAAGGCGCCGAAACGCGGGACGATACGTGGAGAACGCCGGCCTCGCCCCCATGGTTCCTCGCCCCGCCGCGACGGTGATGCTGCTGCGTCCCGAGGCCCGCGCCGGGTTTGCGGTCTACATGCTGCGCCGCAGCTTGCGTAGCCGCTTCGTGCCCGACGTATACGTGTTCCCCGGCGGAGCCGTCGACGCCGCCGATCGCGAGCTGGCCGCGTCGCCGGCCGTCCGCGGTTCGGCGGGTCCGGACGCGCCGGAAATCGCCGTCGCGGCCCTACGCGAAACGTTCGAGGAAGCGGGCATCCTGCTGGCGGTCGCCCGCGACGGCGCTTCGCTTCCCGTCGGGGGGCCGGAGCTCGGCACCCTGCGAGCCGAGCTGCTGGGCGGCGTGCCGTTGCGGGCGATCCTCGACCGGCACGGACTCGCGCTCGATGCGGGCGCGCTAACGTATTATTCGAATTTGATCACCCCCGTCACGGAACCGATCCGCTTCGACGCGCATTTCTTCTTGGCGCGCGCGCCGGAGGACCAGATCGCGGCGGCCGATGCGATCGAAGTGCACGACGGCATCTGGATCTCGCCGGTGGACGCGCTCGAGCGCGCGGAGCGCGGCGAGCTGTCGATCATCTTTCCGACCCTCAAACACCTCGAACGCCTCGCCGCGCAGCCGGATATCGATGCGGCCCTGGCGGACGCGCGTTCGCGTCCGGTCAAACCGATGATGCCCTTCGAGCGTGAGAAGGGCGTCTACGCCTTCGCCCCGGGCGACGAGTGGTGAAGCGCTCGCGCGTCGAGCGCGTCCTCGCGCCCAACGCCTCGCCGATGACGCTCGAGGGCACGAACACGTACCTCGTTTTCGGCGGCCGCGAGGCGATCGCGATCGATCCGGGCCCTACGGACGAATCCCATATCGACGCGATCGTCGCGGCGGCCGCGCGCCGCGGCGCGACGATCGCCGCCATCGCGGTCACGCACTCGCATCCCGATCACGCGCCGGGCGCCGCACCGCTGCAGGCGCGGACCGGCGCTCCCGTCTACGGTCACGCCGACGGGCGCTTCGCGAAGGACCGGACCTTGGCCGAGGGCGACCGCGTCGTCGCCGGCGACGCCGTGCTCGACGCGCTCGAAGCGCCCGGGCACGCACGCGACCACCTCGTCTTCGCACTGGAGGAAGAGGCCGCGCTGTTCACGGGCGACGTCGTCGTGGGGCGCGGCACCGTCGTGATCGCGCCGCCCTCCGGGGACATGCGCGCGTACCAGGCGACGCTGCGGCGGCTGCGCGAATACGAGAGCGCGCGCACGATCTACGGCGGCCACGGCGATGCGATCGCCGCGCCGCGAGCGAAACTCGACGAGTACATCGCGCACCGCGAAACGCGCGAGCGCGAAATCCTCGCGGAGCTCCGCGGCGGCGAACGCACGATACCGCAGATCGTGGCCGGCATCTACCGCGACGTGCCCGCGATGCTGTGGCCGGCCGCGGCCCGCCAAGTGCTCGGATACCTGATCGCGCTTCAGCGCGAGGGGCGCGTGCGCGAACGGCAACTCGACCGCTCTCCGACCGAAGCGGAATCCGCCGTTCTCAATCCCGACCTTTCGCGTATCGTCGACCCCGCGAGCGCCGCCGTCGCGCGCGCCGAACTCGGCATCGGCGCAACGCTCGACGTTATCGAAGCCTACGCGCTCGCCTGACTACTCGTCGTAACGCGCAAGACCGCGGCACTCTCGGTCAGCCGCGGCACGACCGGCTCTGCAATCGGTAGCCTCGATCGACAATACAGTACGTGTGTCTGTGGGCACCTTGCACCTTGCGGCTATCGTACGCTACTATGCTGAGCGGCGGTTATCGACATTGTCCGAGTGCAAGACCCGGCTCCGCGCGTCGAATCGAACCGCAATCGTTGCAGCCTAGGCGGGTCTCGAGAACGCCCGATCCGAAGCGTCGCACACCGTACACGCGCGAGGGTCCTGTCATCGAAAGAAACATCGGGCGGGTAGCCGCTTCAGCGCTCGCCGCCCTAGCTTGCGTCGCGACGATTCGCGCGAGCGCTCGCGCCGACGATGCAGCGACCCTCCCCTTTACTCCGCCGCCGAAATGGCAGATGATGCCGTCGGTCTTCATTCCGAGCTCGTTCGTCGTGAGCGTGGTCACGCAGCGTCCTGCTGCGCGCCCCGGGCTCGTCCCGGTGCTCTCGTGGGCGGCGACTCCGCCCGCAGGAGGATCACGCGAGCGGCGTTGACGTCGGCATCGTCGACGTGACCGCAACCGACGCAGCAAAACTGCGCGCCCTCCCGACTTGCTTTCGCGACCGCGCCGCATTCGGCGCAGGTCTGCGAACTATACCGTGGGTCCACGCCGACGATCGTGCGAGCAGCGTATTCTGCTTTCTCGCGGATCAGCGTCGCCAATATCCCGAAGCCGGCGTCGAGCAAGGCGCGATTGAGCCCCGCTTTCGCCGCGACGTGCCTTCCTGGTGCGGCAACCGTGCCTTTCGCCGAGCGCGTCATGCCGCGCAGCCTCAGGTCCTCCAACGCGATCGTGTCGAAGCGGTCGACGATCCCGCGGCTCACCTTGTGCAGCCAGTCCCGGCGGGCGTTCGCCTCGCGCTCCTTCGCGCGCGCCAAGCGCCGCACCGCCGCGATCCGGGCCGGGTCTTTGCCGTTCACCGGTCGACCCGCAGCATCTTTCACCGTGACCGCATCCAGCGCCCGAGCGTGTCGCTCGACCAGCGCTTGGCGCTGCGAGCCCGGCCGCAGGTTCGCAATCGTCGTCCCATCCGAGAGCGCGGCCAGCACGCGCACCCCGCGATCGACGCCGGCCGCCTTGCCCGTAAGCGGCAGGGGTGCCGGCTCGCGGTGCGCTTCAAAGACGGCGTACCAACGGCCGTTCTTCGTCACGATGAAGACGCGGCCGTAGTTCTCCGGCACCGTGCGCCCCTTGCGCAGCCGGATCTCCCCGACGCCGGGCACGCGCACGCGCTGCTGCTTCGCATCGAACTTCGTCGCACGGTCGCCGTGCGGGAACTCGAGTTGATTCCAGCGCCGAGCAGGCTTGAACCTCGGATAGCCCGGCTCGTCACCGGCCTTGAGCCGCCGGAAGAAGGCGGCAAAGGCCAGGTCCAGCCGGTGCAGCACCGCATCCTCGCTCTCGCGGTACACCGCCGCAAAACGCGGGTCAACCGCTCGAAGCTCCGTCAGTTCGGCGTATTGCTGCTTGCTCGGATACGTTTGCCGGCGAGAGGTCCACGCGTCGCGCCGCTGCTGCAAGAGCGCGTTGTAGAGCTCGCGCGTCGTCTTCAGCATCTCGACCAGGGTCCGCTCTTGAGCGCAGGTCGGATACAACCGCACCTTGTGCAGCCATCGCAGCTGTCCCGCAAATCGACTCTTCGGCGGCGCCATTGCCTGAGAATAGCTCCAGCGCGTGCCACCAGTGTGGCACACAGAGAACCGGGACACGACGCTCACCACGTGAGAAATGCGCCCCTGGCAGCGACGCGCTGCGCTAGCGCTCCGCACTGCTGCGCCCCACCGATAGCCGGACGGGTCCCCGGGCGGCGTCGCTCGCATCCTACTCGCTACCGATGGAAAGCCGAGAAATCCCGCGATTGCTCGTCTACTCGTCAGCGACGCTCGCTTCGCCCGAGCCGGCCCCGGCCTACGGCGTCGAGCGCTCGGGTTTGTCTCGCAGCAGGGCCTGGAGCAAACGTTTCGCGGCGAACAGATGCTGGAATTGCTGCACGCGCTGCAGCCATAGCGGGTCGTCGTTCAGCGGCGCTCCGCGTCCGAGCGAAACGGCGAGCTGATTGGGCCAGCGGCGCGCCACGATCGCGGCGACGCTCGCCGGGTTATCGAAGAGTTCGCCGAGCGCCCGCCGTTCGCCGGCGCCGACCACCGCCCACCGGACCCACGTGTCGAGCACGATGGGCACGAGCCAGCGCGGTAGGCGGCCGACGCGCTTCGCCGCGTCCTCGGGCAGTTCGCAGCCCAGCAACTCGCGTGCGATGCCGAGCGCGCACGCGATCCATTGGTCTTGCGGCCGGCGGTTGCCGAAGCACCGCGTCCAATCGAACTCGCGGCCGGCAGCTTCGACGCTGACCGCGACGTCGCAGAGCCAGAGCGGATTCGAGAAGCAGTGCTTGAGCCCGTGGATGCAAATCGCGCGCAGGTGATCCTCGGGCGACAGCACGCGGACCGCGGTACCGGCCAAGTCGACCGTGCGGCTGCGAGCGTAGAGGCCGTCCCAATCGCCGCTATCGTACACGGTGATCTCGGCATGATCGAAGTCGACGATCGCGCCGGCCGCGTCGCTCGCGGCCAGGGCCGCCAGCGCCGGTTCTTTTTGGTCCGGACGAACGTGGAGATCGATGTCCTCGTAGGGCCGCAGGCCCGTGTCCGGATAGAGCCGGGCCACGCTCCAGCCTTTGATCAAAATCGGTTCGATCGACGCCGCGCGCAGCGCCCGCAGCACCGCCTGTAAGCGCATCTCGTGCAGCCGCGCTTCGAGCGCAACGTAGCGGTACGCATCGTGCAGCACTTCGACGCCGGGGAGCCGCGCGTAGGCGCCGTCGCGCAGCCGCCACCAGCAGAGGGCCGCGGCGTTCGTCCGAGCGATCATCGGCAGCGCTTCTTCGAGCTCGGCGGCGGACACGAACGGCGGCGGCGGAGCCGGCCGCCACGCGCCCGCGAGGATATCCGCGATCGCTCCCGCAGCCGGGAGCTTGCGGTCGAACCGCGTCTCAACCATCGAAGGTCTTCGCGATGAACTCGATCACCTGCGAGGTCTCGCCGCGCGTCCCCTTTAGCAAGCTCGCGCGCGCGACGACTTGCTGCAGCGTGCCGAGCGCAACCTCCGGCGCGTGTTGCGCGCACATGGTGTACTCGAACATCTCGAGCGCGGCGCGCCCGGGCGAGAGCTTGCGCGGGCGCCACCGTCCGCCGGGCTTGTACCGGCAAAATGCTACGAGCTCGACCGGGAGCGGCTCGCTTCCGGCCGTACCGCCCAGTTCGTCGAGCGGCAGCGGCGTCTGTACCCGTTGCCCCGGCGCACGCATCTGGAGCGGCCGCGGATACGGATGGACGCGCCCCTTGCGATCGAGCACGGCGTACTCGTCCGAATAATACAGCGCGCCGGCCCGAACGAGCTCGGCCACCAGCGTCGTCTTGCCGGCATAGCTATACCCGGGAAATACGATGGCCCGGCCTCGCCAGCTCACGACCCCGGCATGGATGAAGACGTGGTGCGGCGCGCGTTCCGCGATCCGGACCGTCAGGTGCGGCTCGAACTCCTCCAGCACGTCGCCGAGCGGCGCCGGCCCGGCAATCCGCTCGCCGTCGACGTCGAGCACGTACGAGTCGCCCGAGCGTTGCTTCGACAGCACGTACGACGTGTCGACCTCTGCAAGCTCCTGCGGGTGGGCGCCGACCGGCAAGAGAGCCGCCGCCGCCTCGAGCGCGCGGCGGCCGCTCGCGAGGACTTCGACGCGCACCCCGTGCGCCGTGAACGACAGGCGGTTCGGCAGTGCAGTGCGTGCCGTTAGCGCCAGCGCCAGTCCTTGTTGTGCGAAACGATGCCGCCGGTGAAGTAGGTGTGCTCGACGGTTTCCATCTCGAAGAGCAGCACGGGCTGCGGAACTTCGGTGTAGTTCGCGGTCACGATCGGCGACTCGACCGCGAGGCCGGTCCGCGGGTCGTGCACCAGGAGCGGGTCGCCCGGCTTGAGGCCTTCGGCGCGCGTGCCGTCGCGGTCGCCGAGGCCGCGAATGAGCGGGTGGGACGGGCTGCAGCTGACGACGTCGCCGCTCTTCGCCACGAACGTGTAGAAGCCGGGCACGTCGAATTCGTGCACCGATCCGACCACGCCCGGAACGAACTCGCCGGTGTCGGTGCGCACGCCCATCAGCAGGTCGCCCGCAACGATGTCGCGGGCCGCGGTCACGCGTCCGTCAGCGTGCAGGATCCCGGTCGAGTACAGCACGCAGCCGTCGCCGCGGTTCCCGTCACCGTATGCCTTCGCAGCGGTCGGAGCCACGACGGCCGTCACGAGCGGAATGGCGACGGCGGCGGCGATCCCGACGCGGCCGATGCGTTCCATCAACTGCGCGCGCGTCAGGCCGGCGACGGTGGCGGGGACGTCGGAACCGGGCTCCAGCAGGCCGTCCTTCTTCAGGCGCTCGAGGGCGAACGACACGAAGGCCTCGTCGATGGGCACGCGCAGCGCGTGCGCGGCGCGCTCCGTCATCTCGGCTAGCGTCGTCTGCCCGTCGCACATCTTCCAGATGACGGCGGAGCTTTCGTTCAGGCAGAACGCCTTCTTCAGTTTCTCGTCGTACACGAGCACTTCGTTCTGGAGCTCTTTGACGATCAGGTCTCGGCGAGCGAGAGGCAGACTGTGGCTCATGTGACTCCTCGTTTCGCTCGCCGGTCGGCAGCGAATTCAAGCTAACTTCGTGTCGGACCGACGGGCTCCGGGCGTAGCGCGAAGCGCGACGCAGGGCGTATCTTGGGTCAGACCATAACGCGACCTCGAACGCCGGCACAATATCCCAAACTGGGGGTATGCGTCTTAGCCGATCGCGAGGACGACCTTCCCGAACTGCTCGCCCGCGAGCACGCGCTGCGCGGCGGCCGCGGCTTCCTCGATCGGATAGACGCGGTCGACGACGGGCTTGAGGCCGCCCTCGAACAGCGCCAGCATCCCGCGAAAATCGCTCGGGCTGCCCATCGACGTGCCGAGGATGTCGAGGTGCTTCCAGAAGATCGAAAAGGGCCGGATCTTCGCGTCGCCCTGCGTGCCGCCGTAGATGACGACGCGCCCGCCGATGCCGGAAATATCGATAATCCTCGAGAGCGTCTCCCCGCCGCTCGAATCGACCGTCAGCGTCGGGCCGCTGCCGCCGGCGGCTTTGCGCGCGGTCTTGTGCCACTCGGGATCGGTCTTGTAGTTGATCGCCACGCCGGCTCCGAGCGCCTTGGCGCGCTCGAGTTTCGCGTCGCTGCCCGACGTCACGATCGTGCGCGCGCCGACGTGGACGGCGTAGATCAGCACGAACGTCTGTACGCCGCTGCCGACGCCGGGGATCAGCACGACGTCGTCCTTGGTGATGCGGCCGCGGGTGAAAGTCGCGCGATACGCGGTCAAGCCCGCGAGCGGAATGGCAGCCGCTTCGTCGTCGCTGAGCGGCGCCGGTTTGGGGTGGACCTTAGCGGCCGGAACCACGACGTATTCCGCAAACGTGCCGTCCCACGGCATACCGAGAATGTTGCCTTGCGCG
Organism: uncultured Alphaproteobacteria bacterium; assembly: GCA_963787965.1. Lineage (GTDB taxonomy): Bacteria > Vulcanimicrobiota > Vulcanimicrobiia > Vulcanimicrobiales > Vulcanimicrobiaceae > CAWBES01. The sequence goes on from CAWBES010000008.1 coordinate 93,366, forward strand.
GGCGGCGCTTCGTCGAGCCAACCGAGTTCCGGGTCGATCACGACGGGCGCGCCGAGCTCGAACCCCGTCACGCCCGCACCAAGCGCGGCGACTTCGCCGGCGCCGTCGGAACCGAGCGTGCGCGGCAGCGCGATACCCGGATACAAGCCCTGGGTGATGAAGATGTCTCTGCGGTTGAACGCCGCGCGCTTGATTCGGATCAGAATCTGCCCGGCCGCGGGGACCGGTTCGGGTACGTCCTCGACGTGAAGCCGCTCGGGACCGCCGAGTTCGTTGAGGCGCACCGCTTTCATGCGCGCTTATTGTTGGATGATTGCGGCGCTGTCCTGCGGTTCGGGCGTGTCGTCCGTCGCCGGCGTCCGATCCGGCGTCGGCTCCGCCGTCGCCGCCGGCGTCGCTTGCGGGACCACGGTAGGTTGCGGTAACGGGCTCGCCGCGGGTTTCGCTGCAAAACCCGAGGCCGCGAAGCCGAACAGCGCGGCGAACTGCGCGAACGCCCCAGGCGCGTAGTTCCCGGTCTCCGCCGCCACGCCGAGTGCGGACGTCAAGCCTCCGCCGTATGCGAATTGCGCGTAGCCGATCGCGAGGCACAACACGATGCCCAGCAGCGGCGCGAAGAACCGCAGCGAGCTCGAGCCGACGACCGTGCCGGCCGCGAAGTCGCCGACGCGCTGATGGCGCGGCGTCACGAGCGCAAGGAGCGGACCGACGATCAGGATGTCGATCGGCCGCAACAGGCTTCGCACGAGCGCCCGTCCGATGCCCGCGTGCTTGCCGTCCTGGCGGCGCGTGTGCAAACCGAACAGCAGCTTCCCGAGGGTCGTGCCGAACAGCGCTTCGCACAAGAACTGGAAGACCAATGCGGCGCCGAGCGCGATCAGCGCGAGCGTGTCGAAACCCGCTCGGTCGCGCCCGGCGATCAAGAAGAGGCCGTGGTCGAACGCGTTGAAGCCGAAGGTGGCCAGGACGAACGCGACCCCCGGCACGTCGACCAAGAACGCGGCCAGCCGCGCCAGCATGTAGGCCGGTACGTTGCCGAAGCGGTGCTCGTAGCGCGCCGGAAGCTGGCGGACCGCGCCCGACACCGGCCCCCGCGGCGGCGGCGAAACGATCGGAAGCGGCTGAGTCAGGTCGTTCGGGTCGAGCGGGGGCGGACCGTCGTTCATCACCGGTTCTGTACGCCGCTCGCGCGCGCGAGTTTCGTCAGACGAACCCGCTGGCGGCGGTCGCGCCTTTCTTCGTCAGTTCCCCTTGCCGCAACTCGACGCGCCGGATCTTCCCGGAACGCGTCTTCGGAAGCTCCTCGACGAATTCGATTTCGCGCGGATACTTGTACGGAGCGGTCACCCGTTTGCAATGCTCCTGAAGTTCCCGCGCGAGCGCTTCGCCGGCCTCGAACCCGGGCCGCAACACGACGAACGCTTTGACGACGTTCCCGCGATCGGGATCGGGGCTGCCGACCACCGCGGATTCTTGCACCGACGGGTGCTCGAGCAGCGCGCTCTCGACCTCGAACGGCCCGATCCGGTACGCGCCCGAGGAGATCACGTCGTCCGCGCGTCCGACGAACCAAAAGTACCCGTCGCTATCTTTTTTCGCGCGGTCGCCGGTCAAGTACCACTCGCCGCGGCGCGACGCGCGCGTCTCCTCGTCGTTCTTGTAGTAGCCGCGAAAGAGGGTGGGCGGATCGCCGCGCAGCCCGACATCGCCGACCTCGCCCGGTTTACAGGGTTCGCCCTCCTCGTCGACGACCTCGACGTCGTGACCCGGCGTGGGCAGACCCATCGAGCCCGGCCGCACCTCGCGTCCCGGAACGTTGGCCACGAGCAGCGAGTTTTCGGTCTGCCCGTAACCGTCGAGGATCGTCAACCCGAACGCTTCGCGCCAGCGCGCCAGGACTTCGGGATTGAGCGGTTCGCCCGCCGAGACGCAGTGGCGCAGCTTCGGCAAACGCCAGCGCCGGCCGAGATCTTCGAGCTTGGCCTCCAGCCGGTATTCGGTCGGCGCTTGGCAGAGCACGTTGACGCCGAGGTCGCGGATCAGATCCATGCGCTTCGCGGGATCGAAGCCGCCCTCGTCGAGTACGATCGGCGACCCGCACGACCAGGGGCCGAGCAGGACGTTCCACAGCGATTTGGCCCAGCCCGTCCCGGCCGTGCACCAGACCAGATCGTCGCGCTTGGCGTCGAGCCAGACCTGCGCCTGCATCCGCTTCGCGTACGTGTAGGCGTGCGTGTGGACCACGCCCTTGGGTTCCTTGGTCGTACCGCTCGTGTAGACGATGTACGCGAGATCGTCGCGATGGGTCGGGTTGCCTGCGAACGGTTCGGCCTCGCGGATCAGCGCATCGAGCGGCGTCCACCCCACGGCCTCGCCGCCGACGAGCAGGTAACGCGAGACCCCCGGGGCGTGCGGGCGCATCAGGTCGACTTCCACCCGATTGGACGTGTGGCCGACGATCGTGGTCGCCTCGCTGTGGTTCGCGCGGAAGGCCAGGTCCTTGGCGCGCAGCTGCTCGGAGCAAGGGATGACGACGGCCCCGAGCCGGTCGAGCGCCACCATCGCGTACAGCCAGGCCGGCACTTTCGGGAGCAGCACGACGACGCGCTCGCCCTTCTCGATACCGAGGTCCCGAAAGGCACCGGCCCAGCGCTGCGTCGCCTCCGCGACGGCGGGGAAGGATACCTCGCTGCGGTCGCCCGCTGCGTCGACGAACAGCAGACCGAGTCGGTCTTCGCGCCCCAGTTCGTCCACCACGTCACGCCCGAAGTTAAACGTCTCGGGAACGGTCCAGTACCTGCTTGCGGTCTCCATACGTAGTGTTACGGCCCCGCGGCCGCGGTTCCCCAGGGCGATTCGCATCGATCCCGAAGCGCGGCTCGTCATGGCCAAAGGCAGTTCGTTCCTCGCACCGCTCAGCCCGAAACCTCTCGTCAAAGCCAGCCGGGTGCGGCTGGGTGCCTTCGAAGCCCGCGGCGTTCCCGCGATCCTCTGCGGGGCGGCGATCGTCGTCTTGGCGGCCGGCGCGGCCGGTGCGATGCGGCGCGGCGTCGCGCTCCTGCCCGAGACCCTGCGCGAGGCGCGGGGCTTCTGGCTGGCGCTGCGAGGGGCGCGGGCCGAACTCACGAACGGAACGCGGCCATGATCGACAACGAAACGCTGACCGCACTCGTGCGGCGGGCGCTCCCCGATGCCGACGTCCACATCGTCGATCTGACCGGCACCATGGACCATTTCAATGTGTTCGTACGCTCGAGGGCGTTCGCCGGCGTGGCCCTCATGGATCGCCACCGGATGGTCGAAGGAGCGCTCGCGGAAGCGCGAGCCGACGGCCGCATCCACGCCATGTCCATCCGCACCGAAGTTTTGGAGTAACGAAAGCATGTCAGTCGACGAGCTGCGCCAGGAAATCGAACGGGAGATTGCCGACAACACGATCCTGGTCTACGGCAAAGGAACCAAGGATATGCCGCGCTGCGGTTTCACGCTCGAAACGATTCAGTTCTTCAACCACTTCGGCTATCCGTTCGAGGTGGTCGACGTGCTGGAGAACGTGCCCAAGCGCGAGGTGCTCTCGCAGCTGACCGACTGGCCGACGCTGCCGAAGGTCTTCATCGCGGGCAAGTTCTACGGCGACACCGACATTCTCGGACCGATGGCCGAGAGCGGCGAACTCGAAACCGTGTTGGCCGGCGCCTTCGACGGCCGCCCGAAGCCGAGCCCGGTCATCAACCTCCACTAATTGCTGTCGCTCTACGAAGCCGGGCACGAGGCCGCGTGGCTGGCCACGTTTCACTTCGCCGTGGAGGTACGGCCGCGCTATTGCGAATGCGACGGCCAGGCGCACGTCTCGAACGTGGTCTATCCTGCGTACCTGGAACTCTCGCGCTTGCAGTACTTCAAGGCCGCGGGCGATCCCGAAGCCGGGGATTTCGCGTTCCAGCACGTGACCGCGGAACTGCGGCTGCGGTACGTCGGCGCGTGCTTCTACGACGAGCCGTTGCTGGTGCGCTCGAAGCTCGTGGCGCTCGGGCGTTCGAGCGCCACGATGGACCAGGCGCTGACCGGTGCCGACGGGACGATCCGCGCGCTCTCGCGCGTGACTGTCGTCCGCTCGGTGGGCGCGGGTACGGCCCCGTGGTCGCACGCGCAGCGCGACGCCCTCGAAGCCTTCGAGGGCCGCGCGCTGACGGCGCGGGAACGGTCGGCTTAGCGGGCCGCGCTCTCCCGGGCGCGGGCGCGCGGCGGCGGTGCGCCGTGCGGATCGGCGAACGCGCCGGCGGGCGACGCCATCAACCGCTCGAGTTCCTCCGGCGAAAGCTCTTGCGAGAAGTCGCGTTCGGCCGCGACCACACAGAAGAACCCGAACGGCTCGCTGCCGCGGTTGACGAACTGGTGCGGCTGGAGCGGCCCGATGTAGACGACGTCGTGCCGGCGCACTTCGCGCACGCTCTCGCCGACGATCGCATGGCCGACGCCGTCGCCGACGATGACGAAATGCTCGTGCTCGTGTTTTTCCAGCCGGGTCACTCCGCCGGGCGGCACCTCAAAATAGCGCACTTCGTTCGACGGGCCCGGTTCGGTCGAAGCGGCCTTGCGGCCGCCGACCAGCGTGTGCCTGACCACGGCGGTCTGCACGCCGGGCACGTACCCCTCGCGCGCGACGCCCTCCCAGCCGTCGGCCGTCCGTCTGATAACGCTTCGCTGTTCCATCGGCCCCATCGTAGCACCGCAGTCAAACTTCTCGACGGCAAAAGGGTCCGGCGGGGTCGCGGCGCCGAATGACCGCGCGAAACGGAGCGATACGAGAGTGACACGCTTTGCCGCCCAGGCTCCCCGCTACTGGCTCTTCAAGAGCGAGCCGGAAACGTACGGATTCGACCGCCTCGAGCGCGAAGGCCGCACCGAGTGGAGCGGCGTCCGCAACTATCAGGCCCGCAATCTGATGAAGGAGATGCGTCTGGACGATCTCGGCTTCTTCTATCACAGCAGTACGAAGAACACGGGAATCGCGGGCATCGTCAGAGTCGTGCGTGAAGCGTACCCGGACTTTACCGCGCGCGACCGCTCGAGCCCGTACTTCGATCCCAAAGCGACCGCTTCCAAACCGATCTGGGAAATGGTCGACGTCGCGTTCGAGCGGCGCCTGCCGCGTTTCGTATCGCTCGCCGAGCTGCGCGCGAATCCCGCCCTGGCCGTCACTATGATCCTGCTCAAGAAAGGCTCTCGCTTGTCGGTGCAACCCGTCCATCCACGCGAGTGGAACATCGTTCTCGAAATGTCCGAGCGGCCCGCCGTCATATGATGGAGCGCGCCTTCTCTCCACGCGACCACGAGTGGCAGCAACGCGTCCGCGACAGTTTCGCTAAACAAGGTGCGATGCGGCTGCTGGGTGCCTCGATCGCCGAGATCTCGCCGGGCCGGTGCACGATCGTGCTGCCGTTTCGCGACGAATTGGCGCAGCAGCACGGCTATTTTCACGCGGGCATCACGAGCGCGATCGCGGACTCCGCCGGCGGCTACGCCGCGCTGACGCTCTTTCCCCAAAGCGCCGAAGTGGTGACGGTCGAGTTCAAGATCAACCTAATGGCGCCGGCGCAGGAAGGCTTGCTGCGGGCCGAAGCCAACGTCGTACGCAGCGGCCGGACGCTGACGATCTGCAGCGTCGAAGTCTCCGTCGACCGCGACGGCGCGCGCATTCCGGCCGCCCTCATGCAGCAGACCGTGATGCGCGTCGACCACGCTCGCTAGACGAGCGGCGCGGCGCCTGACCGCGTTCCACCGGCCGGCCACCCCACTAGAGACTCTCGTGAAAGTGATTGTTGAGTCCAGAACGAAATCCTAGTGCCGGCCAGCCCGGGGATCGTGTGGTGAACGTGGTGAACGAGTCGAGAGCGGCGCGAGCGCTGCCCAAGAACTACGCGCGGATTTATGCACTCGTATGCGAATTGCCGGCAGGGGTGCACCGGACGGCAAGCGAGCTCTTCATCGAGGCGCACGAGAAGTACCCCGCGATGGGCGTTTCCACGGTGTACCGCGGTCTCATGAGGCTCCGCGACCTCGGTTTCGTCGCGGAGATCTTCCTGCCGGGCGCGAGCTCCGCCGTGTACGAACGAGCCGCGCCGCCACACGCGCATTTTCGCTGCACGCAGTGCGGCACGGTCGAGGACGTGCGGTACAGCCTGTCCGGCGAGGTGTTGCAAGAGATCTCGCGCCGGATCGCCGGCACGATCAGCGATGTCTCGCTGACGTTTCACGGCACGTGCACCGCGTGCGCTCGTCCGTCAAGCGTACGAGCGGACGAGCCGGCCGTCCCAGTTTAGCGCCAGCCGCGGATACCGCCGTCGGCGGGGATCAGAAAGTGCTCGATGAGGCTGCTCCGGTACGGGTCGTCCGGCCGCGGTCGCGCGAACGGCTCCGCCGCGGGTTCCGTTTGCACGGCCGTCGCCGATTTCGTCGAAACGGCGGGCACGAACCCCGCGAGTACGGTAGCGAATCCCGAATCGACGTTCGCGAAGCGTGGGGTTTGCGCGGCGGAGGCCGCGAGCGGCGCGGCCAGTGCTGTGCCGAGAGTGAGAGCGAGTGCGACGTTCTTCATCGGAGTTGCCTTTGCGGGTGAGCGAGTGAGTGAGTGAGGCGGATTAGCGATTTCGACGGAGCGTTACCAGCCGAACATGCCGTCGTCCGGCGCGGTATAGAACGGCGCGGGCGTCAGCGCCCGCCCGGCGGGCACGGCCGTTTGGTCGGAGTCCGCGGCCCGCGCCGAAACGACGCCGATCAAACGGAGCTCGTGCGGTTTGCCGTCGACGGGAACGAGTGCGGCGACCGTTCGTCCCGAGCGCGCGTCGACGATCAGGAAGCGGCCGGCGGAAAGCGAGGCGGCATCGGGCTGCGACTGGGCCGCGGCCGCAAGAGGTGCGGCCAGCGTCGCGCCGACTGCGAGTGCGAGGGCGGTGTTTTTCACGGTTGTTCCTTCGTGCGTGGTTGCGAGCGAGCGCGAACGCGCTCTGCTCTCCAAACGCCGCCGCGCGCACCCGCAGATGACCGCGAACGCCGCGCAACGCGACTATTATAACGTCAGCACGGCCTTTCCGGCGATCTCGCGACGAGCGAGCGCGGCCAGCGCCTCGTCGAGCTTCGACCACGGCGCGCGCCAGGTGACGTGCGGATCGAGTTCGTTTGCCGCCGTCAGCCGCGCGAGGTACGTCAAGCTTTCGGCGAGCGTTTCGCCCGGAAGCATCGTGCTGCCGAGTTGAAAACTCAGAAGCGTCCGGGGCGGTCCGATCGTCGCGTACGGCGGGAACGTCGCGGGTTTCGAACGACGCGTAGCCGATCGAGGCCAGCGTCCCGCCCGCGCGCAACAGCTCGAAGGCGGCGACGAGCACGCGTCCGCCGATATTCTCGATAACGCCGAACACCGGAGCGCGCACCCGGCCGAGATCCGTCACGACTTCGTGCGCGCCGAGCGCCGTCAACTCGGCGCGCCTGGCTTCCGAGGACGTATAGGCGACGACGTCCGCGCCGGCGATGCGCGCCAGCTGTAACGCGAAGCGGCCGACGCCGCCGCTCGCACCGGTGACGAGCACGCGGCGGCCGAGGATGCCGCCGAGCGCGCGCAGCGCCTGCAGCGCCGTGGCGCCGGCGACCGGCAACGTGCAGGCGCGCTCGGCGTCCAGTTGGTCCGGCAAGGCCGCGACGTTCGCGGACCCGACCGCGCGCCGTTCGGCCCATGCGCCGCCGTGCGCTTGGGTGACGACGCGCGCGCCGACCGGCGGACCGCTGCCGTCGAGCGCGGCCCGCACGACCCGGCCGGCTGCGTCCCAGCCCGGCACCGTGCCCGGCGCAAACAGCCCGCGCTGCGGCAGTTCGCCGTGGTTGAGCGAGAACGCCTCGACCGCGACGAGCACCTCGTCGCGGCCGGGCACGGGGTCCGGGATCTCGCCGAACCGGACGCCGGTAGCGGAACTGGGGTCGACGACGTACGCCCTCATGCCACGGAATGACCGCGAACGGCCGCCGGGCGTTGCGCTGCTTACGTCTGCAGCGGCGCGTCGGCGATCGTTGCGACGCCCCGGGCGATCTCCACGCTGCGGTAGCCGAGGACTCCGAGCAGCTGGTCGGCGGGAACTTTCAACGGCCCGGGTGCGGCCGCCGTGCCGGGTGCGGGTTGCGGGTACGCCGTCGATGCGGCGGTCGCGAACCGGACGTTGCCTTCGGTGTGCTGGACGATCTGATGGATGTGGCCGTTGAGCACGGTGACCGCGTCGAAGCGCCGCAGCGCCGCCAGAACCCGCGAGCCGTCCTCGGTCGTCCAGCCCCACGGCGGATACAGCGCGTATAGCGGGACGTGCGCGAAGACGACGATCGGAGTCGAGCGCTTCGCAGCCGCCAGATCCCGCTCGACGAAGTCGAGCTGCTCCGCGCCGAGCTTGCCGTCGATCTCGAAGTTGAAGACGTTGACCAATACGACGAAGTGCGCGCCGCCTTGGTCGAACGAAAACCACCCCTTGGGCGCGTCGCTGCGACCGAACGCCGCGAAGAACCCGTCGGGCGAACCGATGACGTCGTGTTCGCCGGGCAGCACCACGAGCGGCGCTTTGAGCGTGCCCAGCATTTGCTTCGCGGCATCGAATTGCGCGGGCTTCGAGAGATGGGTCACGTCGCCCGTATGGACGACGAACGCCGGTTGCACCGGCAGCGCGTTGATCGCTTCGATCGTCTTCGCGAGCGTCCCGGCTACGTCGGGGTTCTCGGGACGCGCGAAGCCGATATGGCTGTCGCTGATCTGTACGAATGAAAGCGCGCCCGGCGCGGCTTCCGCGCCGCGTGCGTCGAACAGCCCGGTGTGCGACAGGGACCACGCGATGCCGGTCCCGGTCCAGGCAACGTGCCGCAGAAAATCGTCGCGTCTCATCGGCGGGCTCCTTATCTTCCCGCCGGTTCGGACGGCAGGACCACGATCGTTCCCTTCATGTACGGGTGCAGTTCGCAAAAGTAATGGAAGGTGCCGGGCCTTGCGAACACGTGCTGCCACGTGCCGGAGCCGTCGAGACCTTCGGAATCGAACGATTTGTCGGTCGACGTCACGGTGTGCGCCTCGTCGTCGTCGTTGACGAACGTAACGCGGTCGCCGGCGTGAACGGTCAGCACCGGCGCGGTGTATTTGAAATCCTTGATATGGACGGTGGCGACCGCCGGAAGAAGGGGCGCCGGCTCGGCGGCGTCGGCGCCGGCGGCGAGGGCGAAGGCCAACAGCACGGGCCGCAGGCCGATCGATATTGCATTCATGCCGTAGATACGCCGCCGCCGGCGGGTGCGGATGAGTCATCCGCGCCCCGCACCGGCGGCATCGAGAAGGTGTGAAACCAAAGCTAACGTATGCCGCGCGCTAGATGGACGCGCTCGTGGACGACTTTGCAGCGCGGAGGCCGTCCGGCCTCGAGCAGGCGTACGCTCTCTGGTCGGGTCTCCTTTTCAGCGTCGCGAAGCAAGCGGTTTCCGATAACGCGCGCGCCGAGGACTGCGTCCACGACGCGCTCCTGCGCGTCTGGCGCGCCCCGAACCGTTTCGAAGGCAACCGCGCGATGTTGAAGGCCTATTTGATCGCCTGCGTGCGCAACGAATCGATCGGGCTGCTTCGCAGTCAAAGCCGGCGCGACGCGCGCGAACTGCGCGCCGTTCGCCTCTCGCCCGAGACGTCCGTGGATCCCCCCGTCGTCGACCCGGTCGAGACGCAGCGCCTGCGCGCGGCGCTCGCGCGGCTACCCGGCGAGCAGCGCGTCGCGCTCGAGCGAGCGTACTACGGAAACAAGACGCACGTGCAGGTTTCAGAAGAGCTGGGCGTTCCGCTCGGCACGATCAAGAGCCGCATCGCGGCCGCGATGCGCACGTTGCACGGCGAACTCGCGGTTCGCGAGGAGACACGTTCGTGATCGATCATTTAGGCGACGACGCGGAGCTCTACCCGCTCGGCGTGCTGGACGACGACGCCGCGCGCGACGTCGAGCGCCACATCGCGGGCTGCACGTACTGCGCGGATCGCGTGTCGCAAGCGCAGCAGGTCGCCGCGTCGCTCGCGGCAACGCTACCCGTCGCGACGCCCTCGCCCGCGCTCGGGCGCCGGATCGGCGAAGCGGCGCGTCCCCGGCCGAGCCGGACCGGCCGAGGCTTGGGATGGAATCTCCCCGGGCTCGCGGTGGCGGCCGCGTTCGCTCTCGCCTGCGCCGCCCTCGGGTGGCAGACGATCGCGCTCCACGGCCGGCTGGCGGCGGACGACCTCGCACTCGTGACCGTCGTGCACAGCCACTTCCGCCACGTCTCGATGACGCCGCACTCGGCCGATCCCGTCGCGGCGAAGATCCTGTACGCGCCGGACGGCTCGTGGCTCTACATCATCGCCGACCAACCGGGCGGGACGCTGCGGGCCGTCGGTCACACGGCCGCGGGTACCGCCGAACTGGGCGTCCTGGCGAGCTCGGGCCGCACGGCGACGCTTCTGGTGCGGCCGGCCGCGCGCGTCGTTTCCGTCGAGTTGCAGCGAGACGGGACCGGCGTCGCTTCGGCCGCCCTCGCGTACTAGCGGCGCGCCCGGAGCGCACGTCAAAGATCGACGACGCGCGCCGGGTTGAGCGGCCGGTACCGCTCGTCGCAGATCGAGGCGTTCACGAATGCCGTGCCGTCCCGAACCTCGACGCCCGCCGCGTCGTGGATGTGCCCGAACGCATGCACTTTCGGCCGCAGCTCGAGCACGCGCGCCAGCAGGTCGGCACAGCCGACGCGTTCGCCGCGCGGCACTCGATCGAGGATGCCGAGCGGCGGCCCGTGCGTGATCAGCACGTCGGTACCCTCGGGAATCAGCGCCCATTTCGCCGCGAGTTCGGGCCCGCGCGCGAGATTGAACGACCAGTCGAAGAACCACGGTTGCCAGGGAGAGCCCCAAAAGCGTAGTCCGTCGATCTCCGTGCCGGCGTCCTCGAGATACGTGAGGCCGTTGCCGGGCGCATCGAGCGCGGCGCGTGCGGCCTCCGGATCGTCCTCGAAGGTCCGGTCGTGATTGCCCGCGATGACGATCTTGCGCGCGTGCGGTAGCGCGCCGGCCCAGCGCCCGAACTCGGCGACCTTGCCGAGTTCCCCGAGCATCGTGAAATCGCCGCAGTGCACGAACACGTCGCCGGGCGGGACGACGAGGTTCGCATGCTTCGAATGGGTGTCCGAGACGAACACGATCCGCACGGGCCAACACTAGGCTGCCCGGCCGGCGGGCACCTTGCGACGCGCCGCAAAGTGACCGCCGGCGCTTAGCGGCGGAAATCGGAGAGGGTTACTTCTCCGACTTGATGATCGAGCGGGCGTCGATGATCACGCCCGTGGCAACGGCTTCACCGTTTTGGTACTTCACGAGCGCTTCGGAGGTGATCGGGAAGTGGTTCGTGGCCGACGTCGTGACGTTGATGCCCGGATACAGGAACGGGTTGTTGGTCTCGTTGAGCGAGAGCGCGGCTTTCATCACCTTGTCGCGCGTGAGGTCCTTGCCGGCCGAACGCAGCGTGTCGACCATGGTGAACGCGTAGCCCATGCCCGCTAGGAAGGAGCCGTTGGCGAGATCCTCACTGGGCAGGTACTTGGCCATGATCTCTTTGTAGAGCTTGACGCCGGGATCGTTCGCGTTCTTCGGGTCGGCCGGATCCTTGACGTACTGGGTCGTGAGGATGCCGTTGGTCGCTTCGGGGCCGCCGCCGGCTTTCGTCGCGACGCGCAAGACCGCTTGCGAGCTCGAGACGTTCGACAGGTAGATCTGCGGCTTCCAACCCTGTTGGGCGGTCGCGACGATCGACTGAACCGCGAACTTGGGCGTCGCGAAGACCATCAGCGTGTCGGCTCCCGATCCCTTGAGCGCCGTGATCTGAGACGACACGTCGGGGTCGGTCACTTCGTAGGATGCCTCTTTGACGATCAGGTTGCCGTGCGAGCCCAGACCGAGCTTGAGGCCTCTGAGGTAGTCTTGGCCGAAGTCGTCGTTTTGATAGATGATGCCGATCTTGGCGTTCGGCCGTTCCTTGAGGATGTGGCGGGCGTAAATGATGGCCTCGGACTCGTAGTCCGGCTGCCAGCCGATCGTCCAGGGGAATTGCGCCGCGTCGTGTGCCCATTTCGAAGCGCCGCTGGCCACGAAGAGCTGCGGAATCTTATTCTGGTTCAGGTACGGCCGGATCGCGGTACTGGTCGCCGTGCCCAGCGACGCGAAGATCAGGAACACCTTGTCCTGCTCGACGAGCTGGCGTGTCAGCTGGACGGTCTGCGGCGGGCTGTAGCCGTCGTCGAGGTCCTTGTAGGTGATCTTGCGCCCGTTGACGCCGCCGTGGTCGTTGACGTACTGAAAGTACGCCTGCGAACCTTTGCCAACGGCGCCGAACGCCGAGGCGGGTCCGCTGAACGGGTCCGTGCCGCCGATCAGGATCTCGGTAGCCGTCACCCCGTCGTCGGCGCGAACTGGGGCAATCGTCGTGGCCGTGAACGCGAACGCCGCGAGCGCCGCGACCCCGGCGACCGACCGTCGTAGACTTAACATGCTGTTACCTCTTGGCTATTGCGCTTTGCTGGACTCCATCAGTTCCGTTTGCGCGCAGAACGCCGGTTCCCCGTTGGCGGCCGTGCGGCGGACGTAAGTTCCACTCGAGCGCAGCCAGCGGGTCTTGCAGTTGTCGCGTTCCATGAAGGCGAGGATGCCCTCGCAGATATGCTCCGCGATGGCAGGATCCAGGACCGGCACGACCGTTTCCACCCGGCGGTCGAGGTTACGGCCCATCCAGTCGGCGCTGCCCATGTACAGCTCACGCTTGCCTGCGTTCTCGAATAAGAAGATCCTCGAATGCTCGAGGAAGCGACCGACCATGCTGCGGACGCGGATCGTGTCGCTGACGCCGGGGATGCCGGGCCGCAGCTCGCACATCCCGCGCACGAACAGCTCGATCGGGACGCCGGCTTGCGACGCCCGGTAGAGCGCCTGCACCATGCGCGCGTCGCTGATGGCGTTGAGCTTGGCCACGATGCCCGAGGGCCGGCCCGCTCGAGCGTGCTCGGCTTCGCGCTCGATCAGTTCCGTGAAGCCGCTGCGCAGCGTCGTCGGCGCGACCAGCAGCTTGCGGTATTTCGTGGTCTTCGAGAACCCGGTCAGCTGGTTGAACAAGTGCGTCACGTCGGCGCCCAATTCCGGCCGGCACGTGAACAGCGACAAGTCGGTATAGATCTTCGCCGTCTTGTCGTTGTAGTTGCCCGTCCCGAAGTGCACGTAGCGCCGAATGCCGTCGGGCTCGTCGCGCACGATGAGAATCACCTTGGCGTGGACCTTCAGGCCCGGAAAGCCGTACACGACGTGCGCGCCGACGCGCTCGAGGTTGCGCGCCCAGTGGATGTTGTTCTCTTCGTCGAAGCGCGCTTTCAACTCGATCAGCGCGGCCACTTGTTTGCCGTTCTCCGCGGCCTCGACCAGCGCGTTGACGACCGGCGAGTCGCCGGACGTCCGGTACAGCGTCTGTTTGATCGCGAGCACCTGCGGGTCGGCCGCCGCCTGCTTGACGAATTGCACGACCGGATCGAACGACTCGTACGGATGGTGCAACAGAATATCGCCTTCGCGAATCGCCGCGAAGATGTCGGTTTCCCCGACCAAGCGCTGCGGAATCGCGGGCGTGAACGGCGGATCGTGCAGGTCGGGACGGTCCAGGTTCACGATAGCCCAGAAGTCGTTCGTGCCCAGCATCCCGTCGATCGCGTAGAGATCGACGTCGCCGAGCGAGAGCGCTTCCAGGAGCATCTGCGAAAGATGCGGCGGCATCGAGGCTTCGACTTCCAAGCGAACCGGCTCGCCGAAGCGGCGCCGCCGCAGTTCCGACTCGATCGCGCGCAGGAGATCGTCGGCCTCGTCCTCTTGCAGATCGAGGTCGGCATCGCGCGTGACGCGAAAGCAGTACGACGCGCGTATCTCCATGCCGGGAAAGAGCGCATCGAGGTTGTTCGCGATCACCTCTTCGAGCCTGACGAAGTGCCGCCGGCCCTCGGGCGCGTCGATCGGCACGAACCGGTGCAGGCTCTGCGGCACCTTGACCCGCGCGAAGTGCATCTGCGGACCTTCGGGCGTCGCCTCGTACATCTCGACCGCGAGCGACAGCGAGAGATTCGAGATGTACGGAAAGGGATGACCCTTATCGACCGCCAGCGGCGTGAGCACCGGGAACACGCGCTCGTCGAACAGTTCGGACAGGCTCGCGCGCTGCGCGTCGCCGAGATCGGAATAGCGCAGGATCTCGATCCCCTCGCGCGCGAGCGCGGGTAACAACTCGTCGCGCAGCAGGCTGCTGAAACGGCGCAACGAGATGCGCAGCCGCCGCGAGATCGCCGCGAGCTGTTCCTCCGGCAGCCGCCCGTCGTTCGAGCGCCGGTGCACTTCCGCCGCGACCTGCTGCTTGAGCGCCGCCACGCGGATCATGAAATACTCGTCGAGGTTCGTGCCGTAGATCGCGACGAACTTCAGCCGTTCCAGCAGCGGGTTACGCTCGTCGATCGCCTCTTCGAGAACGCGGTCGTTGAACTCGAGCCACGACAGTTCGCGGCTGTAGTACAGCGAGGGGTCGTCGAGCGGCACGTGGCGGGTCGCGCCTTCGGCTGCCAGCGTCTCGGCCGAAAGAGACTCTTGCGATCCAATCATGGAGGGAGCCGTTTCGGCGTGGAACGGCGAATCTCCACGTTAGCGCCGATTTATGCTGGATTTACTCATACACGTACGCGACCATCTCGCTCTCTCGGCCGCGGCGTTGGCGGTCGCGCTCCTGGTGGGCGTCCCCCTCGGCGCTTCGGTTTCGAGCTCGCCCCGGCTGCGAGGCGTCGCGCTCGGCGCCATCTACGTCGGCCGGGTCGTGCCGAGCCTAGCCGTGCTCGCGATCATGCTGCCGCTGGTCGGTATCGGCTTCGCGCCCTCGCTGATCGCCCTCGCGCTGCTGGCGATCCCGCCGATCGCGCTCAACACCGACCTCGGGCTGCGCGGCGTGCCCGGCGCGGTTCGCGACGCGGCGCGCGGCCTCGGCATGGACCGCCGCCAGATCCGGTCGCGGGTCGAGTGGCCGCTGGCCTTTCCGATCGTCTTCACCGGCATCCGCACGGCGGCGGTCGAAGTGATCGCGAGCGCGACGCTGGCGGCCTTCATCGGCGGCGGCGGGCTCGGCGAATACATCGTTAACGGTCTGGCCGAGAACGACGACGCCCAGCTGCTCGAGGGAGCGCTCGCGGTCGGCGCGCTCGCGCTGGCCACCCAGTGGTTCCTCGGAGGCGTCGAGCGCCGTCTCGGGAAGCGCGGCGCATCATGACGTCGACGCGCAGAGAGGCTCTGACCGCCGTCGCGGCGCTCGCCGCGAGCGCCGCACTGACCGCCTGCGGCGGCGGAGGCGGCGGTTCGGGCCCCGCGCTCGCGGTCGGCTCCAAAGATTTCACCGAAGAGCTGATCCTGGGCGAGATGTACGCGCAGATCCTCGAGCACAACGGGTTTTCGGTCACGCGCAAGCTCGACCTCGGGGGAACGCAGGTCGCCATGGAAGCGCTGTTGCGCGGCGACATCGACCTCTATCCCGAATACACCGGCACCGCGCTCGTCACCGAATTGAAGGAGAAACCCGGTAAGGACGCCGCCGCCAACTACGCCACGGTCAAGTCCGCGTACGCGTCGCGCTACGGCCTCGTTTGGCTCGAACCCGCGCCGTTCAACGACACGCAAGCGCTCGCGGCGACGGAAGCGACCGCGAAGCGGTACGGCATCCGGACGCTGAGCGATCTCTCGACGGCGGCACCGCAGCTGCGGCTCGGCGCGATTCCCGAATTCACCAAGCGCGAGGACGGTTTGCCGGGGTTGCAACGAGCCTACGGCGGCTTCCGCTTCAAGGACGTCAAGCTGTTCGACATCGGGCTCAAGTACAAGGCGCTGGAATCCGGCCAGGTCGACGTGGTCGTGGCCTTCGGCACGGACGGACAGCTAGAGGTCGACCGCCTCTACACGTTCGTGGACGACAAGCATTTCTGGCCGAGCTATCAAGCCGCTCCGGTCGTGCGCAAGGCGACCCTGGACAAATACCCGGCGCTGGCGGCGCGCTTGAACGCGGCGGCACCGCTGTTGACCGACCGCGTGATGCGCGGCCTCAACGCCCAGGTCGACGGCGCGAAGGCCGATCCGGCCGACGTCGCCCGCACGTTCCTGAAGGCGCACGGACTCGTTTGAGCGGAGCGCCGGTGCGCGTCCGCGACGTTTGCGTCGCGTACCCGGGCTCGGACGCGCCGGCCGTCGACGGCGTTTCGCTCGACGTCGCGGGCGGCGAATTCGTCGTCCTGCTCGGCCCGTCGGGCTGCGGCAAGAGCACGCTGCTGCGGACGATCAACCGGCTGGTCGTCCCCGACGCGGGCACGGTTGCCGTCGACGGCAAGGACGTCCGCGACACGCCGCCGGAAGCGCTGCGCCGCGGCATCGGCTACGCGATCCAGGCGGTGGGCCTCTTTCCGCACATGACGGTCGCCAAGAACGTCGGCCTCGTTCCCGAGCTGCTGGGCTGGGACCGGCGGCGGATCGACGCGCGCATCGACGAGCTGCTCGCCCTCGTGCAACTCGAGCCGGCCCGTTACCGCGCGCGGCTGCCGCGCGAGCTCTCCGGCGGCGAACAGCAGCGCGTCGGCGTCGCGCGCGCGCTGGCCGCCGAACCGCGCGTCCTGCTGATGGACGAACCCTTCGGCGCGGTCGACGCGCTCGTGCGCGCGGCCCTGCAGGCCGAGACGCTGCGCATCCACGCGGCGCTGGGGACCACGATCCTCTTCGTCACCCACGACGTCGACGAGGCGTTGCGCCTCGCGGGGCGCATCGTCGTGATGAAGGCGGGCAAGATCGTGCAGGCCGACACGCCGCTGCGCGTGCTGGCGCGGCCCGCAAGTTCGTACGTCGAGGAATTGCTCGACGCCAAGGACGCGGTACGGCGCTTGCAACTGATCCGCGTGCGCGACGCGATGCTGCCGCCCGACGGCGCGCCGGCGCAGGGCCGCATCGACGGCGAGCGGAGCTTGCGCGACGCGTTATCGCTCTTTCTCGAAGGCGCCGACCGGCTCGCGGTCACGGACGGCGGCGACGGCCGCGTCGCCGGAACGCTGGCGTTTTCCGACGTGCGGCGTGCGATCGTGGCGTCGCACGACGCGTGAGCTACATCGTTCACCATCCCGCGGAGCTGGGGTGGCGGCTGCTGCAGCACCTGGAACTGACGGCCCTCGCGCTCGCGGTCGCATTCGCGCTCGCGTTGCCGCTCGGCGTCGTCGCGGCGCGCAACGAGCGCGTGCGCGGCCCCTTGCTCGCGACGCTGGGCGCGATCTACACCCTGCCGAGCCTGGCCGTCTTCGGGTTGCTCGTGCCCGTCTTCGGGCTCGGCCTCGTGACGACCGAGATCGCGCTGGTCGCGTACGCGCAGATGATCCTGGTCCGCAACATCAGCGCCGGGTTGCGCGACGTGCCGGCGGCGATGCGCGAGGCGGCGCTCGGCCTCGGCATGACGCCCTGGCAAGCGTTCCGGCGCGTCGAGTTCCCGTACGCGCTGCCGGTCATCCTGGGCGGCGTACGCTTGGCGGCCGTGGCGACGATCTCGATCGCGACGCTGGCCGGCAAGATCGATGCGGGCGGGCTCGGCACGCTGCTCTTCGCGGGGCTGGACAACGACGATCCCAACCGGATCTTCGCCGGCAGCGCGGCCTGCGCGCTGCTGGCGATCGCAGCCGATCTCGCGCTACGCGGCCTCGAGCGCGGGGCCGCCGGCCGGACCCGCTAACGACCCAGGAAGGTCGCGATGCGGCGGAAGTGACCAAGCGCCACGTCCGCGTGGCGCTGGTCGAGCCCGGCGCCGTCGCGACCGAGCTGATCCCCCATAACCAGCCCGGCATCCGGGAGGCGATCGCTTCGCGGTTCTCGGAGATGGAGCGGTTGGAAGCCGAGGACATCGCGAACGCGATCGCCTACGTCGTCACCCGCCCGCGCCGCGTCGCGATCAACGAGATCCTCGTCCGGCCGACCGAACAGGAGTTTTAGCCGATATGGCTCGTTTCAATTTCATCGAACTGCCGGTGCGCGACGGCGCCGCGTCGCGGACGTTCTACGCGACGGCCTTCGACTTGGCGTTTACCGATTTCGGCCCGACGTACGCGTGCACGCTGACGGGCGACGTCGATCTCGGCCTTCAGGCGGATGCAAGCGAAGCGACTGCCGCTCCGCTCCCCGTGTTCGCGGTCGACGATCTCGAACGGACGCTCGAGGCCGTGCAACGCGCGGGCGGTACGATCACGAGGCCCATATTCGCCTTTCCCGGCGGCCGGCGCTTCCATTTCGCCGATCCGAGCGGCAACGAACTCGCGGCGGCCCAAGCCGACTAAGGACGCGCGAACGCGAGGAGGAGCCGATGCCCGAGCGCAGGCCCGTAACCTACGAGACCGTACGCCGCATCGCGCACGCCCTGCCGGACGTCGAGGACGGCATGTCGTACGGAACGCCGGCGTTGCGAGTGAACGGCAAGCTGTTCGTCCGCCTGCGTGAAGACATCGATTCGATCGTCCTGAAGATGCCGTTCGACCGCCGCGACGAACTGATGGCAGCCGACCCGGACTGCTTCTACATCACCGATCACTACCTGCGCTATCCGTGGGTCCTGGTACGGCTCGCCAACGTGAAGGCCCGGGCGCTGCCCGGGCTGCTGCAGACCGCGTACCGCGAAGCTCTGCCCGTCACGCGCCCCCGCTCGCGAACGCGGCGCTGAAACACGGCCGCGCGCGCGGCCGTATACCGGGCATGCTCGATTACCGCGCTTCCTTCCGGCTGGTGCCGATGCTGGCCGTCGCCCTGATCGTTCTTCCGCTTGCGGCGCCGGGGCGCGCCGCCGGCGACGTGTCGGAAACGCGAAACGTCGCCGGCTTCGACCGGATCCGCGTGGAGGGCGCCTTCACGACCGTCGTCCGCGTCGGCGGGAACGGAACCCGGGTCGTCGTGACCGGCAGCCAAGACACCGTCGGCCGCGTCACGACGGAGGTGAACGGCGGCACGCTGCTCGTCGGCATGCGTTCCGGCGGCAACTTCTTCAGCCAATCGCCGAAACTCGAGATCTCGCTGCCGAGATTGCGGAGTTTCGCGAACGCGGGCACCGGATCGGCGAACATCACCGGGCTCTCGGGCGGCCGCATCGAGATCCGGAACGACGGCGCGGCCTCGATCGTCGCCTCGGGCCGCGCGTCGCGAGAGGACATCTCGCTGGCCGGGACGGGCAAGATCGATGCGACCGCGGTCGACGCGCACGACGTCACCGTCGATAACGACGGCGTCGGCTCGGTAAGCGTCCGCGCCAGCGGGTCGCTCACGATGAACGTGAACGGCGTCGGCAGCATCCGCTATGCCGGCAACCCGTCTAAAGTCCAAAGCCAAGTCAACGGCGTCGGCAGCATCGGACGCATCTAACGTGCCGCCCCAAGCGGCTCGACGCCTCTACCAAACCAGCGGTAACAGGCGAAAGCGAACGCGCCGGCAGTACTCGGCGTAGCCTTGCAAGTTGCTCGTGAGGAAGCGTTCTTCATCGAGCAGGCGCCAGACGATGACTAGCGCGATCGGACCGAGCGCGAGCATTCCCCACCAAGACCCGAGGGCAATCGGCGTGCCCAACAGCATGACCAGCGCTCCGGAATACATCGGGTGGCGAACGAGCGCGTACGGTCCGCTCGATACGACGCGCTGATCGCTCGCCAGGTCGACGGTCGCGGCGGCGAACGTATTCGCCCTGAACGCGGCGAACACGATCAGAAAGCCGAGCGCGACGAGACCCTCTCCCGCCAGCGTCGCCGGAAAGGGAACCTCCGACCACGAAAAACGGTGGTCGAGCGAAGAAACAACTAAGATCGCGATGAACGAGAGCGACGCCAACAGCTGTACGATCTTCTGCATTCCCCGTTTCTCGGCCGCGGGTCCGGCGTTGACGCGCCGCTCGAGCAGCTTCGGGTCCCACATCCACAAATAGCCGGTAATCAGGGCGGCGGACGCGCCGAAGACGAACAGGTAGAGCCAGGCCTGCCGGAAATCGAGCGTCCACGCGGGGCCAAGCAGCAAGATCCCCATGCCGGCGATCAGCTCCGCGAACCCGAGCAGCGTTTTACGCAGCAGGTCCCGGTCCGGGCCGGCCGGCTTTATCTGCGTGCGGACGTCCTCAACGCCGCCGCGCCGAGCAACGCCGCGAACAGCCTGCGGCTGGGCTCGTCGTCGAGTTCCTCGGGGTGCCACTGCACGCCGACGAAGAACGGATGGTCGAACGCCGCATCGACGCCTTCGATGATGCCGTCCGGCGTCCGCGCGACCACCGTCAACCCTTCGCCGACCGCGCGCAACGCCTGGTGATGCATGGAGTTCGTGCGCGGCGAGGCCGTGCCGAGGACGCGCGCGAGCGTGCTGCCGGGATCGATCGCGACGTCGTGGCCCGGAGCGTAGTCGGAGCGGTCCAGCCCCGACTCGTCCACTTGCCGGTGTTCGATCGTATACCGCGGCCCGAGTTCGTCGCGAACGTCCTCGATCAGCGTGCCGCCGAAGGCGACGTTGGCCACCTGAATGCCCCGGCAGATGCAGAGGGTCGGCACGCCGAGCTCGCGCGTCGCGCGAACGAGCGCCAGCTCGAAGCCGTCGCGGTCGGGCCGGTACCTCGATGGCTTGCGCGAGTGTTCGGGGTTCCCGCCGTACCGCGCGGGATCCATGTCGACGCCGCCGCCGAGCACGACGCCCTCGAGCATGGAGAGCATCTCGTCGACGTCGTGCAGATCGTTCTCGAGCAGCACCGGCGCCCCGCCTGCCCGCTCCACCGCGTGCACGTACGGCAGGACGTCTTCATGCACGGCGCCGCCCGGGCCCCACGGGATCGACGAGGTGATCCCGATTCTCCTCACGCGCTAGATTATACGATAACCAGCAGCGTCACGGCGAATCGCGCACCGGCGTCGGTCCAGCTGCGCGCCACCCGGAAGCCGCTCGAAGCGGCCAGCACCGCGACGTCGGCCGCGTCGAACTTATGCGACGATTCGGTGTGGATCGTCTCCCTTGCGTGCAAGCGAACGTCGATGCCGAGGCGTTCGATCGGAACGTTCATCCCGCGCTGCGCGACCAGGAACGAGTCGACGCAGCCGCGGACGCCGTCGTAACGCGCCGCGTGCTCGAAAGCGTCGAGATCGAACGCGCCGCCGAGCTCGCGGTTGATGCGGCCCAGCACGTTGCGGTCGAAGGCGGCCGTGACGCCGGTCGGATCGTTGTACGCGCGCTCCAGCACCGACGGGTCCTTCTTGAGATCGGTGCCCAGCAGCAGCGCGTCGCCCGGCTTGAACGACTCGGACATCGCGCGCAGCAGCCGCTGCGCCGCGGCCGGATCGTAGTTGCCGATATTGGAGCCCAGGAAGAGCGCCAGCACGCGCTTCGAGGTGCGCAGCCGCGCCGAACGCAGGACCTCGACGTAGTCGCTCGCGTACGCGGTCACGTTCAGGCCCGGGAACTCGGCGGCCAGGGTCGAGGCCGAGGCGATCAGCGCGGCCGCCGAGATGTCGATCGGGTGGTAGTCGAGCCGGCTCTGCGCGGCCAGTGCCGCCTCGATCAGAAAGCGCGTCTTCCGGGCGCTACCGCTTCCGAACTCGACGATCTCGATCGGCCCGGCTAGCGACCCCACCATGTCGGAGGCGTAGCGTTCGAGGATCTCCGTCTCCGCACGTGTCAGGTAATACTCGGGCAACTCACAGATCGCCTCGAACAGCGCCGAGCCGAGGGCATCGTAGAAGTACTTGGGAGGAAGGTGCTTCCGCTCGGCGGTTAGTCCCGACCGCACGTCGTCGGCGAAGCTCTCGACTCGGGCCGGCTCGGGCGCCCGGTAGAGGAGAACACGGTCGCCGACGGGCTTCCACTGGTTGCGTTCCGGAGAGATCACTCGAATTTCGCGCCCCTTGGGGTAAGGAGTCAAGCGTGCGGAACGGCGAGGACCCCAGACCCGCCGTAGGCCGTAAGAAGAACGCCGGATCCGGGACTCTCTTTGCCGGGGCCGGCTACGTGGCGTTGGCAATTACCTATTACTATCGCACGCACCCCCAGCTCGAAACGTATACCCTGAACGAAGATTC